>NZ_JAAHIH010000003.1 GCF_010671925.1 Moorena sp. SIOASIH | reverse complement strand
TCTACTCCCTACTCCCTACTCCCGACTCCCTACTCCCTACTCCCTACTCCCTACTCCCGACTCCCTACTCCCTACTCCCTACTCCCTACTCCCGACTCCCTACTCCCTATTCCCTACTCCAAAAGTCCCGCATCAATTCCTAGTTCCTGAAGTTGTTCCGGACTAAGAGCCTTCAATTGTGTTACCAACTGTTGCCGCTTTTGTTGCTCCTGCTGGGCTTGGTCCTCCGCGTAGGCTGCCCGCTCTTTACCAGTCAGTAGTAAATTTCCCTCTCGATCCCACCATCGCAACCAAGGTTGTTCAGCTAGACCCAGATATGTGCCTTGCCACACCCCTAGTTCTACATTCATGCGATTAATGGGATAGTGGTTGCGCTCGTTGGGACTCAGGCGCTCATAGGTGCCATCTTCCCAGTGGTACACTTCCAACTCCCCCGTATTGATCATAAAGATGCCGTAATAGGGAATGCGAATAATTTTTTCGTATACCCAGAATTTCCCTGGTTTTTGAACAGTGCCATCTACTGCTTGTAACGGTGTCCGATCCCGTTCTTCCGCACCCGTACCTGATGCAAACTCTAGGGCAATCAGAGGTGTGATATATTCCCGCCATAGTACATAAGAGCGTCTAATCTGGCCATCCAGTCGGGGCGGCACGTCAGGCACATAAAACCAATCCGGGGCTTCTGCACCTTTTTCAGGGGGAGTGGTCTCTCGCCAGTAAATCCCAGAATCTTGACCGATGGCATAGTGATTGTCCGGGTGAAGCTCTTGCAAGACCGGCTCGATGGAGTCAGTCAGAAGAATGCTTTGGGGATGTTCCTGAAAATTTTTCACAAAGGTTCCATCAGATTCTGGCAATTGGGTATGGTCTGGAAAAGGGCGGAGTTGTTCGTCGATGGTGGTGTTGGAGTGAACCATAGCTCGAAGGTGTTGAGAATTTACGGGAACTTACAAGGGAATAGGGAACAGGGAATAGGGAACAGTCAGCTTGTAGGGTGGGCAAAAACACTTTGGTGGTTTGCAGTAGTCTAGATCATCGAAATTTTGCCCACCAGTGCCCACAAGTTCCTTACTATAGTCATCCTAATTCAAACCTTGCTGAAAAATCCGTTGCTGGTGGGCAGTGCTTACAATGACTATGGCTTGCTGATATTATCTTGCTGATTCACTGCCCACCCTACATCTTACAAGGGAACAGGGAATAGGGAACAGGGAATAGGGAACAGTCAGCTTGTAGGGTGGGCAAAAACACTTTGCTGGTTTGCAGTAGTCTAGATCATCGAAATTTTGCCCACCAGTGCCCACAAGTTCCTTACTATAGTCATCCTAATTCAAACCTTGCTGAAAAATCCGTTGCTGGTGGGCAGTGCTTACTTTAGCTATGGCTTCCTGAGATTATCTTGCTGATGCACTGCCCACCCTACATCTGGTTGATTTCAGATTTGCGATCGCATTAAGCTTATCTCTAGCTTCCCCCTTATTAAGGGGGACGGGAGGGGGATCCCCACAACTGAAGGTTAGCAGGTTGACGGCTTAATTATAGCGCTATCTTTGATCAACCTGGTTGATTTCAGATTTGCGATCGCATTAATTTTGAGGTTTGCGATCGCTTTTAGCGGAAGCTGAGGCCGTAGGCCACGCGGGGCGCGTTCGCTTCATCGCGAAGTCAGCTTGTAGGGTGGGTAAAAACACTTTGGTGGTTTGCAGTAGTCTAGATCCTCGAAATTTTGCCCACCACTGCCCACAAGTTCCTTACTAGAGCAATCCTGATTCAAACCTCGCTGATTAATCCCTTGCTGGTGGGCAGTGCTTACAATGACTATGGCTTCCTGAGATTATCTTGCTGATGCACTGCCCACCCTACATCTCTGGTTGATTTCAGATTTGCGAACTGATTAATCCCTTGCTGGTGGGCAGTGCTTACAATGACTATGGCTTGCTGATATTATCTTGCTGATGCACTGCCCACCCTACATCTAGATCTACATCTACTCCCCACACCCCACACCCCACACCCCACACCCTACTCCCGACTCCCTAAAATTTTTTTTCCCCTAGATGATATGAAAATTAAAACAAGTGGGTAAGTTAAGTCTAGAAGACAACAAATCAGCATCCCACACCGACCGGAAAGACTTATGAAAACTGAACTAAAAGTTAAACTCCTTCAGCACCTGACCCAGAAAAAGCAAGACGAAGGTTTTACTCTAATTGAACTACTAGTTGTAATCATCATTATTGGAATTCTATCCGCCATTGCGCTGCCTTCTTTCTTGAACCAAGCTAATAAAGCCAAGCAGTCGGAAGCTAAAACTTATGTTGGTTCCATGAATCGATCTCAGCAAGCTTACTACTTGGAAAACAATGAATTTGCTGACAATAGTCAATTTGGTCAGTTAGGTCTTGGCATTAGGACAGCGACTGAGAATTACCGTTACGGCATAGTAGAAGGAGGTCAGAACTCAACAAGCGTCGCTCACTTTGGAGACCCAACAGACGATGATGGTAACCTTGATGCTAACTCTGCCCTTAAGGCATATCAGGGCGTCGTCGCCTTAGGTGAGATCGCAGAGACCGAAGAGACAACTACTTTGGCTGTATTGTGTGAAAGTGAAAAATCTGTATTCAAAGGTAAGGAAACAGGTGAAGATGTAGGAATCAACTTTAAGGATGGTAATCCCGCATGCAAAGATACTGGCTGGAAGGAGTTAAGTTAATGTGCATTTAAATTGGTTACTCCCTGTTCATTTTTTCCTGTTACTTTTGAGGAATTGAGGTATCCCAATCTAAATGCTGAACAGCTTATAAGGTCATTCATACTTACGCTAAAACCTTGGTGACGACAGTTTTAATCACCTAAAATTATCTATTTAGTTAGAGTGGGTAGCACAGTCTACCCACTTTGTTTTATGGAAATACTTAAGTGGACAATTACCCTAATCACGTTTTGAATAGTATTAGAAAATGGGGTGATCTGTTTGATTTAATTAGCACAAAACTATGACTAACTGGCAGCAACAAGCTGAAGAATATCTAATCCAGGGGGACTACAGTAAAGCCGCAAGCTTATACGAACAGGCTATTGAAAGGGAACCCGATGTCATCGCCTACTACTGGCATTTAGGGTTACTGTTTCTCTTGCAGGGTCAAGAAACAGAAGCGCAAACCACTTGGCTGCTGGTGATGGCGGAGGCGGAGTCAGACCAATTAGAGACGTGGACTGAGGAACTGTTCCAGGTGTTGCAAACCGAAGCTGAGCGCAGACAGAGGTTAGCCGATTATGCTGTAGCCTGGGCAATCCGTCAGCATATGCGGGAAATTTGCCCCACGGACCTGACTAATCTCTTGGAAATTATTGCTTTAGGCATCAAGCTAGAAACCTTTAGGGGTGATGACTTGACCGAGCTGGGGGTAATTGAACTGCTACAAACCCAGCCAACCCCAGAATGCAATCACCAGTTATTAAAAGAGGTTTTGAAGCAGATATTAGAAGCCCAACCATTGCATCCAGCCTCCCTAGAATTTACCGAAGCTTGCTTAGCTTACCTGCCCAATCCTAAGGTTTGGTTCTGGCCATTACTGTCAGCCTGTATGAAAATTGGTTATACGTTAAAGCAGCCTACCATCGCCGCTAGTTTTTTGGAATGTTATCGCTCCTTAGATCCTGAGCATATAGGAATGCTACGACATCTGGCTACTTTTTATCAAGATGCTTTTAATTATGACCAGGGCATAGAAACCGCTAAATTGTGCTATTCCTTATCAGAATCCTTACCAGACCAAATATCCGGAATTAACCTAGTACTGCGGGGGATAATGAATGCTGGGGGCTATTGGCAGGAAGTTTCTGCGGCTTGCCAAACCTTAGAATCACTGCTGGTTTCACTAATTAAGGAACAACCAGCCACCTTGTCTGATGTTCAGACTCTGCGTCTGCTGACCCCATTCTTTTCTCTGGCTCATTTTCAGGACGAGCCTAGTCATTTTAGACCAATTTTGAATCAAATTGCTGAGTTGTTCCAGAGGAATATTCGGGCTTATACGAAGGAAAAAGCAGACTGGTATGGAGAATTTCTGAATAGGGAGCAGGGAGCAGGGAGCAGGGAGCAGGGAGGAAAAACTACCAGACCCTTAAAAGTTGGATACCTGTGTCATTGTTTAAGACGGCATTCCGTGGGCTGGCTAGCCCGTTGGCTGTTTGAGCATCATGACCGGGAGCGGTTTCAAATTTATAGCTATTTTATAAACTACAAGCTGGTAAACGATAACCTCCAAGAGTGGTATATCAATCAGGTAGACCATCCTCGCAAATTAGGGATTCATATACTAGAGGCGGCTGAACAGATTTATCAGGATCAACTGGATATTTTAGTTGACCTCGATAGCATCACCCTCGATATCACCTGTGCAGTTATGGCTCTGAAACTGGCACCAGTACAAGTCACGTGGCTAGGGTGGGATGCTTCAGGATTACCTGCCATTGATTACGTGATTGCTGACCCCTACGTATTACCGGATTCTGCTCAGGAGTACTATTCCGAGAAAATCTGGCGCTTACCCCAAACCTATATTGCTGTAGATGGGTTTGAAGTTGGTGTACCTAGCTTACGTCGGAACCACCTGGATATTCCCAACGATGCCACCATTTATCTCAGTAGTCAGAAGGGATACAAGCGCAATCCCGATACCACAAGGCTGCAAATGAAAATTATCAAAGCGGTCCCCAATAGCTACTTTTTGATTAAAGGCCAATCTGACCAAGACTCGATCAAACGCTTCTTTAACCAGATTGCCGAAGAAGAAGGGATAGAGTGCGATCGCCTCCGGTTTCTACCAGAAGTACCTACGGAAGCGGTTCATCGTGCCAACTTAGGCATTGCGGATGTGGTCCTAGATACCTATCCCTACAATGGAGCCACCACTACCCTGGAAACCCTCTGGATGGGTATTCCCCTAGTCACCAGAGTGGGAGAACAGTTTGTTGCTCGCAACAGTTACACCATGATGGTAAATGCCGGAATCACGGAAGGCATTGCCTGGACAGATGATGAGTATATCGAGTGGGGGATTCGCTTAGGTAAAGACCCTGCTCTGAGACAACAGATTTCCTGGAAACTGCGACAATCTCGACAAACTGCTCCGTTGTGGAATGGTAAGGAGTTTACTAGGGAAATGGAAAAGGCTTATTTGGAAATGTGGCGGAGTAGGGAGTAGGGAGTAGGGAGTAGGGTGTGGGGTGTGGGGTGTGGGGTGTGGGGTGTGTGGGAGATAGAGCTTGTAGGGTGGGCAAAAACAGTTTCGTTCAAATGAGTCTTCTAGATAATATTACTTTGCCCACCCTACTTTAATTGGTATTTTTTTTAAACGCAAGTCCCTTATCTTTCACCCGTGATTTGTCTCCATTTTTGCTGAAACTTTGAAGTAGGATTATTTACCTTTATTTCTTCAACCAGTCGATCCGTTTCAATGGTGTGACGGTCAATGTCTTCCCAATGCTCAAAATAGTATGCCATTGCCCCATGAACCTGGGCTAAGGAAAGATCATACTTCTGAGCAATTTCTTCTACAGATTGTTTCATATCCAAATACATTTCGGCAATGGCAGCAACAGGCATTATTGTCCCAGCGATGCGGGGTTTACCATAACAATAGTCAGGATTTATAGCAATATATTCTGTAGTTATTTGTTGGATAGACATTTGTCTGATTTTTATTAAAAGGTAATCGTATTAATTATAAGCAAAAGGCAAGAGGCAATAGGCAAGAGGCAATAGGCAATAGGCAATAGGCAATAGGCAATAGGCAATAGGCAAAACTGATCTGACTCCCATCTCCCCATCTCCCCATCTCCCCATCTCCCCACACCCTACTCCCTACTCCCTGCTCTCTCAAGAATTATTTACAAAAATTTTCAAAATATGTTATAATATAATGATTTTTGTGATATACTGAAAAAGTGGATGGTAAACGTCCACGGGAAGGGCCAGCCTACTTACGTCTACAAGCCTAGGCTGGCTCTAGGTTCCCCCCATGAAAGGAGACACTCTACATTATGACTTATTATCATCGCCTACACCCGTGGGCAATCGTTCGCCTGTTACCAAAAATGCAGCGAGTTGTTGTTGGTCGGTTCCGCAATCGTTCTGATGCGGAGGGGCATTTAAAAGCCCTGAAACGACTAATGCCTGATGCTGAATTCATCATTGTTTTTGATGTAGGCGATCCTCCTATGGAGGAAATGAAGAATGTAGAATTCAGAATGGAGAATTGAGAATTAAGAATGTAGAATGTAGAATTAAGAATGGAGAATGAAGAATGTAGAATTCAGAATGTAGAATGAAGAATGGAGAATTAAGAGGTTGTCTGAGAAGTCTCATTTGCTACATCTAAGCCCCCGTTGGTCCCCATCTGTCAAAAAGCGAAGCATCCGCGCTCTTCCCCCCAGAATTGGGGGGTTAGGGGGGCCTCACAGGGGTAGGTTTTTTACATTTGGGTAAAACATAGGACAAGCCAGAGGGAGAGGAAAAGAAAAACAACGAACAAATGATGATTTTTAACGACAAATTAAGTATATTTTCTTATCCCCCACACCCCACACCCCACGCCCCACACCCCACACCTGACGTCTTTGTAAAAAACATACCCTTGAAAGGTTAGGGGGGCGGGGGGCTTTTACCAGCAAATTGATTCTTGTTCCCCCCAGAATTGGGGGGCTAGGGGGGCAAAATTCAGTATCAAAAAACTTTTCAGATCTCCTCTAAGAACGCAGAAGGCAGAAGGCAGAAGGCATAATTTCCAATTCACCATTCTTCATTCTTAATTCTACATTCTTAATTCTACATTCTTAATTCTCCATTCTTAATTCTACATTCTTAATTCTCCATTCTTAATTCTCAAAGGAAAGGACTATGCTATTACAAGACAAAACACGCTACTACACACCAACCGAGTATTTAGAACTAGAAGAAGCTGCTGATTATAAAAGTGAATATCGGGATGGAGAAATTGTACCGATGGCTGGAGGCACTACAAATCATAATAAAATTGCTCTGAATTTTGCAGCTAACTTGAAGTTTGCCTTAAAAGGGCAAGCATACGATATTTATATCGGTGATGTCCGATTGTGGATACCTGATTATCGCCAGTATACCTATCCTGATATCATGGTAATTCAGGGGAAACCCATCTATACCGGCAAAGGGAAAACAACTGTGATGAATCCCTTGCTAATTGTTGAAGTATTATCCAAATCTACTAGAAACTATGACCAAGGAGAGAAGTTTCTATACTATCGCTCAATTCCCCAATTCAAAGAATATATATTGATAGACCAAGCCAGATATCATGTTATTCAACATACCAAAACCAGTGCAGGACAATGGTTACTCACTGAGCAAACCGCAAAAAATGGAATTTTGGAATTAAGTACTATCGATTTTAAAATTACTTTTAGCGATATTTACGAAGGAGTTAATTTTGAAGAGGATGAAGAATTAAGAATTAAGAATTAAGAATGAAGAATGAAGAATGAAGAATTGAGAATGAAGAATGGTGAATCGTGAATCGTGAATCGTGAATTGAGTTAGAATAGTGAATGGTGAAGGCAGACTTCTAAAGTCTACATCCTACATCCTACATCCTACATTCCCAATTCTAAATTCTCCATTCTAAATTCTAAATTCTCCATTCTCCATTCTTAATTCTACATTCTACATTCTACATTCTCAAGTATGTATCTCACCCATTTCGGCGCAAACAGCTGGCTACTGGAACTCCCAGAGCAACGGATTTTGATTGACCCCTGGTTAGTGGGTTCATTGGTCTTTGGCAATCTACCTTGGTTCTTTAAAGGGGACAAACCGGAAGCACTTAACAGCATTCCGGATAAAATTGACCTAATTTTGCTCTCCCAAGGCTTAGAGGACCACGCCCATACCCCAACCTTGGAAAAATTAGACAAAACTATTCCAGTGGTGGCCTCTACTAGTGCGGCAAAGGTAGTCAAACAGCTAGGTTATACCCAGGTAACCCCCCTTACTCCTGGTGAAACCGTTGCGTTGGGGAATCACATAGAAATCCGAGCCTTGCCAGGAGCACCCATTGGTCCATTCCAGCAGGAAAATGCCTATTTGATCAAGCAGTTAGATAGTGGTACCAGTCTTTACTACGAACCTCATGGCTATCCCCCTGCTGAAGTCAAGGATTATGCCCCAGTAAATATCGTGATTAGCCCAGTCGTCACCTTAGAATTACCCCTAGCAGGGCCAGTCATTCAAGGCCATAAGACAGCACTGCAGTTGGCGCAATGGTTACAACCCCAAGTATTTCTGCCCACAGCAGCCGATGAAATTGTAGAGTATCAAGGGGTTTTGGCTTCCGTGCTGCGGGAAGTGGGGAGTCTCGAAGAATTGCGATCGCAACTCCTCCAGCACAACCTGCCCACTAAAGTCATCACTCCCAAACTAGGGGTTTCGTTGGAGTTATAGCGCTACGCGCAAGGGCTTTAGGCAACAGGCAACAGGCAACAGGCAACAGGGAACACAAAGATGTCTTAACCTTTACTTTGACTGCAATAACACACATTTCAAAGCAGTTAACTTTGGGACACTTCTCAGAAGAGAGAACAATTCACGAAAACAAGATTATCAGGCTGATATTGCCTATTGCTAGCTTGCCTATTGCCTATTTCCTCTTGCCTCTTGCCTATTCCCCACACCCCACACCCCACACCCCACACCCCACACCCTCCCCTTGCCTCTTCATCTGAAAACGCTACAGTAGCATAGTGTCCCACATCAACAGCTAGGAGATCCAAAATGCTGGAGTTGTATCAATTTGAACTGTCCCAATACTCAGAGAAAGTACGACTGATTCTGGATTACAAAGAGCTGGACTATCGCAAAATTGAGGTAACCCCAGGAGTAGGACAGTTAGAACTATTCCAACTGTCTGGTCAAAGTAAGGTACCAGTGCTAAAAGATGGGGATACCGTGATTAGTGATTCCACTGCGATCGCAATGTATTTGGATCGCAAATATCCCGACAAACCCATCATCCCCAGCGATCCCAAAGAACGAGGACTCTGCTTACTGATGGAAGAATGGGCAGATGAATCCATTGGTACCAAGAGCCGGAAAGTGGTCTATGGTGCATTGAGCCAAAATCCCGACTTCCGCAAATCGGTCTTACCGAACCAAACCCCTGATGTGCTCAAAACAGTAGTTGGTTCCGTACCCTCGGAATTTTTAGATATTCTAGGGTTTGGTGTCGGTTTTGGCACTGATGCCGTCAAGGAAGCCAAAGATGGTCTCAAGCAAGACCTAGAAGCCTTGAGTCTTTTACTCCTGGATAGTCCTTATCTAGTCAGCAACTCCCCTTGCTTAGCAGATTTTGCCGTAGCCGGTTTAAGTCTGCTCCTGAAATTCCCCGATGGGAATTATCTCGATATTCCCCAGCAATATCAAGGTCAAGGGATTCCTGGCTTTGCCGATAGTAACCTCTACGAAACCTTTTTTGCTTGGCGCGATCGCATCTATGCTGATTATCGCAAACCTTTAGTTTCCGATAATCCCAGTGATTCTCAACCCACATCAATTGAGATTGATTAATCAGATTTACCGTCAGCGGTCAGTGGTCAGCCTTTAGCTGATAGCCGTCAGCGGTCAGCGGTCAGCGGTAAGTTTGACCCGATGGTGCGTTACGGGGCGGACTAGCTTGCTAGCTTGCCTATTGCCTAGAAAAGTGGTGCGTTACGGGGCTACTGGCGCTGGACCTTGAATATGATGGCAATCCCACCCCTAACGCACCCTACGCACCCTACGCACCCTACGCACCCTACTCCCTACTCCCTACTCCCTACTCCCTACTCCCTATAACCCAGATGATTTAGGATTGCAATAGTCCTAGAATTATGGTAATGGATTTAAGTCAACCTTTAGGTTCAGTTATTCAAGGCTCTCTGTCTGCTGGATTGGAAGTGCGATTACACCCCGATGTCTCTGTAGAAGATATGCGGGTGGGGAAATTTCTGGTGGTTCAGGGAATGCGATCGCGTTTCTTCTGTATGCTAACCGATGTGTCTTTGGGAACCTCCAGTCAGCGGATTCTGGTTAATCCTCCTAATCCCAATGATGACTTTCTACGGGATGTACTCGCAGGTAGTGGCACCTACGGTACGATTAATTTAACCCCGATGCTAATGTTTACGCCACAAAAGTCCCAGTCACAACCGCCAGTGGAACTAAATGGAAAAAGTCCCTTA
This sequence comes from Moorena sp. SIOASIH, assembly GCF_010671925.1. Lineage (GTDB taxonomy): Bacteria > Cyanobacteriota > Cyanobacteriia > Cyanobacteriales > Coleofasciculaceae > Moorena. The sequence continues at coordinate 1,448,473 of NZ_JAAHIH010000003.1, read as the reverse complement.
GGCTCCTTTCAAGCTCAAAGTAGCGAAGAGATGGAATTGTTACCAGTAAAAACAATTCCCAGCCACTTTTCTCAAGTCTACGATGCTAGTGAACGGGATTTTCGGGCAGTCTTTGGCTCAGAAGATGACCCCCGTCGCCGGAATTTTTCCGTTGGTCAACCCCTTGACATGGAAGTCCCCATATGCATTGACTTGGATCGGTTTGTGGAACGGAGTAACGGGGTTTTTGGTAAATCTGGCACCGGTAAATCCTTTCTAACTCGGCTACTGCTATCTGGGATTATCCGTAGGCAAGCAGCAGTAAATTTAATTTTTGATATGCACTCGGAATATGGCTGGGAAGCCGTATCGGAAGGGAAACAATTTAGTACAGTCAAAGGGTTGCGCCAGCTTTTTCCATCCCAGGTACAGGTTTATACCCTCGACCCAGAATCCACCAGACGACGAGGGATTCGGGATGCCCAAGAGCTTTATCTGAGTTATGACCAGATTGAAGTAGAAGATATCAACCTAGTCCGAGGAGAGTTAAACCTTTCTGAAGCTAGTCTAGAAAATGCCATTATTTTACGCAATGAATTTGGCAAATCCTGGATTGTGCAACTGCTCTCCATGACCAATGAAGAAATCCAGGAATTTTGCGAAGTCAAACGAGGCAACAAGTCCTCAATTATGGCATTACAGCGCAAATTAAGCCGATTGGATGAATTAAAATATATCCGTAGTGCTTGTCCCCATAATTATGTCAAGCGAATTTTAGAATCTCTCGATGCCGGGAAGCATGTTGTCGTAGAATTCGGTTCCCAATCCAACATGCTCTCCTATATGTTAGCTACTAATTTAATTACCCGTCGTATTCATAGCAGTTATGTCAGAAAAGCCGAGATATTTTTGCAGTCAAAAAATGCCAGCGATCGCCCTCGTCCCCTAGTGATTACCATTGAAGAAGCCCACCGTTTCCTAGATCCAGCCACAGTACGTCAAACAATTTTTGGGATTATTGCCCGTGAAATGCGCAAGTATTTTGTGACCTTGTTAGTCGTAGACCAGCGTCCTTCTGGAATTGATAACGAAGTCATGTCTCAAATTGGAACTCGGATTACTTGTTTACTAAATGATGATAAAGATATTGAAGCAATTTTTACTGGGGTGTCTGGTGGCCAAAGTTTGCGTTCGGTATTAGCTAAGTTAGATTCTAAACAACAAGCCTTAATTTTAGGACATGCAGTACCAATGCCAGTCGTAGTCAAAACTCGTGCTTACGATCAACAATTTTATCAGGAAATTGGGGAGCTAGATTGGCAAGAAAAGTCCGATCAAGAGGTATTTTTAGCCGCCCAATTAGCTAGGGAAGATATAGGGTTTTGAGATCAGCTATCAGTGGTCAGCTATCAGTGGTCAGTGGTCAGTGGTCAGTGGTCAGTGGTCAGTGGTCAGCGGTCAGTGGTCAGCCGTTGGCCTTTGGCACCTCAACTAGCGTGGCACCTCAACTAGCGTGGCACCTCAACTAGCGTGGCACAGGCTTCTAGCCTGTGTGACCCATAAGCTGTTCGGTGTAGCGTGCGCGTAGCCCATATGCTGATAGCTCATAGCTAATATAGCAATCCGTGTAGGAATTCAGAGAATTTTGTTCCCTACTCCCTACTCCCTGTTCCCTGTTCCCTACTCCCTACTCCCTACTCCCTACTCCCTGTTCCCTTTCCTATAGCTGATAGCTGATATACGAACTTTTCTAGTATGCTGAAGATATGATGCCATAAGGCTTACGAGATGTGGCAAATGCCCTATCTGGTAACATCAGGGCTTAATTCCCCTGTGATTCATCCGGGGGATAATTCAAAAGGAGATTAAAACTTGAGGAACCAAAATCCACAAAATTGGCAATCTTTACTCGGGGGGATTATCGCAGCATTAGTTATTCTCCTCACCTTTAATTGTTTTGTAATCATCAATCCCGGTCAGGCTGGAGTCCTTAGTATTTTGGGTAAAGCTAGAGATGGCGCTCTGCTTGAAGGTATCCACTTCAAACTGCCCTTCGTCTCTATAGTCGATGTGTATGATGTCACCGTACAGAAGTTTGAAGTACCAGCCCAGAGTTCCACTAAAGATCTTCAGGATTTGACCGCTCGATTTGCGATCAACTTCCGCCTCGATCCCAGTCAAGTGGTTAGCATCAGGCGAAAACAAGGAACTCTACAGAATCTAGTGGCCACAATTATTGCCCCTCAGACTCAAGAGTCATTTAAAATTGCTGCCGCCCTTCGTACTGCTGAAGAATCCATTACCCAACGGAGTCAGTTAAAGGAAGATTTTGATAAGGCTTTGGGCGAAAGGTTAGCCAAGTATGATGTCGAAGTATTGGATACTAGTGTCATTGACCTGAATTTTTCTAGGGAATTTGCCAAGGCAGTTGAAGAAAAACAGGTAGCTGAACAACAAGCCCAACGAGCTGTTTATATAGCACAGCAGGCTGAGCAAGAAGCTCAAGCAGAAATTAATCGCGCTCAGGGTAAAGCAGAAGCCCAACGACTTTTGGCCGAAACCCTCAAAGCTCAAGGGGGTGAACTAGTGCTCCAGAAAGAAGCGATCGCAGCTTGGCGAGAGGGTGGGGCTCAGATGCCTAAAGTTCTAGTTATTGGTGGTGATGGGAGTCGCAGTGTTCCCTTTATCTTTGACCTAAACGATATACCTCAATAGCATCAAAATGTCAATAAAATAGTCAAGAACTCTTTAATTTAATGCTAGTTACTAGTGGGACGTTTGATACTTTGGAGTTGAGTATTAGTAGTTAAATTACAACTACCAAAACCCGTTTTCTACCCAGAAAGCGGGTTTTTTAAAACTAAATAAATTTCTAGCAGTCGAAGTAAAGCTTAATATCATGTCAGGATAATTACCCTTAATAAAAACCTCCCCCATCTCCCCATCTCCCCATCTCCCCATCTCCCCGCGCCCCCGCCCCTTAATTATGGTATTCAACCAGACTTGATATAAGACATATTTCTGTTCCCTATTCCCTACTCCCTACTCCCTACTCCCTACTCCCTACTCCCTAATCCCTACTCCCTTTCCTATAAATTTTCATGAGTATTTTCACCCTACAATCCGTTCGCAAAGACTTTGGGATTAAAGAAATCCTCAAAGAAGCTACCTTTAGTCTAGATCCTATGGATAAAGTTGGTCTAATTGGCACTAATGGTTCAGGCAAATCGACCCTATTAAAAATAATTGCTGGTCTTGAGCCCATTGATGCTGGTCAACTCTCCATTAATCCCAAAACTAAAATTGTTTACTTACCCCAACAACCAGACTTAGATGACAATCACACCGTTTTAGAGCAAGTATTTGCTGATAGTGCTCAGCAGATGACTCTGATTCGTGACTATGAAGAACTTTCCCAGAAATTGGCTCACAATCCCGAAGATAACCAACTGCTAGCACAGCTTTCAAGTGTAACCCAGCAGATGGATGCTACAGGAGCTTGGGAACTGGAAACAAAGGCAAAAATTATTCTAAGTAAATTAGGAATAGTTGATTTTGATGCTCCCATTGGTCAGTTGTCTGGTGGCTATCGTAAACGGATTGCATTAGCAGCCGCCTTGCTAGCGGAACCAGAAGTATTGTTGATGGATGAGCCAACAAACCATCTCGATGCCATGTCGGTAGAATGGTTACAGAGTTACCTAAATAGTTATCGTGGAGCAATCTTACTGATTACTCACGACCGCTATTTTCTAGACCAGGTCACCAACCGCATTATCGAAATTGACCGGGGAGACCTGTATACTTACTCTGGCAACTATTCCTACTATTTAGAGAAAAAAGCTTTAGCTGAAGAATCAGCCATCAGCACTCAACGGAAACATCAAGGGGTATTGCGCCGAGAGTTAGAATGGCTCAAACGGGGTCCAAAAGCTCGCAGTACCAAGCAAAAAGCTAGAATTGACCGTATTCACGAGATGCAAGCCAAGGAGTTTAAACAAGCTCAGGGTAAAGTAGAAATTTCTACCCCTGGTCGTCGCATTGGCAAGAAAGTAATTGAGTTAGAGAATGTCTCTAAAGGCTATAACGATAGAATTCTTGTAAAAGATTTTACCTACGAATTTAGTCCAGATGACCGAGTTGGCATCATTGGTGGGAATGGGGTAGGAAAATCTACCCTAATGGATATTATTACTGGACGCATTCAGCCCGATTCTGGTAACGTTGAAATTGGGTCTACCATTTATATCGGTTACTTTGACCAGCATTCAGAGGATTTGCTCGAAGCTCTTAATCAAAATCAGCGGGTAATTGATTACCTTAAAGACGTAGCCGAGTATGTGAAAACCGCTGATGGCACATTGATTACTGCCTCACAGATGCTGGAGCGTTTCTTATTTCCTCCCACCCAACAGTATGCACCAATTCATAAGCTTTCCGGCGGTGAGAAACGTCGCTTGTTTCTGTTGCAAGTACTGATGAGTTCTCCCAATGTACTTATTCTTGACGAGCCCACTAATGATTTAGATGTACAAACTCTAGCTGTACTGGAAGAGTATCTAGAGGGGTTTAACGGTTGTGTGATTATTGTCTCCCACGACCGCTATTTCCTAGACCGCACCGTAGATAAAATCTTTGCCTTTGAATCTGAGGGTAACATACGTCAGTATCCTGGTAATTATTCCGTTTATATCGATAAAAAGCGAGAAGAAGAGGCAAAACTAGCCCAACAGATGGCTCAGACTCAACGTAAAAAGCCTGAATCCTCTAAGGTCGAGCCGTCCAATAAAAAATCATCGAGTAATAACAAACCCCGTCGGCTGTCTAACTGGGAAAGGCGGGAATTTGAGAAACTCGAAAGTCAGATTCCCCAACTGGAAGCTCAGAAAGCTGAGTTGGAGAAAACCCTTTATCAATCTCCTCCCAAAAACACCAGTGAAGTCCAGAAACTTTATCAGACTTTAGAGGCGTTGACTCAGGAAATTGATACAGCAACTGAGCGTTGGATGGAGTTGGCGGAACGGGAATGTTAGATGATAAGCGTTGTGATTGGCCTACGGCCACGCTACGGGAACGCATAATCTCGCTGACAACCGTTGCGATTGGCCTACGGCCACGCTACGGGATTGGCCTACGGTCACGCTACGGGAACGCATAATCTCGCTGACAACCGTTGCGATTGGCCTACGGTCACGCTACGGGATTGACCTACGGTCACGCTACGGGATTGACCTACGGTCACGCTACGGGATTGACCTACGGTCACGCTACGCGATCGCATAATTTAGCTTCCTCCGCGAGAAGCCCCACAACGAACATGCGCAGCATGAGTGTGGGATGAATCGCGGACAGGATCTATTGGATCTGGGAAGCGAGCTATTAAACTTCTGATCAGCTCGGACTGGGTCATTCCACGTCTATTCGCTTCTTGTTCCAATTGCCTTCTTTCAAACTCAGTAACTCTAATTGTCAATTTTTTATTTTTTATTTTCACTTGCCATTTGGCCGTACTTATGTTAATATTATTATAGGTCGATAAAGCTAAAGAGCAAGTCAAATGAGAATAGCTTATCAGTACCGACTAAAACCTACAAAACAGCAAAAGGCCAAGATATATCACTGGCTTTCAATGTTGTGCGCTCAATATAACTATCTGTTAGCTGATTCGGCAAAGCCGACGCTACGCGAACGGTTTTGCTGGTACGATCATAATCGCTGTTCCATTAACGCTTGCCCCCTTGTTTGCCATCTTCCCGAATTAAGAGATAACCCGAACTACTATAGCCAAAAGAAAACTTTACCCAACCTCAAAAAAACTCATTCTTGGTACAAGGATATACATTCACAGGTGCTTCAGGATGTCGTTAAACGGGTAAAACTAGCTTTCGACCGATTTGTTAAAGGAGATAAAAATGGGAACAGGAGCGGTAGACCCAGATTCAAAAAACAACACCGCTACCGCACCTTTACTTATCCCCAGATCAAAGAGGGATGCTTAGAGGGCGACCTAATCGACTTACCTAAGATAGGAAAAGTCAGAATTGTTTTACATCGTCCTGTTCCTGATGGATTTAAAATAAAAACAGCTTCAATTACCATAAAGTGTGACGGGTATTATCTGGTTTTGTCTCTAGAGGATAAAACTGTTACCGTTCGCGCAGCGTCGGCTTGGCCGTAGGCCACGCCAAAGGCGAACGCCGAAAGTTAAACCTAACATTAATCCTGATTCAATAGTCGGTATCGATGTTGGTCTTAAGGAGTTCTTGACTACTTCCGAAGGAGAAACTATTGGGATTCCACAATATTACCGAAAGTCTCAAAAAAGACTGAGGGTTATACAGAAAAGGGTATCTCGGAGGAAAAAAGGAAGCAAAAATAGACTCAAAGCGATTAAACAGCTTGGCAGGCAGCATAAAAAAGTAGCAGACAAACGGAAAGACTTCCACTTTAAGACCGCTAATTATTTGCTGTCAAAATATGATATAATAGCTCACGAAAAACTGAACGTAAAGGGACTGGCTAAATCCCGATTAGCTAAATCTGTGTTAGATGCTGGGTGGTCAAGCTTTCTGACAATTCTGACAAACAAAGCCGTTCGCGTAGCGTGGCCTACGGCCATAAATGCTGGTTTGTTGGCGGTTCCAGTAAGCGCCCATAATACTTCACAGAATTGCTCCAATTGTGGAAAGAAAGTTCCTAAAAAGCTGCATGTCCGGTGGCACGATTGCCCTCACTGCGGTTGTAGTTTGGACAGAGATCATAATGCAGCAATAAACATAAAAAATAGAGCGGAAGGGTTTGAAGTTACCGTAAGAGAGTGGAGCCTTTATAGTTTTAAGGTTATGCGGAAAAGGGTTCAAGGTTTTTTAGTAAGGCTCCACTCTCTAAGGTTTCGTCTCTCGGCAGTCCGTTCTTAAAGCCCAGCGCCTCCTAAGGGATACCCGGATTGGCGCTTGTTGCCTACACTGAACCTGAAAGGTCAGTGTAGGAGCTGTCACATCACCACCGCTGTGATTCTACCGTTGTGATCCTACCGTTCCATACGCATAATTGAGCTAACTACCCTTGTGATCCCATAATTTATCTCACTACCGTTGTGATCTTACAAAGAATCAACGATGCTGAAAGCCCCGTGTCTTTAGACCGGGGATGAAAGCGAGATGGTGGCTTTAGCCGCCGTGAAAAATATTCAGAGATTTTCCGGAATCTTGTAGAATAAAATAAAGCAGTTAAAGGTCAATACTGATGATCATTATGGAGTTCAAGGCATACGGCAAAAAAACTCAATATTTGGCTATTGATGAGGCTATTAGGACAGCCCGTTTTATCCGAAACAGTTGTCTCAGATATTGGATGGACAACAAGGGCGTCAATAAATACGATCTGTCGAAATACAGCAAAGTTTTAGCCCATCAGTTCCCGTTTGCTAATGAATTGAACTCTACCGCTCGTCAGGCCAGTTCTGAACGGGCATGGTCATCAATTTCTCGATTCTTTGACAATTGCAAAAAAAAGGTACCTGAAAAAAAAGGTTTCCCAAAGTTCCAAAAGCGTGGCAGATCGGTTGAATACAAACAGTCTGGCTGGAAATTGTCCCCAGATAAAAAGTCGTTCGCGAAGCGTCGGCTTTGCCGAATCGTGTTCAGGGACAAGAAGGGAATTGGGAAGCTCAAACTCAAGGGTAATTGGGACTTGTGGTGCTTTGACAAGAAGCAAATTAAGCGGGTTCGGATAGTTCGACGAGCTGATGGCTACTATGTCCAGTTCTGTGTTTCAGTTGACATAACGGAAGAACTGGAGCCAACTGGAACAGCCATCGGGTTAGATGTCGGGCTGAAGGATTTCTACACGGATTCCGTTGGAAAAACTGAACCTAACCCCCGGTTTTATCGGATTGGTGAAAAGCGCTTAAAGTTTTATCAGCGTCGGGTATCTCGAAAAAAGAAAGGCTCATCCAACCGCAAGAAAGCTGTTAATAAACTAGGTAGGACACACCTTAGAATAAGTCGGCAACGTGTTGGCGTAGCCTGCGCGAAGCGCATAGAACACGCCAAGAGACTGGCACGTTGCGTAATCCAATCTAACGATTTGGTTGCCTACGTTCGCGTAGCGTGCCGTAAGGCAAGATCTAAGGGTTAGGAATTTGGTGAAAAATCATTGTCTGGCCAAGTCTATTAATGATGCGGGTTGGTATCAGTTTAGGAAATGGTTGGAGCATTTTGGAACTAAGTTTGGCAGGGTCACTGTTGCAGTCAACCCCGCCTACACTAGCCAGAACTGCTCTGAGTGTGGTGAGGTTGTAAAAAAGTCTCTATCAACTAGGACTCACACCTGCAAATGCGGTTGTCAATTAGACCGCGACCACAACGCTGCCATCAATATCCTCAAGAGAGCCTTGGGTACGGTGGGGCACACCGGAACCTGGATCCTAGATCCGAACGTTTTGGGAGATTTGGCCTCTACTTTTCCTGGTTCCGACCTGGTTAAGCAAGTCGAGTCTGCGAACAAAGAATCCCCGCGTCTTTAGACCGGGGAGTGTCAAAGTTGCGAGCCTACCATTGCGATTGGCCTACGGCCACGCTACGGGAACGCATAATCTCGCTGACAACCGTTGCGTACCGATAATCTATAAGGATCATAAATCAATTGTGATCATTTTTGATGCCATATTCCCGACTCCCTCGGTGCGCTTTCCGTGATGGCGAACGCGCCCCGCGTGACCTACGGTCAAGGGATTGCTCGCCATCACGGGTCGCACCGCTCCCGACTCCCCACTCCCTGTTCCCTGAAATAGTGATAATTTTTGATGCCATATTCCCGACTCCCGACTCCCTCGGTGCGCTTTCCGTGATGGCGAACGCGCCCCGCGTGACCTACGGTCAAGGGATTGCTCGCCATCACGGGTCGCACCGCTCCCGACTCCCCACTCCCTGTTCCCTGAATCAATAGTGATAATTTTTGATGCCATATTCCCGACTCCCTACTCCCGACTCCCTACTCCCTACTCCCTACTCCCTACTCCCTTTGCTATACCTGACAACCATTGCGTACGCATAATTTTTCCAAAAACTTATACATTATCCAAACGCCAATATATACATATAGCTGAAATACTAAATATAGCAGTTGAGTGGTCAAACCCTTCATTCATGTTACCCCTTACCCAATCCCTATTTCAGTGTTTCCACAGTTACTTTAATGTGATCATTTACCCTACCGCGATCAGCAATCAGCGCATCATAATTAGAGTAATAGATAATTTAAATATTTTCCAGATTTTTAGCTGTTTTTTGAGATAGTAATCCTAAGTAAATTGTAATGATTTTTATCTCCTGCTCCCTACTCCCTACTCCCTGCTCCCTACTCCCTGCTCCCTGTGTTATAGACATAATTAAAAATTAAACAAATAAATTGATAAGGCACTATAAGTAGAGGCGTTCCATGGAGCGCCTTTTTTTTTTAGGTTTATGATGGTTTTTATGTATAAAGAATTAATCATGATTCTATCGTAGTCTTACTGTGTTTTATGAAAAGAATTTGTAACGTTCATAATCAATTTTGAGCTCAGTTTAAAGTTTATGTGAATTCTCCCAAAACTCTAGAAATTGGTATTGACACCCCTTGAAATGTTTTTTTACCATTGAGGAAATGAACAGCACAGCAATCATCTAATCTACTCTCACAAGTTAATCACAATATCTGATTAGTTTGGAATCAATAGACTTCAAGAGCAATAATAATAAAACTACCAACCAATTCAACTATATATTTGCCAGATTGCCCAATAGTCGAATAGGCAAATACCATAAACAAGGTTAATTCACTTCAGTAAACCAATCCTAAGGAATTTAAAATAATGAAATTCTTTCGTAACCGCCAACAAACCAGCAACAACTCCAGACAATCCAATTGGTCTAAGACATCTCAGGACTTTAATCCAAACAACTGTCTGCCTGCAGGAAATGACAACTGTGACCCAAATCAGAAGTGTTTCCCTAATCGAAATGGTGGATTTGGAAAAGGCCAAGGCGGGTTTGATAACGATGATAAGGACTTTCTGAGCTTTGGCAAAGGCAAAGGCGGTTTTCAGGGCAATTATTTCAAGGGCAACAAGGGTGGATTGGGCAAATTCAAAGACTTGTTTGATAACGATGATAAAGACTTGTTTGGCAAAGGCAAAGGCAAAGGCAAAGGCTTTGGCAGAGGCAAAGGCGGTTTTAACTGCAATCCTGTAGATGAAAATACTGGTGAAATCGGCAACAAAGTCTGGCTTGATGCTAATCGTAATGGCATTTTTGATGAAGGAGAAGAAGGGGTTAAAGGCGTTAAGGTTACTCTGACCGGGGCTGGTGAAGATGGCATCTTTGGCACTGGAGATGATATCACCAAGGTCAGAACTACTAAGAGCAACGGTAAATTCAACTTTAAAAACCTTGCTGCGGGCAACTACAAGCTCACCTTCTCTGATTTACCATCTGATTTAGAGTTCACCACAGCTAATGTTGGTGACCAGGAGTCGAAAGATTCTGACGTTATTAATATCAGCACTGGTATGACAGATGTGATTACCTTAGAGGCTGGCGAAATTAACAATGAAGTTACTGCTGGCTTGGTAGAGCCAATTCTAAAAGATGGCACTTACCAGCTTTCCAATCACCCAGATGGTACTAGTTTTGGTAATTGGAATCCTCATGGTCTAATTCTGACTGGCTTATTCGAGAAAGGTATCTACCAAACCGGTGACATCGCTGTGTTTAACTTCGACCATCCTGATACCAATATGCAGATGAGTATCAATGGAGACGAAATCCGGATCTTTGGTACTGCTTTCGGTCATCTAGATGTGGATGGCAACTTCAACAACTATGACGATCAGCCGGGTTTGTGGCAAATTGACTTTACTTACAATAACGCTGATCATGTCAGCGATGATGATGATTTATCGGTGGATGCTCAATTCGCTGGAAGTAATACAGGTATTATCAAGCAACTGTATGGTGACCAGCGTGAATTTGAGCTAACTGACGAGGCTGGCAGCAATTCCTTCAGTTTCCAGGTTGGGAATAAAACCGACAATCAGGGTCATCGCGGCGTTGATGGGATTTCTGGCTGGGGTTGGTTGAACCACTCCAATGCTGATCAATACGTCTATCATTCTGATTGGTTATTCACGGTTGACCCGGGAAAGATGATTACTGGTGATGATGGTAACAATGATTTGAGCGGTGATGATGGTAACAATGGTTTGAGCGGTGGTAAGGGTAACGATACTCTGAGAGGTGGTGAGGGTGATGACATTCTGTATGGTGGTGAGGGTAATGACACGCTAAGGGGTGGTGAGGGTAACGATACTCTCAAAGGTACTGACGTGATTTCTGCTGGAGCTAATACTGATGATTTATTAGAGGGTGGTGCTGGTGCTGACCTATTTGTTCTTGGTGATGTTCACCAAGCTTACTATATAGAACCAGGTAAGAATGACTGTGCAATCATTGAAGACTTCAATCCCGGAGAGGGAGATGTAATTCAACTCCACGGTTCTATCGATGATTACGAGACAAAGCAGGTCAATGGCGGCATCGAGCTCTTATATATAAAGAGTGACGGCTCTTCTGACATGGTCGCTTTTCTAAAAAATACTACCAGTGTTGATCTCAGTAGCAAGAATTTTCGCTTTGTTCATATCAGTGGTGAGGGTAATGACACTCTGAGCGGTCATGATGGTAATGACAGTCTGTATGGTGCTAATGGTGATGACCTTCTGGATGGTGGTAAGGGTAACGACAGTCTGAGCGGTGATGATGGTAATGACAGTCTGTATGGTGCTAATGGTAACGACAGTCTGAGGGGTGATGAGGGTGATGACCTTATGTATGGTGGTAAGGGTAATGACAGTATGAGGGGTGATAAGGGTAATGACAGTCTGTATGGTGATGAGGGTGATGACCTTATGTATGGTAGCAAGGGTAATGACACTCTGATCGGTGGTGAGGGTAACGACACTCTCAACGGTACTAACCCGAAATCTGGTGGAGCTAATACTGATGATATTTTATCGGGTGGTGCTGGTGCTGACCGATTTATTCTTGGTGATGTCAACCAAGCTTACTATGTAGCAGCTGGTTTAGATGACTATGCAGTCATTGAAGACTTCAATGCCGCAGAGGGAGATGTGATTCAGCTCCATGGTTCTATCGGTGATTACCAGACACAGCAGGGCAATGGCGGCACCGAGCTCTTCTATCAAAATGACATGGTCGCTTTCCTAGAAAATACTACCAACGTTGATCTCACTAGCAACAATTTTGAGTTTGTCTAGTAATCAGATACCGAACACATAAATTCAGCTTTGGGAACAGAAGGGGAGTAGGGAAAGTAGTCATCAATAATCACTAACCTAAAGAGTCAGCTAATGCCCATAGGGCATTAGCTGACTCTTTAACAAGATTCGCGGAATTCCCCACCCTGGCCGTAGGCCACGCTACGGGAACGTTCAGGGTGGAGATGGATAGCGAGCCAAGTATTTAGCTTATCCCTTGACGTATTACTGGAAAGTATATATTATGTTAAACAAGGTCGATATACAGGGTTGAGTGCAGTGAGACATAAAGCCGTCAAGGTCAGAATCTATCCTAATAAAGAGCAAATACAAATCCTTGCCCAACATTTTGGGTGCGCTCGTTGGTGGTGGAACTACGCGCTAAATCAGTGCATAGAAACTTACAAAGAGACGGGCAAAGGTCTAAAACAGTCTGCACTCAACTCTATGTTGCCGAAACTCAAGAAACAAGAAGAAACTAAATGGCTGAAAGATTGCTACTCTCAGGTTTTACAATCTGTAAGTCTCAATCTTAGTCGTGCTTACCAAAATTTCTTTGAAGGTAGAGCCGAGTATCCCAGGTTCAAATCATACCATCACCGTCAGTCAATTCAATTTCCCCAAAACGTAAAACAGGTAGGCGATTTCCTTAAATTCCCTGGAAAGTTGGGAGTTGTGAAGGCGGTAATTCATCGCCCACTAGACGGAGAAATCAAGACTGTAACAGTCAGTAAAACTCCTTCTGGAAAGTATTATGCTTCTGTTCTGATGGAGTATGAAAACCCTCGCGGAGCGGCTCTGAAAGATCTAGGAGCAAAGTCGTCTACGACTACAGGGAAGGTAATCGGGATTGATTTGGGGATCAAGGATTTTGCGATCACCTATGACGGCGAAAAGACCTCTAAGTTTGGGAATCCCAAGCATCTAGCTAAGTACGAAAAGAAACTAGCCAAAAAACAACGTATTGCTGCCCGAAAGAAAAAAGGCAGTAATGGACGTAGAAATGCCAGAAAGATTGTAGCTAAGGTATACGAACGGATTGGAAATGTCCGCCAAGACTACCTACACAAACTATCCAGAAAGATAGTGGATCAGAGTCAAGTAGTGGTAGTCGAAAACCTAAACGTCAAGGGCATGGTTCGTAACCATAAACTAGCTAAAGCCATTTCTGATCTAGGTTGGGGAACCTTTGTAAATTTTCTTTATTATAAATGTGAAAAAGAAGGAAAAGTGTTGATTGAAATAAATCGGTGGTTCCCTAGTTCTAAAACTTGTTCTAATTGTCATTATCAAATCAAGGAGTTGCCGCTTGATGTAAGAACTTGGACTTGTCCAAGTTGTGGAACTCACCACGACAGAGATGGTAATGCGGCAAAGAATATTAGAGCAGAAGGGATCAGGATGCTATCCTCCTCTGGGACGGGGGAGGTCAACGCCAATGGAGAAGAAGTAAGACCAAGACGTGGACGCCCGTCCAAGTTAAGGCATTCTTCCGTGAAGTTGGAAGCCCCGACATCAAAAGAAGTAGGTCGGGGTAGTTCACTCTGTAGGATTGAAGAAACATAAGAGTGAAATCCCATTTTTTGAAGGGGATCGTCTTAAGATTAATGTTCCCGGTTACCCCAGCTAAAGTTCCCTATTCCCTTGACTTTCGGGTACTACCAGAGATGATTAATTTTTGTTACGATAACCGAAAACATCCTGGATCGTAAACTCTATCACTAGACTTATTGCATCAATCATCCTTTTGCCCCCCTAGCTCCCCAAGTCTGGGCAGGGGATAATGGGGGCTTGACACCATTGATGCAAGAGGTCTACTGTAGGTGGCGGTTTCCAGGGATAATCTGCTGTAGACGGGAAAACTCAGAAGGACTAATGGTCAAAAGAAAAGGGGCATCCCTGTGAACCAAACTTCTGTAGTCAACCCGACAGCAACTTGGGATCAGGACTAAAAGTCCCCAGCTAAAATTTTCCTTGGAGACATCTTAATGCTGCGACTCGAACACATTAGTAAAGTATACCCCACTGGCGAAGTTCTAAAGGATGTCAACTGGGAAGTTAAACCAGGCGATCGCATTGGCTTAGTTGGGGTCAATGGTGCCGGGAAATCTACCCAACTGAAAATTATTGCTGGAGAGATGGAACCCACCAGCGGCGTTGTTATCCGTCCTGCCAGTCTTCATATCGCTTACCTCACCCAAGAATTTGAAGTAGACCCAACCCGCACGGTTTCAGCAGAATTCTGGACGGTATTTAAGGAAGCTAACCACGTACACGAGGAAATGCTACAAGTGCAAAACGCCATGGAAATGGCTGATGAAGCAGAATTGGAAGGACTGATTAGAAAGCTAGATAGGTTGCAGCGCCAATTTGAAGCCCTCGATGGTTATGGTTTACAAGCAAAAATTGACAAGATCTTGCCGGAGATGGGATTTGAGCCACAGGATAGCGATCGCTTAGTGAGTGCTTTCAGTGGTGGCTGGCAAATGCGCATGAGTTTAGGCAAAATCCTGCTCCAGAAGCCTGACGTCCTACTGATGGACGAACCAACTAACCATCTTGACTTGGAAACCATCGAATGGTTGGAAAAGTATCTCAAGGGTCTGAAGACCCCAATGGTAATAGTATCTCACGACCGGGAGTTTCTTGACCGCCTCTGCACCCAAATTGTGGAAACCGAACGGGGTGTCTCGACTACCTACCTAGGCAATTACTCAGCTTATCTCCAGCAGAAAGCCGAGATGCAGGCAGCTCAACTGAGTAGCTACGAGCGTCAACAAAAGGAAATAGAGAAGCAGCAAGCCTTTATTGAGCGTTTCCGTGCTAGTGCAACCCGGTCTACCCAAGCCAAAAGCCGAGAGAAACAATTAGAAAAAACTGAACGGATAGAAGCCCCGACTGCTAATCTCAAAACCCTCAAATTCCAATTCCCTGATGCCCCTCGTAGTGGTCTTGAGGTAGTCAAAATCAAGGATTTAGTCCATGACTATGATGACAAGATTTTATTTCTGGGAGCAGACTTGTTGATTGAACGGGGCGATCGCATTGCCTTCATCGGTCCCAATGGTTGCGGTAAATCCACCTTACTCCGGATGATCATGGGAATGGAAAAGCCAACAGAAGGGATAGTAGGACTGGGCAAACACAATGTGATTCCTGGTTACTTTGAGCAGAATCAAGCAGAAGCCCTAGAATTGAGCAAAACGGTCATGGAAACCATCCATGATGAAGTCCCAGACTGGAAAAATCAGGAAGTGCGTACCCTATTGGGACGGTTTCTGTTTAGTGGGGACACAGTATATAAAAAGGTTGAGTCCCTTAGTGGAGGGGAAAAAGCCCGCCTGGCCTTAGCCAAAATGCTCCTTTCTCCCGCTAATTTACTAATTCTGGATGAGCCGACTAATCACCTGGATATCCCAGCCAAAGAAATGTTGGAGGAAGCACTCGCAGGCTATGATGGTACAGTAATTATTGTTTCCCACGACCGCTATTTTATCTCGAAAGTGGCCAACAAAATAGTAGAAATCCGGGATGGCGAATTCTGCACCTATCTGGGAGATTACCACTACTATCTCGAAAAGATTGCCCAGGAAAAAGAAGAAGCTCGGTTAAAAGCGATCGCTGCGGCCAAAGCAGCTAAAAAAGCTGCCAATGCTAGCAAAAAGACCAAAAAGACCAAAAAGAAAGCTGCTGCTAAACAAAAGTAACATATAGAAGTTCTCAATTGGGTATTGAGAACTTCTATATTAGCTATTACCGATTAAAATTACCGATTAAAAGCTTATTGCTTAATTGCTGAGGATTGAACTATATTGCTTGTTAATCTCTGCAACACCTGATCAATATCATTCAAATCACCGATAATCCGCCGGACAGGCTCGGGCCATACTCTGAGTAGTGTTGGTGTAGCTGAGATCTGATCAGTTTCTGCCAGTTCTGGGTGCTTGAAAACATCAATAATTTTTAGGGTATAGGGATGACCTAAATGATTCTCTAACAACTGGTATAGACTCTTGAGAGTATACTCAGTTTCTGTACTATGTCCGGAAACGAACAAACGCAGGACATAGCTATAGGTAGGTTGTGCCTGGGAGTGAGACACATCAGGCAGGGACATCCTTGATAAAGAATCCGGTTTGGTGACATCCCTGGCAGTCAGTGAGTCTGTACTATCAGTGGCAGACTTAGATAAACGGGGCAGCTTTTCCATAGCTCTCAAATGCTCCTGAGGTGACCATCTCCCAGAGTTTTGGTTAGTAACCCTTTCTGGCAAAACCTCTTCTGTATCGGAGTAGGATAATGGCTCTGGGCGGTCAATGCGCAGGATCAAGTCATGGTTTTCCCAGAGTTGGGGAAACTGATTGCGGTAAGTTTCTAGCACCGCCGGGTCACAGGACTCTTCCTCCCAAGGGGCTACTTGCCAAATCAGGTTGTCGGTGCCAAATACTGCATTTAACAATGCCTGATGATGTTGCACCAACCAATGAATTTCTGCTGACATGCGCAACTGATTGGTTTGAGAGTCCATCCACCGATCAATGGTGGCAGTATATCCCGGGACTAAAAAATGAGGTGGCTCTGGTAACCCCAGTATTTCCTGTAAACTCGCACACAGATGCAGATGCCAGTGACTCTGCTTATTAAAGTCAATGCTATACACTAGATCTTCCCCTGGTGTAAATATAGCAATACCTTTAAACAGTTGGGGCGAGGGGGTTTCATCCAGCATATGCTAGTACTATGTCAATTTAGTTTTGATGGTCAAGGTGTTAGGGTAATGGTGTTATATCATGTCCGGTTGAATACTTACAATTTGGTAAATCGAAGGCATTTGGCAGAAGGCAGCTATGCTGAAGGAAAGGAGTAAGGTTTAATCGGAGATGGTTTTTCATCACTAATTATCCAGACATGATATTAGGGGTTAGGTTTTAGGTTTTAGGTTTTAGGTTTTAGGTTTTAGGTTTTAGGTTTTAGGTTTTAGGTTTTAGGGGTTAGGTTTTAGGGGTTAAGTCTTGAGCCCTAATTCCTAATCCCTATACAAGCCTGCCTAATCCCTAAATCCGACCGCGCAACATCATTGCAATCTCGTTGGGAGTGGGTGACTTTTCCAAGGCAGTTTCCTCAGTAATACGCCCCTCTTGGTAAAGAGCGAACAAGGATTTATTTACGGTAACCATACCGTCAAATTCACTGTCCGCCATCAGTTGTTCAATTTCTTCGTATTTGCCCTTGAGGATGTAATCCTTAATGGATTCAGTATTAATCAGGATGTCATGAAAAGCAGCACGCTTGCCATCGGTAGTACGGCACAACCCTTGGGAAATGACTCCTACTAGGGCTTCTGATATGGCCACCCGCATGGGAGCCTGTTCTTCTGGATTGTAGAGATTGAGAATCCGCTCAATGGTTTTCACGGCACTGTTGGTATGCAAAGTACCCATGACCAAGTGACCAGTTTGAGCAGCCTTCAGAGCTGTATTGACTGTTTCTCGATCTCGCATTTCCCCAATCAGAATCACATCAGGGTCTTCCCGCAAAGCGGCTTTCAAGGCCCGGTCAAATTTACGGGTATGCATTCCTACTTCCCGCTGTTTAACCAGAGATTTCCGACTTTGGTGGATAAATTCAATGGGGTCTTCAATGGTAATTATATGCCGCGCCATCTCTTTGTTCATATAGTCTATCATGGCGGCCATGCTGGTAGATTTTCCGGAACCTGTGGGACCGGTGACCAAAATGAGACCTTTATGGTAGTGACAGACATCTTTCAGGATTGCAGGCAACCGCAACTGCTCAAGGGTCAATATCTTCAGGGGAATAATCCGCAAGACCATTGCAGGACCAAGAAGGCTATCGAAGACATTAATCCTGACCCGACTAAACTCGTACTGAGTTGCCCCATCAAATTCCAACTCTTCTCTAAAGCGCCGGATTTCGTCATCAGTCATTACTTCCTTGAGCCAACAGTTAAATGTTGCGTGATCTGTGAGTGGATATTCGGTTGGCTCCATTTCCCCACGATTTCGGAAACGGGGAGTTTCACCAACACCTAGATGAATATCAGACACTCCTTTCTCAAACGCCTCACGGACAATGCTTTCTAAGCTTGACTGTCCAGGAGGCAGACCGATGCTACGGGGTGTCTGCTGCTGATTGGCGGATGGTTTGGCTTGGACGTTAGTGGCTGAATTCTGACCTGTTGTGGGCACAGGGCGAGGGCGTGAGGCTACTGCGGCACCGGCTTGACGGCTTCTTGGAGCCATGGCTCTTGGTTGTGCAGGTCTCGATTGATTGCCTTGAGCAGATACTTGTCTAGACGCTATATTCAAAGGCGGTGGTGCTGGTGCAATCCGGGTTGAAGGCTGTGGGTCTGTCATCTTTCAACTACCAACTACAGTTGGGCTACGAGAATTTATTTTACAAACTCTTACATTAAGTTTTCCCAACAGTTAGGGTTGAGTATAACTTATAACAGTTCTACCTTAGGTAAGGGATTTTGGTCCTGGGTTAATGGGAGTAGGGAGTAGGGAGTAGGGAGTAGGGAGTAGGGAGTAGGGAGTAGGGAGTAGGGGTAAGAAAATTGAGTGTACCTGATAAGTATGAGAAACGCTATAGACCAATTTCATTTCTCAGAGCTATAAATGGTGAGGAGGTGATGTGTTTATAGCACTATTTTTTGAGATTGGTCAGCTGTCACCCATTCAAGTTGTTTGTTTTTGTTTGTTTTTATGTGTAATTTAGTAAGCTGGAAAAGCTCTAAAACCCTCTCCCCTGCTCAAGACCAGATTTAAGATCACCGTGAGGGCGGGGCGCAAGCCGTGAGGGCCCAAGCAAAGGGTCCCTAATATCAAGTCTGGTTGAATACCCATAATTAAGGAGCCCGGGCGCGGGGAGGGTGGGGAGGGTGGGAAGTGTGGGGAGATGGCCAGATGGGGGAGATTTTTATTAAGGGTAATTATCCTGACATGATATAAGATTAGGGTTGAGCAAGGGAAGGGGGGTAAGTCCTAATCACACCTAATATGAGTAATTAAGCTTAATTATCAGTAATTATGCTTAATATGAGAAAACTCATCAATTTGGATAATATATATTAAGCAAATTATAACAAATGTTAAGCAAATCGGAGTCAACCCCTCACCCATCCTGATCCGATTCCCGACCCTAGCTCCCTTTCTTGTTCTTGGGACTCTATAACTTATCTCTATAACTGATTCGGTCTATATAACCCTAACTATAACGCTATAACTGATTGGGTCTAGATCTTCGGTCTATGTATCAGCGATGAAAAATTGATTCATCTGTCTAATGGTAGATTATCGGTCTGTCTTAAGATAACCAATAATTTCCGGCTTTTAACGATTGTAACAATTTTGATACATAGGTCGCAGGAGTTGACTGTAAACTTTTTTGACAAAAGGTTCATCTTCATCAAAATTTTACCTATACTTGAACTCACCTAGAAAATTTCAAATCAAAGAATTTACTCAAAGACAGACCCTGTCAATCAAGGGCAGACACTGTCAATTCATTTTTTTTAATGATTACTGGAGAAAACACCATGGCATTAACCACAAGTCAAAGCTTGACACAAACTGATTCATTAGCAGTGGTCAAAAGCTTTTTAATTTGGGCATTTACCTTAGCAGTTTGCTTACTGGTTGTCGGTTTTCCGTTGATTGTATTGATGGTGACCACCGGCTCTTTGTTAGCGATCGCTCTACAATCGATTCTGCCGGTTAGTGCTGTATTACTAGTAGCAGGGAGTTTGATTGGAGTAAATGTTTTAGCAGTGATATTAGGTGCAGGAGTCTTAACCTTTAAGGGGGTTCATCCTAAGGAAGTTCGTTGGTTAAATTGGCTACATGGCGAGCCTGATCTGATCCAGACTCCGGTTTATGCCGCTTGCCCCCTCACCTGTAACATTATCAGGTAACATGATCAGATAGTCACATAGAAGGTTTCTGAGCTGGCCCTAGTCTGGGAATGTTAATAATTGATGACCTTTTAGGATATCAAAAAAGGGTACAAGGTGTGGGAGTGTTTTCTCTTTTCCGTCTAAAGGTCATCAAGGGTCAGCACTCTGCCCGTTCATAGACGGGGCTTCCAAACATTCCACGATTTTTTGTAATAAAGCCAAGCTTTGGTAAGTTGATTGGTTTTTCAGCAATTTTCCCGGTCTTGACCGGGTTTTTTGATGAGAACATTCAAGAGTATCCTACGAAGGTTTAAGGTTGCAGGTTGTTCGCCCAAGGCGATTCGGTGTAGGGTAGGTTGCAGGTTGCAGGTTGCAGGTTGCAGGTTGCAGGTTCCGTAGCGTGGCCTTTTGGCCAAGGTTGGTTGAAGGTTGCAGGTTGCAGGTTGTTCGCCCAAGGCGATTCGGTGTAGGTTAGGTTGCAGGTTGCAGGTTGCAGGTTGCAGGTTGCAGGTTCCGTAGCGTGGCCTTTTGGCCAAGGTTGGTTAACGGTTGCAGGTTGCAGGTTGTTCGCCCAAGGCGATTCGGTGTAGGGTAGGTTGCAGGTTGCAGGTTGCAGGTTGCAGGTTGCAGGTTCCGTAGCGTGGCCTTTTGGCCAAGGTTGGTTGAAGGTTGGTCGAAGGTTGGTTGCAGGTTGTTCGCCCAAGGCGATTCGGTGTAGGGTAGGTTGTTCCCGTAGCGTGGCCTTTTGGCCAAGGTTGGTCAAAGGTTGCAGGTTCTGTAGGGTAGCCTTTTGGCCAAGGTTAGTCGTTCGCGTAGCGTGGCCTTTTGGCCAAGGTTGGTCGTTCGCGTAGCGTGGCCTTTTGGCCAAGGTTGGTCAAAGGTTGGTCAAAGGTTAACGGTTGCTTCGCTACCAATTACCCATCTCCTCATCTCCCCATCTCCCCATCTCCCCATCTCCCTATCTCCCCAGACTTCCCACCCTCCCCAGACTTCCCACACTTCCCACCCTCCCTCTAATTATGGGTATTCAACCTGACTTGATATTAGGGGGGATTCCTGTTCCCTACCTTGATAAGTAAATTTTTAACTTGGGGCAATCACTAAGTTTATACTGCCATAATCCAGATTTAAGCTACTAGCTAAAAAAACTACCATTCTAATCGTTAGATTTTAACTAATTATTAAAATTTATGTAAATTGCCTTTATTTTTTGGGTTTTATTGTTGACAATAATAGTAGCCATTGGTTATAATATAATCATTGGAAAAAAACCGCGCTCTCCGGCCACCAACCTACAAGCGCGGCTTTTCCCCCAAGTTACATGGAGGTAATTCTATAATAATGCCAAACAAACGATTCGTTTATAATCCCATCGATTATCACGAAGCGTTCGCGTAGCGTGTGCGTAGCACAATGGAGCGCCTTGAACAGCTTGCACAACAGAGGGAGTTAAAGGGCGAGAATTCCTATCCCTATCCCATCACCGAGCGCGAGCAAATCCTAATCCGACTGTACAGTTACTGCGAATTGGGTATGACACCGCAACGGTTTTACAGTAAGTGGGACCTGACTCAGGAAGATATGGCTTTAATCTGCTCTTGTTCCGTTCAAACCGTTAACGGCTGGTTTAACACCAGTCGTCGCTGTTACCCTCCCACTCCTGGTCACTTGCGCCATCTGGCCATTATGGATTTCTTGTTGGAGGATTTCGAGACAATTCCTAAACCGTTATTGGAGCGATTGTTGTCGAAGGGAGAATTGGGAATTTAGAATGAAGAATGAAGAATGAAGAATGAAGAATGTAGAATTAAGAATGAAGAATGTAGAATTAAGAATGTAGAATGTAGAATGTAGAATGTAGAAGGCAGAAGACAGAAGGCAGAAGACAGAAGGCAGAAGGCAGAAGACAGAAGACAGAAGGCAGAATTTTCAATTCTCAATTCTCAATTCTCAATTCTCAATTCTCAATTCTCAATTCTCAATTCTCAATTCTCAATTCTCAATTCTCAATTCTCAATTCTCAATTCTCAATTCTCAATTCTCAATTCTCAATTCTACATTCTACATTCTCAATTCTACATTCTAATCTATTCCCATGGTTTGATTTTCACAATTTAAACAGGTATGCTAGACTGGGTTTAATGTAACCTAAAATGACTCTCCCAAGGTTTTCGACTTTGGGAGTAATTTCCTTTCTGTTAACGATGACTCTATAGGATTTTTAGTTGAGATGTAAACCTATAGCAAAGGGAACAGGGAATAGGGAACAGGGAATAGGGAAAAAATTATGTATAACTAATTACTACAATAAACCCTATAGCGTGTCTAAATCGGTCATGAAGAATCTTGCTGATTTCTGATCACATCAAAAACTCTTCGACTCTCTTTTCTCCTGCTCCCTACTCCCTGCTCCCTGCTCCCTATTCCCTTTACTATCTATAATTTTGCTAATTTCTCTTGAGCAAACTCCCGCAGTTTAGGATCGGAGTCATGCTCTGCTATATCCTGCAATAAGGATCGGGTTTGGGAATGGTTAGGATAATATTCGAGGATGGCATTAAGGGCTACTTGTCGAGGATTGACATTGTCGTAATCCTGGTCTTGATCACGCTCAAAGGGGTCATTGAGAGTGCGATGCTCTGAAAGAGCCGCTACGCGAACGCATAAAAATTCCCATAACCAAGGCTGATCGTGCCAAGCTTGAGCTAACTGTTCAATTGCTGTACTTCGCAGCCAGGAATCTTTATCAGAACGAACCGATTCTTGAAGTATGGCTAAGGTATCTCGGTGGTCTTGGTAACCTTGAGCTAACTGTTCAATTGCTGTAAGTCGCACCGACGAATTTTTATCAGAGCGAGCGGATTGTTGAAGTATGGCTAAGGTATCTCGGTGGTCTTGGTAACCTTGAGCTAACTGTTCAATTGCTGTACGTCGCACCCTCGAATCTTTATCAGAGCGAGCGGATTGTTGAAGTAGGGCTAAGGTATCTCGGTGGTCTTTGTAACCTTGAGCTAACAGTATAATTGCTCTACATCGCACCAACGAATGCTGATCAAAACGAGCGGATTGTTGAAGTAGGGCTAAGGTATCTGGATGGTCTTGGTAACCTTGAGCTAACTGTTCAATTGCTGTACGTCGCACATCCTCTTTATCATAGGAAGCCAATTGTTTAAGTAAGGGTAAGGTATCTGGGTGGTCTTTGTAACCTAGAGCTAATTGTTGAATTGCTGTACGTCGCACCATCCAATATTGATCATAGCGAGCCAATTGTTTAAGTAAGGGTAAGGTATCTGGGTGGTCTTGCCAATGGGTGGCTACTGCTACAACAGCTTGAAAGCGACTATAATGGAATTTATGTCTATTTTTAGAATAGTGAATTAAGTCTTTAAAGTGATTCAATAATCCAGTATCCGTTGATTTAATCTCATATCGATTCCTGACTTCAGACAAACAATCCGCTGCCAGAAATAAATTATTAAACTTATTACCTTCTCTATCTTGTGCCATCAAATACTCAATAATCTCTCCACCTTTCTTGGAATCAATCATGCCCACAATCAACCTGAGCACTTCATGCCAAGATTCATCCGGCCAGTTCTTACCAAATACCTCGGTTTGCAACTGTTCTAGGGAAATCTCCTGTTTTTTTTCAAATTTCCTGACAAATTCCCAAGCACAGAAATATTCCAAAAATGTCCGATGCACAAAGGCGTAGTAATCTGCTCCCATGAAACACAAGATAAAATTGCGGGTGCGCAACTGATTAATCATTACCTTAGCAACGGCTCTGGGATTAGTAACTTCCCGTAATTTCAGCTCCTCTTTAATAATCCTTTCTAAATGCTCTCCACTAATCAGATTTCCCGCTAACCCCGCTTGATTACCCTGCATAAAATATGCCACTTTTCCCAGCATCTGTTGCTTATCTTGATAATCAATAGTCTTGGGGTCAACACGATTATCTTCTAGTAATGCTCGTTCCACATCCCATTGATGTAGCAGTAACCGAGAAGCTTGGTTATAGAGTTCAGACCGGTCACGAGGCAATTCTTGATTGCGGTTCAGGATTGCCATCATGGTTAGTAATAGGGGATTTACCGCCAGTTGTCGAATTGGGGAAGATGTGTCAATTGCTTTTTGTAAGCGCTCCTGTTTCCTAACTTTATCGGCTGGATTAGTAAAGGTTAACTCGTGCCAGTGGTGGATAAAGGTTTGAATTTGTTCCGACTCCAAGTCTTGGAGCATAACATGACGAAATTCAGCATTTCGTAGCCGTTGGGGTTTATAACCAATGACGCGAGATGTAACAATTACTCTTACCTTAGGATAGGTATTGGTAAAGCGATGAATATCAGTAATGACATCTTCTCGTTTGCCTGGCTCAAAGACTTCATCCAAACCATCAAACATCACTAATACTTTACCAGCCTTTAACTGGTGATGCAGTTGATGTTGATTAAGATGACAGATGGAGCCACTGCTTTGATGGCAGAATTCCAAGAAGTTATTACACTGTCCACTATCGCGATTGCGGATATAGGTGCGTAATTCAATCAGTAAGGGAATTGGTAGAGAAAGGGCAGTAGTCAGATCTGTTCTTGCCCAATTTAATGCTAAATATTGCAGCAAGGTAGATTTACCGGAGCCTGGGTCTCCTAAAACCACCAAATAGGGATAGCCTTGAGAGTCCTTGATCACATCCAATACGGATTTAACCGGCTGTTGATGATAAGCGTCTTTAGCTCGTTTCAATTCCTCTGGATCAATTGCTATGTCTAGTTGATCACTGTCTCCCAGTTGTTTATAATAATCTTTAGGAAGTTCATGAAGAGCTGACGGCATCAGGTCATGAACCTCTCGCACATTTTGAGGGATAAATATCCTCCAGAGTTTTAGTTCGTTATAGGCATAGCCACTGGTATCTAAACTATCTAAGCCGAGATTACCGTAGCGCTCTAGGAGTGCTTCTTGATACTCCCTTAAGTCAAAGTCTGGGATAATCCCTGCGGTAGCTTTAGTGTTGTTTGCGATCGCATCCAAAGTTTGGGAATCTCGGATAGGCCGTAACTGATCCGATTCCCGGATGATAGTTTGTACTTGCTTGAGATACTGTCTACCAATATACTTCCAACGAAATTCTTCCGGTAATGGTAATAACTTAAGCTCAATCCAGGTGTTGGCTAATGTCTCGGTATCTAGTTGTTGACAGCCATACTTAAACGCACTTCCTAGGATAGCTTTAATCGATTTGTTTTTAATATACTGCTTGAGGGGTTTAGTATACTGTTTCAATTCTTGCTTAGATAAATCAGCATCTTCCAATTCCTTTTCCACTAAAGCTACAAATTCTTTTAAGGCTTTACCGAAGATTTTTTTCTGGGTAGTTTTATCCGATAGTCCAGTATAGTCTTTGATAGACTCTTTGAAGAAGTCTTTAGTGTAGTCTTCTAGAGCTTCTTTGGCCAAGGGACCGATTACTTCTTTGGCGAGATAGCCACCGGCACTAGAAATTCCCCAAACTGCTAACCAATCCAGCATGATATTGGTATTTTTGTGGTTTATTTATCATTATAGAGAAAAGGGAAAAGGGAGTAGGGAGTAGGGAGTAGGGAGTAGGGAGTAGGGAGTAGGGAACAGGGAACAGAGAACAGGGAACAGGGAACAGGGAGCACAGCTGATGGCTGACAGCTGACAGCATTAGGCTAAATGCTTACCGACAGTTGCTAAAATCAAAATCATGAGTCGGACAAAAATTGAGGTAATCTCATGTCTGTTGCCAAACCCTTATTTGAGCAGGTTATTCTCCCTCATCCGGCCAAAGAAACCCTGCCCACCATGTATGATTTACCCAGTGAAGATCCCGAGGAGCCGGGTTTGCCTGACGAATTTCATATTTGGCAACCACAACTGTGTAGTGAGACATTTCGCCCTCCCAATTATGAGAGCGAAAGGGTCTTTGTGGCCAGTGACTTAAATTTATATTATGACCCAAACCATACCGCTTGGTACAAACGACCGGATTGGTTTGCTGTAGTAGGGATTTCCCGATTCTACCAGGGACGAGAGCTCAGAATGAGTTATGTGATCTGGCAAGAAGACGTCAGACCAATTGTGGCCATAGAGTTGCTATCTGCCAGCACCAGAGATCAAGACCTTGGTTACAGTGAACGAACGGTCGAACCACCAACGAAATGGGAAGTGTACGAGCAAATTTTAGCAATTCCCTACTATGTTACCTTTGACCGAGTCAGTAACGAATTACAACTTTTTAAGTTAGATGGCGGCAGCTATCAACCCCAAACCATAGACAATTCCAAATTTTGGATGCCTGAGTTGCAATTGGGTTTAGGACTATGGCTTGGGGAATATCGGGGATTGAATCGGTTGTGGCTACGTTGGTATGATCAACAGGGGAATTGGATTCCCACTGACGCTGAACTTGAACGTCTTCGAGCTGAACATGAACGTCAACAGAAGGAACTGGCTCAACAACAAGCTGAACAGGAACGTCAAGAGAAGGAACTGGCTCAACAACGAGCTGAACTTGAACACCAACGAGCTGAACTGGCTCAACAACGAGCTGAACAATTAGCAGAACGGTTACGACAGATGGGTATTAATCCCGATGAAATTTAACCTCTGTCTGAGTTGGTGGGTGTATGTGATTTAAGCTGTTTGACCCGGTGGTGGGTTAGATTATGTTCGGATAATTGGGGACAATACTGATAGATTGGCAATCTTTTTCAGTGCTACTGATACTGACGATAATTCCTTAAACGCACTGCATGGCGAAAATTCGGAAAACCGTTGTGAACACGATTGGCTTAAATCCAGATTACCTGATTCCCGTTCCCAAAGAGACAATTCCGAAAACAGCGATCGGCAAAATTCAGCGCCAGGAATTGAGAAAAAGATTCGAGGCTGGTGAATTCCATCGCATCTTTTGAAAGGCTGAAGTCAGGAGTCAGAAGTCATAATTTCAAATACCTCCTGTTGTCTGATCGCGTTTTCCATACCTATGAGGTACACAGGATTTTTGGCATTGCTTGATTCAGCAATACCATTGAAACCAGGGAATCTCTATCCAACAATGAAGCTTTGCTTGTATACACTTATTCTGTGGCAGTTACGACCATATTATTACCAATGCTAAACGCTCAAATACTAGATTTTTTAAATGTCAACAATATCGAATACGAAATTATTCAGCATTCATCAACTTGCTCTGATTTAGAAATCGAGATGATGCTTAACTCCTGTAATAGAGAGTTTGCTAACACTATTCTACTAAATATAGATGGACTGATACATTATACTTTTGTATCAGCAAATTATGACATTAACACAAATCGTCTCAAAGAAACACTAAAAGCTAACCGATTGGATCTAATCACAGATCCAATAACAATTACTTACCCTTATGAATTATTTAAAGTCACTCTAATAGACCAAATCTTAGCGAATGAAACTGAAGAAATTTTGTTTAAAGTTGAATCATCAAATAAGAATATAGTTGTTAAAGTTAAAACATCCGTTTTTCTGGCAGTTTTTAACCCCAAGGTAGTTTCCCTAAACCTTTTGCCTAAATACAGAACAAAAATAATTTTTGTTTCTCCTGAGTCCAACAGAAATACATTTGAGGATAACGAAAATTGTTTTTTTGGTATTAGTTTAGAGAACAGTCACTTTACTCGTCCAAAGCTTATGGCATCACTTGATTGGATAAGTAAGCGTTTTTCTTCATGCTTTGTATTGATAGGAGATAGCATACACAGAATAACACTAGAGACTCGTGGAGGTCTTGAGCCAGTTGAAGCTTATGATAAAGCCCTATGTCTTGGCTCTGAGTTTTTACATCGAGAGAAAAATATTTTTAAAAGATTTGAAAATTATTGTAAGTATAATTTTATTTTATGTTCGGAAGTACAAAGTTACCCAGACTACAATCTATACTACACAAAGCTCAAAAATCTTTTTGATCAAGACACATCTTTTCAAAATTCAGTAAAAGCATTCAGTGAGAATTACCACCGTAGAAAACAAGCACAAATAAGTAACGAGCAATGGAAAGCTCATATCAGCCGATCTAGCGAGTATTTTTTAGAAGAGTTTGCCATTTTTGCTTGCTTAGTCAAAAGAAATATTCCAGTTATGGTTTATCCAGGTTCTTTCAGCACTTTGACAGAAATTGTCAATGGTAAACATCCCAAGGTGTTACAGGAGCTTAAAGACTTAACAGTTGTATCACTCCAGTTGAAAAAAAGATGAAAGGAGCGCAGATATTTTGGATAAACTTTCCTTTTACCGATGAACTTTGCTCAGATTGGCAGTAGATTGGGTCAACTTTAACTCGGGTATCTTAAGATTTATCGCTTTGCTTATTTTAGACTGAAGCAGCTTTAATTGTTCCAGGGCAAGCTGATTCCAGTCAAAATTTTCAATGATCGTTTCTTCGTCCCTGTGGCTACTCATTCTGTTAGATGTTTTTGGCAGCAATCTGGTCAGCTGTCAGTAAAACAGTAGGGTGCGTTAGGGACGGGCTCACCCTACTGTTTTGGGTAGCCAGTGTTGGGAAAGTCCGTCCCGTAACGCACCATCGGGTCAAACAGTCAGTAAAACAGTAGGGTGCGTTAGGGACGGGCTCACCCTACTGTTTTGGGTAGCCAGTGTTGGGAAAGTCCGTCCCGTAACGCACCATCGGGTCAAACAGCTTTAATGAGATGCACCCGAATTAAACGTCCGTTTCAAATAAGGCAAGGCGCAATCGCTCAGCTGAATCTTCCAGTTCTGCCAGGGACTCAAGGCTAACAACGATGCTGCGTTCAATTCCTAAAATTTCCGCCGCTTTAGCCACAGTTGCTTTTTCTTTTTCATGGTAATTACCATCCCCTCGACACATTTTGATCGCTTGGTACAACATGGATCGGCGAAAATTCAGGGGAAAGTCATACTTAAGCCCAGTCAATAGCTCCTCAACGTTAGCATTTTTCCAATCGAATTGGCGGAGCGCTTCAATGTATTCTTTTTTTATTCAGATTCGACTAGCAACATTTCCTGTTCATCAATATACCACTGTAATTCTGCTTCTGCCAATTCCCCATCCGCTCCAGCAATTGCCATTAAGGCACCGCTATAATTCACGCCTACCTCAAAATCAACTGGTTGAGTAATGTTATATCTATTTTGACCATATGGGGTCACCTGAAGACTTTTTCCACTTGTCATAGTTTTGCTCTCTGTTTTTGATATAGGTGTTTTGAGCAAGCTTATTCTACCACAAGATAAATTGATGCGATCGCGTAGCGTGACCAAAGGTCAATCATGGGTGAAACCCCCTTGTTTGTCAAGTTTATAAAACTCAATACGTTGAGGTTAATAACCTGTAGTTTGAGCAGATTATCAATAAAATTATCTAGGAATTAGTAATATAAAACTGTTATCAAATCACAGACTATTTGTTAAATTTTTCTTAAATATTTATTTGTGTAAAACGGGCATCTTGGTGGAACAGGCATCTTGCCTGTTTCCTGCCGCCAAATTTACTGATTGCTGACTGCTGAGTGCTGAGTGCTTACCCCATTAGCAACAGGTACCTGTTGGGTAATACAATGAACTCCTCCTCCACCTTCAGCCAGGATCAGACTATTTACACCAACAACCTTCCGCCCAGGGAAAACCTCACGCAGAATAGCAAGGGGAGCATCATCTTGGCTGGAGTCACCAGCAACTGGAACGATCACACCATTATTAGCAATATAAAAATTCATGTGAGCAATATCTAAGCCAAGAGGAATCTCAACAATCTCAAACTTACGTCCGCGAGCATCAGTACTTTGTTGTAATCGATGCTTAGCATCCCCACAAATCTTGTAATTTGGATCATTAGCATCATCAGTGCTATGGAGTAAGACCAATCCAGGTGCTGCAAATGCGCAAATCCCATCCACATGTCCATCTGTGACGGGATCAGGTACGATACCACGACCTAGCCAAACCACGGTTTCAGCTCCGAGATAGTGCTTCAACAATCTCTCAACTTGAGACTTACTCATCCTCGGGTTGCGATTGGGGTTAAGTAAACATTCCTCAGTGGTGATAATAGTACCTTCACCATCTAATGTGACACCACCGCCCTCCAAGACTAGAGAGGATGAGTACATGGTAGTATCAAGATAGTGAGACAATCGCGCCTTTAGTAAAGCATCGTCCTGATAGGGGGGAAACTTACCACCCCAACCGTTGAACGTAAACCCAGCTACCCGACGTGAACCCTTGCCGTTCACCAAAAACATTGGACCGGAATCCCTTGCCCAGCCATCGTTTACGGGAAACTCAATCAGTTCAATATCTGAACTCAACAAGCCCTTAGCCACACCCTTGTCTTGAGGATGAACAACCATCGAAACCGCTTCAAACTCATTGACAGCATTCGCCACTGCTGCCCATTCCCGCCTTGCCTTCTTCAGACCATAGCCTTTCCAATTCTGAGCTGGAGGAAACACCATGATCGTGAATTCATGGGGTTCCCATTCCGCTGGAAAGAAAAAGCCATCTTCAAGGGGTGTTGTCTCTTGCAATAACGTCACTCCAGTGCTGCTATAGTCCGGCATTTCACTACTACTAACCTCAGTTCTCACCCTTGAGCAGACTGCTGACATACCCAAGGCACTAGCAGCTGAAAGAACACTTAACTTCAGTAACCTTCGACGATTCAACATAGTGTGTATCTATTCTAGAGTACTTATCACTTGGGTAGGGAGTAGGGAGTAGGGAGTAGGGAGTAGGGAGTAGGGAGTAGGAATTCTCCCATACTTCCCACCCTCCCCACACTTCCCTCCCTCCCCATACTTCCCACCCTCCCCACACTTCCCTCTCTCCCCACACTCTTCTTCTCTCCCCACACTTCCCACACCTCCCACACTTCCAACACTTAACACACTTTTTAATGGTTAATGCTAGCAGCGCTATCATAGAGTGGCTCAAATGTCCAGTGACAGGTGATCTGTTTTTTCTACTGATGGTCAAATTAAGGTAATTAGAGATTCTGTAATGCGGTGTGATTGCAATTACACCTTTGGGTAATGGGGAAAGTGTTTTCACCATTACCCTTCTTACCCATAAAGAAAATGCTCACTAATATATAGCGTTTGTATCTGGGTTATAAAGTCATCGATAGCTAGCTTGCCTATTGCCTATTGCCTATTGCCTATTGCCTATTGCCTATTGCCTATTGCCTATTGCCTTTTGACTTTTGCCTATTGCCTATTGCCTCTTGCCTATTGCCTTTTGCCTATTGCCTATTGCCTTTTGCCTTTTGACTTATGACTAAAGTAACTGACGAACTCAAAACCGAAATTTTCTACCCCGATAGTGATGGTAAGCCTATGACAGAAAGTGATCCTACTCGGGATTATCTAATTTATGGGGTAGAAGCCTTAAAAAGTTATTTCAAAAATCGGGAAGATGTTTATGTTTCCGGTAACTTATTTATTTACTACCAGAAAGGAGAACCCAATGAGGTAGTCTCTCCCGATGTATTTGTGGTTTTTGGCGTGGAAAACAAACAGCGAAGAAGCTACAATGCTTGGGAAGAAGGAGGAAAATTGCCCAGTTGGGTATTAGAAATAACCTCAAAAAGCAGCCAGAATAGTGATCAAACCACGAAACGCCAACTATACCAAACTATGGGAGTATTAGAATACTTTCAGTATGATCCTACTGGGGATTATCTTAAACCGCCACTTAAGGGATTACGTTTGGTTAAGGGAAAGTATCAAGCTATCCCCAGCAAGCCCTTAGGGGATGGAGATTTTTCTATTGATAGTGAAGTCTTAGGTCTAGAGCTGCAAGTGCATCAGGGAAAACTAGAATTTTTTGATCCGAAGCTGGGTAAAAAGCTATTAAACTTTCAAGAACTGGAGATAGCTTATCAACGAGCAAAGTTAGAGCAAACCACAGAAGCTCAAGCCCGACAACAAGCGGAGTTAGAGCGAGCTGCCGAAGCTCAAGCCCGACAACAAGCGGAAGAAGCGCTAAAGAATGCTATTTCCCAGTTACTAGGATTAGGATTGAATGTTGAACAGATAGCTGAAGCACTAAATTTATCAGTGGCAGAGGTTAACCGTCACGTTCAAGAATAACCCTATTAAGCTAATGGGCATTTAAATTGGTTATTCCCCCTTACCTATTTCCTGTTCCCTATTCCCTACTCCCTACTCCCTACTCCCTACTCCCTTGCTGAATGACCAATGACTAATGAGCAATTAAAACCTAAATTTTTCTACCGCAATACTAATGGTACACCAATGGCAGAAAGTGACCCTAACCGAGATTATATCATTTATGGCGTAGAAGCCTTGAAAAACTATTTCAAAAATCGAGACGATGTTTATGTTTCCGGTAACTTATCGATTTACTACCTAGAAGGCATATATGATGCCGTAATCGAGCCTGATGTATTTGTAATTTTCGGAGTAGAAAATAAACTACGAAAACACTACAAAGTTTGGGAAGAAGGCGGAAATTTTCCGAGTTGGATCTTAGAAGTAACTTCAATAAATACTAAGGGAACTGATCAAAGGTTTAATCGCCAAACATACCAAGATATGGGAGTATTAGAATATATGCAGTATGACCCTGTGGAAGATTATCTCCAACCACCCCTGAAAGGATTACGTCTGGTGGAGGGAAACTATGAGCCTATAGCTAGCAAACCTTTAGGAGATGAAGATTTCTCCATTTACAGTGAAGTTTTAGGTCTAGAACTTCAAGTGCATCAGGGAAAATTAGAGTTTTTCGATCCAAAGTTAGGTAAAAAGCTATTAAACTTTCAAGAACTGGACATGGCTTATCAGGAAGCTGAACAAGCACTACAGCAAACTGAACAAGCACTACAGAAAGCTATTTCCCATTTATTAGGATTAGGAGTGAGTGTGGAACAGATAGCTGAAGCGTTGAGTATATCAGTAGAAGAGGTTAATTACAGAGTCCAACACTAACTAACGTCAGTTTTGGATAAGGAGGTAAGTATTCAGCCATCAGCTATCAGCTATCAGCGGTCAGCGATTAGCGCTACGCGCACGCTACGCGAACAGCTATTAGCATTCAGCTTATGCCCTACGCGCACACTACTTGAGATGCTTTTGAATAAGCGATGCAGCGCGGTCTTGGGGAGGCAGTGCCGCCAAAGGGGGTTCCCCCCATGAGCAACTGCCGTGGTTTCCCCCATGACCGCGCTGCATCAAGACAACAGGTAAACATTGCTTTAATCTCTGTTACTTCAGCATTAGGCTGACTGCTGACTGCTGACTGCTGACTGCTGACTGCTGACATAAGGAGGAGCGAAGGGAGTAGGCTGAAAGTGCCACCCCTCAACCTTCCCAAATTTCTTCCATAACCATGACAAAACCAGGCAGCACCGAATCATCCCCCTTCACCGTAGCGGGATTTTCCAATTGCTCCACATCAGCACCAGGACGGTAAATATACACCCGACGACTATTTGGCTCAATCAACCACCCCAACCTCGCACCATTGTCCATGTACTCCTCCATCTTGTCCTTGAGATCTTTTACCCTATCACTGGGGGAACGCAACTCAATCACAAAATCTGGGCACAGAGGAATAAATTTTTTCCTTTGTTCTTTACTCAGAGATTCCCACCGCTCCAGCTTGAGCCAAGATGCATCAGGAGAACGATCTGCCCCATTGGGGAGCTTAAAGCCACAAGAAGACTCAAAAACTTTCCCTAGCTTTGTTTGGCGGTTCCATAACCGTAGCTGAAAATTAATGTCGGAATTTCTGTCAGATGTTTCACCTCCTGTTGGGGGCATAACAATTATTTCTCCGTCTAATGTGCGTTCAATACGTAAATCTCGATTAACCTGACAAAACTCAAAAAATTGGTCATCATCCATATCCAATGCTGGAGGCATCCTCAGCACAATGGGATTAGTTTCAACAGCTGTGGTGGCGAATGTCATGATTTAGCTACTTCCCGCACAAAAGAGTTTATTCTATTCTAAGGTCAGTTTTGGTTAAGCGATCGCTGGCAAGAGCTTCTTTAAGGGAAGGCTTTTTGGACACTTTGGCAATAAAAAAATGTAGGGGTTGGTTCATACTACCCCTACATTAAAAGCTGCTAATTTGTTAATCACTTCTTGATGCAGTCGCTCATGGGGGAAACCACGGCAGTCGCTCATGGGGGGGACCCCCAAGACCGCGCTGCCTTCCCAAGACCGCGCTGCATCGCTAGTATGGTGGGCAAACTAATCTAGTGCAACATTTAACCTGTACAAACCTACTCACAAGCAGATAGGACGATGGTATAGCATTAGTTAAAACTCATGGTTGTTGCCGACAAAGCAATGCCAAAAGCATTGCGCTAATTTTCTTAATGGAGGCTCTGGTGCCTACTCTCAAACCGCACTGTAACTTCACTCAGTCCATTATTTTACGTCGCTTAACTTACGACCAGCTGCCAAGGCTTTTAGTTCTTCGTTTGGCGGTAGTGTTCCCTTGTTAAACAAGTTACTAACTTATTTGATTATAAAAGAGTAGATAATGTTTGACAAGGTTTAGAGAGCTATAAGGCTAATAGTTGCACCTCTCGAATACTCAAAACAATAGAACTGTTTTTGCCCACCCTACTAGCTAGGGAAAAGTTCTCTAGTCTCGAATACTCAAAACAATAGAACTGTTTTTGCCCACTCTACAAGCTAGTCAACTGTAAAATATCAATCCCTAACGAGGAGCAATAGATGGAGCGACAGAAACTATTGGAGCATTTTCTAGTGCTACTGGTGCTTCGTTGACCAAGGTTGGTACAGAGTTGCGGAGTCGTGCGGTTAGCTGAACGGTAGTAGCGTCATAGATCTGAGTCACAATTTTCGGATACAAACCAATCCCGATAATTGGTACTAACAGACAGGCAATAATAAACACTTCCCGAGGTTCCGCATCAATCAAGGCTTCGTGGGCAACTAATTCCTTGTTTTCCGGACCATATAAAATCTCTCGCAGCATGGAGAGCAGGTAAACTGGTGTTAAGATAACCCCGATAGCTGCCAGGACGATCACTAATACCTTGAACAAGGAACCGTAAGCATCACTGGTAGCAAAGCCAACAAACACCATCACTTCTGCCACAAACCCACTCATTCCGGGTAATGCTAAGGATGCCATGGAACAGGTTGTCCACATGGCGAACATTTTGCCCATTCTTTTACCAACACCCCCCATCTCATCGAGCATCAAGGTATGGGTACGGTCATAGGTAGCTCCTACTAAGAAGAATAGGCTGGCACCAATTAAACCGTGGGAAATCATTTGCATCACTGCCCCACTCATGCCTAAGTCGGTAAAGGAAGCAATACCAATTAAGACAAATCCCATATGGGAAATGGATGAGTAAGCAATCTTACGCTTGAGATTACGCTGGGCAAAGGAGGTAAGGGCAGCGTAGACAATATTGACAATCCCTAAAATTATCAATACCGGAGCAAACACGGCATGGGCATCGGGTAGCATCCCAGCATTCATGCGGATTAGGGCATATCCCCCCATTTTCAGCAGAATGCCAGCCAGCAGCATGTGTACCGGGGCTGTGGCTTCCCCGTGGGCATCTGGTAACCAGGTATGTAGAGGGAAGATGGGTAGCTTGACCCCGTAAGCAATCAGGAAGCCTCCGTAAAGCAGTAGCTGGAAATTGAGAGCGTAATCTTTGAGAGCGAGCGATCGCATATCAAAGGTTACGGTATCCCCATAGAATGCCATGCCTAAGGCAGCTAGCAAAATAAACAGGGAACCCCCTGCCGTGTAGAGGATAAATTTGGTAGCTGCATAGAGACGCTTTTTGCCCCCCCAGATTGACAGTAGCATGTAAACCGGAATTAACTCCAGTTCCCATACCAAGAAAAACAACAGCATATCCTGAACAGCAAATACAGCAATCTGACCACCGTACATTGCCAACATCAGGAAGTAGAATAGCTTAGGCTTGAAGGTTACCGGCCAAGCTGCCAGCATCGCTAGGGTAGTAATAAAGCCAGTCAGTAACACTAGAGGCATGGATAAGCCATCTACACCCACTGACCAATTCAAGTCCATTTGAGGCACCCAGCTGTATTTTTCGACCAGTTGCAGTTCTGGGTTGCTCAGGTCGTATTGGGTCACAAAAGCATAGACAATTAGGGCAAAATCAATTAACCCGATAATTAAAGCGTACCAACGCTCCCAAGTCCCATTTTTTTCTGGCAGAAAGGGGATCAGAAGCGATGCCGCAATCGGAAACAGAATAATTATTGTTAGCCAGGGGAAATCTGTCATAGTCAACTAGTCATTGGTCAAAAGAAAATTGCAAATTGTTAATTGTTAATTGTTAATAGACAACTAACAATTAACAAAGCAGCTCAGCTCACACCTGAGACAATTACTAAACCCAGTACTGCGAGGAAGACAATTAGAGCATAGAATTGGGCACGACCGTTTTCTACGTATTTCAGTGCTTCACCACTGAGCAGGGTGAAAAAGCCAGTCAGGTTTACAGCACCATCAACGATACGGTAGTCTACCTCCATAACTTGCCGTGCTAATCGACGGCTTCCCTGAACAAACAGCCGGTCATAAATTTCATCGAAGTACCACTTATTGAGAGACAGCTGATATAGGGGCTGGATTTTTTTAGCGATCGCATTGGGGTCAATTTTGCGCTGTAAGTACATCAGTACCGCAACGGAAATCCCAATCAGACCGATTCCCACAGAACTACCGCCCATAATCAGAAATTCTGACCAGTCAAAGGCTTCTGCTTCTGCCACGACTTCGGCTATGGCTTCACTGGCTGGGTGGATAAATTCCTCAAAGTAGTTGTTAAAGGGAGTTCCCACCAAACCAATCAGTACCGATGGCACGGCTAACACTAACAACGGTAGGGTCATCGTTAAGGGTGACTCATGGGGAAACTCACTGTGGTGGTGGTCGTGGTGATCATGGTCAGCCTGAGCCTCAAGTTCCCGTACATCCATAGCACCAGGACCAAAAGCAGGTACAGCTACACCAGCAGCTTCCTTGAGTTGATGACGGATTTCCATTTCATTGCCCCGAAATTCCCCTTCAAAGGTAGAGAAATACATCCGGAACATATAGAAAGCAGTCATTCCAGCAGTCAGCCAGCCAATTCCCCACAGGAAAGGACTTACTTCAAAAGTACTGCCTAAGATTTCATCTTTTGACCAGAACCCTGCGAAGGGGGGAATTCCACAAATTGCCAAGGTTCCAATTAGGAATGTCAGGGAGGTAATGGGCATAAACTTACGCAAGCCTCCCATTAACCGCATATCCTGAGCTAAAATCGGGTCATGGCCAACCACAGCTTCCATACCGTGAATTACTGACCCAGAGCAGAGGAACAGCATGGCTTTGAAATAAGCGTGGGTCATCAGGTGAAATAAGCCAGCACCATAGGCTCCAATGCCCATTGCCATTACCATATAACCCAATTGAGACATTGTTGAATAGGCTAACCCTTTCTTAATATCATTTTGAGTAATAGCAATGGTTGCCCCTAAGAAAGCGGTAAATGCTCCCGTCCAGGCAATCACAGTCATAGCGACTGGAATCCCTTCAAACACGGGGTACATCCTGGCAATCAAAAACACCCCAGCGGCTACCATGGTTGCGGCGTGAATTAGGGCAGAGATCGGGGTTGGGCCTTCCATGGCATCAGGAAGCCAAACGTGGAGGGGAAATTGCGCGGATTTAGCCACCGGACCAAGAAACACTAAGACAGCGAACACAGCTGCCATGCCTGCACCCAGGTAACCGGATTCGACAAAGGTTTCCAGATTGGCTCCCATGACATCAAAGTCGAAGGTGCCAGTTGCCCAGTAGAGTCCCAACATGCCTAACAGCAGACCAAAGTCTCCGACACGGTTAGTAACGAAGGCTTTTTGACAAGCATCTGCTGCTGCCTTACGGTCATACCAGAATCCAATTAGCAGGTAGGAACACATTCCCACCAGTTCCCAGAAAATATAAACTTGCAACAGGTTGGCAGAAACCACCAACCCCAGCATAGAGGAACTAAACAAGCTTAAATAAGCATAGAAGCGCACATAACCAGGGTCATGAGCCATGTAGCCATCGGTATAAATCATCACCAGAAAAGCTACGGTGGTCACAACTACCAGCATCAGTGCGGTTAAGTGATCGATGGTATAGCCCATCATTAGGTGAAAATTGCCAGCAGCAGCCCACTCCAGGGTGCGTTGATAGGGTTCATGACCATGAAATTGACTCCAGAGTATAGCAAAGGAGAACACCATCGACGCCCCCAACAAGGAGACAATAAATACAGCTAACAGCTGCCGCAGACGGTTCGTTGCTCTATTGAAGGAAATTAGCCCCAGACCAACCAGCATTGCCCCTGCCAAGGGAAACACTGGGATTAGCCAGGCATATTGATAAAGCGGTTCCATTTAAGACAGCCTACTTCAGATTTCGTTACTATTTTGGCAAACTGTAAACCGCTCATGTCTAAAGTTTTTCTTTTTGTTTGTCTGTAGAAGGCCAGACGCTTTAATCTCAACTGCACTATAGCAGCGTACACCATGGACTCAAGGTCGGCATTGGCTTGCGGTGACTACTACCAACAGCCGCCATCCGCTGAATAGGCCAATCTAGTCTCATATCTGATACAAATCTTAACCTTTTTAGTAATCTTGATCACAAAACATCTCATCAAAATGGGTCATTATCATGAGATAATCGGACTAATTGATGAAAATAATAAAAAAAGTTTAGTTAACAAAAATTTATCTTTTCGTTACGGAGCCATTGCCAATTACTAGGCATGGAAGTGCTATAATGGAGAATTTATAAATTCACAGGCACAGATCAGGCACAAGAGTCAGAAACCAATTAGTAATTGGCAATCGGTAATTGGTCATGGGAAAGGGTAAACCCACAACCTGGTTACCGATGACCAATTCAATGGCTAATTAGGTTAAGGCGCGCTAATTAGTTTAAGTTAAGGTTCTAGGCTTTTAGGTTGAATGGCTAAGAGTGTTCTGACCTAGTTTGCTAGCGCCTGGTCAAGCACGGAGGCTCTCAAAAGCTTTCCTTCTGTACCATTACCCTCTTGTAGCTAATACCTAATACCTAATACCTAATACCTAATACCTAATACCTAGAACTTCTCTTGAGGAAATATTGGCCGAAAAAGATTTCAAACCTTGGCGCTGCCTTTTATCCAACTCCTTGGTCAAATCTGGGTATTGGCAGTGTGATTTGAGCAGCCTGGCAATTTCCCTGAGCAGCTCATCCCGACCTTGGAAACCTTCTATTCGTGAGACCAACTGACCTTGCTCAAAGAATAGCAATGTCGGTAGGGTCTTGAGTCGATAGGTATTGGCAAGCTTGAGATTGTTATCGGCGTTTACTCTGACAACCTTGACATAATTGCTTCCTTGAGTTTGGAATTCCTCAAGTATGGGGTGAACAAACCGGCAAACTCCACACCAAGGAGCCCAGAAATCAACGATAACTGGCTCAGAAGAGTCTAAAACTGTTTTTGAAAACGTCCGTTCATCAACAGACAATACCATGATTTTTTGAAATATAAGGGTTTTTAGATTTGTTTGGGATCATGCTACATCGAATCGGGATCATCTGAACAACAGAAATGTCTTAAATTACCAATTTACTTGGGCTACAGCTGTAATCATGAGGGGATGTACCCACCACAACAGCCCAGTAAAACCGATGACTCCTAGGTATGCCGGACGAACAAACTCTTGCCATTTCAGGAATTGACGTCCCTGGATAATTGCCAAAAAAGGGATTACCGATGTGCGAGCTTTGAGTGCACAAAAGGCTTCTCCATGCCGTGCCTTCAACCGGCGGTCTCCATGCCAGACAGCGAAAAGATGGTGGAGAATTAATCCCACGGAGGTCAATAGGGTAAAGGTGCTACCAATCCAGAGGGTATGGGCAATACACCATATTACTTGTCCTACCATTTGGGGATGCCTGGTAACCCGCATAATGCCAGACTCATACAGATGGACTTGGGGCTTTTGAATCGCAGCAATTTCCAATAAATTAAATGTAGCTGGATAAAGAAACAAGAACGAAATCCCTGAAAGCCCCCATACTAATGACTTCATCCCTGGCAGGTCCTGAAGGAGCCACAACTGTAGACCATCATACCGATGGTTCAAAAAGTAAATAATTAATACAACTGCTAGCGGAAGACTCACTAAAGCAAAGACAATACGATAAAGCCTTGGACCAATTCTTTGTTCACCCAATGAACGCAGGGCGGCTAAACCACTATGAGCGATAGCAAAAGTCAATAGCAACCCAAACATGACAAAGTGGCTGACACTCAGCCAATTTGGAAATACCATAGGCAAGGGTGATAGATGGGAAATAACGCTCTATTATAGCAAAAAAGAGCAAGAATTTGAGTCCTGGTTATGTTAGTGTCGATTTCAGCTGGCTCCTTTCTGTTGATGGTTTAGCCCTATGTCTGACCTTCCTTTTTCTCTCGATCAACTCCGTATACTCAAAGCGATCGCTACTGAGGGGAGTTTCAAGCGTGCTGCTGATAGTCTATACGTAAGCCAACCTGCTATCAGCCTGCAAGTACAAAATTTAGAGCGACAGTTAGAGGTGCCGTTATTTGACAGGGGTGGACGCCGTGCCCAACTGACGGAAGCTGGACACCTGCTGTTGGACTATGGGGAAAAAATTCTGGCTCTATGCCAGGAAACCTGCCGAGCCATTGACGACTTACAAAGTCTCCAAGGTGGTACCTTAATTATTGGTGCATCTCAAACTACCGGAACCTATCTACTACCTCGGATGCTTGGTATGTTCCGACAACACTATCCTGAAGTGACAGTACAATTACAGGTTCACTCCACTCGCCGCACTTCCTGGGGTGTAGCCAATGGACTGGTGGATTTGGCCATTATTGGTGGTGAAGTTCCCCTAGAACTTCAGGAAACCTTGACCATTAGTCCTTATGCTGAAGATGAGCTAGTACTAATCTTGCCCGCATTTCATCCCATGGCTTCTTTGGAGAAGATCCAAAAAGAGGACCTGTATAAGTTACAGTTTATTGCCTTGGACTCCCAATCCACCATCCGTAAGGTAATTGACCAGGTATTAGGTCGCAGTGGCATTGATGCTAAACGGTTTAAGGTGGAGATGGAACTTAACTCCATTGAAGCGATTAAGAATGCAGTACAGTCAGGACTAGGAGCTGCCTTTGTATCGATTACAGCTATTGAAAAAGAATTACAAATGGGGGTGCTACACAGGGCAAAAATAGAGGGAGTAGTGGTTAAACGGGTATTGTCTTTGGTGATTAACCCCAATCGTTACCTTTCCAAAGCAACGGAAGCCTTCTGTAGGCAGATTTTGCCCTTGTTTGGCTCAGTAGCATGGCACGGGCAATCCTTGGCACTATCAGGGATGGTAACTAATCCCAAAAATATAGAAGTGGATAGCTCCCACGCTGAAGCTGGGGGTTGAAAGCGATGCAGCGCGGTCTTGGGGGTTTCCCCCACTCGCTATTGCATCAAGACAGGGTTAAAAACAAGTGACGGAATTTATCCCGCTACCCACCGGAAGATTGTGATCAGTAATGCAGAAAATTCCAGGGGCTTCTTCAAAATGGCGTGAGTTTAATAATATCTAACGACTAAAATAAACACAACAAGCAGTGACTTGCTAGAGCTTGTCAGCTGACGTCCAACCTCTGATACCTGAGCGAAGCGCGAAGCGGTAGCAAGGAATGAACATGATTTGGATATAGATATAGATTTAAACTATAGAACTAATGTACAAATGCCTAACCCTCGATTGAGGGAGATAAATAGACTCTAGTAGAGTAAAGTAGATGCCTGGTAGCGCCTTGTCTTTCGTAGTGATCCTGTAAAACATGGAAATTTTCTGCACCCGTCCTGGCTGCCCAAATCCCCATAATTACTTTGATGATCTAGATAACAGAACCACTCTAACCACCACAGAGCAAAGGTATTGTAATAGCTGTGGTATGCCCCTGATTGTAGCAAGTCGCTACATTCCCTCCCAGCTGCTGCGCAAAGGAGGATTTGGAGCGGCATTTCTAGCACGCGATCGCTATACCCCTACCTTGCGTCAATGTGTCGTTAAGCAGTTCCAACCGTCTGGGAGAATTAGCCAGAGGGAACTACAAACTGCCCACAGATTGTTTGAGCGGGAAGCAACGGTTTTAGAGAAATTGGGCAGGCGTCACCCCCAAATCCCCGATTTGTATGCCTACTTTCCGTTGACGGTGCCGAGTCTGAAACCGGGTAAACAAGACCAGTTTTTCTATCTGGTACAGGAATATATTGATGGACAAAACTTGGAGGAAGAACTCAACACCTTAGGAGCATTCTCTGAAGCCAAAGCCATAGAAGTGTTAACAGAAATTCTCAAAGTCCTCCAATTTGTCCATGACAATGGCTCCATTCATCGGGATATCAAGCCTTCCAATATTATGCGCGATCGCAATGGGCTTCTCTATCTATTAGACTTTGGTGCAGTTAAGCAACAGGTCAACCCAGGATCAACAGGGGCGAGGTCTACTGGTATTTATTCCATCGGATTTGCACCACCGGAGCAAATGACCGGTTCTCAAATTTACCCTTCAACGGATTTGTATGCTCTGGCAGTGACTGTGATGGTTTTGATGACTGGCAGAGAACCCAATGAACTCTACGAACCTGTTACCCATGAATGGAACTGGAGAAGTTATATCCAAATCAGCAATGAACTTGAGAGTATTTTCAATCGACTACTTATGCCAATGCCCAATCAACGCTTTCAGTCTGCTCAGGAGGTTCTTGATGCCATAAATAGTTTAAACATTGC
Source organism: Moorena sp. SIOASIH (assembly GCF_010671925.1). Taxonomy (GTDB): domain Bacteria; phylum Cyanobacteriota; class Cyanobacteriia; order Cyanobacteriales; family Coleofasciculaceae; genus Moorena. Next base: position 1,405,352 of record NZ_JAAHIH010000003.1, on the reverse strand, counting down.
TCAGACAACCCCTCAAACCCCTCACGGATCAGTTCTACCAGTATCCCCACCCTCCCGGCCCCACACCAGGGGACCACAAACCCACTCACCCCTATCCAAACCCCTCAGACCAAACTTTTCTCTACTTGAGGTACTAGGGGCAGCTGCTTTTACTGGATTTGAGGGAGCTTTATTATTCATTGCTGCAACTGCTTTTGCTAAGGTGATGTCCTCCAACCCACTGGGTATGCTTTTATGGGGAATGAGTTTGGGAGGGCTAATTTATGCTCAATATCGCAGGTTTATTGAAAAAATTGACCTAGTGATTATTGGAGGCATCAGCTTGGGACTTTTGATACTTTTCCCGGTGCTGCGAGTCCAGCAGTCAATCCAGTTAGTTATCATAATATCAGTTCTAGCTGCAGCAGCAGCGATCGCTCTGACGGCACTTTTCCGCCTGGTTTATCAACTGTTATCTCGAATACTATAGCAGGGGCGTTGCTGATTAATGGAATGATGCAGGGTAACTGACAACGGAACTTATGTCCGATGAAAAACGAAACGAGTGTTCTTTTGCTATCCATGGTGATGACGGTAGCTATGGTGTTGGGAGGGTTATGGTGGCTTCACGAAAATCAGATAATCACATGGCCATTTCCGGAGGAAACGGAGGAAGATGAACCTAGGGCTAAGGTAACTCCAAAAACTACAAAAATTAAGCCTCAGATAATCATAGCAGAGCACCTTAGTGCCGGAGATAGAACCTTAATCCCAAAAGAGGTAACACCAGCCAAACAGGCAGCAGTCAAAGCATTTGCTTCTGGGAATTATGGGAAAGCGGCTTCCTTACTGGAGGCATCGCTCAAAGCTAAGAAAAACGATCCAGAAGCTGTGATTTACCTCAATAATGCTCGGATCGGTACATCTAAGTCTTATACAATTGCGATCTCAATACCTATTGGTGTAGAGGTAAATGCAGCCAAAGAAATGTTACGGGGTGTTGCCCAAGCCCAACAGGAAATCAATGCTACGGGTGGTATTAATAATGTACCATTGAAGGTGCTGATTGCTAATGATGACAATGATACCAAGGTGGCTAAAAAAATAGCTAAAGCTTTTGTGGATAATCCAGATGTTTTGGGGGTTATTGGTCATTTTAGCAGTGAGGTCACCCTGGCAGCCGCAGAGGTTTATCAAGAGAATCAGTTGGTGGTGATTTCTCCGACTAGTACCTCAGTAACTATTTCAAGACTGGGTAATTATGTCTTTAGGACTATCCCTAGCGATCGCTTTTTTGGTAGCGCCCTGTCTCGCTACATGCTAAATCAATTAAATCTACGCAAAGCAGCTGTCTTTTTTAATTCCCAGAGCAACTACAGCCAATCTCTTGCCGATGCATTTACTACTGCCCTGTTTGCTGATGGTGGCGAGGTAGTGGGAGAGTTTGACTTTGCCAAACCTAACTTTAATGCTGGTGTTGATGTCAAACAGGCGATCGAGAAAGGTGCAGAAGTGTTGATCTTAGCCCCCAATTCCGCCACCCTTAACCAAGCGTTACTAGTAGTGCAGGTCAATGATGGAGGTCTACCGATGCTAGCAGGGGATAGTCTTTACAAACCCAAGACCTTGCAAATCGGTGGTAAGGATGCGGCTAGTATGGTGTTGGCAGTCCCCTGGCATATTTTGGGCGCTCCAAATTCCCCCTTTCCCCAAACCGCCACTAAATTATGGGGTTCAGATGTGAACTGGCGCACTGCCTTGACTTACGATGCTACTCAAGCTTTAATTGCAGCCCTCAAACAGCAGCCAAGCCGTTCCGGTGTGCAAAAAGCCCTATCCGGATCAGGTTTTCAGCCCCAAGGAGTATCCAGCAAAATTCGGTTTTTACCATCAGGCGATCGCAACCAGGCTGTCCAGCTTGTCAAGATTGAACCAGGTAATCGTTCCAGCTTTGGTTATGACTTTGTGCCGATTCCTAGCAAGTAGAAACGGTGCAACATAGAAACAAGGGCGTTGCCCAATTTTGGAATAACTGATCAATATTTTTGCCATTTTGTCACCTGATCAGTTGTCAAATCTTGTACCATAAGTTATTTACCTAAGTTATTTAGCTAAGTTATTTAGCTAAGTTATTTCCCTAATCAGGAGTATCCAACAAGGGCTTTTGTTAACTAGTTGTATTCAATTGTATTCAGTTGTATTCTACAGGGTCACTATGTCAACCGCCGTTGATGGTTTTTCGTTGACCCTCAACCGTCAACTGTCAACCATCAACCATTCCACTCATAAATTATCTTGAAAGACTACAAAACAAATTAGTATCAAATTAGTATTAAGCGTTATTCCGGGTAATCAACAGGGTTAGCCTTTATAAAAATTAGCAATAGCGTATGTATCAGAACAACGAAACTAAGCTTCTTTGGCTATCATTGATGATCTCCTTAGCTTTGGTATCTGGGTGTCTGTGGTGGTTTAAAGTGACCACATCTCCCTTATCTATCCTGGTATCGAAAAATACATCTTCAGAGAAAACAACGATACCAAATTACCTTAGTGGGGGAGAGCATATTTTATTTTCTGATTCAACAACACTGGAAAAACAGCTAGGAGTAGAAGCGGTTACTGCTGGTAACTACGACCAGGCAATTGTTAAATTCACCGAATCCTTAAACCTCCACCGTGATGATCCAGAAGCTCTGATCTACTTTAATAACGCTCGTATTGGGGACAAACCCTCTTACACCATTGCTGCTGTTGTGTCCATTAGTGATGACGTAAATACTGCCAAAGATATACTTCGGGGTGTGGCTCAAGCCCAACAGGAAATCAATCAAGCTGGTGGAATTAAAGGTATTCCTCTCAAAGTACTCATCGCTAATGATGATAATAATCCAGAGGTGGCCAAAAAATTAGCATTAAAGTTGGTAAGTAAGCCCGAGATTTTGGCAGTTGTTGGTAATTTCAGCAGCAAGGTGACCCAAGCCACAGCAGATAGCTATAAATCTGGTAAATTGGTAACAATTTCTCCCATTAGTACTTCAGTAAACCTATCAGGAATTAGCGACTTTGTTTTTCGTAGTGTACCGAATGATCTCCTGGCAGCTAGAGCATTAGCTAAACACATGCTGCAAGACCTCAAGCAGCATAATGTTGCTGTTTTCTACAATTCTCAAAGTGAGTCTAGTCAGTCTCTTAAATCAGAGTTTGTAACCGCTGTTTTCTTGGAAGGAGGACGAGTAGTTAGTGAGTTTGACGTGTCTGAGAAAAATTTTAGTGCTGCTAAAAGCTTTAAACAAGCGATTAATCGTGGTGCTCAAGTTCTGATGTTAGGTGCTGATTCTAGCAGCCTTGATCAGGTACTAAATGTGGTTCAGCTCAATAGCAAACACCGCAATAGCTTGGGTCAACAATTAGTTATTTTGGCGGGAAATCAAGTTTACAGTACCAAGACATTGACAGTAGCAGGTAAAGATGCTCAAGGTATGGTAGTAGCATTACCCTGGCATCCCCTAGCCAAGCCTGGTTCTGAATTTCCCAAAACCGCTTATCAGCTTTGGGGTATTGATGTTAACTGGCGCACAGCTATGGCTTATGATGCTCTGCAAGCCCTAAGTGCTGCGATTAGACGTAATCCTAGTCGCACCGGAGTTCAACAGGAACTTTCAGCACCGAACTTTTTTGCTACAGGTGCTGCTGCTCCGATTCGTTTTTTTCCATCAGGCGATCGCTATCAACCGGTCAATTTGGTGACAATTGAACCAAGTAATAGTTCTAGTTTGGAGTATGAATTTGTGCCAATCCCTTAACCCTTATACCAATTTAATTTATGCCTGCTAGGGATGATGATGGGGAGATGGGGAGATGGGGAGATGGGGAGATGGGGAGAGTATTAATCTGTAGGAATATTTTTTAAAATTGGTAAGCTGATGTGTATTTAAATTGGTTATTTCCCGTTCCCTGTTCCCAGATATCCTGTGCGGTTTTACTACTGTTTATCTCAACTGATCTCAACTCCCCAATCTCATGCTCAAATCCAACCAACTAGAGCGAGTAATGGGAGCACTGCTGGAAATGTAATCTACTCCTGTTTCGGCCACTGCACGAATCGTCTTTAAGGTCACATTACCCGATGCCTCAATTTTAATGTTGTTGTTGCGATCACGAATTAGCTTAACTGCTACCTCCATCTCCTCAACTGGCATATTATCCAACATGATAATATCAGCATTGTGGGCGATCGCCTCTTCTACTTCCGCCAGACCAGAGTTGTTGTCTCCACTTCTATGGTCATAGGATAGGGAATAGTCTTACGAATTCGAGCGATCGCTTCCCCAATTCCCCCAGCGGCTTGAATATGATTATCCTTAATCATCACCCCATCATCCCTTGGGTGGTGCGATCGCCTCTACCAATATCTTCTTTGAGCCATTGATGAAGTAGAGGGTCTAACACTATTGGGGGAGGTAATATTGCCATAACTCTTACCAAAAAATCTGGTTATTTTTTTTATTTTAACGAGTTATGATGTAAATTTTTACAATAACTAATTTAATTTAATCCTTGTTTGTTAAAATATTTTCTACCCAACTGGCATCAGCTTTTGATAAACCAGGAATAATTTTTTGTTTGTAGTCAATCATTAAATCATAGCGCCCTTGGTCATAAACTTGATGTAAAATCCTTTGTAAATCTAGAAGTATTTCTGGATCTTCTGGACATAGAGGTAAAGGAAATGCAGGAATAAAATCTTGAATATTAAAAGCATATAGATAGGCTTGAGGGCGTTGATTACTAGGACTAACTAAAATGTGATAGTCACGCTCGATATTCTGATTTAAATTAATCAGTGAATTCCCTTGACGTAGTAAATCTATTTCTACAAAATTTGTTTTACTATTTAAAATAAGCTGACGTTTTTTTTCATATTTTTTTCGACCTTCTCCTACATTTTTATTGATAGGAGAAATAATTTCAATAGCCGTAACAACTTTTCCGGTGCCAACTTTCCTAACTTCTAAATATCCTTGCTTAATAGTTTCTGTGAGAGCAAGTTCTATCGTTAAAGGTTCGGTAGAAGGAACTGCAACAGCTACATTAGACTCGGGATATCTGATAGTATTTTCAGAGCTTTTAGCAATGGCATTATCAGGAATACCAATAAGCGTGGACTTTTCTCCACTAGTTTCGTAGATTCGCACTTCTACCGCAACTACATATTTAGGGGCTAACTGTTGGTTTAATAAGCGAGCAATTTCGGTAATTAGCCAATGATGTACGCTTGACCAATAGGCTGAATCTTCTAAATAGGGATTCATTCCAGGGAATGGTGAGGGCATGGTGATTTATACTTAAACTTACGGCGTAACAGAGAAGCTAAGGGTGGATCTCATTAAAGCTGTTTGACCCGGTGGGTGGCATGGGCATCTTGGTGGAATGGGCATCTTGGTGGAACGGGCATCTTGGTGGAACGGGCATCTTGGTGGAACGGGCATCTTGGTGGAACGGGCATCTTGGTGGAACGGGCATCTTGGTGGAACGGGCATCTTGGTGGAACGGGCATCTTGCCCGTTTCCTGCCTCGCAACATTGACTATTTATACTTCCTAGCTCCCAATGGGAGTATTTTCTAACTTGGAAAAATAGGAGATAGGAAACACTCCTCAGTTAAAAGTTTAGCAAAAAGGCAGTTAAAGTAATAGATAAGTGTTAAAAAAAAACTGTTACTCCCTTTCGCCTGTGTCAATTGTTAGTCCAGATTTCAGGATTTTTATTAAAAAGGTAAATTTTACTTAGTTTTTAACTTGAGATTGGTCACATCAAAATTGTAGAAGCAAGAAGCGCTCCACGGCATGCCATGGTGTATAAACCAACGTGATGAGCAATTTCCTGGGGATGAATCGCTGTTTTTGGCAAACCCTGCTGGGCTGCCATTTCTGCTGAGAGGTCGAAGGTCGAACAGCCTTCGGTATAAACGGCAATGTCTTTTAATGTTGGAATCATACCATGATTGCGCACGGAAAGCATGGTAACTACAAAGTCCATGACGCAAATATCGGTACAGATTCCTACGACTACTAAGGCTTCCAGTTTGAGCTGGTTTATCCAGCTAATTAAAGTATTGTTTCCAGTATCTACATCAATGGAACCGATAAAACCATTGATGCAGTCTTTTTGAATTAAGGTGGCGTGGGGATGAGTTTCTAGCCATTCCAGTTCAGGAACGAGCTTTTCTTCCCCAGACCCTTTTTCACAATGAGGAGGATAGGGAGGTTCTGGTTTCCCTGGTTCGTGGGTATCTAGAAAAGCTAAGACTGGCCAACCTCTAGTTGTGAAAGCTTTGGCTAGGCGATCGCTTTCTAATACCATATAACCTAGCCGTGAAATTGGTGTACTCCTTCCCAATCAACTATCATCAATAGGTAGCGACTTGCTAAATAGTTTTCGGAGTTGTTCATTTTTCAGGTTCCATCCCATAAGTGATAATTTTATCAAATGTTTTTTTCATGAAAACCTGACTATTCAAGACCGAACTGTAGTTCTTTTCAATAATGCTTGTATCTGGTAGGCGTTCCAGGAAACGATAACGACGGTGTGGAACTCGCTCCAAACAGAATGGCTCGTTTGATCGTGCATTGTAGTGACAAGTTAGAGTTGTTCGGGGTAAATCGGTTTGGTTATCTCCTGAGCAATGTATCGTATTCGCATGTATAAATAGTGCATCACCAGGTTCCAGCTCACAGTAGACAATACCTAGTCTGTCTATAATTGTGTCCATCCATTCTGAATCTATACGTAGAGCCCCACCTCCACCATCAAAAACTTTATGATCCAGGCGACCCATTAAGTGGGATTTTTTGATGACCTGAAGACATCCATTTTCTTTAGTATTCTTGTCAATAGCCACCGTGGAAGTTACAAAATCTGGGTATAAACAACCATCGTTATACCAGCCTCCATAGCCCTGATGCCATTCAATCCAGGCTTGGGTATGTGGATTTTTTACTGTTATTTTTGAGTGCCAATGATAACACTCTAATCCTCCTAAAAGTACCTCGACTGCATTGACCATCCGAACTGTACGAGGAATAACACTGAGTAGAGAGTCTCCTAACTCTATCCAAGCTAGTTGTTGATTCAAGTGACCATGGCTATCCATCCATGTTGTACCATGATTATCTACATATTGTGTCCAGATTCCACTCAACTCAGAATCGGGTTGCAAAGCCTGCTTTATCGGTGCAACTTCTTCAGGGTCAAAGAAACTAGGGACAATCAGAAATCCTTCATCATGGTATTGTGCAATTTGCTCCTTTGACAGGGGACGGGTTGTGCAAATCTTTTCCTTTTTTGTTTCCACGTTGCTGTTATTGATCATGTTTTCCTTTCCTCTATAGAATTATGAAAGTGTCTGTTGCTGTAACTGTAAGTACGACAAAAAAAATATTGTAAGTTACTCCAACTTTATAGTCAACCACCGGTCATTAAATTGATTAATTTTCCATGAGGTACAGGTGTTTAACCATCTCAAAGTTATGCCTGGCGCTGATGTAATCCCAAGCAATAGTAGCCCATCTAAGATGTCTCTGTCCCGAGAGGGGATCGTAAGCTGTTCGTCCGTGAATTATCCTAAAGTTCTGCGCTAGCAAACAGTCTCCAGGTTCAAGGCGGAAGCGGTATTCGTAAATTGGATCTTTTAAGTAACTACAAAAAGCTGAATAGGCTTCATAAAAAGCTTCTAGCTCATCGAAAGGTAGATTCCAAGTAGAGGTCTTGCGACTAAAGTAGATTCCAGCAACTTTACCCTCCCAGTCTAGTTCTAGAATCGGGGTTTTGCGGGAGAAAAAATATCCTCGCATTGGGTCAAAATCCTGAAACTGCAAGGGGGTTTTTGCCAAAATCTGAAAGTAGTCTGGATGATTTTGGTGAAAATCTTTAGCAATACGAAAGCCATCAACAAGTAACGATTCGCCGCCAGAAGCATTGTTATCTACACAATATAGAACCTGTACTAGACGCGGCTCGTGGACGTGGCATCGATCAGTGTGAAGTCGCAACCGATGACCTGTAGGTGATTGACCTAGATCTGTGCTGTTTGGAATTGCCTTTAATTCCGTGAATCGTCCGTATTCTGTTTGGTGAATCGGTCCAATGGATGAGATGAAAGTATCTAAATCGTCAGCAGCTATATTCTTGAGTACGGTAAAACCCAATCGGAAAAGCTGACTCATCCAGATATCTTGACTACAGGAATGAATATCGTACTTTTTGGGTGGGTGAGTATCTAACCAAGCCCGATCCCATAGAATTTTCTGCTCTTCGGGCTGCTGAGGCGAGGGATCGTAAGCACGATTCAGCAGCCAGGAAACAGGGAATATACTCCGATGAGGAGGTTCTTCTTTCCAAGTAATCTCGATCGCTCCATCCTTCTCCTCTACAGATAAAGGTTCTGGGGGTGAGGGGTGATCGCTGAGATCGAATAACCCCTGGAAAGAAGTTGGATGCCGACAATCGGGACATAAGCAATTTTGGCGCAACCAGATATAGTGGAAGCGTTTACCTGCAACTGTTAAAAAGCTCTCTTTTGTGATTACATTGCTTGTCATCAAGACCTCCTGATTATTTTTTGTGGCAATGGGGTGTAAGATTTACAACCAGTAGAAAATTTTATTTATTCTCCAATTTTTGACATTCTTCAATCAAGATTTCCATCAGTTTTGGCGGCAGACGCTGATAGGAGAAATCCAGTTGGTGGTATTTTTCCCACAACTTTTGATATTCGCTCCTATCTAGACGGGCTTTTTTAGAATAGCAGTTAATCGCCTCTCCAGTAAATCCCCGTTCAACACATTTTTCTAAAGCAAGTTTCGTTTCTTCGATTTCCCCCACACATTCAAAAGCATTATGAGCTTCTAGCCCCATCAACTGACGATAATAAAGCTGTAAATCTGGGCGATCAAAAAGATTTTCCTTGCCTAAGAGGTGTTGAACCTCATTTGCATGCTCTGGAGTAAGATAAGCCATATAAGATAAATAAACATAGGCACATTTAGGGCAGGATTTACACCACGGAGGACTAGTATTACACGAATATACTAATTTTAGATCATCACCTCTAGTGTTTTGAGCTAAAACCTGATATACTAATATATCAGAATATGGTTTAAGTAAGCTAAAAATAGCTAGATTACTAATAAACTCTTGTTGAATATATTCTTCATAAAGAATTTCGCATTCAGTGCTTTTACACCAGGCGTGATTAATAACCTGATTTCCTACCTTAACCTGTTCGCTGTCAGCACTTTTTTCATTTCCAAAACAAAGTTGGGTATATTTCTCCTGAAGGATTACGGGAAGAATGCCAAACATTCCATAAGCGAGGGGTAAGTCTTCATAGTTTCTAATCTCAGAAACCTCTACACCTTCTACCCCATGAAGTTTAGCTGCTGGAGAATTGAGGAATGACTCGATAATATACTGACGATGAATCTTGGGTGGCGGATTTTGGAGTTTATAGAGATGTTGTTCGTGCAGTTCAAATAACTCTTCAGGATTAGCATGGGTGTGTAGGTTAATACTGAAACTATCAAAAGGAACACTATTATCGTCCAACAAACGTGCCATTAGTAGACTATCTTTACCACCACCATTACAAAGAAGCAAGGGAGTGCTTCCTGGAACTAGAGTTACCGCTTCTATTTTAATGGTGGTAACATCTTGATGAATGATTTCGGCTCCTTGATAATCTAAATTATCCGTTTCATACCGCCACTGCCCTAAACATTGTTCAACACTTACTTCCCAGAGTTTTTCTAGATTATTTGTCCAATAGTTGCCATATTTTCCTAAATCAAGATGAGTCGGTTTTAAACTTAATATTTTTAACCCATGAAATAACAAAATATGGAAATAAATTTTTTCCATGTATTCTTGACTATACTCAGACTCAAGCTGATGAAAGTCAACTGTTGAATACCAGAGAGTAGTTGTAAAAGTTATTTCGTCATATTGATAAAGTAATGTAAGGTTGTGTTTGGAGCGAGTGCAATCTAAAAGTTTTAAATTGATATTCATTTAATGCTCTAAATTTACCTCTTTGTTATCTTAACTATACAATGAGTTATTTACTAAGGGGTTATAACCACTTTTCCAAAGAAACCTTTAGTTTGAAAAAATTGTTGGGCTTCCTTGATGTCAGATAGTTTAAAAACCTTAGCAACTAAAGGTTTTAAGATACCTTTTTCCAGATATCCGACTAACCTTTGAAACACATCAGGTTCAAGCCGCGTTGCTCCAATCATCTCTAAATCCTTGTAAATCAAATCCCGCAAATCTAAAGGAACCATTGGATTTCCAATTGCACCACAAGAAACATATCTTCCTCTGGGTTGAAGCGCTTTAATTATCAAATTAAAATAATCTCCTCCCACCACATCTAGAGCAACAGTAATAAGATGTTGCTCTAAATTAGAGGCTAATTGCTGATCTCGTCGATAGACATAATCAGCACCTAACTCCTCTGCAAAATGCTCTTTATTCGCGCCAACAATGGCAATAACTTTGGCTCCTCTAATTTTGCTTAATTGAATCAAGGCACTCCCTACACCACCGGAAGCCCCCATAATCAATACCGTGTCTGCTGCTGAAATTCTTCCCTTGGTTACCATATTTTCTGCTGTGGAATAGGAACAGGGAAAGGTAGCGAGTTCAAGATCTGAAAGTGGAGACTTAATCGGATAAACATTGGTCGCTGGAATGAGGGCATATTCGGCAAATCCCCCATCTAATTCACTTCCAACATATTGATAGTCATCTAAAGTTTCATCACGAATCCAACTGTCAACCATAACCCGTTGATGAAGGAGTTGCGGTTCTACATCGGAACCCATTTCCACAACTTGACCAACAATATCAGCACCTTGAATTCGAGGAAATTCAGTCCCATGTTGCGTCCAGCAAGCGGAACTATTGAGGTCATTTTCCTTGGTATCTCGCAGGATAGCTTGAAAATTATCCTCTGCAGTATACCAGCCAGTACGAGTATTTATATCTGTATTATTAACAGAACAAGCTCCAACTTTAATTAACACTTCTCCCTTTTTCGGGACTGGTTTAGGGACTTGGGTATAGACCAGTTTTTCTGGCCCTCCAAATCCGGTAAGAATAACAGCATTCATTAACTCTGTCATGGCTGCTTGCTCAAGTCCTCCTGGTCAATAGTACAGTAATAAGCTCGAACTTCCTTCAAAATCTATCCCAGGGTATACTTCCTATACCCCTTGAGATAAACGGCGATACTACTGTTTATCCCAACTCCCCAATCTCATACTCAAATCCAACCAACTAGAGCGAGTAATGGGAGCACTGCTGGAGATATAATCTACTCCTGTTTCGGCCACTGCACGAATCGTCTTTAAGGTAACATTACCGGATGCCTCAATTTTAATGTTGTTGTTGCTTACGCGAATTAGCTTAACTGCTACCTCCATCTCCTCAACTGGCATATTATCCAACATGATAATATCAGCATTGTGGGCGATAGCCTCTTCTACTTCAGCTAGGGTTGTTGTCTCTACTTCTATGGTCATAGGATAGGGAATAGTCTTACGAATTCGAGCGATCGCTTCCCCAATTCCCCCAGCCGCTTGAATATGATTATCCTTAATCATCACCGCATCATCTAAGCCCATGCGATGGTTAATGGCTCCTCCCACTTGAGTTGCATATTTTTGCAATAGTCTTAAGCCTGGAGTAGTTTTGCGAGTATCCACCAACTGGGCAGGCAAATCAGCAATTTTTTCGGCATACTGATGAGTTAGGGTAGCAATGCCACTCAGACTCATAGTTAGATTTAAGGCTACCCTCTCTCCCATCAACAAAGCATCAAATGGTCCGTGAAAACGAGCGATACCCTGCCCTGGCTGACAACTTTCTCCCTCTGCTACTAGGGGGATAAAGCTGACCTTTTCATTTAATAAATAGAACACCCGCCCTGCAATTGGCAATCCCGCGATTACACCTGCTTCTTTAGCAATCCATTGTCCGTGTCCAGAACTAGCTTCTTGAGTGAACAAACCTTGGGTGGTGCGATCGCCTCTACCAATATCTTCTTTGAGCCATTGATGGAGTAGAGGGTCTAACACTATTGGGGGAGGTAATATTCCCATAACTCTTAACCAATTTAATTTCCTATGCAATTAGACTACTATTTCTACTTCCTAGCTCCCAATGGCAGTCTTTCCTAACTTGCAAAAACAGGAGATAGGAAAGACTCCTCAGTTAAAAGTTTAGCAAAAATTCAGTTAAGTTAATGAAGATGGCACTCCCATCTGTCGTTGCCATTTTTCTTGAATTTTATCGTAATTGCTGTAATAGTCGTCTGGCTCGAATCCTGGCATGGGTTCATAGACATCTATTTCCTGCCACAGAGGCTGCAAGGACTCCAGAGATTCTAGAGATTGCTGGACGATTTTTTCTGGCTTGAGCCAATATTTTTTCTCTTCAGCTGTTGCATTGGGTCGCAATTTGTTTTCATTACCTGTGTCTGTAGTACTGACATTGATAAACCGTCCCCTGATTAGTCCTTGCCAGTCTTCTGACTGAGCTAGGTCTTGGATATAGCTCCGTAAGGTATCTTTGGCGTAAGTATAAGAGCGCCAGAAAGGTATCTTATATTTATCGGTAACAGAACCGAAACCACAAAGAGCAAGAGTCGTCTGGCGATTGCATTGATGCTCTTGGTTAAGTTTTTCGACAAGTGGCTGGGCTACGTTGACAAAGGTATGGTAGTTTGATGAGAATATTTCATCATCAATTCCCTTTTCATCCCAGTCTGCCTCGGGAGTTTCTGTCTCGATTTCATATTTGAATTTGCCTACGCCATGGATAAGGATCACATCAGAAACTTCCGAAAGGTCGAGATTAGTGATGGCTTGCTCTGCGGCTTGGCTATCAAGAAGATCGAATTGGCAATGCAGGGCATCCGTTTCCATAGGGGATCTAGAAATGGCTACGCAAGTGGTATTTTCTTGCTGTATAAAGTGTTCAATAAAACTGTTACCCAGAGCGCCGCTTGCACCTGTGACAATTGTTAGTCGAGATTTCATTTTTTTTATTAAAAAGGTAAATTTTACTTGGTTTTAAACTTGGGATTGGGCATTGCTTAATAATGGAATGATTTTAAGAGTGAGGTTTAATGGGCTTTTGCTATGTAATGGGCTTTTGCTGTGTAATAGGCATCTTGCCGTGGCATGGGCATCTGGTGTGGAACTGGCATCTTGCCAGTTTCAATGTCTTGATGCAGTCGCTCATGGGGGAAACCACGGCAGTCGCTCATGGGGGGAACCCCCAAGACCGCGCTGCCTCCCCAAGACCGCGCTGCATCGCTATATTTTCGGGCGGGCAGGATGCCCACCCCACTCATATTAATTCCTTGATTCAGCAATGCCTGGGATTGGTCACATCAAAATGGTAGAAGCAATGAACGCTCCACGCTCTGCCATGGTGTATAAACCAACATGATGAGCGATTTCCTGGGGATGAATTGCCGTCTTTGGCAAACCCTGCTGGGCTGCCATCTCTGCCGAGAGGTCGAAGGTTGAACAACCTTCGGTATAGACGGCAATATCTTTTAACGTTGGTACCATATCATGATTGCGTGCTGATAGCATAGTAACCACGAAGTCCATTACACAAATATCGGTGCAGATTCCCACCACTACTAAGGCTTCTAGCTTGTGCTGGTTTATCCAGCGAATTAAACTATTGTTGCCAGTATCTACATCAATGGAACCGATAAAACCATTGATGCAGTCTTTTTTAATTAAGGTGGCGTGGGGATGCGTTTCTAGCCATTCTAGTTCAGGAACCAGTTTTTCTTCCCCAGACCCTTTTTCACAATGAGGAGGATAGGGAGGTTCTGGTTTGCCTGGTTCGTGGGTATCTAGAAAAGCTAAGACTGGCCAACCTTTGGCTGTGAAAGCTTTTGCTAGGCGATCGCTTTCTGATACCATGGTGGCTATTTGCTGATTTGGTTCTGTTGGAGCCAAAGGACCAAAACCAACAGTGCAAAAGCCATTGACCACATCCACAACGATCAAACCCGTGGGGCGATCGCCAATAGTATAGGGCTGAGGGTCAATGGGTAAGGCCGCTTCAATTGCTGCTAAGGTGGCATCGGGAGTGGTTAAAGAAGTTACCATCAAAACCTCCTGGTTATTCTTGGTATGGACAATTTAAAAAGCTAAGTTATGATTTCTTACCCTACCGCGAATTCAGTAAATTTCCTGAGGTAAGGCGCATGATAGGCCAGAACAATATCTTGGTTAGGCACACCGCGTTCAACTAAGACGTTGGCAATCCCAACTTCTGTACCATCATTTTGAATCCAAATCTTATTATCTTTAAGGTCAATGTGGATGGTGGAACCATAAATACGGCGACGATTACTCCATCCGGCATGGACAAGCTGGTAGCGGTCTCTTTCGGTATCAAAGATTAATTCCACTTCTACTTCACCATAAGCGGGTTTGTGGCTGCTGTATTCGGTTAGAATCTCTTTTACGAATTGCCGATATTGCTCTAGTTTTGCCATTGAACAATTTCCTCCTTAGTTGGCTCGAATACAATCAATTTTAGTTGATACTCTTGGGTAATAAGTTGAACGAAGCGACGGGCAAAGAAGGTCTCGTAAATTTCAAGAGGAATAGCTAAATACAATAATCTTTCTGGATCTTCTGCTTTGAGGGCAAAGCGATAATTAAGGAATTGTCCCAAAACCGTATGGAATTCAGAAATTGCCGAAGGCTTGAGAAAGGTTTTAATTTCAACAGCTATTTTTTCTTCATCTTTTTCGGCTGCAATGAGTCTTTCTGCACCCAAATCGATGTAAATTTCAACTTCAGCAAAATTGATATAGAGAGGATCGTGAGTAATACACCAGCCGTCCTTCTGTAAAGCTGATTTTACGGCTTCATGGAAGGTATCTCTGGCTGCCATTGTTGACCTCTACTTTAAGTTCTTGGTAATTAGCGATCACTCTAAATTATATCAATTAGATAGAGCCTCTTCTTGACTTATTACTTATTACAGGGTGACTTTAGGCAACTGCAAACCCTGTGTGCTTCCTGACTCCTGGTGATTTGAAGCCTAGAACAATACGCTCTTTAGGAATGCCTGCTTCTAGGAGTTCCCGAGCGATGCCATCCTCTGTCCCATCGCGATGAATCCAGATTTTGCCCTCGATAATTTCCACATGAATGATACAGCCGTGAACTTGACGTACTCCCTCCCAACCAACTATCATTAATAGGTAGCGATCGCGATCACAATCAAAAACGCTATTTCGTTCAATTTCTCCGTAAGAATAAGGAATTTGTGCGTAGTCAGAGATTATTTTTTGAATAATCTCCCGGTCCCGCTCTAAAGTGTCCATTTAAGAATATCCTCCGCTTCAGAATCAAAAACCAAAAGACGAACTCGATTGTTTTTTATCAACAGCTCACCAATAGGTTCTTCAAACAATCCACTGGCAACCTCTTGGGATACGGCTAAATAAAGCTCTCGGTCCGGTTCAACTTCGGCGAGAACGTCATGATATACAATATACTGACCAATTGCTTTCTCAAGATCGTTCATTTCCGATAGACCCATAAAACTTTTAATTTCAACAGCGATTTTGCGTTCGGCTCTCTCGGCTGCTAAGAGTTGCTCTGCTCCCAAGTCAACATACATATCCTTCTTACCCCATTTTAAACTGAGGGGATCGTCGGTAATTGTCCAACCATCTTTAATGAGAGCATTTTTGACACAGTCGTGGTAAATGTCTTTAGCTGGCATATCTCCTTCAAGACCTCATCCACCTTAATTTTACAGTGCGATCGCTAATACTATCGGGCTGAGGGTCAATGGGTAAGGCGGCTTCAATTCCTGCTAAGGTGGAATCAGTAGTAGTTAAAGTATAGCATTTACAAATATATCATAAAAAATACTGCGGATTTTTTATAACAAAAAAAAATCCTCCGAGTTCTTTCCTACTGTTCCCTGTTCCCTGTTCCCTGTTCCCTTGAGCCATCAATTCGATGACTTCATCCTAACTACCAAACTGTTTCAAAATTTAAACTAAATCCAGGTAATACTTCTTCTGCAGATAGAGTCTTAGGAGAGTTCAACACCTTCACCTGTTGTTGAGGTTTATAAATTTCTACGATTTTATTTTTGGGATCGATTAACCAGCCTAAGCTTATGCCATTGTCTAAATATTCTTGCATTTTTTGTCTTAAGCTTTCCATAGTATCCGTACGGGAGCGTAACTCAAGGACAAAATCAGGACAAAGGGGTGGGAAAGTGTCTTGTTGTTCTGGTGTGAGTTGATTCCAGCGTTCTATTTTTACCCAACTGACATCAGGAGAGCGATCGGCACCATTAGGAAGACGAAAAGCACAAGAAGAGTCAAAAACAACTCCGAGTTTGGTTTGATTGTTCCAAATCACAAATTGTGCAGATAATTGTGCCTTGCGTTTTCCCGTATTGCCTCCTGTAGGGGGCCTAACAATTAATTCTCCATTAGCAGTACGTTCGAGGCGCTTTTCTCGGTTAGCAGTAGCCAGTATTTTGAATTGTTCTTGTGTAACTTTGAATGTCGGGGGAATGTTAATAGTATTCATCCTGGTTATTCTTGGTATCCACAATTTCACAAACTAAGTTATTATTTATTTAATATACCAATTTTCGCACTTCATTCTGTAGTACATAAGATTAGGAATTTAGCGATCGCACTCCTTGTGATCAATTCGGGTATACTAGGAAACCTTCTTTCCTCTGTTTATGTAATTGTGTCGAAACAAGATTCTTTTAAACAAATTCCTTTTAATAGCAAAATTTTAGTTCAGCGATCGCGATACCTTGTTCCCCTGCTACTGAATAGAGTAAGTACAGCTTTTCTCCCTCGGTGTAGATAGCTGGGTCGTGCAGTTCTCGCACCGGTTCTTCTGCAACACCAACTTCCGAAGAGACAATAGGTAAAGCAACTCCCTCATAATCCATTTCTGGTTCGAGAACTGTAACCGGTTCTGAAGGAATCCACTTGTCCCAATCCTTGCTTAAATCCACGTAACTCATTAAGATACGTTCCGGGGCATCGCCATATCTGGAGTAGAATACCAGTAACCAATCGTCTTTTACCAAGACAGCACAGTGTCGTAGATTAGGTATAAAATCTTGTCCTGGCTCAAACCCTCTCAAACCATCTTTCGAGCGCAGTAAAATTCCAGCTATGGGACGGTTGTTCATCACTGTACCATACCAGTTGTTGGCAATGGCATAGTGGAATCCGTTGTGCTGGAAAACTCGAAAATAGCTTGGTCCAAGTATCTCTGGCAAAGCAGTAAAATGCAGACCATCTTCAGATTTTGCCAGCATTGTCACCTGATCGTACTTATGTCTCCCCTGATAGTAGCCATGAAAGTACATCCGTATTTCTTGGGCTTCATTGTCAACATGGACATCTGGAGAAGCAATATGATCCAAGCAAGTTGTTTCATCCAAGTGTAGGGTTCCCTGCTCATAGATCTTCCACTCTCCTTCTAGAGAGTCCGCATAGGCAAGACGAATATATTTACCCAAGTGATGAGCAAAATAAAGATAATAGCGTCCTAGGGGATTTTCAATCCAGTCAGGAACGCGAATGAGAGATGGACCATTAATGTTAGCACCACGATCGCCTTGTAATCCTGGCATTCCCTGCTTAATAATTGGATTTATTGGGAAACGTACAGCTTTAATTGGGAATTTCATATATCTTAGCAGAGATTTTAAACTTTAAGCAATACGAATTCGATGTTCGTAAAGCTTTTGGTAATAGGGGAAACAAAATTCATAAGCATTTTGTAAGTGTTCATTATCTTCTACTGACACATAATTATCTTTTTTTTGCTCCTTAAACCCACTACTAGACATGACGTTAGTAACCCAAGTTCCTCCATCCCAATTAGTAAGTTCAGGGCGGAATTTTTGTTCCCATTGTAAGGCTTCTTTAATGAACGGTATCCCCACAGCATCGCAGTAAGCTTTAACTGTTGCTTCGGGCTTTTGTACCAAATCATCCGAGTCAATTACCACTGGAATTTTACCACTAAATTCCTTAGCCATTTTAAAGAGTTTGTATAGTTCGGCATAACCGGTTTCTTCTAAAGTAAAATCAGGCCATTTATCGTAAAGTGATGGCAGCATTTTAGCGGGATTACGCACTATAAAAGTATTTTCAAAGATAGACAAAAATTCTGGATCGGCTACGTGGAACATATAATAAGCCATATCCTTGATAAAAACAGCCTGGGAATCTGCCTGTTGTTTTAGCCTTTGCCAGGTTGTTTGGTAATTATATTCAGGATTAAGTTCTACATCTGGATAACGATTAGTATTGCGCCGTTCTGGAGAATTATAGTACGATAACCCAAAAGGTTCGTGGGAAATAAGAAAATCACCCCTTTGGAGCATCATATTTTCAAAGGCGGTGGAAGTTGAGCGAACCGTTGCCCATAAAGCTAATATTTTTCTCATGGTTTTTCTCTTTGTTGGTAATTTGATAGTTAATCAGAGATTGTTGATAGTGCAATTAGTTTAGAGATTACAGTTGCTTTCCAGACAAGTCTTAAGGGTTTGGGCTAGAACTCGAACATGTGGTTCTCCCATCATCGTGAAATGGTTGCCTGGAATCTCATGAATTGTCACAGGTTCAGCAGAAACCTTACCCCACCCCCAAGTTGGGTCTTCCAGTATTGTTGTTTCACCGAGGGTAGCCTCAAAGACTTCTTTTTCTATAGCTCGGAAGAAAGTAATTGAAGTTGGGTAACTCTCTTGTGGGATATAGTCAACATCAGCTTGAACATTAGCTTTGTAAACTTGAAAAATACGTTTTAGTTCATCTTGGCTTAATTTAAAACCAGCTATGCTCAATCTTTCCAGAAGATAATTTAACTGTTGCTCCTCTCCAATAGATTGAAGTGTTTCAGGATCAACCTTGACCGCTTCTCCTAAAGAACCTTGATAAAAACTGCTGATATCGTTGATGAGTTTAGTATTGTCCCAATCAGCAAAATCTTGATATTTTTGAACATTTGTTCCTAAACCATCCATTATGGCAAGTAAAGCTACTTCCTGTCCCTGATTTTTTAACTGTTGAGCCATCTCAAAAACCACCTTTCCTCCTGCTGAATGACCGCCGAGAAAGTATGGCCCCTTAGGCTGAACGGCTTGTAAAGCTTGGATGTGGTGGGCTGCTATGTGTTCCATCCGGGTTAATGGCTTTTCCCCCTCATCTAAACCAAGCGATCGCAAGCCATATAAAGGTTGCTCTGAATCTAGGTGTTGTGCCAAGGGATAGATATCGAAAACATTTCCCAAGACTCCGGGGACAAAGAACAGAGGAGGTTTTGAACCATTTGGCTGAATCGATACTAAAGTAGAGCGGTAAGAGTCATCCTCAACTATACCTTGTTTGATGGAGGTATCGGTTAAACTTTTTGATTCCTCAAAGGCAAGAACTTCCTGAGCCAAATAACTAGTCAATGCTTCCGGTGTGGGATAATCAAATACTAAAGTAGAAGGCACAGACAAACCCAGACTCAATTGGATAGCATTTCTCAACTCAATAGACATCAAAGAATCTAATCCTAAGTCTATGAGTTTTTGCTCTAATGTTATTCGCTCAGGAGAAATTCCGAGTACCTTGGCTACCTGCGCGCGGACGTGAGTAACCAATAATCCCTGACGCTCTCCCACAGGAGCTGTTTCTAATTGCTTACGGAAGGTAACTGGTGTATATGATACTTGATTGTGGGAATTATTTTGTTGTTTTACAGATTTAAGTTTGACCCATCGATCGATACGAGCTTGTAAATCTCCACTAGATACAATAATTTGATCGAGTTCTGGAGTGGATAAAACCCTTTCAAAGGCTTGGATACCTTCTTCTGGAGTTATGGCAAATTCAGCCAGCCCTGCTGCAATCTCATAATTTTGATCTTGTTTCTCGAATTCCCAAGTCTCCCAGTTAACACTCAACCAAGGAACCGAATTAACCCGGTTCTGCTGGTGAACGAAAACATCCATAAACAGATTGGCCGCTGAGTAAGCAACGTCCCCCAAACCCCCCAGCACTGATGCTATGGAGGACATTAAGATACAAAAGTCAAGGTTTTTGTTCTGCAAAACCTTTGATAAGACGATCGTTCCCTGTACTTTTCCTTGAAAGTGCTGCCAAATATCAGTTTTAGTTATCTCCTTGATGGAACACAATGCTTTGTCTCCGGTAAACATAACACTGTGGATGACTCCATTGATGTTACCAAAGCGAGCTTCTGCTTGTGCGATCACTGCTTCCATTTGTTGTCCATCGGCTACATCAGCATTGAGTACCATAACCTCAGCTCCCATAGCCTCCATAGCCTGCAATTTCTGAATTTTGCGACTAATCCGATCTTCTGCATCGTGGGTGGCTAGCCATTGAGACCAATCATCCCTGGCAGGAAATAAGGAACGTCCCGTTAAGATCAGTTTGGCGCGTACAGTTTTTGCCAAGTGTAACCCTAGGGACAGACCAATCGCCCCTAGTCCACCGATAATCAGATAAACACCTTCTTCTGTCAGAGGTAATGTCTCTGCTCCAGGTGTTTCTAATCCCACAGGTTCAAACTTTTGCACCCAGCGATGTTTACCCCGGTAAGCGATGGTTAAATCTTCCGACTGTGCTGTTATTTCCCCCAGTAGTTGGGTTACAAGTTTTTCCTGCTTTTGCTTTTGGGATGGGGGAAGAACAAGATCGATACTGCGACAGTTTATATTTGGATATTCTTGTCCAATAACTTTACAGGCTGCGAGCAGGGTTGCTTTCTCTGGAGATAATACTTCCTCTGCGCTCACTTCCTGTAGGTTGTTTGATACAACTGTAAGTTGGAGTGAATTGATAAAATTCAGTTTTTCAAGGGCTTGGACAAGAAATATCAGGCTGTATAAACCCAAATCCTGAGACGCTTCAAAAGATTCTATTCCTAATTCTGTGTGGTTATTTGGGGTG
This sequence comes from Moorena sp. SIOASIH, assembly GCF_010671925.1. Lineage (GTDB taxonomy): Bacteria > Cyanobacteriota > Cyanobacteriia > Cyanobacteriales > Coleofasciculaceae > Moorena. The sequence continues at coordinate 1,384,304 of NZ_JAAHIH010000003.1, read as the reverse complement.
ACACTCCAGAGATGAATAATGCTACTGGGGTTTTTATTCCGTTGTTTCAGTTCTTGGAGTAGGGTATGGTAGTCATCAGCTTGGGTCGGATTAATGGTGTAGAAGCGATCGCTGTGCTTAGCAAACTCCGAACCGTGACTCACCCTTACAACTTCACTCCCCTGTATTGCCAGTTTTTCTGCTAGTTTTTCTCCCAGTCCGCACTCATCGACAAATACTAGAGTGTCAGACTCAAGCAGCTTTTCACCTGGTTGATAAGCAGGGGGAATAGACCGTTTCCAAGAAGGAATATAAAACCAGTCAGCAATATCCGGCTTTTTACCTATATTTTTTGGTGGAATTGCTCCTGGGGATGTTGAAGGGGCAGTTATTCCCATTAAACTATCCTCTGGACTCACCCAATAACGTTGCCGTTGAAAAGGATAAGTGGGTAAGGGAATGCGATGACGAGCAAAGTCTTGGTCAAAACCGAGCCAATTTATCGAAACACCATGCAAATATAGTTCTGCCACACTGGTTAATAGTTGTTGCCAATCTTCTTGTCCAGGACGCAGACTAGGTAACCATAACCCTTGATGTTCTGGGAGACACTGACGACCCATTCCTAATAAAATTGGTTTGGCTCCAATCTCTACCAATACATCTATCCCAAGCTGTTCCAAGGTTGACATACTAGCCATAAATTGCACAGGCTGCCGGAGATGATCGCACCAATATTTGGTAGTGGTTATTTCTTCTGTGGCTAGTTCTCCCGTAACATTGCTGATCAGGTTTAACTGTGGTAGATTAAACCGCACCTGTGCCACCATCTGCTCAAACTCTGCCAATATCGGTTCCATCAAAGGAGAGTGGAAAGCATGGGAAACAGTTAATTTCTTGGTTTTGACTCCCTTTGCGGCAAGATTGCGCTCAATTGTGTTAATCGCGGCTCTTTTTCCCGAAATTACCACACTCTGGGGTCCATTAATCGCAGCAAGAGACACTTCCTGACTATAGGGCTTAATGACTTCAAAAGCTTCTGCTTCTGAAGCTAACAACGCTAGCATTTCTCCATCTTGGGGTAATGATTGCATCAACCTACCCCGTTGGGCAATTAGTTTCAGTCCGTCTTCTAGGCTAAAAACCCCAGCAACACAAGCCGCCACATACTCCCCAAAGCTATGACCCATTACTACATCCGGTTCGATACCCCAGGATTTCCACAACCCGGCCAGGGCATATTCAATGGCAAAGATGGCAGGTTGGGTATAGCTTGTTTGGTGAATGGGTGAGTCAGGTTCCGTTTCCGGTTTATTGTTATCTAAATCTGGGTAGAGAACTTCCAACAAGGGAATATCTAAGTAGAAACGGAGGATGCGATCGCATTCGTCTAAATTTTTGCGGAAAGTGGGCTGAGTTTCGTAGAGTTGACGACCCATACCAATATACTGAGAACCTTGTCCGGTAAACACAAAGGCAATCTGCTTGGTAGAGTCTGCTTTGAGGGAGTGAATTGTTGGGGGTTCGGAACTATCGTTGATATCAACAGGCTTTCCAAACCTTTGCAACTGCTCCAGAAGGTCTTGAGTGGAGCCAGCAATAACAGCCAAACGATGGTTAAAATGCTGACGTCCACCATTGGCAGTAAAACAGATATCGGCAATCTCCGCCTTTGGATCGGACTCCAGATAAGTTATATAATTCTGTACCGACTCTGCCACAGCCTGCTCTGTTTGCCCTGATAGAGTCAAAATATGCACAGAACGTTCACGTTTGACTTTTGACTTACTTTTTTCGATCCCCCTCCCGTCCCCCTTAGCAAGGGGGAAGCCATGGGATGCTTCGCTTATGCCCCCCTGATTAAGGGGTAAGCCATGGGAGGCTTCGCTGTTGTCCCCCTTAGCAAGGGGGAAGCCATGGGAGGCTTCGCTGTTGCCCCCCTTAGCAAGGGGGAAGCCATGGGATGCTTCGCTTATGCCCCCCTGATTAAGGGGGAAGCCATGGGATGCTTCGCTGTTGCCCCCCTTAGCAAGGGGGAAGCCATGGGAGGCTTCGCTGTTGCCCCCCTGATTAAGGGGGAAGCCATGGGATGCTTCGCTGTTGCCCCCCTTATTAAGGGGGGTTAGGGGGGATCCACTTTCAACTTGTTTCGGGGCTTCCTCTAGAACAACATGGGCATTGGTTCCACCCATACCAAAGGAACTTACTCCAGCACGGAGAGGGGTGACCTTTGGTTCCCATGGGGTGAGGGCTGTATTAACGTAAAAGGGACTATTGGGGAAATCTATGTTGGGATTGGGTTCTTTAAAGTGCAAGCTTGGCGGAATGGCTTTGTTATGCAGTGCCAGCACTGTTTTAATTAGACCTGCTATCCCTGCTGTGACATCGAGATGCCCGATATTAGTTTTCACCGATCCAATCGCGCAAAAATTATTGTCCTGGCTGTTCGTACTTTGTCGAAACGCTTTTGTCAGTGCTGCAATCTCAATTGGATCTCCCAGGGGTGTCCCAGTTCCATGGGTTTCCACATAACTCACCGTCCTAGGATCTATGTTAGCCATAGCCAGTGCTTCGGAAATGGCTGCTATCTGTCCTTCTATGCTAGGAGCTGTGTAGCTAACTTTAACAGCCCCATCATTATTAATTGCTGACCCTTTGATGGTGGCATATATATGGTCTCCATCAGCGATCGCTTCCTCTAATCGCTTCAAGACAACTATGCCAACTCCACTACCAAATAACGTTCCTTGACCTTCAGCATCAAAAGCACGACAGTGACCATCAGGAGACAACATCATGCCTTCTTGGTATAAATAACCAGTCTTTTGGGGAACGAAGATCGAAACTCCCCCAGCTAGTGCTAAGTCAGATTCACCACTGCGTAAACTCTGACAAGCTAAGTGAACGGCAACTAGTGAGGTGGAACAGGCAGTTTGAACATTAACACTCGGTCCTTTTAGGTTCAATTTGTAGGAGACCCGCATGGGTAAGTAATCTCCCCCATTGCCTAGGTCGGTATGCACATCTTTAGTGCCCCTAAATAGACAATGGGTAAGCAAAGGATTTGCCCGAGAAGAGCCTAAGCTATGAGATATATTGTTAATTAGATAGGTACTGGGACTCGAACCCCCATAAACTCCCACCGAACCTGGATAATTTCCAGGATTATAACCAGCAATTTCCAGTGCTTCCCAAGCACATTCCAAGAAAAGCCGATGTTGGGGGTCCATTAGTTCAGCTTCTTTATCGCTGTAGCCGAAGAACTCAGCATCAAATAGGTCAATATCTGGCAAGATAGGACTGGCTTTCACATAATTGGGGTGTTCGATCCATTTGGGATCTTCTAGCTCAATTTCGCGATCGCTAAAGAAGGAAATTGATTCTACCCCATCTCGTAAATTGTTCCAGAAAGCATCGGTATTATTTGCCCCAGGAAACCGACAAGACATACCAACTATGGCTATATCCGAGCCATGCTGAATGGATTTCTTTCTTTTATCGTACTGCTTAACGGCTGTTTTTTCTCCCTTATCTTGCTCCAAGTGTTGAGCCAGAGTAGCAATAGTTGGGTGTTCAAACAGTGTTGTTACAGGTAGATGTATTGCCAAGATTTTGCTCAGGTTTTTGTGAACCCGGATCAGCAGTAAAGAATTACCACCTAAATCGAAGAAATTATCATTAATTCCTACTTCTTCTAACTGAAGTACTTCTTGCCAAATCTGAGCAATACGTTTCTGTGTATCGGATTGGGATTTGACTAAAGGTACTGCCAACTCTGGGCGAGAATGGTCTATACTTGGTAGTTGGCGACGATCCAACTTACCCATCGGTGTCATGGGAATTTTATCGATTACCACAAATACCGATGGAATCATGTGAGCAGGTAAATGGTCTTGTAAATGATGACGTAACCTTAATTTTAGCTCCCTAATCTGCTGGGGTTCAGTGCTTTTTTGCTGAGGAACAAAATAGGCTATCAGTTTCTTTTCTGCTTCTTCTTTTCCTTGAATAATAACTACACAGCTTTTTATTTCCGGATGTTCTAATAAAGTATTTTCAATCCCAGCTAAGGATACATTATATCCCCGCAGATTGACCATATAATTACAACGACCCCTAATTTCTAGTTTGCCGTTGGGTAAAATAGCTGCTAAATCTCCTGTTCTGAAAAAGCGACTACCGTTAATGTCAACAAGCTTTTGAGCAGTCAATTCTGGTTTATTCAAATAGGCTTGAAATAGGCAGGGACTCTTAATATACATCTCCCCTTCTTTCCCAGTCGTAACTTGCTGCCCATTCTCATCCAAGAAAATTATTTCATCGTCCTCAAAAGGAGTCCCAACAGCACAGAATCCTGATGGTAAATCTTCACTTTCTCGCAGATTATCAATAGCAACGGTAAAACATTCATTGATGCCATAATAATTAAGTAACCGAGCAGATGGCAGTCTATCTATCAATTGATATTTTAGTTGTTGTGTTAGTGCTTCTCCGGTTACACAAACAACTTCCAAACCTGATAATTTGGCAGTAATAGTTTCGAGTTCAACTGTATTAAAAATACTTTGTATTAAGGAAGGAGATATGGTGATTTCCTTGATTTTATGTTGAAATATTAAATCTAAAAATCCCTCATGATCGTAAATTATTTCATCAGGAACAATATATAGAGTTGCACCTTTCATCCAAGGTCTATATATTTCCCATGGAAATAATAAATAGGTTATAGGATATCCTGATTTACTGGGACTTACTTGCTCTCGCCTTAATTCCCCAGTAATAATCGCTTTATGGGTTAATATTATGCCTTTTGGTTCTCCTGTACTTCCCGATGAGTAGATTATATTAGCGATATTTTCAGGAGCTATTGACGGTAGTTCTAAATCTAATGTGGGGGGTGATTTCCAATTAGTTTCCCTATCTATAAGTAAAAATTTTATATCAATTTCACTGCTTATTTTTTTTGTATATGTACTTTTGGTAATAATTAAACTAGGTTGAGCATCTGCTAGCATTTTGGCAAGCAAAGCATCGGTATATTTCAATTCTAGGGGCATAAATACTCCCCCAGCTTTCATAATAGCTAGAGAAGCAATAATAAAGTCTTGGGATTTTTCCAGTAAAACTCCAACGGGTTGATTTAAGGTAACCCCTTGTTTTTGAAGGTAACCCGCTAAGTTATCTGTCAACCGATCTAATTTTTGATAGGTAATTGAATTTGCCCCATCTACGATGGCAATTTCCTCTGGCGTTCTTTGTGCTTGTAATTTGACTAGTTTAGGTAAGCTTAGTAAATTTTGCATACATAAATTAATTCTTTGTAAATTCTCATTTTTGATGCTATAGCGGTTTTCACTTTAATTCAATACAAGATGATTGGAATGGACATCCCTGTGCGTCAGAATTTTATCACATGAATTGGTATTCCATTCAACTGAAAACCGCTATATATTATTGTCGAAAATTTATCTACCAACTTTCCGTCTCTAGGCGAGACAAAAAAAGGTTGTAATTAACCCACCATCATCGGCTTATTTATCTAATCAACTAAGTATTAAAGTATTTTGCTACAGGATGATGAGCAACAAACGCCGTGGTAGACTGTTCAGGAAGTAGATGCTCACTTTCATTCATGTACACATCAATGCGAGAGGTATCGAGTAAATCCATTTGTTTGAATTGATCTGCCATATTAGGACAAGCAGGATAACCGAAACTATAACGAGATCCTCGATAGCGTTGGCGCATTATATCGGTTATAGTATCAGGCTCTTCTGACCCAAATCCTAACTCCTTACGGATTCTAGCGTGTAACCAGTCCGCTATGGCGTCTGCCATCTGCATCGCCACACCATGATAATAGTGGTAGTCAAGATAATTATCCGCTTCAAATAGCTTCTGTGCATGGGTGGTTCCTATTTCACCTGCTGTTACAATTTGCATGGGGAAGACATCGATTTGACCTGATTCTTTAGTGGCATAGAAATCCGCAATACAAAGACGTTTTCCTCCCCGTTGACGGGGGAATTCAAAGGTTGTTAGCAGTTTATTGTGATCTTGTGGATCGTAGACATACACTGTATTCCCTTCAGCGTTACAGGGGAAATAGCCATAAATTGCTGCCGGATGTATTAGGTCATCGGCAATAACTTTTTCTTTCCATTCTTCTAAAACTTGATAAGCTTTTGTGGCTAAAAAGTCATTATAATCTTGTTGTGATTGATCTTTTAGCTTACGGAATCGCCACCGTCCCACGTATAAAAGCTGTACATCTACATAAGGGAAAATGTCTTCAATTGATATGTCTCCGTCTTTTAATACTTGAGTTCCCCAAAAAGGAGGAGTAGGGCGTTCTACATCTAAAGTTACTACATGGGAACGCTTAGTATCAATTACCACAGATTTTTTTACCGATGATTCTTTTGCCAAAGATTCTTCAGTATAAACAAATGAGTCATTCATATAAAGTTTATATTGATTTGCTTCGGCAAATGGCATTTGCCCCATCTCTTCTAAGGTTAGTGGGGGGGGAGGTGAATTTTCTTCATCTAAAAAACCTTTCAGGTCGTCCCAATTATCTTCAGCTTTTGCTGACATTAGTTTATCCATAAAATGCCAATCAACAAAAGCATTTTTTCCATAAACAACTTGACCTTTATAGGTATTTTTGCAATCCTTTTCCACAAACTTAGGAGTTAATGCAGCGCCACCTAAGATAACAGGAACGGTAATGCCTTTTTCATTAAAAATTTCTAAATTATGCTTCATGACTGCCATAGTCTTGATCAACAAGCCACTCATGGCAATGCAGTCTGGTTGATTTTCTTCGTAGGCTTTGAGAATGTTATCGATTGGTTGGTTAATGCCTAAATTAATTACCTTGTAACCATTGCTAGAAAGGATAATATCAACTAGATTTTTACCAAGATCGTGGAGGTCACCTTCTACCGTCGCAATCAGACATTTACCCTGAGTAATATCCTCAGCTTCTTCCTTATCCATATGGGTTTCTAAATACGCTACCGCCGCTTTTTTAGTCTCCGCCGATTTTATAACGGACGGTAACGGAATTTCTCTTGAACCATATAATTCCCCGACAGTCCTCATAGCCTCTAAGAGGCAAGTGTTAATAATCTGTCGGGGGGAATAGTCTTTTAAGGCTTCATCTAAAGCTTCCTCTAAACCAATAGATTCCCCATCAATAATATGTTGTTTGAGAGGTTCTAAAACGATTTTGTTCATTGTTAGTTGTGGGAGCTAGACACCCATTGATAAAATAGCTAAAGTTGTTATTGCTAAATCAATACTGATTTGGTTGATACCCTTCAGTATACAAAGCTAGCCATGTTGCAATTTGCCTATTGTATGTACATCGGGATATTCCAGCATGTCAGTCAACAACACAAATTACAAATTATTATTTAGCAACCACAATTTAAAGTTTTCCATAACTTACTAGAGTAAGTCTAGGCTATTTATGTAAATTTTTGTAAAGCAGCATTTCTACCAGCGATTCTACCAAACACCACGCATTCAGTTAAAGAAGAACCCCCTAAGCGAGAGGCACCATGAATACCGCCTGTCACTTCTCCTGCAGCATACAAGCCTTGAATAGGCTGGCCATTATTATCAATAACTTGAGCTTTAGCGTTGATGGTAACGCCTCCGATAGTGTAATGTACCTTAGGCCACAATCGCATAGCATAATATGGAGCATGGAGAGGTTTGGCATCTAATGGAATAGGCTTTTGCCAACTCTCATCTTTCTTATTCTCGACATACTTGTTGTAGCGATCGAGAGTTTCTTTTAAAGCTTGATAAGGCAGAGAATATGCTGCAGCAAGTTCCTCCAAGTCTTCAAACCTTTTCACAATATTCCTGCTTAAGTACCGATCCATACTGTGACCAGAAATGTTTATACCTTCCAAATCAGCAATACCAATGCTGGGTTGACCAACGTCTAAAATTGAATCTGCTCTAATTTTTCTGTCTGCTAATTCATTAAAAAACCGCTTTCCTGTTAAGGGATGAACCACTATACCATAGGGAAAAACTGTATAAAAAAATTCGGTAGCAATTTTATCAGCTTTCTCGTCAGGAGAACTCCAAGGTGATAACTGAATATATTCTAAATGGACAGAACTAGCACCAATCTTGATCGCCTCTAGCATTCCTTCTGCTGTAGTATCCAAACGATTAGTATTACCTACGGTGCTGGTTAGACGAGCATCATGAAGCATTCGGAAAGCAACATCTCCGCCAAAACCACCAGTAGCTAAAACGACACCAGTATTTGCATAGACTGCTCTGGCTTGGTTTTGCTTTTTGTCATAAACTTCAATCTCTCGAACATCCTTTCCGAACTTTGTGAGGCAAATATTGGTTTTGATCTCAATGCCCAACTCCTTTACCTTTGAAAGAAGAGGTTTCACAATTGCTGTTCCAGAAAAATTGTGTAGCAGATGGATACGAGGAACAGAATGGCCGCCAAAGATTATGGGCTTATGTTGAAATTTGACAGCTAAATATTCAGTAAGCCACTCTAGTACAGAATTAGACTGTTGAGCAACTATCTTAGCCAGAGATGCATCATTCATATTCAAGCCAGCTCTCAACATATCCTCATACATGAGTTCCCAAGAGTCTAGAATACCGTATTGTTTCTGAAAATCAGTCCCCGCAACCGCTATCCCTCCATCACTCATGATGGAATTTCCGCCACAGGCGCTACGCTTTTCTAGAACAACTACCGATGCACCAGCATTTTTGGCTTCAACCGCAGCCGCTAGTCCAGCAACTCCACTACCAACAACTACCACGTCTGCCTCTGTATCCCAATTAGATAAAGTAGACTTATCCATCACTTCACTGCTATTGTTACTCTGCTGTTAACCTCCCCCAGTAACTATCATTTTACCATAGACTAGACACATAAATATGTCTAGTCTAAACGGCTCCTTCGGTTTAATCCCCTGCTTAAAAGACAGAGGATTTCACCATCGCTTCTCTGTAGTTTTATAGTCATTAGCTGTTTGTTTATCGATATGATAGCTTTGAAATAATTTATCCTAATTTTAGGTAATTGTGCCGAAACAAAATTCTTTTAAACAAATTCCTTCTGCAACTTCTTGGTCGTCTATTTGTAGAATAGCGGCTCTATATTCCAAGGATAGCTTACTTTCCATAGTCAATGGTTGATTTCGCTTGATGCTCGACCAAGTTGCGAAAGTTTTTTTGTCGAATTTCAAGTGATATTTTTTATCTTGAATGCGGCCATGGGCACTGGTTTGGCGATGGTAAGAATCTTCTCCACTTAACAATATTTCTTTTTCTGTTTCGGAGGTGTTCAGGAGCTTGAAATAATTGTATTTTTCTTGGCCAAATGTCGCTTCAGCACTCCAAATTATTCCGTAATTAGGGAAAAATGCGTGAACAAAGTGGTAGCCCCAAAACTTGGGGTAATCTCCCTGATAAATTTTGCAATAACCTATACCTTTTTGAGTGCGATCGCCTGTGGAAACTGTGCACAGGAGTTTTGGTTGGTGAATGACGGCGCGATGATTTTTTTCAGCGGGAACCGCCCAAGTGAATTCGGCGGCAACTTGGAATTGAATTTCTATATTAGCTTCTGGCAAACAAATGCTTCCGGTTCCATCGTTGTTTTTGATAGAGATGTGTTGATTTGAGCGTTGCTGTTCGGAGGTATTGATAAGTTCTAGGGAGTAGCCCTTGGTGTCGCTCCACCAGGCTGAGTAATGCTCGATTGTTCCAGTTTTGAAATATCTTAGAGCAAGTAGAGAACCGTCTTCGAGAAAGAAATGGTATTGTTCACTATAAACAGAGGTTGTAGAGGAGAAATATGTATCAGGTACTTGGTAAATTTTTGGAGCACAAGGTTTTTTTGCAAGGATGGAGGAGCCACCAATCTTGCCGCTTTCAAACAAGTCGCTAATGGTTTGATAAAATTGACGACGGTGTTCATAAACGTTTTCACCGACTAGTTTTATTGATTCTTCTTTTGATTGGAGTAATTTTTGATAGCGTTCTTTTACCCAACGTTTCCATCCTGTTGTTAAATCGATGAAACAAATGTCAGCAAATCCTACACGTTCGAAGTGATTTCGGTAGGTTTCGCGGGTTGGCACATAAGAGGATTGAACCACTTCTTCTAGAGTGGTTTGCACCTCTGGTGTCAGAGGGCCATTGGCCACGTAATCTTCGATATAGATCAGGCCGTTTTCCTTCAAAGAGCTAAAACAAATTTCCAGTATTTTATCGCGGTTTTCAATGTGTAAAAATGACAGAAACGAAATGATGCTGTCAAATGAGCTTGGCAACAGGGCGTCAATGACTTGGGGACTTAGAATACTGCCTGTGAGGTATTGGATGCGTTTGTCAAGTCCCACTCGTTGGGTGAGTTCTTGGGCAATTTCGTTAAAACTCTTTCTTAATTCCACACATTGGATGTGACATTCCGTTTTATAACTAATGTATCGAGCTGGCCCACCAATACCGCTGCCAATGTCCAAAACTCGCGAGTTGGGGGATAGTGCCAAACGATCGATAGCGCGATCGCAAGCTTTGGTGCCAAAGTAGTGGTATTGGTCTAGGTGATCCAATTCTAGCAAATCTTCGATTTGCAAAGGACCTGTGGCTTTTCCTTTTTCTTTCAGTGCTTGGCGAATACTATGGATGCGCCAATCGTAAATCAAAGCTTCGTCTTTTGAAAGAGGATATTCTTTTTCCGGTTGTGATAGTGTCATGGTTATTCCAAGGTAATTTCGTGTTTAAAAAGTAAAAAATCCTAGTTATTTGGGAAGGATTTCGGCTCAAGCATTTCGGATCGAGTAGATAAAAACGGCTCTACCGAACCTAGTATGCAGAAAAACGCCCTTATTGCCCACTAAGTATGAGCCCACTAAGTATGATTGGGCAGGTGATTTATAAAAAATCATTCTCTCCAACACTAAAACTCCCGCCCAATCAAGATTATACTAATTATTTACTGACAGTTTTACCTAGGCAGTCCGGTAGAGCCAGAAAATCCTTACAAGCTCCAACGTTAATTAACACTTCTCCCTTTTTCCGGACTGGTTTAGGTACTTTGGGTATAGACCAGTTTTTCGGGCTCTTTTTTAGGGCTCTCCAAATTCAGTAATAGTAAGCATTCAGCTATCAGCTTTTGAATAAAAGAGGTAAGCATTCGTTTAATCTCTGTTACCTCTGCTGCGATGGGATTTATAGTCTTTGGCTTTTGGGCAAATCCCCAGACTTTCAATTATCTAAAATCTCTCAATATTAAATTCTCCCGTTCAAGGTTTATTTTAAGCTGACGGCTGACAGCTGACGGCTGAATGCTTACCAGTAAGAATAACGGCATTCATTAACTCTGTCATGATTGTTAAGCATTCCTCCTGCTCAAGATTCCCGTAAGATAGCTCGGATTTCCATTAAAATTTCTCCCAGGCGATTCTTACCGCTCCTATCTTTACCACAACCCCAATAATAATCCTGGGGAGCATCTTCCACAATTAGTTCGTCCCCTGTCCCCAGCAGAATTTCGCGGATATCAGCATGGGTTTGAAACTTACACAGTAAGCCTCGCCCCATAACATCCTCTTTGATTTCTTCCCAATCCCTGCGCAGAGGACGAGTACGCTCTCGTCCCATGCTCGCAGCTTCTGCGGGAGTGTTTGCTAAGCGAATTTCTTCTACATGGGAGGTACCAGCAAATTTCTGGGCTTGGAAATAATGCTCTGAGGTGGGCCACCAGAGTCCGTCCAGTTCAAACCCATGGGGGGAAAAGTTGGAGAAACAACCATAGGGCTTTTCGGTAATCTCGTAAAAGTAAATCGTCACAGCTTGACTCCCAAAAATTTTACAGCAGGCGAAAATGCAAAATGCCCCACTGCATGTACCCTTTTTCGTAATACTCGATCCAGGGTTCAATGCTTTTCAAGGTTTTATCGGCCAATTCGGTGGAAGTTATTCTGACTACCTCCTGATAGCGTACGCGCACTTCTTTCCCAAATCGTCGATAATGGATAGGGACATTTTCCGAAAGGTCAATAAAGTGCAATTCCTCAAAACCCAATTCCTGGGCTGTCTGACTATAAAAGCGATAGGAACCCATATCCTTGATACCCAGACGGTCAAAGGCTGGTTGCAGTAGCCCTGGTGGACAAGTCTCCTTTTGCATGGGGTCAGTAAAAATCAACTCTCCCCCTGGCTGCAGAACCCTCTTAATTTCTTCAAAGACCTGAGTGCGATCGCTACTGTGTAAAATGGCATCCTGGGACCAGACAATATTAAAGGAATTGTCTGGATAGGGAATATCCTCAAAACTCCCCTGAGTTACCTCAACTAAGTGGGCTAAATTCTGCTCTTGGTTCAGTTGGCGGTTCCGTTGATTTTGCCGCTCGCTTAAATTGAGACAGCAGACAGAACAACCGTAGGTTTTGGCCAGATACCGCGCCGCCCCTCCATAACCAGCACCTATATCGATGACTCGTGAATCGGGAGCTAGATTTTCCAGAGTTTGGGCAATTGTTTCCACCGTGCGCTTGGAGGCATCATGGATCGGTTCATCCGAACTCTTGTATATCCCATAAGTGATATGCTCCCCACCCCATAAAGTAGCATACAATCGGTCTGTTTCTGCACCATCATAATAGGTTTGCGCTGTTTTCACCGCTTCTGAATAAGTGGTATTCATACCGCTATTTCCTTGGGTTCTAAGGTTAGAGAAAGTTGTGGAGATTTCCACCAACGATCCCCCTGTACTAAGGTGTGAACTTGCCAACTGGGTGAGGTTTGGGGATAATCGCTACGGTAATGTCCGCCCCGACTTTCTGTGCGTAATGCTGCACTTTTGAGAATTAAATGGGCAATATCCAGGAGATTGAATGTTTCTGCAGCCGTTCGCAATTGCTGCTCCGCTAATGGTGACTCAAATTTAACTGTTTGGTTGGGCAGTAAATCAAGCAGGTATTGACTCACCTCTAAGCCAGCCAATTCAGAGCGCCAGGAATTAACTTGAGCAAGGGCTGACTCCAAAACTTCCTGGGAGCGACAAATTCCTGCACTTTGCCACATCAGGGAGGGCAAACTTTGCCTTACTGATGCTATCTTCTCGATGTCCCTTTCCCAGTCACCTTTCTCTTTTCTCAAAGGTAGGGATTCCTGCAGAGCTAGATTAGGAGCTGTTTTAATCTCAGCTAATTGGGCGGCAAAAACCAAGCATTCCAATAAGGAATTACTCGCTAAGCGATTGGCACCATGGACTCCCGTACTAGCTGTTTCACCAATAGCATATAGCCCTGGAATCGAGGTGCAACTGGTCAGATCGCAAGCCACTCCTCCCATCCAGTAATGGGCAGCAGGTGCAACGGGAATGGGCTGCTTTAAGATATCAATCCCCCAATGTTGACATACGTTAATAATATTGGGGAAACGATAGCGAATTTGCTCAGGATCAATGGGTTGCAAGTCTAAATAAACATTCCCGTGGCTAGGATCGGCGGAGGTTTTCTCTAAGTGACTAAAAATTGCCCGACTTACCACATCTCTAGGAGCCAACTCCCCTGAAGGGTGGTAATTAAAAGCAAAGCGATCGCCTTTGTGATCTACTAAATGTGCCCCCTCTCCCCGGACAGCTTCTGTAATTAAAAAGCGAGGTGCCCCTGGTTTGGTTAAAGCCGTGGGATGAAATTGGAAAAACTCCAAATCTCTAACAATTGCCCCAGCCCGCCAAGCCAGTGCTACTCCATCTCCTGTACTTACAGTCGGATTGGTTGTTTGGGCAAAAACTTGACCGCCACCACCTGTGGCTAGGATTACCGCAGAAGCTCTTAGCCAAGATATCTGACCTTTATAGAGGAGGCTAATCCCCTGACAATGACCAGTTGCTGGATTGAGCCATAAACTCAAAGCCACTGCGTGAGATAGCACCTGAATATTTGGACGCTCTAAAACTTTACTAGTCAACGTATCCACAATTGCTCGACCCGTGGTGTCTGCCGAATGGAGGACGCGGGGACGAGAGTGAGCTGCTTCTAGGGTCATGGCTAGCTTTTTGCCTTTCCGGTCAAAGGCTACCCCCATCTTGACCAGAGAGTCAATGGCAGCAGAGGCATTTTCTACCAGAAACTTTATCGCCTCGCGATCGCAAAGACCAACACCCGCTCGCTGGGTATCCTCGAGGTGAAGCTCTGGGGAATCAGATGGGTCAATAGCAGCAGCGATTCCTCCCTGGGCCCAGTTGCTAGAGCCTGTTTTTAGGGTGTCTTTGGTAATCAAACCTACCTGCAAATGAGCAGGTAGACAAAGGGCTGCATAAAGCCCAGCCGCACCACTGCCCACCACTATGATGTCAAATTGGGAGGGAGTGTTGGCAGATGGGAAATACTCGTCAGGGGATGATTTAAAATCTTGCACGATAGATCATCGTTAATTAATGGGTCTGAAACCCCGTCCTAAAGGACGGCTTTACAACTGTCCACGCTTACTTGCCAGCCTAACTTATTTTCGCTAGAATGGAATAATATCAGTGAAACAGACTTATGTACTTGACTCAAAAGAATCAAATACGTGGGTTGAGCAAGAAACAATATCTTGCCCTTAAGACACTGTGCAGACTCAGTAAAAACCTCTATAACGTAGGTCTTTACTCGGTTAGACAGTTCTTCTTTACTGAACGTGGTTACCTTCGATATGAGAGTAACTACCATGGGGTTAAAAGCAACGATAATTATCGTCTGCTCAACACCGACGTCGCCCAGCAAACCTTGAAAGTAGTAGATCGCTCTTTCAAGTCCTTTTTTAAGCTGATCGAAAAAGCTAAACTTGGGGCTTACCAATTCAATCAAATCTCTCTCCCTAAATATTTGCCCAAAGAGGGGTACTTTCCTCTGATTATGCCTAGGGTGAAAATCAAGAATGGCTTTTTCAGAGTACCTATGTCCCGAGAGTTCAAAGCTGAACACGGAGAGATTTGGATTCCTTTCCCCGATCGACTTCAAGGTAAAAAACTCAAAGAGGTTCGCCTGAAACCAAAACATCATGCTAGGTGGTTTGAAGTTGAATTTATTATTGAACAACCTAATGAACCTCAAGAGCTTGAAACCGGTCAAGGGATATCTATCGACCTTGGACTGAATAATCTTGCTACTTGTACTATGACTACCGGGGCATCCTTTGTAGTGGATGGCAAAAGACTTAAATCTATCAACCAGTGGTACAACAAGATCAACAGCAAGCTTCAGAGTACCAAGGACAAACTTGGGATAAAAGCTTTGACCAATCGCCAGTCTAGACTCCTGAAGACTCGCAATAATCAAGTTAGAGATTACCTTAACAAAGCGGCCAGGTTGATTATTAATCAATGCATCGCCAACAAGATTGGTGTGCTGATCGTAGGAGTTAATCCTGGATGGAAACAGGAAATCAATATTGGCAAGCGGAACAATCAGAACTTTGTCCAAATCCCCCATTACAACCTTAGGCAAAAACTTCAAGCTTTGTGTCAACGGTATGGGATTCAGTACCGAGAACAAGAGGAGTCTTACACCAGTAAAGCTAGCTCTTTGGATGGTGACCAAATCCCTGTCTACAATGCCGACAACCCCGCCAAGCATACTTTTAGCGGGAAAAGGGTTAAACGCGGATTGTATCGATCTAAAGATGGCCATTTAATTAATGCCGATTGTAATGGTGCATGGAATATTGGCCGTAAAAGTAAGCACGATGGTTTTACCGGAGTGTCTAGAGGTTGTTTGGCACAACCAGCCAAACTTTATGTTCTGTGAATCCCCGTCCTTCAGGTCCCGGAGCTGTCAAATGTCGCTAATTTTTGATTAATGCCTAAGCAGTTATTCGTTTTCACAACACAAAGTTCTTATAAGTCATAAGTAATAACTTATAACTTATACTTTTGTCAAGTAATTGTGTCAACCTGCTCAGAGGCACTACAGCACTACACTGATAACTCCAACATCCGTTGAATTGGTCGCAACGCCGCTACTCGGATGTCTTCCGGCATAGTAATTTCTGGTGTTTTCTGCTTCATGGCTAGATACAGCTTCTCCAAAGTATTGAGCCGCATGTGAGGGCATTCGTTACAGGCACAATTGCTATCCATACCTGGAGCAGGGATGAAATTTTTATGGGGTGCCCTCTTTTGCATTTGGTGAATAATTCCTGGCTCAGTAGCCACGATAAATTCTGCCGTTGAACTTTCCTCGCTATACTTTAATAAACCTGTTGTGGAACCAATGTAACTGGCATGACGCAAGACAGGGGCTTCGCATTCTGGATGGGCAATAAACTCCGCTTTAGGATGCTGTATTTTGAGTTCCACGATCTTTTTCTCAGAAAAGGTTTCATGGACAATACAGCTCCCCTCCCACAGGACTAACTCCCGTCCGGTTTGCTCCATGACATAGCGACCTAGGTTCTGATCTGGAGCAAAAATAATCGGCTGGTCTTCCGGAATTTGGTTGACGATCTTAACTGAGTTAGAACTGGTGCAAATGATATCGCTCATCGCCTTAATTTCAGCGGAGCAATTAATGTAAGATACCACTAGATGGTCGGGATGGGCTGCTTTGAAGGCCGCAAATTCTTGGGGAGGGCAACTGTCAGCTAGGGAGCAACCAGCATTTAGATCCGGGAGTAGTACCAATTTATTGGGGTTAAGGATTTTGGCAGTTTCTGCCATAAAGTGAACCCCAGCAAAGACGATAACATCTGCTTCTGTAGCCGCCGCTTGTTGAGAAAGACCGAGAGAATCGCCGATGTAGTCAGCGATATCTTGAATATCTGGCTCTTGGTAATAGTGAGCCAGAATAACTGCGTTTAATTCTTGTTTGAGGTCTTCAATCGCTTCAAACAGGTCTTTGGGCGGATACTCCAACTCTAGGGTTGTTTTTGGGAGGACATTTGTAAACATCGCATTCTTTCCCTATTTCTGACTAGTTTACTGGTTTGTGAAGATTTTCTTTCTTTAATAATTATTAAATCTTGGGGAGCCCACTAGCCACTAGTAGGTGGTGTACTAGTAAAATTTCCTTAAATTATGCTATATTTATGCTATCTTTATGCTATTTTAAGGCTGCCCTCGACTAGGCTGACCTCATGGGAGCGCAACAGAAAATGATCTATCTGCATAACTTCAGCAGCCAGCTCTATTAGGTCTTTTGCTCGTTGGAAGGATTAAACGGATGAGCGCGGATCATCTAATCGGACTTGTAACACAACTAAATCCCCAGCTCGCCTCTGCCGATCGCCACGTCGGAACTTGCGTGCCTGTCGATGTTTTCGTGAATTCTATTGGGGACATTACTAAGATTGGAGAGATTGGGGAGATTGGAGTCAACTATTATTCTCTCCTATCTCTCCTGTCCGATTGACAATTGTTCAGTCTTGGTTGTTCGTCAATTTTCCCACCTGATTTCAACCTTATTTCCTTAACGTCTCACCAATAGCATGACCCTTGGGTTGGAAAACACTCTTCATTAACACCTCATGCACCAACACGGCTACAATAAAGCCTGGACAAACTTCGGATAGGATGTTATGAAATCCTAAAACTCGCCAGAGGATAGCAGTACTCAATCCCGCCAACATCATAGAGTTCAAGGCTAAATAATGAGTGCGTCTTTTCAATAAGATAATCAGCATTGCTGGACCGAGGGAACTGGCCACAGCTCCACTAGCAAAAAGAACCAACGAAAACACTGTGGAGGAAATAGAAATCGTCGCAATTACAGCGAGTATTCCCACCACTAAGGTCATGAATTGCTCGTATTTCACCCCATATTTCCGGGACATCCTCTGATGCAAAGTCGGGGAAATATCTCTAGCGATCGCACTGGAACAAACCAGAAGTTGGGAATCCGCTGTAGAGGCAATCACAGAAAAGACACCAGCCAACACAATACCGACTAAAAAGGGATTAAATTGTTGTGTGGCGTACAAGGGCAAGGCTTGTTCGGGATCACTAATGTTAGGCATTAAGACCCGGCAAGCAATCCCAAACAAAACCATCTTTCTACCCCAATTCCTCTCCCGTTATAGCCCTTAGGCTTAGCGGGAGACGGGGCGTATAAAGTGCGGACGCAGGTGACCCACACAGCCCCTCAGGAATTGGGGACTAAATCTGTTGCGTTTTTCTAGATATTCCGCTATAATGATGGAAATGGTAGCGGAAAGGTCGATGCTAACCCAAGTCAATAATCTTCGTTTAGACAGACAACAGATGTTAGCTCTCAGACAAATGTGTCATTTGAGCAAAAACATGTTTAATGTAGGATTGTACAATGTCCGCCAGTATTTCTTCCAGGAACGCAAACATCTGCGGTACGAGAGTAATTATCATCACTCCAAGGAAAATGATAATTACAAATTACTGCCAACGGACATTGCTCAACAAACCTTGAAAATTGTCGATAGATCTTTTAAATCTTTCTTTGGTTTACTGAAATCAAAAGCTAAGGTCAGCTATCAAGAAAAGGTAAGACTACCTGGCTACTTACCAAAAGACGGTCATTTTATTCTTGTTATCCCAGTAAGAAAGCGTGACTGGGAGAAGCTCCCTGGAAAGAACTGGCTATTTACCGTCCCGATGTCTCGTCAATTCAAAAAAGAGTATGGGTCAGTCCAGTTTACTATCCCAGAAAGACTGAGAGCTAAGACTGTCAAAGAAATCCGCATACTTCCTAAGTACAGAGCCAGGTATTTTGATGTCTGTTATTGCTACGAGGATAATCCTGAAATAAAAATCGAAAAATCTAATGATATCTTAGGTATTGATTTAGGACTTGATAATTTTGCTACATGTGTTAGTACTACCAAAAAATCATTTATTATTGACGGCAAAAAGATTAAGTCTGACAATCAATTTTACAATAAGCGCAATGCACTACTTCAATCCAACAAAGACTTACAAGGTATCAAAACCTTAACTAATCGACAAGCTAGATTGTTAAGAAAGCGAAATCACAAAATAAGGGATTTTACCAACAAAGCAGCTAGATATGTCGTGAACTGGTGTAGAGAGAATAAAATCAGCAAGATTGTTATCGGGTACAACCCTGATCTAAAGCAAAGGGTCAATATGGGCAAGCGAAACAATCAAAAATTCGCCCAAATTCCGATTTATACATTTAAGGACAAGCTGGAAAGCCTCTGTCAAAGGTATGGGATTGAACTAGCTGAACAAGAAGAGTCCTACACAAGTAAAGCGTCTAGCCTGGATCACGATGAACTCCCTGTCTGGAATGCTGACAATCCAAAAAAATACACATTCAGTGGGAAAAGGGTGAAACGTGGATTATATCGAACCAGTAAAGGTTGGCTAATTAACGCTGATTGCAACGGAGCACTGAATATAATTCGCAAGCATACAAGTAAGCCTAATGATTTTATCGGAGGGTGTAGAGGTTGTTTGGCTCAGCCGTTAAGGGTTTTTTGCTCTTAAGAATCTCCCGCTATAATCGCCAGATGAGCGCGGTGAGAGTGTCAATGCTATCCAGGTCGAATACACGTAACCAAAGTACACCCACTTCGCTTGTTTCACCTCTTGCGGACTCCGCCCAGCTAGCAATCTCACCAGTATTTGCGGCTGAGAGATACTGAATCCGAAGCCAAAAACGAAGAATCCTACTAGGTAGGCGAGTAAGGTTAACCAGCTAAATCCTGCCGTGAGATTCATCAATTGAGGATCAATCTGATTGAGTTCTGAGATAATTTTTGACACCCCACCCCCGTTGATAATGGCTACTGCCAGCATGCCAAAGCAAACAAACATCACCACAAAAGCCTGCACCACATCAGTCCAGATTGAGGCTCTGAGTCCTCCGGTTACGCAGTAAACTAAAATCGAACCTGCTGCGATCAAAGCTCCAATGGTAGGGTCAACTCCAAAAAATACATCAAGGGTCTTGGCAGCTGCAGCAAATTGTGCGGCAGTATAGGCTCCGATAAATACAACAGTGATCACAGCAACGATCAAGGTGATTATTCGTCTACCTTGAGGCTTTTTGACTGTAGAGCCTAGGAATTCCGGAATAGTTTGGGAGTTTTTATCTCTGGAGATCTGGTTTATTTTATCAGGAAAAAAAGTCCAAAAGGTTAAATCACCTAAGAACCAGGCAATTACCATCAGCATAGCAGAAACTCCCATGGAGTAAGCCATTCCAACGGTTCCGATCATAATCCATCCACTGTTTCCCGTTGCGCCAGCACTTAGACCCACAAAGACTTTTCCAAAAGAGCGTGAGCCAAGTAAGTAGTCTGATTCTGTATTATCGGAAGATTTAGCAGCTAGAGCCCCAATCCACAAAAAAATTACTAGAAACAATCCAAAACTGAAAATTGTAATACCTGATTCCATTAGTTTTTATCTAAGGTTTTTTGAGGTTTAACTGCTCCGGTTGGCCAACTCCAAAGCGTAAGCATTCAGCCTATGCGCTACGCGCACGCGTGCGCGTTCAGCGGTCAGCCGTCAGCCCTGAGCCATTACCGTAGCGTGAGCCTTGGCCCAAAGCTAATAGCTAATAGCTGATAGCTGATAGCTGATAGCTGATAGCTGATAGCTGATAGCTGATAGCTGATAGCTGAATCCTTACTCCAAAGCTATGAATACCATGTATGAAGACTATGGGATAAAACTGAGCCCAATTCTCCCGGATGTCTGCCACAAATTTTTACTCGCTTTTGGTAATGGGTAATGGTCGTCCAATTAAGGATTAGCCATGACGCGATAATCAGCTCTCTAATTTCTTTTATAGAAAGGGGATTAGAGAGCTTGAAAATTTCAAGGCGATACCGTTTCCTACAAGCTATTACACCGATCAGGAAAAAGTTTTTCCTATAGTATCATATTCGATTAAATACCGATAATTTCGGGGGGTTGCTTAATAATGGAATGATTTTAAGAGTGAGGTGGAATAGGCATCTTGGTGGAACTGGCATCTTGTGTAGAACTGGCATCTTGCCAGTTTCCTCCTTATTTTCGGGCGGGCAGGATGCCCACTCTACTCCTATTCATTCAAAGACTGACGCAACGCCATAATTTCCGGGGGTTGCTTATACCAAGTTGTGTTCTTGCCATGTTAATGCCGTTGTTACTCGCCTGGAAGAATAAGAGATTACAAAACTTAGTGTTCAGTGCTTAGTGTTCAGTGTTGTGCAGGAAGCGTAAAGTAAAACGTACTTCCCACTCCAGGCTCAGACTCTACCCCAATCTGTCCCCCGTGATTTTCCACAATCTTCTTGCAGGTGGCTAGACCAATACCAGTGCCAGGATAGTCTTTATTGCTGTGCAGACGCTGAAATATCTCAAAGATATGCGATCGCTGATCGGGTTCCATGCCAATGCCATTGTCATGCACCCCAAACAGCCAGTAGTTACCATCATGCTCCAAACTATTCCGCCCATTCTCGTGAAACCCAGTTGCATTGATACTAGAAACTATTCCTACCTCTGCACTGTTGTCTACGGGCTTTACTGAAACCTTGACTTGGGGGGATTTCCCTGGTGCTTGAAATTTAATGGCATTGCTGATCAGATTTTGAAATAGCTGGATTAGCTGTGTCTGACTAACATTCACAGTAGGTAGGGAATCATGGGTAATCAGCGCATTTTTCTCAGATATGGCAGCCTTTAAGTTATCTAAAACTTGCCCCAACACAATATTGCAATCCGTTGATGTGATGTCTTGGGAGTCGGCTCCAACCTTCGCATAAACGAGTAACTCCTGCATAAACGTTTTCATCCGAAGGCTGGAATCTCGAATTTTTGTAATGTATCCCTCACCCTTGATGTCAAGCCTGTCCTGGTAATTGATGTTGAGCATATCAGTATGCAAGATAATGCTTTGCAGAGGTTGGTTCAGGTCATGGCAGAGAACATGGGCAAATTGTTCTAGTTCGCGGTTAGAGCGTTCTAACTCCTGATTAGTGGTTTCAAGGGCTAAATTTTTTGCCCAGAGTTGCTTTTGCAACCTCTGAATCGTTAGTTGATTTTCTACACGAGCTAAAACCTCTTGAACCTGGAAGGGTTTGCTGATGTAGTCTACACCACCGACTTCAAAGGCTTTGACCTTGTCGATCACTTCATTGAGAGCGCTCAAGAAAATTACTGGAATATGGCGGGTTGACTCGGAAGCTTTCAGCTTTTGACAGACTTCATAGCCATTCATATCTGGCATTTTAATATCCAGCAAAATTAGATCTGGCAATACTGAGTGGGCTACTCTGAGCGCCATGGAACCGTTAATCACGCCTCGAACGTCATACCCCTGCTCGGTCAGGGTGTCAGACAAAAGATGCAGATTCTCGGGTATATCATCAACAACTAAAATGTTCCCTTTAGGGGTCTTAATTTGAGTGATATCTAATGGTGTCTTAGTTTGAGTAATAGTCATGATGTAGGTGGTTCAGTTAAATCAATGATTTTGTCGCAACGAAAATTTCGCACCAAATCCGTCAGTGCGATCGCAACCGGACCATGTTCGGAAGGAATTTGCTCGATTAGCTGGAAAATCCGCTGATTATTAACTTGGTTAGCTGCTTGGTACAGCTGTTCAACCCACTCAGCAGGCATCACAGCTAGAGCTTCCCGGGTCAGCGCCTCAGTTGCGGATCTTTGAGGTGAGGTGGCTGAAGTTTTTTCTTCATAGACATAACGTACTCCGAGATAGTGAGCCATTGTTTCAAAAATCTCCTCCTCCTGGAAAGGTTTACGGACAAAATCGTCACAACCAGCAGACAAGATAACCGCTCGCTCTTCATTAAAGGCACTGGCAGTCAGAGCAATAATAACCGTCGCTTGACCCTTCAAATGGGCTTTGATCTGTTTAGTAGCCTCATAGCCATCCATTACTGGCATCCGCATATCCATCCAGATCAGATGCGGTTCCCAACTCGACCATAGCGCTACCCCTTCTTGACCATTCTCGGCTTCACGAACCTCGAATCCCAGTGGCTCTAGCAGCTTGACCAGTAGTTTTCGACTCTCCCATTTATCTTCAACTACCAGGATCCGATACTTAGGTTGGTCAGGTGCTAACCCAATCACCGATCGGGTTGGGTGTTGTGTCTGAATGTCTGCACCTGCTCCAGCCAGACTAATCTGGATATCAAATGTAACGATTGTTCCTCCACCTAGAGGACTACTAAGGGTGATGTCCCCTCCCATCAACTTCACGAATTGTCGGCTAATGGACAAACCCAAACCAGTTCCTTGCTCAGATTTCCGACCGATTTCAGTTTGGACAAATGCTTCAAACAAGCTGTCAATCTCAGCTGGGTCAACACCAGGACCGGTATCTTCTATTTCAAAGGTGATTGTCTGTCCGGTAAGGGTTGCAGGTTGAAGGTTAGTAGGTTGAAGGTTAGCAGGTTGAAGGTTAGTTGGTTGAAGGTTAGTTGGTTGAAGGTTAGTAGGTTGAAGGTTAGCAGGTTGAAGGTTAGTTGGTTGAAGGTTAGTAGGTTGAAGGTTAGTTGGTTGAAGGTTAGTTGGTTGAAGGTTAGTAGGTTGAAGGTTAGTAGGTTGAAGGTTAGTTGGAGTTGCCAGTTGCTGGTTATTGGGAAAACCTTGGCCTTTCGGCCACGCTTTCGGCAAAGCCGACGCTGCGCGAACGCGAACAACATTCAACCTGTCAACCTTCAACTGATCAGACCTGTCAACATTCAACTGATCAGACCTGTCAACATTCAACCTGTCAACATTCAACCTGTCAACCTTCAACTGATCAGACCTGCCAACCTTCAACTGATCAGACCCGCTAATTTTCAACTTTTCATTGTTACTAACCACCCGCAAAGTGACACTGCCTTCTTGAGTAAATTTGATAGCGTTTCCCAGTAAATTAATCAAAACTTGGCGCAATTTTCCCTGATCTGTTTTCACATATCGAGGAAGCTCTGGCTCTCGGTAAACAATGAGCTGTAAGCCTTTGGATGCGGCTCGCAGTCCTAACATCTCTTCGAGACTATCCAGCAAACGATACAGGTCAAAGCTAGTTTCATTTACAGTTATCTGACCTGCCTCGATTTTGGACATTTCTAATATGTCGTTGATCAAGTTCAGTAAATGCTCACCACTGCGACTAATGATTGCTAGATATTCCTGATGTTCCTGATTCAGCGATGAGTCACGGTTCATCAATTGGGTGAATCCTAGGATGGCATTGAGGGGGGTGCGCAGTTCATGGCTCATATTGGCAAGAAATTGGCTTTTGGCTTTGTTAGCTTCTTCAGACTTTTTCCGGGCTTTTTCGGCTTCTTTCATACTTTCAGCAAGTTGGACAGTACGTTCTTCTACCCTAGCTTCTAAGTCCTCATTAAGTTGCTGCAAGACCCGGGAGGCTTGTTTGCGCTCAGTAATGTCATGAAAGAACACTGAAAGACCATTAATACCTGGATAAGCTTTCACGTCAAACCAACGTTTCGTCGGTGGATAGTATTCTTCAAAGGTGACAACAACCTGTGCAGCAACCGCCCGATGACATTCCTGGTAGAACTTGGAGCCAAAGACTCCGGAAAACACCTCCTCTAGATTCTGATTCAGAAGCTGTTCGGGTTGACTCTGTAGCATTTGGAAAGCTTGGGGATTAAGATAGGTAATCTGCCACTGGTCGTTTAGGGAAATAAAGGCATCTGTGATACTTTCGAGAATGTTGATGGTACGACGGTTGGCTTTTACCAAATTGTTTATAATTAAGTAGGCAATCCAAGCCAACACAATCAACAACCAAGTATAGGCATATAAACGATAAGTATTAGCTGTATCAATAGCTTGGTAATAGTATAGGTTATAGACGTAATCCAGTTCTTCGTTTAGCTGCTTAGTAGGGAGCTGTAGCAGTTGCTGAGTCAGTTCATCTACCTGAGGTTTATTGCTCATAATTATTCTGGAATGGCTCAGGGCTAGATCGATAAATTCTTCATCTTTACCAAAAGGATTTTGGTCTTTTATCAGCAACAGCCTATCCATATTTTCCTTGATCAGCGCTTCTAATTCCTGATCAGAGTTGAGGTTGTAAAGCAGGATATTTTTCAGCAGTTCATCGATAATAACTTCTAAATAATGGCTTTCGCTTTTAGCCGAGGTACTTGTTAGGATATCATTAGTCAGAAACGGTAAGTAACTCAGGGAGTTTTTTAGAATTGCATTCTGGAATTTTAATCTTTCGATTAACTTTTCTTTTTGACTTATAATTTCTGAATTTTTGTTAAGAATTTTCGTAAGTTTTTTACTGCCGTCCTGATTAATAAATGTCGGGATTATTTTAAGGCTATTTTGGGTATCTTTGAGTTGAGATACATGCTTGACAAATGGATCGTAATAGGTTAACAGATCGTACCGAGATTTGATAATATCCTGATTTAATATTACATCTATCTCCTTTTGTTGATTTAAAGTATTTTGATACTGTTGGTGTTCTTCAATATTAATTGGTAGACTTTTATTCACCAAAAAAGCCAAGATAAAAACAGCAGCTAAGGTATTTAGGAGCTTTAGCAATTGAGTTTTGTTCACAATGGTTTTCCTTGGTACTCGCCTGTGAGAGTTTTGAGGAACTTGACAATCAGACCAATATCGTTTGGGGACAGTGGACGTCCCAATTCATATTTGCCCATTATCGTCACAGCTTCTTCAAGAGTTTCAGCTGAACCGTCGTGAAAATATGGTGATGTTAGAGCCACGTTGCGCAAACTGGGAACCTTAAATACATAACGATCACGTTCATTGCCAGTGACATTAAAGCGTCCCAAATCAGCTTTGGTAAGCTTACCGCGATCTTTAAAGTAATCTCCAAACAGACCAAAAGCCTGGAACATATTACTGCCGACATTGACTCCTTGGTGACAGCTAACACAGCCATAGGCTTTAAATAGACGATAGCCTTCTTGTTCTGAGGAGGAGAGGGCATTTTTATGGCCGTGCAGAAATTGGTCAAAGCGTGAGTTGGGAGTGTACAGCGATCTTTCAAAAGTAGCGATCGCATCCTTGATGTTGTCGCTGTTGATACCATCTTTATACAGTTGGCTAAATAGTGAGACATACTCAGGGGATTGCTTGAGCTTACTGAGGATTTCTTGCCAATTAGAACCCATTTCATGCTCTGCATGGATTGGTCTATCAATCTGTTCGATCAGGGTTTCAACGCTTCCATCCCAATGTTGCTTAAAATTGAATCCACTGTTGAAGACTGTGGGTGCATTGATCAAGCCAATCCTATTGTTGATCCCAATTGAACGCACCATTTGGTCTGTACCACCGGTATTTAGATTGTGGCAGCTAGCACAGGAGATGGTGTTATCCTGTGACAGTTGGGGGTCATGAAAAAGCCTCTTGCCCAGTTTAACCTTGTCTTTGTTTAGTTCTAATTTGAGTGGTATTGGCTGAATTGGTTCATCAAAAACAAGACTATATTCTGAGTATTTTACCCTATATTTTATTGAGTTATATGATAATTTATAATGATTATTAATGAAAATTATAATTATACTAACAACTATCACCATATAAATATAAAAAGCTTTTTTTATGTCACTAAGTTTAGTCTTATGAGAAACCATTTAATATATTAATTGATTATGTTTTTTAAAATTAATATGTTGATTGTCCATGGGTCACATTTGAAGGTTCAGAAGATAACCCGATCACCGGCTAACCGACTAACCGACTAACCTAAACCTGTTCACGCTCTGGATCTAAAATAAATAAATGAAATTATTATTAGTTAGTATGACCCTATTTGAAGTTCATCAAATTACAGAACCACAAGTCAACCGTAATATTACTGAAAATTTGTCATTTGTAATTCATAATTCAGGGTAAATTACCGATTATACTCAATCGGTTTGACTAATTATCATATCTCTTCTATGGTAATTGATACTTGGTAGTTTACGAGTCACCATTACCGATTGCCCATTACCAAAACAGGGACTATTTAGTAAGTGATTAACGGGATTTGATCTAACAACTAACGACTAACGACTAACCACTTAAAAAAAAATTACCCGGACTGACTATAATTTTCCTGGTAGAGATTAGGCGAGATCCGATCAAACCTATATCCGATTTTCTTATGGAAACATCTGAATACACTCAGCTCAATCCATTTATCCAGGCTCGTGAGTACTTTGAAGAAATTCTTAATTGGCTCTGTTCTGAGGAAGCGTACCGTCTCACCTATTACCAGATAGAAGAAAACCTCTGGATCAATGGTATGGAACTGTTGCGGCAACTGCTACAAGGTTATCTGGATTGGCGGGGAGACAATCAGCCAGAAGCACTGTACCCAAGAAGGCAGGGTAGGTACTCTACCCAGGTCAATCCCCAGCCTGGAAGTGATTGGGGTATTGTCCAAAATAGGGATAATTTGTACTCCGATCCAAGAGAGGGAAGAGAGGGCATCAGGGGAGAAAGGGGAGGTAAACAATTGTCATCTTATCCCACCAGTAGGCAACCCAGCCTAAGGACTATCTTCGGAACAGTGAGACTTAATCGTTTTAATGCTAGTTCCCAGAGAAACTCACCTCCGGATAATTCCCCACTCAAGGTTTACCCACACGGGTACTGTCAGGTGAGCGGTATTCCTTTAGCATCAGAGGTGGACACCAGTTGCTCCGACCCCACTATCCTAGCCCAACCCCAGGCAAAAGCTGCTGAAGTTTCTCAGGAACAACAGGAAGGATTTTCCATAATAGATATGGGAACTTGGTTTAGACGCCAGTGGTGGCTTAAGCACAATAGTTATCAATCGGTATGGCAGCCAAGGCGTTCTGTTCCCCGGTTGTTAATTAGTGGCACCATTGCGTTAGTGGGAACAGCAGCTTTCACCAGTTATTGGGTGGTTCGGAGTCTGATTCTTGAGAGTCTGAAGGATAATGCTGAATTGAAGGTCTTGATGGCGGGACATCAAATTGATGAATGGCTGGCGGCTCTGATGGCGAAGGTGGAAACTATTGCGAATACTCCCGAAGTTCGGTCTTTGGACTGGGAGGTTGCCCAACCCTATCTGCAATTCGAGCAAGAACGATTGCCCGATTTTCATATGTTTGTCATGGCTAAGGGGAATGGCTCTTACTACACCAGTCGTGCAGGTTTTATTGAGGGGAAGAATCTTAGCGATCGCACTCACTTTCAACGAGCGATGCAAGGAGAAACGTTTGTGGATAATCCGGTAGTCTCTCGTTCTACTGGTATTCGCCAAGTCAATATTGCGGCTCCTATCTGGTCAGTTCCCCCCAAAAATCACACGGAAATTACTCCAGAAAACCTGGCTTTGGGCAACCGTAACCGGTCGGATGTGGAACTGGGGGATGTAACCCTGCGAAAACCAGGGGAGTTGGCTGGTCCATTTTCTTTCCCCATGGGGGAATTTGCTGGACCGGTTTCCTTAGACCGAGTGTCAGAGGTGATTACCAATACTACCTTAGGCGAAGGGAGTTATGCCTTTGCTTTGGACTCAAAAGGAGTACCCATTGCCCATCGAGATCCAAAGGTAATTCAATCTGGTAGGAGTTTTTTAGACTCCCCTTACCCCAATCTCAAGCAAATTGCTCAAGAGATGATGGAGGCTAGGAAAATAGCCAACCCGCAAGAGTCGGTAACGCTACTGGAACTGGATGGTCAGTGGGTATATGTTGCCTATGCTCCTCTGCAACAGGCGGATTGGTCTGTGGCTTTGGTGATTCCCCGGGCTAATGTGGAACGACAACTCAATTATCTCAATCTGCTGGCATCGGTGTTGGGAGTGATGCTGATCATCGCCATGGTTATTGCTTTACTACAGATTCAAACTTTCGAGCAGGCCAACGCCAGGGCTCAGCAGGAGGCGCTGCTGAATAGGCTTACTACTCGTATTCGTGAATCTCTGGATTTGGAAACAACTGTGCAAACTACTGTCAATGAAATTGCTACCCTCTTGCGTCTCGACCGAGTGACTTTTGGCTGGTATCACCAAGACCAACAATGTTTGGAAATTCTGTGTGAACATCGAAAAGCTGATTTACCGTCCCAAGTGGGATTAATAAGTATCGAATCTTGTCATGATTTATGCGATCGCTTAAGCCAAGGACAGATGCTTCACTTCCATGATAGCGGTGATCAACTCATCTACTGCCAGACAGGGAACTATCTGGCGTTACCAGTCATGATTCGGGGGTTGCATCCTCCTGGCTATTTAATTTGTATGCGCCGCAAGCCTTGGAGCTGTAGTGATTTGGAATTGGAGCTATTACAAGCCGTGAGCAATCAGTTAGCGATCGCCATCAACCAGGCACATTTATACACCACTACTCAAGAACAGTACACAATTGTCAGTGAACAAGCTCAGTGTCTCAAAACCACCACGACTCAATTACAGCATACTCTGGCTTACGTGGATGCGATGATTAGAAGCTTAGCAGATGGATTACTGGTAACAGATACCAAGGGCAAAATTACTCGCATCAATCCAGCTTTGGTGAGCTTGTTTGATTCGGGGGAAACCGAGTTACTCGGTCAAGGGTGTCAGGGAGTGTTGGGGAATGCGATCGCAAACCTAGTCACTCTTACCAAGACTAACCCTCAACAAGTCTTTACCGCTGAAGTAGAACTGACCAATCAACGGATTGGCAAAGCCGTAGCCACTGCTATTCTAAAAGATACTAAGGCTACAGATAACCTTGATAGTGAGGATGGCTTTATGGGTTCGGTAATTCTGATCCGAGATATTACCTTTGAAAAAGAAGTAGACCGGATGAAAACAGACTTTATTTCCACAGTTTCCCATGAATTGAGGACTCCCCTAACCTCAGTCATGGGTTTTGCCAAACTGATTCAGAAAAAACTGGAAAAAACCCTATTTCCCTTAATTTCTACCAATGACCACAAGATTCAGCGCACCCTGAAGCAAGTGTCAGAAAATGTTAACATCATTATCTCCGAAGGGGAGCGTCTTAAAGCTTTGATCAATGATGTCCTGGATCTGGCTAAGCTAGAAGCTGGTCGAGTGGAGTGGAAAATGCAACCCCTCTCAGTTGTAGATGTCCTAGAACGAGCAATCATTGCTACGACTGCTCTGTTTGAACAGAATGATGTGGAATTAATTAAGAGTATAGACGAGGGCTTACCTCAGATAATTGGTGACCGAGACCGACTAATTCAGGTGGTGATTAATCTAATCTCTAATGCAGCTAAGTTTACGGATAAAGGGTTTGTATACTGTAAAGTAAGGCGAACTGGTTCAGAGATTACCGTTAGTATCATTGATAGCGGTATAGGCATTTCTGAAGCCGAGCAGACGCTGATCTTTGAAAAATTCAAACAGGCGGGTAATACTCTAACTGAAAAACCTCAAGGTACCGGCTTAGGACTCCCTATTTGTAAGGAAATTGTGGAACATCATCGAGGACAAATTTGGGTCGAAAGCGAACTGGGTAAAGGGAGTAACTTCTCCTTTAGCTTACCCATCCCGGTTGAGTCTGAACCTGGAGTCAAAACCATAGCTGCTGAAACCCTGCTCACCCAACTACACTCATCCATGACCACCTCGAAAATGACCACAAATTCCAGGGATAAAACCATTCTGATTGTGGATGATGAAGCTCCGATTCGAGAGCTACTCAAGCAGCATCTTAGAGCAGAAGGTTACAGGATTCAGGAAGCCAAAGATGGTTGGGAAGCAATTCAACAGATCAAACAAGAACGTCCTGACCTAATTATCTTGGATGTAGTGATGCCCAGAATGAATGGGTTTGATACAGCAGCGGTGGTTAAAAATGACTTGCACAGTATGGATATTCCGATTATCATTTTGTCCATCACTGAAGAGCAACAGGCTCTAGGAGTTGAGCGATGTTTGAGCAAACCGATTAATCTCGAAGAACTGCTCAAAGACGTTGTTCGACTGACCTCTCAAGAAAAGCCGACTAAGCAAGTTTTGATAGTGGAGGAAAATCTCCCTCAAGCTCAAATGATTACTCAGGTATTACGGAAAAGAGGAATCGGGATAATTTCTGCCCGAAATGGTCAAGATTGTCTTTCTAAAGCGATTTCATTAAAACCTGACATGATTCTGGTTAACTCAGGGATTGCGAAAGAACAAGCGTTGGTTAAAAAAGTGCGTTTTGAACATAAATTAGCCACGACATTTTTGATTTTATTAGATGATTAATACTAAACTAATATATGCATGAACGCTATTAAACTTAAAAAAATAATTGCAAAAAAAGACATCTCGTCACTGCTCAATAACCTGATAACTTCCCTGGGAGGAGATATTAGTATTCAAGACATTGATGAGCAACTGTTATTCGGAGATGAGCCTGATGATTCATCTGGAAAATACAAGATAGACCTGAAAGGAACTACTTTAGGGTGGGTTAGAGGAGGAGAGAATGCTCGTCCTATTGCCGCTCTAATCAATTATTTAGCGAATCGAGAACTAGAACGCCGATCAATTGCTATAGAAACCTTAGATAACTATCGAGAAATAAACTTACTCTACAATCTATCGGGGAAATTAACTGCCAACTTAATGCCTCAAGACGTTGCTCAAATTGTGATTAATCAAACTAGGGAATTAATTCCAGTAAATCGGGGATTTCTCTTTTTGCTAGACCAAGACCAATCCCAACTGGAAGTACTCGCTAGCTTTGAGCCAGAAATGGGGTATAGACCCCAGAAGCAATCGATAGCAGGTATTGTTCGCAGTGTGATTATGACTGGTGTAGGAGAAATCGTTAACGATGTCTCATCGGATCCCAGGTTTGTGCCATCTGATTATCCGATCAGTTCCCTAATGTGTGTCCCACTCAAGACCAAAGATGAAGTAATTGGTGTGATTGAGCTCAGTAGTGAACAACCTGTAGACTATACAGCCAGGGATTTGAAATTGATCAGTGCTTTAGCATCTCAAGCCACATCAGCCATATCTAATGCTATCCTCTATGAAAATATGCTTCGAGAGGAACGGGTGAGGAGTAATTTGAATCGATACTTTTAAGCCAATTTATAATATTAGCACAAAGTATGGCATCTGTCAGTCTCAAAAAAATTATTTCTAAGCCAAAAGCGCTAGGGGTCATAAGTCAACTGATTGACGCCATAGACACCGCTGTCCAGATTGAGGATGTCCACGGAAAGCTGCTGTTGGACAATCCTAGGAAAATTCGGGTATTGGGAGGTTGTAACTTAGCCAATAAATATCCCGTTGAAGCAAGAGGTCAGGTGATTGGCTGGGTCAAGGGGGATCAGAAAGCGATCGCAATTAAAGAACTCCTGAATTATTTGGTTAATCAAGAATTAGAAAAAAAAGATCTAGGCAGTGCTATCTTAGATCAATACCGAGAAATTAATTTACTCTATAGAGTTTCAGAACGGATTCCATCCTGTTTAGAGCTGTCCGCTATTGCTCAGCTTTTCCTGGATGAAGCGAGAAGACTGATTCCAGGAGATTGTGGTTCAGTCTTGTTAATTAATTCCGAAACTGAGCAACTAGATATAATCTCAGCCTTTGGCAAACAGTATAATCCAACAGAATTTTTTCAGCTGAGCAATAGTAAGACAAAGAATGGGCTAGGAATTGGCAAGGCTGAGATTGTGAATCAGGTTCAAGATGATCCCAGGTTTATTGCTAGTGTGAAGTCCATCAACTCTCTGGTTTGTGCTCCTCTAAAAACCCAAAAGGGTCTGCTGGGGGTGATTAACTTTTGTAGTGAAAAACCGGTTAATTATACAGCTCAAGACTTGAAATTTTTAACGATTCTTGGAGCTCAAGCAGCAGGAGCTATTGAAAATG
This sequence comes from Moorena sp. SIOASIH, assembly GCF_010671925.1. GTDB lineage: Bacteria > Cyanobacteriota > Cyanobacteriia > Cyanobacteriales > Coleofasciculaceae > Moorena. The sequence continues at coordinate 1,351,521 of NZ_JAAHIH010000003.1, read as the reverse complement.
CCTTGCTCCATAGAAATAAACTACAGGAGGAGCGGATTAAAAGCCGACTGGAACGCTATATTCCTTCCCAACTTGTCCAAGCCATTATTGATGCCAAGGGCAATATCTCCCTGACTCCAGCCAAAAAGCCTATTACTATATTGTTCTCTGATATTCGGAATTTCACAACTCGGTGTGAAGAATTAGAAGCCCATAAAATTGTTGAATACCTGAACGAATATTTTACCTCCATGGTCGATGTTATCTTCAGTCATGAGGGAACAGTCAATAAATTTGTGGGGGATATGATTGTGGCTATGTTTGGTGCGCCCTCGAAGCTAGAGGATAATCAGGGACAAGCGATCGCAGCTGCTATTGCTATGCAACATCAACTTAAAACTATGCCTACCCCCTGGATCCGGGAGAATTTTCTAACCGGTATTGGGATTAGTTCAGGAGAAGTCGTGGTGGGAAACATTGGTTCTCCTCAGCATATGGACTATACAGCCATTGGTGATGAAGTCAATATCGCTGCCAGATTACAAGCTATGGCCAAGGGGGGTCAGATCCTCGTCAGTGGTAGTGTCTATGAAGGGACCAAGCACCAGTATACCTATCGGGAATTGGGTCAGGTTCCAATCAAGGGAAAACGGCAAACAGTAGATGTATTTGAGTTGATTAACTGATAAGATGTTCAGCATTGAGTTTGGGATATCTAAATTAATCAAAGGGAACAGGAAACAGGGAACAGGGAACAGGGAATAACCAATTTAAATGCACATCAGTTTACCTAATATCTCCGATAGTTAATCATTTCGTATTTAGATAAATTGTTACTTGTTATCAGTACTTAGGTAGTAAATATACTTCTAGGGGGTGTTATTAAGGGGCTGCATCTCACTGTTGCAATTAGGCAAAAATTCTAATAATATTCCCACACTTCCCACACTTCCCACACTCCCCACACTTCCCACACTTTCCACACTTACCCTTCTTTTTTACAAATATGAGATGCACCCTCCGAGCTTCCTACTCCTAGTTGCTGTCTGGGACATTTTCTGTGTTCAAGTTCTGATTTTTTGCGATCTTTTCCAACAGACATCGCCAAAAATGATTGCTTAAACTATTCACATGTCCTGCCGTACTAGAAGCCTTATTGATGAATCTATTGAAACCTGAGAGCCTTCCCCCTGCTCTAAGTCAGGGTGTCATATTCCAGAATCTGGTTGCTGAACAGAAGCTATTCTACCAGGGAAATTCCGCATCGTCTTTTTTTGTAGTGGAAACAGGGCGATTCAAAATTGTTCACTACACTCAATCAGGGAAAATGGTTACACTCCAGGTTGTTAGAGCCGGTGAGAGCTTAGCTGAAAGTGCTCTTTTCTCAACGGTCTATCCTTACACAGCAATTGCTAAGGTAGCTTCACGAGTAATTGTTTATCCCAAGCAACTTCTTTTGTCAAGCCTTTGCCTTTATCCTGACTTGGCCGAGAATTTCATGACCATTTTAGTTAGACACATTCACTCCCTCAGAGTCCGTTTAGAGTGGCGAGAAATTCGGACTGCTCACGACCGGGTACTTCAATATCTACACTACTTAGCTCAGTTCCGTAATCAAACCGTTCTCAGCTTAGACCAACCCTTCAAAGAAATTGCTGCTGAACTAGGTTTGACTCCCGAAACCGTATCACGAGCTTTGATGCAACTGGAGAAAACAGGAGCAATTACTCGTAAGAGGCGTTTGATTACCTTAATTGAAAATTGAAAATTGAAAATGGTTAATTGTCAAGAGTCAATTAACCATTAAGCATTAACCCTTGCCCTGAATATGAAGTGATTCACGGGACGAGCTATTACCTGTGTAAAACTTGATTTGAATCAAGTAAGTCTAATTTGTTTCTAATTTTTATTCTTGACTAATAATTTATAATCGCTCCGTCTAACATTTGATTTTAATCAAGCAAGTCTAACTTTTTTCTAATTTGTTTCTAATTTTTATTCAAGTAGAAAAAATTATAGTTGATATCAAGTCCGGTTAAACACTCATCCAACCAGGTAGTAGTTTAGACTACTCACTCATCGTTAATTGTTGATGGTAACTTCAATTAATTCCCATTAATTCCCATGAACTCCCATTAACAATTAACGATTTACCTGAATACAACGTGATTAACCGAGATCTTGCACCATTGTCATTCATCCTAGGGTGGGCAGTGCCTACGCGCTTTGCAAGCTTCATTATCTGTCTGGTGCACTGCCCACCCTACATCAACCAAGCTTATTGAGAATGGTGCAAGATGTGAGATTAACCGGACGACCTATGACCTGTTACAGAAAATTCAAGCTAAAACAAGGAGAGAATTAAATGGCAGCAACATTAAGTCCAGGTAGCACAGCTCCGCTATTTATAAGCGACTTTGAGGGTGCAATGTTTTTTGATAGCCCTCAAGAGGGTGGAGGTGTATTCGCCGTAGGACAAGAAGATCAAACTAACATTTTTATTTTTGGCGACGGTAATGATGTAGCAGCTGGCGGCGATGAAGTAGATATACTCATGGCTGGAGCAGGAGACGATAACATCCAGGGTGCTGGAGGAACTGACTTTGTCTTCGGCGGTCTCGGAGATGATATTGTTCGAGGCGGCTTAGGAGATGATGTTGTTGTTGGCAATGAAGGATCCGATGTTCTGATCAGTGGCGGCGGCAGCGATATCTACGAGTTTTTCGCAGATCAGTTCTTAGAAGGAGACTTGGATATTATCCTCGACTTCGAAGTAGGAAGTGATGCGATAGTAGTTGTAGGCAGCACTGATGTAAGTTACGATGCCTTCACCGGCTTTTTATCGGTTGATGGATCGGAAGTTGCAGTATTAAATAGGGGGTTAGATATAGACGTCTTTACCAGAACCAATTCCGCTGTAGTGTTCTAAAACGTAAGCTATCAGCTATCAGCGTGTCGCGTATCAGCTATCAGCTGATGCGCTACGCGGACGCTACGCGAACAGACCAATTAAAGTAGGGTGGGCAAAGTATATAATCTAGAATACTCATGCATAAGCAAACTGTTTTTGCCCACCCTACAAGCTGCTATCTTGGTGAACGGGCAGTACCTGCTCTAGTAATTCCGGTACAATTCCTGGTTCGTAAGGGAGTTGGGGAGTGACATCCCCCAATTCGAGATAGGCGCGTTTGAGAACAGGTTCTGCACCGTCCAGCATATTCCGCATAGCAGGAACGTTGGCAGTCACGGCACAATCTCCGAAAGAAACGAGGATTTTGCTACGTTCCCGAACTTGGTTAATGAGTTCTAAGTTATCTTCATTGGCAATACCACCCTCTACTAAACAAACATCCACGTTTTCCGGGTATTCTTTCAGGTCAGACCCAACGGGACTGTAAACCACATCTACATATTGGGCGAGTTCGAGCAGCCATTGGTCTAGATCCAAAAAGGACATATGACATCCCGAACACCCCGGTAAGCATACTGTTGCTAATTTAATTTTTTCCATCGTTCCTCAAGCTGATAACGAGTTAACAAGTCGAATGAAATATACCTCCGACTTTTTTACCTTGTTGCATCAAACTGTTGAATAGGTCTACAGCTAATTTAGTCTGCCCGATATAATACTCAATTCCTCTTTGATGGAGCAATTCCTCAGTTTCTGGACAGGTTTGTAGCATTAGTTGCATACCACGGGACAAAACCAGAAACTCTATGCCCTGAGCCAAAATTTCTTCGATATCGGCGGGTTGAATACCGGGCTGATGGCGAGTACCTGTGAGTCTCCAATCCCATTCCTTAGCTCCTCCCGGCCATACTTTACAATCTTTGAATTGATAAGTCTCACCATTATTGGTTACCTCCATACGACCCCAAGAGATATGACTAATTAGGCTTGTCTGAGATTTGTTCATAACTATTACTGATCCAATTGTCCAACTATTAATTAGTAGAACCTATCGCTTCCATTCTTGTTTGGTTCTAGCTGTAACCAAAAATTCCAGCTTACCGCGATCGCGTTCTTTCTCTGCAGTTGTTGTGCCCTTACGGAAAATTGCCCCTGTGGGACAAGCATCTACGCATTTTCCGCAGGAAGTACAGGCATTTACCTCCCCCCAAGGAGAGTAACAGTCTTTTAGCCATTCGGTTTTCTCATCTTTTTTGAGCTTTGGCAACATACCATTGAGTGCAGAACGAGACAACCCAATGCCGGTCTCTTTGTAAGTTTCTATGCATTGATTTAGCGCGCATAATTCCACCACCAACGAGCACAGCCAAAGTGCTGAGCAAGTATATGAATTTGCTCTTGTGTGGGGTAAATCCTTATTTTGACGGCTTGATGTCTCACTGTTTCTACACTTATCTATCGACCTTCTATCATTATATATAGCACTACGTATTAAGGTTAGGACATTGATACAAACTGAAAAGCTGTTGTAGTCAACTTTAGCATGCATGCCTCTTGCCTCTTGCCTGGCGCGTAGCGCTATATATTTTGCGATAAGTCGTCAAGTCATCGCTAAATATTTGTTCGCGTAGCGTGGCCTACGGCCAGGGGTCTATCCATCCCCACCCGTGCATAGGGATGGGGATGGATAGACCCCTCAAACTCCCCGATCAGTTAAACAGTGAAAAGACTGTTGGCTTGATCAGGTTTTGATACAGGGCATTATTAGCTTCTGGCAACTATAGCAACTCCAGTATGCCCCCATTACCATTTGGTGTGGGGACTTTTTTGTCCTACTTTAGCTAAAGCTACTTTCAGATTGTGTCCGCTTGAATACTTATCTAATAATTAATTAATAAATACTTAAATACCCTACCGATTTACCAGCAAAGCATCCGGAATATCTTACTTGATCAAGTAAATTAGTTGGTGTAGAAACAGGTAATGCTTTACCCAGCAGACTGCTCTATGACTAAAAAAATCTTGATCGTTGATGATGAACCTTATATGAGACTACTGATCGAGCAAACCCTGGAAGACCTGGAAGATGAAGGGGTAGAATTACTCACCGCTGAGGATGGTGAAGATGCTCTAGAGCAAGTTAAGTCAGAGCAACCTAATCTGGTATTTCTGGATTTAATGATGCCGAAAATGAGTGGGTTTGATGTCTGTAATCAGATCAAAAATGTTCTGTGTATGAACGATGTTTATGTGATCATGCTAACGGCTAAGGGACAAGAGTTTGATAAACAAAAGGGCAAAGAGGTCGGCACAGATATGTACCTCACTAAACCCTTTGACCCTGATCAAGTCTTGGAAAAATCTCAAGAAATACTTGGTATAGCGCTACGCTTAGCGTCAGAAGTCAGAAGTCAGAAGTCAGAAGTAAGCTATGACTAAGTTTCGGAGTTTAGGAATGTCAAACTAAATGCGTAGTGCCATATCACCGCTACTAGCTGAAAGCAGGACAGATTTCCCTAGCCATCACCAATTTCCCAATAACTAATCTACTGTCCCGGCTTAAGTGGATAGCGGTATCACTAAATCCATCATCCTTCAGCTTCTGAGTTCACCGTAAGCACGGATCATGGCTTGAGTTCCCTGTTCACCTCCTGTACCACTGTCAAGTTGTTGAACAACTTTGAAAAGACGGTCAGCTAATTCCACTCCAGCTAAATCCAGACTAGAAGACTGGAGGCTTTCGAGTACAAGCCTGAGGTCTTTGACCATGTGCTTAATCATGAAACCAGGCTCAAAGTCAGACTCAGCCACTTGTTGCCCTAAGTTGGATAACGCCCATGACCCAGCCGCACCTGTGCTACAAACTTCAATAACTAAATTAGGGTCAATTCCTTGATGTTCTGCCAACTTCATTGCCTCGCATAGCGCTACCATATGGACAGAACAAAGCACCTGGTTGCACAGTTTAACTGCTTGACCGCTGCCCACCGGACCGCACAGGCGAATGGTTTTGCCAAGAATTTCCAGTAGGGGTTTACACTCCTCGAAGTCCGTCTGCTCGCCTCCAAGCATAATGGTTAGGGTACCATTTTTGGCTCCGATATCCCCACCGGAAACTGGTGCATCCAGAAAACGTAGGTTGTGCTTCTTTAGTTCCCCACTGATTTCCTGGGCTGCATTTGGTCCAATGGTGGTGAAATCCACAATTAGGGTACCGGGTTTGGCATACTCAGCCACTCCCTCAGCTCCCAGCATAACCGCTTCCACATCTGGGACATCCCCCAAGCAAGAAAAAATTATGTCAGCTGACTCGACAGCTTCGCGGATGGATGAAACTACCTTGGCTCCAGCATCAGCAGCAATCTTGACTCCTGGACGATCGGGGGTGCGATTCCAAGCGATAGTGGGGTAATTACTGGTGGAGTAATCACTACGGGCAAGATTGGCTGCCATATATCCACCCATAACGCCGAGACCAAGAAAGGTAAGATTGGTGTTCATGCTGATTCCATTAAGTCCGCTTATAATATTCTTACCTGAAAGAAGACGGGAGTTTGAAAGCCCCTGTACTTTAGCGGGGGATGAAAAACGACTCGGCGAAACGGTAGTGGTACACAATTCGTGATTTTAGCTCCCGTTACCTTGACCAGAGCAACGCCTACATCACTACATCTTTACCACTACCTTTTTTTTTTACACATATCTAAAGCTTGTTCAAAGGTAATTTTTGGAAAAATTTGTAGTTTACCATCAACTGTAGCATCATAAATCTCTCTACCAGATCTATTAAAGTTAAATCGAGCCATATGATAGGCTAATTCAGAGCCTTCTAGATCTGGCAGATGCCATTCTTTATTCCCAAAATACCCAGGAGTAAAATGGTTTGGATCATCTCCTTTTAGGAACTGTTTTTCGTTAGGATTACCTACAGCAGTAAAGTTATGATCGACTCCTATCAAGAAAATTCTCTTAAATCCCATATAGAAGGCTAGCTGCATTGCTACATAAGTTACAGTGTATCCTTCGCAAATTAACTTCGATGCATCTGTCTGAAAAATGAAAGGATTACCTGCTGTAAATATTTTATAAATATGATTCCTTTTATCTACCACATTATCAGCGGCTCTAGCTGATAAAAAAGATGGACATTTTAAATTTTAAAACTCTCTCGCGCTTTGCTCTATCACCAAAGAGTTTACTGCAACATGATAGCTAATATTTAAATTTAATTTATCAAATTCAAATATTAAGTAGATTTTGTTTAAACCAAACGTATAATACTTGTTCAGTAATGATAAATCCATCTTATTAAGTGAAGGGCCATTACCAATAATAAAACAGTCCTATTTTTGATGAATTTTCTTAAATTGTAAAAGTCGCTTAGACTCATTAAAGTGCCATTGAAGGTACACTGGATTTGAGTAATTATTAAGATACTCAACAATTGCATCTCTTGCTACTCGTAATTGTTTTTGAAGCATAATCAATTCAGCAGTAAAATGGTTAATTATTTGGTTAAATAGTTTGGGCTTTAGATATGCGAATAAATCTTTATTGTTAACCTATATAGGATCGTGTAAACGTCCTCCAATGCCACCATCAACGCTTAAAGTTGCACCGGTTATGAAACTTGCTTCAGGCAAAGATAGAAACAATGCCACTTTTGCTATTTCTGCTGGTTGTGCAATCCGTCCTAGAGGATGCATTTGAGACAAATTCTCAAACTCTTCTTTCTTCCCTTCAAACCCAGCCATTAACATTGGTGTCGCTACTGCTGCTGGACAAATCGCGTTTACCCGGACTCTTTCCCTAAGATCCACTGCCATACTTTTGGTTAAACCCACCAAAGCTGCCTTACTGGTTGCATAACACACAAACCCAGGCTTGGTAAGGCTGGCGTGAATACTGGCAATATTTACTACTGAGCCGACCGCTTGTTCCAACTCTGGCAGCAATGCCTGAGTTAACACAAAAGGAGCTACCAAATTAACATCTAGTGTCTGATGCCAATCTTCTACTGTGAGTTGGTTTGTGGGCTTGAGGATTTGCACTGCTGCATTGTTAATTAAGGTAGTCAAACCTCTGCTTTGCAAGTGCGATCGCACTTGCTCAACAATTTCTGAACAATAAGCTGCATCACTGCACATTTTCTGCAAATTGCCGACAATCATAACATCGCAGGATGCAGCCGCTGAAACTACATCAAGACCAATCACAAAGTGATTAGCTTCTTTAAAAACCTGGCACAAAGCTTGCCCAATGCCACCCGCAGCTCCAGTAATTAAAGCACTTTTCACGATCTCAATTCCTAGGCACATCCAAGAAAATCAAATAGCAAATGCATTGCTTGATAACTAGCACGACGCACAGCATCCACCGTATTAGAAGCATTATGGGAGCCAAAAATACACTGTTCAAAAGGCCGTAGCCCAGAGGCTTCCGGTAATGGTTCCATTTCAAAAACATCTAAGGCTGCCGAATGCACCTGTCCAGAGGACAATGCCTCCACCAATGCTGCTTCATCAATCAATGCACCTCGGGCAACATTGATCACCCGTACCCCTGGCTTTGCCTTAGCAAATGTTTCTGAATTCAGCATATGATGATTTTCACTAGTTAACGCACAGGTCAGCACAATCAAGTCGGCTTCTTCCAAGCGTGCGGGCCAAGTAGCAGGTTGTACTGCTTCTAATCCCTCCACTGCTTGGAAATAAGGATCGTAAGCAATTACCCGCATGTCAGCTGCTAACAGCCGCTTCGCCGTATTGCGCCCAATATCCCCAAACCCAACTAAAGCAACCGTCTTATCCCCTAGAGAAATGCCTGCTGGTTTTAGCCATGTTCCTGCTCTAACGGCTCGGTCAATCATGAAAGTCTGTCGTGCTAGGGCAATTACATAGCCCATGGCAATATCGGCTACTTCTGCACCAAACATACGAGGGGTATTTGCTACTAAGATACCATTATCATTCGCTGCTGTAAAGTCCACATTATCAACCCCAACACCCCACTTTACTGCTGCTTTTAGCTTCCCAGATTTCCCGTTCTCAAACACTTCGCGAGTGGCAGGATCGTCGCCAATAATCCAACCGTCATACTGAGGAATGAGGGACTTTAGTTCTTCCACGGATAGGGTTTGCACTACTGGAGGACAATCAACTTCAATGGCTTTTGCTGCAAACAGTGGTTTGAATTCATCCATCAAACCTAACATGGGTGGACAGGTAATTAATACTTTCATTGCTCATGCCGCTTGTACAACAGAAGAAGGATAGAGATACTGGGCAACTGCTTCAGCCATTTGCCAGTCCACTTTATCGTCAATATCAATCGACTCTAAGGGAGGAGTTTCAAACATCATAGGTTGCTTGCCAATCCTGGCTTGAGTGGCAGCGAAGCTTAAAGGTGTAAAAATGTAGAGATTAGAATTTTCTTCGTACCAGGGTTCCAAGTCCTGAGTTCTAATTAGGTTATTGGGATTGTGGTTAATGGCAGAACCATCTTGACGGTAGAAGCGAGTTTGGAAGCGATTAACTGTAAATAGCGAATCAGCAGTTCCCGTAGCCCTAGCCTCCAGAAACTGCTGAAGTGCCTTGCGAATTGTTGTGGCACTGAGGAGGGGATTTGTAGTGTGGGTCATCAAGTAAATATCGGCAGGTTCATTTGCTATGTCATCTGCCAGAATCCGGTTCATGCTGACGAAATCACCACACAATTCTGGTTTGCGTACGCGAATCTGAACTCGATCTGAATCGACCAATCCGTGTTCTGCCAGAATAGAGCGAGCATCTGTATTTATAATCACTTTTGAGACTTCGTTTAGCTCAATAAGTGCATTTAAAATCAACTTGAATAAAGGTTTACTATTCAATGGCTTAAAATTTTTACCCTTGACTCGCTCGCTGTTAGCTTTCATTGGCAAGAGAGCAATAATTTTCGGATCAGTATTAAAATAATTCATTAAAAAATAATATCTAAAAATTTTTTAGTAAAATGTAAATACTTAATCAGATAAGTTACGTAAAACTACCCTAGCTGGAGCTCCTTCTACTCCCTTGAGCTTAATTGGTAAACATAACAACTCATACTTTCCAGTTGAAATATCCGTTAAATTCAAGCCTTCAATAATAACAACCTCGGATTTTAGCCAGGGTAAACGCATCTAATTTAGTAAAAATGGTAACAGACAAAAATTTCATTAACTCAATTTGTTGTGAAATCCGAATAAATCCCATCCTAAAGCAGTTTTTTTTGTTCAAAGTCAACAAATTTTCCGCTGACTTTAAACAAAAATTAACTAAGACTTTGTACGAAACCATAATAGAGAGTACTCTCAAATCGACTAAGGATAACACCGCCAATAATTGAGAATAAGTTGTTCTTATTGATAATACACAGGGTGATTCTAGGTTTTTGATACTATTGTTTACTTTTTGACTGTAATTTTTGATACAAATTTATATGCGTTTACCCTGACTCAGTATCTTACCGAAAAAATTGGGTTTAAAGCCCTGTCCTTATAGGACGGCTTTATTTTTCAGCTAAAACTTGACAGTTTTCACAGAGCGTGTTATGATTATATTATAAATAAGAAACTAAAAAGCTAGATAAATACTATCTAAAAATAAGTAGGCAACGTAAAAAATATGTATCAGATGCATATTGCGTAATTTGGTCTAACGAATTAAACGTCTATGAAAAAAATTAGATTAAAAAAGTATCTATCTATATAAAAAAGGTACGGTGGGCCACACCGAAACCTGGGTCATAGACCCTCTACGCTTGGGGAGAGGAGACCTCTATTTTTCCAGGCTCCGGCCTGGTTGAACAAGTCATCTCGTTGAATCAAGAATCCCCGTCCATAAGCGGGCGGGGAGTGTCAAGGAACAGAGGAAGTGATGAGGCTTCCCTTTGTAACACTTCGGTTGGTGACGGCTTGCTTATTATAAACTTCAACTCTCGACGCAAATCATATAGCCTTGAGATACTTCTGAGCTTATAGGAAAGCCTGTTTCTAGATGCTTGACTTTTTTCTTGCTTTTTAATGTAGTTCACCAAAATTTGGTCAATTTCCGGCTGTCGTTTGAGCAATCCTTGGCTAAAATCCCTCTCAAGATATTGCAACAAAAACGAATAATTTTTATCGCTGATCAGACCTTCTATGTCATTCTCTTCATAATAAAACCATAGTACTATCCTAGGTCTTACGGGTGCCCCATATTCTTTGAGCGTGGCCAGCTCTGCCAATGGCCCATTACCAATATTACCTAGATTTAAGAGCTGTCTGTTGCGTTGCCTGAGTTGCCCACCGATGTCTTCCCCCGGCTTGACAAAAGCCCCGTGGGTAAACGAATCGCCGATCAAGACCATATCCAGGGCTCGATTTTCGTAAATGCCGGGAGGATTATTAAATCCGTGTTCATCACTCTGATAAACAGACCACTCTCCTGATTCATTGCAAAGTATGGTTAACTTATTTGAGAGCACCCCCAATGGGTAGATATGATCTTCGCCAACATTCACCCCCTCGGTTCCCCTGAGAAAAAAAGCATGAAAACCGGGATAAGCCTCAATGCCTTCTTTTCGGAGGTCCATTAGAACTTGCAACTTGGTTCGCTTATCGAAGGGAACACCACTTTGCTGTGCTCGCTTAATTCCCTCAAGTCGTATTCGTTCCTCTGTTGGTTTTCTAATCCCTCCTGCCACTCCAAAAAAAAGTAACAATTCTAGCAAATATAGACCGAAACCAATCGATAGCAGGGCGAGGGCAAAATTGACCTTGGTCTCTTCGCGCCACTTTAATAAAGCAAAACCAAACAGTAATATGCCAGCAACAGCAACTAGATAATACTTAGTTAACTGCTCCGGGGAAAGCGGTGATAAAAAGGTAGAATGAATAAGAACCGCCAGACAAAATGTGATGGCACCTGTCAATACTATATTAGCAAACTTCTCCGGTTATCTCATATTAACTAATCCGGAAAAGCTAGCACGACCTAAACTAATAAATTATAAATTCAATTCCATCGGTCAAATTATATACAAAATAAACAGTGAAATTTTGTCATAAACAACACCAAAAATAAATCTGGTATTATACCCCTAAAATCGCCCACCGAAAACCATCAACAACTACCACTTCTAGACTGCCGACGGGTAAATTCTCCCACTGAGGGGTTTCCTTGAGGATCCATCACCCCTGTTACCTGTTGCCATAACTGATCTGGAGCCAAAGATACCTTATAGGTGCGATCGCCTGTCTGGCACAAGTGATACCAGTTGGTTGACTGGCACTGACTACACCAAAAAGCCTCTAGCCACTCTCCTTCCAGAGCTACTGTGGTGTTACTGGCGATCAGCATCAAGGCATATTTTTGTTTAACACCACGCTGGATTAGTTGTCCTGCTCGATCAGCAAACAACCGATATTTTTGACTAGCGCTATCAAGGTAGCAACGATGAATTGGACAGAAAATAGCTCTTCTTTTAGAACGTTTCCGATTGCGTTCACTTCTTCTTTTACCTGTTGCTTGAGTGCAGTTTTTCATTAGTTAATTTTAACAAAAGCTAATTTTTTTTAGCTTTACTAAGTAAAAATAGACACAAAATCTCCCCTTTACTCACTTTACTGCAGTTAAAATTAAAACTTGATAAAAGTGATGTGGGGAGAGACTGATATCAATAGGACTATCGAAGCCCACTCCGAAAATTAAAGAACTAAATAGTCTTTAATTTGTTTCTAGTCAATTAGTTGATTAAGTTGTAGAGAGCACCGAGAAAAATTTTGAAATTATTTCCTAAACCAACCTCAAAAAACAATGAGTATTTAAGCAGCAACTAGTTATTTTAAGGGTTCGTAGAGCTTTCGGTACAATTGAATAAATTGGTGGTATAACTTTGTCTAACAGACCTCTGGGGTAAATTAGCTTTTAGATCAGACCTGATCAGGATTTCAGGTTGATTTTTCGAGATGTCTAATCTTTAAATTACTTTTAGTCAACAATTGTCCATACCTCTAAAATAATATCAAAAAACGCCGAATAAGTCAATGCAATTTGGATAACTCCAACCTACATTTCGCACTTCATAGTGTAATCCGTAATTATGACGCTTTTTGTAGATTTGCTCAAACACATAAATTCAAAACTTATCAGTATTTATACGCAAAAAAAATGGCAGAGCTACACAGGAAATGCCGATTACTTTGCATACTACAAATTAATCGTTTGATTTTGATGCTTGATTATTTTATCTAAGAGGATATCTGAAAAGTTTTTTGATACTGAATTTTGCCCCCCTAGCCCCCCAATTCTGGGGGGAACAAGAATCTATTTGCTGGTAAAAGTCCCCCAAAATTGGGGGATTTAGGGGGCTTAGGTGTAGCAAATTAGACTTCTCAGACAACCTCTAATCCCCTACTACATTTAACGGCAACTTAGTATCACCAATGCTTGTGCCACTCCCAAGTCGTTTTCACAATCATCCCTAAGTCGTCATAATTCGGCATCCATCCCAAAACCTCCCGAATCCTCTCCACACTTGCCACAACACTTGCCGGATCTCCCTTCCTCCTGTTCACCTCAACTACGGGAAAATCCACCCCAGAAATCTCCTTCATCTTCTTCACCACTTCCCGCACGCTATACCCGCGCCCATAACCACAATTGAGAACCTCACTCTGCCCACCTTGCTCCAAATACTGCAACGCATCTAGATGAGCAGTGGCTAGATCCCAAACATGAATATAATCTCTCACCGCTGTCCCATCAGGAGTAGGAAAATCAGTACCAAAAATCTTCAAGCATTCCCGCCTGCCCTTTGCAGCATCACAAGCGACCTTAATTAAATGACTCCCTTGGGAATTACCCTCGCCAATTCTCCCAAAGGGGTCAGCACCCGCTACATTGAAGTAACGCAAAATCAAATACCTTAACCCCGATGCAGCAGCATAATCCCGAATCATCCACTCATTGATCAACTTCGAGCGACCATAGGGATTAATCGGTACTGTGGGTAAAGACTCAAATGCCAGACTATGATTTACTTCCCCATAAACTGCTGCGGTACTAGAAAAGACAAACTGCTCCACCCCATACGCCTGACAGCACCTCAGCAGAGTTAAAGTATTGCAGCTATTGTTAGCGTAATAATCTAAAGGCTTGACCACCGACTCCGGAGCTACCTTACTTCCAGCCAGATGTATGACTGTAGTAAATTGTTCCTGGGCAAATAGTTGATGGAGTCGCTCCCTATCTGCTAAATCTCCAACGACTAACTGCCCATGGAGCACAGCGGACGCTGAACCAGTAGAACAGTTATCGTAAACCACAACATCGTGACCAGCTTCTGATAATTGAAGCACTACATGGGAACCAATATAACCAGCCCCACCAGTTACTAAAATTTTAGTTACCATAAAGAAGGTTTTTCTAAAGGATTATGTAAAAAAAGGAAGTTACGAGAGGTAGATTTATTTTTAGTGCTATTCGTTAAGTTGATGTAGGGTGGGCAGTGCCTACCAACGCGCTTTGCAAGCTTATTTTATCTGTCTCAATCACTGCCCACCCTACGATTAATGACAATGGTGCAAGATGTGGGCATACCAACTTAAGTATTGATCTACCATCCGTTGGACTGAAAAGGCCCGTTTGGCAGTTTGATGAGCGTTTTGGCTCATTGCATGGCGTAATGGTTCTAAATCGATAAGTTTCAGGATGCGTTCCGCCATTGCTGCACTATCGCCTTGAGGGACGATAAAGCCTGTTACGCCTTCTTCGACTTGTTCGGGAATGCCACCGACAGCGGTCGCCACCACAGGCACACCACAAGCTAGTGCTTCGAGAATGCTGGTGGGAAAGGTGTCAGCTTTAGCGGCATGTAGATAAAGGTCAGCCCCTTGATAGTAGTTAGCAACAGTGGTGCGATCGCTTTGATAACCAACGTGACGTACTTCAACATTTCCTATTTGTTCTGTCGGGCCGTCATCACCCAAAACCACAAAACAGATTGGGGATTGATCGAAAACCTGCCTTGTTTGGACGACCGCCGATAGTTTGCCAACCGCATCATGGAGCATCGCGTAATCTTTCCACGGATTGCGACGAGTTGCTTCCGCGCTGAACAACAAGATTAACGCATCCTGTGGCAATCCCAATCGGTCACGCACTTCTGCTTTGGGAGCTGGTTTAAAAATGTTGAGATCGACCCCATTGGGAATGACTCTTGCATCAACAACAGCAGGAGCTAACATTGAATGTTCAACTTTGTTCATTAACCATTGGCAAGGGGTGGTAATGTAGAGTTTGCTTCGCTGATAAATCTGAGCCTTGCGTTGCCAATTAAAAGCGGTTGCATCCCGTCGGATGGCGGGGTAGAGCCTCAAATCAGGGCAGTGCCCACAGCCGATTTGCCAACGGTCGCAACTGAGTGAGTGGGCGCAATGACCACTCAGCAACCAGGCATCATGGAGGGTTAGCACTAAGGGTGCGCGCTGGCTGAGTTGGGGTAGTTGGTGCAGGTCGAAATAGTCACCATGTAGGTTGTGGGCGTGGATGATTTCTGGCGCAATGGGAACCAACTTCTCAATATCCCGACTCCCGGCATAGTGAAAATTTTCGTGCCCCTGCCTCAACTCCCAATGCTTACACGGTTCAGCTAGAAATTTTAAAGCACTCGCCAAAGGACTTGGGTGCCGCCTTTCAATTTTTGACGCTGCACCCAACATCGATTGACTGATCTTGCCAAGATGGGGTATCACTACTGTGTAGGGATCGTCACTCTGCTTTTCGCTCACCGCCAGCCAACTTTGGCAGCGGCGCTGCCGATAGCCTTGATGCAACTGCCACGCAATTTGTGCTGCGCCTCCTGTAATGTCACGGGTATTGATGCTTAAGATTTGCAAGGATCGCTATCTCCTTCAAACACAATTCGATCAATTTTTTGCGCTCGCTCCTGTGTGCCTACGTCAAAAGCCCCCGCAATCGTTCAGCGAATTCATCACCATTCCAATCACGCACCACAATACGGGGGAGCTGATAGCGATCGCAGCGCTTCCAAACAACATCTGGGAAGTTGGCACAAGCACAGCTAAAGCCTATTTCACGCACCAACGCAACAGTTTTGGGTGTATAACTTGCTTGGGTACCAAATGGATAGGAAAAACTGCTCAGTGAACGACCCAGAATTGTTTCTAACTCTGTTTTACTGCGCTCAATTTCTGTAAGCTGGGCAGCAATGGGCAAGGTAGCAAGGTTTGGATGGGTGATGGTGTGGGCACCTACTTCAACTAAGCCACCTTCCGCTAATTGAACGATCTCCTCTGGCTTCATTGGTCGATGAGTGGGACGAGCTTTCGTCCCTTGACCGCTCTGTTGTTGTAGTGTTTGCAAACTGGCTGCAATTTCTTGCCCCGACAACCCAAGTAACTGGCGATGCAGCCCACGATAGATTGTATGGCGTGGTGTTGGATCTGTTGGTTCCAAAACGCTCCAACTCCGATAACGCTCATGTTCCTCTTTGCTATAGGTAGTTGCTTTTCCCAATGCCCACTCCTGAAGTTCCCCTGCGACTTTAAGGGAGAGTTTTTGGGGAAGTGTGTTCGGTTGTAACAACAGTCGCTCCAGTTCATCCCACCAAAATTCACGCATTTGCCCGATGTAATCGGTTGTCACAAAGACCGTTGCTGGCACATCTGCCTGTGCTAACAAGGGTTTGGCATTGGTGATATTATCGACATAGCCATCGTCAAAGGTAATGACCACTGCCCTAGGGGGAATATGACCTACCCGCAGTGCATCAGTAAGCTGTTGAAGGCTGATGGGATGGGCGTATTTCCGCAACACTTCCAGGTGTTCGGCGAAATGGCTTGGTGACACGCACAACAACTGCGGATCTGCTGGTGCATCCGCCACCCGATGGTAGAGCAAAATCAGTGCCGTGTTAGACATTTTTTTCCTCAGCCAGCGGCTTGCGCTATGGATTCGTCCCATCCCAAAGTTGATAACTCTTTTCATCACTTCACTGCCCGCACTGTAATCAAAAGTTGATAATCAGGATCGTGATAATCGAGTTCTTGTGCCTTAAGTTCTTGCGTTGCCAAACCCTGCAAAAAGGCACATGCACTCAACACATTGCCATAGGTGTTGACCCTTACCTGGTCGTGACCAAAGACATCACCAAAGAGTCGCCGTGCTGATGCATCAGTAAAACGCCAGTAATCGCCCCAACGATCCATGTCATAGCGACTGATTTGACTAATGCCCGGAAAGGTAGCCAACAACACTCCACCTGGCTTAAGGGCAGCATAACAATTAGCGATCGCACTGTGCACATCATAAATCACAAGCAGGGTCTGGGTCAGAATCATGCAATCAAACGCTTCTGTGGGCAACCCTTGCCCGGTGGCTAAGTCCCCCACAACCGTGGCTTGAGGATTACCAGCTTGGGCGTGTAAGACATGAATTTGTGTTACGCGATCGCAACCAAATTGACGAGTGTAGACAGCCTCCCCAATTTCCAAGACGGAGCCAAGAATATCCTCAGCATGGGTTTGCAGAAATGCTTCAATATAGTATCTATCAATGGGCATCCCTCGATCCAACCCAAAAATGCGGCTGATGGGCGTCAAGCGCCGCAAATTGCCCCACCGGACAGGTTGGACTGTCACCTGTTGATACCACTGGAACGTTTTCTTGATGGCTGTTGCTATAAAGGAATGAATTGCTGCTACCTCCATAATATTTCGTCCAGAATGCGAACCTATAAATGTTAATCTAGGCATCATACACGCTCGCCTTGAACCCGATTCCAGACGGCAGTTTTACCCTGCGGGTGCCAAGGCTCTCGATATTCTGGTGGTTTACCTTGCCACTGGGTAGGTTTGACCACACGCACACAGATAAGCACGGGATAGTGAACATCTTGATGTTGCAATTCATCGTTAGTGAGTTCTTCCGCAGGCATATTCATCTGATAGGCAATGCGCGCAAACAAATTACCATAGACTTCCGAGCTATAATCTGCCTGTGTAACCCCAACTCGGCGCAATAAATTTTCAACACCGATAGGTGTAAACCAGTGGTACAAAAACAGTGGTTTCCCCGTTCCCATATCTAAACCGTCGGGAAAATAATAGTCTACACAGGAAAAGTTAATCAGTAACACGCCACCTGGCTTTAAGATGCGCAGGGAGTGATAGAGTGCCGCTTCCACATCATAGATAATGTGCATAGTAAACTGATTAACAAAGCAATCGTAGGTGTTGGCACTAACATCGTCGGCGCGGCTTAAATCCGCAACAACTGTCACTTCCGGACTGTGTGCCGAGACATCTATCGCATCAGCCTGTGTTAAAGCTTGACCACCAAAGCGTCGAATGGTGGCGGTGGTTCCGATCTCTAGCCCTCGCCCCCGAATGTCCCCAAGATGTTGATCAAGATATCGATCCCAGTAGTAGCGCACAATTGGTGTACCGCGCAATTTGCCCTCCTCCAGTGGACGATGGCTGCGAAATTGAGCTGTACGCAGATAGCGCATCGGTAAAGTCTTATAGAATTCCCAATAAAGGTGTTTCAAGCCTTTTTTGATGTTAGACATAGGGAGGAGTCATTTACTGATAAATTGCCTCTTTTCCAGTTTGAATCCACTGCAAAATTTGCTGTACGCGCTTGTCCGTAGTGTGGAATTGCCGAATACGGCGACGGGCATTCTCTGTGATTTGTTGGGCAAAAAGAGTATCTGATTGCAAGCGCTGAATATGACCAGCTAATTCCTCTGGGGTATTAAAGAGTAAAATTTCTTTTCCATCTTCAAAAAGTGCTTGGTTGCGCGGTCGATTGGGAATCTCCCAAGAGAGTACCGGGCGTCCTGCAGCCATACCCTCAATCACACGGGGCGTGTAGGACTTGACAAAGTGGGGCAGATTGACAACTGCGACACCCGACTGTAATCCTTGCAGCCATCGTACATAGCTGCGTTTGCGAATGCAACGTACCGCATTTAGATAGACAGAATAAAAAGGAATGGCAACAGGATTTTGGATCAGACGACGTGCAGGACGGCTGTGTAAGCGATCGAAAACTTGTGGATACAGTGTGTCCTGATCAGGCGAAGCGTGGCGACTGAGATGCTCTTGGAGAAGGGGGTGCTCAAGCCACGCCTGTCGTCCACGATAGATACTCCCGCTAAAAAATGCCTGATTGTAGGTAGGCGGTGGGACATCTTCGTGAATCAAGCTTTCCACCACAGGGCTGGGAGCCCACATACAAGGCAGCCCGCAACGATGCTTTACCTTTGCCACATCAGCTTCATCATAAGCCACCACATGGGTCAAATGAGGCAAACATTTCTCGACTTCGGCCTGTGTCCGTTGCATGTCGGGGAGTTCTGCCATTTCAGAGTCTGTGTAATCGTAAATGGACTCGGTGAGCAAGCCCACACGAACGGGGGCTAAAGCAGCAAGCATCGCCAACTGCGTCTGACTAATGTCACCCCCATCCCGTGCCGATGAGAGGACCAAATCATTGATCCATACTTGATCAAACGTCCGTCCCGCAATAATCTCTTTAGCAAGGGCAAGCCACGGAGTCGTGATGGTGAGAAACTCAACCTGATTTGCCCGTAGTCCTTGCTCCCAACCAATATGGAGATTGTAAGACCATGCCCGTGCTGCTCGCCAACTGTGCATTTCGCACTGTACTAGAAGAATTTTGATCGGTTTCAAGCAGCCCCCTCTTTGATGTAATAGTTGTCCCTGTTTTCAAGAATGCGGGTCAAATCATTCAACCACGCTTGGCAAATCGAGACCTCAAGCGCACTAACAAATCCAGCCTCTGCCAAAGCAGAATAGACTACTTTGAGGTTTTGAAGGGGGTTTTCTCCCAATTCCAGTGTGTCCAGCAAAGCCACAATTGCTTTGACCCCAAGGTAACATTCTACCTCTTGCTTGAAATCTGTCATCAGGTCGTGTGGATTGCGCTTTTGGTAAACGTCAGCAGACTGAAATCCGAGATATATACCTTGGTTCCACATCAGTTTTTGGGCAATATATCCACGCAATATATCGGTAAAGCGGAAGCTTGTAGTTGAGGGCAGATAAAGGTAAGGAAAGGCATCTCTATGCCAAAATGTGTTTTGTGAATTGAAGGGGCAATACTGATGCTCTCCTAAAAAGACCGGGCTATTTTTGGCAAAGGTAATGTTTTCACCGATGATCAAGCGGTAAATAGCATCCACATCGGGATCGAGATCGACCACCCCCTGCCAAACCCCAATCGAGACAGGCTTGGTATTAAGAAGCTGATGCTCGGTCTGATGCTTGATTTCGTCTAAAGGGTACCCTCGTGGCCAAACTAGCTTTTCGGTGAAATAACGATAGATGTTTACAAACTTTTGTTCGGTCACATATTGCCTGTCGCCATAAAAATCGTAGATTCCCCAACTCTCTGTGGGCCAGTTGTCATCATCAGTGTCATAAATCACCTCTGCCCCTGCTTGAATTGCATACAAATAGCCAATATTTTTGCGAGCATAATGATTATAAGGACAGTGTTGACTAATTTCGTAACCCAGTTCAACTTGATCGGCAATCGATAAATACGTTAAATTAACAGAAGACTCAATTGGAGGCGTTTTTTTATCACCAACCACAACGATTTTCCAATCGCTTTTTTGCTCGAATAAAGAGAGTGCTTTTGATTTCTGATTTATCGTGGTAACAACGATATATTTGTTCACAATTTGTACCATTAAAAAATGCTTTTACTAATAGCCAATTTTGGTTTTAACTGGCGCAGTAACGTTGTCTAAATTTTCGACTAGACTTGTGGAAAAATACTCTTTCCAGCCACCCGCTTTTCCACTACGGATAAATTTTTCGTTTTGAGAAACTACTTTTTGATCCTTGAGATGTCGAGCTTCGCGTTTGCCAAGATTAGAAAAACGACAAAACTCTTCAGCTTCTTTGGCATATTGGGGATAAAAAGATAAACCAAATGCATCGGTGAAGCGCCTGATCTGTGCCACCGGCTCACTCAGTAACGATTCATAATGAATGACAAAGGGATTGTACACTAACCAGCTTTGATGAAAAGTTGTCCATTCTCGGGCCATGTTCAGCACGAACTTCTGAAAATAAAAGCGGTGATAAAACCATTCTCGCCATGTAACAGGTAAACCCGAAGACCAATGTTGGTGCAAACGACGCTCAAAAAATAATCTGTAGTAGAAATAGGAAACTGCAACATCTTTTGGTTCTCGGACAATTAGCACCAAAAAATCGGCTGAGTTATAGCTTTGCTTTGCCAGAAATTTGGGATGTGTATGGCAAAATTTATCTGCTAGGGCATGAGTTTGGATGACGGAAAGAATTTCTTTTTTTTGATCCGAACGATGATGTTCTCCTGAAAGCCCCGCATCGTTGTACGCACGAACAACATCCAACATTGATTTACCAGTAAGAATAGCTTCTTCAATCGCTGCATCATAGTACGGCGCATTAAAATAGTAAGAAAATAAGCTATTTACCCAAGTATTGCCAGATCTGGGATAGCCAGCAATGAGTATGTTTTTCATTATTTTGCTTTAATTAGTTATTGATTCGACAGTCCATGAAAGCTTAGGGCAAACAACACCATCCCAGCTTTCTGGATGGGTTGAACCGTGATTACCAATTCCATCCACATTGAATGAGAGTTCAGATACGCCACACCAAGAATTTTTAACACCTGGACTGCCTGCTGTCACTTCAACAATGTATCGGTTACGATTTAAGATATTGGCAGAAATGACACATTGGGCTTGGGTTTAGCCCCGGTGTATGAATCATGGGAGAAACCGAGTGACTTGTTTACGTAAAGGTTGTCTCACCTGTTGTGGTCAGTAAAGCTAAAATGACTCTTATCCCTGCTACAGGTTTTTTGACGAGATATTCTATCGCCACCACGATTTCTTGATCTGTGCGGAAGGAAGAACGCAACTCGCTTGCGCGGTCAAAAAGCTTGATAGATTGCAATGGTCAAAAACCTTGATAGATTGCAGTTGTGCCTGCTCGCTACCAAGGCCATCGCCATCTCGCCACTCAACCATTCCCCCTTCGATAGTAAGGTAATTTGGC
The DNA here is from genome assembly GCF_010671925.1 of Moorena sp. SIOASIH. Classification (GTDB taxonomy): domain Bacteria; phylum Cyanobacteriota; class Cyanobacteriia; order Cyanobacteriales; family Coleofasciculaceae; genus Moorena. Next base: position 1,329,520 of record NZ_JAAHIH010000003.1, on the reverse strand, counting down.
TAGATTACCAAACACCACCGTAAACACTACCATTGTCAAAAAGGGCTCGCCATGGCAATAAATAGAACAATTCCCGATAGCCCCACAAGTCTTTCCAGTACTGCTTTTCTGTACGTCCCGCTTCAATGACTAGTTTCGGCTTGGCAGCCATTGTGTGACTACTGATAACAGAAAAAGCTAAATCGCCCCAAAATCTTTAACCCCATGAAAACCAATTTTTCTAGACTGCCGACGGGTAAATTCTCCCACTGAGGGGTTTCCTTGAGGATCCATCACCCCTGTTACCTGTTGCCATAACTGATCTGGAGCCAAAGATACCTTATAGGTGCGATCGCCTGTCTGGCACAAGTGATACCAGTTGGTTGACTGGCACTGACTACACCAAAAAGCCTCTAGCCACTCTCCTTCCAGAGCTACTGTGGTGTTACTGGCGATCAGCATCAAGGCATATTTTTGTTTAACACCACGCTGGATTAGTTGTCCTGCTCGATCAGCAAACAACCGATATTTTTGACTAGCGCTATCAAGGTAGCAACGATGAATTGGACAGAAAATAGCTCTTCTTTTAGAACGTTTCCGATTGCGTTCACTTCTTCTTTTAGGTGTTGCTTGAGTGCAGTTATTCATTAGTTTATTAAACAAAGCTAATTTTTTTCTTTACTAAGTAAAAATAGACACAAAATCTCCCCTTTACTCACTTTACTGCAGTTGAAATTAAAACTTGATAAAAGTGATGTGGGGAGAGACTGAGATCAATAAGACCATCGAAGCCCACTCCGAAAATTAAAGACTATTTAGTTCTTTAATTATTTGGTAGTTAATTAGTTAATTAAGTTGTAGCGAGCACCGAGGTAAATTTTGAAATTATTTCCTAAACCAACCTAAACAAACAATGAGTAGTTAGGCAGCAACTAGTTAGTTTCAAGGTTCGTAGAGCTTTCCGGACAATTGATGAAATTGGTGGGATAACTTTGTCTAATAGACCTCTGGGGTAAATTAACTTTTAGCTCAGACCTGGGGTTTCAGGTTTATTATACGCAGATGTATAATCTTTAAATTGCTTTTAGTAAACCATTGTCCATTCCTATATTAAAATAATATCGAAAAACGGCGAATAATAAAAAAAATACTTGCTAAGTAAAACCCACATTATGCCTTTGACAGTGTAAGTATTAATGATGACGATTTCTGTCTATTTTAGAAAACACATAACTTAAAAAAAAACAGTATTTATACGCAAAAAAATACCCAAGCTACACAGGAAATGCGTATTACTTTGCATACTACAAATTAATCCTTTGATTTTGAGGCATGATTATCTGATCTAATCCCCTACTACCTTTGACGGCAACTTGGTATCACCAACGCTTGTACCACTCCCAAGTCGTTTCCACAATTACCCCTAAGTCGTCATAATTCGGCATCCATCCCAAAACTTCCCGAATCCTCTGGACACTTGCCACCACACTTGCCGGATCTCCCTTCCTCCTGTTCACCTCAACTACGGGAAAATCCACTCCAGAAATCTCCTTCATCTTCTTGACCACTTCCCGCACGCTATACCCGCGCCCATAACCACAATTGAGAACCTGACTCTGCCCACCTTGCTCCAAATAGTGCAACCCATCTAGATGAGCAGTGGCTAGATCCCAAACGTGAATATAATCCCTGACCGCTGTCCCATCAGGAGTAGGAAAATCAGTACCAAAAATCTGCAAACATTCCCGCCTGCCCTTTGCAGCATCACAAGCCACTTTAATTAAATGACTGCCTTGGGCATTACGCTCCCCAATTCTCCCAAAGGGGTCAGCACCCGCCACATTGAAGTAACGCAAAATCAAATACCTTAACCCCGATGCAGCAGCATAATCTTGAATCATCCACTCATTGATCAACTTGGAGCGACCATAGGGATTAATTGGTACTGTGGGTGCAGACTCAAATGTCAGACTCTGATTCAGTTCCCCATAGACTGCTGCGGGGCGTTGCTGAATTACGAAATGGTTTCACCAGAAAGGGGAATTTTATGATATTTTAAATAATAAATAAGAAGCCTAATTGATAAATACAACATTGTCTTGATGCAGTCGCTCATGGGGGAAACCACGCCAGTTGCTCATGGGGGAGACCAAGGCAGTCGCTCATGGGGGAAACCACGGCAGTCGCTCATGGGGGAGACCCCCAAGACCGCGCTGCCTCCCCAAGACCGCGCTGCCTCCCCAAGACCGCACTGGCTCCCCAAGACCGCGCTGCATCGCTTCTTCAGATTTAGAGTAGCACAGAGTGCGTCGATGTAGTCTGGCTAAATAATGTCTCAATCTTGTATTTTCATTTTCTATGTCTTGATGCAGTCGCTCATGGGGGAAACCACGCCAGTTGCTCATGGGGGAGACCACGGCAGTCGCTCATGGGGGAAACCACGGCAGTCGCTCATGGGGGAGACCCCCAAGACCGCGCTGCCTCCCCAAGACCGCGCTGCCTCCCCAAGACCGCACTGGCTCCCCAAGACCGCGCTGCATCGCTTCTAGTCATATAAGTTTTATTAGTTAAATGCTCAATATCATCAATAAACATTTGATAAACAACATACTTATCAGTGGCATACCAAAAGCTATGCCAACATTTTATGATATTCCAAAGTTTTTTAAAAGTTTCAGCACTACGGTCACCGGCAATTTGTTCTAAGTCCGAACTACCCGCAAAATGCCTTGAGGACGTAGGACGCGGTAGCATTCTCTTAGGAATGATTCAGCTATATTTGGGGTAAAGTGTTCTAATAGGTGGGAGTGATAAACGACATGGAATGAGTTATCAGGAAAGGGAATACCTGTTGTTAAATTGTGAGCAATTACGCCTTCGCCTGATGAAGTGAAGTTTACATTTGTCCAGGCTGGATGGAAGCGGCGACCGCAGCCAAGATTTAAGTAGTCCATCTAAATTTTTTTGAATAGCACATATAAGCTTTGACCAGTTAAAAACCTTCTCAAACCAAGATTTATAATTTTGGTATAGCGAGGTATAGTGTAGCGATTAAAAAAAAACTTACCAAAAGGATAGACAGAACTAAAATGATTATTGTAACCATGTATGTAACTCGAAACATGATAAGAAGCTAGTGGCTCGTTAACCACTTTTATTAGTTTAATGGGAAACAGTTTTTCCAGTGATTTAAAAGATAAGCTAGACCATTGAAGCATATGGTGTGGAGGCATATCTAGCAAGTTGTACTGGTATTTAAGGAAGCTCTCTGAATTAGGAACGCAATAAATTAACTTTCCTCCTGGCTTTAACATTTGAATTGACCAATCAATAAAGTCTTTGGGATTAGCTACATGCTCAAGTACCTGAAAGCTACATACACCATCTAATGATTCTCGATACAATTTAGCTCCTTCTTTTAAGTCCAGACGCTCTACCGGAAGATTTTTTTTGTGTGCGGCAGTAACGGCGGCTTCATTAAGTTCAATTCCTATTATATTTAGACCAGCATCTATTATTGACTTCACAAAATGACCAGAACCAGAGCCTATTTCTAGAATATTTTGACATTCTAACAAGTCTCGTAGTGCGACATTGTATTCCCATTTTTCAGGCATGTAATACCAGTCAAACTTATTTAGTTTTTCGTAAAGTTTACCAGAACCAACAACATCAAACGGCGCAAAAAATTTTAGGTTAGTTTCATTACATTGATATAGATAAATATTATGATGACCCTTAAGTTCTTCAGTAATATCTATCTGAAAGCTATCTTTCCAATTTTGGATTAGTTGCTCCGCTTCGATTGTCTTCAGTAGAGTGACATTATTAGAACCCGTTAAAGGACTGATAAGCATAATTTTTCGTTAACCTCGACTATTCAATTTACCTTTTATCCAAAAAGCCTGAGTACTTCCTACCCTTTCCAGGAGTGGTTTCTCATTATTCCTAATACAAAAATCCTAGAAAGCCTCTCTGCAACCCTCCCAATATCCAAAATCATCAAGGATGATACAACCTCCTTCAGGGATTAACTTATAGAATGTATCCAAGACTAAAGTTACGGAATCATACCAATCGGCATCACAGTGTAGTAATGCAACTTTTTTGGGCAGTTGCTCACTAAAAGTTTACTCAAACCATCCTTTCTTAATAATGAAATTATCTTCACTAGTAGAAAATAATTTCATTGCCTTTCTAACATCTTCAACTGAGCCAACACATTCTCCAATCCATTTTTTAGCTTCTTGACCATCTTTATCTTTAGTAGTTGGCATACCCTCAAAGCTGTTATACAACCACAAATGTCTACCTTCCCCCATATATTTTGACAATACGGCTGCAGTTCCTCCCTTATAAGTTCCACACTCTACAAAGTCACCTTCTATTGAATTAAACTTAACAAAATTAGCAAGATTTATTAAATTTTTTTTCTGTGTTGACTAGACATAGTATAAGTTTTTAATTGCTTTATTATGCTTAATTTTTGTTATTTATTATTCTATTTTTAATCATTTTTATTAGGTAGGATGTTTATCATTTATTTGTACCAATTAATTATAGTTTTTGTAAGCATTCAACCGTTAGTGGTCAGCTGTAAGCTTTCCGTAACAGAGATTAAACGAATGCTTACCTGTTTTATTCAAAAGCTGTTCGGTGTAGCTTGCCCTATGCCCATCAGCTGATAGCTGAATGCTTACTTCAAATTTAATCAGTAAAGGGAGAGCATTGGCTAACTTTTCTACACTAACTTTTTTAATTGACTGTAAGAGATTGACGAAAATTTTTCAAAAAATATATTCGGCTAGAGTAAATTTACTTTTTAGGTGGTTTTGGTATAATGTCGGTAACATTGTCAACAGGTAGGTTTTGTTGCAAATAGAAGACCTACCTTTTTTTACCATAAAATGGTACTACCTTTACATAGCAAGCATTTCAGCCTGTTTCGTCACCCCGTCAGCTATGTCGCTTATCCTGTCAGCTTCCTAGCCATTCATGTCACCCCCCCAGGAAATATACTGGCAAAAGGTATCGCTATAACCCTTGGCAAGCAACGATTTATGATTTTGCATATTTTACAAATGATTTATAATTACTGTAGTTATGCACTAAATAAATATTCTTAGGAAACTAGAGGTTTCCGGACAATTTAGTAATTTTTTAAAATAACTTTGTATAATAAAAATCTGCGGTAACTTAACTAACGTTTAACTCAGACCTGATCAGGATTTAAGGATTATTTTCCGCAGAAGAAGTATAATCCTTAAATTGCTTTTAGTCAACAATTGTCGATTATTCAAATCATGCTATATCAAAAAACGGCGAATAAGTCAAGGGTATTTGGCCAACTTCAAGCAAGATTTATTAACAAATAAATTACAGTCAACAGATACCCTACTCAGCTTTTGACAACGCTTCATCAAGAACCTGATTATACTGTTTAGCAATGACTTCAGGACTAATATTCTCTAATCAATACTAGACTCGCCGTAAGATGGCCAGATGGGGAGATGGCCAGATGAAATTGATCTGTAGCCGTGTGAGCCCTAAGAATTGGGATTAGATCACCATGAGATTGACAATGAGGACAAATTGTAATATGGAGTTTGCCCTTGTACTCAAGTCAAGTGACTAACGAAGGCACCAGCTTAATTTATATCCCACAAAGCGCTAAAATAAGCCAGTGACCCTCCCTGTCCTATTCATAGGATTGGGAGTATCAAGCTCGAAACTGATACAATGCCCAAGACTTACACCGTCGAACTTAATCACAAAGGCAACACATACACTATAGAGGTGCCAGAGGATCAAAAAATTCTTGAAGCTGGCCATGGGGCGGGGATAGATTTACCCAGTTCCTGCACCGCTGGAGTCTGTACCACTTGCGCTGCTAAACGAGTAGGAGAAGGCAGTGTAGACCAAACCGATGGCATGGGTTTAGGCCCACAACTCCAAGCAGAAGGCTATGTGCTGCTGTGTGTAGCTTATCCCCGCTCTAACCTGAAATTTGACACCGAAAAAGAAGATGAAGTGTATGACCGGCAGTTTGGTCAGCCGTGATCAGGTCAGTGCTGCTATATAATCGTAAGTATTCAGCTGTCAGCTATCAGCTATCAGACGCTTTAACTCCTCGGGGTTGGATGAGTAAAACAAGCAGGGATTTTCAAGCACCCGTATCAGCAGCCCCAGCTTGTTTACTACCTACCGTTGATTAGCTGACGACTGTTCCCGTAGCGTGAGCCATTCCCGTAGCGTGGCCTTTGGCCAAGGCTCATGGCTGATAGCTGGATGCTTACATATAATCAAATACCATTAGCCGAATAGGGAGAAGTAATGGTTATATAGATTAGCTAGTCCGCGAGAAGCCCCGCACCCTACGCGGATATTGTGGGCGTCGGGATGATAGCGGGGCAATGGAGTGAAGCGTAATTGCCAACTAAGACTCTTTTGGTTCAGGGAAACGAGCTATTAAACTTCTGAGTAATTCAGAGCAGGTCATTCCTCTCCGGTCAGCCTCTTGCTGGAGTTGTTTTTTTTCAAAGCTAGTCAGTCTGATCATTAAATTTTTATCCTTCATTTTGCATTGACACATGTAAAGACGTTGGATATACTAATAATAGGTCGAAAAACAGGAGTTAGCAACAATGATAGCGTCATACCAGTACCGATTAAGACTAACCAAATCACAGAAGGCAGAGGTAGAAAAATGGTTAGAATTGCTTCGTTATCAATACAATTACCTACTTGCTGATAGATTTAACTGGTATGAGCAAAATCGTTGTTCTATTAACTCCTGCCCTTTAATCTGTTACCTGCCAGATCTAAGAAATAATCCCGACTATTTCTCTCAAAAGAAGACACTGCCTCAGTTAAAGAAAGATAGACCTTGGTATAAGGTGCTCCAATCTCAAGTTTTACAGGACTGTGTCAAAAGGGTTGATCTAGCATTTAAGGGATTTCTAAAAGGTGACAGTAACGGAAAAAAGAGCGGCAAACCCAGGTTTAAAGGAAAAAATAGGTACAAGTCATTTACCTTTCCATCACTCTCTAAGAATCCCATAAACGGCAATATCTTAACCCTTCCAAAATTGGGAAAAGTGAAGATGGTTTATCATCGGCCTATTCCAAAAGGGTTCAAGATAAAGACCGCTACCATAACTCGAAAGGCTGATGGGTATTACGTTACACTATCGATTAAAGATGACTCTGTTCCAGGTACTATCCCAGTAGATAACGTCTCTAATCCTGTTGGCATAGATATGGGTCTAAAATCCTTATTGGTCAAGTCCGATGGAACAGAGGTGCAAATACCTCAATACTACCGGAAAGCTCAGAAACGACTTAAGAAAATTCAGAAAGCTGTCACCCGATCTAAAAAAGGTAGTAAGAACAGGAAAAAGGCTGTCACTAAATTAGGGAAAGCTCACAAGAAGGTAGCCGACACCAGGAAAGATTTTCACTTTAAAACAGCGAAAAACTTACTGGACGATCATGATCTAGTAGCCCACGAAAAGTTAAATATTAAAGGTTTGGCTAAAACTAAATTGGCCAAATCTGTTCTTGATGCTGGGTGGGGTCAATTTCTGTCAATATTATCAAACAAAGCTGAGAATGCTGGTTTGGTTACAGTTGCAGTAAATCCCCGCAACACTAGCCAAAACTGTTCTAATTGCGGCAAAAAAGTTCCCAAAAAACTAAAAGACCGTATTCATTCTTGTCCTCACTGTGGTTATGTGGCGGATAGGGATTTAAATGCGGCAATTAATATATTAAACTTGGCGGTGGGGCGTCCCGTCAGAAGTAAAGCTTCCCGAGTAACCGAACCATTGGGTGGTGTTGGGAAGAAGCCCGCGTTGTCCCGTTAGGGCAACGTCGGGAGTACGTCACGATAATCTCATTATCCTAATCAGATTAGGGAGAAAACAATGACAACCCATTTCATTACTGCAGAAATTGACCTCCAAGAGTCCCCTAAGGAACTGCACCAAGCTATTGAAGCAGAACTACAAGAACGGGGAGAACCCCTGCGCTGGGCAGTTACTCATGTAGACCCTGAGCAGGAAAAAGCTACGGTAGAGGCTATTGTAACAAAATCACCGAATAGTAAGTGAATCAGCGTGCCTATACCGTTGTTTTAATCATTCCTACTGGTGTAGGAGCGTCGATTGGTGGCTATGCCGGGGATGCCTTGCCAGTGGCTAGAGCGATCGCACAAGTTTGCGATCGCTTAATCACCCATCCCAATGTCCTCAATGGTGCCCAGTTGTACTGGAACTTACCCAACGCCTTCTATGTAGAAGGCTATGGACTTGACAAATTTGCCGCTGGATGCTGGGGATTACGCCCTGTACATCAGAACCGAGTGGGATTACTCCTGGATCAGGGGATTGAACCGGAACTACGTTTGAGACACCTACAAGCAGCAGATGCCACCAGAGCTACCCTAGGACTGAATCTAACCGACTACGTACTCACAGATGCTCCCTTAAATGTAGAACTGCGCACAGCAGCATCTGGAGCGAGTTGGGGAACAATTGGAAATCCCGATAGTTTATTGCGAGCAGCCCAAGTCCTGATTGAGCAAGCCGGAGCAAATGCGATCGCAGTAGTAGTGCGTTTTCCCGATGACATTGATAGTCAAGCATTGCAAGATTACCGTCATGGCCGAGGCGTAGACCCCCTCGCTGGTGCTGAAGCCATTATCAGTCACTTGATTGTTCGTACCTTTCAAATTCCCTGTGCTCATGCACCAGCATTGATGCCTTTACCCATCGATCCTAAATTGTCACCTCGTTCAGCAGCAGAGGAATTGGGCTATACCTTCTTACCCTGTGTTTTAGTAGGATTGAGTCGCGCTCCCCAATTTGTGGTCAACCAAAACAATTCCCCCTCCTCCCTTGCTAATCCAGATTCTCAAACTATTTCCTCAAAACCAGGGGACATCTGGGCTGATGATGTAGATGCGATTGTCATACCAGCAACCGCCTGTGGTGGTAGCGCAATGTTAAGCTTTAGCCAGCTGCAAACCCAGATCATTGCCGTTGAAGAAAACCAAACTACCATGGAAGTACCTCCAGAACCTTTGGGAATTAAAGCAATACGAGTAAACTCATATTTAGAGGCTCTAGGCTTGCTGGTTAGCCATCGTGCTGGGATCAGTCCTAACGCTCTGAGTCCATCCCTATCATCAAAAAATTGGGTCTGAAACCCCGTTCTTCTAGGGCGGCTTTGTGTTAGAATTATGTAGACGCAGTGACCTGAAAAGAAAAGGTGAAAATCCCAGTAGTGGGACGCTTTGGTTAAATGGTAGTTACCCGAAATGGGTGCTCGGTCAAAGACTCCAATCCCAACCCTCTACAAGCAGAAGTCTTTTTGGTGAGCGAATCAAATCAAAACTTTTAAAGTAGACTCAATGGCAATAAGCTGGAGAGAGTAGAGGCAATTGGCACCGCCAAGTGGACTGCCGATTTCTTGGTACTACGGTACGGGAAGTCGATGTGGTTGTTACGAGCAATGCCCTTGGGTATCTCCTCTAAAGAATCCTCGCGCCAAAAGGCCGGGGAGTGTCAACCCTGCGTCGCTTACATTTTTTCTAGTGACAAAACAAATTCCCGATAATCCCGAACTTGAACCCCTAACCCGCATCCAAGTACTAGTGGCAATGGGTATAACTGCCGTAGTGTTACTAATCTTTGCCAAGCTATGGCTGCAACTAGGCAAGCTGACTCTCCTGCCCATCAAATTTACCCCCAATGCCCTAGTTATAGGACTAGCCATGGGGTTGGGAATTACTGGAGCCAGTGGCTTAGTGTATCGTCTTTGGCCAGCTTATCGCCAGAGTGCAGAAATATACCTAAAGTTAATTCTCAAGCCCCTAATCATACCAGATTTAATGTGGCTAGGACTGTTGCCCGGTATGAGTGAAGAATTACTGTTTCGGGGTGTCATGTTGCCAGCAGTAGGCTTGAATGCTATCGGTATCATAGCCTCCAGTATGCTATTTGGGATTTTGCATCTAAGCGGTATCCAACAATGGCCCTATGTAGTTTGGGCAACCCTTGTTGGTTTGCTTCTGGGGTATAGTGCGGTAGCAACAGACAATTTACTCGTACCAATTGTAGCTCATATCGTCACCAACTTTGTCTCTAGCTTGCTCTGGAAATTGGGTAATTTAGAAAATAGAACATAGACTAGAAAAGACTATCAAATTTAAAATTCAAAATAGAAAATTTAAAAATCATATCATGTCCGGTTGAATACTGACAATCTAGCCAAATCGAAGGCAGAGGGCAGAGGGCAGAAGGCAGAAGTAAAGAAGTAAGGTTTCATCGGAGATGGTTTTTTATCACTAATTATCCGGACATGATATCAAATAAAAATTAACAATTAAATAACAATTAAATAATAATCCGTGTAGGAATTGTGATAATTTTTGTGCGCTGTTCCCGACTCCCGACTCCCGACTCCCGACTCCCGACTCCCGACTCCCTTTGCTAAATAACAATTAACAATTGATTAATGCGATCGCTTCGACTAAAATCCGATGTTCTTGGACTTGAATCCGCCCATGGAGGGTTTCTGGGGTATCATCGGGTAGCACAGGAACAGCTGCCTGGAACAGGATTGGACCACTGTCAACGTCTAGACTTACCACATGAACCGTACACCCTGTAATTTTTACCCCAGCCTCAAGGGCTTGTTCCACCGCCCGCACGCCTTTGAAACTAGGTAATAAGCTGGGATGGATATTGAGAATCCGGTTAGGAAAAGCATCTAGGAGTACCTGTGTCACCACTCGCATCCAACCAGCCATCACGACCCACTCCACCTCATACTGTCGTAAAGTTTGGACAATTTGTTGATCGAAATCTTCCCGTTTTTTATGCTGGTGATTATGTAGGACTGCTGGAATGCCGTATTTTTCAGCTCTAGCTAACGCTTTAATGCCTGGATTATTGTAAATGAGCACGCTGATTTGGGCATTGAGTTGGCCGTTTGCGATCGCACTAGCTATCGCTTCAAAGTTACTGCCACTTCCGGAAGCCATCACTCCCAGTTTCACAGGGGAACTAGTCGGTAAGGAGTCTACGGTCTGTGGTCGAGAAATGTTAGGGGAAATCAAACTGGGGCTGGAATCTGGGGAAGTTAGATTGGCAGTCATATCTGGAAATGCGATCGCACCTTCATAAGCATTACCTTATACATACCAATTTTATAGGAATGTTGAGATAAATGAGTTTCTGTAAACTTCCTACACCTCTGTTACTTGTAAGTGTAGGCTGTCAGTAGCTGTGAGCCAAACATGCACCGGCACGCCTAATTAATTGCATACAAAGCTTAATTTCCGAGTCAAGGTATATGAGAGTCATACAATAAGTAATTTTACTTATTTTTTGCCATTTTGTCTGAGTAAGGCTTATAGAATTTAGATGGGTTGGCCATGATTTCCGAGTATAAATTCCTATTAGCTTGGGGTAGTCAAAACCTTTGCTAGGAGAAGATTTAAGCATTATCCTCACTCTGGGAGCCGAAACCTAATAAAAATCGAAATTTATCATGGATATGCGGATTTTGAATGATATGATCGCGGTGCAATTAAGAGTAGGATAAAAGGCGATATGATGAGGCAAGCACCTGTTTCTCCTGTGGTGCTAGTTATCTTAGACGGTTGGGGTTACCGCGAAGTAACTGATGCCAATGGGATAGCCCTAGCAAACACCCCTGTAATGGACAGCCTCTGGGCTGCCTATCCGAGTACATTAATTCGCACCTCTGGAAAGGACGTGGGACTCCCAGAGGGTCAAATGGGCAATTCGGAAGTGGGGCACTTGAATATAGGTGCTGGGCGTGTGGTGCCTCAAGAACTTGTGCGCATCTCTGATGCGGTGGAAAATGGCACTTTAAACGATAACCAAGCTCTTGTGCAAGTATGCCGGGAAGTTAAATGTCGGGGTGGGAAGATGCACATCGTGGGTTTGTGTTCTGAGGGTGGGGTGCATTCCCATCTCAATCACCTCCTGGGATTGCTAGCGCTAGCCAAAGCCCAAAATCTATCTGAGGTCTATATCCACGCGATTACCGATGGTCGTGATACTAAACCGACCGAGGGGATTGAAGCAATTCAAAAAATTCAAGATTATATTGATCAAGTTGGCATTGGATGCATAGCCACTATTAGTGGTCGCTACTACGCCATGGATCGAGACCGACGCTGGGAAAGGATTTCAAAAGCCTATGAAGTCATGACTCAGGATGGTCCTGGAAATGCTATCTCAGCAGTACAATTCCTCAAGGAGTCTTATGAGTCAGACATTACTGACGAGTTTATCTTGCCCACACGGCTTACTCCTGGAGCTGTGACAGCAGGAGATGGAGTAATTTTCTTTAACTTCCGTCCAGACAGAGCCCGACAGCTTACCCAAGCCTTGGTGGATCCTAACTTTGATGGCTTTGAACGGGAACAGATCAAACCCTTAACCTTTGCCACCTTTACCCAGTATGACCCCAATTTTCCGGTATTGGTGGCCTTTGAACCTCAGAACTTGACTAATATTCTGGGGGAAGTTATTGCCCAGCATGGGTTGCGCCAATTCCGAACTGCGGAAACAGAAAAATACGCCCACGTCACTTACTTTTTTAATGGTGGTCTAGAAGTTCCCTTCGAGGGTGAAGACCGGAAATTGGTGCAAAGTCCGATGGTAGCAACCTATGATAAAGCACCAGCCATGTCAGCTAAGGAAGTGACCGATGAAGTGATCGCAGCCATCGAAAAAAGCATTTACTCCCTGGTAGTGATTAACTATGCCAACACTGATATGGTGGGGCATACTGGCAATGTGGAAGCATGCATAGAAGCAGTGGAAACCGTAGACCGCTGCATAGGACGCTTAATTGATAGGATTATTAAAGTTGGTGGCACTACCCTGATTACTGCTGACCACGGCAACGCCGAGACTATGCGCGATGATACAGGTAATCCTTGGACAGCTCACACGACAAACCCAGTACCCTTTATCCTAGTAGAAGGGGAAAAATTAAAAATCCCTGGACATGGTACAGAAGTTGCATTGCGCTGTGATGGATGTCTGGCAGATATTGCCCCGACCATCTTGGAAATCTTGCAACTCCCCCAGCCAAAAGAAATGACTGGGCGTTCTATGATCCAACCCGCTGAGTTGGAAGTCCGTAATAATCGGACACCCGTGCGAGTTTCTCTATAACACAGGAAGTAGAAAACCCCTTTGTTTTAAGCAAGGGAGAGTTCAAAACTTCTCAATGCCGTAATATTATCAAAAGAATGGTTAATCAAATCCTGCAAATTATTTGGGTTTTGTCTGGCTTGGGTCTGATTATTTTGGTTTTGCTCCATAGTCCCAAGGGGGATGGCCTTGGCGGTATCGGTGGTCAAGCTCAGCTGTTTACCAGCACCAAGAGTGCCGAAAAAGCCCTGAACCGGGTGACCTGGATCTTGGCGATTACCTTTATGAGCTTGACAGTGATTTTAAGTGCAGGTTGGTTAAACCAGTAGATAATTAGTGTTCAATCTTGGGGAGTAGGTGGGATAAAAACGATCAGCAGCTATGGATAGCCCTGTTTCTAGGGGGTGTCACTTGTCTGTTAGTGATGTTGATTCAGTCCAGCACCGCAGCTGGTTTATACCCAAAGTTTAACCAATTAACAGAAGCCTCCTCTGCTATCGTGGCTTCGATGCCAGTCACCTCACCTGCCCTACCAGCTCCTAAGCCTCACCCTCTACCAACTCCCCTTGACCAGTGGCAAGATCCTACCGGCAGCGGTGATTATTTTGCTGAAATCAAGGGCACTCCTTTAGGTTATCTGATCTGGTCTCAGTTTCCCGTCAAGGTTTATGTGCAACAGCCCCAACCACCGCCTGTGGTTGATGCTAACCACCAGCGCTTCCAACAATGGGTTGATGCGGTGTTAAAGGCGGTGGCAGAATGGGGGGTTTATTTACCCCTAGAACTAGTTGACCAGGAGGAATTAGCAGATATATCGATTTTGCGATCGCGCCCTCCTCTAAAAGTTTCCTTGAACCGTGAGACCGGAACCTTTGATTGGTCTCGCGCTCGCTCAGCCGTTACTCGCTATGAATTTTACCTGGGGCAATCCATCAGGGCACCAGAGCAAATAGTAGATAATCTATTATTACATAAGTTTACCATACTTATCTCCCCTGAGCAATCCATTGACTACACCCTTGCCACTGCCCGTCACGAACTGGGTCATGCACTAGGTATTTGGGGTCATTCTCCTTTAGAAACTGATGCACTATACTTTTCTCAAGTTCGCAATCCCCCAAGAATTTCTGCTAGAGACATCAATACCCTCAAACGGATATACGAACAGCCAACTCGCTTGGGATGGCCTTTGCTCAAGGTAAAAGGTAAAAGGTAAAAAGCTTGCATCCATAGGACTTATGCCCCTGAAGCAAACAATCAACGTTTAAACGAATAAGTTTGGCTCTTCCGTACTTGTTATGCTAAATAAACAGTTTGGCAAAGGGAGCAGGGAGCAGGGACTTCGGAGCAGTGAAAAAAGACCGTATGAGGAAAATTTTGTTAGTTAAATAGCCTCAGAACCTTTGTACAGTAAGCTTTATGAGTTTTTTAACTTGAAATTTAGCATAGCAGGTACTGAAGAACCATAAGTTTAAACGAATAAGAAAAAGCGAACTTCGGAGCATATAACTTCAGCTAGCTTAGCAGGAGCCTCACACCATAATCTTTGATTTGGTGTGAGAGGAATGCACGGCTGTTAAAGGGGGATTGAACCCCTTTAACAGCCAATTACACTTTCAAAGAATCCTGGGTCTACCGAACTTGCTATGTAAAAATCTTAGAAAATAATTAGTATAATCCTGATTGGGCGGAAGTTTTAGTTTTTAATAGAATTATTTTTTGTAAAAAAACCGTCCAATCAGACCCAGTTGGCAATAAGCGTGGTTTTATACATACTATGTTCGGTAGAGCCAGAATCCTGAGATTCAATATTTCATCGCTTCATGTAGTCGCAGTTACTCCACCACATGAAGCGATGGGCTCTCCCGGATCTATGGTTTAAAACGTATCAAAAGGCACAAAATCGACAATCAACGTGGCTGGAACTGGCGGAATTACGTGATATAAGCTTGCCTTATCACCGCAAAGCCGGGAGAGCCAAGCGATGAAATATGATCCATTCCACAACACATCTTTTCTAAACGTGCTTATTGATTTGTTCTTGGAATTCATTACGGAGCCTTCTACTGGTCACTGTCTTGAGATTGTTAATGAACTTGGTTAACTCCATTTGTGGAAAATATTGAAAAAGTAAATGAATATTTACTCCGATACTTTTTAGCTACCAAAATCTACAAAACGCAGAAATTAGCCCACTAATGCAAGCTGCTCTCGCAGCCAGGGGGTATCTCCCAAGGCATGGCCGTAGGCCACGCTGCGCGAACGTAGAAATATCCCACGAGCGCCGTTGATGTCTCGTTCGCGAAGCGTGACCAAAGGTCAATCCATAAGTTGACCATCAACTTCAGACTTAATGACCCTGCTTCCGCCGATGTTCACCATTTCACCAGTCCAGCTAACAGTTTTGCTAGTATATGCTTCACAAACATCCACCACTGTTTTGCCAGTCTCTTTAGCTTTATGTTTTAAAAACTCTTTAAAGCGATAATGAGCAAAATTAAGCATGTTGCGAACAGTTTTAGATCTGATCTTCCTATTTCCTTTCTTTGACATTTGAGATGTCTCAAAAGTGGGAAGTAATATCACATCAAAATTGTCTACAAAGAACCTGGCAGCTTTGTGGTGCAGTTCATTTATTAGGTTTTGTATCCTAATTATCATTCGGCGGGCAGCTTTCCTCATTCGACGTTTTTGCCCACATTTAGCCTTACTAATCTTGGCAAGCAGATTATCTAAGTGCTGGCACAGTCTTTGAATTTGAGAAAAGTCTCCATGCCCAATTTTTCCGACGGAAGTCTCGCTGAAGAAGGTGAGGAAGGTTCTGACTCCAGGGTAAGCAAGCAACTACTCGGCCTTGGTTGTCGGTTTTAACTTTCGTTGCTTGATGGGGGACTACCAAGTAATAGTCCCCATTGTGACTGGTTAGCCTGCAATCGCCAATGTTATCTGGGAGGGACTCTGCATAAGACCTCTCCAAAAACTTGAAAGTCTTTCAGTAACTGCTTTTCAGCCCTCAAATTGACCAAGTCAATTTTACGTTAAATTAACGCTATAATAGGCTTTACGAAGCTATTGATGTTAATTTAGAACCAAAAGTATGAGCAGATACAACCTCAATTGTTTCAGGACTTTCAGACGCTTTTATTACTTGTAATACTAAGGCTCCTGTTCTCAATCTTACTAAACCGCATATTGTCAAAATTACCTGAGAATATTTACTAGAATTTAGGCGAAACCTTTCTCCCGCTATTTTAAAAATTTTCACCAATCTAATTACGTGTTCTACAAATATTCTGTTTGAAGAGAATAACTTATTATCTTTCTTTTGCTGTGGAGTTAATTCACCATTCTTTGGTTTTTTGTGGGGAGTTCTTATTTGTGGTTCTCGAAGGTGCGCTTTCCGTTGGCGAATTAAATTCGCCACGGGTCGCACCTCTAAATAAGCTTTGTCTCCACTCAGTCGCTGTTTATCATCAAATTTTGCTAAACGTTCTCGACAAATATTTATGTCACTTTTGGTGCCAGGTTTGCCGACCACTACATCCACAATATCTTCCCCTTTTGGTAAGACAATAAATTGGTTTTTAAATGTATGATTTTTCTTCTTACCAGAATAGAAATTTTTTTGCTGATTATAATCTTTTGGTCTTTCTCTGACTTGTTCAGCGCTATCTACTATTAACTCATACTCAGTCAAAGCTTCCCGAATTATATCCGACTCTTCTTCGCACTTTTTTACTTGTTCTAGTAAAGAAGCTGGTAGAGCTTCTCTGAAAAGAGATTGCCAGTAGTTAAAAGTAGAGTTTGCTGTCGATTCGCTCACCTGAAACTGTAGTCCTAGAAGTTGAAAGTTTATGTGATGTCGTAAGTAGATTAATGTCAAGACTATTTGGTCTTCAATTGATAATTTTTGTGAAGCACCTCCCCCAGGCTTAATTAGCCTGACTTTTTGATTTTGAATTTTTTCTTGATGTTGATGATGTAATAACTTGGCTTGTTCTATCAGTTGAGATAGTTGTTCATGATTTATTCCTACCAATCGTTTAGTTTGTTTAGGATTTTTTTTAATATAATTCCAAGTGTAGCTCATTTTGAAGTTAATAAAAATTAGTTATATTTTTATTATTATACCATAAATTTATTTTTTGGAGAGGTCTATAGGATATTTCTCCCAACTTGGTGTGGTAGACGCCTTTGGAGGATACTGCCGATTTCGGGATATAACAGGACTGTTTTGGGTTTTTACGAGACCTAAATCTAACCCGATTAATCTGAGAAGTCGTTTTATACTTCTTTTTTGCTTCCCTAACGGCGGTACAAGCATCCTTTATCGCTATAGATTTGATTTGATAAGGTACTGACTTGCACCACTCGGGCAGGTCGTTTAATATGCCAGTTTTAATAGCTTTCCAATTAGCTTTAACTTCGCCGTTTTGAAGAATTTTGACGGTTTTATTGAAGACATAACGGGATACCCCAAACCATTTGCGAACAAGCGTACGCTGTTCAGGGTTTAGGAACACTCTGATCTTCTTTGATTTTCTTACCGTATTTTCTGAGTCCGTGGACTCGGCAGGAGAAGACGTGAATGATGACAAGAAGATCTGCGATAAGTTCGGATTCGGGACAGCTTTCAGGTTGGTCGAGAACCAGGATTTTTCCACCGTTGAGACTGACCAAGTATTCAATGAGTTCAAACCCAAATCGGGTAAGTCGGTCTCTACAGGCAACAACAATCGTGAGCTTATCTCCGCGCACAATTCGTTCCAGTATGGTTCTAAGACCTTTCCTTTTGTAATTGAGTCCTGACCCGATGTCTTTAATGACTTCCGCCTCTGGGAAGAGGGATTGGAGGTAGGCGACTTGGCGGGCAAGATCGTCTCGCTGTCTTGTGCTACTAACTCGGCAGTAACAGATGGTGTGACAGCGTGATCTGTTAGACTTTGGAGCTTTTCCAAAACGGAGAAGATCTGTTGAGTCAAAGAGTCTTGTTCCACCAGGAGTTTTTTCGCATCTGAGTGTGCCATTGTCCGCATACTTCCTTAGAGTGTTCCCTGATAATCCCGTAAGTTCGACCGCCTTACGTAAAGGAACTAGTACCATGATTAAAATCTAACACACTTTTGTAGATAGTGCAAGATTTTTGGATAAAATCATTAACAGTAGCCAGCCCTCTCCATTGAACTCAATCAACTGGCAATCCCATTTCTGGGATAAATCCGCTACGATTTCGCCCAAGGGTTGCAGCATTTCGGCACTGAACACTTTGGGTCGATATTTGGATGTCAATACCAGATGTGCTTTTAGGTCAATTACCGATCGTCCTTTTGCAATATAATCATCTTTCATGGCAACCTTTCCGAAATCTGTACACTAATTAGTGTAGTGTTAACTCTAGTCACCAACACCAGGAGATGAAATACACTTACCAGTACAAAGCACTTCCAACCACCGACCAAAAGCTAGAGATAAATCTTTGGCTAAGGATTTGCCAGTACTGGTATAATCGTCAGCTTGGTGAAAGGTTTGATTGGTGGGAACGTAACAGAACTTCGGTTAACTGTTGCCCCTTGGTCTGTCATCTTCCTGAACTGCGTGATCGCCCCAACTACTACAGCCAAAAGAAACTTTTACCAGGACTCAAAAAGGGTGGAGTGACGGTGGAATGGTCAGGGGAGGATTTAGATTTTTCACGGGTTCCAGCTAACACCCTCCAACAGGTCTGCCAACGTGTAGACAAGGCATTTGAGCGGTTCACTCGATCGGATGCCAGTGGCCACAGAAGCGGCAAGCCTCGCTTCAAGTCCCAGTCTCGCTATCGTTCATTCGTGCTTGAGGGAGCAGGGCTGGATCTGCACTCGTGTTCGATTGGCGGCAAGTTCCTGTACCTCAAAGTGCCCAAGCTCGGCTTATTGAAAGTTCGCTATCACCGCCCCTTGCCCGATGGTGCCATCCTTAAACAAGTGCAATTGATCAAGAAAAATGATGGATGGTTTGTAAACCTGCGACTTGATGATCCTACTGTGCCCACCATTTCACCCGATCAGTTCATTCCGACTTGGGAGAACTCCCTAGGGATGGATGCAGTATTGCACGAGGATCATTACATTGCTACTTCTGAAGGTGTGAAACTACCGTCTGTGAAATTATTGCGACGCAACCAAGCCAAACTAGCGAAAACCGCCAAAAAAAAGAATGCTCGCACCTCAAGGCAGCAAAGCACGTCGGAAACTGGCAAAACGAGAAGGACGGCAACACCAAAAGATTGCTCGTGCCAGAAAAGATTTCCAATACAAAACCGCTCACAAGTTGGTGAAGACGGGCAAAAAAGTCTTCTTTCATGAAGACCTGAACCTTAAAGGTCTCAGCAAGCGTAACGCACCATTACAAGACGAAACGGGTAGATACCTACCCAATGGTCAATCTGCCAAATCTGGACTCAACCTGAGTTGGGCAGATGCCGCTTTTGGGCAATTCTTCTCAATCCTTGGTCACATAGCTGCGAAAGCTGGAGCCGTTATGGTGGCGAAGAATCCTGCTTACACTTCCCAAGTGTTATCCTATCGAGATCAAGTGATTTTTACTGATTGCGGTATCCGGAAATATTGGGATGAAGTCGAAAAGCTCTGGGTTGATAGAGATATTAATGCTGCTATCAACATCAAGAGAGTGGGGCTGGACGTGTTCCCCACTATAAAACGCCGTAAAGGTAGCATTAAAATAGTTGGTTCTATGACTGATGATACCTCCAAGGAAGTTCTACGCACTCTTCGGGGTGCCTGAGAATCCTACACCATACCTTTAAGGTTGGTGTAGGAGCGTCACATTTACAGAGGTTCTACACGGAAAGGGTGCATAAGGCCTGATCCAAATGAGATTGCAAACAAATCCTTGTGACATCCTACTTTCGGCGAGTATTGGGGAAGCTCGAAGCTAGTGGCTCTGAGCTTCAGTCGGTAGGAATACTTACCACTGTGCCAATAGCTAGAGCGATTGTCTGGTTTTAAGGGATTACACTATACTAGTAAGTCCTTAAGAAATGGCACAATAGTAGTTCGTATACTATGCTATAACACTCAGCTATGGGTATGACGTTTTCATAGCCATTGGCATCTGAGTCAGTTACTCAGCTTTACCAGAGTGCTCGTACCAAGTTGCAGCTTAAATCGTAACGAGAGGAAATAAGGACTTGGTTATTTCGCCATTGTCCGACAAGTAAATTGCACTTGAAAAACGCAACTTGGTCTTAGCTTTCAGCCCACTTGTCTGATTCATTAGTATCGGACATTTTTGTGGGTAAGATTTTTATTTTCGGTCGTCAGGTGTACATTTACTATTCGGCAAAATACCGTAACCCTAAACTAATAGCCTGAATGTGTCAATCTAGCATCATGCAGACTACCGAAAAAACTCAACCGAAACTTCTCAACCTCAAAAAACGCCTTAGTGAAATTAACGACTTAGAAGCAGCCGCATCTTTGTTGTACTGGGATCAGGCAACCTATATGCCTCCCGGTGGTGCAGCTGCTAGGGGACGTCAGCTGGCTACTCTACAAAAAATTGCCCATAGTAAATTTACTGACCCAACCATGGGCGAACTGCTGGAAGGGTTACGCCCCTATGAAGAAACTCTACCTTACTTTTCTGACGAAGCTAGCTTAATCCGCTGCACTAGAAAAAATTACCACAGAGCCGTGCAGGTGCCAGCGGAATTTATGGGAGAATTCTCTGAACATCGGACAGAAACATACAGTGTTTGGGTAAAGGCAAGAGCCACCAACGACTTTGCAGCGGTGCGCCCTTACTTGGAAAAAACCCTTGACCTCAGCCGTGAAATGGCTTATTTTTTCCCAGGTTACGAACATATCGCTGACCCGTTAATTGACTTTGCTGACTATGGGATGAAAGTCTCTATTTTGCGGACGCTTTTTTATCAGTTGCGAGAGGAATTAGTGCCAATTGTGGAGGCTATTACTGCCCAAAGTCCCACCGATGACAACTGTTTACACCAAAGATATCCTGAAGAGCAACAGTTAGATTTGACTCTCAAGGTCATGAAGCAAATGGGATATGACTTTGAGCGGGGAAGGCAAGACCAAACCCATCACCCATTTATGATCAACTTCTCTACCGGTGATGTGCGCATTACGACCCGTGTTGATGAAGATGACCTGAGTCAAGCTCTATTTAGCAGCATCCACGAAATGGGTCATGGTCTTTATGAGCAAGGAATTAGACGAGATTTGGAAGGCACTCCTCTTGCCTGTGGGACATCCTCGGGTGTCCACGAGAGCCAGTCCCGACTTTGGGAAAATATTGTTGGGCGTAGTCGGGGCTTCTGGAAATTTTTCTATCCCCAAGTACAATCCTACTTCCCCTCCCAACTAGGTAATGTTTCCCTCGATGCCTTTTATCAGGCAATCAACAAGGTGCAGCGGTCTGTAATCCGCATGGATGCTGATGAGGTGACTTACAATCTCCACGTCATGATCCGCTTTGACTTAGAACTGATGATGCTCGAGGGTAGGCTACAGGTGAGGGATTTACCGGAAGCCTGGAATGAACGCTATCGTGAAGATTTAGGGGTTGTTCCCCAGAATGACAGTGACGGGGTGTTGCAAGATGTTCACTGGTACACTGGTCAGATTGGGGGAATGTTCCAATGCTACACGTTGGGTAACTTGATGAGCGCCCAGTTTTTTGAAGCCGCAGTAACGGAACAACCTGAAATTATACCAAAAATTGAGCAAGGAAACTTTAGTACGCTCCATAATTGGTTGAAGGACAATATTTACCAACATGGTTGCAAATACACAGCGGCTGAATTGATTAAGAGCCTCACTGGTACTGCTTTACGCATCGATCCATTCATCCGCTACATCCGGCAGAAGTATGGGCAGCTTTACATGCTTTAATATTTGTTTGTGCCAAAATAGTTGTTTTGCTTAACCTGTATCCATATATCTAAAAGAATATCTATTCCTGATCTGTAGTTTAGGGGTAAGCATTCAGCCGTCAGCCGTCAGCCGTCAGCTTAAAATAAACCTAGAACGAGAGAATTTAATAGTTTGAGATTAATGAGAATTGACAGTCTGGGTAAAAGTCCTTGGCCGTTGGCCACGCTACGCGAACAGCGTCGCACAGGCTTCAACGCTGGGACGCATTAGCTGATAGCTGATAGCTGATAGCTGAATGCTTACCAAAGAAGGGAGCTTCTTTAAAGTCTGCGGGATTGACTTTGAAGCAAACTAGGGTAAAGTAAACACATGAGTCACTCACCAGTTCCGCTAACTCCAGAAAGCCGTGCGCCAGTTGTCAAAAGCGGAACTGGTAAAGATGCTATTGACTCAACAGAAAGTGATTGAGGAACTACAGCTAGAAATTGAGAAATTAAAGCTGAGTCGGGACCCACGATAGTAAAACTTCCTCCAAACCCCCATCAACTGATCTACTGAAAAAATCCGAAAAAGCCCTAAAAAAGGAGGATTGTCCCACCTCTGAGGCCAAAAAGAGAAAACCCGGAGGACAACCAGGTCATCGGGGAAAAACTCGTTTTGGGTTTTCCAGAATAGACCGAACCGAAATCTTGCAACCGTCTGTGTGTAGTCAGTGTGGTCAAAGAGAATTTTTAGATCAACCTGTATTGGTAGACACTCAACAAGTAGCCCAACTGGTGAACAAACCAATCGAGGTAGTTGAGTACCATCGTTACCATTGTCAATGTAGGGGCTGTGGTGCGGTAACATCAGCCTCTTGGTCTGTTGAGATGATACCCGGACAAGATTTAGGGGTCAAGCTACAAGCTTTTCTGGGATGGTTAGGGAATTATGGACATCTCCCCTATAAAAAACAACTCCAGATGTTATGGTAACTGGGCAAGATTGAGTACGGTAATGGGACTAATGTCAACACCAATCAACGGGTTGAACTGGCGATTAAACCTCATGTTGAGCAATTGTCAGAATGGGTAAAAACAGAACAACCGTCTATTCATGTAGATGAAACTCCTTGGCCTGTAAAGGGAATTAAGGAATGGCTGTGGGTCTTTAGCAATCGAGATTTTTGTCTATTTCGGGCTGCTGACACCAGGGGACCTGCCGAACTGGAATCTCAGTTGGGCAGTAAATACAGGGGTGTTCTTAGTAGTGATGACTTGAATGTGTATAATGGCTATCCAGTCAGCGCTCAACAGAAATGCGCACGCCCATCTACGTCGTCATTTTCTGAGGTTAATCAAACAGCCACCGACTACACAACCGAGCGATTGGAGAAGCACTCGTGAGTTTGATTGATGAAGCTTTTCGCCATTATCGCCTCTGGCAAGAAAATGGCGATGAGACAGAGTACCAACATCTGCGTTAGGGGATTCAAAACTCAGGTACAGTTAACTCTAGAAACCTGGTGGTCGGTGGCGGTCGCTTCAGCAGGTAAGTTACTGCGCTCCCTCAAACAGAAGGCTTCCCAATGGTGGTATTTTTTAGACCATCCCCAAGTTCCACCAGATAATAATCTCGCCGAGAGGTCTTTACGTTTGGCAGTGACCAAGCGTAAGGTTAGTGGTGGCTCTCGTTCTGAAGAACGTTTCGAGCAGACCGCTAATTTACTACACGACCAGTCCAAACTTGCCGTTTTCAAAAACGGTCGGTGATGGATTTTTTGACCTTTGGTCACGCTACGCGAACGAGCAAGCTCTTATGGCTCAATCGGGTCATTTAACCCAACCTCCTTCCCTCATCCCTTTTCTCCACACCTGAATCCTTACCTTCTTTGGCCTTGCAGCGTACCCTGTGACCTGAATCCTTACCCGCAGACTTTAAAGAAGCTCCCTTCTTTGGCCTTGCAGCGTACCCTGTGACCTGAATCCTTACCAATAAGTCAATTACGTTTAGTGATAAAAAGGGGATTGGGAAGCTTAAGCTTAAACTGGAGTTTAGACTATCAAGCAGAGAAAGGAGAGTATAGGAAGTAAGTTATCCTATTCGCTAGGCTAACCTAGCCAACCATGAGGGAAATTTTCACAAACTAGAAAAAAAGGCAGACGACAAGGATTGACAGACACACAAAAACGTTTCCGCCCCTCAACAAGCCGGAAAATCAAGCCATTAGGTCAAAAAACTGAGACTTAACTAACTCGTTCTTCGCTTTTTCCTCGTCTTTTTCCTTCTGGTTATGCCCTTTTTCACCAGAGGATAGACAGTACGTTTGTTTCTCTTAGACCCAGTAAGCCAACCAGGAGACTTTCCACGTACTTTGGGGAAACTAGCAGGAGAAGCAATCACCGCCAAAACTCCTCCCATTGACTGGGCAACCCTTCCTGGAGTGATTTCCTCTGCACTCAGAGATTTCTGCCAAGGTCGAGGTTGGTCTTGGACAAGAGTACGAGCCAGCCATAACTGCCAAGTTATTATTGGCATCAAATCACTCCACCTTTGCTCCCGTTCAGGAGTAGAAAAACGAGGTTTAAGCCAGTGTAACCTCTGCTTGGCGAATCGATTCCAATGATCTACAGTAAATCGTCGTCGATAGTCACCCCAAATAGTTGAGACCGGGGGTATGGTTTGACCGAGCCAACACAACCACATCGGTTGGAGAGCTCGACGATGGGGATACTTACCTTTTACTTCCACCCGAATCACTTCCATCCCATGGCTTGGAGATTGCCGAAAATGTAGATTACTCCAACGCCTCAAGATCACCTCACCTAATTGAGGGTCATCAATAGTTAGTTGTTCGGTCGGTTGTGACCAAGTATCTGGGTCACTCAATTTAAATTTTTGTCCATGAATTTGGGGACGACCCTTACCCTGATAGGCTGGTGGTGCACCCCATAAACAGCGATTAGGACGCAAGCGCATCAACTTGTCCGCAGGTATGTCAGCAGTTTGAACGACGAACTAAGCACATCCATACTCACTGTCCCAAACTGTAATTGGTCTACTCGGGAGTAGTAAACAGACTTGTTCGAGCTAAGCTGCTGCTTTGCTTATGGGTGTGTCGAAACTGGTGATTCTTTCATGAGTCAGGGGTAAAGCCCAACTACCTTTGTGTTCTGGTACCCAAGCGATGGTGCTGTAATCATGTCCTGGGATGACTGGTTTGTTGCCAATGGTTTTTCCGGTCGAATGTACGTAGCTACGGTCACAAAGAGTTTTTGCTTCTGGCCGTGGTCTGGGGGTATGATCTCCTGCTAGCAATGGTCGCTGGATGTCTGACATCTGGGAAATGTACAGTTCCATTAATTGGCTGGTGTCAGGACGAGTGTCTTTGATGGCTTCGTAGATACTTGACCAACTTCGGCGAAATGCTGGACACCTTGACAGCTCTGGATATGAGCATACCTCTTTAGTGAGGATGACTGCATCCATTAACTCGTTCGCGTAGCGTGGCCTACGGCCAAGGTTGCATCCTTAGCTTTTCCTAAACAATTATAGGCTGTTTGACGAAATTGTTGGAGATTATCGAAAATTGTCATGGGTAGATGTGGAACATTGCCTATTTCTGATCATCTACCATCCGGTAGTCTGCGTTCATTGCAGTCTACCTTTTTTTCTTGTTGGTGAACCTCTTCTCTTCTTATTGGGGGTACTAGTTAGCATCGTTGATACGAAAACTAGTTTCCTTCCCCACTGTTTCTGTCTGATTTAGTCTAAACTCCAGTTAAAGGCACGTGGGACTTGTGGCGATTCGACAAGAAGCAAATAAAGCGAGTTAGGATAGTCCGTCGGGCTGACGGGTACTATGTCCAATTTTGCGTTTCAGTTAATGTTAGCGAGGATTTAAAACCTTCTGATGCTAATATTGGTTTAGATGTCGGACTGAAAGATTTTTATACCGACTCTAGAGGCGATACTGAAGCCTTACCTAGATTCTATAGGACAGGAGAAAAACGCTTAAAGTTTCATCAACGTAGAGTTTCCCGAAAAGTGCGGCTCGTTCTAAGTAGGAACTTCCTGAAACAGGAAGAGTATGCCTTAGGAGGTTCGCGGGGGATAACCCCGAAGATAAACCTTAACTGTGTATTGGATGATGGTGAAAGTCCATCCCATTAAGAGATATGTGACTCCTGATCTGGCCACACCGAGCAAGCGGCAACTTGCAGAGTGACGCTGGCACCAGGGCGGAATCAGAGGTGAAACAGATTATCCACACTGCCGCTAATAGGGAGGCGACACGGGTAGATTAACAAAAGTCCTAAAAAAGCGTCTAAGAAACAAGCCGCAATCTGAAATAATGCGAGACTTAATCCCTTTATTCTCACAGTATCTTTTTTCGGATAACTGTAATCTCTGAGAAGGGGATAGGCGAATTGGACTGCCCTAAACCGCCATAACAATCTAGTACACGTAACGAGTAAAAACGGCAGCAATAATGAGTCTGTAGACCGGTCGAATCTACGGTAAGTTATGTCAAACTTAATCCTCACTGCCGGGTAGGATGCAGCCAAACAACTGGCTGCGGGTATTCAGAGTATACAAATTTCAGGAGAGCATAGTTAGACGCATGGCAAAACATAGCGAACTCTGGAAAAAGCAGCAGTGGAAGAAACTCCGCCAAAACTTATTCCGCCTACAAAAACGAGTATACAAAGCGGTTCGAGCTGGTGACTTGAAGAAAGCACGGTCACTACAAAAACTGATATTGAAATCCCGCTCAGCACAGCTTTTGGCAGTCCGTCAAGTGACGCAGCTTAATAAAGGGAAGAAAACGGCTGGAGTTGATGGAAAGTCAAGCCTCAACTACAGAGAACGAATGGAACTGGTGGAGACATTGAGCGACCGTGTTTCTGACTGGAAACACAGCCGACTACGTGAAGTACCAATCCCTAAAAAGAGCGGGAAAATCCGAATGTTAAAGATACCAACCATAGCCGACCGAGCATGGCAATGTCTAGTAAAATTAGCCCTCGAACCAGCCCATGAGGCAACGTTCAGTGGGAACAGCTACGGATTCCGAACGGGCAGGTGCGCACAAGACGTCCAAAAACGCTTATTCACCCACCTACAATCCAACCATAACGGAATCAATAAACGAATCATCGAACTAGACATCAAGAAGTGTTTCGACCGTATCAGCCACACCTCCATAATGGAAAGACTAATAGCACCAGCTAAAGTCAAAACCGGAATATTCAGATGCTTAAAAGCAGGAGTATCCGTAGAATTTCCAGACCAGGGTACACCTCAGGGCGGTGTGGTCAGTCCCTTACTAGCAAATGTGGCACTAAACGGAATAGAGGATATACACACAAGCCTGGGATACGCAGATGATATGGTATTCATCCTTAAGCCAAAAGATAATGCTGATAAAATCCTCAATGAAGTTAAGGAATTCCTAGCTAAAAGAGGAATGGAAATCAGTGAAGAAAAGACCAAACTGACTAAAACGACAGACGGATTTGACTTCCTGGGGTGGAGATTCCGCGTCAGAAAAGACGGTAAATTCTCGTGCATTCCCTCAGAGGAAAATCACAGAAATATCCGTAAGAAGATTAAAACCGTAGTCAACTGCTCGAACTATGGTGCTGAAGTAAAAGCCAAGAAACTAGCCCCCATTGTTCGCGGATGGCGTAACTACCACAAAAGCTGCGATATGAGCAGTTCTAGGGATAACCTATGGTTTATGCGCATCACTGCCCACCGAAAGTTCCGAAAGGAAAAGAAAGTAAGTCGGTATAAAGCTAATAAACTATGTGATAAAGCATTCCCAAAGGTAGGATACAAACAAAATCAACATGTGAACGTAAGGGGGACTAAGTCACCCTATGACGGTGACTTAGTCTATTGGAGCCAAAGGAATAACCGCCTTTACTCTGATGCTACATCTGATGCATTGAAAAAGCAAAACCATTCCTGTGGACACTGTGGATTGAAGTTCAAAGAAGATGAGGATGTACATCTCCATCACATAGATGGAAACCACGACAACTGGTCAAAAAAGAACTTACTAGCAGTTCATCGTAGCTGCCATCAACAGATACATTGGAGCAAGCCGAAAGGCCGGTCATAGACCGAGTTTACCCAGGAGCCGTGTGAGGCGAAAGTTTCATGCACGGTTCTGAAGCGGAGGGTGCGATTCGTTAGCTAGAAACCTTTACCCTACAAGGGTTTTGGGGGATTAGCTGCTTGGTTCAATGAACCCTGACAACTTGATAACCATGGTGGTGAAAAACCATCCCTCATGAAATCCGAGTGACAGCCCTACCCTGATTCATAGGAACTAACAAACCTATGGGTTAATGCAAGGGTCGAATATTGGAACACCCTTAACCTGACCGGTGTCAACAATAGGCAAAGAACTCATGGGTACGAGAGAAAGGTACGTTTGAATCATCGTCACAGAAATGTAGCGAAAAAAGGTTTGACACGCTACGGAGAAAAACTCAACGGAATTAGGATTACAAAGTTCCTCCCCTTTGTAATGGATTTCCCAAACAGTTCCCGGTGAAAAGTACCACCCTAAAAGTTCAAAGAATGGTTATCAGGAACGAAATAACTCTCATATGTACTCTCAGTAAGGTCGATTACTGAGTAGGTAGTTAGCCGCATGTCATATGAGGGCAAGATTGAGCTCATTTGCCAAAGCCTAGGGTAATGCCCAGGATATGCTGACGGACTCACGTTATAGGAAAAGATCTAGTTGTAAGTAGCAATGAAAATGTCTAAAACTCGGGGGTTCGCCCCACAGTCGGAATGGAAGAAAGTCAACTGGCGGAAGCTAGAAAAGACTGTCTTTAAGTTGCAAAAACGAATATATCAAGCCTCGAACCGTGGTGATGTCCGCGTGGTAAGAAAGTTGCAAAAGACTCTGATAAAGTCCTGGTCGGCCAAGATGATTGCGGTCAGACGGGTAACCCAGGAGAACAAAGGGAAGAAGACTGCTGGAGTAGATGGGGTCAAATCATTAACACCAAAACAACGGCTTACTTTAGTCTCCAACCTAAAAGTTTCTAAGAAAGCCCAACCAACCAGAAGGGTATGGATTCCTAAACCTGGACGGAAGGAAAAGCGACCATTGGGTATCCCAACCATGTATGACCGCGCTCTCCAGGCACTTGCCAAACAGGCATTAGAACCTGAATGGGAAGCAAAATTTGAACCCAACTCCTATGGGTTCAGACCAGGACGTTCATGTCATGATGCCATCGAAGCAATATTCAATAGCATCAAACAAAAGCCTAAATGGGTACTTGATGCTGACATAGCCAAATGCTTCGATAAAATCAATCACAATGCACTTCTAACTAAACTGAATACCTATCCATCCATGAGACGCTTAATAAAGTCCTGGCTAAAAGCCGGTGTGATGGATAGTGGGACATTCTCACCTACAGATGAGGGCACCCCTCAGGGTGGAGTTATCTCTCCACTTTTAGCGAATATAGCCCTCCACGGAATGGAACAGGCCATATGGGATTACGCAAATTCTGTAAAAGGCAAGAAAACCCACTATAAAAAGGGACTAGCTCTAATCAGATATGCCGACGATTTTGTCATCCTACACCAAGACCAAAAAGTGGTAGAAGAATGCCTTGAAGTCATCAATAATTGGCTACATGACATGGGTCTGGAATTAAAGCCTAGCAAAACCCAAATGACCTATACCTTTAACGGATTTGAATTCCTTGGATTTAATATCCGTCAGTACAAAGTAGGTAAAAACCACTCTAAACAAGGCTTTAAAACCATCATCAAACCATCTAAGGATGCAATTCTAGAACATTTCGAGCGGCTTTCAAAAGTCATCGACAGACATAAAGCCGCTCCTCAAGAGGCTTTAATCAAACACCTCAAACCTATTATACGCGGATGGTGCAACTACTACAGAGGAGTCTGTAGCAAAGAAACCTTCCAAGATTTAGGTTACATGCTCTGGAACAAACTCCAAAGATGGGGATATAGAAGACACCCAAAGAAAACCAAAACCTGGGTAAACAAGAAATATTGGGGAACCATCGGAGAGGATAATTGGATATTCATGGCAGATGAGGATAATTACCTCCCAAAACATGCCAAAACTGAAATAATAAGGCATAAAAAAATCCAAGATACCAGAAGTCCCTACGATGGAGACCTAATCTATTGGAGCACCAGAATGAGAGAACATCCTGAAATGCCAGCTCAATCGGGAAGGCTTTTGAGAAAGCAAAAAGGGAAATGCGCTCATTGTGGTCTTACCTTCAGACCT
Source organism: Moorena sp. SIOASIH (assembly GCF_010671925.1). Lineage (GTDB taxonomy): Bacteria > Cyanobacteriota > Cyanobacteriia > Cyanobacteriales > Coleofasciculaceae > Moorena. Next base: position 1,299,158 of record NZ_JAAHIH010000003.1, on the reverse strand, counting down.
GGGGATTCAATGGAAATGCATCACATACTACCACGCGCACTGGGTGGAAATAACTTCGATGAAAATCTGGAATTACTACACCTAACCTGCCACGATGCCAAACACGGGAAAAAAGTCAACGCCTTAGAGTTAGATGAAAACCCGTTTTAGAGGTACCAGCGACAATGGTTCCTATGATGAGGAGCCGTATGATGCGAAAGTGTCACGTACGGTTTTGAAGACGAGTCAGTGGGGTGACTCACTGACTTAGTTTAATTGCCCCGGGTAATACCGGGCATCGACCGTAACAAGAAAGGCTCAGCTAACCGTAAAAAAGCCATTAATAGGTTAGGTAGAACTCACCTTAGAATAAGTAGGCAGCGTGAGGAACATGCCAAGAGACTGGCGCGTTGCGTAATCCGGTCTAACGACCTGGTCGCCTATGAAGATCTAAGGATTAGAAACCTAGTGAAAAATTACTGTCTAGCAAAGTCTATTAATGATGCAGGTTGGTATCAGTTCAGGAAATGGCTAGAGCATTTTGGCACTAAATTTGGCAGGGTCACTGTTGCAATAAACCCTGCCTATACCAGCCAGAACTGTTCTAATTGTGGCGAGGTGGTGAAGAAGTCCCTATCGACTAGGACTCACACCTGCAAGTGTGGTTGTCAGCTAGATTCGCCGAAGGCGACGCTACGCGAACGCGACCACAATGCCGCAATAAACATCCTTCAAAGAGCCTTGGGTACTGTGGGGCACACAGGAACCCGGATCTTAGATCTAAACGCTTGCGGAGACCCGACCTCTACTCTTCCTGACTCCGGTCTGGAAGAGCCACGTTGGATCGCTGTTCGCGTAGCGTGGCCTACGGCCAAGCAAGAATCCCCGCGTCTTTAGACCGGGGAGTGTCAATACACCCAGGAAATTATTCTGGAAGATGAAAGTCTGTGCCTGATTATCCGACCCAAAATTGCGGCTAAAAGAGCTTTCCGTCTGTTTGAAGACTTAAGGGCGCAAGAGGTTACACCAGAGGAACTGCTGGATATACGCGATCGCTTTGTCAATCGCTACAAGCCCAAGGTCGGGGACGTTCTCCAGCTGGATTTTCAGCCGTTTTATGACTACAGCCCAGTCATTCGCGTACCCAAGAATATTGGTAAGGGAGTCCGCTTCTTAAACCGCTATCTCTCCAGTAAACTCTTTCAAGACCCTGAGCAGTGGTTGGAGTCGTTGTACGGTTTCTTGAAAGTGCGTCATTTCCTAGGAAACCAGCTCCTGATTAACGAGCGCATTTAGAATCAGCAGCAACTGTCAGAGCAGGTGAAGTTGGCTTTGGAATTTGTAAGCGATCGCCCAGACCGCGAATCCTATGATAAATTCCGCTTTAAGCTGCAACAGATGGGTTTTGAAGCAGGCTGGGGAAACACTGCTAGTCGAGTGCAGGAAACCTTGGCAATGCTGGATGAATTGATTGATGAACCGGATGATGGGGCATTGGAACAGTTCCCTCTTCTGTCAAACTGGGGTCAAACCTTGATTTTTCGTAGGCTGAAATGACGGAAATTCGTTCGATTATCCTAAGAGCTGATTCGTAAACTCGCTGTAATTCTTGTAGGATAAGGCTTGCGCTTAAATAGAACAATTGAACTATTTAATAACCAAAAAACAATCATAGCAAGGCTTTCAGACTTCTTAAGATTTACTTTACGAGTCAGCTCTAAAGTGACAAAAGAGGGATATATAAGTAGTCGGACAAAAGTAAACGGCACTATATTAACTTTTGTAAAATCCTGCGATTGCTTTCAAGGGCAAAGATTGTGTATTTTAATTAAAGTTAACACAGCTATCTTTATTTATGTCCGACTACTTAGCTATGGTTGGACGAGAGTCAAGCAGAATTTATTTACGATTAGGGTTGACAGGTTATTTTTTTCGTGCTAGATTTCTCATGGTGCCTAATTCGGGGGCATCTCAAGGCTCATAAACCTCCAAAGTACACCTAAGTAGTATAGTTAAAACAGTAAAAAACTGTTGAAAGGGAGCAAGTAAGCCTTGAAAAAAGCTATTTATAAAGGAGCTTAGAACTTGGTAAATATCAGATGTTCAGACCTTTACGACAAGTTTTCCAACCAATCTGGTAGAGTTGTTGCGTTATAGAGCCCTAACTCAGCCTGATAAAATCCCTTATACCTTCAATGAAAAAGGGGAAGAAGAAACTGATCGTATCACCTATGAGGTATTAGACCAACGCTCAAGGGCGTACGCCTGTCAGTTGCTGTCTCTGGGGGTAACGGGAGAACGAGCTTTGCTAGCTAGTAGATCCACCAGGTATAGACTTCATTGCTGCCTTTTTTGGGTGCTTGTACGCTGGCGTAATTGCAGTGCCCGCTTATCCACCACCCCGACGCAGTCACAATCTGTCTAGGTTGTTAGCGTACGCATCAGATGCAGAGGCTCGGTTTGCCCTAACTACCACATCTCTATTGACGGAGTTAACCAGTCGCTTTGCCCAACATCCAACTCTGGGGAGGCTGCACCTGCTTGCTAGCAATAATTGCGTACGCGACCAAGGCTTGCACTGGTCTGAGCCAACCCTGAGCAGCAGTAACCTGGCCTTTCTCCAGTACACCTCCGGTTCTACGGGAACACCCAAAGGAGTAATGGTAAGTCACGGTAACTTGCTACACAATGAGCGGATGATTAAGCAAGCCAAAGGACATACCCAGCAAACGATTGTAGTAGGTTGGTTGCCGACTTTCCACGACATGGGACTGATGGTAAATGTATATTGAGTATATGAAAAATGAGCAAGAATTTTCTACTTTAATTGACCTTCTCCAATATCGCTCCCTAAATCAATCTAATCGAAAAGCTTACAGTTTCCTACAGAATGGTGAAAAAGAGGTAATTCGCCTAAGCTACCAAGAATTAGATGAAAAAGCCAGAGCAATTGCTGTAGAACTTCAAAAACAAGTAGATAGGAATGAAAGGGCTTTACTCCTATATCCACAGGGACTAGAATTTATGGCCGCCTTATTTGGGTGTTTGTATGCAGGAGTCGTTGCCATTCCGGCACCACCACCAGACCCAATTAGACTGAAGCGGACACTACCTAGGCTTGAAGCAATCGTCAAAGATGCCCAAGCTTCGGTAATACTTACTGATGAATCAAAGTATTCCCAACTTAAAGTTGCCACTTCGCAGTTGTCTTCAGAATTCAAAAGCATCAAATGGATAGTTAGCGATAAAATTCCTACTCCCCGATCACAAGAATGGCAAAAACCAGATATAAATAGCGATACTCTTGCTTATCTTCAATACACATCCGGCTCCACTTCAACACCAAAGGGTGTGATGCTAACCCACAAAAATTTAATACACCATTGTAGTTACATAAAAGAAGCTTGGGGTTATACATCAGACAGTATCGCTACAACGTGGGTTCCCCATTTTCACGATTATGGACTCGTTGATGGATTAATCCAACCCCTATATTCCGGTATTCCCTGCTATGTGATGTCCCCCATAGCCTTCTATATGCGACCCATTCGTTGGCTACAGACAATTTCACACTACCGAGTCACCCATAGCCAGGGACCAAATTTTGCCTACGAACATTGCCTAAGAAGAACCACACCGGAACAACGGGCGAATTTAGACCTAAGTAGTTGGCGGACAGCTAGTAATGGAGCTGAGCCAGTTCGTCAAGAAACAGTGGAAAATTTTATTGCCACTTTTGCTCCTTTTGGTTTCCGTAGGGATGCTCTTTATCCAGCTTATGGATTAGCCGAAGCAACTTTGTTGGTTTCGACTAAAAAACATGGGGAAAAAGCCGGGGTGTTGACCTTAGCAGCAGACGCCCTAGAAAAAAATAGAATTGTAGTAGTCTCACCAGCAGAAAAAGATCAGCTAGTACGAAGAGTAGTTAGTTGTGGACCTCCCATTTGTGGGATGAAAGTTGCGATCGTTAATCCAAACACTTTGACAAAATGTCAACCAGATGAGGTAGGGGAGATTTGGGTCTGCGATCCTAGTATGGCTGTAGGATACTGGAATAGGTTAGAAGAGACAAAAAAGACTTTTCATGCTTACCTCGCCGAAAGTGGTGAGGGGCCATTTATGCGCACAGGGGATTTAGGATTTTGGCAAGATGGTGAACTATTTATTACAGGGCGTATCAAAGACGTTATTATTATTCGTGGTCGCAACCATTATCCCCAAGATATTGAATTGACAGTGGAACAAAGTCACCCATCACTGCGATCTAGTCATGGAGCAGCATTTGCAGTGGAGATTAAGGGAGAAGAACGTTTAATAGTGGTTCAGGAGGTGGAGCGGAGTTACCAAAAACAACTAGATAGGGATGAGGTAGTGGGAAATATTAGAGAGGCAGTCACAGACGAACATGATGTACAGGTATATTATGTGGTATTAATCAAAGCTGGGAGCATTCCTAAAACATCAAGTGGCAAAATACAACGCTCTGCTTGCCGAGTTAAGTTTTTGGAGGGCACATTAGACCAGTTGGAAGCCAGGGTAAAAGTGGCAAGTACAAGTGGAGCAGCCGTCTCCACTTAAATGTAGGGAGTTTTGATGGGTTGATTGGATAAAGCTTGATGATATAATTTGATTGAATGAATTTACAGGTATACCGCCAATTCGGGAACCGGGAAAATTATGCCCTAGATACTTAGTCTTAAACAGGTGATATGGCATTAAAAAAAAATAAAAAGTTTAGCAAATGGTAAAATAGGAGACAGTTTGATGTCAATTCAAATGGATGTGACCAAAGAATATTTTAAACCAGCCAAAACTCAAAAGTCAAAAACCATATCAAATGATTACATTAAAGGTCTCCAGACCAAACACTTTCTGTTGTACAATGTCATTCCAACAATCGGAACACTAATAGCGATCGCTTTACTATGGTGGTACCCGATCAGTAGCGTGGAAATAGGATTACTAATAGGAATGTGGGCATTGAGTATGATTGGGATGAGTGTGGGACTACATCGCTACTTTGCCCATCGTGCTTTTAAAACCAGCCAGACCATGAGTGTCATTTTAGCAATTCTAGGTTGTATGGGCGCTCAAGGACCTGTAGTTTCCTGGGTAGCAGTGCATCGTCGCCATCACGAGTACAGCGACCTGCCTGGTGATCCCCATTCCCCAAATCCAGAATTACTAGGGGAAGGAATATTTGGGACATTACGAGGTCTTTGGCACGCCCATGTGGGTTGGCTAACAAACCACGAGTATCCTAACCCCATGTATTATGCGCCAGAATTGATGCGAGACAAAACCATTAGCAAGATTAATCGCCATTATGTAGTGTGGATAGTTTTGGGTCTGCTAATGCCAACTATTTTAGGAGGAATTATTCATGGCTCTTGGATAGGGGCTGTGGAAGGTCTTCTGTGGGGTGGATTTGTACGGATGTTTGTCGTAGATAACTCCATTTTAAGTATCAATTCATTTTCTCATGCTTTTGGGACTCATCCTTTCGATAGTAAAGACCAGAGTCGGAACAATATTTGGGTGGCTATTCCTACTTTTGGAGAATCCTGGCAGAATAATCACCATACTTTTGAAAATTCGGCAGCGATCGGTTTAAAATGGTGGCAAATAGATTTAGGTTACTGCCTAATTTGGGTATTGGAAAAATTAGGTTTGGTTTGGGATGTGAAGTTGCCAACAGCAAAAATGATCGAAGCTAAGAAGTTAGCTTAATTGTTCAGAAGAAATAAAAATTAGAAACCTGAACAAGATTAGGAGGTGTAACTATCATTAATTGGTGATAGCTGATGATAGTTACACGTATCAAGTAGTCAATAATTTCCGGAAAATCTAGTAACTACCCATCAATAAATTATGGAAAACTTAACAGTAGAGACCGAAAACCTGACTATTGTAGATAATGGAAGTATAGAGAATAAGAATCAACCCACAGTAGATGAGGTTCAGGAGTGGTTGATTTCTTATCTGTCACAACTATTAGATCTAGAAATTGAAGAAATATCGACAAGCACTTCTTTTAATCGTTACGGTCTAGATTCTTCAGCATCAATATCTTTAACAAGCGATTTCGGGGATTGGATAGGAAAAGAAATAGACCCGACAATCCTGTATAGTTACCCCACAATAGAAGCTATGGCAGAGCACTTTGGTGGATAATATTTGTTGAAGGTTATATCAAATCCGCTTAATTCGGTATAAAAAAATGTTCCATCTCCAGTCATTGCCAAATCTTTCTAAATTATATTCCCTCCTGACTACTGACTTGGTGACTACTGACTCATAATTAACTATCTAATTTATACTGATGCTAGCGGATTTGATATTACTAGTTAGTGTTGGGGAGAGAAGATTTGGTAATATCTGAATATTATCCCTACCTCAAACTAGCTAGCAAAAAAAACTTGATCACTGAAAAATAATAGTTTTCGGTAAATTATGGCTTATAAAAAATGGATGGATAGAAAAAAAAAAGATAAGATATATTACCCAGTCAGTACATCAAAGTAGAAGCTATCAAAAAGTTTGATGGTGCAGCTAGTTTGGATTTAAAATTTTTTTTTTAAAAAAAATATCAGGCAAAATATTATGATAGAAGTATGTATCATTGGTTTTGGATTTAGTGCGGTGCCATTGATTAGGGAATTACAGCGCACGGGAACAGAGTTTAAAATAATTTCCGAGGAAAGCAATAGTGTATGGGATGCTCTGAGTCAAAGTAACCGTTTGGATTTCGACCTAGTATCCAGTTATTTAACTAGCTTTTATTCATTTGATTTGGTAAAGGATTTTGTAGAAGATTATTATCCTACATCAAAGCAATTTTATGAAATGCACCAGAGATGGCGAAAGGTATATGAGAATGAAATAATAAGGGATCGGGTGACGAGAATAGATAATTTCAAAGAGCATAGTGTAATTTTTACAAAATCTGGCAAAACACTGAATGCCAAACACGTGATCTGCTCCACAGGGTTTAGTCGTGCTATACACACCCATATTAATGATATTGATTACAGTGTATCGAACAAAACCTTTGTGTTTGATACGATGGGAGACTCGGCCAATCTAATCATATCAAAATTGATCCCCAATAACAACAAAATTATCATTAGAACGAACGGGTTTAATGCTCGAGATAAAGTAGTTCCAGGAGCAGGAGCAATATATACCTTAGATCAGCTAGAAGGTCATAACTTTAGGTATATGTCCCATGAGCATTATGGCTCTGTTATCTACGGTCTGCCTATAGGTTCAAAGAAACCAATTCTAATGGGAGATCAATTTCCTGTGACTGTACGTGATGATAATTATATCACAAGTAAGTCACGCCCTGCAAGCGGTACAATTGCGATCAAATACTGGCCTATCGATCAATATGCAGATAAATTTGGTAATAACCTTGAAGAGTCTATTTCTCAAGGTTACTTATTGAATGATATCGCAATGTGGTTGCATACAGGTAAAGCTATTGTTGTGCCCAAAGATACCGCAATTAATTTTGAAAAGAAAACAATCACTTATGCAGGCATTGAAAGAGCTTTCCATCAGTATATAAAAGGGGATCCGGAACAACCGAGACTGCCAAAAATTATGATTGATGGAAATACTCCCTATGAATATCAATACAGAGATAATTTTATGGGTGTAATACCCCGTACACTGAACAATGTATACTTTATTGGATATACCCGTCCTTATACAGGAGGTCTGGCAAATATAATTGAAATGCAAGGGTTGTTCGTTCATAAAATGATAACTCAATCAGAATTTCATCAGAAAATACATCATAACTTGGACGAGCGTATTGTCGCTTACAATAATCATTATTATGGGACAACTAAACCTCGCAGCGCAGATCACTTAGTATATTTTGGATTTTATACAGATGATCTAGCAAGGTTAATCGGCATTGATTATAAACCCAGCGAAATTAACTCAATCAAAGATATGGTGTTTTATTATGCCTTTCCTAATAACGCATTGAAATATCGTCTGAAAGGAGAATATGCTGTTGACGGGGTTGAAGACCTGATCAAAAAAATTAATGAAAAATATTATGATTTTATTGATGTATTTGCATATTTATGGGGAACCAGCAAGATGGATTCAGTTGAGCTGACTGAAGAGCTAGAACAATTTATTCGTCAGTATTTCAACGATATGAGGCATAAAGAACCATATACAAAATTCCTGGAAAATTATATTCAAGTCTATCGTCGGGTTAAAAATACAAGAGTTGATGAAACCGATGATTATGAGTGGAGTTTGATGGTAAAGAAGGCTAGTGAGACGAGAGATAGAGTTTTGCAAGAGTTCAAAGAATCAGGTGATTATCAACTGGAGGAAAATTTTAGGAATTTTATCTCTAATGAAATAGAACTAATACAATCTTTAATGAATTATAAAATCCTATCAGTTAAGGATGGCCAATTAAAAATCGTTCCAGAAAAAATTGGTGGGCATTCCATTTTGGAAAATATACTCTGCAAAATAACGAAAATACTAGGTTTTCAAGGCATAATAGAAAGTGTCTTAGGTAAAAACGAGATGCTCCCAAAAATTGAAGCCCAAGATTTGCAATCTTTATTATCTTTGACTAAGCCCAAAGAGTATGAACTGCTGTATTTGAAGCCCTAGAGTGTTTTGTAAGTAGTTAAACAATACACATCGCTATCTCCACAGAAAAGGCTTGTGTGCTGGTAGCAGAAACTGAAAAAATGATGAATAAAGAACCAATAGCAATAATAGGAATGGGATGTCGTTTTCCAGGAGCTAAAAATCCAGAAGCTTTCTGGGAATTACTATGCAATGGTATAGACGCCATTACCGAAGTACCAGCTTCTCGGTGGGATAACGAATTATTTTATGACGCCGACATCTCCAAGCCAGGGAAAACGAACAGTCGGTGGGGTGGCTTTCTAGAGCAAGTAGATCGATTTGACCCGCATTTTTTTGGTATTTCTCCCCGAGAAACCCAAACAATGGACCCCCAACAACGGCTATTGCTGGAACTAGCTTGGGAAGCCTTAGAAGACGCTGGACAACCACCAGAAGAATTGGCAGGTACACCCACAGGGGTATTCATGGGGGTATCAAGCTTCGACTACTACGAACTCATCGCCCAAAACACCAGTAATTTTAGTACCTATACAGGCACAGGTAACTTAAATTGTATTAACGCCAATCGCCTCTCATACTTTTTCGACTTCCACGGACCGAGCATGGCCATAGATACTGCCTGTTCCTCATCCCTGGTAGCAGTACACTTAGCTTGCCAAAGCCTGTGGAGTGGAGAATCTACCCTAGCTTTGGTGGGAGGCGTACATATTGTGACATCCCCGTGGATGTCGGTAGCCTATGCCCAAGGAGGATTTATGGCTGCTGACGGTAGGTGTAAAACCTTTGATGCCAAAGCTGATGGTTATGTGCGTAGTGAGGGTGCGGGGTTAGTGATACTTAAACCACTATCTCAAGCCCTGGCTAATAGAGACCGCATCTATGCCTTAGTCAAGGGAAGCGCCGTTAACCAAGATGGATACAGCAACGGGCTAACAGCCCCCAATCCCTTAGCACAGGAAGCGGTTTTACGAGCAGCATACAAAAATGCAGGTATTTCACCAGGTCAGGTTCAGTATATAGAAGCCCACGGAACAGGGACAAAACTGGGAGACCCGATGGAGATGAAAGCCTTAGGAGCAGTGCTATCTCAAGATCGTGCTCCTGGTGACTACTGTGCAGTGGGTTCAGCAAAAACCAATATCGGACATTTAGAAGCACCAGCAGGCATTGCCGGATTAATTAAAGTGGCGCTGTCACTATACTATCGCCAGATTCCACCTAGTCTGCATTTTAACGAACCCAATCCTTATATTAAGTTCGATAAACTGCCGTTGCGAGTACAGGAAACTCTCACACCTTGGCCAGAAAAGTCAATACCAGCAATTGCCGGTGTGAGTTCCTTTGGTTTTGGGGGCACAAACTCCCATGTCGTGTTGGCAGAAGTGGAGAATAGGGAACTCTTAACAGTGAACCCTCCCAAGGAGGGGAGCATAGAAGAAGAAGGGTTAGAACCTCCGGTTCATCTGCTAACGCTTTCGGCGAAAAAAGAAGCAGCTCTAGATGAGTTAGTAACCAGTTATAAGAACCACCTGCAAAAACATCCAGAATTGGCAATAGAAGATGTTTGTTACACAGCCAATGTGGGGCGATCGCACTTCCAATATCGCCTCGCTGTTGTCACCAAATCGACAGAGCATTTAGAGGAACAATTAAAGGCTACGGCAGAAGGAGAGGAAACACCAGGAGTTCTGAAGGGTCAAAAGATTGGTCGCAAGCGTCCCAAAGTAGCCTTCCTGTTTACAGGTCAAGGTTCCCAGTATGTAAATATGGGAAGGCAACTGTATCAAACTAACTCTATTTTCCGTCAAGCTTTAGATCAATGTGACCAAATCTTAGGTTCCTATCTAGAACATCCCCTCTTAGAAGTTCTCTATCCTCAAGATACACCAAACTCAAATTCTTCTCTACTAGACCAAACTGCCTATACCCAACCGGCACTGTTTGCCCTAGAATATGCCTTGTGCAAGTTATGGGAATCTTGGGGTATTAAGCCCAAGGTGGTGATGGGCCACAGTGTGGGAGAATATGTGGCAGCAACTGTAGCCGGAGTATTTAGTTTAGAAGATGGCTTGAAATTAATTGCCCTGCGGGGAAGGTTAATGCAGCAATTACCCGCTGGTGGCGAGATGGTTTCTTTGATGGCACCAGAATCTCGGGTAATAGAGGCAATCTCTGATTACACCAACCAAGTGGCAATTGCTGCCGTCAATGGACCAGAAAGTGTGGTCATTTCTGGGGAAGCAGCAGCGATTGGAGCTATTGTCAACAAACTAGAATCAGAATCGATTAAGACGAAACAGCTACAGGTATCCCACGCTTTCCATTCTCCCTTGATCACACCAATCTTGGCAGAGTTTGCCGCAGTAGCCCAGCAAATCACCTACCATCAACCAAAGATACCTGTAATATCCAACGTCACAGGAACTATAGCAGACAAGAGCATTGCTACAGCTGACTATTGGGTAGAGCATGTAGTTAAACCAGTCAGGTTTGTCGCAGGTATCAAGACTTTGGCAGAACAAGATATTGGTATCTTCTTAGAAATTGGTCCTAAACCAGTTTTGCTCGGCATGGGACGGGAATGTCTGCTGGAAAGCAAAAAACTCTGGTTGCCAAGTTTGCGTTCTGGTAAGCCAGAGTCGTTACAAATGCTGCAAAGTTTGGGGCAGTTATATGTACAGGGAATCAAGGTTGACTGGTTAGGATTTTACCAGGATAATGCTCCCAAAAAAATCGTGTTACCGACTTATCCCTGGCAACGAAAAAGATATTGGATAAGTGCTCTTGAGCAATACAAAAATCAAGATAACAGTGGACGCGGGGACGCGGAAACACGGGGAAGCGGAGAAGGTAAATCCCACGAAAATTTAACCTCACCCCAGGAAATAGCAACTAAGGAAGAGTCAAGATTACAGCAACCAAAACTGAGATTATCCAACCCAGCGCTACTGTCTTTCCCAAAAACTACAGTAGCCAAACAACAACTAGCCAAAAGAGAGTTGGCTCAATTGAGAGTTCCACTGATTCAGGCAGAACCTGCTCAACTGAATCAAGCTTATCTTGAAGCGGAAAATCAAGATATTATTCTTAACCAAGAACCAACCAAGGAGCCAGAAACGATGAACCGGGAACAAATTGAACAACTCAAACAAGAATATGAAGAAAAGGGATACTGTCAAATCAAAAAAATATTTGATTTTTCTGAAATAAAAAGAATTCAAGAGACATTGGAGCAGGCCAAACAGACAAGCGATATATCCAAGGAAAAAGTAACTTTGAAACTGGGGGGGATTGATGATATTGACACCAATGATCATGCTTATGACTTGGTGAAATACGATTTTGTCTCTTCTTTTATCCAAGAAAAGCTGGCTCTGCTGAATTACATCACCGGCAAAAACTTGATGATCATGCACAATGCCATGTTTTCGGTGGAACCAAACCGTAAAGGATTGCCTTGGCATGTGGGAGTCGGTTCGTTTTCATTTACCAAAACCGAAGACTTTGGTGCTTCCATCTGGATACCCTTAGATAAAATAACTAAAGAATATCGAGGTGGCATGCAATATGTACCGCTCAAAAGATTTCCCGGTCAGTTTTATTACACTGTTTTTGACTTACATTTAAAAAATAATATTAAGTGGGATGAATCCCAAGGAGATTTGAATGAATACGTGGCGAATGCCAATACTATTTATAATAAAATCACTGAAGATGTGATCGATTATACGATTAAAGATGCTTATGAAGAAGACGAGTATGACCTAGGGGATGCCTTTTTCTTCAATAAATACGTCTTACATCAATCAGTTCCCTTAAAACCTGGTCTACATAAGATACGTCGTGCTTTTGTGATTCGACTGGTAGACTATGATACGCGGGTGGATGAGGAACGGTTGGGTTTATTCTCAAAATATTCTCAATTGCATTCGAGATACTACAAAACCCTACCTCGTTACAACAAAGATAGTGTCTTAGTGATGGTTTCCCGTGCTGTCCAGAAGGGGCTAAAATCTCCCTATTTACGAGACATCCCTCATGTGCAACAAACCTTACCAGAAAGGATTGCCACTGGAGCTATTAGTTTTGACGAAACACCAAGCATTTCTTCTCCTTTAGGCTCAGTTCCTCAAACTCAGCAACCTTTGGAAACCTTACAACCGCTGCCTCAACCCCAGGTTAGTCAGCAGCCTTTAAAAAACCTACAACCATTGTCTCAACCCCAGGTGAATCCATCAGAGGTTAAGCAGGTTCTCAAAGAACAGTTGGCTGAAGCGCTGTATACAGAAGAGAGCGAAATTGCCGAAGACCAGAAATTTGTTGATTTAGGCTTAGACTCAATCGTTGGAGTGGAATGGACAACCACGATTAATCAAACCTACAACTTAAACCTCAAAGCCACCAAGTTGTATGATTATCCTACTTTATTAGAGCTAGCAGCATATATTGCCCAAACCTTGGCAAGTCAGGGTACAAAACCCCAGGTTAGTCAGCAGCCTTTGAAAACCCTACAACCATTGCCTCAACCCCAGGTAAACCTATCAGAAATCAAGCAAGTTCTCAAACAGCAGTTAGCGGAAGCACTGTATACAGAAGAGAGTGAAATTGCCGAAGACCAGAAATTTGTTGATTTAGGCTTAGACTCAATCGTTGGAGTGGAATGGACAACCACGATTAATCAAACCTACAACTTAAACCTCAAAGCCACCAAGTTGTATGATTATCCTACTTTATTAGAGCTAGCAGCATATATTGCCCAAACCTTGGCAAGTCAGGGTACAAAACCCCAGGTTAGTCAGCAGCCTTTGAAAACCCTACAACCATTGCCTCAACCCCAGGTAAACCTATCAGAGGTTAAGCAGGTTCTAAAACAGCAGCTAGCGGAAGCACTGTATACAGAAGAGAGTGAAATTGCCGAAGACCAGAAATTTGTTGATTTAGGCTTAGACTCAATCGTCGGAGTGGAATGGACAACCACGATTAATCAAACCTACAACTTAAACCTCAAAGCCACCAAGTTGTATGATTATCCTACTTTATTAGAGCTAGCAGCATATATTGCCCAAGAAATTACTGCTACCGGCAGCAGTAAATTACCCCAAGGTAATGGCAATGGAGGTTATAGCCAAGAATCTTCGCCAAATCATGCTTCACAGGGAGATTCTTCAGAGGAGATGAGTCAAAAAGTACGCTTACGTGCGATCCTCAATAAGGTGGCCAATAATGAGTTGACTGTCCAGGAGGCAAACCAACTGGTTCAACAACTCAAACAACAGGTTACAGTTTAGGAGGAAATTTCAGGGGAACGACATGAGCAAAGAACAAGTACTCAAACTCATTAGAAAATACACTCGTGAAGTAGCACCAGAATTAGAAGAAGCCCCCCTAGAATCAACTGATAGCTTAAAAAACTTAGGCATTGATTCAGTTAATCGGGCAGAAATTATCATGATGGTGATGGAGGATTTATCCTTGAATATTCCCCGCATTGAATTGGCTGGAGCCAATAATATTGGGGAACTCGCTGATTTATTTGCGGCGAAATTATAGCATTTGTCATTTGTCATTTGTTGTTTGTTGTTTGTTGTTTGGTATTAGTAGTGGAAAAAAACAAACGTCAATCAGGGGAAGTAGTCCACATGGGAAATAGTCCAAAGTCAGTTAAACACCAGGGAAAACTGGTATGAATGACGACATCAAGATCACTGGTATGGGCATTGTTACCCCCATTGCCCAAGGAGTTCACCCTTTTCGGGAAGCCCTATTATCGGGCAAAACTCAATTTGGTTATCTGCAACGACCAGGAAGGGAAAAACCTAGTAAACCATTTATTGGTGCAGAACTGCCAGAGCTTGATGTCAGAAATCTATTTCCTAAACACAGTGGATTGTTACGCAGTGCAACCTGGAGTGGGCAAATTGCCCTGCTCGCTGTTGCTGAAGCTTGGGAAGATGCTAAACTGACCTCTAACCAAGTCAACCCCGAACGTATTGGCTTAGTCATCGGTGGCTCCAATCTACAACAACGTCATCTGCAACAAACCTGGCAACGTTATCAATCACGTCCAGAATTTATCCGACCCACTTATGGACTAACAGTTTGGGATACGGATATTTTGGGTTTACTTTCCCAGTATTTTCAGATTCAAGGAGAAGGTTATACCGTAGGTGGAGCATCTGCTGGTGGAGCAGTAGCTATCATTCATGCAGCTCGTCAAATTTTAATGGGGGTGACTGATATTAGTATTGCCGTTGGTAGTCTCTTTGATATCTGTGCTTATGAATGTCAAGGACTAATGAATTTGGGAGCTATGGGTAGTGAACGTTTTGCTGATAACCCAGAGCTTGCCTGTAGACCATTTGACCACAACCATGACGGTTTTATCTATGGCGAGGGTTGTGGAGTTTTAGTCCTAGAAAGAGCTAATCACGCTCAAGCAAGAGGAGTAGTTTCCCAGGGCAAACTCCTTGGTTGGGGCTTCAATTTAGCTGGCAATCGTAGTCCTGAACCATCTCAAACCGGTGAAAAACGAGCGATGAAGACAGCTTTAGCCATGGCAGACTTAAAACCAGAGCAAATTGATTATGTCAATACTCATGGTACCGGCTCGCCCCTTGGTGACAGGACAGAAGTAGCTGCCTTAAAATCCACAGGACTTAACCATTGTCTTCTCAATTCAACTAAGTCTTTGACCGGTCACTGTTTAACTGCTGCTGGAGTTATCGAAGCGATCGCTACTTTATTACAAATGAACTCTAATTTTTGTCATCCAACCCACAATTTGATTAACCCCGTTGATGATAGCCTCAATTGGGTTAAAGAAACTGCTGTTCAAGGGGAAATTCAATATGCCATCAGCAACAGTTTTGCTTTTGGCGGCATCAATACAGCTCTATTACTGGGCAAGGAGTAAAGCTATGCAATCAGTTGGCATTGAAGCTCTCAGTGTATATGGAGGTGCAGCTCAATTAGATGTGCGTAAGCTGGTACAAGCGCGTCAGTTGGACATCTCACGCTTTGACAATCTAATGATGAAAGAGAAAGCAGTTTCTCTGCCCTATGAAGATCCAGTTTCCTATGCGGTTAATGCCGCCAAGCCCATCATTGATCGCTTGAGTAATGCTGACAAGCAGCGCATAGAAATGGTGATTACTTGCAGCGAGTCAGGCATTGACTTTGGCAAATCGATGAGCACCTATATTCAGGAGTATTTGGGCTTAAGTCGTAACTGTCGCATGTTTGAACTCAAGCAAGCTTGCTACTCAGGAACAGCAGGCTTACAGATGGCCATCAACTTGATTCTGTCCCAAACCTTTCCTGGAGTCAAAGCCTTAGTTATCGCCACCGATATCTCTCGGTTTCTGGTTGCGGAGGGAGGGGAAGCTCTTAGTGAAGATTGGTCTTTTGCGGAACCAAGTAGTGGTGCTGGGGCAGTGGCTCTTTTAGTCAGTGATACTCCCTACATTTTTCAAATTGATGTGGGCTGCAACGGCTACTATGGTTATGAAGTCATGGATACCTGTAGACCTAATCCTGATTCAGAAGCAGGAGATGCTGACTTATCCTTACTTTCTTACCTAGACTGTTGCGAAAATGCCTACCGACATTATCAGAACCGAGTCGAAGGGGTAGATTACCAAGCAAGTTTTGACTACTTGAGTTTTCATACCCCTTTTGGTGGTATGGTTAAAGGGGCTCATAGAAATATGATGCGTAGGTTAAAAAAAGCTAAACCTGCCGAGATTGAAGCGGACTTCCAAAGGAGGGTAATGCCGGGATTAGTATACTGCCAACAGGTAGGCAATATTATGGGGGCAACCTTGTTTTTATCTCTAGCTAGTACTATCGACAATGGGGACTTCAGTACCCCTCGCAGAATTGGGATGTTTTCCTATGGTTCTGGTTGTTGTTCCGAATTTTATAGTGGGGTTGTGATTCCAGAAGGAAAGCAAATTCAAGCTCAACAAGGTATATCATCCCAATTAGCAGACCGCTACTCTTTGAGTATGGAGGAATATGAGCAATTACTCTATCATAGTAGTGCAGTTGCCTTTGGCACCAGAAACGTTACCTTAGACTATCAACTTTTCCCTGGAGTCTGGAAACAAATAGCAGGAAAGGGTCGGTTGGTCTTAAAAGCAATCAAGGAATTTCACCGAGAATATGAATGGGTATAGCTCTAGTACCGCTGCGCGTAATTCAAAATTCAAAATTCAAAATGCTTATGGAGTAAAGATTATATCGACTCAAACTGGTGGGTTATTTCCGCCGCGCTGTACTAGTGTTTTATCTGGGTGAGCAACCGTCACGAACCCACCGTTAAGCCTATCGGCTATAACGGGGGCTTGAAAAAGTTCACAACGTGACCAGCCTCAGACTTTTGAGTCTACGTTTTTTGAGCTATCACACCTTTAGATGCGTCGCTAGTCTTCTGCTCTGTGGTTAATAGTTAAATAGTCATAAACGGGTTAAGACAGTGCTATTAACAAGACAAACTCAAAAAACCTTGGCGAAGCGAACTTAACCCTAGTAATAGGAGGAAGACACAATTATGCGTGTTTTTGTACTCGATAAAAACCTTAAGCCACTAGATCCTTGCCGTCCTGCCAGAGCCAGATTATTGCTCAAGCAAGGTAGAGCAAAAGTATTTAGAAGGTATCCATTTACAATCATCTTGCCAGATTTGGAGGTGGAAAACTGCACGACTCATAATCACCAGTTAAAAATTGACCCAGGTGCAAAAACAACAGGCTTAGCAATCCGGCAAGGCAACACTGTTATCTGGGGTGCTGAAATAACGCATCGTGGATTCCAAATCCGAGACGCTCTAACTTCAAGACGGCAACTAAGAAGTTTTCGCCGTAATCGTAAAACTCGTTATAGAAAAGCTCGCTTTCTTAATCGGAAACGTTCAGAGGGATGGTTGGCTCCTAGTTTAATGTCTAGAGTTCATAACATTCTGACTTGGGTTAAAAAACTGGTTCGGTTTTGCCCCATCACTGGTATTTCCCAGGAGTTGGTACGGTTTGATACTAAAAAGATGGAGAATCCGGAGATATCCGGCACTGAGTATCAACAAGGTACTTTATACGGTTACGAAATTCGAGAATACTTACTTGAAAAATGGAATCGAAAATGTGCTTATTGTGGCACAACAAATGTCCAATTAGAAATTGAGCACATTAAACCAAAGTCTTTAGGTGGTTCAGACAGAGTTAGCAACCTAGCAATAGCTTGTCGCGATTGTAACCAGGCTAAAGGGAACCAGGAGATTAAACAATTCTTGTCAGGAAAACCTGATATTTTGAAACGAATCCTGTCTCAGGCTAAACGATCGTTAGCTGATGCCGCTGCGGTTAACTCAACTCGCTGGAAGCTGTACAACGAACTCAAATTGACCGGATTGCCGGTAAAAACGGGTTCGGGAGGTCAAACTAAGTACAATCGACGTCGGTTTAGCCTACCTAAAACTCATTGGCTTGATGCCGCTTGCGTCGGGGATGTTCAAAGTATTTTTGTTGAGGATTATCAAATTTTATCGATTGTAGCCAAAGGCCATGGAACTCGTCAAATCTGTCGAACAGATAAGTTTGGTTTTCCGAAACGGTACTGTTCAAGAACCAAGATCCACAAAGGTTTCCAGACCGGAGATATTGTCAAAGCAGTTGTCACTAAAGGTAAGAAGATCGGAACTTACGTTGGGCGTGTTGCTACTCGTAAAACAGGTTCATTCAACATTTTAACTACCAACGGATTAATCCAAGGAATTAGTCACAAGTACTGTATACCCATTCACAAAAAGGACGGATATGCCTATCAAATTAATACCCTGTCCTCCCTTTCCTCCCACCGCTAACCTTTTAGGTATAGCGGGGGTCTCCAGGGAGGCGGAAAGATGAATACTGTATAAAATCGAACAGGTAACAGTAGCAAAAAAACTGACGATAGCTGATAGCTAAAAGCTGAGAACTAAAACCTGATAGCTAAAAACTGATAGCTAAAAGCTGATAGCTAAAAACTGATAGCTAAAAAAAATCCAGGTTGATAAACCATTGATAAAGCAATATTATGTACTATAAAACCATAAAAATAAATTATCAACCTGCTGTACAAAGAATCCAGATTTATCGGCCAGAAGCTAACAATAGCATCAACGATCAGCTGACTCAAGAATTGTTATCAGCCCTGCAAGCTGTTGAAGCTGAAGAAACTGTTAAAGTAGTGATTATAGAAGGACTACCGGAGGTATTTTGTACAGGGATGGATTTTCAAGCTATAGCCAACGGCGAGATCATCGATACCAAAATCAGTGCTCACGCCTACTACAACATCCTCAAACAGATGTCTCAAAGTAGCAAGGTGATTGTGTCCCTTGTCCGTGGTAAAGTCCAAGCAGGGGGAGTGGGTTTTGTCGCCGCAAGTGATCTGGTTATTGCTGATGAAACTACTACCTTCGTGTTATCAGAACTACTATTTGGTTTATTACCTGCCTGTGTCTTACCATTTCTGATTCGTCGAGTGGGATTTCAAAAAGCCTACCGCTTATCCCTCACAACTCAACCAATTTCTGCCTCAGAAGCCTATAACTGGAGTTTAGTTGATGAATATGGCAGCAACCCTGATAAATTAATTAGTCAATATATTCGCCGTTTAAGATATTTACCCTCATCTGGGGTTAAGGAATTAAAAGACTATATGAATAAGTTATGGATTATTCAAACAGAAACTCAAAACATAGCTGCCAATAAATCTGCCAGTCTCTTGGGTGATCCGACGATTCAAGCAAAAATTAAACGATTTGCAAAAGAGGGGTTATATCCATGGCAAAGCTGAACTTGAATCAGGACTTAGGAAATGGTAACTCTGAGGTAGTACAACTGGCAGAGTTAGGTGATGGTATTGTACAAATTACAATGAATGATGAGAAAAACAGGAATAGTTTTTCTCAAAAGTTTATTGATAAATTGTTTCGATGTTTTGAATTAGTTAATCAAAATCAGATTTATAAAGTAGTAATTCTAGCGGGAACCAGTCATTACTTTTCTACAGGTGGCACCCAGGAGCAGTTACAATCAATCTTCAGAGAAGAAATTAAATTTACTGATTTTTATGAAATATTAACCTTGGCTCTCGATTGTCCGCTACCAGTCATCGCTGCGATGGAAGGTCATGCCTTGGGAGGCGGTTTTAATCTAGGTCTATATGCCGACTTTATCGTGTTGAGTCGAGAAAGTTTTTATGCCAATAACCTGATGAAATATGGTTTAACCCCAGTTGGCTCAACCTCACTCATCTTACCCAAGAAGCTAGGGGCAGAGTTAGGGCAAGAAATGATTTACACTGGTAGGCAATATCGTGGAGAAGAATTAGCTCAACGAGGTATCCCTTTTCCAGTGTTACCGAGAAAGGAAGTACTAAACTCTGCTCGGAAACTAGCGAAAGAAATTGCCGAAAAACCTAGATTATCTCTACTGGCATTGAAAGAGAATTTAACTGCGGAAATTCGCACTAAATTGCCAGAAGTGGTAAGCAAGGAGTTAGAGATGCATGAAAAAACCTTCCAGCAGGTAAAGGTAGCAAATCAAACAATACATCAAACCACTAATCAACCAGTTCAACTAAAAATAGCTAGTTATGGCCTGCTAAAGAATCTAACTTGGGTATCTCTGGAGAATCAAGTCCCTGGAGTTGGTGAAGTCAAGGTTCAAATCCAAGCTGTACCAGTTAATTTCCGAGATATCCTCAACGCCCTGGGTATGCTGCAAGAGCATAACCAAACAAAGCTTGGCATTACCAGTGTAGACCATCTCACTTTTGGTTTTGAAGCTGTGGGTGTCATTGTTGGTGTTGGCTCAGGGGTCTCTCAATGGCAAATCGGCGATGAAGTAATGGTAATCGGATGTCATGATGCCTTCAGTAGCTTTATTATTTGTTCACCGAACAACCTAGTAGCCAAACCTGCCAATCTCAAGCTGATAGAGGCAGCTACGATTCCGATTCCTTTTTTCACTGCCTATCACGGGTTGTATAACTTAGCCAAAATTCAGTCAGGAGAACGAGTATTAATTCATGCTGCTTCAGGGGGAACTGGACAAGCCGCAATTCAATTAGCTCAATTTTGGGGGGCAGAAGTATTTGCTACTACTAGTCCCCAAAAGATGGCTGTGCTCCGGGAACAGGGAATAAAGCATGTGATGAATTCTCGCACTACGGAGTTTGCCAATGAGATCAGGGAACTCACTCAGGGAAAAGGGGTAGATGTTATCTTCAATAGCCTGACTCATGGAGAATACATTCAGAAAAATCTAGATGTTATTGCTTTAGAAGGACGATATATTGAAATTAGCAAGCGTAACATCTGGAGTCATAGTCAAGTTGCTCAAAAACGCTCAGATATCAAGTATTTTCCGTTTGATTTGCTAGAAGAATTTAATAGAGATGATCAATTATATTCCCAGATTTGTAAAAAATTGATACAATGCTTTGAAAATAAAGAACTGCATCCATTAGTTTACAAAACTTTTCCGAGGGAAGATATTGTCGAAGCCTTCCGCTATCTACAGCGGAGTAAGCATATAGGTAGGGTAGTGGTGACCATGCCAGAAATCTATTCTCACAAAGAATCATCTAGTTATCGGTTACCTAATCAAGGGCAGATGAGTCAGCAAGAAGAAGTACTACAGCAATTGCAATCTGGTGAAGTTTCCTTAGAAGATGCAGAAAAACTGTTACTAGAAGTTACTGGAGAAGAAGTACAACAAAAATTTCTAGTTAAACAAATAAATAATGGTCAAAATAAACAAAGTAATAAATATCAATCAGAAAATATATTAGCTTTACTGAGTTCAGGAGAAATATCTTTAGAAAATGCAGAAAATTTATTATTAGAACCAGAATCGACAAAAGAGACTGATGCAATAACCCCAGCTCAGAATACAGATATAGCTATTGTTGGCATATCATGTCGCTATCCAGGAGCCAAAAACTATCGAGAATTTTGGAAAAATTTACAGAATGGAGTTGATAGTGTAACAGAGCCTCCTCCCGGAAGATGGGAAGGACAAAATTGGTATCATCCAGACCCCGAACATCCGGATACTTCCTATTGCAAGTGTGCTGGGTTTATAGATGACATTGACAAATTTGATCCTTCATTCTTCCAGATTTCTCCAGGAGAGGCTCAGTTTATCGAACCGCAACAAAGAATCTTTTTAGAAGAGGCTTACCACGCTATTGAGGATGCTGGCTATGCTCCTGATTCTCTTAAAGGCAAACAATGTGGAGTCTTTGTTGGAGCTGTCAAGAGTGATTATAGCAAGTTGTTATCAGATTCCGGCTTAGGGACTCATCGACTGGCGCTATCAGGAAATCAGCTATCGATCGTACCAGCAAGAATAGCCTATTTCCTTGACCTTCGAGGACCAGTAGTGGCTGTGGAAACGGCTTGCTCTGCTTCATTAGTTGCTGTTCATCAAGCTTGCGAAAGTATTAAACGGGGAGAGAGTGAACTGGCACTCGCCGGGGGAATTTTCACTATGCTCACCCCAGACTTCCAAATACTGTCGAGTCAGTTTCAGATGGTATCTCCGGCAGGACGTTGTAAAACTTTTGATGCTGAAGCATCCGGTACAGTTTGGAGTGAAGGTTGTGGCGTTCTGTTACTAAAAAGCTACGAGCAAGCAATTCGAGATCAAGATCATATTTACGGAGTAATCAAGGGTACAGGCATCAATTATGATGGCAATACCAATGGCATTAGTGCCCCTAGTAGCCAATCTCAAACGCGCTTGGAAGAAAGGGTTTATCAGCAATTTGGGATCGATCCAGAAACGATAAGTTATGTAGAAGCTCATGGTACAGCAACATCTCTTGGAGATCCCATTGAAGTTGAAGCTTTAACCGAAACCTTTTCTAAGTGGACTAACCGAAAACAGTTTTGTGCGATCGGCTCGGTAAAGACTAATATTGGTCATGCCTCAACTGCTGCCGGGGTTTCTGGTTTAATTAAGACAATTTTGTGTCTCAAACACCAGAAATTGGTTCCCTCGTTACATTTTAATCAACCCAATCCCCACATCGACTTTGCCAATAGCCCTTTCTATGTCAACACAGAATTCCAAGATTGGGAAGCACAGGAAGGCAAACCAAGGCGAGCCGCAGTCAGTTCTTTTGGCTTTAGTGGCACTAACGCTCATATCGTTATTGAAGAAGCGCTAAAAGAAGGCAACAGGCAACAGGCAACAGGCAACAGTGAAGATTACAGAAAAGGCAACAGGCAACAGGCAACAGGCAACAGTGAAGATTATTTAGAACGTTCGGTTCATCTCTTAACCCTGTCAGCGAAAACAGAAACGTCTGTTGCTGAGTTAGTGAGTAGTTATCAAAATTATCTCAAAACTAATCCAGAATTAGGGTTGGCTGATATCTGCTATACAGCTAACACAGGAAGAACTCACTTCAACCACAGATTAGCAGTTGTCGCTGCTGACCAACAAGAATTAGTCGAAAAACTCCAACAGCACCAACAGGGAGAGGAAGTAGTTGGAATTTACTCAGGACAACAGGAGTATAACACCACAACAGCTAAAATTGCCTTCCTATTCACAGGACAAGGTTCCCAATATGTGAACATGGGAAGGCAGTTGTATCAACAAGCAGCAACTTTCCGTGAAGCGATTAACCAATGTGACGATATTCTCAAGACTGTAGAAACCTTCCGGGACAAGTCATTACGAGAAATTCTCTATCCAGCAGACGACTCATCAGATTCCTCCCTGCTGAACCAAACAGCCTATACCCAACCGGTGCTATTTGCTATAGAGTATGCTCTATGTCAACTCTGGCAATCCTGGGGGATTAAACCAAATGCAGTTATGGGTCACAGTGTAGGAGAATATGTAGCAGCAACAGTAGCAGGAGTATTTAGTTTAGAAGATGCCTTGAAACTCATTGCCGCTAGGGGAAGGTTGATGCAGAAATTACCTGCTGGTGGTGAGATGGTTTCAGTCATGGCTCCAGAAGTAAAAGTCCTAGAGACATTGAATGGGATGTCCCTAGGAGACAAAGTAGCCATAGCAGCCATCAACGGACCCCAAAGTATCGTAATTTCTGGTGATAGTGAAGCAGTAAGAGCGATCGCAACTAACCTGGAATCCCTTGGCATCAAGACCAAACAACTACAAGTATCCCATGCCTTCCATTCCCCTCTGATGGAACCAATGTTGGCAGAGTTTGAAGCAGTAGCCAATCAAATCACCTACCATCAGCCTTGGATACCACTGATATCCAATGTTACTGGCCAACTGGTGGATACTGAGATTACTTCTGCCGAATATTGGGTAAATCATGTGCGTCAACCAGTGCGGTTTGCCCAAAGCATGACAACTCTGGATCAGGAAGGATATGAGTTATTCCTCGAAATCGGACCTAAACCAATATTACTGGGCATGGGAAAGCAATGTTTACCAGAAGAGGTGGGTGTCTGGTTACCATCATTACGTCCAGGAGTAGAAGAATGGCAGCAGATGCTTTCTAGTTTAGGACAGTTATATGTAGAGGGAGCCCAAGTAGATTGGCTAGGATTTGAGCAAGATTATGCTTGTCAGAAGGTAGCATTGCCGACATATCCCTTCCAGCGAGAAAGGTATTGGTTAGAAACTAATAATGGTCTTCCGAAAAAACAGTATTTGTCAACAAGCCAAAATATCCACCCCCTATTAGGTCAAAAACTCAATTGTGCGAGTAAACAACAAATTTTTCAGTCAGTCCTAGGGGAAGGCTCCCCAGCCTACCTCAGCCACCACCGAGTATTTAATCAAGCATTATTTCCCACGACTGCCTATTTAGAAATGGCTACAGCAGCCGGAAAATACCAATTGAGAAATCGCAATTTGGTAATAGAAGATTTCTTCATTCGCCAGGGATGTATTTTGCCCCCAGGAGAACTGCTTTCAGCCCAAACCATACTCACTACAACAGACAACCAAAGCTACAATTTCCAAATATTTTCTCAACAACAAGAACAAGAAAACGAGGAACAAAAGTGGGTACTCCATGCCACAGGAAAAATAAGATCAGACCAAACAGAGACAACTCCTAAAACAGACTTGGAAAAATACCAGAGAGAGTGTAGTCATTCGATAGAAATCAGTCAACATTATCAACAATGTCGGCAAATTGGTATAGACTATGGCAAAAGTTTCCAAGGCATATACAAGTTATGGTCTGGTGAAAACCAAGCACTAGCCGAGATTAAGTTACCTGAAGAATTGCTCGGAGAAACCATCGACTATCAGTTCCATCCGGCATTACTAGATGCAGCCTTGCAGGTAACTTTTAGTGCATTGCCACAAACAGATAGTGACAAAACTTATCTGCCAGTAGGAATAGAACAGTTCAAAGTATATTGTAGTCCAGGACTTTCCCTATGGGCTTACGCATCAGTGATGACCCCTGTCGAGGAAACTCAAGAAAGTTTGACTACTCAAGTAACGCTAGTGAGTCCAGATGGAGAAATCATTGCCACAGTCAAAGGTTTACAAGTAAAACTGGCGACTCAACAAACTCTACTAAGAACAGAAGTAGAATCAATAACTAATTGGTTGTATGAAGTAGAATGGAGAACCAAAGGTCTTTTGGGCAAGTTGCTACCTCCTGATTTCTTGCTGGCTCCTGTAGAAGTTTCCCAACAATTAACTCCCAGCCTAGCAGAATTAGTAACTCAAGTAGATAATGTTCGTACCTCAGAAATTGGCAGGAGCTTAGAAGAATTAAGCGTAGATTATATAGTGCAAGCCTTGGGGTCAATGGGTTGGTCATACCAGCCAACAGAGAGCTTCGACTTGGAGGCAGCAGTCCAACGTTTAGCCATAGTTCCGAGCCAACGACGACTGTTCCAGCGTTTGCTAGAAATCTTAGCAGAAGTAGGAATACTCCAGTCCCAGCAACAACGGTGGCAGGTGCAACAAACCTTAGAGAAAGTCAACCCGACTCAACAAAGCCAGAGTTTACAGAGTCAATATCCAGAGGAAGCAGCAACATTGACATTGTTAGACCGTTGTGCATCTCAACTAGCGGTCGTACTAAGAGGAGCAATAGACCCAGTACAATTGGTGTTCCCTCAAGGAGATTTAACCACAGCAACCCAACTGTATCAAGACTCAAGTGTAGCGAAAGTGATGAACACGATCGTGCAAAAAACCATCACTCAAGCTATTGAGAAATTACCACCGAGCCGAGGGATAAGGTTGTTGGAAATCGGAGCTGGAACAGGAGGGACAACTAGCTATATTCTGCCCCATCTCAATCCCAACCAAACAGAATATATATTTACCGATATTGGGGCATTGTTCACCAGTAAAGCCCAAGAGAAATTCCGGGATTATCGATTCCTGGGCTATCAAACCTTAGATATAGAGGTAGACCCGACCAGCCAAGGATTTGAATCTCATCAATATGATGTAATTATTGCGGCCAATGTCCTCCATGCAACCGCAAGTCTCAAGCAAACCTTATCCCATGTGCGGCAACTGTTGGCACCAGGGGGAATGTTGGTCTTGTATGAAGCAACAACTCGGATTAGGTGGGCGGATTTAATCTTTGGACTATTAGAAGGATGGTGGAAATTCAGTGATTATGAATTACGACCAGACTACCCACTGCTGAGTCGCCAGCAGTGGCAAAAGGTGTTGAGTGAAACAGGTTTTACTCAAGTAGTTACCTTGCCAGAAGTGGAGGGAATGGCAAAAGCTTTGTCAGAGCAAACGGTGATTGTAGCCCAAGCAGCTACCACAACCAATGAACAAACGAAGGAGACATCGAAAGGTTGGTTGATACTAGCAGACACTCAAGGAATTGCTCAACACTTAGCTAGCCAACTGCGCTCAGTAGGAGACGTTTGTACCTTAGTATTTGCAGGAGAGAGCTATCAACAGCTTGCCCCGGAAGAATTTACCATTAACCCCGACAACCTCTCAGAATTTGAGCAACTGATAGAGACTCTAGCTGCCAAATCACCATCTTTATCGGGAGTAGTACAATGTTGGACAACCGAAGCAGGGCTAGGTAAAACTATCAACTCTGAAGAATTAGAAAACTTATCTCGGCTAGGGTGCGGCACAACCTTATCTGTGGTACAAGCCTTAGTCAAAGCCGGATTATCTCAATCACCCCGGTTATGGTTAGTAACGAATGGTGCTCAACCAGTACCGTCAAATTATCCCGTAATACCAGGAGTAGCCCAATCTTCGGTGTGGGGAATGGGAAAAGTGATTAGCTTGGAACATCCAGAGTTAAACTGTACTCGTATAGATTTAGACCCAGAGGAGACTATAGAGGGTCAAGCTGATGCACTCTTTAATGAAATCTGGTCAGAGGATTCCGAAGATCAGGTGGCATGGCGTGGAGATGGTCGTTATGTAGCTCGATTGGTGGCTAGTCATCATCAGCAACCAGTGGCACAACAGTTGGTACCATCACAACCATTCAAACTAGGAAGTTCCCAGAAGGGTAGTTTAGATAACTTAATCCTAGAGCCAGTTACTAGACGCTCGCCAGGAGCAGGGGAAGTAGAAATTAGAGTTAAGGCAACAGGATTGAATTTTCTAGATGTAGTATCTGCATTAGGATTAGTCCCTCAGCAAGTGGATGGAATGTCTCAAAAACACTTAGTAGAGATGGACAGTTTTGGTGGAGAGTGTGCGGGTGAAGTAGTAGCTGTAGGGTCAAAAGTCACAGGCTTTCAGATAGGGGATACAGTTATGGCTATGGCTCACGGCAGCTTTAGTCAGTATGTAACTGTTGATGCTACCTATGTAGTTATTAAGCCAGAAAATCTGAGCTTTGAAGAAGCAGCATCTATTCCAGCTAATTTTTTAACAGCTTATTATGCTTTGCATCATCTGGCTAAGATTCAGGCTGGCGATCGCGTTTTAATCCATGCCGCAGCCGGAGGAACAGGGATGGCTGCGGTTCAAATCGCGCAGCAAGCAGAAGCAGAAGTTTTTGCTACCGCCAGTCCTCCCAAATGGGAAGCGCTACGACAGATGGGAGTCAAACACATTATGAATTCCCGGACAGTGGAGTTTGCTGACCAGGTGATGGCAATCACTCAAGGTCAAGGAGTAAATATTGTACTCAACTCTCTGACTTCTGGGGAATTTATTAGCAAGGGTCTCTCAGTAGTCAGTTCTGGTGGTCGGTTTGTGGAAATCTCCAAGCGAGGAGTCTGGGATTCAAGCCAAGTAGCAGCAGTCAGACCGGATGTATCTTATTTTGTAGTGGATTTAGTCAAAGAGTCTCAACAGCAACCGGGATTAATCAATTCTATGTTGCAAGGGTTGAAAGATAAGTTGAGCAACGGTTTACTACAACCACCACCAGTGAAGGTATTTCCTATAGAGGAAGTCATTGATGCCTTCCGTTATATGCAGCAAGCCAAACATATAGGCAAGATTGTGGTGAGTCAAACACAACTTGCTGATGCTAGGACTCAGAAGCCTTTAAGTTTCCGTTCTGGAGCTAGCTATTTGATTACAGGAGGTATGGGAGGTTTGGGTTTACTGGTAGCTAATTGGATGGTGTCTAAGGGAGCTAAACATTTGGTATTGTTAGGACGCCGTTCACCGGATGATGCTATTAGGAAAAAAATAACAGAGTTAGAAATGGCAGGAGCGGAAGTGGTAGTGGAAAAGGCCGATGTGTCTGATGGGAAATCGATGAGAGAGGTGTGGAAGAGAATTGAGGAATCAAACCGACCATTAGCAGGAGTGATTCATTCGGCGGGGATGTTATCAGATGGAGTGCTACAAAACCAGAGTTGGTCTAGTTTTGAGCAGGTGATGGCACCGAAAGTGCAAGGTGCTTGGCATTTGCATCAATTGACTCAAAATCAACCATTGGACTTTTTTGTGCTGTTTTCTTCGGCAGCATCTCTGTTGGGTTCACCTGGTCAGGGAAATCATTCGGCAGCTAATGGGTTTCTTGATGGGTTAGCCCATTATCGTCGCGGGATGGGATTGTCGGGATTGAGCATTCATTGGGGAGCCGTTGCTCAAGTGGGAGAGGCGGCAGAAAGGGGTGCGGATATGAGGGCATCCAAGCAGGGTATGGGTGTAATATCTCCAACTCAGGTATTAGAGTCTCTAGAACTACTGATGAGTGGTGAGGATGTAGAAGTAGGAGTGGTTCCCCTTGAGTGGTCAGGATGGCAGGAGAGATTAGCCCAATGGCCTTTCTTGGCAGATTGGCAGGAAACAATCCAAACCACTTCTGAAACGTCTAAGTCAGAATTTCTGTTAAAGCTGGAGGCAACAGCACCTAACGAACGTCGCTCTTTATTAGTAGCTCATGTCCGTCGTCAATTAGCTCTGGTATTAGGAATCAATAATCCCGAATCGATTGCCTTAGCAACAGGCTTTTTTGACCTGGGGATGGATTCTTTAAGTTCTGTTGAGTTGAGGAATAAGTTGCAATCCAGTTTAGATTGTTCACTGCCATCTTCTCTGGCTTTTGATTATCCCAAGGTAGAGAAACTGGTAGATTATTTAGTTAAAGACTTACTAGCTGAAAAAGAGGAGGTAGCAGATGAAAGCGAGCAACTTATCGAAATAGACGATATTGCTAAAAGGCTGGCAGAACAACTAGGAGCCAATTAGGAGGTATTTCAATGAGTAGTACTCAGGTGCAAGAATATGCCAAACTGATGAAAATGGCATCAGACAAGATAGCTAAGTTGGAAGCTGAACTTGATGCACTAAAAAGTAAGGACAAATCAGAACCAATCGCGATCATTGGTATGGGTTGTCGCTTTCCTGGAGGTGCATCTACTCCAGAAGCCTTCTGGGATATTTTACAAAACGGAGTAGATGCGATCACTGAAGTACCACAAGACCGATGGCATCTTGATGATTATTACGACCCAGACCCAGACAGTCCTGGTAAAATATATACTCGCTATGGAGGATTTCTCAACAAACTTCAGGAGTTTGATAACAATTTTTTTGGTATTTCTCCCAAGGAAGCCATCCATCTAGACCCTCAACAGAGATTACTCCTAGAAGTCAGTTGGGAAGCTCTAGAAAATTCAGGCAAAAATCCGCAACAACTCCAAGGAAGCCCAACAGGTGTATTTATTGGTATTTGTGGCAACGACTATACCCAACGTATATTCAGTCAAGGTCCAGAACAATTTGATGCCTATGTAGCTACAGGCAATGCCCACAGTACAGCATCAGGGCGAATTTCCTATATTCTGGGACTAATAGGACCCAATTTGGCAGTAGACACAGCTTGCTCCTCTTCATTAGTAAGTATCCATTTGGCCTGTTCGAGTTTAAGGAATCAAGAATGCAACCTAGCCCTGTCTGGAGGGGTTAATCTATTGCTATCTCAGGAATTTAGCATCAACTTTTCTAAGGCTCGTATGTTATCCTTTGATGGTCGGTGCAAGACTTTTGATACTTCTGCTGATGGCTTTGTCCGTGGGGAAGGATGTGGTATTGTTGTACTTAAACGTTTATCAGATGCAGTAGCAGACCAGGACAATATTCTGGCAGTAATTCGGGGCAGTGCCATCAATCAAGATGGTGATACTAGTGGTTTAACGGTTCCTAATGGACCTTCTCAACAATCAGTCATCCGTCAAGCTTTGGCAAATGGGGAAGTAGACCCAACAAGTGTTAGTTATCTTGAAGCTCATGGTACAGGAACTGCTTTGGGGGACCCCATTGAAGTCGAAGCCATAGGAACGGTATTTGGCAAAACCCACTCTGTTGAACAGCCATTAATCATTGGTTCGGTTAAGACGAACATTGGTCACACCGAAGGAGCGGCAGGAATAGCAGGTTTGCTCAAGTTAGTCCTGCAACTGCAACATCAACAAATAGCACCATCACTACATTTTAACCAACCTAATCCTTATATTAATTGGTCTCAATTACCAGTAAAGGTCTCGACTCAGCTCACCCCTTGGCAAACTAACGAGAAAAGTCGCATCGCGGGAGTGAGTTCCTTTGGTTTTAGTGGAACTAATGCTCATGTAATCTTAGAAGAAGCACCAATAGAAGGCAACAGGCAACAGGCAACAGGCAACAGTGAAGATTACAGAAAAGGCAACAGTGAAGATTATTTAGAACGTTCAGTTCATCTGCTGACACTGTCAGCTAAAACCGAAACAGCTTTTGATGAGTTGGTCAGTAGTTATCAAAATTATCTCCCAACTCATCCAGAATTAGGGGTAGGAGATATCTGCTATACCGCCAACACAGGACGCGCTCATTTCAACCACAGATTAGCAGTTATCGCACAGAACCAACAAGAATTAGTTGAAAAACTCCGAGAGCACCAAGAAGGAGAGGAAGTAGCTGGAATCTTTTCTGGAAAACTGCCAAACAACACTACAGCACCAAAAATAGCCTTGTTATTCACTGGTCAAGGTTCCCAATATGTCAACATGGGAAGGCAGTTGTATCAACAAGCAGCAACTTTCCGTGAAGCAATTAACCAATGTGACGATATTCTCAAGACTGTAGAAACCTTCCGGGACAAGTCATTACGAGAAATTCTCTATCCAGCAGACGACTCATCAGATTCCTCCCTGCTGAACCAAACAGCCTATACCCAACCGGTGCTATTTGCTATAGAGTATGCTCTATGTCAACTCTGGCAATCCTGGGGGATTAAACCAAATGCAGTTATGGGTCACAGTGTAGGAGAATATGTAGCAGCAACAGTAGCAGGAGTATTTAGTTTAGAAGATGCCTTGAAACTCATTGCCGCTAGGGGAAGGTTGATGCAGAAATTACCTGCTGGTGGTGAGATGGTTTCAGTCATGGCTCCAGAAGTAAAAGTCCTAGAGACATTGAATGGGATGTCCCTAGGAGACAAAGTAGCCATAGCAGCCATCAACGGACCCCAAAGTATCGTAATTTCTGGTGATAGTGAAGCAGTAAGAGCGATCGCAACTAACCTGGAATCCCTTGGCATCAAGACCAAACAACTACAAGTATCCCATGCCTTCCATTCCCCTCTGATGGAACCAATGTTGGCAGAATTTGAAGCAGTAGCTAATCAAATTACCTACCATCAGCCTAGGATACTACTGATATCAAATGTTACTGGCAAACTGGTGGGAGAGGAGATTACTTCTGCCAAATATTGGGTAAATCATGTGCGCCAACCAGTGCGGTTTGCCCAAAGCATGACGACTCTGCATCAACAAGGATATGAGTTATTCCTGGAAATCGGACCCAAACCAGTATTGCTAGGAATGGGGCGTCAATGTTTACTAGAAGAAGTCGGTGTCTGGTTACCCTCATTGCGTCCAGGAGTAGATGAATGGCAGCAGATGCTCTCTAGTTTAGGACAGTTATATGTACAGGGAGTCAAAATAGATTGGCTAGGATTTGACAAAGATTATGCTCGTCAGAAGGTAGCATTACCGACATATCCCTTCCAGGGAGAACGGTATTGGGTAGAAACCAAAGTAAACGGAAATCACCAGCATAGTTCTTGGACATCAGAAAATAGTAATACCGCGATCGTTAACCTGCTAAGTCAAGGAGAAACGGCAACCCTAGCGCAACAACTGGAACAAGCAGCCAAGTTTTCACCAGAGCAGCTTAAACTTTTACCCGAAATATTAGAAGTACTAGCTAAACAACATCAGCAACAATTAGCAGCAGCAACGATTAAAGATTGGTTCTATCAACTACAGTGGCAACCTTTGCCTCAGACTCAGTCCCAAACAAGCATCAAACCGAGTCATTGGTTGATTTTTGCGGATAATACGGGGGTCGCGGAAAAATTAGCCCAAAAATTGCAAGAGCAAGGACATGAATGCAGCCTAGTTCATCGAGCAGACAACTATCAACAACTAGCAGCAGGAAGATATCAACTCAATCCCTCTGCTCCTGAAGAATTTGAACAACTCCAAAAATTCATTCTAGAAACCAGTCAACTGTCCTTATCAAAGGTAATTCATTTGTGGAGTTTAGATGCTCCAGCTACAGAAGATTTAACCCTTGACAGCTTAGAGCAAACTCAACTGTGGGGGTGTGGCAGTGTCTTGCACCTATTACAAAGTGTGCTCAAAACTACCAATGTTCCTCAACTATGGCTAGTCACCAGGGGCGCTCAGTCAGTATTATCTAACACGGAGAAACTAACAGTAGCTGCCTCGCCCTTGTGGGGATTAGGTAGAGTAGTATCTCTAGAAAATTCCCAACTTTGGAGAGGATTAGTAGATTTAGATCCACAAACACCAGAAGACGAAGTAGAAAAGCTACTGCAACTGCTAGTAAATAACCTAGAAGAAGACCATCTAGCCTTACGAGGAGAACAAACCTATGTAGCTCGTTTAGTGCAGCAATCTCCTCAATCATCCGAGCAACCACTATCATTATCATCTGATGCTACTTACTTGATTACTGGAGGACTGGGAGCTTTAGGGTTACATACAGCCCAATGGCTAGTAGAAAAGGGAGCCAGAAATATTGTGTTAACTGGGCGTAGTGCTCGATCAGAAACAGTACAAGAAATCACAGAACAACTAGAACAGGCAGGTGCTCAAGTTAGGGTTTTGTTAGGGGATATCTCTGTTGAACAAGACGTAGCCCAAATTATTGAAGAAATTCAGATATCTTTACCTACACTCAAGGGGGTTATTCATGCAGCCGGAGTGCTTGATGACGCTACCCTGCAACAGATGAGTTGGGAGCATTTTACCAAGGTAATGGCACCAAAAGTAAGAGGAACTTGGCATTTACATCAATTCACCCAAGATCTGCCACTAGATTTCTTCGTCTGCTTCTCCTCAATGGCTTCCTTAATCGGTTCACCAGGTCAAGGAAACTATGCTGCTGCCAATGCTTTTATGGATGCTTTGGCTCACTATCGTCGAGGCAGAGGATTATCTGGATTAAGTATTAACTGGAGTGCCTGGAGTTATGGAGGAATGGCGGCTAGTTTAGCAGTTGAACATCAAAACCGAATTCATAACCTGGGAATTAGTACTATTGCTCCAGAACAAGGCATGTATGCCTTAGAAGAAATGTTAAGAAATCAAGCTCTAACTGGACAAGTTGGTGTAATATCTGTACAGTGGTCATTATTGACACAACAGTGGAGTAATTTAAATAAAAGTTCATTACTGCGGCAACTATTACAACAGGAACAATCACAGCAACCAGATACACATGAACAGCAGCTAAACCGAGAAATTTTAGAAAAATTAGAGAAGGCATCACCAGGCGAACGTCAGGAAATTTTAAGGAAACACATTCGAGGGCAAGTAGCTAAGGTATTAGGTTTTAATTCGTCTCAATTACCTGAAGTGAATTTAGGCTTTATGGAAATGGGGATGGACTCTCTGACCACAGTGGAATTAAAGAATCGACTACAAGCTCAACTAGGAATTGCCTTACCCGGGACAGTAGCGATGGAATATCCCACGATTGAAACACTATCCCAATATATATTGAAGGAAGTCATGGGATGGCAATCAGTAGCAGATTCGGAGAACAACTTACCTGAGTTAGAAGAGGTAGACGTAGATGATCATATTTTGCCAGTTATCGAAAATATCTCAGAAGAAGAATTTGAAGCACTAGCAGCTCAGCAACTAGAAAAAATCAAGAGTATGCTTTGATAAATTGCTGCAAGCAGGAAATTGCAATCAATCAACAAATAACAAAATACGTCAAGGCTAAAAATTCATGGAACCGACTACCAACAAAGAGCAACTATCATTATCCAAACAGATGTTTCTGGCGCTAAAGCAAGCAGAAACTAAATTGGAAATGATGGAGCGTTCAAGAAGTGAAGCGATCGCCATCATTGGCATAGGCTGTCGATTTCCTGGAAATGCCAACACACCAGAAAGTTTCTGGGAATTGTTATCTAATGGTAAAGACTCTGTTAGAGAGATTCCACTAGAACGTTGGGATATAGATTCTTACTACGACCCCAACCCTGATACTCCAGGGAAAATGTATATCCGGCACGCAGCATTAGTTGATCAGGTAGATCGGTTCGATCCGCAATTTTTTGGTATCTCTGGCCGAGAAGCCCATAGCCTTGACCCACAGCAACGTTTTATTTTGGAAGTAACTTGGGAAGCTTTAGAAAGAGCTGGTATTAATCCCCAGCAATTAAAAAACACTCAGACAGGAGTGTTTCTGGGTATCGGTCAAAATGATTATGCTAATTTGGGTTTGAGCCAAGTCGAAAATATTAGCCCTTATGATGCTACAGGAAATGGGTTCTGTTTTGCAGCAGGTAGGTTATCTTACTTTTTAGGATTGCAAGGCCCATCAATAGCAATAGATACAGCTTGTTCATCATCTCTGGTAGCTATACATGAAGCTTGTCAGAGTCTGCGTCAGGGTGAGTCTAATCTAGCTTTAGCTGGGGGAGTCCAACTAATTCTCTCTCCTCAAGTGACAACTGCACTATCAAAATTAAAGGCTCTATCACCTGATGGCAAGTGTAAAACTTTTGATGCTGCTGCTGATGGTTATGGTAGGGGAGAGGGATGTGGCATTGTGGTACTTAAGCGTTTGTCGGATGCGGTCAAAAATGGGGACAATATCCAGGCAGTAATTCGTGGTTCCGCTGTTAATCATGATGGGCCGAGTAGCGGACTGACAGTACCTAATAAACTAGCTCAGGAAAAACTTATTCAGCAAGCTCTCAAAGCAGCAAAAGTAGAACCCGATCGAGTGAGTTATGTGGAAGCTCATGGTACTGGAACTTCCCTCGGAGATCCTATGGAAGTGAGAGCTTTAGCTAGCGTGTTTGAGCAGGGACGCGATCGGGAAAATCCATTGCATATCGCTTCAGTTAAAACTAATATTGGTCATCTAGAAGCAGCAGCAGGAATTGCAGGTGTTATTAAGGTGGTTTTACAACTGCAACATCAAAAAATAGCCCCTCATCTGCATTTTGCTAATCCTAACCCCTATATTGATTGGGAGAATATACCTTTAAAAGTACCTACTCAACTCACACCTTGGCTGTCATCAGGCGGGAAAAGAGTAGCAGGAGTAAGCTCTTTTGCTATTAGTGGCACCAATGCTCATATTGTTTTAGAAGAAGCTCCTGCAGAATTCAGAATTCAGAATTCAGAATTCAGAATTCAGGATATTGCTGAACGTCCGATTCATATATTAGCTCTGTCGGCAAAAACAGAAAAAGCTTTAGAAGATTTAGTCAGTATTTATCAAAATAATTTAGAAATTTCTCCAGATTTGGCACTAGCAGATGTATGTTATACAGCTAATACAGGCAGAGGACATTTTAATCATCGACTAGGGGTTATTGCTTCTGAGCAAAAGGAATTAATAGAAAAACTGCTTGACTGGAAAACTAAGAAAGAAGTAGTTGGACTATTTTCTGGACAACCAGATGGCTGCAGCCAAAGTCCGAAAATAGCTTTCCTATTCACAGGTCAAGGTTCCCAGTATGTGAATATGGGAAGGCAACTGTATGAACAAGCACCGACTTTCCGTCAAGCTTTAGATCGATGCGACCAAATTTTACAACCCTATCTAGAAGTACCTCTATTAGAAGCTATATACCCTAAAGATGCACAAAAGTCAAGTTCTTCTTTGCTAGACCAAACAGCTTATACCCAACCTGCTTTGTTTGCTATAGAATACGCCCTAGCTAAGTTATGGGAATCTTGGGGGATTAAACCCAATGTGGTGATGGGTCATAGTGTGGGAGAATATGTAGCAGCTTGTGTGGCAGAGGTTTTTAGTCTGGAGGACGGTCTGAAATTAATCGCCATGCGGGGCAGGTTGATGCAACAGTTACCCTCTGGTGGTGAAATGGTGTCTTTGTTAGCATCAGAATCTCAAGTCAGAGAAGCCATAGGAGATTATAGTTCGCAAGTGACAATAGCAGCGATTAATGGACCAGAAAGTATCGTGATTTCTGGTGAAAGTGAAGCGATCGCAACCATTTGCAGTAAGTTAGAAGCAAAGGGAGTTAAGACCAAACATTTACAGGTGTCCCATGCTTTTCATTCCCCGTTAATGGAGCCAATGTTGGCAGAGTTTGAAGCAGTAGCTCAGGAAGTCACATATAGTCAGTCTAGGATACCAGTTATTTCTAATGTTACTGGTCAAAAGGTGAGTTCAGAAATGACTACCGCTAAATATTGGGTAAATCATGTCCGACAACCAGTGAAGTTTGCCCAGAGTATGAAAACTCTGGATGAGGAAGGTTATAAGGTATTCTTGGAAGTGGGACCAAAAGCAATATTACTGGGGATGGGACGTCAATGTTTACCAGAAGATGTGGGAGTATGGTTACCATCTTTACGTCCAGGAGTAGAAGAATGGCAACAAATGCTCTCAAGTTTAGGACAGTTGTATGTAAAAGGATCCCAAGTAGATTGGTCAGGGTTTGACCGAGATTATACTAATCAGAAAGTAATCTTGCCAACTTATCCATTTCAGCGGGAAAAGTATTGGATTGAAACAGCTAATACTCAAGGTATCTCTACAACAAAACTTCATCCTCTGATTAATCGCAAGTTTCAATCTCCTTTATCAAAAGATATCTTTTTTGAATCTGAGTTTAGCACCGACGCCCTACCATTTTTAGCAGACCACCGTATATATGAAAAAGTTGTAGTGCCTGGTGCAAGTCACATTTCTCTATTGTTAGCAAGCGCCTCTCTAACATTTTCTACAACCGGATGTCAACTGGAGGACATTCTGTTTCCCCAAGCCTTAGCAATACCAGAACAGGGGGTACGGAACGTTCAGGTAGCTTTAACTCCACAGGATAGCTCATATTCATTTCAAGTAATTAGTTTTGATAGCTCTGAGAGTAATTCTTGGGCTGTCCATGCTACAGGAAAGATTTATCCTACCAATGTTGAGCGATTCCTAGGTCATGCTTCGCAAACGCAGCAGTCTCTAGAAACCATCGAAGAAATTCAATCTCGTTGTACTAAAAAAATTGAAAGTACAGAAATTTACCAGAATATATGGGATAGACAAGTTCAATTACGGGAGAGTTTTAGATGGATAGACCAAGTATGGTTAGGAGAGGGAGAAATTCTGTGTCAAATGAAAGTCCCTGAGACAGTGTTAGATGCGCTTAAGTATCAAATACATCCGGCCTTAATTGACTCATGCTTTCAGTCAGTGGCTGCACTTAACCTCAGTCTGTCGGATGACCAAAATGAAACTTTTGTGCCCTTCAGTATAGAGAAGTTTACTTTTTATCAGCGCCCTGAGAATGGTTCGCTTTGGTGTTATACCCGTGGATTGAAAGATGGAGCATCAGAGGAAAAACTGCTGAAAGCCGAAATACAATTATTTGACCAAACTGGGAAATTGGTGGCTCAGGTTAATGGTTTTGAGGGTAGGAAAGCGAATCCGGAAACCTTACTGAAGAGTCTAGATTCAGATTTAAGTGATTGGTTTTATGAAATCAACTGGGAAGCTCAACCCTTAACAAAAACTGCAAATGAAAATGGCTCTGGTAAATGGTTAGTATTTGCACTTACTGATGAATTGGTAGACTCGGTCGGGAAGTATCTAGAAGAGAGAGGACAGAACTATATTTGGGTATCCCCAGGTTCAGAGTATCAGCAATTAGATGCTCAACATTATCAAATTAATCCCACTGTAGCTGAACAATTTCCCAAACTGCTCCAAGATAATTCAGATATTAAGGGCATTTTGCATTTATGGGGTATAATAAATGAAGTTGAGGATTTACAAACAGCTCAACAACTTGGTTGTGCAACAGCGTTACATTTAGTGCAAGCCTTAGTTCAAGCTGGATTGACTAATGTAACACCGATGTGGTTAGTTACTCAAGGGACTCAGAGTATATTGGATGAAGCAGAAGTGGTGCAACCCCAACAAGGAACTCTATGGGGACTAGGGCGTGTTATTAGTCTAGAACACCCAGAATTAAGGTGTGGCCGAATAGACTTAGACCCCAAAACAAATGTTTCGGAAATGCTACCCAGTTTAGTAAATGAAGTATTTTATAAGAATAATGAAGACCAAATAGCAATTCGTCAGGGAGTCCGTTATGTAGCCAGATTAGTACGACAACAAAAGCCGAAATCGAGCTTAGAAGAAAAATTAGGATTAGAAAATCAACCACTAGAATTGAAGTTGTCTGAATATGGACTGATAGACAACCTCAAGTGGCAAGTAATGCAGCGCCGTCCTCCACAAGGGAATGAAGTAGAAATTCAAGTCAAAGCAGTGGGTTTAAACTTCCGAGATGTACTCAATTCCTTGGGGTTACTGAAAGAATATTATGCTCAGGTATTAGGTATTACTGACGTAGCTCAACTTAACTTGGGCTTAGAATGTGTAGGCGTTATTGCATCTGTGGGAGACAATGTGTCTCAGTGGCAGGTGGGAGATGAGGTGATGGCTTTGGTTCATAATGGGTTCAGTAGCTTTGTCACTACTCCGGCTGAGTTAGTGATGGCTAAACCGAAAAATCTGAGTTTTACGGAAGCAGCTACTTTACCATTGACTTTCGCTACAGCTTACTATGGATTACAACACTTAGCTAAAATTCAGCCAGGAGAGCGAGTATTAATTCATGCTGCTGCTGGTGGTGTAGGGCAAGCGGCAGTTCAAATCGCACTACAGACAGGAGCAGAAGTATTCGCGACTGCGAGTCCGCCTAAGTGGGAGTTTCTCAAGTCTATGGGCATTAAACACATAATGAACTCTCGCACTTTAGAGTTTGCTGATGAAATAATGAGTTTGACTCAGGGAAAAGGTGTAGATATAGTCTTAAATAGTCTGAATGGAGATTTCATTGATAAGAGTTTTGCTGTTTTGGCTACTCAAGGACGGTTTGTAGAAATTGGTAAAATAGGGATTTGGGAGCAACAACAGGTGATGCAGAAGCGACCAGATGCTGATTACTTTCCCTTTGATATTGGAGAGAGGATCCAACAACAACCAGGTTTAATTGCCAAAATTTCAGAGGAATTGAACCAGCAGTGTCAGCAAGGAAAACTGAAAGCATTATCTTATAAAGTATTTCCTAGTACAGAAATCAAAGCTGCCTTCCGATATATGCAGCAAGGTAAGCATATAGGAAAAGTGGTAGTTTCTATGCCAGAAACTGGAGATGAGCAAAAATCCATCAAACCAGAAGCAAGTTATTTAATTACAGGAGGTTTAGGAGCTTTAGGCTTAGAAGTAGCCCAATGGATGGTATCCGAGGGAGCCAAGTATATAGTATTAACTGGGCGTCGGAGTCCGAATGAAACTGCACAAAAAATCATAGAGGAGTTAGAAGCAGCAGGAGCATCAGTCAGTGTTTTGTTAGGGGATATTTCTACTCAAGAGTCTGTCATCAAAATCTTAGAGGGGATATCTGCTTCGTTACCTCCACTTAAAGGAGTGATTCATGCTGCTGGGGTGTTGGATGACGGGGTATTACAAAAGATGAGCTGGGATAGATTTACAAAAGTTATGGCTCCCAAGGTGTCAGGAACCTGGTATTTACATCAACTGACTCAGGATTTACCTTTAGATTTCTTTGTGTGTTTCTCGTCTATGGCTTCGATGTTGGGGAATTATGGTCAAGGAAACTATGCGGCGGCCAATGGTTTGATGGATGCGATCGCCCACTATCGCCGAGGTCAGGGTTTACCAGGATTAAGTATTAACTGGGGAGCATGGGCAACAGCAGGAATGGCTGCTCGTTTAGCAAGGGAACATCAAAATCGAATGCAGAGCAGTGGGGTAGTGGCAATTGAACCAGAATCAGGAATGCAAGCATTAGGTTCATTGTTATCAGGGTCTCAAAGCCAAGTAGGGGTGTTCCCTGTTAATTGGTCGGAGTTTTTTAGGCAGATGCCAGGATTGGCAAAGCTCCCATTTTTAGAAGCTTTTACCACAAAATCGGTAGAACAGAGTCAGAGCGGTCGAATTCTAGAACAGCTAAATTTAGCTTCAGATAGGGAACAAGAAAAGCTATTGACCTCTTATCTCCAAAGCAAAATTGCTCATATTATGGGTATGACAGTTTCTCAAATAGAGTTAGAAAAATCTCTAATTATGATGGGACTTGACTCATTGATGGCTGTGGAATTGCGAAATCAGATTCAAATTGAGCTGCGAGTCGATATTCCAGCCACCATATTTATGGAAGGAATCACCATTATAGCTCTAGCAAATGAGATTAAGCAACAACTGATCATTAAAACAGATAAAAATAAAATTATTGAGCCAGATAACGTCAAAGATACTAATTGGATAGAGGTAGAACTATGAACTTAGTGGAGTTTTTACAAGATATCTCTCTCAAAGGAGTAAAATTATGGTGTGATGGGGAAAAATTGCGTACGGGAGGTTCCCAAGAGGTATTAACTCCCGATGTTATTGCTCAACTGAAGCAGCACAAATCAGAAATCTTACAGTTACTAAAGGAAAATCCAGATATATTCCAAGTCCATCCCCTCTCTTATGGTCAAAAAGGTCTCTGGTTTTTGTGGCAGCTATCACCTCAAAATCATAATTATAATGTGTCATTTTCGGTTCGGATCTACTCTAAGGTAGATATAACTATTTGGCAACAAGTTTTTCAAGCTCTAAGGGAAAGGCATCCGCTACTACGGAGTACATTCCCGACGTTAGGCGAACAACCAATCCAGCAACTACATCAACATCAAGAGTTAGACTTCTTACAGATAGATGCTTCTAGTTGGAGTGAAGAGGAGTTAAACAAAAAGGTAGTTGAAGCTCACAGACATCCTTTTAACCTAGAAACAGAACCAGTGATGCGAGTTAGGTGGTTTACTTGTTCCGAACAAGACCATATTATGTTACTGACAATACACCACATTGCTTTAGATGGTTGGTCATACAATTTAATTGCCAAAGAGCTGCCACAACTCTACCAATCTCAATTAAATGGGCTTGAGGCATCCCTACCACCACTAAAGCATTCTTATCACGATTATGTTAGTTGGCAAAAGAAGTTAGTAGAAGGACAAGAAGGAGAACAACTATGGAACTATTGGCAACAAAAATTAGGCGGGGAATTACCTGTATTGAATTTGCCCACAGACAGACCACGACCGCCAATACAGACCTATAACGGTGGTAGTTACCCCTTCAAATTATCTGAAAAGCTGACTCAGCAACTGAAGACACTGGCTCAAAAAGAAGAGGTAACTCTTTATATGCTCCTGTTAGCTGGTTTTCAGGTGCTTCTATCTCGTTACACCGGTCAAGAGGATATATTGTTAGGATCGCCTACATATGGTAGGACTAAAGCTGAGTTTGCTTCTATTGTTGGTTACTTTGTAGACTCAGTAGTAATGAGAGCAGATTTGTCAGGGAATCTCTCTTTTAGAGATTTCCTCTCTCAAGTACGCCAGACAGTCCTGGGAGCACTAGCTCATCAAGATTATCCCTTTGCTTTATTGGTAGAGAAGTTACAGGTAGAACGTGACTCCAGTCGTGCTCCTCTTTTTCAGGCTTGTTTTGTACTACAAAAATTCCAGGAATTTCAAGATGTGCAAAAGGTGTTGTTTAGCAGCAAAAAAACCTTAATGAATTGGGGAGGACTTGAAGTAAAACCTTTTGGACTCGAACAGTATGAAAGTCAATATGATTTATTCCTGGAAATGCTTGAACAGGACTCATTTATGGTTGGGTTATTAAAATACAATGCTGACTTATTTGATGAGCAAACTATTGCCCGAATGGCCGGTCATTTCCAGAACTTGTTAGAAGGGATAGTGAAAGATCCACAACAGAGAGTAACAGCACTATCATTAATGACAGAGCCAGAGCTAGACCAGATACTGATAGAGTGGAATAATACGAAAACAGATTACCCCACAGACAAATGTATCCATCAGTTATTTGAGGATCAGGTAGAGAAAACCCCAGATGCAGTAGCAGTAGTATTTGAACAACAAAAGTTGACCTACTCCCAATTAAATACTAAAGCCAATCAACTAGCCCACTACTTGCAAACCTTGGGAGTCAAACCAGAAATGCTAGTGGGAATATGTGTAGAGCGTTCAGTAGAGATGGTAGTAGGTTTATTAGCCATACTCAAAGCCGAAGGAGCTTATGTGCCATTAGACCCGGCCTATCCCCAAGAACGCCTAGAATATATGTTCGCTGACTCCCAAGTGTCAGTGTTACTAACTCAAGAACAATTATTAGCTCAACTCCCCCAACATCAAGCCCAAGTAGTCTTTCTAGATAAAGATTGGGAAAAAATAGCCACAGAAACACCAGAAAAAGTAGAGAGTGAAGTCAGCCCCCAAAATTTAGCTTATGTAATTTATACATCAGGTTCCACAGGTAAACCGAAAGGAGTCTTGGTAGAACACAAGGGACTGTGTAATCTGGCTACAGTTCAAATTCAAGCATTTCAAGTCAACTCAAACAGTAGAGTGCTTCAATTCGCATCATTAAGTTTCGATGCCTCCATCTCGGAAATAGTCATGGCTTTAGGTTCAGGAGCCAGTTTGTACATGGGCAGCCGAGATACCTTAATGCCTGGAGTGGGTATGAGTCAGTGGTTGCGGAACAACAAAATCACCCATATCACCATACCCCCCTCAGCTCTGGCAGTGATGCCAAAAGAGGAATTACCAGATTTAAAGACTATAGTTGTAGCAGGAGAAGCTTGCTCGCCAGAGTTAATATCTTGGTGGGCAAAGGGACGACAATTTGTGAACGCCTACGGACCAACAGAATCAACAGTATGTGCCACCATGGCCGAATGCTCACCAGAGTGTTCTGTGCCACCCATAGGTAGGCCGATCAGCAATACTCAAATCTACATCCTAGACAGGAATTTACAACCAGTCCCCATAGGAGTACCTGGTGAAATTTATATCAGTGGTGTTGGTTTAGCTCGTGGCTATCTTAACCAACCTCAATTAACACAGGAAAAATTTATTTCCCATCCTTTGAGGAATTTAACCGAGGAGAGGCTGTACAAAACAGGAGATTTAGCTCGTTACTTACCGGATGGCAATATTGAGTTTCTTGGTCGCATAGATAATCAGGTGAAGATACGAGGTTTCCGAATTGAACCTGGAGAAATTGAATCAGTTCTCAGGAGGCATTCCCAAGTCCAACAAGCTGTAGTAATCGACAGGGAAGATACTCCAGGGAACAAGCGGTTGGTAGCATATTTTGTTCCCGAACCAGAGTTGGAACAAAATATCCAGAAGATGAAAGGCATAGAACTTTGGCCATCAATAGCCGAATACTATGTTTATGATGAGTTATTGTACTATGCGATGACTAATGACCATCGTCGAAACCAAAGTTATCAAGTGGCAATTAATCACCTTGTTAAAGAGCGAGTAGTGGTAGAAATTGGGACAGGCAAGGATGCTATTTTGGCGAGATTTTGTGCACAAGCAGGAGCTAAGAAAATCTATGCTATTGAGAGAGACCAAGAAACCAGTCAGTTAGCTAAAGCTTGCGTGGATAAGTTGGGATTATCGGCACAAATTGAAATCATACATGGAGATGCGATGACGGTTAACCTACCCGAATTAGCGGATGTATGTGTTTCTGAAATTGTGGGAGCCATTGGTGGATGTGAAGGAGCAGCAGTAATTATTAATAATACCAGAAGGTTTTTGAAGCCAGACGGTGCGA
The DNA here is from genome assembly GCF_010671925.1 of Moorena sp. SIOASIH. Lineage (GTDB taxonomy): Bacteria > Cyanobacteriota > Cyanobacteriia > Cyanobacteriales > Coleofasciculaceae > Moorena. The sequence goes on along the minus strand of NZ_JAAHIH010000003.1, from coordinate 1,254,900 downwards.
TGATTCCCGAAAGAAGTGTGACTAAGATTGCAGCAGTAACTCTTCCAGAACCATTACTTAATCAACCCAGATTTACCAAAGTTTCTGGTTATTATACCCAGAAAATTTTTGAACAGGTTGGGTATCCTTTTGATTTACGGGTTTGTATTAAAGGATTTCCTCAAGCAAATTTACTTTCCAATCGAGAAATATTTGAGGATTTATACTTTACTAAATTTTTAGATACAGAGTTGACTCATCAAATTCAGTTAAGGATAGAAAAATCCGGCAGATTAGATGGTTTTCTGGTCTGGTTAAATTTGCATACTATTGAGGGTGAGTGTATAGATATTCTCGAACATGAGCATTGTTGGTTACCAGTTTATTTTCCAGTGTTTGAGCCTGGTATTGATGTGAGTGAAGGAGATGTGATTGAAGCTTTTTGTAGCCGAAAGCTCTGCGAAAATAATTTGAATCCAGATTATGCTATCCAAGGACGTATTATCAGGCAACAAAGAGAAGATATTGATTTTGAACACATTTCTTATCACTGGAAACAACAGTTTAAGCAAACTACTTTTTATCAAAGGTTATTTGCAGAAACTGAAACAGTTAGCACTTCTAGTTTACAACTATTAGATACTCACATCAACAGTTGGCAAAACCTATTTAACCAACTAATTAAAGAAAATAAGAGTGAAGTAACTGACTCTCTATTTAACACTAGAGGATGGATTAGTAACTACGATAACCAGCCCATACCAGTAGAGCAAATGCGCATCTGGGCAGGAGATATAGTAACTCAAGTATTAGCCCAGAAACCAGAGAGTTTGTGGGAAATAGGTTGTGGCACAGGAATGCTCCTATTTCAAATTGCCCCGCAGACACAAAACTATTATGGAACAGATATCTCCAAGGTCTCATTAGAATACATCAAAAAACAAATAGAACAGGAACCAGAAGAATATAGTCATGTCTCCTTAGCACAGAAACGAGCTGAAGACATGGCTGATATACCAGATAACAGTTTCGATGTCGTATTGCTGAGTTCCATAGTGCAGTATTTCCCTAGTGTGGAGTATTTGTTGGAAGTAATAGAAAAAAGTATCCGGGTAGTCAAACCAGGAGGAATGATTTTCCTAGGAGATATCCGGAGTTTGCCATTAATGAAAGCCTTTCACAGTTCGGTGCAGCTGTATCAAGCAACTCCCTCACTGTCGAGACAACAACTCTTAGAAAAAATAGACAGAAAAATGGAGCAGGAGACCGAGTTGTTATTGTCACCAGAGTTGTTTGTAGCTCTCCAAGAAAAACATCCAGAAATAACTGATGTACAAATCCGTTTACAGAGGGGAACAGAACACAATGAACTGAATAAATATAGGTATAGCGTACTGTTGCATATAGAGGCACAACCAGGAAAAGTAATAACACCGACTGTAGAAAGTGGAGCTTCTCTGAGTGTTCAACAGATAGAAACTTATCTGCGAGACCAACAGCCAGAATCAATTTGCTTTAGTGGTTTAGTAAATGGTAGAGTAGCAAGTGATGTAGGTTTAGTGGAGTTGCTATCACAGCCAGAAGCAAAACAGAATGTACAGCAGTTAAGGCAGAAGTTAGAGTCCAAGGCAGTCAATGGCATAGACCCAGAGAGGTTATATGAACTGAGTGCATCTTTAGGGTATAGCTTGGAGTTGTGTTGGTCTACTCAGGGTAGTGGAGAATTGATGGATGGGGTATTTGTGCGCAGTGAGTTAGCCAAAGAAGGGATAGTGTTAACACCCCTGACTCAAAAATCGGTGGTAGCAGGTAACTGGCATCATTATGGGAATAATCCGTTGAGTTCCCAGTTGAGAAAGGAACTGATACCACAGTTGAGAGAGTATATACAGTCGCGGTTGCCAGAGTATATGGTGCCATCGGGATTGATGGTGTTGTCGCAACTGCCTCTGACTCCTAACGGTAAGGTAGACCGTAAGGCTTTACCTGTCCCGGATATGGCCAGTAGATATCAAAACCAAGAATATATTGCACCACGCGATCGCCAAGAATTACTATTGCTAAAAATATGGGAAGATCTTTTAGGTATTCATCAAATTAGCATTAGAGATAATTTCTTTGACCTAGGGGGTCACTCACTTTTGGCAGTTCGCTTGATGAAATATATTGAAAATGAGTTGGGGAAATCTCTATCCCTGTCAACCCTCTTCCAATCTCCTACTATTGAGGAACTAGCTGCTGTTCTCCGTCAAGAGAGTATTTCCTCCTTTTCCCCTCTATTTCCTATTAACCCAAATGGCTCCAAAGTGCCAATATTTTGCATACACCCTGGTGGTGGAACTGCTTTCTGCTACTTTGAGTTAGCTAAACTATTGGGAACGGAGCAACCCTTCTATGGTCTACAAGCATTAGGTATAGAAAAAGGGCAAGAACCACTCACACGGGTAGAAGATATGGCTAGTCTTTACCTTTCTGCTATTCGTGAGGTGCAGCCAAATGGTCCGTATACTCTACTTGGTTGGTCATTTGGTGGAGCAGTAGCATTACAGATGGCTTACGAATTAACGATTCAAGGTGAACAAGTAGCTTTTCTAGGATTACTTGATACCTACGCCCCATCGAAGTTGCCTGATGAGCAAAACTTAGTAGAAGTAGAAGGGGAAGAAATTGTCTTTCAATTGTTTGGGGGAACTGTTTCTATACCTACCGAAGAATTCCAGAAACTTGCTCCAGAGGAAAGAACAGTCTTCATTTTGAATAAAGCTCAACAAGCTAATGTAGTTCCTCTTGATTTTCAGGTTGCTGATATTGAACGTCTCCTGAAAGTTTTGGAGCTAAATTATAATGCAATGCGTAGCTACTCACCACCCAACTATTCAGGTTCTATGACTTTATTCAAACCTGAAAAAGGTTCATTGGGATTCTCCCAGGAAGTCATTGCTGCTATGGGACCAACTCTAGGTTGGGCAGAGGAGTCTATTGGCGAAGTTAAGGTAGAAACTGTTCCTGGTTATCACGAATATATGGTTTCCCAACCTAGTGTAACCACCTTAGCTAAAAAGTTACAAGCTTGTATAGAAAAAGCTTTGAGTAACAAAAGTTACAGCCAATAATTCAATCAAATCTAATCAAAAGTTTAAACAAATTAGGATATCAATATCTTATGTCTCAAGTTGTTACTAAACTAACGGGTGTACCTCGCACCTTACTTTTACCACTCAGGGGACGAGCTGATGAACAAGCTAATTCTTATCCCCTCTTCCAAGACCCATGGGCTGTTGAGTGGTTAAAACTCGTGGGTTGGGATCAAGAGCTAGAGAAATACTATACTGAAGCCGGTAAACTTTCTATTGTTGTAGCTGCTGTCCGAACTTACCAGCATGACCAAATAGCATCTCGTCATATTGCTAACCATTCACATCCAGTTGTAGTGGAATTGGGAGCTGGATTATCTAGTCGTTTTCACCGTATTGGACAAAATGCTGATCATTGGTTTGAGCTGGATTTGCCTGTAGTAACTGAATTGCGATCTAAGTTAGATACACAGACAGAGCAGCACCAGTTTATTAGTGCTTCAGTTAGGGATTTTGACTGGATGAATAATTTGCCCAACGTAGAACCAGAAAATATTTTATTTATTGCAGAAGGCTTACTAGCCTACTTTGAGGAGAATGAGGTGCAGCAACTCATATCTACGATGCGCTCTCGTTTTCCAGGGGCTACCTTAGATGTGGAAGTCTTAGGAAATTATGCTAAAAATAAAATCAGTAAAAATCTCTCTCAACTTGGAGCTCCCCTAAAGTGGTTTGTGAAGAATGAAGAAGATTTAGCTGCCATGGGATTGCAAGTAGTCAATACTTGGCCTCTATCTCAAATACATCAAGAACGTTGGCCTTGGCAATGGCAACTACTTTTTAAATTCCTTGGCCAATTCCCCTACTTTCGTAATGGATATCTAATTGTGGAAACTAAGTTATAGCAAATTGCAAATATATAGAGGTACAAAAGGTTCATTCTATGATGGGACTTGACTCATTGATGGCTGTGGAACTGCGAAATCAGATTCAAATTGAGCTGCGAGTCGATATTCCAGCCACCATATTTATGGAAGGAATCACCATTATAGCTCTAGCAACTGAGATTAAGCAAAAACTGATAATTAAAACAGATAAAAATCAAACTATTGAATTAAATAATCAAGGGCAACTTGAGCCAGATAACGTCAAAGATAGTAATTGGATAGAGGTAGAACTATGAACTTAGTGGAGTTTTTACAAGATATCTCTCTCAAAGGGGTGAAGTTATGGTGTGATGGGGAAAAATTGCGTACGGGAGGTTCCCAAGAGGTATTAACTCCCGATGTTATTGCTCAACTGAAGCAGCACAAAACTGAAATCTTACAATTACTGCACGAACAACCAGATATATTGCAAGTATATCCTCTGTCCTACGGTCAAACAGGTCTCAGATTTTTATGGGAACTAGCGCCACAGAGCTATACTTACAACTTGTCATTTGCCCTTCGCATTTACTCTCAGGTAGATCTGGCTATTTTGCAGCAAACCTTTGAGGTTTTAAGGACGCGCCATCCAATGCTGCGGAGCACTTTCCCAAAACTGGGTCAAGAACTGGTTCAACAAGTACATCAAAATCAATCACTGGACTTCCTAGAGATTGATGCTTCGAGTTGGAGTGAAGATGAGTTGCAGGCCAAGGTAGTTGAAGCTCATCGTCATCCCTTTGACCTGGAAACACAACCGGTAATGCGGATAAGATGGTTTAGCCACTCAGAACGAGACCATATCCTGTTGTTGACAATACATCACATCGCTTGGGATGGTTGGTCAATGAGTTCGATCCTCAAAGAGCTACCAGAAATCTACCAAGCTCAACAAGCTGGTGTTGAGAGATCTCTTCCTCAAATAGATTGCTGTTACCAAGATTATGTTAGTTGGCAAAGGAAATTATTAGCAGGCTCTGAAGGAGAGCGCCTCTGGGGGTATTGGCAACAAAAACTTGCAGGGGAGTTGCCTGTGTTGAATTTACTCACAGATCGACCACGACCACCAATACAAACCTATAACGGTGCTGCTTACCCTTTCAAATTATCTCAAAAGCTAACTAAGCAACTCAAAGAACTAGCTCAGGAAGAAGAGGCTACTCTTTACATGGTTCTCTTGGCGGCTTTTCAAATACTTCTATCTCGTTACACAGGTCAAGAAGATATCTTGGTCGGTTCTCCTACTTATGGTAGATCTAGACCTGAGTTTGTCCCCATTGTTGGTTACTTTGTCGATCAAGTCGTGATCAGGGGCAATTTGTCAGGAAATCCCTGTTTTAAAGACTTCCTGCTCCAAGGGCGCCAAACTGTCATTGGGGCATTAGCCCATCAAGATTATCCCTTTTCTCTGTTGGTACAGCGATTACAGCTAGAGCAAGATTCCAGCCGCTCCCCTCTCTTTCAAGCTTACTTTATACTACAAAATTTCCAAGGAGCTCAAAATGTGCAAAAGCTGTTATCAAGCCGGAAAAAAACTGTGGTAAATTGGGCAGGATGGGAAGTAGAACCTTTGGCATTAGCTCAATATGAAAGTCTGTTCGATTTAACATTAGAAATGAGTGAAGAGGACTCATCTATGCTGGGATTACTCAAATACAATACAGACCTATTTGATGAACAGACTATTGCCAAAATGGCAAATCATTTTGAGAATTTGTTAGCAGGAATTGTGAGTAATCCAGAGCAGAGAGTAGTAGAACTTCCTCTGTTAAGTGAAGCAGAACGACAACAGATATTGGTAGAATGGAACAATACAAAAAAAGATTATCCTGCTGAAAAATGTATCTATGAGTTATTTGAAACTCAGGTAGAGCAAACTCCAGAGGCAATAGCAGTAGTATTTGAAGAACAACAGCTTACTTACTCTCAATTAAATAGCAGAGCTAATCAACTAGCACATTATTTACAAGGTTTAGGAGTGAAGCCAGAAACCCTAGTGGGCATCTGTGTAGAGCGTTCAGTGGAGATGGTAGTAGGTTTACTAGCTATACTCAAAGCCGGAGGGGCTTATGTAGCATTAGATCCCAACTATCCCACTGCACGCCTAGCTCAAATATTAGAAGACGGAGAGTTACACTTAGTTTTAACTGACTCCAATTCTCAGTTTCACTTACCAGAAACAAAAACACCTGTATTAGATATTAACAAAGCTAATACAGTAGAAAAACAAACCAATGTAGTCAGTAATGTCAACCCCCAAAACCTAGCTTATGTATTGTATACCTCTGGTTCTACAGGCCGACCCAAAGGAGTAGCAATTGAACACCGTAGTCCAGTGTCCCTATTACATTGGGCACGAGAAGTGTATAGCCAAGAGGAATTATCAGGAGTATTAGCCTCCACATCCATTTGCTTTGACCTATCAGTATTTGAATTGTTTGTGCCCTTAAGTTGGGGAGGAAAAGTCATATTAGCCGAAAATGCTTTACACCTGCCAGAATTACCAGCAGCAGCAGAAGTAAGCCTAATAAATACAGTACCTTCAGCAGCAAGGGAATTAATCAGAAGCCAAAGTATCCCCAGTGGGGTAAAAACAGTGAATTTGGCAGGAGAGCCGCTAGAGAATCAATTGGTGCAACAACTGTATGGACAAGCAACAATTAAAGCAGTATACAACCTTTATGGACCGAGTGAAGACACAACTTATTCAACCTATGGCTTAATGGAGAAAGGGGGAAGAGATGCACCAACCATAGGTAGACCAATAAGCAACACCCTGGTGTATATTTTGGACTCAAATTTCCAACCAGTACCCATAGGAGTACCAGGAGAAATGTACATAGCAGGAGAAGGACTAGCACGAGGCTACCTTAAGCAAGCAGAACTAACAGCAGAAAAATTTATCTTTTGGAATGGTAAGAGATTATATAAAACAGGAGATTTAGCACGTTATCAAAGAAATGGTCAAATACAATTTTTAGGGAGACTTGACCATCAAGTTAAAATCAGAGGTTACCGCATCGAAACCGGAGAGATCCAAGCTATATTAAATGAACATCCCCAAGTTAAAGAAACAGTAGTATTAGCAAGGGAAGATAAATTTGGTACTAAAGGTTTAGTAGCTTATATAGTGGTAGAAAGTGAAACTCCAGAAGTATCAGAGACAGAACAAATATATAAATTGAAACAGTATCTGAAAGAGCGGTTGCCAGAATATATGATACCCAGTAGGTTTGTACTATTACCACAACTGCCACTGACTCCCAATGGCAAAGTAGACCGTAAGGCATTACCTGTACCGGAGATGGTCAGTAGTGTGTCAACAGAGTATGTGGCTCCTGAGACGGAGGCAGAGAAGGTATTAACAGAGATTTGGAAAGAAGTGTTAGGAATAGAAAAGGTGGGAATATATGATAACTTCTTTAAAGTAGGTGGAGATTCAATTATTACTATTCAAATAGTAACCCGTGCCCAAAAAGCAGGTATTCAACTGACAACAAAACAGCTATTACAAAATCAAACCATTGCCGAACAAGCAGCAGTGGCAGGAGCGATGGCTAGTGTGCAACATCAACAAGGTTTAGTGACAGGGGAAATACCGTTGACTCCAATTCAGCATTGGTTTTTTGAACAAAATCTCCAACAGATGTACCATTTCAATCAATCTCTGCTGTTATCAGTGTCACCGCAGATCAAACCAGATTTGCTCTCAAAAGTAGTCGAAAAAATATTAGAACATCACGATGCCCTACGTTTGCGGTATCATAAAACTAGTAATTATTGGCAGCAAATCAATTCAGGTGTCTCAGAAAGTATACCATTCCATGTAGTAGACTTATCAAAATTATCAGAAACTGAGCAATTAACGCTCTTAGAGCAGACAGCAACAGCACAACAGGCAAGCTTAAACCTCACAAATGGTCCCATAATGCGAGTAGTACTGTTCAACTTAGGTAGTCAAGTTGAGGGGCGTTTATTAATCATAATTCATCACCTAGCAGTAGATGGTGTTTGCTGGCGCATATTGCTAGAAGACCTATTTGAAGCATACAATCAATTGTCCAAAGGAGAAAGCATAAAACTGCCAGAAAAAACTACAGCTTTTCAAGATTGGGCAGTTCGTTTGGTAGAATATGGGCAATCTCAAAAGTTGCAGCAAGAACTAGATTATTGGTTAAATCAGCCCTGGTCAGGGATAGTTTCCTTACCGATAGATTATCCAGAGGGAAAAGCCAACAACACAGTAGGCAATGCTGTCAATGTTACTCAGACATTGAGTCAAGAGCAGACAACAGCTTTACTACAGGAAGTACCATCGGCTTACAACACTCAAATAAATGATGTATTGCTGACAGGCTTAGTGGTGAGTTTAGGAGAATGGATGGGAACAGAAACAGTGCTAATAGACTTAGAGGGGCACGGACGAGAAGAATTATTTGCCGATGTAGATTTATCGCGGACAGTGGGGTGGTTTACGAGTATGTTCCCAGTCAAGCTACAACTGTCATCAGAAGAGATAGGAGAGGTCCTCAAGTCGGTGAAAGAACAGTTGAGGAAGATTCCCGATCGTGGTATTGGTTACGGTATTCTGCGGTATTTGAATCAGGATGAACAAATCCGCACTCAGCTAGCAGCATTGCCACCAGCAGAGGTGAGTTTCAACTACCTAGGTCAGTTTAAGAGCAGTCAATCTCAACAGGTGAATTGGCAAAGAGCCTGGGAGTCGGTTGGAGCTAATCACAGTCCTCAAATAAACCGTACCCATCTGTTGGATATTAATGCCTTGATTGTAGAAGGTCAGTTGCAAATTATCTGGACTTACAATAGTTGCATCCACAAAGATACGACGATTGTCAATCTGGCTGAAAATTACATAGAAACTGTGCAGAATATAATCTCTCACTGTCAGTCTCTAGAAGTTGGTGGATATACTCCCTCAGACTTTTCTATGGTTAATTTGAGCCAGGAAAAACTCGATAGGCTAATAGCAAAATTTAACTAAAAATTAACAATGGAACTATCACAAGAATCTCGAAAAAACAAAAATATTGAGTCTATCTACCCCCTCTCTCCCATGCAAGAAGGGATTCTATTTCACACCCTTTCTGCTCCGGACTCAGGTGTTTATGTTGAGCACACGTTGTTTACATTCACTTGCGATCTCAATGTAGATGCTTTAAAACATTCATGGCAACAGGTAGTGCAACGACATGGAGCTTTGCGAACCTTGTTTATTTGGGAAGACCTAGAAGAACCTTTGCAACTGGTGAAGAAACAGGTTGATTTGCCTTGGAGTTACCAGGATTGGCAAAATCTGTCCTCAAGGGAGCAACAACAAAAGCTGGAAGCATTTTTTATGGAAGACCGGAAGAAAGGTTTTCAAATGAATCAAGCACCTTTGATGCGATGTACATTGATTAGGCTAGGGAATCAAACTTGTAAGTTGATTTGGAGTTTCCACCATATCCTTATAGATGGCTGGTGCGGCCCCATAATTCTCAAAGAAGTTCTGAGTTACTACGAATCTTGTAATCAAGGTAACAGATGCAATCTACCACCTGTACATCCTTACCAAGATTATATTCTCTGGCTACAGCAGCAAAATCAAGAGGAAGCAGAAGAATTTTGGCGACAAAGTTTGCAAGGTTTGACAAATCCTACACCCTTAGTAGTAGACACAACCCAACAACAGCGACTGCAACATTCATCCTCTTATCAACAACAACAAATAACTTTAACAAAAACAACAACTAAAGCTCTCCAATCCTTAGTTAGAGAGCACCATCTGACTATAGCTACTTTAGTTCAGGCAGCTTGGGCTTTGCTACTAAGTCGCTATAGTAGGGAATCAGAGGTACTTTTTGGGGTAGTAGTATCTGGTCGTCCAGCTAATTTGTCGGGAGTAGAAAAGATGGTGGGGCTGTTTATTAATACCTTACCATTACGGGTACAAGTTCCCTCACAAGCCCAGTTCATCCCTTGGTTACAGCAGTTAAACAAAAAACAGTTGCAATTACAAGAATATTCCTACAGCCCCCTAGTTGAGATTCAACGACTAAGTGAAATACCAGGAGGAGTACCTTTATTTCAAAGTATTTTAGGCTTTGAGAACTATCCCGATATCTCTTGGGAGCAGTGGAGTAGCAATATCAAGATCGCAGAGATAGATACTTTTACTCAAACTAACTATCCCCTGAGCATAATGACAGGGGTAATAAATGAACATTTATTCTTGAAGATTAGCTATGATACCAGTCGTTTTGAAACTGATACTATTGCTAGAATTTTGGAACATCTACAAACTTTGCTAGAAGCAATGGTAGCCAACCCAAATATTGAGTTAGGGCAACTACCATTAATGAAAGAGGTAGAGCGAGACCAGATACTAGTGGAGTGGAACAAGACGAAAACAGATTACCCCACAGACAAATGTATCCATCAGTTATTTGAGGAACAGGTCGAAAACAACCCAAATGCAATAGCGGTAGTATTTGAACAACAAAAGCTGACCTATTCGGAATTAAATAGCAAAGCCAATGAACTAGCACATTATTTGCAAAAATTGGGAGTAGCTCCAGAAACGCTAATAGGTATCTGTGTAGAGCGTTCAGTAGAGATGGTAGTAGGTATATTAGCTATACTCAAAGCCGGAGGAGTGTATGTGCCATTAGACCCGAATTATCCTACTTCTCGTCTCAATTACATGGTAGAAGATGCACAACTATCCATCATCTTGACTCAAGAAAAATGGCAACATTATCTACCTCAAACAACAGCTCAAGTAATATGTCTGGACGTAGATATACTAAATACAGCGAATTCACAAAACCTAACAGTACCAATAACATCAGAGCATCAGGCATACATGATGTATACCTCTGGCTCGACAGGTCTACCCAAGGGAGTGAACATCAGACATCAAGGAGTAGTAAGACTGGTAAAAAATACCAACTATATTAACCTTACAGAAGAAGACATATTCCTACAATTAGCACCCATATCCTTTGATGCAGCCACATTTGAAATTTGGGGCAGTCTGCTCAACGGAGGAACCCTAGTAGTAATGCCACCCCATCAACCCTCCCTAGGAGAAATAGGAGCAGCCATCAGAAAACACAAAGTCACAACCCTATGGCTGACAGCAGGGTTATTCCAATTGATGGTAGAAGAGCAACTCGAAAACTTAAAATCATTAAAGCAACTATTAGCAGGAGGAGACGTATTATCAGTTACCCATGTGCAGAAAGTAGTAGAACAACTGCCAGAATGTCAATTAATCAACGGTTACGGCCCCACAGAAAACACCACATTCACCTGCTGTTTCCCAGTTAAGGCTGATAGTAATCTAGAAAAATCAGTACCCATAGGTAAGCCAATATCCAATACACAAGTATACATTCTAGACTCCCAATTACAACCAGTGCCCATAGGAGTGCCAGGAGAACTTTATATTGGAGGAGATGGTTTAGCAATAGGCTACCACAACCGCCCCGAACTCACAGCCTCCAAATTTATTCCCAACCGTTTTGAGGACTCAAAAGCCACAAAAAAATTATACAAAACAGGAGACTTAGCACGTTATCTCCCAGATGGCAATATAGAATTTATTGGTCGAATTGACCATCAGGTAAAAGTCCGAGGATATCGGATTGAAACAGGAGAAATAGAAGCAGTTCTCAATTCATACTCTCAAGTCAAAGAAACAGTAGTAGTAGCAAGAGAAGACAACCCAGGAGACAAACACCTGGTAGCATACATAGTACCCGAAACTCAAACCACCACCTCCAACCCTGAACTATCAGAAACTCAAGTAGACAGTTGGCAAGATATATTCAACCAACAAATCTACGACCAACTAAGTGAAGTAAGTGACCCTCTATTTAACACTAGAGGATGGATTAGCAACTACGACAACCAACCCATACCAGTAGAGCAAATGCGCATCTGGGCAGGGGATATTGTTAGTCAAGTATTAGCCCATAAAGCAGAGAGTGTGTGGGAAGTAGGTTGTGGTACAGGAATGCTGTTATTTCAAATTGCACCGCAGACAGAAAAATATTATGGCACAGACATCTCCAACGTCTCATTAGAATACATCAAACAACAAATAGAACAGCAACCAGACAAATATGGTCATGTCTCCTTAGCACAGAAACGAGCCGAAGACATGGCTGATATAGCCGATAACAGTTTCGATGTAGTACTCCTGAGTTCCATAGTCCAGTATTTCCCTAGTGTGGAATATCTGTTGTCAGTAATAGAAAACAGTATCCGGGTAGTCAAACCAGGAGGAATGATTTTCCTAGGGGATATCCGCAGCTTGCCATTAATGAAAGCATTTCACAGTTCGGTGCAACTGTATCAAGCAACTCCATCACTCTCAGTAGAACAACTCAAGCAAAAGATAGATAGAGAAATGGAGCGGGAGACAGAGTTGTTAGTGTCACCAGAGTTGTTTGTAGGTCTCAAGGAAAAATATCCAGAAATAACTCATGTACAAATCCGTTTACAAAGGGGAAGTGAGCATAACGAACTGAATAAATATCGCTACAGCGTACTATTGCATATAGAAGCTGAACCAGCATCAGTAATAGTAGCGACCGTAGAAAATGGAGCGGGTATGAGTTATGAGGAGATAGAAACTTATCTGCGACAAAAACAGCCAGAATCAATTTGTTTTAGTGGTTTAGTAAATAGCAGAGTAGCAAGTGATGTAGGTTTAGTGGAGTTGCTATCACAGCCAGAAGCAAAACAGAATATACAGCAGTTGAGGCAAAAGTTAGAGTCAAAGCTAGTCAATGGCATCGACCCAGAGAGGTTATATGAACTGAGTGCATCTTTAGGGTATAGCTTAGAGTTGTGTTGGTCTGCTCAGGGAAGAGGAGAATTAATGGATGGGGTATTTGTGCGCAGTGAGTTAGCAAAAGAAGGGATAGTGTTAACACCGCTGAGTCAAAAATCGGTTGTAGGAGGTAACTGGCATCATTATGGGAATAATCCTTTGAGTTCCCAGTTGAGAAAGCAACTGAGACTGCAGTTGAGAGAGTATCTGGAGTCGCGGTTGCCAGAGTATATGGTCCCATCGGAGTTAATGGTGTTGTCGCAACTACCTCTGACTCCCAATGGCAAAGTAGACCGTAAGGCATTACCTGTAACGGATGTGGCCAGTAGTGTGTCAACAGAGTATATAGGTCCTGAGACGGAGATAGAGAAGGTATTAGCAGAGATTTGGCAAGACGTGTTGGGAATAGAAAAGGTGGGAATACATGATAGCTTCATTGATTTGGGAGGTCATTCTCTAACTGCAGTAAAATTAGTTTCTAAGATATCCACAAATTTCAACATTATTCTCCAAGTAAAAACTTTATTGTTACACCCAAGAATTGATGAGTTAAGTAATATTATCACAGAATTACTAGAAAATAAAAATGTCTCTCAACATCCAAGTACTCAATCAATTAACAATGAAGTTCAGGAAACATTAAATGAAAAAGTTGTACAAACCAAAAATTCCGAGTATCTACAATTTGAACCTCACTCTTTATCATCTTTATTTTCTGTGGGTAAAATTCATCCTGTCGATGCTGCAGCCTTGGGTTATTTAAGAGAATCTGATGCAGAAATGTTGGGTTGGAGTCGAGATTATATTATTGAAAATATCTTTGAAAATCTTCCTTTTTGTTCAACTATAAAACAGACTAATTGGGGTCGAATTGCACTGATAAGTTTGCCTCTTATTTCTGACTTATATAGCAATCAAGATGATACAGTACAGGTAATTATTGAAGCATTAGAAATGGCTGCAATAATTGGTGCTAAATTTGTTTCTTTGACTGGCTTAATTCCTTCTGCTACTGATTATGGTTTGGCAATTACCAAGGCAATTGCTAATCGTCAGGATTTGCCAAAAATTACGACTGGACATAGAACAACTGGTGCTGCTGTTGTACTGAGTATTAAGAAGATATGCGAGCAAAGTGGACGAGATTTAAGTACAGAAAAAGTAGGATTTATTGGCTTAGGTTCTGTGGGAATGAATGTACTGCCTTTAATGTTGAAATGCTTACCACATCCTCAAGAAATTACTCTTTGTGACGTTTATAGTAAGTTGGAATTTCTGGAGAATATTCAACAAGAATTAGTGCATAAATTTGATTTTAAAGGTCAGATAAATTTGGCATTATCAAAAGCAACAGTTCCCGAAAAAATTTACGACTCTACTTTAATTGTTGGAGCTACAAATGTCGCAGATGTATTAGATATTATGCAGGTTAAGCCTGGTACACTAATTGTTGATGATTCTGGTCCTCATTGTTTTTCAGTAGAGCAAGCTATTCAGCGTTTTCAGGAACGGGAAGATATTTTGTTTAGTGAGGGTGGAATGTTGCGATCGCCATTTCCTATAAAAACAACAGTCTATTTACCACCCTCTGTAGAAAAGATAATGAATAATCCTCAAAAGGCAGCAATTTTTAATTCAAATCCTTTTCAGATCATGGGTTGTGCTTTTTCTGGTTTACTCTCATCTCAGTTCGAGCAACTGGAGCCTACTGTAGGAATTTGCGATGGAGAACAGTCTCAATTACATTACCAAATTCTGCAAGAATTAGAATTTGAGGCAGGCGATCTACATTGTGAACAATATGTACTACCACCAACATCAATTGCCAATTTTAGACACCGTTTTGGCAAATATTAATAATTCAGGGTATCAACTTAAGCCGGGAAAAAAGAAACGTCAAAGGTAAGCATTCAGCCGTCAGCTGTCAGCTGTCAGCCCTTGGCTTAAAACAAGATATTCGGCTTAGGAGTTCAACGGACTCAAAGCCAAATACAATGAATTCCTTGGCCTTTCGGCCAAGGAACTGAGATTAAACCAATGCTTACCTCTTTAATTCAAAAGCTGATAGCTGATAGCTGATAGCTGATAGCTGATAGCTGATAGCTGATAGCTGATAGCTGATAGCTGATAGCTGATAGCTGATAGCTGATAGCTGATAGCTGATAGCTGATAGCTGATAACTGAATGCTTACCGTCAAAGATAATAATTGGATAGAGGTAGAACTATGAACTTAGTGGAGTTTTTACAAGATATCTCTCTCAAAGGAGTAAAATTATGGTGTGATGGGGAAAAATTGCGTACGGGAGGTTCCCAAGAGGTATTAACTCCCGATGTTATTGCTCAACTGAAGCAGCACAAAACTGAAATCTTACAATTACTCCAGGAACAGCCAGATATATTGCAAGTATATCCTCTGTCATACGGTCAAACAGGTCTCAGATTTTTATGGGAACTAGCGCCACAGAGCTATACTTACAACTTGTCATTTGCCATTCGCATTTACTCTAAGGTAGATGTGGCTATTTTGCAGCAAGCCTTTGAGGCTTTAAAGACCCGCCATCCAATGCTGCGAAGCACTTTCCCAAAACTGGGTCAAGAACTGGTTCAAAAAGTACATCAAAATCAACAATTGGACTTCCTGGAGATTGATGCGTCGAGTTGGAGTGAAGATGAGTTGTACACAAACGTTCTTCAAGCTCATCGTCATCCCTTTGATCTGGAAACAAAACCAGTAATGCGAATCAGGTGGTTTAGCCACTCGCAACGAGACCATATCCTGTTGTTGACAATACATCACATCGCTTGGGATGGTTGGTCAATGAGTTCGATCCTCAAAGAGCTACCAGAAATCTACAAAGCTCAACAAGCTGGTGTTGAGATATCTCTTCCTCAAATAGATTGCTGTTACCAAGATTACGTTAGTTGGCAAAGGAAATTATTAGCAGGTTCTGAAGGAGAGCGCCTCTGGGGGTATTGGCAACAAAAACTTGCAGGGGAGTTGCCTGTGTTGAATTTACTCACAGATCGACCACGACCACCAATACAAACCTATAACGGTGCTGCTTACCCTTTCAAATTATCTCAAAAGCTAACTAAGCAACTCAAAGAACTAGCTCAGGAAGAAGAGGCTACTCTTTACATGGTTCTCTTGGCGGCTTTTCAAATACTTCTATCTCGTTACACAGGTCAAGAAGATATCTTGGTCGGTTCTCCTACTTATGGTAGATCTAGACCTGAGTTTGTCCCCATTGTTGGTTACTTTGTCGATCAAGTCGTGATCAGGGGCAATTTGTCAGGAAATCCCTGTTTTAAAGACTTCCTGCTCCAAGGGCGCCAAACTGTCATTGGGGCATTAGCCCATCAAGATTATCCCTTTTCTCTGTTGGTACAGCGATTACAGCTAGAGCAAGATTCCAGCCGCTCCCCTCTCTTTCAAGCTTACTTTATACTACAAAATTTCCAAGGAGCTCAAAATGTGCAAAAGCTGTTATCAAGCCGGAAAAAAACTGTGGTAAATTGGGCAGGATGGGAAGTAGAACCTTTGGCATTAGCTCAGTATGAAAGTCTGTTCGATTTGACATTAGAAATGAGTGAAGAAGACTCATCTATGGTGGGATTCCTCAAATACAATACAGACCTATTTGATGAACAGACTATTGCCAGGATGGCTAGTCATTACCAGACTTTGTTAGAAGGGATTGTTAATAATCCCCAGCAAAGGGTGGGGCAACTGCCTTTATTGATGGATGCACAACAGCAGCAGTTACTAGGGGAATGGAATAACACTGCTACGGAATATCCACAAGATAAATGTATTCATCAGTTGTTTGAAGAGCAGGTCAAGCGAACTCCAGATGCTGTGGCAGTGGTTTTTGGTAATCAACGGTTGACTTATGAAGAGTTGAACGAACGAGCAAATCAGTTAGCACATTATCTGCAAAGTTTGGAAGTAATAGCAGAAGTGCTAGTAGGTTTATGTATAGATCGTTCTATAGAAATGTTAGTGGGACTTTTGGGGACACTTAAGGCTGGAGGAGCTTATGTCCCCCTTGATCCCAGTTATCCGCAAGAACGGTTAGCTTATATGTTAGAAGATGCTGCTGTGCCGGTATTACTAACAACAGAGTCATTATTAGAGCTTCTACCAAAACATCAGACAAAAACGGTATGTCTGGATAGTGATTGGCAAGCGATCGCTTTACATTCTCAGCAAAATCCTGTGAGTGGAGTTGCTCCAGAGAATCGAGCTTATGTGATTTATACTTCTGGCTCTACAGGCAAACCCAAAGGAGTTGAAATTTACCATCAGTCTCTAGTCAATTTCCTAGTATCGATGAATTGTTATCTGGAATTGACTAATCTGGATACTTTTAATGCCATTACTACCATCTCATTTGATATTGCAGCATTAGAACTTTATCTGCCACTGATAGTAGGAGCATCAGTAGCATTAGTCCCTCGTGAAATTGCCATAGATGGCAACAGACTGTTACCTCAGTT
This sequence comes from Moorena sp. SIOASIH, assembly GCF_010671925.1. GTDB lineage: Bacteria > Cyanobacteriota > Cyanobacteriia > Cyanobacteriales > Coleofasciculaceae > Moorena. Next base: position 1,237,578 of record NZ_JAAHIH010000003.1, on the reverse strand, counting down.
ATTAGAATCCGGAGCAACAGTGATGCAGGCAACGCCTGCTACTTGGAAAATGCTGTTAACTGCAGGCTTATCAAATCACAAGTTGGATGTGAAATTATTGTCTGGAGGTGAAGCTTTACCTGCTCGGTTGGCTCATCAATTACTGGAGATAGGCAAGGAAGTATGGAATGTTTATGGTCCGACAGAAGCTACGATCTGGTCAACAATTTACAAGGTAGGAGATCAGCTAAAACCAACAGAAGATAGTCATGTAATTACACCAATTGGTCGTCCCATTGCCAATACCGAAATTTATATCCTAGACAGCTATCTGCAACCAGTCCCCATTGGGGTGCCTGGAGAACTACATATCGGTGGAACCGGTTTGGCTCGTGGCTATCTCAACCGACCAGAATTAACTCAAGAGAAATTTATCCCCAACCCTTTTGACAACTTGCAAAGTCAAATTCAAAGTCAAAAGTCAAGATTGTATAAAACAGGGGATTTAGCTCGATACTTATCTGACGGCAATATTGAGTATCTGGGTCGAATTGATAACCAAGTCAAGATTCGGGGTTTCCGTATTGAACTGGGAGAAATTGAATCAACATTGACTAAACACCCAGAGGTGCAAGAAGCAGTAGTAATTACTGACCCCAATCGCTTGAGTGACAAGCCGCTTATAGCCTATATCGTTCCCAACTTCCAAGGTCAAGACCCAAGTTCTCGTGAATCGATCAATCAAGCCCATAATGATCGACTATTGCTGTGGCAGCAACTCAGGAATAATATCTATGAGCAAACCACAGTTGATGGAGGTTCAAAATTCAACACTCTTATTTGGAGAGATAGCTATACAGGTCGGCCAATTCCTGAACAAGAGATGCGTCAATGGTTAGACTACACAATTGAGCGAATTCTCTGTTTTAAACCTGAGCGTGTGCTGGAGATCGGTTGTGGTACTGGTATGTTGCTATTCGAGATTGCTCCCCACACTTCCAACTATTGTGGTACAGATATTTCCGACAAAGCTATTTCTTATATCGAGCACCAATTGAAAACACTGGAGGGCAATTGGTCTCATGTACAACTCTACAACCAACCTGCCCACGATTTTAAAGCCGTGGAGAAAGAATCCTTCGATGCTGTAATCCTCAACTCAGTTGTCCAGTATTTTCCTAGTATTGAATACTTAGTAAGGGTCTTGGAAAATGCAGTCAAACTAGTGGAACCGGGTGGCGTGATCTTTGTCGGAGATGTGCGGAGCCTACGACTACTAGAAACATTCCATACTGATATATTATTGACCCAAGCTGCCGATGATATAACAGTAGAAGATTTATGGCAGCGGGTGCAAAAAAAATTAACAGAAGAAGAGGAACTGGTAATCGATCCAGCCTTTTTCCAAGCTCTACAGGAGTATTTACCCCAGATTAGTCAGGTAGAGATTCAGCTCAAGCGCGGCCATGCTAATAATGAAATTACCAAGTTCCGGTATGATGTGATTATTCATGTAGGAAAGGAAGTTTTATCCCCAGTTGATCCTCAATTGTTGAATTGGCAGCAAGAGGAGCTGACATTACCATCTGTTCAGCAAATTTTGGCAGAAAAACAGCCAGAAATGCTCATAATTAAAGATATTCCCAATGCACGCCTGCAAACACAAGTTAAATTCGACAAACTCTTGACAATAAAAGAGGAATTTGTTACAGTAGGAGAAATACAAAAAGCTTTGCCAAAAAAACCTCTAGAAAAATGGATAGATCCTGAATACTTTTGGAGCATGGGTGATAATGTGGCTTATAGCATCTACATTACTTGGTCAGATATTGAGACCAATGATTGCTACGATGTTGTATGTTGGCAAAAATCATCACCACTAATTGATAAGGGATTACCCCCACTACCTAGAGAAAAGTGCCAGCAAAAACCCTGGACTGTTTACAGCAACAATCCTTTACAACGTAAATTATCTCAGCAGCTAGTTCCTAAACTACGCACTTTTGTCGAACAGGTTCTACCTCAGTATATGGTTCCATCAACTTTTATACTGTTAGAGTCCCTGCCATTAACACCCAATGGCAAAGTAGACCGTAAAAAGTTGCCCAACCCCAACATAAACAATCGGTCTTATACTGAATATGTCGTACCTAAATCGGAAACAGAACAACAGATTGCTAAGGTTTGGCAAGATGTGCTTAAACTAGAAAAAGTAGGAATTTATGATAATTTTTTTGAAGTAGGAGGAAACTCTATACTATTGATACAGGTAAGTGGTAAACTTAAAGAAATATTTAAAATAAAACTGGAAGTTGTCACTCTTTTAAAATATCCAACTATTTATTATTTGAGTCAGCATCTAAAAGGTGAAAGTATTAGTAACAATGATTCCAAGGAAGCACGTAATATCCGTGATAATAACTTAAAAGAAGGGAAAAGCATGATGAAACAAAGACTAGAACGCCGTCAAAAACATCGTTCTCGATATCAAGTCAGAGATTAATTCTGTTTATTGTATTTAATTAAGTTTCCAAATAGCTGGGCAATTAAATTTTTATTAAGACGACAAGTAAGTATAAAAAAATGAATCAACAAGATGAGGAAAATTTAGTAGACGAGCTAGGTCTAGCAGTTATTGCCATGTCTGGTCGTTTTCCACAAGCTGAAGATACCAATCAATTTTGGCAAAATCTTAAGGATGGCGTTGAATCTATCTCTTTTTTTTCAGAGCAAGAATTGCTTAAATCTGGTGTTAAAGCTGAATTACTGGATAATCCTAACTATGTAAAAGCCCGTGCTGTGATGTCAGACATCGATCTGTTCGATGCTAATTTCTTTGGCTATAGTCCCAAGGAAGCTGAAGAAATGGATCCGCAACAACGTTTGTTTCTTGAATGTGCTTGGGAAACTATAGAAAGGGGTGGTTATAATCCAGATACCTATGAAGGTTTAATAGGGGTTTATGCTGGTGTTGGCATGAACGACTACTTATTGAGGAATCTTTATCCCAACCACGATCCTGATAACCCAGTGAACTCCTATCAGCTAATGATTAGCAGTGATAAAGATTTCCTGGCAACTCGTGTCGCCTACAAGCTAAATTTAAGAGGTCCAGCAGTAAACGTTCAAACTGCTTGTTCAACCTCATTGGTAGCTGTCCACATGGCTTGTCAAAGTTTACTCAATGGGGAATGTGATCTGGCTCTTGCTGGTGGTGTCTCTATCCATATTCCCCAGAAAGCTGGACACTTATATCGAGAGGGAATGATTCTCTCTCCTGATGGACACTGTCGAACTTTTGATGCTAAAGCCAAGGGTACAATACCAGGTGATGGTGTTGGAATTGTACTTCTCAAGCGACTCAATAACGCGATCGCAGATGGTGATTCTATCCAGGCAATCATCAAGGGCTCGGCTATTAATAACGATGGCTCGTTGAAAGTAGGCTATACTGCACCTAGCATAGAAGGTCAAGCAGCAGTCATTTCAGAAGCTCATGCTGTTGCTGGAGTAGATCCAGAGACAATCTCATACATAGAGGCTCATGGCACAGGGACAGAGCTGGGAGATCCGGTGGAAATCGCAGCTTTGACCCAGGCTTTTCAGTATAGTACGCAAAATAAAGGTTTCTGTGCCATTGGCTCCCTGAAAAGTAATATAGGTCATTTAGATGCAGCAGCAGGGGTAGCAGGACTGATCAAAACTATTTTAGCTCTCAAACATAAATTACTACCACCAACGCTACATTTTGAACAACCCAACCCCAAAATAGATTTTGTTAATAGTCCTTTATATGTTAATACCACTCTTTCCGAATGGAAAACCAATGGAACTCCTCGTAGAGCAGGGGTTAGTTCCTTTGGTATTGGAGGAACAAACGCTCATGTAATCTTGGAAGAAGCTCCAGAACCAATTAAGAAAGAAAATTCCCCAGAGCGTCCAGTTCATCTATTAACCCTTTCAGCCAAAACTCCAAAAGCACTGACACAACTAGTCAGCCGTTATCACAACTATTTTGAAACTCATCAAGAATCAGCAATTGCCGACATCTGTTATACAGCTAATACAGGACGTGCTCATTTTAACCATCGCCTAGCTGTTATTGCTTCTAACCAACAAGAACTACTAGAAAAATTAAAAACTCACCAAGCAACAGAACCAGTAACAGAAATTTTTTCTGGAGAAGTACCTGGCACTAGGATAGCACAAGTGGCCTTCCTCTTTACAGGTCAAGGTTCTCAGTATGTAAATATGGGCAGGCAATTGTATGAAACGCAACCAGTTTTCCGTCAAGGGATCGACGAGTGCAGCCAAATACTAGAATCCTATCTAGAAAAGTCCCTTTTAGAAGTAATCTATCCTCAAAACCCAGAAGATATCGAAACATCATCTCTACTAGATCAAACTGGTTACACCCAACCTGCCTTATTTGCTATTGAATACGCTTTAGCTCAATTATGGCAATCCTGGGGCATCAAACCAGATGTAGTCATGGGCCATAGTGTGGGTGAATATGTAGCAGCAACAGTAGCAGGAGTATTTAGTTTAGAGGATGGTCTAAAACTAATTGCAATGCGGGGACAATTGATGCAAAAGTTGCCTGCAGGTGGAAAGATGGTTTCGGTGATGGCATCAGAGTCAAAAGTTCGTCACCTAATTATTCCATACCAAGAGCGAATAGCGACTGCTGCCATCAATGGACCGGAAAGTATAGTGATTTCTGGTGAAGTAGAAGCTATCGATACCATTGTTAACAATTTAAAATTAGCAGGAATCAAGACTAAGGAGCTACAAGTATCCCATGCCTTCCATTCACCGTTAATGGAACCAATGTTGGCAGAGTTTGAAGCGGTAGCTAAAGAAATAACCTATAGTAAACCACGGATATCACTGATATCTAATATTACAGGGTCAATAGCAGACGATAGTATTGCCACAGCCAAATATTGGATCAATCATATATTGCAACCGGTGAAGTTTGCTCAAAGCATGGAATCCTTGCATCAACAAGGATATAAATTATTCCTAGAAATCGGACCCAAACCAATTTTGTTGGGAATGGGAAGGCAATGTTTACCAGAAGAGGTGGGTGTGTGGTTGCCATCATTACGTCCAGGAGTAGAAGAATGGCAACAGATGCTTTCAAGTTTAGGACAGTTATATGTACAGGGAGCAAAAATAGATTGGTTGAAGTTTGACCAAAATTATAGTCGTCAGAAGGTGGCGTTGCCAACGTATCCCTTTCAACGAAAAAGGTATTGGTTAGACCCCAACAATAGTTTCCTGAAAAAACAACATTGGTTAAGCGGAAAAACTATCCACCCCCTATTAGGCAAAAGACTAAATTGTGCAGGTGATCAACAAATTTTTCAATCATTACTAGGAGAAGACTCCCCAGCCTACCTTAGCCACCACCGAGTATTTAATCAAGCACTATTTCCGACAACAGCCTACCTAGAAATGGCTCAAGCTGCCGGTAATTACCGATTTAAGACTCCTAATTCAGTTGTAGAAGACCTCATCATCCAGCAGGGATTCATATTGCCAGCTGGGGAATTGATATCAGCCCAAACCATAATCACACCATCAGACAACCAAAGCTACCAATTCCAAATATTTTCTCAACAGGAACAACACAACCAAGAGGAACCAGAGTGGATACTCCATGCCACAGGAAAAATCCGAACTGCCCAAACAGATACAATTCCCACCAAAGTAGATCTAGAAAAATACCTGTGTAGTCAATCAATAGAAGTAAAACAACATTATCAACAATATCGGCAATTTGGGATTGATTATGGCAGCAGTTTCCAAGGCATTGAAAGGTTGTGGTCTGGTGAAAACCAAGCACTAGCAGAGATTAAGTTACCTGAAGAATTGATAGCGCAAACAACCGATTATCAGTTCCATCCGGCATTATTAGACGCAGCTTTGCAGTTAATTGGTCATGTACTGCCAGAAGTAGACAGTGACCAAACATATCTGCCAGTAGGGGTAGAGCAGTTCAAAGTATATCGTAGTCCAGGGCTTTCCCTGTGGGCTTACGCATCGGTGGTGATGCCTGTAGTGGACAGTAAAGAAAGTTTGACCACTCAAGTAACGCTAGTGAGTCCAGATGGAGAAATTGTTGCCACAGTCAAGGGTTTACAAGTAAAACTGGCGACTCAAGAGACTCTACTAAGAACAGAAGTAGAATCAATAACTAATTGGCTCTATGAAGTAGAATGGAGAACTAAAGGTATTTTGGGTAGATTGCTACCTCCTGATTTCCTGCTAAAACCATTAGAAGTGGAGCAAAAACTGACTCCCAGCCTAACAGAAGTAGTAACCCAGGTAGATAATGTTCGTACCTCAGAAATTGCCAGGAGCTTAGAAGAATTAAGCGTAGATTATATAGTGCAAGCTTTGGGCTCGATGGGTTGGTCATATCAGCCAACAGAAAGCTTCGACTTGGAGGCAGTGGTTCAACGTTTAGGTATAGTTCCGAGTCAGCGACGATTATTCCAGCGTCTGCTAAAAATCCTAGTAGAAGTAGGAATACTTAAGTACAACCAACAACAGTGGCAGGTGCACAAAACCTTAGAGAAAGTTAACCCTACCCAACAAAGCCAGAGTTTACTGAGTCAATATCCAGAAGAAGCAGCAAGCTTAACTCTATTAGACCGTTGTGCATCTCAACTTGGTGGAGTACTACGAGGAGCAATTGACCCGCTAGAACTGGTGTTCCCTCAAGGGGATTTGACCACAGCAACCCAACTCTATCAAGACTCAAGTGTAACGAGAGTGATGAACACGATAGTGCAAAAAACTATCACTCAAGCTATTGAGAAATTACCACCTAGTCGAGGGATACGGTTGTTGGAAATCGGAGCGGGAACAGGAGGGACGACAAGTTATGTGCTGCCCCATCTCAATCCTAACCAAACAGAATATATCTTCACCGATATCGGAGCATTATTTACCAGTAAAGCCCAAGAGAAATTCCAGGATTATCGATTTGTGGGCTATCAAACCTTAGACATAGAGGTAGACCCGACCAGCCAAGGATTTGAATCTCATCAGTATGATGTCATTATTGCGACCAATGTTTTTCATGCTACCACCAGTATAAAGCAGACCTTATCCCATGTGCGACAACTGTTAGCACCAGGAGGAATATTGGTCTTGTCTGAAGCAACAGCTCGATCTCGATTGTTGGATTTAATCTTTGGACTATTAGAAGGATGGTGGAGATTCAGTGATTATGAATTACGACCAGACTACCCTCTGTTGAGTCGCCAGCAGTGGAAAGAGGTGTTGAGTGAAACAGGTTTTACTCAAGTAGTGACTCTGCCAGAAGTGGAAGGAATGGCAGAAGTCTTGTCAGAGCAAACGGTGATTGTCGCCCAATCAGCTACCACAACCAATGAACAAACGAAGGAGACACCTAAGGGTTGGTTGATACTAGCAGATACTCAAGGAATTGCTCAACAGCTAGCCAGCCAACTGCGCTCAGCAGGAGAAGTTTGCACCTTAGTATTTGCTGGAGAAAGCTATCAACAGCTGGCCCCGGAAGAATTTACTATTAATCCTCATAATCCAGAAGAATTTGAGCAACTGATAGAAGCTGTAGCCACCAAATCACCATCGTTATCGGGAGTAGTACAATGTTGGACAACCGAAGCAGGGATAGGTAAAACTATCAGCTCATTGGAATTAAAAAACTTATCTCAACTGGGGTGCGGCACAACCTTGTCTTTGGTACAAGCCTTAGTCAAAGCCAAGTTATCTCAATCACCCCGGTTATGGTTAGTAACGAATGGTGCTCAACCAGTACCGTCAAATCATCCAGTAGTACCAGGAGTAGCCCAATCGACCCTGTGGGGCATGGGAAAAGTGATTGGACTAGAACATCCAGAACTCAACTGTGTGCGAATAGATTTAGACCCACAGCAGACTATAGAGATTCAAGGCAATACACTATTCCAAGAAATCTGGTCAGAGGATAGAGAAGACCAGGTAGCATGGCGTGGAGATGGTCGTTATGTGGCTCGATTAGTGGCTAGTCCTCATCAGCAAGCTATCTCACAACAGCAACAACTACTATCACAACCATCAACACAAAAAGCAGATGCTACTACTCAAAAGCCTTTGAGTTTCCGTGAGGATGCTTGTTATTTGATTACGGGAGGTATGGGAGGTTTAGGCTTACTAGTTGCTCGTTGGATGGTGGACAAAGGAGCCAAGCATTTGGTGTTGCTAGGACGCTGTTCACCGGATGATGCTACCAGCCAAAAAATAACCGAGTTAGAAATGGCTGGAGCTTCCGTGGTAGTGGAAAAAGCCGATATGTCTGATCCTGAATTGATGACCAGAGTAGTGCACAAGATTGAGCAGTCAAACATACCATTAGCAGGAGTAATCCATTCAGCGGAGATGTTATCAGATGGAGTGCTACAAAACCAGATTTGGTCTAGTTTTGAGCAAGTGATGGCACCCAAAGTCCAAGGTACTTGGCATTTGCATCAATTGACTCAAAACCAGCCCTTGGACTTTTTTGTCCTGTTTTCTTCAGCTGCATCCCTGTTGGGTTCACCGGGTCAGGGAAATCATTCGGCAGCCAATGGGTTTCTGGATGGTTTAGCCCATTATCGTCGCGGGATGGGATTGCCAGGATTGAGCATTCATTGGGGACCTGTTGCTCAAGTGGGAGAGGCGGCAGAACGAGGTGTGGATATGAGGGCATCTGAGCAGGGAATGAGTGTGCTCTCTCCAACTCAGGTGCTACAGTCCCTAGAGCTACTGATGAGTGGTTCGGATATAGAAGTAGGGGTTGTACCGATTGATTGGTCAGCTTGGCAAGAGAGAGTAGCCCAATGGTCTTTCTTGGCAGATTGGCAGGAAACAATTCAAACCACTTCTGAAATATCTAAGTCAGAATTTCTGTTAAAGCTGGAGGCGACAGCAGCAAACGAACGTCGCTCGTTATTAGTAGCTCATGTCCGTAGTCAATTAGCCCTATTGTTAGGAATCAATCATCCCGAATCCATTGCCTTAGAAACAGGATTTTTTGACCTGGGTATGGATTCTTTGACATCTGTCGAGTTGAGGAATAAGTTGCAGACCAGTTTAGATTGTTCCCTGCCATCTTCTCTAGCTTTTGATTATCCTAATATTCAGTCATTAACTGATTACCTGGAAAAAATAATAATTCTGGCATCAGATGATACAGGAGCTGAATCGGAAACATCAGAGGTAATGTTAGATGGGAATTCTTTCGAACTAGAGATTTCAAAAAATCGATTTTCTGAAATCAGTCTACTTTCTGAAGATGAAATGGATATAGAAGTTGCTCAAGCTGTCAGTAAACTTGAGCAACTTCTATAGTAGGCCATTCAGTGGTAAAATTAGTTAATAATAACCCGTACAGGAGGAATCAAGATGGAACTCAACTCCCCCAAAAAACAACTATCAAATGAGCAACTTCTACTGCTAAAAATTGAACAAGCAACTGCCAAATTACAAGAAATTAAAACAGCAGCTACAGAGCCAATAGCCATTATTGGTATGGGTTGTCGCTTCCCTGGAGGTGCATCTACTCCAGAAGCTTTCTGGGATATTTTACAAAATGGAGTAGATGCAATCACTGAAGTACCAAAAGACCGATGGCATCTTGATGATTATTACAATCCAGACCCAGACACTCCTGGCAAAATGTACAGTCGTCATGGAGGATTTATTGACCAAATACAGGAGTTTGATGCCAATTTTTTTGCTATTTCTCCCAAAGAAACAATCCATCTAGACCCTCAACAGCGATTACTCCTGGAAGTTAGTTGGGAAGCCCTGGAAAATTCAGGAAAAAATCCGCAACAGCTCAAAGGTAGCCAAACAGGCGTCTTTATTGGTATTTGTGGTAACGACTATACTCAACGTATATTCAGTCAAGGTTCAGAAAAATTTGATGCCTATGCAGCTACAGGTAATACCCACGGTACAGCATCAGGGCGAATTTCCTATACTCTGGGGCTAATCGGACCTAATTTAGCATTAAACACAGCTTGCTCCTCTTCATTAGTAACTATCCATTTAGCCTGTTCAAGTTTAAGGAATCAAGAATGCAATATGGCCCTGGCAGGAGGAGTGAATCTATTGATATCACCAGAGGTTAGCATCAGCTTTTCCAAAGCTCGTATGTTATCTGTGGATGGTCGGTGCAAGACTTTTGATATCTCAGCTAATGGCTTTGTCCGTGGTGAAGGATGCGGTATTGTTGTACTCAAGCGTTTATCAGATGCACTGGCAGACCAGGACAATATTTTGGCAGTAATTCGTGGCAGTGCCATCAATCAAGATGGTGATACTAGTGGTTTAACAGTACCCAATGGTCCTTCTCAGCAATCAGTTATTCGTCAAGCTTTGACAAATGGAGGAGTGCAGCCAGCAAATGTCAGTTATATTGAAGCTCATGGTACAGGAACTTCCTTGGGAGACCCGATTGAAGTTGAAGCCATAGGAACTGTATTTGGCAAAACCCACTCTCAAGAGAAACCTTTAGTCATTGGTTCAGTTAAGACTAACATTGGTCACTTAGAGGGAGCAGCTGGAATAGCGGGTTTGATGAAATTAGTTCTGCAACTGCAACATCAACAGATTGCACCATCACTGCATTTTAACCAGCCTAATCCTTATATTAATTGGTCTCAATTACCAGTAAAAATATCGACTAAACTCACCCCTTGGCAGACCAATGGTAAAACTCGCATCGCTGGCGTGAGTTCCTTTGGTTTTAGTGGGACTAATGCTCATATAATCTTGGAAGAAGCGCCAGTAAAATTCAAAATTCAAGATGAGCTAGAACGTTCACTTCATCTATTAACCCTGTCAGCGAAAACTGAAACGGCTCTTAGTGAGTTAGCAAGTAGTTATCACAACTATCTAAAAACTCATCCCGAATTAAAGGTAGCTGATATCTGTCATACAGCGAACACTGGACGTGCCCAGTTCAACCACAGACTAGCAGTTGTCGCACAGAACCAACAAGACTTAGTTGAAAAACTCCGACAGCAAGAACAGGGAGAGGAAGTAGCCGGAATCTTTTCAGCAGAACTGCTAAACAATACCACAGCACCTAAAATCGCCTTCCTATTCACAGGACAAGGTTCCCAATATGTGAACATGGGAAGGCAGTTGTATCAACAAGCACCCACTTTTCGTGAAGCGATTAACCAATGTGAACAAATTCTTAGTACTGTCGAAACGTTCCAGGACAAGTCATTACGAGACATTCTCTATCCAGGAGACGATTCATCAGGTTCATCCCTACTAGATCAAACAGCCTATACCCAACCGGTCTTATTTGCTATAGAATATGCCCTATTCAAACTCTGGCAATCCTGGGGAATTAAACCAGATGTAGTCATGGGTCATAGTGTGGGTGAATATGTGGCAGCAACAGTAGCAGGAGTATTCAGTTTAGAAGATGGTCTGAAACTAATTGCAGTTAGGGGCTCTTTGATGCAAAAGTTACCTGCTGGTGGAGAAATGGTTTCAGTTATGGCATCAAAGTCGAAAGTTCTGGAGACTTTGAATGCGATGTCCCTGGAAGAAAAAGTAGCCATAGCAGCCATAAATGGACTCCAAAGTATAGTGATTTCTGGCGATTCGGAAGCAGTAAGAGCGATCGCAACTAACCTCGAATCAGAGGGAATCAAAAGCAAACAACTACAAGTATCCCATGCCTTCCATTCACCATTGATGGAACCAATGTTGGCCGAGTTTGAAGCTGTAGCGAATCAACTTACCTACAATCAACCAAGGATACCACTAATATCGAATATCACAGGCACAAGAGCGGACAAAAGTATAGCTACAGCCAAATATTGGGTAAATCACGTGTGCCAACCAGTACGGTTTGCCGATAGCATGAAAACTTTGTACCAGGAAGGATATGAATTATTCCTAGAAATTGGATCCAAACCAATTTTGTTGGGAATGGGACGTCAATGTCTACCAGAAGAGGTGGGGGCGTGGTTGCCATCGTTACGTCCGGGAGTGGATGAATGGCAGCAGATGCTCTGGAGTTTAGGAGATTTATATGTGCAGGGAGCCAAAGTAGATTGGTTAGGATTTGACCAAGATTATAGTCGTGAGAAAGTAGCATTACCAACATATCCATTTCAAAGAGAAATGTATTGGATAGATACTCCCGAAAACCAACACAAAAAATTCACTACAGAATCTGGATCAAGTCCAATTGTTGACTTACTTAATCAAGGAAATACTGAGAGTTTGACTAAGGAGTTATACCTAGCTGCACAGCTAACAGAAGATGAAGAAAAACTTCTACCAAAGTTATTAAATACTCTAGTAAATCGCCATCAAAGTTACATTCAATTCAAAGGAAATGTAGTGTATGACTATTATAATTCAGCCACTAAGTTTACTAAAGAACAATTTAAGGTTGCTGATAATAGTAACAAAGTTAATTCATTACGATTCCTAACTTTTGGTATCTTTACTGAAATTATTCCCAATTTTTCTTGGATGAATTTTTTGGCGAGTACCAACCAAGAAGAATTCAGCCAAGTTGCTCTTGATTCTCAAAAAGAGTTAAGGGAATTGTGTTTTTTAGAAGTTGATTTCTTAAATCGTCATAAAGTGTTAGATTTTGGTTGCGGATATGGCTCAGATTTAATCACTTTAGCTCAAACTTACCCACATTTGCAACTAAATGGTTATACCATTTCTAGCGAACAAGCTAAATTTGCTACTGACCAAGTTAGTACTTATCAACTTCAGGATCGGATTCAAGTTTTTAATCGAGATAGCTCCAAAGATGAATTCCCTGATAGCTATGATTTGATATTTGGATTTGAAGTTGCTCATCATATTGAAAATAAAAATGATTTGTTCTGGAATATCAGTAATCATCTTCGGGAAGAAGGGCTATTAGTATTGGCTGATTTCATTGCTAGTGGTAATTCTGATATTAACCATGATGAAACTTCATCCTACTTTATTACTAAACAGCATTGGATTGAACAACTATCTGAAAAACATCTTCAACTCATAAGTGCTATAGATGTCAGTTTGGAAATAGCGAACTTTCTATACGATCCTGAATTTGATGAAATTATTGATGATGCATATCAGAAGAATAATGATGAACATCTCAGATCTGCTATGCAATCCTATAATCAACTTGGTAAGTTGTTGAAAAAAGGATTAGCTAGCTATGTACTCTTGACTGCTAAAAAGCAAAAAAATCAACCAAAAGAAAAAATTTGTCATTCGAACCAAGAAATTCTGAGTAAACTTCTATCTTACTCGGAGGTAGCAGTAAAACAATGGATTTACGAACTAAAATGGAAGCCAAGTAAAGATATAAACCAGGAGTCAATTTTACTTACTCATCAAAATGCTCCTGGAACTTGGCTATTATTTGTGGATTCTGATTTTACCGGTCAAGAGTTAGCCACAATTTTGGAGGGACACAACAAGCATTGCCTTTTAATTTATCCAGGTCATAACTACCAAAAGTTAGATCAGCAACATTATCAAGTTAACCCAACTAATCCACAGGAATTTGAACAATTATTGCAGGAGTTATTGACTGCTCCAGTAAAATTAGAAGGGATAGTTCATCTCTGGAATCTCAATACCTCTACTGAAGATTTAGAAAGTGCTCAGGAACTCGGTTGTGGTAGTGTGCTTCATCTGGTTCAAGGGTTGGCATCTAACCCTGAATACCCAGTTGCCCTATGGCTCGTGACTCAAGGAACTCAGAGTGTAGAACAAAATTCGCATATGTCCCAAGTACAGCAAGTTCCTGTATGGGGATTAGGTCGGGTAATTGCTGTTGAACATCCAGAACTACAATGTCGGTGTGTTGATTTAGACCCGACATCTGGTTCATCAGAAGCTTTACAAACATTAGCCAAGGAATTATTACATCCTGATACTGAAGACCAAATAGCAATTCGTCGGGGGGTACGTCATGTAGCTCGACTAGTAAGGCGCTTGGATAACTCTAACTTAGAGCAACAGCAACAGGTGACACTTAAGCCGGAAGGCTGTTATTTAATTACTGGTGGTCTGGGAGCATTAGGATTAGAATTAGCCCAATGGATGGTTCAACAAGGAGCAAAACATTTAGTATTGACTGGACGTAGTGCCCCATCAGAAAAGGCAGTTCAAATTATTAAGCAGTTAGAACAAACAGAAGCCGAAATTTCTGTATTATTAGGGGATATTTCTCAAAAACAAGATGTAGCTGGGATTCTCGATCAGATTCAGGAATCGTTGCCACCTCTCAAAGGTGTGATTCATGCTGCAGGGGTTTTGGATGATGGGGTGCTGCAACAGATGAGTTGGGAGAGATTTACCAAGGTGATGGCACCGAAGGTGCAAGGAACCTGGTATTTGCATCAACTAACTCAAGATCTGCATTTGGATTTCTTTGTGTGTTTTTCCTCTATGGCTTCTTTGCTTGGTTCACCAGGTCAAGGAAACTATGCAGCAGCAAACGCCTTTATGGATGGGATTGCTCACTATCGTCGAGGCATAGGATTACCAGGATTAACTATTAACTGGGGAGCATGGGGGCAGGGAGGAATGGCAGCTCGTATGACAAGTCAAAACCAAAATCGACTACAGAATACGGGAATAAGTTCAATAGCTCCAGAAAAAGGATTACAGCTATTAGGACAGTTATTATCACAATCAGTCAGTCAAGTAGGCGTGTTTCCCGTAAATTGGTCTCAATTTTTTGCGCAACTGTCCGATGGTGTGCAGATACCATTATTTTTAGAGGCTTTTGCTTCAACAAAACTGGCAAAAAACCCTAAGAATGAAGAATTTTTAGGAGAACTAGCAGCAGCGACTGAAAGTGAATGTAACCAATTGATGATTGATTATCTCCAAGTTAAAGTAGGTAAACTACTAGGATTTTCTAAATCTCAACTTCCTGATGAACAATTAGGATTCTTTGACATGGGTATGGATTCATTGATGGCAGTTGAGCTGAGAAATGTTTTGAGTTCTAGTTTGGGTTGTTCGATTACCGCAGCTACATTGTTTGATGCTTCCACTATTCAAGATTTAGCTAAATACTTAATTAATGCTCTTTTTCCAGAGGATACAAGCATAAAAATAAAGAGTGGTAACAGTAAAAATACACAGCGTTTAAACATAGTTGATTCAGAGTGGGAGACTCAATCTGAAAGTGAAATTGAGGAGGCAATAGCACAACAGTTGGAAGAAATTGATACTATTTTAAATGAAGGCAACTAAAATGAACGATATTTCTCAAACAAACGAACAAAAGTTTTCACCTAAACAAGTCCTTAAAGCTCTAAAGGAAATGCGAACTAGGCTTGAAGTAGTAAATCAAGCCAAAACTGAACCAATCGCTATAATTGGCATGGGCTGTCGATTTCCCGGAGGTGCTAATGATCCATCTAAATATTGGTCTTTATTACAGGGTGGGAGAGATGCGATATCACAAGTACCACCTCAACGATGGGATGTTAATGCCTACTACGAGCCAGACTCAGTAGCTCCAGGGAAAGTTTACACCAAAGAAGGTGGATATATTGAACAACAAGTTGACCAGTTTGATGCCGATTTTTTTAGCATTTCTCCTCGGGAAGCAGTGAGTATAGACCCTCAGCAAAGACTGCTTTTAGAAGTGACATGGGAAGCATTGGAAAATGCTGGACAAAAGTGGATTGGACTTAGAGAAAGCAAGACTGGTGTATTCATAGGAATCTCTACAGACGACTATGCTGAACTTAGTCATAAGTACCAAAATCATCAAAATTCTACAGATGCTTATTCATGTATGGGCTCAACTAGAAGTGTTGCTGTAGGTCGTATTTCTCATTTACTTGGTTTACAAGGACCGAATATACAACTAGACACAGCTTGTTCAAGTTCTTTAGTTGCAGTTCATCTAGCTTGTCAAAGTCTACGTTCACAGGAGTGCAACTTAGCATTAGCAGGAGGAGTCAATCTCATTTTATCGCCAACGAGCACTATTGCTCGTTGCCAAATGAAAGCACTATCTCCTGATGGTCGTTGCAAAGCTTTTGATAGCTCTGCAAATGGTTATGGTCAAGGAGAAGGTTGTGGTGTTGTAGTGTTGAAGCGTTTATCCGATGCTATAGCTGATCGCGATTTAGTTTTGGCAACAATCCGAGGCTCGGCAATTAATCACGATGGTCCGAGTAGTGGTCTGACAGTTCCGAATAGAATGGCTCAACAGAGAGTGATTCAAGAAGCCTTGACAAATGCTAAGTTGGAACCTCATCAAGTTAGCTATTTTGAGGCTCATGGGACTGGGACTTCTTTGGGAGACCCGATAGAGATAGAAGCTTTAGCCAAAATACACTGTAAAGACCGTCCTTTTAATCAACCATTAATAGTTGGTTCGGTGAAGACCAATATTGGTCATTTAGAGGCAGCAGCAGGCGTATCGTCTTTGATCAAGGTGGTTTTATCGCTTCAGTATCAGGAAATACCACCGCATTTGCACTTAAAACAACTAAATCCCTATGTAAATTGGGATAAATTACCAATAAAAATTCCTACATCACTAATACCTTGGTCTTCTGGAGAAGAACCAAGAATAGCAGGGATTAGTTCTTTTGGCATGAGTGGAACTAATGCTCATCTTATTGTAGGAGAAGCCCCAGTTCAACTCAAAACTCAAAACTTAAAAACAGAAAATAAAACTGAGCGTCCGTTCCATATATTAACCCTATCAGCTAAGACAAAAACAGCTCTAGATCAATTAGTTAGTCGTTATCAAAATTATCTAGAAACCTATTCAGAATCTAGTCTCGCTGATATTTGTTACATAGCCAACACAGGAAGAGCCAAATTCAACTATCGACTAGCCGTGATGGCCTCAACCACTTATGAAGTAGTATATAAACTAAAGCAACAGCAAACAGAAGCGGAAGTAGCAGAAGTATTCTCAGGAAAACTAGCAAAAAGTAGCCGTTTACCGAAAGTAGGCTTTCTGTTCACAGGTCAAGGTTCCCAGTATGTGAATATGGGAAGGCAGTTGTACCAAAAAGCACCAACTTTCCGTGAAGCAATTAACCAGTGTAACGAAATTATCAACACTGTCGAAACGTTCCAAGAAACGTCATTACGAGAAATCCTCTATCCAGGAAACGATTCATTAGATTCATCCCTACTAGGCCAAACAGCTTATACCCAACCAGCTTTATTTGCCATAGAATATGCCTTATTTAAACTATGGGAATCCTGGGGGATTAAACCAGATGTAGTCATGGGTCACAGTGTGGGTGAATATGTAGCAGCAACAGTAGCAGGAGTCTTCAGTGTAGAAGATGGTCTGAAACTAATTGCAGCCAGAGGTGCTATAATGCAAAAATCACCTACTGGTGGCGAGATGGTATCAGTCATAGCATCAGAATCAAAAGTAAGAGCACTCCTAGAACCATATACAGAAAAGGTGACTATTGCGGCCATCAACGGACCAGAAAATACAGTAATTTCTGGGGAGTCGGAAGCAGTAAGAGCGATCGCAACTAATCTAGAATCAGCAGGAATCAAAACCAAATTTTTACAGGTATCCCATGCTTTCCATTCCCCTATGATGGAACCGATTTTGGCAGAGTTTAAAACAGTAGCCAAGGAAATAACCTATAGTCAGCCTCGCATACCACTGATATCAAATGTCACTGGCCAACAAGTGGGTGCAGAGATTAGTTCTGCTGAATATTGGGTAAATCATATCCGGCAACCAGTGCGGTTTGCCCAGAGTATGATCACTTTGTATCAAAAGAAATGCCAACTGTTCCTAGAAATCGGACCTAAACCAATATTATTAGGGATGGGAAGGCAATGTTTACCAGAGGGAGCAGCTGTGTGGTTGCCATCATTGCGTCCGGGAATTGATGAATGGCAACAGATGTTGTCTAGTTTAGGACAGTTATATGTAAAGGGAACCCCAATAGATTGGTCAGGATTTGACCAAGATTATGTTCGTCACAAAGTCGCCTTACCTACCTATCCCTTCCAACGACAAAGGTATTGGGTAGAAAATTCTCCAAGCAGGGACAAAACAACAAAACAGTTATCGGCTAAAAACTCTTCTCCTGTAACTGAGCTCCTTGACCTAGGAGACTACAAGCAGTTGACAGCAATGCTGTCAGGAAACGGCTCCTTGACAGCAGTTGAAGTCGTGCAGCAACTGATTGGCCATCATCAAAAAGCACTGGCACAAGCAGCTCTGAGGGATTGTTTATACCAGATACAGTGGCAACTAAAGCCTTCAGCCCTAGCTCCAGAAAGCCCTTCCCAGCCTGGTCAATGGCTAATTATCGAGGGTGAGGAAACTGTAGCACAGAAGTTAGCAGAGCGACTCCAGCACCAAGGGCAGAGCTGCCAGATTGTTGGAAAGCCCCCTCAAGACTATTCACAACTATTGCATCGAGTTCAAGAAGAAACCGAGGAGCCGTTGGTAGGAATTATATATTTAACCCGTAAGGAAAGTAAGGAAGTCCCTTCTCAAGCAGAAACTACCTGCCAAAGCTTGCTAGGACTAATAAGAGCCTTAGTGCAACAAGACGAGCCAACTGTAGCAAAAGTCTGGGTAGTCACAGCAGGAGCAGTAGCCTTGGGAGAGCATCCTATATCTGTGGCTCAGACGCCTGTGTGGGGAATGGGCAAGGTTGCGTCACTCGAACACCCTGAGTTGTGGGGAGGATTAATCGACCTAGAGCCGGATGAAACCGCAGAAGCTGGAATAACATGTCTTCTAAGAGAACTCCTGAACCCTGATGCTGAAGACCAAGTGGTATACCGTAAGGGAGAACGTTATGTGCCCCGGTTAGTTTCCAGTTCGCCTTCAACATCGAAGAAGTTCAAAGTAGAGCCAACGGGAAGCTATCTGATCACAGGTGGATTGGGAAGCTTGGGGCTGAAAGTGGCAAATTGGTTAGTCCAACAGGGAGCCCGCCATCTGCTCCTGTTCAGTAGGAAGGGTCTGACAGAGAAGGTGAAGCCAGCTGTGGAAGAACTACAAAAGGCAGGGGCTAAAGTCAGTGTCATAGCAGCGGATGTGGCGGAACAGACAGACATGGAACGAGTCTGGCAGCAGATGCAAGCAGAGGGGAATCCTCTCAAAGGGATTGTTCATGCCGCAGGAGTAGCAGGAGGATTAGGTGTTATCGAAGAGTTGACGCCGGAAGCGTGGGAGGAAATGCTACGTCCCAAAGTCAAGGGGGGATGGAATCTACATCAGCTCTGTGAGAAGGAAAATCTGGATTTCTTCGTGTGCTTCTCCTCCATTGCCTCAGTGTGGGGCTCAAAAGGTCAGGCTCATTATGCAGCAGCGAATCAGTTCCTGGATGGGCTGATGCACTATCGTAACTCCCTGGGCTTACCGGGATTAGCGATAAATTGGGGACCCTGGGCAGGGGGTGGCATGGCAACAGCTGAGGCTCAAGAATTGTTGGCTCAAATGGGAGTAGAAACCCTCTCACCGGAGTTGGCAATTTCTGCCTTGGAGCAGCTGCTTTCAGGTGACGAAGTTCAGGTGACAGTTAGTCGCAATGACTGGTCTCGCTTCAAAACTATGTATGCCCTCAAGGGTCCTCGTCCATTCCTAGAGCTCATAGCTACTGTGACTGAAGAGGTTGAGGCTAAGACGGATATCGCCCCCAGTTTACGACAAAGGCTGGAGGCTGTAACCGAAACTCAGAGGAGGAAAGTGCTGCAACAAGCACTACAAGAGGAAGTTGCCCAGGTTTTAGGTTTACCCATGACAAACAAACCAGACCCAGAGGTAGGATTTTTCGAGATGGGGATGGACTCGCTGATGGCAGTAGAGTTACAGGAGCGACTGAGCAAGCTTTTAGGAGTGAATTTATCTTCAACTTTAATCTTTGATTTTCCTAACATTAAAAAGTTGGAGAAATATATAATCAACCAGCATCTTGTCAAAGTTGACCTTTTTGAAGCAGAAACTGATCAAGATGAACAAGAAGGGGAGATAGTGGAAGCTAACCTTCTAACCGAGATCAAGGAATCATCTAATCAAGAGCTTGAAAGCTCAATTGATCAAATATTGGAATCAATAATCAATTGAAAAAGTTATGTTGAATAAATTCACTCAAAAAGATCAGATTAAGCAACTGTCTCCTTTGCAGCGAGCCACATTAGCTCTCAAGAAACTAGAGACTAAGCTGAATAATACTTTGCACGAACCAATAGCAATCATTGGCATGAGTTGTCGGTTTCCCGGAGGTGCCTCTGATCCAGAAAAGTTTTGGCAGTTGTTGCAAAGGGGCATCAGTGTGCGCTCAGAAATCCCACCAGAGCGATGGGACATTGAAGCTTACTACAACCCTGATCCAGATGCTCCGGGTAAGATGCTCACTCGTTATGGGCATTTCATAGAGAATGTTGACCAATTCGACCCCGGATTTTTCGGGATTTCCCCCCGTGAAGCAGTAGCAATCGACCCCCAACACCGCCTACTGTTGGAAGTGAGCTGGGAAGCACTAGAGCAAGCAGGCCAAGTTTTAGAGCGGCTAGATGAAGCAGCGGTGGGAGTGTTTGTTGGTAATGACGGTCATGACTACGAACAATTGCTCCAGCAGCATTTGCACCAGATGCCAGAGAGTTCATTAGTTACCCATGCAGGAACTGGTAGTGCTTTATCCAGTACCGCAGGTCGTTTGGCTTACACCTTTGGCTTCACCGGACCAACAGTAACTATTGACACTGCTTGCTCCTCATCCCTAGTGGCGATTCATCAAGCCAGCAATAGTTTGCGACTCCGGGAGTGTCAGATGGCTTTGGCAGGAGGAGTGAAATTAAATTTAACCCCATTATCCTATATTGGTGCCTCCAGAGCCAGAATGATTTCCGTCGATGGTCAGTGTAAGACTTTTGATGTTTCAGCGGATGGGTTTGGACGGGGAGAGGGCTGTGGTATGGTGCTGCTGAAACGTCTGAGTGATGCACACAAAGATGGAGACCGGATTTTAGCAGTGATTCGGGCTAGTGCAGTCAATCAAGATGGACCGTCCAGTGGGTTAACAGTCCCCAATGGACGGTCTCAACAACGATTGATAAAGCAAGCCCTAGCTCAAGCACAGGTCAAGCCTTGTGAGATTAGTTATTTGGAGGCTCATGGTACGGGGACATCCTTGGGAGACCCCATAGAGGTCAATGCAGCAGTAGGAGTCTTGGGTGAGGAGCGGACTCCAGAATCCCCGTTGTGGATAGCCTCGGTGAAGACGAACATTGGTCATTTAGAAGCAGCGGCAGGAGTGGCAGGATTAATTAAGGTAGTCTTATCACTACAGCATCAGCTTCTGCCAGCCCATCTGCACTTGCACCAGCCAAATCCCAAGATTGACTGGCAGCCCTGGCTGCAAGTACCAAGGGAACTGACACCATGGGAGGTATCGGGTCGTCGGTTGGCTGGGGTGAGTTCCTTTGGATTCACGGGGACGAACGCCCATGTGGTGTTGGAGCAAGCCCCACCCCTACGAGAAAGCCCTCAGCTAGAGTGGGAAAGACCATTGCATGTATTGGGGTTATCCGCCAAAAACGAAGAGGCATTGTACCAGTTAGCCCAAAGCTACAGTCAACACCTGGAGAGACATCCAGAGCAAGCATTGGGGGATATCTGTTTCACTGCTAACACGGGCAGGTTGTCATACGCTCATCGGTTGAGTCTGGTGGCGGGTACAAAAGAGGAGTTGCAAGAGAAACTGAGGACTTTCTGCACAGGGGAAGAGACAACTGGGCTGGCGAGTGGGGTAGTTAGTGGTAGTGAGTCCCCCAGACTGGCAATGTTGTTCACGGGTCAGGGTTCTCAGTATGTGGGTATGGGCAGAGAACTGTATGAGAGCCAACCGACTTTTAAGAAAGCCCTAGACGAGTGTGCGAAAATTTTGCAACCCTATTTAGACAGACCTCTACTGGAAGCTCTCTATTCCCTAGAAGCAGACGAATCTGTCTTGGAGCAGACAGCTTATACCCAACCTGCTTTGTTTGCTGTGGAATATGCCCTATTTCAACTCTGGCAATCCTGGGGAATTAAACCAGATGTAGTCATGGGTCACAGTGTGGGTGAATATCTAGCAGCAACGGTAGCAGGAGTATTCAGTTTAGAAGATGGTCTGAAATTAATTGCCGCCAGAGGAAGATTGATGCAAAGTTTGCCTGCTGGTGGAGAAATGGTTTCAGTCATGGCTTCAGAATCTTACGTCACAGAAGTGATTGCGGCTCAGCCAGAAATATCTGTAGCAGCCATCAATGGACCAAAAAGTGTAGTAATTTCAGGGGAATCTATGGCGCTCAAAGCCATAGTCAATCGCCTAGAATCAGCCGGCATCAAAACCAAACAACTACCAGTATCCCACGCCTTCCATTCCCCTGTGATCGAACCGATGTTGGCCGAATTTGAAGCTGTGGCCAATCAAATCACTTACCATCAACCAAGGATACCAATCATATCCAACGTCACAGGAACCAAAGCAGACAACAGCATAACCACAACACAATATTGGGTGAGCCATGTGCGCCAACCGGTAAGGTTTGCTCAAGGAATAAAAGAGTTAAACCAGCAAGGCTATGAAACTTTCCTAGAAATTGGACCCAAACCAATATTATTAGGGATGGGAAGGCAATGTTTACCAGAGGGAGCAGCTGTGTGGTTGCCATCATTACGTCAGGGAATTGATGAATGGCAACAGATGTTGTCTAGTTTAGGACAGTTATATGTAAAGGGAACCCCAATAGATTGGTCAGGATTTGACCAAGATTATGCTCGTCACAAAGTCGCCTTACCTACCTATCCCTTCCAACGACAAAGGTATTGGGTAGAAAATTCTCCAAGCAGGGACAAAACAACAAAACAGTTATCGGCTAAAAACTCTTCTCCTGTAACTGAGCTCCTTGACCTAGGAGACTACAAGCAGTTGACAGCAATGCTGTCAGGAAACGGCTCCTTGACAGCAGTTGAAGTCGTGCAGCAACTGATTGGCCATCATCAAAAAGCACTGGCACAAGCAGCTCTGAGGGATTGTTTATACCAGATACAGTGGCAACTAAAGCCTTCAGTCCTAGCTCCAGAAAGCCCTTCCCAGCCTGGTCAATGGCTGATTATCGAGGGTGAGGAAACTGTAGCACAGAAGTTAGCAGAGCGACTCCAGCACCAAGGGCAAAGCTGCCAGATCGTTGAGAAGCCCCCTCAAGACTACTCACAACTATTGCAGCAAGTTCAACAAAAAACCGAGCTGCCGTTGGTAGGAATTATATATCTAACCCGTAACAAGGAAGTCCTTTCTCAAGTAGAAACTACCTGCCAAAGCTTGCTAGGACTAATAAAAGCCTTAGTGCAACAAGACGAGCCAACTGTAGCAAAAGTCTGGGTAGTCACAGCAGGAGCAGTAGCCTTGGGAGAGCATCCTATATCTGTGGCTCAGACGCCTGTGTGGGGAATGGGCAAGGTTGCGTCACTCGAACACCCTGAGTTGTGGGGAGGATTAATCGACCTAGAGCCGGATGAAACCGCAGAAGCTGGAATAACATGTCTTCTAAGAGAACTCCTGAACCCTGATGCTGAAGACCAAGTGGTATACCGTAAGGGAGAACGTTATGTGCCCCGGTTAGTTTCCAGTTCGCCTTCAACATCGAAGAAGTTCAAAGTAGAGCCAACGGGAAGCTATCTGATCACAGGTGGATTGGGAAGCTTGGGGCTGAAAGTGGCAAATTGGTTAGTCCAACAGGGAGCCCGCCATCTGCTCCTGTTCAGTAGGAAGGGTCTGACAGAGAAGGTGAAGCCAGCTGTGGAAGAACTACAAAAGGCAGGGGCTAAAGTCAGTGTCATAGCAGCGGATGTGGCGGAACAGACAGACATGGAACGAGTCTGGCAGCAGATGCAAGCAGAGGGGAATCCTCTCAAAGGGATTGTTCATGCCGCAGGAGTAGCAGGAGGATTAGGTGTTATCGAAGAGTTGACGCCGGAAGCGTGGGAGGAAATGCTACGTCCCAAAGTCAAGGGGGGATGGAATCTACATCAGCTCTGTGAGAAGGAAAATCTGGATTTCTTCGTGTGCTTCTCCTCCATTGCCTCAGTGTGGGGCTCAAAAGGTCAGGCTCATTATGCAGCAGCGAATCAGTTCCTGGATGGGCTGATGCACTATCGTAACTCCCTGGGCTTACCGGGATTAGCGATAAATTGGGGACCCTGGGCAGGGGGTGGCATGGCAACAGATGAGGCTCAAGAATGGCTAGCTCAAATGGGAGTAGAAGCCCTCTCACCGGAGTTGGCAATTTCTGCCTTGGAGCAGCTGCTCTCAGGTGACCAAGTTCAGGTGACAGTTAGTCGCAATGACTGGTCTCGCTTCAAAACTATGTATGCCCTCAAGGGTCCTCGTCCATTGCTAGAGCTCATAGCTACTGTGACTGAAGAGGTTGAGGCTAAGACGGATATCGCCCCCAGTTTACGACAACAGTTGGAGGCTGTAACCGAAACTCAGAGGAGGAAAGTGCTGCAACAAGCACTACAAGAGGAAGTTGCCCAGGTTTTAGGTTTACCCATAACAAACAAACCAGACCCAGAGGTAGGATTTTTCGAGATGGGGATGGACTCGCTGATGGCAGTAGAGTTACAGGAGCGACTGAGCAAGCTTTTGGGAGTAAATCTATCATCAACCTTAACCTTTGACTTTCCCAATATTGAAAAACTAACCGACTACATCACATCAGAAGTATGGCAGCTCAGTTCAGGGGATGCAGCTGATACCCAATCGCCCCAGAAAAGAAGCGAGTGGAATGAACCAATAGCAATCATTGGCATGAGTTGTCGGTTTCCCGGAGGTGCCTCTGATCCAGAAAAGTTTTGGCAGTTGTTGCAAAGGGGCATCAGTGTGCGCTCAGAAATCCCACCAGAGCGATGGGACATTGAAGCTTACTACAACCCTGATCCAGATGCTCCGGGTAAGATGCTCACCCGTTATGGGCATTTCATAGAGAATGTTGACCAATTCGACCCTAGCTTTTTCGGGATTTCCCCCCGTGAAGCAGTAGCAATCGACCCCCAACACCGCCTACTCTTAGAAGTGAGCTGGGAAGCACTGGAGCAAGCAGGGCAAGTGTTAGAGCGACTCGATGAAGCAGCAGTGGGAGTGTTTGTCGGTAATGATGGTCATGACTACGAACAATTGCTCCAGCAGCACTTGCACCAGGAGCCAGAGAGTCCATTAGTTACCCATGCAGGAACTGGTAATGCTTTATCTAGTGCCGCAGGTCGTTTGGCTTACACCTTTGGCTTCACCGGACCAACAGTAACTATTGACACTGCTTGCTCCTCATCCCTAGTGGCGATTCATCAGGCCAGCAATAGTTTGCGACTCCGAGAGTGTCAGATGGCTCTGGCAGGAGGAGTGAAATTAAATTTAACCCCATTATCCTATATTGGTTCCTCCAGAGCCAGAACGATTTCCGTCGATGGTCAGTGTAAGACTTTTGATGTTTCAGCGGATGGTTATGGACGGGGAGAGGGCTGTGGTATGGTGCTGCTGAAACGTCTGAGTGATGCACACAAAGATGGAGACCGGATTTTAGCAGTGATTCGGGGTAGTGCAGTCAATCAAGATGGACCGTCCAGTGGGTTAACAGTCCCCAATGGACGGTCTCAACAACGATTGATGAAGCAAGCCCTGGCTCAAGCACAGGTCAAGCCTTGTGAAATTAGTTATTTGGAGGCTCATGGTACGGGAACATCCTTGGGAGACCCCATAGAGGTGAATGCGGCCATGGCGGTGCTGGGAGAGGAACGTACTCCAGAGTTCCCGTTGTGGATAGCCTCAGTGAAGACGAACATTGGTCATTTAGAAGCAGCGGCGGGAGTATCGGGACTAATCAAGGTGGTATTATCACTACAGCATCAGCTCCTGCCAGCCCATCTGCACTTGCACCAGCCAAATCCCAAGATTGACTGGGAGCCTTGGCTACAGGTACCACAAGAACTGACACCATGGGAGGTATCGGGTCGTCGGTTGGCTGGGGTGAGTTCCTTTGGATTCACAGGGACGAACGCCCATGTGGTGTTGGAGCAAGCCCCACCCCTACGAGAAAGCCCTCAGCTAGAGTGGGAAAGACCATTGCATGTATTGGGGTTATCCGCCAAGAACGAAGAAGCATTGTACCAGCTAGCCAAAAGCTATAGTCAACACCTGGAGAGCCATCCAGAGCAAGCACTGGCAGATGTCTGCTTCACTGCTAACACAGGAAGGTTGTCATACAATCATCGGTTGAGTTTGGTCGCAGGGACAACTGCACAATTGCAACAGCAGCTGAGGGCTTTCGGCACGGGGGAAGAGACAACTGGGCTGGCGAGTGGGGTAGTCAGTGGTGGTGATTCCTCCAGAGTGGCAATGTTGTTCACGGGTCAGGGTTCTCAGTATGTAGGTATGGGCAGACAACTGTATGAGAGCCAACCGACTTTCAAGAACGCTTTAGATGAGTGTGCAGAAATTTTGCAACCCTATTTAGACAGACCTCTACTGGAAGTTCTCTATTCCCTAGAAACAGACGAGTCTGTCTTGGAGCAGACAGCTTATACCCAACCTGCTGTCTTTGCTGTGGAATATGCCCTATTTCAACTCTGGCAATCTTGGGGAATTAAACCGGATATAGTCATGGGTCACAGTGTGGGTGAATATCTAGCAGCAACGGTAGCAGGAGTATTCAGTTTAGAAGATGGTCTGAAATTAATTGCCGCCAGAGGAAGATTGATGCAAAGTTTGCCTGCTGGTGGAGAAATGGTTTCAGTCATGGCTTCAGAATCTTACGTCACAGAAGTGATTGCGGCTCAGCCAGAAATATCTGTAGCAGCCATCAATGGACCAAAAAGTGTAGTAATTTCAGGGGAATCTATGGCGCTCAAAGCCATAGTCAATCGCCTAGAATCAGCCGGCATCAAAACCAAACAACTACCAGTATCCCACGCCTTCCATTCCCCTGTGATCGAACCGATGTTGGCAGAGTTTGAAACTCTAGCCAATCAAATCACTTACCATCAACCAAGGATACCAATCATATCCAACGTCACAGGAGCTCAGGCAGACAACAGCATCGCCACAGCACGATATTGGGTGAATCATGTGCGCCAGCCGGTAAGGTTTGCCCAAGGAATGAAAGAGTTACACCAGCAAGGCTATGAAACTTTCCTAGAAATCGGGCCTAAACCAATATTATTAGGGATGGGAAGGCAATGTTTACCAGAGGGAGCAGCTGTGTGGTTGCCATCATTGCGTCCGGGAATTGATGAATGGCAACAGATGTTGTCTAGTTTAGGACAGTTATATGTAAAGGGAACCCCAATAGATTGGTCAGGATTTGATCAAGATTATGCTCGTCAGAAAGTCGCCTTACCTACCTATCCCTTCCAACGACAAAGGTATTGGGTAGAGAGCTCTAAAAATGACGCTCGAAAGAATGGTGGTCTGCCACTAGAAAATCTCTGCACTCCTATCATTAATCTGATTAATCAAGGAGAAACCAAAGCTTTAGTTCAACAACTAGAAAGAGTGGGAAATCTGTCTCCAAGTGAAGTTGAATTTCTCCCAAAACTTATAGAGCTATTAGTTAAACAACACCAACAACAAATAAAAGAAGAAACAATCAAGATTGCGTCTCCACAGCAATTCACTAAAAATATTGAACTAATTCGCAAATTGGCAACAGTTTCGGCTCAAGAATGTAAAGAAATTTTGGTCGAATATATCCAAAAGCAGGTACGCCACACACTTCAAATCAATGCTTTCCACCTTATAAATCCACAACAATCTATTTTAGAATTGGGTTTTGATTCCTTAACTAGTATTGAACTCAGAAATAAACTTGAAAGTCAACTAGAAGTGACTGTATCTGCTAGCAAAATACAACAAGGAATCAGTATAATTGAATTAGCAGAAGACCTTACTAAACAATTGACTCAAGATGGTTATTATCCAGAGAGCATAAATTCTGAATATGAAAGTAAAGAATTGGCTGATAAAACAAACAGTTGGATTGCATATCATGAACCAAAACCCAATGCTCGTCTACGTCTATTCTGCTTTCACCCAGCAGGTTCAAATGCCTCAATATTTCAAGGATGGTCTAAGGAAGTCCTAGCGGATATAGAAGTGTTGCCAATTCAACTTCCAGGTAGGCAAAAACGCTTAAAGGAAAAACCTTTTACAGATTTTGCTACTCTTATCCAAGTACTAGGAGAAATTCTTATTCCTTACTTAGATAGACCGTTTGCTTTCTTCGGTCATAGCCTGGGGGCTTTGATTGCTTTTGAACTTACCCATGTTCTTGAAAAAGAATATAATTTCAATCCACTACACCTGTTCTTAAGTGGCTTCCCACCAAAACCAGATATTTCTTTATCAAAGAAGATGGAGTCTTTATCACAAGAGCCAAAACTGATAAATATTAGCAAAATTGTAGAAATCCCAGAAGCTATTTATGAAGATCCTTCACTTGTACAAGATTTGATCAAGGTCTTCCAAGCCGACTTTCAAGTATTTCAAAGCTATAACTACTTAGAAAAAGATCCTCTCAGTTGTCCAATCTATAGCTTTGGTGGGACAAACGATTATTTTGCGAGTGAAAAACAACTTGCAGAATGGTCTAAATACACTTCCAGTGCCTTTAAACTGCAAATGTTTCCCGGTCAACATATGTTCTTGAAGGATAACCAAAAACTGCTTTTGGATATAATTTCCCAGAGCCTATCTATAAAATAGAACAGCAAGCCCTACCTATAAGGCTTTCAATAACAAAAAAGTGCAATGTAAAATGTAAGTGCATCTAAGTTCAGGGGGTGACAAGTGTCTGGCTTGTTGAAGAAGCCGAGTTAACACTCGACAAAATTATCGAATTCGTAACACTATCGGTTAGCCTCAGAGCTGATTCGTAAAGTAAATCTTAAGAAGTCTGAAAGCCTTGCTATGATTGTTTTTTGGGTATTAAATAGTTCAATTGTTCTATTTGAGCGCAAGCCTTATCCTACAAGGATTACAGCGAGTTTACGAATCAGCTCTCAACAGAGTGGGAGAAATTGATGTGTTTCTCAATCACTATAAGGCTTTTGGGTTTCGCACCGGGAACTAGACTAACTGGGGTCTCCCAAGACTGTGATGACTGAAAGAGGAGATATATATCTTTGGGGAGAGCAACAGGGTAAAAAGCTTGATTTATCAAGGATTCAGCCTGCTTGTCACCCCTTCAGGTCTCATCGTCACCCCTTGAGCTTGTTGAGATAAAGGTGGTGTCTAACCCGGATTTGGCACAATTGGGATGTTCCCCAATAATGCTTCATGGCTCTCCTAGGGTGGCTATGATAAATTAGTATAAAATAATCGCCATAGCCCTTACTAAGTAAGGTTTTGAGTAATTTAAAAATGCAATTTTAATAAAACTGTATTTTTAGTTGATTGAATCCCTTGCTATTTAAGGGGTTAAGCTCATTTAAACTACTCATTTACTATAATCAGTCTAGGAGAGCCTGCTTCATTAACTTTTTTTTGCACAAAATAAGGCAACACAGCCACTTATTGATATTGAGTATTCTGAATAATTGTCACGCAATATCTTTTCTAGGGTGTCTAAATCATCATCCACATTAGTAAATACTTTTTTTGCGTTATGCATCTCCATAAACTTTTTAGCAATATAACTTCGTTCAACACCTTCGTGAAGAATGGTAGAACCAAAAATCTTGCCACCTGAATTTAAAAGCTTACTTAAGTTCTTAAAAACCTCCGCTTTGCTCATCATGTTACCAGGGAGACAATGGAGCAAATAATTCATCCCTATTGAATCAAAGCACTCAAGCTCAATATCTATTGGTTTATATACATCATGTTGATATATTTCAGGAGTATATCGAGCAATTCTTCTTGCCGTAGCTTTGAGACAATTGATATTTAAATCCATTAACCCTAACCTGACTTGAGGAGAAGAGAAGTTGCATTTATCTAAATAATAACCTGTACCTACACCAACATCCAAATGATTTGGGGTAATGTTTTGATTATAGAGTTCAAGTATTTTTTTTGTTGGGCATTTCCAAATGAAATGATTATTTATTCCTAATACAGTCAAATCATAGACAAATAACATGAATGGATTATAAACACTGTGACCCGCTTGAATGTCATCTTGCGTTATCATCAAATACTCCGTGTGTATCGTAAATTATAAAATTGGTTACTAAGTAGTCGGACAACAGTTTTGGTATCTGTATTAATTTTTGTAAACACACCAGAAACGTTTATGGCACAATAATTAGCGCTGTTTTTACATTTGTTAACACAAAGCTGTTTATTTATGTCCGACTACTTATTATTCTATTGTAGATTAGCTCAAGTCGCATTAAATGCCGTGGCCAGATAGTCAAAACTATGAAATGAAGACATATCAATGATTCCTTTCAATTAAGTCTCCAGCTACTTTTGGTAAATGCTATAACCCACATTCCGCACGTCAATTTGTAGTATACAAATTAGTATATTTGTCCCAGGTAGCTTGGTGATCGTCTTGAGTATAAATGCCTAATATTTTCATTTTTTGCGATGGTCGCTTCGCGAACCGCCGAAGGCATCGCCAAGCTACCTAAAATACGTAATCATAACGTGCTACATTACGAAGTGCGGAATGTGGGGTATAACTCTGAAGAAACACTCTCAACTTCCGGGGGTTGGGCGAAGCATTTGGATTGATATACTTGGGTCTATGTGCTTAAATTATCACCCAAATGCTTCGCCCCTACAATCTCCCACAACTGTTTCTTTCTTTCATAACGGGTGTCGCTGCGCCCGTGGGGGGGCTAATTAGGGTTTGTTGCATGAGTGTAGAAGCTATACCAGACAGTGATTTCAATCCTTACATCAATCTACAAAGAATCATCAGTCATCCAAGACTGAGGACAGATCCCAGGAGAAAGGCTCAGCTTCCTGGAACTCTCCTGATACCTCGCCTACCAAACTCAAAGAATCAACATTTTCAAGCTTCATCACAGGTGCCCCTTCTTCAAGGTTCAGTTTGCTCATCTCGACCCAGAAAACATTCGGACTCTTGGTGAATTCAAAAAAGTAAGTGAGGTTGGTTTGATCCGAGACAGTCCGCCAAACGGTGGTACTGACGCCGAAACCAGACAGACCGAGTGGATCAGAGACGTTGCGGATGATGCCCAACGCCGCAGCTATCTCATTCCGCCGATTTTTCTGCAATTCACTTATCCAATTATTATTCATTTCTGCCAAGTAATAGCTAGCCCGGACGAACCGGTCTGAGGGATTGTTAGTGCCTGGCAGAAATGACCCACCTCCAACCTGATTCCAATAGGTATTGAGGCCAAGCTGTTGGTCGAAGATCGGGTCGTTGGTTAGCACCTGGTATTCCTTAGCATGATGGATTTGTAGTTTACCATCAATGTATTCAAAGATCGCTGAATCCCCACTTGGATCCGAGAGCGACAAGTGAAGTGTAAACTCTAGTTGTGACTGATCTTCTGGGATATCAAGCCCAAGATTTTGCGACAAGATGTCCTTAACAGTGGCTGGGATAATCCGGAAGGGTTCTTGTTGCAGTTCTGTCACTGCCTCGTTTACGGTCGCATAATTATCAAGGACATATTGACCCCAGCCTCCAATGGACAAGGTTTTATCACCTGGTTCAATCTTGCCGTAGTCCGTTGCTGTCAAAAAGAGGAGATTGGCAACGAGACCCTGATCGTTCATGCCGTCAACGGTGCCCATGTCATAGGACGAGGTAATGATGCTGCCATATTTCGAAGTCCATGTGATTGAGTTGCAACCAGTCCCACCATCACGCTTCATGCCTTTCGGAAAAACCCAGAGATCAGTACCAGGATCGTTCAACCAGTCCATGCTGCGTGCAGTAATTGGTCCGTTTGAACTACCTTGGTAGACTAACCGGCTGCAGGCTTGAGCCGGTGGAACTACTGCCATGGACAGGATGGTAATAAGTACAACAAATATAGTTGCTAGCTTCTTGATGATCAAATTATGCTTCTTCATCATTAAGTTCAATACTCCCGATATTTTTTCGAATCCAGAACGAATACAATGCAAGGATTTCAGGCTACTTGCCTTAATTTTTTCAATTGTCTATCCAGG
Source organism: Moorena sp. SIOASIH (assembly GCF_010671925.1). Taxonomy (GTDB): domain Bacteria; phylum Cyanobacteriota; class Cyanobacteriia; order Cyanobacteriales; family Coleofasciculaceae; genus Moorena. The sequence continues at coordinate 1,205,422 of NZ_JAAHIH010000003.1, read as the reverse complement.
GCTAAATTGCCAAAAAGAAGGCGTTGCTGAATCTTTGGATGAATAGGAGTAGAGTGGGCATCCTGCCCGCGCCAACAGATCTCGAACGGGCAAGATGCCCATTTTACAGGTGCGACCCAAGGGCGATTTACTCGCCCATTGGAAAGTGCACCTAAAAACTATTAAAATCATTCCATTATTAAGCAACGGCAAAAAAAATTGCTCTATCAAGCAAATACTTACCCTGTAATCCTTACAGCTACGTTACCATAAGTGTCCGGACTATTTTGACATCCTCTCCGGCCTGTTAGCGTTAGCGAAGCTCCTCTGAAAGAGGCAGGTGCGGAGATTATTACTGAGCCGTAGCTTTTCAGTGGATTGACGTTTCATTAGGTGCTGCTACCTTGACAGTATTCCTACGCTTCCCTTTACGTCTATTTAATGTCTCGGATTTGCCACCCGCGACAATAATACTATAGCATATTTCTTCCCAGTTAATCAATCAAAAAGTTGCCCGCTTATGGATCTATACTTTATAAAGTTTTTTTACAAAAACCTTGACAAAAGTAAGTTTAAGTGCTCCGTGTGACCAAAAAAATTTGACGTCCTACGTTCTATAAAGTTTGTATGGGGAAAGCCTTTTTCCAAAAAGGAGCGAAAAATCGTGATATTTAGAGGGCATAAAGGGGGAATCATGTTAATTTAGGATTAGTAGATAATTTTGATTATCAGGGTAACCTGGGGTCTTTTAATAGGGGGATCTATCATGAAAATGCTCCTCTAAAGAATTAGAAAATAGGAGTAATTTTTAGCTATTCATGATACAACAAAATTGAATTATATAGCGTTTTTCGCAGTTATGATGTACAGTATGTCACGAAACAGAGAATTGAACATCGAATGCAGCGATCGCATAACTATACCCAGCAGCCAAAGGAAGAAGACTACAGCGAAATTATTGATGTGCGCTCCCCGAGTGAGTTTGCTGAGGATCATATGCCAGGTGCGATTAATCTACCTGTGCTCGATGATCAGCAACGGGCTAAGGTAGGGACTATCTATAAACAAGTGTCTTCCTTTGAAGCTCGTAAAATTGGTGCCTCTCTAGTTGCTGGGAACATCTCTCGACATCTAGAAACTCACTTTGCTGCTAAGGATAAAAATTACCATCCCTTGGTCTATTGTTGGCGGGGTGGACAGCGTTCCCAGAGTTTGGCAGCAGTGTTAGTTCAAATTGGCTGGCAAGTTACAGTTCTCGACCGGGGATACAAAACCTATCGAGCTTATGTAAGGGAACAATTAGAACAGTTGCCACAACAGTTTACTTACCGGGTATTGTGTGGACTAACCGGTAGTGGGAAAACCCTGATTTTGCGGCAACTTGCTAAGCGAGGTGTCCAAGTGCTGGATTTGGAAGAGTTAGCCAATCATCGAGGTTCCCTGCTGGGTCAAGAGTGGGAAGGTGAACCATTATCTCAACCCTCACAAAAATGGTTTGAATCCCTGCTATTGGAAAAATTGCAACGCTTTGATGTTGATAAGCCAGTATGGGTGGAAGCAGAAAGCAATAAGATTGGAAAAATTTATTTGCCTCATTCAGTATGGCAAAATATGAAGGATGCTAGCTGTGTGGAAGTTGAGTTACCCCTGGCACATCGAATTGAATGGTTGTTGCAAGAGTATCCTCACTTGCTTACTAACCCTGAGTTTTTCAAAGGTAAGCTAGAGTGTCTAAGGTCTCGCTATGGCTGGAAAAAAATTAACCAGTGGTATGAGATGATTGATGGGGGTCAAGGTCATGCTTTGGTAGGAGATTTGCTTGAAACTCATTATGATCCAGCTTACCGCCGCTCGATTAGTAAGTGTTATGGAAATGTAGTATCGACGTTACCGATTGTGGATTTATCCGAGCAGAGTGTTCAGACTTTTGTCAATAGTTTAGTGTCTTGGACAGAATTATCCTAAAGATAGTTAATCAGCAAGTCAAGATTTTATGTCCGAGTACTTATCAAATTCGGATGATTACTTACTGATAAAAAAGAATGATATCGTGTCCGGTTGTTTCGGTTAGGTTCATAGTTTATTTTTTTACCCATTACCCTCAATTATAGCACTACTCATTAAAGTTAGGACATTGATAAAAGCTCATTTGCTAATGCACGTAAACTTTTGCCTCTTGCCCGCCCCCCTTACTAAGGGCAGGGCTGTTTCATTATAGAGCAAAAAGGTGTATATTGAAGCAATAGCCGGAAAAACCGGGCTAATTTCCCTTATATCCCATGCATCATGGAAAAAAGCTTAATCGACGTTTCTCTTGCAAATACCTGATCATCGAGATCCTCATGGTCTTCGTCATCCTCTCTGGCTGGTGCTTCTAATCATAATTATGGGAATGATGAGTGGTTATTGGGGTTATCGACAATTAGGTAGATTTGTGGAACGTCATCGAAGGGAATTGATTAATAGACTTCAAATTCCTTTTGCTCGTGTTCCTTCTTATTCAGTGATCAGAAGAGTCATGGTTAATTTAGATTACGAAGAACTCCAACTTGTATTTAATAAATGGAGTAAACACTATGGTGTTATTCCCTCTTCAGAATGGATATCCATAGATGGGAAGAGCCTCAAAAATACTGGAACGTAACTACGATAACGCGAAACAAAACTTGATCAGTTGTGTTTCGGCTTTTGCTCATCAAAGAAGATTAGTCTTAGGGGTAAAAATGATGTCAAACAAACAGGAAAGCGAAATTTACGTCGTTCGAGAATTAATTGACTTATTAGATTTAACAGGTGTAGTTTTTAGTTTTGATGCTCTTCATTGTCAAAAAAAACTCTGGCAGCCATCGTCGATTCAGGGAATGACTATCTAGTTAAAGTCAAAAAAAATCAACCCAAATTATATCAACAAATAGAAACGGAATCAAACCAGCTTACACCACGACAAAAAGTGACCCATTATGAAAAAACTAGAAACCGTAATACTTATCGTCTTATTGAAGTGTTTGATCCACCCGAAAACCTTGACCCCAAATGGATTGGAGCTGGTTGTGTGATTAAAGTCTCTCCCAGTGGAACTCGTGGAAATGAGACTTATAGAAGCATCAGTTATTATCTTTGTTCAAAACCACCATTATCTCGTGGTTTGGCCAATGGAATTAGAGGACATTGGCTCATTGAAAATTCTCTTCATTGGGTAAAAGACGTCATCTATGAAGAAGATATTAGTCCGCAAACGTCAGGACAAGCTCCTTTAAACTTATCTTTGCTGAAAACATGGGTTTTAACCCTTCTTCGAGCACATGGCTTTGATTCTATCAAGGCAGCAATCAGTGAAATGAGCCATAATTTGAGATATATCCTCAGTTTTTGTACTTAAGATTAATTATATCTGATTATCTTCTATTTTCTAGAGAATGAAACAGCCCTGCCTTACTAAGGGGGGTTAGGGGGGATTCCTCTTGCCTTACACGTAGCGCTATATTGCACAATTGGGCAACGCTAAATTATTACTCATGCAACGCTTCTGCCCGTTCCCAGTCCTCTGGCACCCCATAACTTTGATACCTTTGGCAGCGTTTAACATAGAGCATGGCTGCTTTATCCTGGGGATTGGTTTGTAAAACTGACTGAAATATCTGTTCAGCTTGGGCGAAAGCTTGCCGATGGTAGAGAAAAGCAGCTTGTTCAAAGTTACTCTTAGTTTGTCTCTTTAACTGCTTCAGTTGCGGCTCATCTTGATCAAATAGCTCAAATACTGCCACCGGTTTATTTTTTCCCTTAACTTTGACTCGATCCAGAAACCTATAACTGTACTTTTGAAACTCATTCAGGTTATAGAGGGTTTGTTGGCTAATCATAATCCCTGCACCATAAAGTTTGGTTAATCCTTCCAAGCGGGAAGCAAGATTAACTGCATCAGAAATAACCGTACTTTCCATCCGCTTTTGTTCACCGATTGTTCCTAGCATTAAGCTACCTGTATGTAAACCAATACCGATAGTAATCGGAACATAACCACTTTGGGACCGATGCTGATTGTAGACCGCAACTGTTTGTTGCATCTCAAGTGCACCTTGAACCCCATCATCCGCTGACTCAGGAAAAAGTGCCATGACTCCATCTCCAATGTACTTATCAATAAAGCCATTGTGAGCTCGGATTGCTGGACTAACTCGACTCAGATAGCTATTAATAAAATTAAAATTTTCTTGAGGAGATAACTGTTCTGATAGGCTGGTAAAAGAGCGAATATCAGCAAAAAGAACAGTCATTTCTTTTTGAACATGATCCCCTAATTTAACATCAACAATACTGTCATATCCCAGGAAGCGCAAAAAGTCATGGGGAACAAACTTACCATAAGCAGAGGTAATTTTAGAAAGCCGTAGATGACTTTTAATTCGGGCTAACAATTCATGCTTAGAAAAAGGCTTAGTCAGATAATCATTTACCCCACAAGTAAACCCTTCTACCAAATCGGAAACTTGATTGTTGGCGGTTAACATGATCACCGGAAGTTCACTGGGCAAAAACTTCTGGCGAATTTTTTCACAGACTTCATAGCCCGTCATGCGGGGCATCATCACATCCAGTAAGATCAAGTCAGGCTGGAAGCCAGTTGAGAGCATTTCTAAAGCTTCTAAACCATTAGTGGCTGTAGCGATCGCATAATTTTCCATGGAAAGATAATTGCTAAGAACCTGACGGTTGACTGGTTCATCGTCCACAATCAAAATTTTGGTATATCCACTGTCTGCTGCTAAGGCTCCAGTAAAGTTCGGGGTTTCATTCGTCAAATCCGGAACTGGAGCGATGGATTCAATTGGCAACAGTGCTGAGGTCTGCTGAACCTGCCTCTGAGACACTGGCAAAGTAAATGTAAACTGGGAACCAGACTTATTTTGCGATCGCTTAGGGGAGCCTCCCAGAGGGCATTGTACTTCTCCCACCCTAAGCGATCGCACATGAATTTTGCCACCGTGTAACTCGACTAACTGTCTAGTAACCGCTAATCCCAAACCCCTCCCGCCGTATTCTTTAGTCCTGGAGCAATCTACTGATTCAAAGGAGTCAAAAATCCGATTTAATTTATCTGCTGGAATACCAATTCCTGTATCTGAGACAGTAATGACTAACATTGCTAACTCGTCATTGCTAACGGGTAACTGCTCAGCTGATACTTCCACCTTACCAGATTCAGTGAACTTAATAGCATTCTCGATTAAGTTATAAAGAATTTGTTGCAGCCGATTTTCGTCAGCATCGACCAAGGGCAGATCGGCAGGAATTGAGTTAATTAACTGCAAAGGTTTTTTGCCAATTAGAGACTGGGAATGTCCAAGGACGAGATTGGCTATTTCTCGCAGGCTTACTGGCTTAATTTGAAGTTCAAGATGTTTGTGTTTTAGCTTCGAAAAATCGAGGAGATCGTTGACTAAATTCCCTAGTCTTTTTCCACTAGATGCAATGATGGCAAGATTGGCGTTTGCTTTGGAGGGCAATTGTCCTGCAACACCATCGATCAGGGATTCAGCAATGCTGATAATGCCATTGAGGGGAGTGCGGAGTTCTTGGGAGGTATTGGCTAAAAATTCGTTTTTGAGTTGATCGAGGTGCTGCAATTCAGTATTCTTGGCTTCTAGGGTGGCAAACGACTCTTGCAATTGTCTTGCCATGTTATTAAATGCCTTAACCAAAACCCCAAGTTCATCGGAGCGCTCCTGGTTGACAATTTGGTCAAATTGTCCCTTCTCTAGAGCAATGGCTGCATCCTTCAGTTGGACGATAGGCCGGACAACCCAACGGGATGTAACGATTCCGACTTCTGTTGCCAGTAACAATGCTACTAGGCATAAGGCAATAGTAGTGCGGGTATGGGCGTGGATTTGTTCGATGAAATCCGCTTCTGGCACGACTACCACAATCAACCAATCCAAGCCAAACTCATCTTGAAACGGCTGTATTTGTACAAATTTTCGTTTACCGTCAACAGCAAATTTCCATTGCTGTAAACGTTGAATTGGTTGTTTTTGATTCAGCTTGGTTGATAAATATTGAGCCGTAGCTTTAGTGAAAGCATTAGTACTATCCGTTGCTTTAACTCGTTCGGCTCCGTAGTCTTTGTGAGTAGTGCGAAAAGGCTTCTCACCGGTAGAGGTTGCCACGAGCATTCCCGAACGTTCAATGATAAACACTTGTCCAGTTTTGCCAACGTTTAGACTGCGTAAAAACTTGCCGATTTGTGATAGGTTTATATTGGTTAGGAGTACCCCCTGCAATTGATCCTGTTTGTCGTAAAATGGCATTGATGCACCGAGATAGGCAGTGATCCCAGCAGTATTGGGGTAAATTTCACTCCAAGTTGAGCGACCAGCTTTGACAGCAGTGCTATACCATGGTCGAGTGCGCGGATCAAACTTAATACTGTCTAGGATTTCCTGACGCTTCTTGATGCAGTCACTCATGGGGGTTTCCCCCAAGACCGCGCTGCATCGCTCCCCAAATTCGTTAGTAGAATAGGAGTAAAAAATATGATTGGTAGCTTTGGTGGAGACTCTTAGTATCAGTGTACCATCATCTAATCGTTCTGCTCCTAAGTTGTCTTTATTCTCTAAGCCTAATCCAGTAAATGTGAGGGTATTAAAGATCTGAAGCTGCTGCCAAAAGTAACGCTCTAATTCAGGAATATCTTGCAAATTCAATTGACCTAGATTGATGGCAGTGGCATTAATCTGATTAACTAGATGCGGAATGGTTAGATAAGCCTCCAAATTCTGCTCAACCCGAGCATTCACTTCTTCAAGCAGTTGAGTCGCAACATCATTAACCGCTCTCTTGCCGTTTCTATAGGACAGATATGCCACAACTCCCACTGCTGCGAAGATTTGCAGGACAAATGGTATGACCAAGATCAGGGGAAGGGGAACTTTCCCAGAAACCTTGGAAACCCCTTGGACTAAAGATTTGAATAACATTTGCTTGTGCCATCCTGCTTGACTGACAAATCGTTAGGAGTTACATTTACAGAATTCCCAGAAATCTAAAAAAAGTAGCGTCAGCACCCTTGACTAAAGTAAAGGGGCTTAAAGTCCTTTATTTCCTGATGCCTGAATGCTTAGAAAGGACTTCATAAATATTTATGTAGAGTATCCCTTTTTTTGTTACCAAATTCTCGTGAGCGGAGTATAATAGAGTTATTTTTCCATTAACTCTAACCTTAATTTTGGTTTGGAACCATTAAAATGCTTACTTTAAAAGTGTTCTCAGCGGCTACAGTTGCCGTCCTATTAAGCAGTTGCTTAATACCTGAAAAAGCCTTGGCTAGTCGTCTTGATTTCACAGCTGAAGCGAATGGCAGTTCAAGTCCTTCAACAATACTAAATGCCAGTATTGGTCAAACCCTACAAAACGGCGATTTTACGATAGAAAGGACTGGGGATAGCACTACCCTTGGTAATGGGATTGATGAAGATACGAGTTGGAGCTTTGATTTTTCTAACTTGGTAACATTAATAAATGACTTATCGCAAGCGGAACTAATTTTAGACCTGACACCAAACAACGCCCTGATTACTACCGATTTATTTGGGATCAGAGGATTGGATACTATTACTATTGATCTGATCCGCAATCTCCCAGTAGGAACTAAGCAATCGCTGTCTTTAAATTTACTGGAGTTTTACGACTCAGGAGAAATCGTGAACGTCTTTAATGCCAATAGTGGCAAAATTCCGGTATTTTATGGAGATGATGCCATTGTATCTCGTGCTGAGCTGTCATTGTCTACAGGTGAAAGAGTTCCCGAACCTGCTTCTACCCTAGGGATTTTAGCTTTGGGGGCTTTAGGAATTAGTTCCCTATTGAAGCAGGAAGTCAAGCCGCAGAAACAAGCAAAGCAGTAATATCAATCAAGAATTATAACTAGTTAACCGGCAAAAATATATAGCAATTGTCTTTCCCATGAGGTAGAAAGGGATCCCCCTAAATCCCCCTTAAAAAGGGGGACTTTGAGCTTGATAAGCGTACTTCATAAATGCAATAAACGCTATAACTAACACTATAACTAGTGTCTTGTTGACGGTTGATGATTGAACAGTTAACAGTGAACAGTTAACTTTCAATCGTTAACCATGGCCTTAAGGCCGTAGGCCACGCTGCGCGAACGGCCACGCTACGCGAACAACAAAAATTTCATCAACGTAGCAAAGCATTCCAAGTAGCAGGACCAACAATGCCATCAGGTTCTAGTTTGAACTTGCGCTGAGCGGCTTGTACTGCGGCTTTCGTAACCTCTCCAAATACCCCATCTACTGTGGCTTTTAAAAAACCAAGAGATTTCAGTCGCCTCTGCAATTGCTGGACGGCTGGACCACGCATACCTTGTCGGAGAATTGGTAAGGTTATAGCGCTAGGCTTAGTTCTCTCGACAGTAACCGAATTGCCGGTTGTGGTAGTGCGATTACCAAAGCCAGTGCTGGTTGCTGTGGAGGAAGGGTTAGGACGAGTTGTGGTGGTTTGGGTAATAGCTTGTGTGATGGAAGGCCTCGGAAAGGATGATGCTGAGATGCCATCAGAGGTGGTCGGGGGTCTTATACTTGCTGAGGGTAAGGGATTTGAAGTAGAGGTTGAGGATGTTGGATTGGGTGGGATGCTCGGAAACAGAAGATTCCATTCAGCAGCTCCCATGATGCCATGGGGAGTTAAACCCGCTTCTTGCTGGAGCTTGGAGACAGCGATCGCAGTATTATCTCCATAGACCCCATTTACCTCTCCTGTGTAATACCCCAATAATTTAAGAACTGCTTGTAATTCAGATACTCTTTCCCCCTCACTACCAATGTCGAGAGTTGGTCGGTTGATTTTGACTGGGGTAATTCCTTGAGCCAGTTTTGGGACAACGCCATTGGCTTCAAGGGCAACTGCTGGCAAGTTCCCTAAGCTAAGGGCTACTGATCCAAAGATAGTTATACCGATGATGCTGTTAGTGGTGTCTATAGAATCCATATCTTTACACCAAGGTAATTCTTGTCACGACTTAATTTCACTTTATCGATTCAAGCTGATTAATACATTAAGGTCTCTCCCGGTTAAAAGGTAAAACACGGGAGAGACCTGAAGTTTTTGCTTTGCTCAGTTAACCCAGGAAGTTGATTGCTTCAGCAGGTCCGACTAGAGAAATATAAGGTTCAATGAAATAGCGATTAGCTGCTGCTTGAGCCATCTCTGGAGTAACCCTTGTCACATCCTGTTGAAACAGGGTATCAAACTCAACTCCTAGCCCGATGGTCTCATACCAGCCATAGACTTGAGCTAGCTGACCATTGGTTTGTTTACCTAGTGCATACTGACCAAGAAGCTTATTTTTGGCAACTTGCAATTCATCCTGACTCAGTTGTTGAGAACAAAGGCGTTCCACTTCCGTAACCAGACCAACTAGGGCAGTTTCTGTATTTTCTGGTGCTGTGCCCATGTAGGCTATAAACGTAGAAGCCGACTGGCGTGTAGGAAACAATGCTGAGACATCATAGGCTAAACCCCGCTTTTCTCTGAGTTCTACAAACAAGCGGCTAGAAAGACCATTGCCCAGGTAGGTATTGAGAAGTTTCAGCGTAGCAAAGTCAGCCTCTTGTACGGCTGAGGTCAGATAACCCAGCATCACAATGGACTGCTGCGTGTCTTGGGCAGTAGTTACTTGGCAGGGTTGGGCAATGGGGGAGGGTAAGGAGGGTTTGCTCAGGGGTGTATCGGGAACTTGCCAATCCCCAAACACTTGCTCCACCTGCCCAATCGCATCTTCTGAGTTAATACGACCTGCAATACTAATTATGAGGTTATCAGGGCGGAAATAAGTCTGATGATAGTGTTCTAAGTCAGCTCGACCCAGTGTAGATACGGTAGCTTCTTCTCCCAACACTGAGAAGCCATAGGGATGGTCTTGATACATTGCCTGTCGCAATTGCTTATAGGCAATGTTAAAGGGTTGCTCCTGTTGGGCACGAATAGTTTGAATGGTTAGGTACCTCTCTAGGTCTACCTCAGCATCTGGGAAACTAGGCGATCGCAAAATCTGCCCTGCTAGCTGTAACATTTCAAACCAGTCAGCTGCAACGGTTTTCAGGGAGAGTAGAAAATAATCGTTAGCCGCATCAGCACCAAGTTGAGCCCCCATAGACTCGACCCGTTCGGCAATGTCTATAGAGGATAAGTCTTGGGTTCCCTTGGTCATAACTGCTGAGACGAGGTGAGATAGCCCAGCTTGGTTTGGTGGATCGAACTGACTACCTGCCCGAATAAATAGACGGCTGGCAATGATATCAGCAGCAGCATTTTCAACTACAATCACCACGATGCCATTATCTAGCACTGTGCGATGGATATTCTGTTGTTGCTTTAGTGTGATATTAGGCATGATAGTCTTAAGTCTTAGGCTGGATAGTTTTAGGTTTTAGGCAAATTTCAAATTTAAAATTTTCAATGCACGAATTTCCACTTTGACTACATGCCTTTGTGAGGATTTACTACCTTTAATTAGTTACAATATAAGCTATCCTGTTGATGATTGTGATAGCTCAGGCGATAGATATAAATATACCGCATCGGCTAAGTGCATTAGGTCTAAATCTCTGAGCTTTTTAATCTCAAAATGAGTTACGATTTCAGCTATACTTTAAGCCATACTGTTGAGGATTGTGATAGCATAGCGATGGGGAGAAAGATACCGCTGGGCTAAGTGCATTACGTCATTAGCTGTTAGCTTTTGAATCTCAATCGGATAACTATAGGCTGCTTGTGGTGTAGCAATAGTGCTGTAGTAACCATACAAACCAGCAAGTTGACCAGCAGATTCTGTGGAAAAAATATAGTCGTTATAGACCTGACGTTGACAGCGTTTGAGTTCTGTAGTTGACACTGGTGTCTGGTGCAATTGCCACAGGTGTTCCCTAATTATTGCTTCTACCTGTTCCAGGTACTCGGGTTCTAGGTAGGCGGTAATAGTAAACAAACTTGAATCACGCTGTAGAGAGAAACTACTACCAATGTCTTGCACTAATTGTTTCTCTTCCCTTAATTCTCTTACCAAGCGAGAAGAGCGTCCATCAGCCAGAAGCACAGAGAGTAAATCCAAACCACAAGCATCCCCAAGCTGATCTATCCCTGGTCCGTGCCAAGCCATCAATAGACGTGAATGCTCCAGGCGAGGCAAGTTGAGTTCCTGACGTCTAATTCCGATAAATGGTGGTTCAGCTATCACCTCTGGTTTAGGACAATCAGTGGGGCAAGCAAAATCTTGAAATGACTGGTCAACTATAGTTAATGCTGATTCTTGGTCAATATCACCTACAATCACCACAGTCATATTTTCCGGCTGGTAATGGCATTGGTGGAAACAGCGCATTTGTTGGGGAGAGTGAGCCATCAAATCCGCTTCAGTACCCAGAATCGGTCTGCCATAGGGGTGACGTTGGTAAACGCTCTCAGAAAGAGCCTGAAATCCCACCCAATCAGGATTATCGTAGCTGCCACGAATTTCTTCTAACACCACACACCGTTCCCGGACAAATTCTTCTTCAGGAATAGCAGGATGCAAGAGTAATTCTGCCAAGGGAGGCAGGGTATGTTTTAAATACTCAGAAGCACTGGTTACGAAAAAATGAGCAAAGTCATGGCTAGTAGCGGCATTCGTTACACCACCGTGGCTTTCAATCACATAGTCAAACACACCAGGAGCAATGGTCTCGGTGCCTTTAAAAATCATGTGTTCCAAGAAGTGAGCCATGCCATACCATTCTTCTGGTTCTGCGATCGCACCAGCACCAACCCACACATCCGCCACTACTACTGGTGTAGCGCTTAGGTATTGATGAATGACATTCAAGCCATTGGTCAGTTTGAAAACACTAGCAGGAAACTTTACTTGAGGTAGGGGCTCAGATAACAATGCTTCTAATCTCAATGTGTAACTTCTTACATCATATTACGAGGGGACGTACAAGTCGAAAGCCCCGTCCTTCGTTGGCCTTTGGCCACGCTACGCGAACGACGGCTTTTCCGTCGGATGTGATAGAATAAAAGCATAAGCAATAAACTTGCATGTCAGATAGGTACTATCTAATCATAAGTAGACAACGTAAAAAATATGTATGAGATACGTATTGCGTAATTTGGTCTAACGACTACAACGTCTATGAAAAACTTAGATAAAAAAGTATCTGTCTATTCATCTAAAAAAGGTACGGTGGGGCACACCGAAACCTAGATCTATGATCAATCACGCTTGGGGAGATTTGTCCTCTACTTTTTCTGACTCCGGTTTGAAAGAGCCACGACGAGTCGTAGAGCCAAGAATCCCCGCTCCTTAAGGACGGGGAGTGTCAATTAACGTTAATTTAGGTTAACCCAGTGTTAAAGATCATGATTACTACTTCACAGTTCTCCTAACTAAGTTCCAGGACTGTGTACCTGAATCAGAGCCCCATCAGCGGTATAGATTTCCATACGGATTTCGGAATTATAGCTAATCCCTTTGAGGGCATCTTCTAAAGTCAATACGTGATTCACGATACCAGCGTGAGCCTCTACATCACCTCTAACTTGAGCCGTAATCGCTGTTTGTCTGACCTGATACATATAAGTGGGTGTTAATTCTACTTTAATCAGACTTTCATGAATGGTGTAATTACAAACCCGAGTTTCTCCAGTACAGATTTGTTCAAGATCACCACCAATTTGTTTTAACTTTACCTGCAACTGCAACTTGCTTTGAACTGCCTTAAGGGCGTTTTGATAAGGCTCAATTAAAGACTGTGCATTTTTGTGGTAGTATGTTGAGTTTGGAACTTGCTTCACGTAAGTTAAAGCGTTGCGCCAATGAATCGCAGCCACCGACCATTGCTGCTTTCCCTGAGCCTTTTGAGCCAACTGAGCCAGACGTAGTCCCTGATTGTAGGCGTTGGTAGCAATTTTTTCCTGGGTTTTGCGATCGCGCGCCCTGGCCAGATTAGTTTTATAGAATTCCTCCAGTCGTTGCTTGTCCTCTTCAACGGTTGTTCCTTGAGGAATTTTGTTCAGACGGTCTAATGCAGTTTTCCAAGTACTATAGACTAGTTGCCATTCCTCTAAGGTCTGGGCTACACCCTGACGAGCTTGGGCAATCTGAGCCGCTTTCTTAGCTGCTTTCATAATCTGATTACCCTGTCTTTCTTTGACTAATCGCCGATTAACTTCGTCTAAATTGACCTTATATAGCTGAGTTTTCTGTTGCGCTATAGCATTCAGGCTACTCTCCTTAGGCATTTGTTCAAGGCGGGCAATTGCCTCTCGCCACAGTTTTTGAATTGCTATCCACTTTGATGCCTTATGGGGAGGATTTTTCCCTTTATGACCTGCCCTAGCCGCCATTTGCATGGCTGTCACTAACTGATCTAGGTCTTTACCTCTGACTTGATAGGCTTGAAGCAATCCTTGTGCTGTGTCATGCTTCATTGACCAAAACGGAATTGCTTTGAGTCCTTCAATCGCTGTCTTTAATTGCTTCTGAGCTTCGAGAATGTCCTTTCCCGATTTGGGTTTTTTCAGGGTGTCTGCTGACTTTTTACTCAATAGCTGAGCTTCATTCAGTACAGTACAAGACCCAAATACGCAGGGACGGGTAAAAACATAAAAGCCGCCGGTTAAAAATACTAAACCCAATCCCATGCCCACCACCACCAACAAAAGAAACGTACTTTTAGAATTTCCTTCATGAGGTTGTAGTGTTTCAGGGAATGGCTCATCGGTTTGAGCCTCGGGATCAGAAAGTGGTTCGTCCCAAGGGTGGGCTGCAACGTCAGAATCCATTGATTGATCGTTGCTTTGGTTAGACTCAGGGGTTAACTGGTTAGAATCCATTGCCTGTAGCAGGAGGAAAGCCAGGGATACCAAGAAAGGTACTTAATCTTAACCCAAAATATCCTCCTATGCTTCCATTGGTTAGGCAGGAATTGGTGAGATATTAAGGCAACAGTGAGGAATTATAGGGGTTAGGGGGGAATTATGAAGAATCAAAGAAGCAAGGAGTGACATCCTCCTAAGCCGTCATCTTTGATTGGGTCTAGACTTCCAACCTTACGATTAGACATGCCAAGATCCGCACTTATCTAGAACCATCAACGAACAGCTACCGTGATCTGGCTGCGGCGGTGATCTGGAGTTATCAACTATTGACTTCTATCATAGATTAATAACTCAGTGATGGCGTTTAAAGCGATCGACACCTGCTTCCCTTCTACCTATCCTACCTAGGGGCTACTGGGGGAATAATTTTCCTGTTTTTAACAAAACTCGCGGAATTCCCCACCGTCTTTCACGGTGTTGAAGTTACCGTAAGTAGAGTGGAGCCGCGAATCTTACAGTTTTAACCCTTTTCTTCATAGCCGACCAACCATAAAGGCTCCACTCTACTTTGGCGCGCGTCTCTAGGATGGATAGCGAGACGATAGCTTATATTGAAAAGCCTAAGACTTGATGTATTAATGCAAAATACATATAATAGTAACAGAGGTCGATAACAGAGGTAAATGCAGTGAAACATAAAGCCGTCAAAGTCAGGATTTATCCCACTCAAGAGCAAATTCAGATCCTTGCTCAACATTTTGGGTGTGCTCGTTGGTGGTGGAATTACGCGCTGAATCAGTGCATAGAAACTTACAAGGAAACTGGCAAAGGGCTAAAACAATCTGCGCTTAACTCTATGCTTCCAAAGCTCAAAAAGGAAAAAGAGACTGAATGGCTAAAAGACTGTTACTCTCAGGTTTTACAATCTGTGAGTCTTAACCTTAGTCGCGCATATCAAAACTTTTTTGTTCGCGTCAGCGTGGCCTACGGCCAGGGCAGAGCCAAATATCCTAGATTCAAGTCATATCATCATCGCCAGTCAATTCAGTACCATCAAAAAGTCAAACTAGTGGGCGATTGTCTTAAATTTCCTGGAAAGCTAGGGGTTGTAAAGGCAGTAATTCATCGCCCACTGGACGGGGATATCAAGACTGTTACAGTCAGTAAGACTCCCTCTGGGAAATACTACGCCTCTGTGCTAATGGAATATGATTCTAGTAGCTCAAAGGTATCCAAAGATGGGAAAGTGATTGGCATTGATCTGGGTATCAAGGATTTTGCGATTACCTACGACGGCGAAAAGACCTCTAAATTTGGGAATCCTAAGCATCTATCCAAGTACGAAAAGAAACTAGCGAAAAAGCAGCGTATCGCCGCCCGAAAGAAAAAAGGTAGTAACAGACGCAAAAAGGCCATAAAAATTGTAGCTAAGGTATACGAACGGATTGGAAATGTCCGCCAAGACTATCTACATAAGCTATCCAGAAAGATAGTTGACAACAACCAAGTAGTGGTAGTCGAAAATCTAAACGTCAAGGGCATGCTGTGCGCTACGCGCACGCTTCGCGAACGTAACCATAAATTAGCTAAAGCAATATCTGATCTAGGTTGGGGAACCTTTGTTAATTTCATTTCTTATAAGTGCGAAAAAGAAGGAAAGGTATTGGTGGAGATAAACCGGTGGTTCCCCAGTTCTAAGACCTGCTCTAATTGTCATTACCAAATCAAAGAGCTGCCACTTGATGTAAGAACTTGGACTTGTCCGAGTTGCGGGACTGATCAGGACAGAGATGGTAATGCAGCAAAAAATATTAGAGCAGAAGGGATCAGAATGCTATCCTCCTCTGGGACGGGGGAGGTCAACGCCAGGGTCGAAGAAGTAAGACCAAAACGTGGACGTCCGTCCAAGTTAAGGCATTCTTCCGTGAAACTGGAAGCCCCAACCTCTACGTTCGCGTAGCGTGGCCATAGGCCAAGTAGGTTGGGGTAGTTCACTAAACAATTTAAGGCCGCTTCAGGTGCTAGACACTTTCACCGAAGTGTTTCTACGGCATTGACCAAGTGGCAAAAGATTTGAAACGTCGTGCTTAGGATTGTTCGCGAATCATGCATCTGTTAGAATACCAGGCTAAAGAATTATTCCGTGAGATTGGCATTCCGGTTTTGCCTGCTCAACGGATTGACCATCCTACCGACATCAAGGGATTACAGATTCCCTATCCGGTGGTGCTCAAATCTCAAGTATCTACTTATGGAGAGAACCCAGCTCGTCGGATCCGGTGTGTAGAGAATACCATCGATGCGATCGCAGCAGCTAGGGCAATTTTCAAACTCCCGATTCTGGGTAAGCATCCTCAAGTACTGCTAGCAGAATCCCGTTACAATGCTGAACAAGAATTTTATCTAGCCGTGTTCCTAGACTACAACTTGGCTCGTCCTGTCCTGTTGGGTTCTTCCCAAGGGCGTATGGAAACCAAAGCCTTGATCAGCGATATGCAAAAGGTTGTGGTCGAGCAAAACTTTTCACCCTTCTATGGGCGGCGTCTTGCCATCAAAATGGGACTTCATGGTAATCTGATTGAGTCAGTGAGTGGGATTATTAATAGAATGTACCAACTTTTTGTCCAAAAAGATTTGGACATAGTGGAAATTAATCCCCTCGGTGTTAGCCCCACTGGTGAACTCATGGCTCTTGATGGCAGGATTGCTATCAACGACAAGGCTCTGAGACGTCATCAGGATTTGATCAACTTGACATCGACCATGGCTGACAGTGGATTTTACCAAGAGATGCCCACTAACTCAAGCCATAATTTCAATGGTTGTGATCTCAAAGGTCGTGATCTCAAAGGCAACATCGGGATTATATGCAACAGCATGTGTCTGGCTGCAACAACAGTTGATCTGGTATACCAAGCAAAGGGTAAACCAAGACAGTGTCATCTCGTTCCAACTATCAACTCTAACCAATACTGGCCAATAACTCCTGCTGCGATAGAGGAACTGCAAGAGGCTTTGCGAGAACTAACCACATCCGAAGGGATTAAAGTGGTCTTAGTGAATATCTTGAGCAATAGGGCTACCAGCAATGCCGCAGCTGAGATGATTGCCAACTATCTACTGTCTCAAGGTGGGGAAACACCTGTACTCAATTCAGAGAACCAGGAGCAAAATTCCACCAGTCATCCCCTTAGCTCCCATCACCAAAACCTGTTATCTAAGGGCAAATCTCCTCGATCAGCCTCTGGGATTGAGAGACCTCAGCTTGTCATCCGTTTAGTTGGGACAAATTTTCACTCGATTCAACAGCGTTTGGCTCAGCTACCCGTACACTTTACAGACAACTTAGATGAGGCAGTAAAGCAAGCTGTATCTCTTGCCAGGAAAGGGTCACGACGTCCTAACCTAGTCACCTAACTGAGTGCAGAGCGTGAGGATTCTTTTGTTCCTTGTCCTTTGTAAGCTTACCCCCGGCTGTTGGCGTAGCCTGCCGCTAGGCATAGCACGGGGGCTTTCGCCCAGGCTTCAGAACGTTGGTTTTCAGTAGCCCTAGCATACTCAACGCGCCTAGACTCCTGATTGATTGAGTCTAAGGGTTAAGTGCCGAACCGACCGGTTGGCTTACTCTACGGATCTAACACCGTAGCTTCTACAACCGGGTCAATTCCCGGACAACCTCAAAATACTTCGATTTGCAGATCACGCGCCGATAGTGGCTTACTGGCTAGCTGTTTGCTCCGAAGTTGAGAGTGCCTTGGCCTATTTCAGCTTAAATCTATTATACTTGACGGCGGTTAAAACCTCTATGACGCTTGCTCCCCGCTCGCTTTGTGACGGGGCTTCCCCTTCCTGATCAATGATCAATGTGATCAATGATCATTGACCAATGACAAACTACAAATGACTAAGGATCAATCACAAATCAACTTGAGCAGCGATAGCAAAGTGCTAGTACAAGGTATTACACAACCCCTAGGTTTGTACTACGCTGCCCGGATGAAAGCCTATGGCACCAATGTCGTAGCTGGAGTTAGTACTGGTCAGGGAGGGCAAACCTTCCATGGCATTCCTGTATTTGATTTAGTAGAGCAGGCTTGCCATCATGTCGAGGCTGTGGACACAACCATTATTTTTGAAGAATCTTACCAGATAAAGGATGTTGCCTTGGAAGCGATAGATGCTGGGATCAGGCAAATTATTCTCGTTACTGGTGGTATTCCTCCCTTGGATATGGTAGAATTGCTAGGTATTGCCCAAGCTACTAACACGATTATTCTTGGTCCGAGCAGTTCTGGAATTATTGTTCCAGGAAAAGTTTTGCTAGGGACTCACGAGAGTGAATTTTACACCCCTGGCTCAGTGGGATTAATTACCCGTGGTAGTTATTTGATCTACGAAGTGGCTTTAGGCTTAACTCAAGCTAACCTAGGACAGTCAATCGCGATTAACCTTGGCAGTGAAGCAATTGTTGGTTCTTCGTTTAGCCATTGGCTGGAGGTTTTGGAAAAAGATAAAGCTACAAACGTTATTGTCCTAGTTGATCAGACTGGCGGCGGCTACGAAGACGTGGCCGCCGCCGCGTATATAGCCCAGGAAATCCATAAACCAGTGATTTCCTACATTGCGGGACGCTATACACCAGAGACACAAGTAATTTTTAACCCTAGTGCTAGGCTATCGACTCACCTACCAGAGGCTATGAGTAATATGACTAAAGTGTCTACGGCACAGGAAAAAGTGGCAGTATTTCAGCAAGGGAGAATCCCAGTAGCCGAACGCCCCTCCCAAATTCCCATCTTGGTTCAAAAGGCTTTCAAGCATTGACAAGAATTGATTGGTCACCCCATCACCCGTTGGTCGGATTTATAGCGCTACGCGCAAGTAAGAAGTAAGAAGTCAGAAGTCAGAAGTAAGCTATGACTAAGTTTCGGAGTTTAGGAGCGATGCAGCAAGGGAACAGGGGAGGCAGCGCGGTCTTGGGGAGGCAGCGCGGTCTTGGGGAGGCAGCGCGGTCTTGGGGGTCTCCCCCATGAGCGACTGCCGTGGTTTCCCCCATGAGCGACTGCCGTGGTTCCCACGGGGCAAACAGCGGTGCGGACGCAGGTTCCGCACACAGACCCATGCGCCATGAGCGACTGCCGTGGTTTCCCCCACTCGCTATTGCATCAAGACAATGTCCTAATTTGAATGCGTAGTGCGAGTGCATCATAGTTTGCATACTACAAACTGACATCGGGAATGTGGGTTATAACCTGTAACCTACAACCTACAACCTGTAACTAACAACCTACAACCTGTAACCTACAACCTGTAACCTACAACCTGTAACCTTGTTAAGCCTAGTTTTTTGCAAAGTATCGTTAAGCGGGCTGGAATTTGGTTGAGATTGTTTACTAGAAAACAATCCTTTGGGAATAAATCGATAAAATAGAGGATGTAGGGTTTATGATAAGACCCAACTAATCGTCGTTTTCAACTGACCTAGTTTAAATTTCAATTAATTTATGGAACTTAGTGGCTCATCTGCCAACTCTTCTGACCCTCACCCATATAGATGGGCAGAAGTCTTGGGTACGGTAATTGCGCTGTTGACCTTAACATTACCTTTGTTGATCATCGCTTACTACTCTTCTTCAAATAACTACGTTAATGTTTTGCCACAAACCACCTACTCACCTACGAGATTAGAAAATTGACATACAAGTTTTTTAGATAACCAAAGAAGGATATGTGGGTGCGCTGATTTAAAAACCTTCAATACCTGAGGTGTAATAGAAAATGCCAGCGTCATGTCTTCTAGGCAATGACGTAAGGGGGGTTCTGTGAAATCTCAGCCTATAGAAGGTTCAATTTGAATGGTATACCACTTGCCTTGACTCCTTGATGATAGTTAAAAGGAACAAGGAAAAGGAGAAAGGGGAAAGAGAGGAGATTGGTGTCGTCTCTTTCACCCAGGCTACCTCTTATCAAGCAAAGGGAAGGAAGACAAGGGAAAACCATCAACAATGAACAACAATGAACAATTACCAGTCTCCGTCGCTATATGCCAGCTTAAGTTGGTAGCCTTCACCCATAACCTTTCACTTTTCACTTTAACTAAATCTCTAAGGCAAAAAAACCTTTAATTTAAAGAGAATGAAAAAAATATAACTAGAAAATAAAAGAGTTTGTAAAGTTGCGGAATTTACCGGTTTAGGGATTGAAAATTATGTCAATGTGCGTAAAGATTAATTTCGCCTAACTCCATCTTTGGGCGTATTCCCAAAATGATTTTCATCGCAAAAGGATTCTGGCAACACTTATCCAATGTAGGTTTACTGACTTTGGTTTACCTTGGGCTGGCAAACTTAGTCCATGGATTGATTGGAGGGAATACATTAGTACCACCAGTTTGGTCTCCCGCAGGAATTACCCAAGCAACCGTATTACTACTAAGGGAGCATCTTTGGTGGTTAACCGAACACCAAGGAGTTGTGCCATCGGTTTCTTGGGGACAATTTTTCTGGACTGTGTCGCCTCAGAGGTTCTGGCCAGTTTCTGGGATCACTGCTTTAGGCTATATCTTGTCAGTATTGCTCTCGATAGGATTGGCACTGTGGTGGCAGCTTCGTCCTTCCCTAGAACGGCGACGAGATGTATTGGGTTTGCTAGGGGTGTCGATGCTTGCCACACTCATCGCTCCGACTGTCACTCTAACTAACTTACACCTGAGTGGTGAATTTGATGGTAGGAATTTCGGCTGGATGTGGTGGAAATGGTGGTTAGGGGACTTAATGGTGGTTGTAGTCGTAGTACCAGTGTTTTTAGTTTGGTGCTACCTAGTGAAGGAGTTGAAGGTTGGCAGATTCAAGGTTGAGAAAGTTGAACAGTCAACCCAAACTAACCTCCAACTGTCTAAGCAACAACCGTTAACCCCTCAAGCAAGCATAAAGATAAAGCAAATTATTTTGGCAGCTATCTGGCTGATTTCACTCTTGACAGTGAGTTGGGGAGTGTTTGGGTCGGAGATTGCGCCAGAAATGGCAACCTATCCCCTCACCTGGTTGACATTTCCCTGGCTGATTTGGGCTGCCCTCCAATTTGGTCAACGCCTGACCACCCTAGGCTGCTTGATGGTATGGAGCATTGCCATTGTAGGAACCAGTTTGGGTACCGGACCGTTTGTTGCCAGCACCGGGGACTTGAGCGAAGCAGTTCCCCTACTACAGGTTTTTATGATACTGATGGCGACAATCGCTTTATTCTTGGCAGCGACTACATCAGAACGAAACTCAGCAGCAGAGTTGTTGCGCTTAAGCGTTGCCAAATACCGCAGCATCTTCGAAAATGCTGTCGAGGGCATTTGTCAGACCACACCTGACGGACGCTATATCAGTGCTAACCCTGCACTAGCCAGAATATATGGCTATCAATCACCGGAAGAACTCATAGCAAGTGTCACCGATATTGCCCACCAACTTTACGTTGACCCTCAAAGACGGGCAGATTTGCTTCTACAGCTACAGGAAGATGGTGTTGTTTCAGGCTTTGAAGCACAGATTTATCAAAAAGATGGTACTATAATCTGGATTTCCAAAAACGTGCGGGCTATCCACTATAGTAGTAACTTTCTACTCTACTACGAAGCTACTGTTGAGGAGATCACAGAGCGCAAGCAGGCTCAAGACGCACTCCGTCACCAGAATGAACGGCTGGAACATCAATTTCAAGAGCGAACAGCTACCTTGAGGCAGCTCAATCGACAATTAATCGCGGAGGTTCTTGAACACAAGCGCATTGAGGATGCACTTAGGGAGAGTGAGGAACGGTTTGCTCTGGCTATTCAAGCCAATACCAACGGACTCTTTGAAATCAACCTGAAGACCTATGATCATTACTACTCACCCCAATTTCTTAGCTTGATTGGCTACCCATTGGATCAAGATGGACCGACCATTAATGAATTACTGGCACTGATTCATCTTGAGGATCAAGATCAGGTGAAAGCCATCCTAGATAACCTATGTGCTGGACGAAGTTCTCAGTGGAAACAAAGGTTTCGTCTGCTGCGCAAAGATGGCTCAATTTCCTGGATTCTCTCGACTGGTCTAGTGATCTCAGATGATCACGGTGAAGTGGTTCGTCTAGTTGGTACGTTTACTGACATTACTGATAGCCAGAGAGTTAAAGCCTTGTTAGCTGGACAAAATCGTATCCTGGAAATGATTACCCAGTGGGAGAA
The DNA here is from genome assembly GCF_010671925.1 of Moorena sp. SIOASIH. Classification (GTDB taxonomy): domain Bacteria; phylum Cyanobacteriota; class Cyanobacteriia; order Cyanobacteriales; family Coleofasciculaceae; genus Moorena. The sequence continues at coordinate 1,183,347 of NZ_JAAHIH010000003.1, read as the reverse complement.
GCTGCCAGATGTACTAGACCGACTGGCTCGGTTGATTGAGGAGCAATTGCCCAAGATTAGGTGTGCCTTCTTGCTGGTGGAGAAAAATGGGGTTAATCTGCGTCATAGTGCCGCTCCCAGCCTTCCAGAATCCTACATTCAGGCGATTGATGGTATGGTTATTGGTCCATATATGGGTTGCTGTGGCACTGCCGCCTATTGGCGAGAATCGGTCGTGGTTAAGGATATTGCTACTCATCCCCTGTGTCGAAATATAAGGGATTTGGCACTCTCCCACAATCTGAAAGCGTGTTGGTCTATCCCCATTTTGTCCACTCAAGGGACGGTGCTAGGCACGTTCTCAACCTATTACACTGAACCTCATACCCCAAACCGCGAAGAGCAAGAACTGGCGGATAAAGCCACCCAACTCGCTAGAATTGCCATTGAGCGCTCTGTGGCACAGGAGGATGTGCTCCGTACAAATGCCATGCTCAAAGCGCAACAAGAAGCTGCCATTGATGGAATTTTAGTGGTTGATGAAAATTTTCGGGTAGTTTCCTACAACCAGCGTTTCTGTGACTTGTGGCAGACTCCAGAACAGTTGTTTCAAGCCAATCATATTAAAGACTTGCTCAAGCAAGTGAGTTCTCAACTGAACCATCCCGAAGAATTTCTGGCTCAGGTGGACTATCTCCAAGCTCATCCCAAAACAACGAACTACGATGAACTTTTAATCAAGGATGGGCGTATTTTTGACTTTTATTCAGCACCAGTGCTTACCAGTGGTGGGGATTACTATGGTAGAATCTTCTGCAACCGAGATATCACTGAACGCAAGCTATCAGAGGCAAAACTACGGCAGGCGGAACAGAAGTATCGCAAGTTAGTTGAGTCAGCTGGTGATGCCATTTTGATGGCAGATGCGGAAACCGGAATCATCCTGGAAGCCAATCAGATGGCGGAACAGATGCTCGGTCGTGGGAGAGCTGAAATTATTGGGTTGCATCAGAGTCAGATTATTCCACGAGAACGATTCAAAGCCTACTCCCAAATTTTCCAGCAACATGTGGAGGCAGGGGGTGTATTTCAAGTAGAACTGGAATTACTGCATCAAGTTGGTAAAACCGTGCCTGTAGAAGTTAGTGCCACTACTTTGGAGCTGCAAGGCAAGACAGTTGTGCAGGGAATTTTTCGAGACATTAGCGATCGCAAACAGGCAGAACAGGCGTTGAAGCAGGCTAAAGTTGACGCGGAAGTAGCCAATCGCGCTAAAAGTGAATTTTTAGCCAACATGAGCCATGAATTACGTACGCCCCTTAACGGCATTTTAGGTTATGCCCAAATCCTCCAAGAGGAACCGAATCTGAGCGCTACGCAAAAAGAGCAGCTGAGTATTATTCAGCAAAGTGGTCAGCATCTGTTAACCCTACTCAATGACATCCTGGATCTATCAAAAATCGAAGCCAGAAAAATGGAACTGGATGTCAGAGATTTTCAGTTTCCCAAGTTTCTAGAAGGTATTGTGGAAATTGTTGTCATCAGTGCTAAACAAAAAAACATTTCATTCCGTTACGAATTCCTTTCGCCTCTGCCTGAATTTGTCAAGGGTGATGAAATAAGACTGCGACAAGTTCTGATGAACCTTTTGGGAAATGCTGTCAAATTTACAGATACTGGCGGGGTAACCTTTAAAGTTGGTTATTTGGGGTGTTCAGAGTTGAACGTTGATCGGTTTAACGTTGTTCGCGTTCGCGCAGCGTCGGCTTTGCCGAAAGCGTGGCCGAAAGGCCAAGGTTGTCAAGACAACCTACCCTACGGTAACCCCAAAGGCGAACAACCTAAAAACCTACCCTTCGGGAACGCCAAAGGCGAACAACCTTTAACCGAAAAGCAAGGTACTCAAAAAATGCGCTTTGTCATAGCAGACACTGGCATTGGTATTCCACCAAAACAACTAGCAGAAATATTTTTGCCATTCCATCAAGTGGGTAACACTGACCGTCAGGTTAATGGTACAGGCTTAGGACTATCGATTAGTAAACGTTTAGCGGAATTAATGGGTAGTGAATTAAAGGTTAAAAGCACTGTAGGTCAAGGTAGTATTTTTTGGCTAGATTTAGATTTACCAGACGTTTCCGAGGAACAACAAGGAGGACAAGGAATTGTAGAATCCACTAAGGAAGAGAAAGCTGAAGAGGTTATGCCTGTAGCCCCATCGCCAGAGAAAATATCCGTTCTGTATGAACTAGCAATCATGGGTGATATTAGAGGCATCCAAGAGGAAGCTAATTTGATTGAACAGTTGGATGATAAATTCATCCCCTTTGCTCAAAATTTGCGTCAATTATCAAAAGGATTTCAAGAAAGACAAATACTGGAATTTGTTGGGAAGTACATGGATAAAAAAGACCGCGAAGCTCATGGTCAATCAAAGGATTAAAAAAAAACGATAAAGTTAGGGAAAAATCAATTATATATCTTTAAAATAACTAGCAATTTAAATTCCTATTTAAGCCAGGTATAAGTTATTATATTTTAAGGGTTTATTTTTAAAAGTTTATTTTTAAAATGCATGATTTATTTTTTGTGAGATGCTATCGATTATTTTGGCTTTTATTAATTAGCCATTGATTAGCGACAAACCCCAATAACGAGTTCATGTGATTATGAATATTTCCTCAGTAACTCAAACTACTAATTATTCCTCTTCCAGGAAAATTACCCTAACTGAGAGCTATAACAAAATTGGCTATAAAGGTGTAATTGTGATTGTTGATGATAGTCCGACTAATTTAGGGGTAATGTTTGAGTTGTTGAGCAATTCTGGCTTCAAAGTCTTAGTCGCTCAAGATGGCTATAGTGCCCTCCAAAAAGTCAACTATGCTCAACCGGATCTAATCTTACTGGATATTATGATGCCCGGAATTGATGGGTTTGAAACTTGCCGTCGCTTGAAAGCTCAAGAGTCAACTAGAGACATTCCAGTTATTTTTCTGACGGCTCGTACTGATACTCTCGACAAAGTTAAAGGTTTCAAGCTCGGTGCAGTAGATTATCTCACCAAACCAGTGCAGCAGGAAGAAGTAAGAGCGAGAGTCAACACTCACTTGAAACTCGGGCGTTTACAAAAGCAACTACAAGAACAAAATTTTCAGCTGCAACAGGAAATCAAGCAGAAACAAGAAGCTGAGCATAAATATCGCAGTATCTTTGAAAATGCCACTGAAGGCATTTTTCAAGTTACACCAGCAGGACAATTTATCACCGCTAATCCAGCACTCGCAAGTATTTTGGGCTATCAGTCGCCAGAACAACTGATTAATCAAGTCACGGATATTGGGAAACAACTCTACCTCGCACCGATGCGTCGTGACGATATATTAGCCCTAATCCACAAAGAAGAAACGTTATCAGACGTTGAGTCCGAGGTCTATCGGAAAGATGGTATGGTAATTTGGATTTCGGAAAATATACGAGCAGTCAGAGACAATTTTGGTGATTTACTCTACTACGAAGGCACAGTTAGCGACATTACAGAGCGCAAAAAAGCTGAAGATGAACTTCGTCGTGCCCGAACCCAAGCTGAGCTTTTGCTGCTTAATATCTTGCCCCAACCGGTCGCAGAACAGTTAAAAAAAGGAGAACGTACCCTGGCAGAAAGTTTTGAAGATGTAACTGTTTTGTTTGCTGATTTAGTTGACTTTACCAAACTCTCAACCCAAACCTCTCCCACCGAACTGGTCGAAATTCTCAATGTAATTTTCTCAGAGTTTGACCAACTAGCTGAGGAGCATGGTGTCGAAAAAATCAAGACGATTGGTGATGCTTATATGGCTGTTGCCGGTCTGCCAAAACCCTGCAAGTATCATGCGGACGCGATCGCTAAAATGGCATTGGATATGCAAAAATTAATTGCCCAGTACAATGCTCAAACGAATCAAAATTTCCGTCTCAGGATTGGCATCAACAGTGGACCAGTGGTGGCTGGGGTAATTGGAATCAAAAAATTCAGCTATGATTTGTGGGGTGATACCGTAAATATGGCTAGCCGTATGGAATCTCAGGGTATACCAGGTGGCATTCAGGTTACAGTTACTACTTATGAAAAATTAAAAGATAAGTATCGGTTTGATAAACGGGAACCCTTTGAAGTCAAAGGCAAAGGGAAAATGACTACTTATCTGCTCACAGGTCCATTAGCAATGGGTAATGGGTAATGGGTAATGGGTAATTGACCTAACTATACATGAGTTGACCCTTGACGGATTTCTTTAGTTCAGCCTTTAGATCAGCAGTTTAGCAACACCCTAAATTAAACTAACCCATGGAAAAATAACCCAGATTGAGCAACCTGTGCTACTATCTGGGAAAATCCTCCTAGCTGAGATCACCAATGGGTAAGGTTCTGGTGTTAAACGCCTCCTATGAGCCGCTCAACATCACCAACTGGCGACGGGCGGTTGTGTTGTTGATCAAGGGTAAGGCAGAGCGTATCGAACATAACGGCAAATACGTTTACGCAGATTTTCCACTGCCTACAGTGATTAGACTGCGCCATTACGTCCGGGTACCCTACAAAGAGATTCCCCTTACCCGTCGTAACATCCTGCACCGTGATGGTCACTCTTGTCAATACTGCGGTTACAGTGGCGATGACTTAACGTTAGATCATGTGATTCCTCGTTCTCGCCATGGAGGTGAGTCCTGGGAAAATATTGTTACAGCTTGCGTGCGCTGCAACGTCAAAAAAGGGAATCGCACCCCTAAAGAAGCCAACATGATGTTGCAAACCCAGCCCCGGAGACCTTATAGTAGTCTCCACTTTGAAATTGCTAAACACTTAAAAACTGGACGGCATCAGGAATGGCGGAAGTATGTGATTGGTGCCTAGTCCGCTAACTGATCCCACGACTAATGAAGCCAAAAGGGGGTTAACCAATGGCTAATGACTAATGACCAATGGCTAATGACCAATGGCTAATTAATGACTAATAACTAATGACTAACAATTTACTTAACAGTGGTGCATCTAGCTTAGATTCAGAAGAGGTTGATGCTAAAGCGCAACCGTCATCTACTCAAGATCTAAATCCCTTCGTGGGAAATTCCCAAACAAAAAGGCGGCAGTCGGCTATATCAGGTTCAAAAGTACATTCAAAAGTACAACAGTTGCAGGAGACTCTAGAGCGTCACCAACATGAGCGGCAACTGATCATCCTACAAGATTTCCCTGACCCAGATGCTCTCTCTAGCGCTTGGGCTTACCAGCTGATTGCCGAGCAGTATAATATCCAATGCGATATTGTCTATGCTGGTACCCTCTCTCACCAGGAAAACATTGCCCTGGTTAAGCTGACTGGTTTACCAGCCAAACGCTCCAGTGTCGAGACCACAAAAAATCAAGATTTATCGGTGTATCAGGGCTATGTGCTGATTGATAACCAGGGTACAACCACCCAGCTATTACCGATTGTTACCAAGGCGAATATTCCTCTAATTGCCATTTTTGATCATCACAGTAGTCAAGGGGAGTGGAAAGCAGAATTTATTGACCTTCGTCCTCAAGCAAGAGCCACCGCGACGCTATTAACCCATTACCTTCAGGCTGGGTTACTACAGCTCGATAGTAGCATTAGTGAACATATCAAATGTGCTACAGCCTTGATGCATGGTCTGCGCTCTGATACTAATATCCTAATGCAGGCTCAAGAAGAGGATTTCTTGGCAGCTGGATATCTGAGCCGCTTCTACGACACTCAACTCCTTAACGCTATACTCAAGACATCCCGATCTCGTCGAGTGATGGATGTTATTGAGCGATCGCTTAAATATCGCATTCTCCAAGATAACTTCTCTATGGCTGGTGTGGGCTATCTTCGCTATGAAGACCGGGATGCTATTCCCCAAGCTGCTGACTTTTTAGTTACTGAAGAAAATGTTCACACCGCTGTGGTTTATGGGATTGTTTACGATGAAGACCAAGAATTAGAAGTGGTGATTGGTTCCTTGAGAACCAATAAGTTAACCCTCGACCCTGATGAATTTATCAAAGAAGCTTTCGGTCAAGACAGTCATGGGCGTTTCTTTGGTGGTGGACGCATGATGGCTGGTGGCTTTGAAATTCCGACGGGATTCTTGAGTAGTTTTAATGACAAATCCGACTATGCCAAGCTCAAGTGGGAGGTGTTTGATACCCAAATCAAGCAAAAACTACTGCGGTTAGTTAATCCTCAGGATACTGTTATCTAAACTCACATATTGCACCATTCTCAATAAGCTTGGTTCATGTAGGGTGGGCAGTGCACCAGACAGATAATGAACCTTGCAAAGCGCGTTGGTAGGCACTGCCTAGGCTGTTCACTTTGTGCGATGGCCATAGCTTAAACTTCATGCACAAATTGTCTGATAGTATGAGACAGTGTATCTCTTGCTAGATATCCATTCTGGGCGTTATCGCCGTACGCGTACCCGGTGTGAACGATCTCCCCCGAAAAAGGCCCATAATAAACAGCCTACCCCACACCCCACACCCCACACCCCACACCCCACACCCTAGGCACTGCCCACCCGAAGATTAATGACAATGGTGCAAGTACTCAGTAAACTAACTAATACCAACTGATGAACTCAGGAGTATTTTCAGTGTAGCGGACGCATTTTAAGCGAATCTCAACAATTAGCCCATGGAACTCTACTTAATTCGCCACGGTATTGCCGCTGAGCGAGGCACCTACAACAAAGATCGAGAGCGGCCACTGACCAAAATTGGCCATGAAAAAACTAGTAAAGTAGCAAAGGAGCTCCAGAAACGAGGGCTACATTTTGACCTAATCTTGACTAGTCCATTGGTCAGAGCTAAGGAAACCGCTGCCATCCTCCAAGATGTTGGTTTAGCCTCATTGGTTGAAGAGTCAGAGAGCCTCGCTCCTGAGGGTGACATTCACCAATGGCTCAGCTGGCTACAGCAGAGGTTGCGAAAGATTGATGATCAAAGACGTTTGGCTCTAGTTGGTCATCAACCGGATTTAGCTAATTGGGCGGAAATGTTGGTGTGGGGAGAATCGGCTCAAAAACTAGTGCTAAAAAAATCTGGAGTAATTGGGTTAAAGCTTCCTAATACTGGGAAGCCCTTCGGTCGCAGTGAGCTATTCTTGCTGACCTCACCTAAGTGGTTAATATAGCAATTTTTCAGGTTTGATGGTGTTCAGAATCTCCCCCCATTCATGGGTCAGAGAAGTCAAAGAGTGCTATAATATAGTCATCACAGTAAAAATAATCTTTGTAGCACTGAAGACTTAACCACATAATCTCTGGTAAGTTAGCCTGAGATGACTGAAGATTCTGTAGGTAATAACATGATAGCTTGCGAGTACCAGCCAGGTTTAGAAGGCATTCCAGCAGCTCAATCCAGTATCAGCTACGTTGATGGGCAGAAGGGAATACTAGAGTATCGTGGCATTCGGCTCGAAGAACTCGCATCAAAAAGTACTTTCCTAGAAGCCGCGTATCTACTGATTTGGGGTGAGCTCCCTACTAAGAACGAACTTTATGAATTCCAGGAGGACGTTCGCCTCCACCGACGGATCAAGTACAGCATCCGGGACATGATGAAATGTTTTCCAGAAACTGGTCATCCCATGGATGCTCTACAAGCCTCTGCTGCTGCTTTGGGTCTGTTTTACTCCAAACGGGCTCTCGACAATCCAAAATACATTCGGGGAGCCGTGGTTCGCCTTTTGGCTAAGATTCCTACCATGGTAGCAGCATTTAAACAGATGCGCAAAGGGGACGATCCAGTACGCCCTCGGGATGATCTTAGCTATGCAGCTAACTTTCTGTATATGCTCAATGAGCAAGAGCCTACTCCCCTAGAGGCTCATGTCTTTGATGTTTGCCTGACCCTCCATGCCGAACATACTATCAATGCCTCTACGTTTTCGGCTCTGGTGACTGCTTCTACTCTTACGGACCCTTATGCAGTAGTGGCATCAGCGGTGGGAACTCTAGCTGGTCCGTTACACGGAGGGGCGAATGAAGAAGTGATTACCATGTTGGAAACCATCGGCTCAGTGGAGAATGTCCACCCATACTTGGAGGAGCGCTTGCAGCGCAAAGAAAAAATTATGGGTTGTGGTCACCGAGTCTATAAGGTAAAAGACCCGCGAGCAACTATACTTCAGAACTTAGCCGAACAACTGTTTAAGGAATCTGGCACAGACAAGTACTACGACATTGCTTTGGAGTTAGAGAAAGCAGTGGAGGAAAAACTGGGTCACAAGGGGATTTATCCTAATGTGGATTTCTATTCTGGCTTAGTTTACCGGAAGCTGGGTATTCCGAGTGACTTGTTTACACCAGTGTTTGCGATCGCACGGGTTGCAGGTTGGCTAGCTCACTGGAAGGAACAGCTAGCAGTCAATCGAATTTTTAGACCCACTCAAGTCTACACTGGCACTCACGATGCTCCCTATATTCCGATGGAAGCTCGTTAGTCATTAGTCATTAGTCATTAGTCATTAGTCATTAGTCATTGGTCATTGGTCATTGGTGATTTGGGCGTTGGTGATTCTTGAGGTTTGTCCACAAAGCTGGGAGCTAGCGCATATGCCCAGGAAAATAAGAATTACCAATTACCAATTACCAATCAACTAATGAAATTTCGGTTAAGAAAAAAATTCAATAAATTTATAATTTGGATGTTAATAGGAGTGGTAGTCCTGGTAGGAGTTAACACTATCATTCCTGCCCCTCGCCATACCCCAAAAACCACCAAGAAAATTCAAGGAATTTGGCTAACTCATGTCGGTAACAACTTTCTATCCTATACAGGACAAACTGACAATGTATTTCACCAGTTATCTGGTCTGAATTTTAATCGAATTTACGTTGATGTTTATAATGGTGGAACTACCTATCCTAGTAACTATTCCCTCAAAAATAACTGGATTACCTTACCCTTCACCGACCCCCTAAAAGCCGCTATCAAAGAAGGTGAACGTCAAGGCTTAAAAATCTATGCTTGGTATGAGCATGGCATGATGCTTCATCTTAATTCAAAATTTGCTAAGCAGCATCCCAATTGGCTCCTGAAGACTTCAACAGGAGAAAAAGCTATCGATCAACATCTGTGGCTAAATCCAAAGCACCCAGATGTTCAACAGTACTTCATTAATTTATTTACTGAAGTTGCTAAGAACTATCCCAACCTCTATGGTATTCAACTAGACGATCATTGGGGCATTCCAACTCAGTTTGGAAATCACGCCAGAGTGATGACAGAATTAACCCGTAAAATTTACCAAGCGGTTAAAACAATTAACCCTAACTTAATTATATCTCTTTCTCCCAACTCCCCAAGTTTTTCCTACAGAAAATACTCTCAAAATTGGTTGTATTGGGTACGCCAAGGCTTTATCGATGAAGTGATCGTCCAAATTTATCGCAAAACTAGCCAAGAAGTAATCAATACTCTAAAATCTTCTGGTTTACGAGAAGCTAGTTATTACGTTCCGGTAGCGGTAGGTATCTACAGTGGCGAATTCTATCGCCCTAAACCCATCAATGAACTCAACAAGCAGATAAAAATAGCCGAAAACTATGGTTATGGTTATTCTCTTTTCTGCTGGGAATCTACCTATAGCCCTTTTCGTAATATTAAACCAGAGCACAAAGAAGCGTTTGTTAAAACTTACTTGGGAACAAAGAAACTTTTTTTTAACCTTGGAAGGTTTCTGAAACTATTAGTTTAAGTAGTTAGCTATAATCACGTTTGTATCTGGGTTGTCAAGTCATCGATTGCCGAAAAAGGCAAGAGGCAAGAGGCAAAAGGCAAAAGGGGAAAGAGATCCAGAGTTTTATAGGAAAATAAAAAAAGACCTTCTCAGTTTACATCTCAAATACAAATGCTATAGCAAAGGGAACAGGGAGCAAAATTATCTCAATTCCTACAGAGATTGATATATCAGCTCCCATATCTATTGGTGTGATCACTGGGTTACTAGCCAGTTACGGAACTATCGCAGTCGCAGGTTTTGGTATTGCCTCACGAGTAGAATCCTTTAGCCAGATTGTTCTAATTGCACTCTCTGCCAGCATTGGACCGTTTGTAGGGCAAAACTGGGGGGCGAAAAAATACCTCCGTGTCCATCAAGCCTTGCGTCTGAGTTTCCTATTTTGCTTATTGTGACTACTCCCACATAAAATCAAAGATTATGATGTAGGCGCGCTCTTACTCACGAATGAGACTTGCTGTTCCTCAATATCCTGTATCGATTTACCACAGCCATTAAGCGGCAGTCCAACCGCCAATAATCCACGATTTAAGATATTAATTCCGCTGTTCCAATCTCTATCAATTTTGATTTCACAACTGGAACAACAATGAACTCGTTCGCGCAGCGTCGGCTTCGCCGAATCGCTTAAACTTTTTTCGACTCTAGAGCCACAATTAAAACATTCGATACTTGTGCCCCGTGGGTTGACTTCCTGGACTAACAAACCGCGTCTTACCGCTACTGCTTGCAATATTTCCAGAAAACACCCCCAAGCCGCATCGTATATTGATTTTGCCAGTTTAGTTCGAGCGAGTCCTTTGATGTTTAAGTTCTCGTAAGTAATTAGCTCGTACTTGCTGCACAACCAATGAGCAACCTGATAATGAAATTCTTTCCGACACCGGGTTAAATGAAGATGTAATAAGGCTACTTTGTGTTTGGCTTTTTTCCAGTTATTAGAACCCTTGACACGGCGTGACATTACTTTTTGGGCTTGAGCTAGCTTGTCTTGAGCTTTCCGATAAAACTGAGGAATAGGTATTGCTTCTCCATCAGATGTAGTCAGAAATTTCTCTAAACCAACGTCAATACCAACGGCAGATTTAACTGAATCTACAGGTAACAGTTCAGGGACGGTATCATCTTTCATCGAAATACAACAATACCAGCCATCAGCTTTTTTGACGATAGTGCATTGTTGGAGGATGAAGCCTTTAGGTAATGGTCGATGCATTACGACAGGCATTGATCCGATTCGACTTAGCTTCAAAACACTATCAACCAGGTGCGCCCCAGCTTTAGAATTGTTGATCCTGGGAAATACAAAAGATCTAAGGTCTCCAGGTTTTTTAAAACGAGGTCTTCCCCCTCGTTTCCCACTTGCGTCAGGTTTCCTCCATCTGTCCCAGGCTTTATTAAGCCTTTGTAGATTGACTTGTTGAGTTTCTGCGTAAATTTTTTTGTATTCAGGAAACAGTTGTTTTGTTTCCTTTAGGGCTGCCTGTTGAGTGTAGTAATTTACCTCTTCTGGAATTTTACCAATCGGCTCACTTATCAAGCTACATCTGTCAATCGGGGAACGAGTCCGATTAAGCCAATCAAGTCGTTGTCCCAAGGCATAATTCCAATGGCGGCGCAGTAATTCGAGCCATCTTTCCATGGTGACGATTTGTTCAGGACTTGGCTTGATTCGGTAGCAGTAAGTCAGTATCATGGTTTTATTGTAGCATTTATCGTCAAACTATTAAAAATAACTAGACAAGATAGAACAGGTCATTTTATCATTTTACTGTACATATTGTACTAGTAACCAAGTACAGACGACAAGTCATATCAGAGCAAATTTTGATGAGGCCGTAGGCCACGCTGCGCGAACAGGTTAAAGCAAATCTGCTCTGATACTTGCGTCAAATGGGACTGCAATAAGCGTGGAATTCAACGGTGATAAAGACCATATTCACTTACTTGTTGACCTTAATCCTAAAGTTGCTCCAGTCAAGTTGATAGCAAATATAAAGACTGTAACCAGCAGATTGATTCGTTACTGATTCTCTGATTACTTGAAACAGTTTTACACCAGACAAAAAAGTTTTCACCGACAGGATCTTATTTTGTAGCTTCTTGTGGCGGCGTAACGGTCGAACAGTTAAAGAGCTATGTCCTTGCGCCAAAATACCCCGTCAGGTAATTCCCAAGGGGCTGTGTGCGGACGCAGGTTCCGCACACAGCCCCGTCTCCCGCTAACCCTCCGGGTATAACGGGAGACCCCTTACCTGTTTAGGTTGGGGTGAATGGTATCTTTGCTGCTGCCTGTATTTCTAACCTAGCTGTTGGCTTAGGGGCATATATCTGGAATCAGAAAACCTGTAATATCAAAACTGTTTCAGCGTTAGAGAAAAATTCAGTGTCTGCTGGTATGGGTCAGCTTTGAGGTTAGCTATCAGCTATCAGCTTTCAGCTTTCAGCTTTCAGCCATTCGCGTAGCGTGGCCAACGGCCAAGGCTGACCGCTGACCACTGACGGCTGACAGCTGTTAGCGTAGCGTGGGTGGAACAGGCTTCTAGCCTGTGATAAGTGCCCATAGGCTTACCTTCTGACTTCACTGCTCCCTGCTCCGAATGTTCCTAAAAACATGTACCTCACCTAATTTAAAAAATCTATATAACAAAAGAGTTTTCGGCAGCTGGCAAAACCTTTTGGATGTCAATATCAATGATGAATTCCTAATATTTTTTCCAATATCAACTATGAATGTCACTCAACTATTTACCAATAAAAACGTTAACTAATAGTAACTTAAATCCCTAAAACAAGTTTTTGTAAATAAATGTAAATAAATTTAATTAAACCTTGCATTTTTCCGAGGAGTTATCTATACTATAGAAGGTAAACACCGATACTAATAACCGCGCTGAGCATGCCAGTTAATCATCACCAGCGCGGCTTTCCTCCCAACCAAGTAGGAGTTACTTCTATGATGCAAAAAAAAATCACGATCATCAATCCCGGCTTTTCAGCAAGTCACCGGATCTCCCTTGGCAATACTGAATTCTGACCTCGAAGATTGTAAGCATTTAGCTTATGGGCTATGGGCACGCTAGTCGATTAAGCTTTTCTCCAGGATTTGGGTATATTATGGGAATTCTGCCATTTTTTCGGGCTATTGCTTGACTATAAACCTTTTTCTTCTATAAGCGATGCAGAGGTGCGACCCGTGGCGAATTAAATTCGCCTACGGAAAACGCACGATTACGGTCATGGGGGTTCCCCCCATGACCGCGCTGCATCAAGAATGGAACAGCCCTGCCACTGGCGAGGGGATTGGCCAAAATACCGCCGGAAATCTCGACTAAACTGAGATGGGCTAGAGTAACCCACTTGATATGCGGCCTCAGCAACTGTAGAGCCACTCACAATAAGCCTGGATGCATCATTGAGGCGATGAAGCTTAATAAACTGAATAGGGGAATAAGTCGTGATTTCCTTGAACTTGCGGTGAAACGCTGCGCGGCTCATGCCTGCTTCCTTGGCCAACTCGTCAATCGAGATAGCTTCATGAAGATTGGCTCTCAGGAAGGTCAAGGCTCGCAATATTTTCTGCATTCCTCCACCAAATGCTTGGTAAACCGAGCACCCAGCCTCGCCTCGAAGAACGGCAAACATCAGTTCTTTAAGCCTACCGTTGCCGAGTATATTGAGGGCAACAGGATCATCTAGCAATTCCAGGATGCGCTGAAGTGCCTTCGTAAATTCGTTATCCCATTTGGCCACAGTTAGCCCAGGTACTATTTCGGTACTGGAGGTGCTGGAACTGTCTATAGCTGCCATGTCAATAACAGTTTCAAACATTGTGGGAGTCTCAATGCCCAACCAAAGACCAAGTAGGGGTTTTTCCGGTGATGCCTCGATCACTTCTGCCTCTACAGGAAGAGGCAGCGTACAGCACAAGTATTGGTTCTTATCATAGATTTGCGTTGTGCCGTTCAAATATGCTCGTTTCCTACCCTGGACAATGGCGCAAATGCCAGGTTCGTATACCCCTGGCAATCGTTCCACAAGGTGACTCGTTCGAAACAGTTGTAATCCCTCAATAGGGGTATCGTTTACGCCCTCGGAACTTGCGTGACGATTAATAAGATCGACAATATTACACATATTCATGAATCTAGGATGACTTATTTTGACTATATTGATCCTTCTCTGAGATAAATAGGCAAAAAAATGAGAGGAATAGGCTTGTTTTAGAAGATTCCAAGGGATTAATCTGCAAGTAGACGCAGAGCGCTTGGGGCACATTCTAAGGTCATAAATGCTCTGTGGAGAAGTCCTGAAAATCGTGCTGAAGACTCTGCTAATCAAACTATGTAGATAGGAATAAAACATGTTTAATCTGATCCTTAATCCCGGAAAAAACGAGATTTCCTTTAAAAGCCAGGGATATACTCTAGCTGCTAATCTATATGTTCCTAGAGACTTTGATCCCTCTAACAGCTATCCAGCTGTTATCTATTCGCCTCCCTTCAATCAGGTCAAGGAACAGAGTGGTGCGATCTATTGCCACAAGCTGGCCGAGAGGGGCTATGTTGCTTTAGCCTTCGACCACGTTGGCTATGGTGACAGTGAAGGTGAAATTCGCAACTATGAGAACGCCAACATTAAGATGGAAAGCATCCGCGATGGGATTAGTTTTCTGGGCACCTTACCCTTTGTTAATCGAGATCGCCTTTTTGGCCTTGGCATGTGCGCCAGTGGTGGCTATATGGCCCTGGTGGCAACTACAGATAAAAGGCTCAAAGCCATCGCAACCGTCTCTGGCATGATGAGTAATCAAACAAGTTATTTCAAAACGATGGACCGTGAAACTGTTTGCGCTACCATCGCAACAGCAAATGCGGGACGGCAAAAGTTTTATGAAACGGGTAAAGTCGAATACATCGATGGCCTTGGTATGGAAAGTTTGGATCTCGATTCCCTCGACAAAAAATCAGCTCAGTATGAAGGCTATGAGTTCTACATGACCAAACGGGCTGGAGCTGAAACCTATCCTAACTACTCTCACAAGTCGCCAACTTTTCTGCTGGAAACACCAATGCTAGCTGATGCTCAGTCCTATGCACCCTATCTTTACACACCCTACATCGGTATCTACGGTGAGAAGGCATTACAGGATACTGGCTCATTGACAGTAAGATTTTATGAGGCTGCAAGCGAACCGAAAGAGCTGGTTGAGATTTCAGGTGCAAGTCATGTGTCGCTCTATGACATCAATGCAGATGTAGATCGTGCTATCACAGCAATAGATACATTCTTTCAAAAACATTAAAAGCTAATTTTGCCTTGAAATTAATACTGATACTAAATCCTGTTGAGATAGCTAGCTTATTATCATTTAAGATTTATGTATATCAGTATTTTATCAATAAGAAAGGGTTCTCTGTAAGCCGGATTTGGTATGACATGGCTGAGGGAGTGACATGAGCCATGAAAAGCTTGCTATATAAGGCTTTGATGCCAATTAACTAAGGAAAGATACAGTCCCAAATTAACTCTCGATTCATTGTCTTGATGCAGCCGCTCATGGGGGAAACCCCCATGAGCGGCTGCATCAAGAAGCGCTGTAGTCTTTTTCTTTTACTTTCAAACTTTATTCCAAGAGGTAAAGCATTGGCTAACTTTTCAATGGCTTTCTGTTTTGATTGATTGTAGCATAATAACTACAATATTTACTAAAATATAATTACTATCCTTTAGTTTAAATTTTAGATGGTTTTGATATAATAAGGGTAACATTTTAAACAAAAATCCCTATGGGGGCTAGTGACGAATGGATTACGTTATCAGTTTGTTTATCTGCAGCAGGAAACTTACCCAACTTATCAGCTGATGCCATTACTGAACCTGATGGAATCTGAGAGTTCTATTCAATTGCTAAAGGTTCTAAAAGCTATCTGTAAACTATAGCGTTTCTCGCAGTTATGAGGCACAGTCTTCTTTGACTTTGATTCCCTGTCTTGATGCAGCGTATCGCTATTACCTATTTCTTATTTCCTCTTCTCTCTTCCCTGTTCCCTGTTCCCTGTTCCCTAAAATCCCGAAATTATGTACCTCATAGCTATGATAATTGCTATATAAAATGTGATATCCTAATATGATATTATCAGCAGGGAGGCTTGTCCTAGTCATTGTTGTTTCCCGGTCCCAAGGAAAAGTAGATACACCCTGCACTTAGTTAATCTCTCCAATTCTACGATTACAGAAACTGATCTCTGCTATTGGTAATATCCAAGACAAAAGCGGCTTTATTGATATCAACTCCTTAGGTTTTGACAATGCGGCGTGTGCCAGCTATACCGACAGCGAATAAGCCTAATCCCAGTACAGTGGAGGGTTCCGGTACACCAACTGGTTTGCTATTAGAGGGGCGGATAACTTTTATAGGGGATATTCCTGTCAGTTTACTACTGCCTTCACGATTAGACCCTACACTTTGCAGACGCACTCCAAACTTTTGCTGCTCAAACATATGGAGATTTAAGGCTTCTGTAGCGTGAGATAGGGTAAAGCTAGTGGCTTTAATATCATCACGTCCGATACCATTGGTGCCAATCTTTACACCAAAATCGAATGAGCCAGGGTTGCTCGGACCACCACCGGTCAGATTGACACCACCGCCAAGATTGCTAGTATTGGTTTTCAAATCCCCCACATAATTGCCAGTAACACTCAAATCATTTGAGTTTAAATTGAAAATGTCGTTAATATCGAAGAATACCCCAGTGATGTCGGCCAAGGTATCAGTCACTTCAAAGTTAAACTTAACATCATTGCCAACTTGCTCTAAAGTAATTTTGACTTTAGCTTGATCACCGGTAAACGGAGAAATATGGAAGTCAAGAGCAGCCGCTTCGGCAGAGATGGCGGTCAATGTAGAAGCAGCGATGGTTACAGTAGCAGCTGCCATTAAAGAGGGCTTGATGTTCATGAGTGTGTAATCCTTAAACTTTGCTTAATGATCAGGATTACAAGCTGATGTTTGCATTCAGGTTAGTTCAATGTATTCCTACTTGATGACTTACTGTATCACTTCCGCAGATAGCCTAGGTCTAATTCCATAATGACGATAATTCCAATAATCCTGCAAAATTTTGTTGTGGTCAAAGCAGAGATTAGATGGCACTTCCCAAGGGTGAAAAATACCCAAATTTTTAGCATCATCAGCGGCTTTTGGTTCACCAGTTGCTGTAGCTAAAAACACAATACTAATGGTATGTTTCCGGGCATCACGACTAGGGTCGGAATACACCTGTAATTGCTCAATTAGTTCAACCTGTAAACTGATTTCTTCCTTAGCTTCCCGCACCGCTGCTGTTTCTACGGACTCGCCGTAATCTACAAATCCACCGGGAATTGCCCAGCCTAGGGGGGGATTCTCCCGTTCTATCAAAATAATCGGTCGATGGGGTCGGTCGATTAGTTCAATAATGATATCAACAGTGGGAGCAGGATTACGGTATTGAGTAGAAGTCATGGGTTAGATCAAATCTGGTTGAGTATTTATCATATAGCAAAGGGAGTAGGGAGTAGGGAGTAGGGAGTAGGGAGTAGGAGTAGGGAGTAGGGAGTAGGGAGTAGGGAGTAGGGAGTAGGGAACAGGGAACAGGGAACAGGGAACTTCCGATCATAAATTCTGACAATTCATTTAGGATTGCTATAGCAGTTTAGCCTGACCCAAAAACTAGAGACTAGACGGAATTTTCTCTCTCGCCTGAGCTACAATAATCTTTTATTCAGCCTCACCACGATAGACTCAACTCGCCGACGATGCTTTACTGTTAAAGCTTTACCGTCAAAGCTTTACCGTCAAATTTCAAATTTTTAGTTACCAGAGGCAGTTGACTTCGGTGGTGTAACTATCCCACTGAGGGGAAGGTGCTATGTTTACGCTCATCAATGCTTTATTTGCTTTGATCATGATCGGGATTTTACTCCTGATCGGCAGGTTTCTCAAACAGAGAGTTCGGCTGTTTCAATCCCTTTATCTACCAGAATCGGTTATTGCTGGGGGAGTAGCATTGTTACTCGGACCAGGAGTATTGGGTGCGATCGCATC
Source organism: Moorena sp. SIOASIH (assembly GCF_010671925.1). Classification (GTDB taxonomy): domain Bacteria; phylum Cyanobacteriota; class Cyanobacteriia; order Cyanobacteriales; family Coleofasciculaceae; genus Moorena. The sequence goes on along the minus strand of NZ_JAAHIH010000003.1, from coordinate 1,165,482 downwards.
TAGCCTATCAGGTACAGATTCCTTACTGGCTGGGGGTTTGTTTCCCAAAACCATGGCAACAGTTTGGTCTCAGTCTCCTGGTGTTTTTATCAATATTGTCTTCGCCGCCTTATTTTTAGGTGAAGCTATTCCCAGTCCCATAAAAATTTGGCGCAAAGCGGCACCTCAGGTAGCATTCGGTCAAACCTTGGCCTGGGGACAATATGTGATTGGACTGCTGCTAGTTCTGTTAGTCTTGAGTCCGATATTCGGTGTCGATCCCATCGCAGGTGCATTAATCGAAGTTGCCTTTGAAGGCGGTCACGGCACTGCTGCTGGCATGACCAATACCTTTAGAAAACTCGGTTTTAACGACGGTGGTGACTTGGCTCTAGGCTTGGCTACAGTCGGTATTGTCACAGGGGTGATCGCAGGTACCTGGCTAGCAAGCTGGGGGAGGCGCAAGGGCTACATCCAGCCCAGCCCTGCCACCAGAGACCCACAACAGTTTCGGGATAAAATTCAACAGACAATTCAACAGACAATTCAACGAGAACCTACGGAAGTCAGGTTAACCAGAGCGAGATTAATGGATGGTTTACTGATCGATCCGCTGTCATTGAACCTTGCTTTTGTAGGAGTTGCGATCGCAATCGGCTGGCTAATCCTGGCAGTGCTCAAGTTCATTGAGTCAGTGACTTGGGGAGCCGGTGGCTTTCAAGTAATTGAGTATGTGCCTCTGTTTCCCATGGCACTAATTGGTGGTTTGATTGTCCAAGTCGTAACCGTGCGTCTAGGACTAGGGTCACTAATTATTCGACCCTTGCAGGAGCGCATCTCTGGCGTCGCGTTAGATGTGGTAATTGTGACCGCATTAGCCTCGATTTCCCTAAGAGTGCTGGGAAACAACCTCCTGCCTTTTTTAATTCTTGCGATCGCTGGCATCGTCTGGAACATCTGGGCATTTATTTTCCTGGCACCCCGTATACTCCCCAGATACTGGTTTGAGCGTGGCATCGGGGATATGGGACAATCCATGGGAGTGACAGCAACTGGTATCTTGTTGATCCAGATGGTAGACCCAGATAACCATACCGGTGCTTTTGAGAGTTTCGCCTACAAACAGTTGTTTTTTGAACCAATAGTAGGCGGTGGCTTATTTACTGCTGCTGCACCAGCACTGATTGTGCAATTTGGCCCATCGGTAGTGTTACTGCTAACCACAGGATTACTAGCATTCTGGTTAATGTTTGGTCTGTGGAACTTTAAGCGGATGAGAAAGACTGTCAGGCAAGCTAATCTATGAAGGGTTAGTCTGTGATAATAGCTCGTTGCCTATTGCTTAATTTTCTGCTATTTTTGACCAGCACTCACGGCATAAAATATAGGTTGGGTTGAGCTTGGTGAAATCCAATAAATCAAGGCAACAGAAGCCAGAGATGATGTTGGGTTTCGTTGCCTCAACCCAACCGACAAGATAATGCAATCGTAAGCATTCAGCCGTCAGCCGTCAGCCGTCAGCTTATTTTATTCAAAAGCTGTTCTGTGTAGCGTGCGCTATGGGCATAAACTTTTCCGGTAGGGTGGCTACAGCCCTTTTGACTGATACGCGACACGCTGATACGCGACACGCTGATACGCGACACGCTGATACGCGACACGCTGATAGCTTAAATGCGATCGCGTAGCGGCTCCATTCGCGTAGCGTGGCCCATTCGCGTAGCGTGGCCAATAGGCCAAGGCCAAGGAGCATCGCACTGGCAAGACAGTGGAAGCGATCGCCCAACTCCGTGATCTAGGTTTTGATTTAATTGAGGTTCGTTGCATTAAATTAAACACTGGTTGTATACTTTATTCGTCTACCAAGCCCTATATTAGTAGTCCTAGATACCAAGATTAATTTGATGAAAGAGATTTTTCAAGGAGAAGTTTTTGCAGATACTGCCAACTTCGATAGTGGCATTCGCCAGCTAATGCCTCGCTATGATGAAATTCTGGATGTTTTAGCCCGTTGTACTCCTCCTTCTGCCCAGCGAATTCTGGATCTAGGTTGCGGTACTGGCGAAACAAGTTTGAAAATCCTTGATCGCTGTCGGAATGCTGAAGTAATTGCGGTAGATTATTCCCCCCGAATGCTAGCTTTTGCCCGTGGAAAAATTGAGGATGCTGGATATAGCAATAGATGGAAAGCCTACGAGGGAGATTTTGGTGACTGGGCAAATTACAACTTATCATTACCAGAAGAATTTGATGTCTGTATTTCCTCTTTTGCGATCCATCATCTTACCGATGAGATTAAGCTGAAGTTATTTCAGCGAATTCGGAAAAGTCTCAACCCAGGGGGCGTGTTTTGGAATGCTGACCGGGTTTTGCCAGAATCACCAGCCCTCAAGGAAGTTTACCAGGAAAGGCGAGAGGATTGGGCGCAAAGTCAGGGCACGACCCTAGCAGAAGTTCGCGCTAAGTTCGGAACCAGTATCTCTGAGGGTTATTCTGGTCCTGATCGCTTTACCACCACTTATGCCCATTTACAAATGCTGACAACTGCTGGATTTGCCTCGGTGGCAGTGCCTTGGAAGTATTATGGTATGGCAGTATTTGGAGGGGTAGTGGCAACAACAGAGGAACCTAGGCAGTAGAATCAAGTACCTGGTTGACACTCCCCACTGATGGAATCAGGGGGATTCTTGGTTCAACGAACTGACTTGCTTAACCAGACCGGAATCAGGAAAAGTAGAGGCCAGATCTCCCCAAGCGTTTCTGAAAGTTTCGGTGTGCCCCACCGTACTCAAGGCTCTATTAAGTATATTTTTGGCGGCATTGTGGTCGCGATCTAAGTTGCAACCACACTTGCAGGTATGAGTCCTAGTCGATAGAGACTTTTTGACTACCTCACCGCATTCAGAGCAGTTTTGGCTCGTATAGGCTGGATTAACTGCAACGGTTACCTTGTTAAACCTTTGACCAAAATGCTCTAACCACTCCCGAAATTGACGCCAACCAGCATCATTAATAGACTTGGCAAGACAATGATTTTTAACTAAGTTTTTTACCTTCAAGTCTTCGTAGGCGACCAAATCGTTAGATTGGATTACGCAACGCGCCAGTCTCTTGGCGTGTTCTTTACGTTGCCTACTTATTTTGAGGTGTGCTCTACCTAGTCTATTCCTGGCTTTTTGTCGGTTGGCTGAGCCTTTATTCTTTCGGGAAAGCCTGCGTTGACAGAACTTTACACGTTTTTCGCTTTTTCTATAAAACCTAGGATTAGGTTCCGAATAACCATCGGAGTCAGTATAAAACTCTTTTAGTCCTACATCTAATCCAATAGCGCATCCAGTATTTTTTGACTCTTCACTCCTGTTTACCTTGACGCAAAACTGGACGTAGTAACCATCGGCCTTCTTAACAATGCGAACCCGTTTAATTAGCTTCTGTTCGCGTAGCGTCGGCTTTGCCGAATCAAACCACCATAAGTCCCAAGTTCCCTTGAGTTTGATTCTGCCAATACCTTTATTGTCGGTGAACTTAATAGATTTCTTGTCTGGTGATAACTTCCAGCCAGATTGTTTATATTCAACAGAACGACAATGCTTCTTAAATTTTGGGTAACCCTTTTTCCCTGGGACTTTTTTCTGGCAATTATCAAAGAAGCGCTTAATAGCCCTTTCTACGTTCTCAACGGAAGCCTGACAAGCATGACTGTTGAGATCTTTTACAAATTTAAACTCATCTCGCAATTGAGTGTTGTAGCGATAGAGTTCTTTCTTGCCGATTCCCTTATTGTCTATCCAGTAGCGCAAGACCTTATTTCGCACGAATTTAGATGTACGAATAGCTTCGTCTACGGCTTTCTGTTGGGATTTACTAAGAACGGCCTTGAACTCCATTGCTAACACTCTGATCACCTCCTTGACATTATCTTTCGTGTACTTTTATAGTATATACACGCTAACTAGATAATGTCCAGAACAAAATGAAAAATAAATTTAAATATAACAACAACATTGTATACTCATGTTTATACAACGTTGTGTGGTGTCCTAAATACCGTAGACCAGTACTAGTGGAAGAGGTGGAAGCAAAACTAAAAGAACTCCTCCACCAAATAGCGAAGGAGATTCAAGTCGAAATTATCGAATTAGAGGTGATGCCTGATCATGTTCATCTACTTTGTGAATGCGCTCCACAGTTTGGTATCCACAGAGTAGTAAAACGATTTAAAGGTGCAACCAGTAGTTACCTTAGAAAGCAGTTCCCCCATCTAAAAAGCCGACTACCTACTTTGTGGACTAATTCCTATTTTATATCCACAGTTGGAGGTGCTCCACTTGAGACAATCAAACGGTATGTGCAAAATCAAAAAGAGGTAATGGGAATAAATTCCTGTTCGGGCTAACTCCATGGATAGAATCCAGGGGCTTGCGCCCTCAGGGTTTTTAGTCAAATTATTGTGATCTTTCCGCTTAACTGACAACAACCAATCATTAATAAGCAACCATTTATGCAAGATTTGTCACAAGACGGAAACTGGTTCAAGCTAGTAGCAGATATCAGAACGTCACAACAAAACAAGACCTGGTTTAATTCAGTAGCAGATGCCTACAACAAAACCAGACCAACCTATCCTCAAACGATAGTTGATCGGGCTGTAGAGTTAGCCCAACTCCCAGATGATGCCACAATTTTGGAAATAGGATGTGGACCTGGAACTGTAACTAGAGCGTTTGGAGAATTAGGCTTTAGAATGGTCTGTATAGAACCCAGTGAGTCTGCTTGTAAGCTAGCGCAACAAAACTGTGCCCAGTATTCCAATGTAGAGATTAAGAATACTACTTTTGAGGAGTGGGAGCTAGAGTCCGAGATATTCGATGCGGTTCTAGCAGCAACGGCTTTTCATTGGGTTGCGCCTGGAAGTGGGTATGCCAAAGTTAATGCTGCTTTAAAACAGAATGGTGTACTCATTATACTGTGGAATACCAGACCGCATCCTCAGGCTGAAGTTTACCAAATGTTGGATGAGGTCTATCAGATCCATGCTCCATCTCTGAGACGATATGCTGAAGATACAAAAACTCAGTTAGAAAAGCTGAACGAATTTGTAGAGAAGGTGATAGACTCCGGTTATTTTTATGACTGTAAGTCGGAATATGTACTCTGCGAACCTACCTATAGCATCGATGATTATCTGGCCTTGTTGAGTACTTACTCAACCTACATCAACCTAGAGTCGCAGCAGAAGAATTCCTTGTTTGCTGGTTTGAGGGAAACCCTAGAGAAGAACTGCGGCAATAGGATCCAACTTTCCTATGTGTCAGCTTTTTGGATTCTCCAAAAAGGATGAGCTGAAAACTTTCTATCTAAGGATGGCTAGTTGTGGTTTATCCTGGGTCAATCAAAACCTTTGAAGACATATCAGAGGGACTACACCCAGAAGTACCTGAACCGCTCCAGCAAATGATCTTGGTTAGGCTGCGCCTCAGAAAGTGGACTGCTAGAAGTGGAAGTGAACTACATTGACACTCCCCGGTCTAAAGACGCGGGGATTCTTCGCTCAACGACCCAACTTGCTGAACCTGGCCGGAACCAAGAACAGTAGAGGTCAGATCTCCTGAAGCGTTCGGATTAATAATCCAAGTTCCGACGTGCCCCGTCGTACTTATGGCTCGATTTCGGATGTTGATGGCGGCATTGTGATCCCTATCTAGTTCACACCCACATTCACAGACATGAGTCCTAGTAGATAAAGATTTTTTGACCGTTTCACCGCACTCGGAGCAGTTCTGGCTAGTATATGCAGGATTTACTGCAACAGTTATCCTTCCAAACTTAGTCCCAAAATGCTCCAACCATTTCCTAAATTGATACCAACCTGTGTCATTAATAGATTTGGCAAGACAGTGATTTTTGACCAGATTCTTAACTCTTAAATCTTCGTAGGCGACCAGGTCGTTAGACCGGATTACGCAACGTGCCAGTCTCTTGGCATGTTCTTCACGCTGCCTACTTATTTTAAGGTGCTGTCTGCCTAATTTATTAACCGCTTTCCTACGATTGGATGAGCCTTTCTTTTTCCGGGAAACCCGGCGTTGATAAAATATAGCGCGCCTCTCCCCTTTTCTATAAAAACGGGGATTGGGTTCAGAATAGCCATTGGAGTCTGTATAGAAATCTTTAAGTCCTACATCCAGCCCTATCATCTCGCCCGTGTGTGCTATCTCCTCTTTTACGTTAACTGCAACGCAAAATTGAACATAGTACCCGTCAGCTCGTTTGACTATCCGAACCCGGTTTATCTGATTTTTATCGAAGCGCCACAAGTCCCAGGTGCCCTTGAGTTTAAGTTTTCCAATTCCTTTCTTATCCGTGAACGTTATCGACTTTTTGTCAGGGGACAACTTCCATCCTGACTTCTTGTATTCGACAGAACGAGCGCGTTTCTGAAACTTAGGAAAACCTTTTTTGCCTGGAACTTTTTTCTGGCAATTATCGTAGAAGCGAACAATCGACGACCATGCCCTCTCAGACGCAGCCTGACGGGCGGTAGAGTTTAATTCATTAGCAAAAGGGAATTCCTTGGCCAGTATTTTGGAGTACCGGCTAAGGTCACTTTTCCCTGTCCCTTTATTGTCCAACCATAGACGGATGCAGCTATTTCGGATAAACTTAACTGTCCGAATAGCTCCATCTATGGCTGAATATTGGGACTCTTTGCCTTTAGCTTTAAACTCTAGAATGATCATTGACCTTGACCTTGACCTTCAGTCACGCTAAGGGAACGGTCACGCTAAGGGAACGGTCACGCTACGGGAACGAAATTCGACCTCCTCGACCTGCGGTCGCGCTACGCGAACGATATGTCTTTACTCTAGCAATTTTGTATAAAACTGTCAAGGGCTAGCCAAGATTTTTTTTTCACGGCGACTCAAGTCGCTATGAGCTTTCATCCCCGGTTTAAAAACACGGGGCTTTCAGCTTTGAGAGTTCCGTAATAATATTACAGAAAAAGGACGGGAGTAGGACAAGCCCTGGATCTATGGGCGAGGGTCAGGCAACGTCTACAGGGCAGCGCGAACTTACGGTCTACGGGGTAATGGCTATGACTCGCCGATCATAGATCGTTGCCCCTTGCTTAATTTTCTGCTATTTTTCGCCCGAGATCGATATCGATGATGTTGGGTTTCGTTACCTTAACCCAATCGACAGGATAATGCGTTCGCGTAGCGGCTCCATTCGCGTAGCGTGGCCCAAAGGCCAAGGAGCATCGCACTAAAAAACTTAAAATCCACCACAGCCCGAAACATAGCTCCTGGCTCAATATCGCAGAAATCGAACTCTCGGCAATGACCAGGCAATGGCTTAATCGTAGAATCCCTGATCTCCATACCCTCACATCTGAAATCGCCCCATGGAACCAACATAAAAATCCTCAAAACCTAAAAGATTATTAACAGTTATACTGACCAAAATGCCAGAATTTAAATTAAATTAATCTATCCAAAAAAATTAAATTTTTAATAAATCTAACTTTTAGCAGATTAATTTATCTCAACCTTTGATTTCAATTTAATTTAATTGAATTGAGTAGATTGTTACAAGCATCACTGCCATTGATAGTTTACAATAATGACCCATCAGAACATTACCGGATTAGCTAAGCAAGGCAATCCAAAAGCGATCGCGGCATTAATCAACCATTCTCTCAAATCCAAAGGCATTAGAGCTAAAGTTAAACTCAGAGATGACTGCTTGTCTGTGTTGCTAGAGTCAACTCAAGTACCAAATCAAGAAGAATTAGTAGCTTTCATTCGTAAAAGAATGATCGCTTTGGAAGTTGAATCGATTAGAACCGTCAAGGTTTATGGATGTCAGTTGGGTAAAAACTCCCCAGATTGGCGTGAAACAATCCAGTTAGTACTCCACCAAACAAATTTTGATGACTCCAAAGCAGGAGAGCTATTGAGCAGGGGGACTGAAGAGCAGATCGAAACGAACGAAAGTGACGATCACAATCAAATTGGTGGAGTACCAGAGAGCCCTGGTGCTTCCAACCCGGTACCGATATCGTCGTCGGATAATACCACTTCAAATGATGTACCTATAGAAGACAGAATAGTTCAACAGTCCAAGAGTGCTATCAATGCTAAAAGTTATAGGTATAATAATGCTAAGAAAAGTCGAAAAAATCTGATTAATGACTCGTCATTATCTGGTAAAGAACCTTGGTTAGCTGTAATTTTATCAAACTTTGTTCCTGGTATCGGGCAGATATACTCAGGTAAAATTATTAGAGGATTGTGGATAATATCTATTATAAATGTACTGTTGTACTTGGGATTAATTCTGATCTTAACTCCTAAAGTTAAATTGATAATCGGCTTCCTCTGCTGGTTAGCTATTATGCCGGTCTGGTTATGGAATCTCTTTGATGCTCATCAATGTGCCATAAAAGCGAATAGTGCAAGCTTTGAAAAATTTAGAAAAAGAGACAAAGACCCCTGGCTGGCTGTATTTTTATCAGGAGTAATACCTGGTTTGCCTGGTTTGGGTCATTTATACATTAAGAAAGTTGGGCTGGGTATTTTATTCTTTATTATTTGTATAGTTTCAGGAATTTTTCCCTTAGCTCCACTGATTGTTTCCGCTTTTGTTGCTTATCATGCTTACTCGGCTTCACCAGTTCGTAGAGAAAGAACGAAAAATTTTATAGTAACTATTTCTTTACTCCTAATGATTTTTGGTATTTGTGAGGTTGGTTTGGAGTTTTGTGTGAAAGCATATGTTGCAGAAGCTCGCTACATACCTGCTGGTGGGATGTTACCTACGCTCCAAATTAATGACCGCCTGATTATTGAAAAGTTAAGTTATCGCTTCAAAGATCCAGAGAGAGGAGATATCATAGTATTTAACCCTACTGATACTCTCAAAAAGCACAACTTGACGGACCCATTTATTAAACGTGTAGTTGGTTTACCAGGTGACAAGGTAGAACTTAAAGACGGAAAGGTCTACATTAATGATCAACCATTAGCAGAAGACTATATTGCTGACGGTCAACCAACAGTCATGAATGCTTGTAAATCTGTACCGCAACCCTATTTGTGTAAACCGGTGACACTGCCACCTAACTCCTATCTGGTACTAGGTGATAACCGGGAAAACAGCTACGATAGCCGCCATTGGGGGGTTGTTCCCAGAGACAACATTATTGGTAAAGCATTCATAATCTACTGGCCTCGCGATCGCAGCGGTATAGCCTTGTGAAATTGATGTACATTGTCTGGTTCGAGTCTTGAACCATTTCCAGAATCATGGCAGCGAAGTAACCACCCCAAGCAGCATCAGCATGAATAGTCAACTCTAGTCCCAAACAAAGAAGTGTTTTGACTCAAATTTCCATCCGGAAAAGCTTACAGGCTTTTTTGTCACTCCCCCCGGAATAACTGGCGATAATGTTCTAAACACTGCTCATGTGAATCAAACAGGATTTGATCATGGATGTAATCTTGAATAGGAATATTAGTATTTGGCCCTTTAAAAACACCTATAGAAATACGTTCCTCATCTGGTATGCGAACTCGATGTATACTTGAGTTTATCCTTCCGCCTAGCATTTTTTCTAAGGTTTCAGACAGAAATAGCACCCCATACCCTGGTTGGGGATTAACGTCATACCATTGCTCATTCCAAAATACTTCTAATCCTGGCTTGTCCATCAAAATTACAGTCATCAAATCATAGTCTTTATGAGCTTTCATTCCACTATTGCTTTTCTTCTTTGTATTTACCTTAGCCGGATAATAGGCAATTGAGAATGATGAAGAGAGATCACTATCACTCACGACTTCCTCGAAATACTGTTCAATACCAAAGTGACTAAATATCTCTTTTAACAGAACTAGAATAATACGCTCTTCACAATAAGTTGATATTTTGAAAACGGAATTGCGACACTCTTTAAAGGGGTCACTGGGATTATTCAACCTAAATAAAAACTGTTGAACCGAATGTATGTCATCAAATGAACGGTCGATATAACCTTCAAATTTTCCATGGGCAAACCATTGTTGTTTTTGGATTTCGCCCTGCCTGAAAAAAGTTAAAGCCTCTCTTTTTATAATTTGAAAATGTTCAAAAATTTCTGTTTCTAGTATTCTGACATAGCAGCAACCCAGATTAACAAGGGTGTTTATTTCTTCTCGCGTCACCCTATCTACAGCATTGATAGTTGGTAGTTCCATGATTCAGAAAACAAAAAAAAGAACTCAACTCAGGTAATTCTACCAGGATTCTGGGAAGTTTATCTCGCGATCGCCCAATACAGTATAATACGAATTGAGCAGCCGAAAAGACCAGTATATAGTGAACTTACAAGAGCGAATAGAATCTCTAGAAGCTAGAAACTATACTCCTTCCGACTTTCCTCTTGCCCAGTTGAGTCAAACCGAACTCGACAGTTTACTCACATTAATTAACTATAGGAATTTAGAATCAATCTACCCCTTGTCGCCGATGCAAGAAGGGATGCTGTTTGAGAGTTTCTATGCTCCGGAATCAGGGGTCTATGTAGAGCAATTGCTGTTGAAAATTAGTCCCTTGCAAGTTGATATCTGGGAGCAGGCTTGGCAACAAGTAGTGCAGCGGCACTCAGTTCTACGTACCTTCATTATTTGGGAGCATCGGCAACAACCCCTACAAGTGGTACTCAAACAGGTAGATTGGTCTTGGCAGCATCAAGATTGGCGAGAGTTATCAGTAACGGAGCAACAACAGCAGTTAGAAGCCTTGTTGGTAACGGACCGCCAACAACGTTTTGCCCTCAATCACCCTCCTCTGATGCGGTGGTATCTAATTCGGCTAGAGAATGAAAGCTACCAATTGGTCTGGAGTTTCCACCATATCCTGCTAGATGGTCGGAGTCTACAAGTCATCTTCCAAGAAGTATTGAGCTTATATCAATCCTCTTGCCAAGGTCAAAGCTGTACTCTGGCACCGGTAACTCCCTACCGAGACTACATTGGTTGGCTACAGCAGCAACAGCCATCTCAAACTGAGGTATTTTGGCGGGAAAATCTACAAGGATTTACAGCCCCCACTCCTCTGGTAGTAGACCGAACTCCCTCTCAACCAGGACTTACGCAAAGCCCCCTAAATCCCCCAGCGAGCAATCCCTCGCTGGGGGACTTTGACATCATTCCCCCTCCCGGTGCGCTTTCCGTAGGCGAATTAAATTCGCCACGGGTCGCACCGCAAAATTGGGGGGTTAGGGGGGCAAAACCAACTAAACTTCGTAAGTCCTATCAACAGCAGCAGCCATCTAGCTACCAAGAGCTGGAGTGCTATGTAGAAGCCTCAGTAACAGCAGCCCTCCAATCCTTAGTCAAGCAGCATCACCTCACCCTCTCAACTCTGGTGCAAGCTGCTTGGGCTTTACTGCTATCTCGCTATAGTGGGGAATCAGAGGTAATGTTTGGGGTGACGGTTTTTGGTCGTCAGGCTAATTTCCCAGGAGTAGAAACTATGGTGGGGCTGTTGATGAATACCTTACCATTGCGGGTGAAAGTGCCAACAGAAGCTCAACTAATCCCTTGGCTAGTGGTACTTTAGCGAGAAAAAGAGGAAAAAAGAATGGTAGTGTAGAGATGGTATACTCTTTAGGTTAGCTCATGTAGGGATGGTGAGTCAATGAAAGAAACCGTATCCACAGCCATGCCCCCATGCTTCGAAAGATGGTGCAAGCGCTTTGATGATCGGTTCAAAACCAAAGCGCAAAGAAAAGAGTTTAGGCACTATTTGGGAGGATTATTGGGAGAAAGCGCCCGAAAAAACCTATCTCAACTGGCGGGAAATGCTGTAGATGTGTCATACCACAGCTTAAGGCATTTTGCAGTACGAGCCAATTGGAAGGAACAAGAGATCAACGAGCGCCGATTGCAGGTAATGAATAGCACTCGTCAGACAAAAATTCCTGCGCTTTTGGCGCACGCTACGCGAACGTGGATTCTCACTTATCGTAGATGATAGCGGACATAGAAAAAGTGGAAACTTCACCTCGGGTGTAGGCAGGCAGTACATGGTCGAAATCGGCAAAACGGATAATGGAATTGTGATGGTGACAACTCATCTATATGATGGGCGAAAAAGCCTGCCCTTAGATATTGAGTTATATCAGCACAGCGGTTCATTACCCCAAGGGAAAAAAGACCCAGCCTTCCTCAAAAAACCAGAACTGGCCTTGGGATTAATCGATGGGCAAAAAGCCCACGCTACGCGAACGGACATTAAATCGAGGATATCATCCGGGAATTGTTCTGATAGATGGGGGATATGGAAACAATACATCATTTCTATTAGAGCTAGAGAAAAGAAAGCTAAAGTATTTGGGAGGAATTGCCAAAAATGCGCTTTTGGCGCACGCTACGCGAACGAAAAGTGAGTGTAGAGAAATCAGTGATGTCTTCCGAATCCATTCGAGTGGATGAGTTAGCCCAAAGCCTACCATCGGAGGCAAACGATGAAGTACAACTCAATTTAACGACCTCAAAAACCCTTTGGGTAGCCCGACTTGAAGTGGAAGTCTCTCGTCTGTCGGGAATCAGAAGTTTGGCGATCGTCATGAATCAACCAAGCTTTGATGAAGCCACAGACATTGCGGTGCGACCCAAGGGCGATTTACTCGCCCATTGGAAAGCGCACCGTGACTATTTTTTGACCAACCAGGAAACGGAGGTGGTGACTCCCCAGTGGATAGTCGAGACTTATGCTCAAAGAAATTGGGTAGAAGTTTTTTATCGAGAAGCCAAGGGGTGGCTGGGACTAAAAGAATATCAAGTTCGGCACAAACGCAGCTTGATGAGGCATTTTATTTTAGTTATGTGTGCCTATACTTTTATTTTGTGCCATCAACTGACTGGGGGATTACGAAGGCGATGGGCATCGAAACCTTTAGAGACATTTGCTGACGCAATAGATGCTTTTCGTAGCGCCATGTCTTGCCGTTTTGTCCCTTGGCTCCAAGAAAACTGGAACGTATTGGCTAGATATAAAGCCAGCTTGGGCTATATTTGGGCGCTTATTTGGCGCTTAGTACCAATAGCTAAATTTAGCCTTAATTTCAATCGCTCATGCGCTCTGCCAGAATTTCTAAAGCGCGGTCCGAACATCCCATTAACCACATATCCGGCATTCCACTTTTTTTCCCGAGCAACAGTCGCCGTCGGCTGCGGAATGTTTCCGGCTTCATATACGCTCCCAGTAAAACTCGTCGCAGTTGGGGATTCCGAATACCCGTCCGTCCGTGGAGCAGTCGCCAGTTATCATTTACCAATACCTGTCCGGGAGCTATAAGAAATTCGGCGTTATACTCTGGAGATTCAGCTAATGCTGTAAATGCTTGGTAGGCGGCATACAAGTCTTGAATTTTATCCGGGGAAACCTCAAGGGGTACGCGGTCGTTTTTATTGTGACGAATCTGGTAAACTTCGCCATTTTTATCCAAATTAATGACGTGCTGGCGATAATAGATTTCCCATTGGTATTTTTTGGTGCCTTTTTCCTTGTCAGATACTTTTTCCTCTACACCCAGTCGTCTGCGACCTGTTGGTATATACTCTTGGGTGAGTAGCTCGAAATATTTTGGCTGCTGAGTCCTCAGAACTTCAGCAATTTTGAAACCATCTACCAGAGTGGAATATCCTTGTCTGTCATTGTCAGGATTTTCGTATTCAATACATCCGAGAAATTGAAGTCTGGGAGGAACGTTGTAGGAGACGTGATCGGTATGATTGTCCAGCCGATGCAAGTACTTATAGGAGTGGTGGATATTTCCTGCTAGTTGGTTGGCTGTGTCTAAAGTATAGATGTCGGTAGGGTGATATCGTTGCTGAATCGGTCCGACGCGCTCTACTAATGCCTGAAATGCTTCTCTCGTTTTGGGAAAGCTGTCAATAATTACCATTCCCACATCCAGCATTTTATCCAACCAATGCAGTAGCGTTTCATCGTCCCTCATCACTTCCTGGTAATCGAAGTATGGGATGGACAGCGATGAGTCCCACAGTTGGGGTTTTCGTCGCTGTTTGAGAGCGGGCTCTTTTTGACAGTGAACTCGCAGCCAAGATGGATCGTAGACGCTATGATGTCCGGGTTCTTCACCGCCCCAAATGATATCTAAATTTCCTTCGCGGTCTATTTTGACCGTTTCAGTTATCGGATTTAGTGGCATTTTCAGGGGGTCGTGTCCTTCTCCTTCTCCACTGTTGAGGCTTAATGTGTCTGGTTGAAAACATTTGGGACAGTGGCAAGTGTCGCGCAGCCAGAGGTTGTGATAAAAGCTTTCGTGACCATCTTTCCAAGTAATTTGCACCCCGTTATTGACGGTGGTAACCGATTGGATGCGAAAAGCCGATTTGAGTTGCTGAACTAATGTGACCATATTACTCCTTTTATCGATAATTGACATCCTCCCTCAGTATAATCTCTGATTTACCGAGGGATTCCCAAACCTCACGATTTAGGTTTACTGTTTCTTAGATTCTTGACTAGACCATTACTAGCCCCTGTCAGACCATCTCCACAGTCAATTTGATCCACGATCTGCCCGACCGCACATACACCAGTGACACCTCGAGTACAAATCACCTTTGCTGCAGCAACATCTCTATGTGCTTCATAACCACATTCAAGGCATTTGTGAAGACGCAAAGACAAGTCTTTTTTACCTGTATGGGCTCCACAATTTGGACAAATTTGACTGGTATATCGGTAGTCAACCTTGCCAAAATATACCCCTCGTTTCCAGCACACCCAAGCCAAGATATTAAAGAACTGACCGAACCCAGCATCTAAGGTATGCTTACCCAACATTCCTTTTGCCCAAGTTCTAAAATCTAGGTCTTCTACAAATATCATGCCAGCTTGGTCGCATAAATGATGAGCCAGTTTAAAGTGAAAGTCTTTTCGGGTATCTGATATTTTTTGATGAACTCTTGCAATCTTTTGATTGAGTTTATGTCGATTCGCTGAACCTTTAACTTTTAACTTTAATCTACGTTGCAGTAATCTCAACTCGCCGTGTAGTTTCGTTAAAAATTTAGGACGTTCAATTAACTCACCATCAGAAGTTGCTAAGAACTTATCCAAACCGACATCAATCCCTAATGGATGTCCAGAAGCCGGAGTATCCGGAATGCTGACAGGACTTTGCAGAGATAACATGGCAAAATACCCGCTTGCTCGTCTAACGACCCGTACTTGTTTCAGTTTAAATCCTTCTGGAATGGGACGAGATAATCTCATCTGAACTAATCCAATTTGTGGGAGTTTTATGTACTCGTTAGAGATGGGATTACTCTTAAACTGAGGAAATACAAATGACCGCATCCGATACTTATTTTTAAAGCGAGGAAAACCGTACCCCATATTTTTCATGTTGTTAAATGCTCTCTCTAAAGTTTTAAGGACTTGTTGCAACACTTGAGCATTTACTCTTTTGAGTTCGGGGTTAGTCTTTTTTGCTTTTGTTAAGTTGGCGGCTTGTCTGTTGTAGTTAGGATACGGAACATCGGCTGGGATAATGTACTCTTGTTGCAATGAGCAACAATTAACAGAACACTTCCTACTATTGATCCAATCTTTTCGCTCTCGTAGTGCATAATTCCACACTTTTCTTGTGACGGCCAATATATCTTCGATGATGGCGACCTGCTCAGGAGAGGGGATTAGTTTGAACTGGTAGGTTAGTTTCAGCATATGGATATGGTATCATAATTCTATCCAGCCCTGTTAACTAGCTAGATTTTTACACAGAAAAGCTGAAGATGGAGCTTTCCAGATCCAAGACGTTTTTTGTTTCGATAGAATAGAGCAGTTTAACCGTCTTGCGGTTGACCTAGGGGAATTTTTAACCAAGTATTATGCTCTTTGGTTAAGAAACAATCGATTGTTGCATAAATACTCCCTTGTTTCCTCTGATAAAAAACTTCTTTTTCTGAAAGTGATATTGGATTTGTGTGCCAGACTCCAGGATCTATTGAGATGCCACAACTACCATCTGAATAAAGAGCTACAAAGTCTTCCGGTTTGACATCCTCTTTAGGAGGAGCTAACAGATATATGCTCGGTTCACCATTTTTAGGCATAAACGCTTCTCCTGCATCTAGATGGGCACTCAGCCAGTTGACCAGAAGATATTTAGAGTTACTTTCTGGTTCGGATATAATCTTACCCGCTGCACCACCGCGAGCATTCTGATGACCGGCAGAATATAGGGTTGACCCCTTCCAATAGACTCTGAACTCCTCTTCAATAACAGTACCGTAACCCCCCTTGGAAATTAAAGGTCGTTTTCCTGAAGTAGGCCATTTGCATAACTCTATTTTCGCATTTTCAAAATCCGTGAATACAACCCCTAATCCCAGAGCATTTTGGGAATTCAACCTTTTTAAGGGAACATCATAGTAATTGACTTTCGCCGCCATTTTTTCTTGCATTTAACTAATAATTGAACTGTTATATTAATTAACAATTAACAATTAACAATTGGGTTAAAGGCGTAAAACCATTGATTTTACTGGCTTTGCTTTTTTTACCCTCTTGTTTTTCCGCGCGGTCATTTATTGCGATTTGATATTAATGGAAAGTTCGCTCCCACTTGCCAACTAAATTGACGGCATAAGGCTGAGGAAAATACTGCTCAAAAATCCTGTAGTAGAGTAATTCCTCCTTACTTTTTATGGGGTCTCCCCGAAAGCGTGCCCGATCGAAATCTTCGTCAGAAATGGTAGCCTCAGCGCGAGCTGCTAAAACTTTAGAGGAAGAACAACCATGAGCAAATTCCATCTTGTCTCGCCAAACTATTTCTGGGGGTAAATAGTCTTCAAAAGCTTTACGGAGCAACCATTTTTCAATGCCAAAGCTCTGGTAAAGCTTGAGGGTTGGCTCTATACTCAGTGCCATTTCCACAAAGTCTATATCTAGAAAAGGAACTCTTGCTTCTAAACCATGAGCCATTGTCAGTCTGTCTAATTTTTGCAAGTTGAGATTATGTAATCCTTTAATCCGAGATACCAATTCTTGATTTAAGGTCTTGGCATCATTGTAATCAGCTAGATAACTATAGCCAGCAAACAACTCATCTGATGCGTCTCCTCCTAGAACTACTTTGACATATTGGCTAGCAAGATTAGATAGCAAGTAGGTAGGTACGCAACTTCTTAACCAAGCGGCATCATAGGATTCAAAGTGGTAAATTACCTCGGGTAGAACAGAAAGCATTTCTGCTTCTGAGTAAATATATTCGTGATGAATTGTTCCTAAATATTCTGCTACTAATCTTGCTGCTTTCAGATCTGGAGAGTTAGCAAATCCGGTGGAAAAAGAATGTAGTTCTGACAGTTCTCGCTTCATTAAGGCCGCAATAATGCTAGAATCAAGTCCTCCACTGAGAAATACTCCTACAGGAACGTCAGACATTAAACGCCTGCGGACACTTTGAGAAAGTCCTTGGCGAATTTTTTCTAAAATCACCTCTACATCTTCTAAAAACACATCGATTTCGGGAAAATCGTAGTAGGGTTGTAAACCCTCATTAGAATGGTAATAATGTCCTGGAGGAAACTCTTTAATTTGTTCACCATGCTCTATTAAAGCTTTGATTTCCGAAGCAAAAAATAAACCTTCTTCACTTTGAGCATAGTATAAAGGTTTAATGCCTAAGCGATCGCGAGCGACAAAGAATTCCTGATCGCTAGCCAAGATAAAGCTAAACATACCCCTGATTTTTTGAGGCATCTGAGTGCCAAACTTTTGGTAGAGCGGTAGCAGAATTTCCGTATCGCTGTTGGTTGAGAAGTTGTAGTTTCCCTGCAAGCGATCGCGCCATTGTTGATGGTTATAAATTTCTCCGTTAGCAATAGCGTATAATTTGCTCTGCGGATCGTATAATGGTTGCTGTCCTCCTTCTACATCAATAATGGCAAGACGATTATGTCCTAAAGCATAGTTTTCCTGGCAAATGCTACTGGTACCATCCGGTCCGCGATGAGCTAAGATTGACAATGCGTCTTCAAAGCCAGGTAAATTTGAGCCAAAAAATCCAACTATTCCACACATATCTTTATCGTCCAGGTAACTTCAATGCTGTCATCGCAATTGGCGTTAAACTAAGCCAGGTTGTCACCAACCCGACTCGTCTTCAGAACGCAGCATGAGACTTTAACCTCACTGCGCTCCTCTCTTTTCAGGCTCTTTATGAGTACCTACTTTGAGTAAGGTAGGAATATCGTCCACCCATTCCTAGTCCAGGTTATTGAACCATTTTTGGGTTTTCTCTCCTTCCTTTTGGGCTCTTTCATTTTTAGTATGCTAAGCTATCATCAAAGTGCCAATTCATTATAGATCTAATTTCAAAGTTAGTCAAATTTCTTAGTCCAAATCCACATCTTTTTATTAGTTTTAATTTGTTATTTATTCCCTCCACCACTCCACTATTTGTCCTGCTTTCAAAATATCCCACTATTTATACTAGCCATCTTTTTATTGTCTTAACGCTTTTTGGGTAGTATTTTCCCGCTTTTTTGAGCCAGTCTATTAACCTCAATGTTCCTGATCCTAAATCTTTACTTTCGTCAAATATATGAGTGAATTATTCTTTAAGATTATGCATGATTTCTATTAGCGGTGATGCAACTTTTACTTGTTCTGATAAATTTTTTTATCTTTTTAATTCGTAAAATTGGCTCGCGCCAAACATTTTTCTAACGTATATTTACTTCATTTTATACTCCTAAATAATTTCGATTTTTCTTTTAATTGCAATGTTTTTGCTGTCTTTTTTTGGTCTATTCTTGCCTGATTTAATTCTTCATGAACCATTTTCGTTACATGAAATCTATCTATTGTTACCTCGGCATTTGGACAGAGCTTTTTCACCAATAATTTATAATTTCCTGTCATATCTATACTCACTTCTTCTATTTGATTTAAAACTTTTTCTCCCCATGTCACCATGACTTTTCTTATTTCTAATTGAGTTCTCGCTCCTACTAATCCAATTAATTTATGGGTTTATAAGTCTACTAATACTACTATAAACTTTCCTTGTCCTTTCACTAAGCTGATTTCATCTATCCCTAATCTTTTTAACTTTTCTAAATTTATTGGCTTGATTAACTCCGCTATGAATGTTACCATTTTCCACACTTTTTCATCTGTTAAGCCATTACTTTATGCTACATTTTTTACATCACTATGAAGAACTTGCTGCGTGATTTTTTCCGCATATCTTTTCTTGATTTTTTTTATTTATCCTACAAAATCTAACTTCTCACTAAACGGTTTTTGACAATTTTCGCACTTAAACTGTCTTCTATTCACTTTCAAAATTACCTGTTGACCGCTCCAGGGTAAATCTTTCACTAAATGATATTTATTTTGATGTAGTCTGTGGCTTCTTTGTCCGCAGCGTGGACAAACTGCTTTTTTTTCTATCCTCTTGACTTTTAATATTATCGTGTTATCAATTTCTT
The DNA here is from genome assembly GCF_010671925.1 of Moorena sp. SIOASIH. GTDB lineage: Bacteria > Cyanobacteriota > Cyanobacteriia > Cyanobacteriales > Coleofasciculaceae > Moorena. The sequence continues at coordinate 1,145,980 of NZ_JAAHIH010000003.1, read as the reverse complement.
GGCTGTCTTCTACTACAATTCCTGGTAAGCCTAGTAATTTTGTCATTATTCTTTTCATTGATGAGTATTTTTAGCTTTTCAACTAATATTTTAGCAGACCAAATACGCAAGAGCCGATTTTTCCCAGATAACATTTCGAGGATCTGGGCAATATTGGTCAACCATCGGGTATCATCCCAATCTAGCTGTTGTGGGGTGCTACCAGGAAGTCGGGCGGGAAGGTCAAATAGGGCGAGTAGGGCGACTGTTTCTCCCTTCTGTTGTAGCTGTTGTGCCATTTCAAAAGCAACCAGAACCCCAAAGGAGTGACCGCCCAGGAAGTACGGACCAGAGGGTTGAAGGGTTTGGATGGCTTGGAGGTAGTAAGCGGCTACCTCTTCAACACTACTAAAGGGTTCCGACACCCCATCTAAGCTGGGGGGTTGTAAGGCGTAAAAAGGTTGGTCATTTCCCAGATGACGGGCGAGTTGGTGGAAGTAGACCACATTGCCACCGGAACCAGGCATACAGAAGAACGGTGGCTGGGAACCTTGGGGTTGAATGGCAACTAAGCCAGACCAAGAGTGAGTATCAGTTTTTTGGCGCAGTAGAATCCCTAACTGTTCTAGGGTAGCGCCTTGGAAAAGGGCGGCTAAAGATAGATTTTTGCCAAATTGTTTCTCAATCTCAGCCATCAGACGCACTGCTAACAGAGAATGACCACCCAAGTCAAAGAAGTTGTCTCGGACTCCGATGGGAGAAACAGAAAATAACGCGATAGAAAGTTAGCCAGGTGGATTCATCCCCTGGTTGAATAGCGACACGCGGAACGGGGCTTATAAAGTGCGGACGCAGGTTCCGCACACAGCCCCTCGATTTATCCCGTCGTTAAGTGCTATTATTGATGGTAAATCAGCGGTACGTTGAACTGTCCTAGTTAAAGGTGGAACTCCTGCTATACCGAAACAACGGGCTTGCCGACAGTATGACGAGTCAATGGCGAACAGGCAGGACAGGGAGTATTCCTCATTGGCATAGGCTGAAAAGTTAAATCCAAGTAAGTCCACAGGTAGATTTTTCTATCTGAGGGATGTAGGAGTCTGTTGACAGGCTTAAAGAAAACGCGGTTTCAACCCGTTTTCGGTGGGCTAACCACAGAATCCACGCGGTTTCAACCCGTGGAGATGTCAAACCCAGAATCTCTGACCAAATTTGAGCTAGTTGCAGTTCTACCGAATCCCGGGGGGCAACAAAACTGGTTTCACGAATCAAACTTGAAGCATCGGGAATGGGTAAAGCCCGGCGATCGACTTTGCCGCTGGGTGTTAAGGGGAAAACTTCCAGAATGATAAACGTTCCGGGCACCATGTAGTCTGGTAACTTTTCCCAGAGAAAGCGTCGCAGTTGACCCGAAGTCGGGATTTGCCCCTCATTTGGACAAACATAAGCGACTAAGCGCTTATCCCCTGGTTGGTCTTCTCGGACAATCACCGCAGTCTGCCGCAGGTTGGGGTGTTGAGCGAGTGTTACTTCAATTTCTCCAAGTTCGATCCGGAAACCTCGAAGTTTTACTTGATTATCAATACGTCCGAGAAACTCTATATTTCCATCGGGTAAATAACGGGCTAAATCCCCAGTTTTGTAAAGGCGGGACCCCTGTTCTTGACTAAAGGGGTTGGGAATAAATCGTTCTGCGGTCAACTCAGGACGGTTCAGATAACCTCTAGCTAGGCAAACTCCCCCGATGTACAACTCGCCAGGAATTCCTACAGGTACAGGTTGTGCGAATTGATCTAATATGTAAATCTGAATGTTAGCAATGGGACGACCAATAGGTGGTAGTGCTGACCAAGTGTCAGTAGAACCGGTTAAGGTAAATGCTGTGACTACATGAGTTTCTGATGGTCCATATTGATTATGAAGGGAACAATCTTTTAGCTGGGAGAAAAAGCTGGCGATCGCTGGAGTAATTTGCAACTGTTCCCCTGCTGTTATTACTTCCCGCAGACTGGTGGGAATAAATCCCAAAGTTTGAGCGGTCTCTGCTAACTGCTGTAAGGCAACAAAAGGAAGAAACAGTCTTTCTATTTGTTTTGCTCTTAACAAATGTAGCAAAGCAACAGGGTCTCGTCGCAGTTCTTCTGAGATTAAGACTAAAGTTCCACCCCCACACCAGGTTGAAAATATTTCCTGAAAGGAGACATCAAAGCTAATTGGTGCAAATTGCAGGGTTTTTGCTTTTGGTGAAACTGTTGTGTTTGACCGTTGCCACAAAATCAGATTCTTCAAAGCCAGGTGCTTCATTGCTACACCTTTAGGCTTACCTGTAGAACCGGAAGTGTAGATTACATAAGCCAAGTTTTCCTCAGAAGCAGTACAGTTGGGATTTAAGTCAGTTTGTTGACTAACTAGATTCCAGTCAGCATCTAAACAAATGATTTGCGCTTGATTTTCCGGTAATCCAGTTACCAAGTTTTTTTGAGTTAATAGTACTGAAGCTTGAGTATCTTCAATCATGTAAGCCAACCGCTCTTGAGGATAACCTGGGTCTATAGGAACATAAGCCCCACCGGCTTTGAGAATGCCCAACAATCCCACCACCATCTCAAGAGAACGTTCAACACATATGCCCACCAAAACTTCTGGTTCGACTCCCTCCGATTGTAAATAATGTGCTAATTGATTCGCCCGACAATTTAAATCCCGATAGGTTAATTTTCGGTCTTCACATACCACCGCCACTGCATCGGGTGTTTTTTCTACCTGTTCCTCAAACAACTGATGAATGCACTGATTTTTTTTGGGATAGTCAACCTGAGTATTATTCCACTCAATTAATAACGGCAACTCCACCTCACTCATTACTCATTACTCTCCAGAAAAAAGGCGGAAGGCAGGAGGCAGAAGGCAGAAGGCTCCAAGGGAAGCTAACTTGTTTCTTATCTTCTTTTTCGACGCCGTATTTTTCCCTGTTCCCCTCCTGGGAGGGGTTAGGGGTGGGTTCTGTTCCCTGTTCCCTGTTCCCTGCGTCGTCAGACGCTCATTACTCATTACTCATTACTTCTTCTTGACTAGATTTTAGGACTTCCCGTGAAAAGTCAGACTTACCTGCTCTCAACACTTGCTCAGCCGTCAAGTTCAGATCGGGGAAAGTTGTAGAGGTGATAGTCTGATTACCTCGGAGTAATTGAATTTCATACTCTCCATCTACTAGAGTACAGATAGAAAGGGTTGGTTGTTTGGGCTTCCCAATATGCCGGATACCACCTAGTCCTGCGTAGTCTGCAATCCAATATTCTCGAATGCCTAAAGTTGCGTAGTCTTCAACTTTACGGGCATAATCGTTTTGCCAATTGCTACTAACAACTTCCGCTATAAATTTAATCGAATCGCCACGGGTCAGAACTGATTGCTCAGACCAAAGTGGCTCTCTAGCCAGTTCTGTTCGATCAACAACTGCAACATCAGGTCGAAATGCAGTCATGCCAACGTCAGCAGGGCGAAATAGTCCTCGTTGAAGAACAAACCAAGGTAAACCTATTCTATCGATCTGAACACAAATTTTGGTGGTGATCAAGGCAGCAACTTCTTCATGTTGACCTGTTGGTTCCAAATCGAAAACCTCTCCATCAATCAGTTCATAGCGGTTATCACTACCATAACGAGCAAGAAACTCCTCAAAGTTCAGGAGTTTCTGTTGTATTGGTTGTTCGATTCCAAGGGTCATAGTTTAAGCCCTAATCAATGCCTTAATTTTACCAAAGCTGTAACGCACCATGAGAGATTTTCCATTGAACCTCCCCACTAATCACGAGGGATGGGGATTCCCAGGCACAACCTAAGTGGCTGTTATTTCCATGGGCGTAACTTTCCCTCGCACCGAGGGTAGCTGGATGGGGTCAATACCCAGTTGTTTTAAACCCCTGTTCCTAATGTTTACACCACCGTTCACATCAGCATCATCGTGATATCCGCATTCAGTACAGAGGAACTTTTCCCCATGTCTATTGTCTGCACTGATGTGATGGCATTTCGGGCATTCAACAGATGTATGCTTAGGGTTGACTTTGATGATCGTTATGCCTGACTTCCCAGCCACGACTTCTACCTTCTTTACTAGTTCTCCCCAGGCGGCTTCAGATATTAAACGATTGAGTGCTCTTTTGGCAGATTGTCCGTTGCGTTCGCGAAGCGTCGGCTTTGCCGAATCATACCCACCATCCTGATTGGGCTTGGGTTTGCAACGAGACTTCATACCCTTAATGTTGAGATCTTCAAAAACCAGGGCATCTGTACCATCAGTCAATTTTTTAGCCACTTCCCAATGGTACGCAGAACGCTTGTTGGCTAACTGTTCGTGTAACGACGCAACCTTACTAAAAGATTCTTTGCGGTTATTTGAGCCTTTCTGCTTCCGACTCGCAGCTCTTTGTCTTAGTTTCAAGCGCCTTTTTTGACGCTTGTACTTTTTAGTGTTAGATGGGTTTGCAATAGTTTCGCCATCAGAAGTACTGACAAGTTTCTTGATACCTAAATCGCATCCTTTGACACAATTTGGGTTGATTTCATCAGTAGTTTTCACCGGAGGTAACGGAACTGATTTGTCCTCGATCTGAATACTGACAAACCAACCCCGTGACTTTCGACGCACGGTCACAGATTTCATCGTGAAACCTGTTGGGATAGGACTAGAATTATAAAATCTCATCCATCCTATTCCGGGCAAGTAAATTCGATTGCCGTCAAGTTTTACTTGACCTGGTGAGTACTTGAAGCTCCGGTAACGAGAACGTCTTTTGGGTTTGGGATACCCTGCTTCACCTTTAAAGAATTTTGAGAAGGCGGTATCCAACTGTCTTAGCATTTGTTGCAGGACAGTTGAGTGTATTTTTTTGTACCAAGGGCGTTCTTTTTTTAAAGTCGGAAGAGTAGAACTTTGAAGCTCATAAACACTACGTCTAGGATTTTTCTGGCTTTTCTTCCAAGGATAACCAACAGAGGTTGACTTATTGACCGAGCAAGTCAACGGACACGCCTCTCCACGAGTCCTCAAGTCGCAGTAATTCCCCATTTTAGGTGACTTAACCTGCTCATAGGAATCATTCCTATCCCTTAACAGATAGTTGTACTGCGCTAAGAGCATATCCAGCCACCGATTCATGACAGTCATCTGCTGAGAACTTGGAATGAGCTTGTAGACGTATCCGTATTGCATGGTATCGACCTCTTTGTCCGTGCTATCTTAATTGTAGATTATAGAATCGTAAAGTGACCAGGAAATGGCTAAAACAGAAACAAAAAAAATGGGAAGACCCTGTATTCACGGGGAACCCAAAGGAGCACATACCATTAGAGTGACGGATACAGCATGGAACGGACTGAAGCGATTAGCTTCCGTTGCCGGTGTAAGTCTCTCCGAATATTTGGAAGCGTTGGGAAAAGCCGGTGTATTGCCTAGTTAACAGATTGTGGCTTACGCCACTTGAGAGGGGAAATTCATCCCCGACCTAAGAGGACTGGGTATTCTTTCCCCTCTCAAACTCTCCTATTTCCAATAAAAAAATCACTAATCGATTAACCCTCACTTGTGTGATGATGATCAGCTATCAAGTCTGATGGTGCGTTACACTAACGTTAACGCACCCTACAAAACTTTTGACGAAGTCAGCGCAGCTCTCGGAGCTCACATCCGAGAGAACGCTGACCACACCCATAAAAATTTGGCTTCTCTAAGTCGATGTGCCTGCAGATGTACTTGCCGAAGTTTGACGTGGCTTGTCTGGTAGAGCGAGGAAGTCTTCAACTACTGCAAAGAAATCTCTATTCTCACCACCGTTCTCCTCTACATAGTAACCTTGGTCTCGAAATTGGGTTAACTTAATATAAAATTCCAGTGACTTTTTCTGAATGTTTGTTACCCACTGTTGCGCTTCAGTGGTTACTGGTTTTTCAGTAATTTTTTGTTCAAGGGAACTTGTTGATTCTTCATCTGATGTATCCATAGCATTATCATCTACTGCAATTTGATCGTCATACTGATAAGTATAGAAATCAAAATCAAGGGAGGGAATAAGCATTACTTCTAAAAAATCACGGACGCGGGAAAATGAAGTGCCCTGCTCATCAATGTATTTTGTGGCTGTTTCCAATATTTCTTTTCCCTGAGCACTCGAATCTAATTTTTCAAGTTTTTCCCTCACGTAGGATATCGCTTCTTGATCAATATTGAGCTTGAATTCATGAGAATCACGCCGATAAGTAACTAGACTGGGGCGCGGTAGATCGGTTGGTAAATCTAAAATTGGCAACTCACCCGCTAATTGTTTTTCCCAATATTGCCAAAGCGTTTCTCCCCAAGGTGACTTCAGCATTTCTGATTCCCAATTGACAAAATCGGTATAAGCTAAAGGTTCTTTAACTGGAATACCCCCATATAATTGTTGGAATTCTTTTAAAAATAAATCTTTGGTAAAACTATCATTAGCAATCTGGTGAATGGTAAACAATTGAACCCATTCCGTTGCGGAACGCTGAAACAAATATAATCGGATAATGGGGTGTTTTTCTAAATCATAGAGAACATCTGCACAGGCTAAAATTTCTTGCTTTAACCGTGTCTTGATGCAGTCGCTCATGGGGGGAACCCCCAAGACCGCGCTGCATCGCTTCTTCACTCCAACCCTTAGCATCAATCACCTGCATGGGGACATTCATCGTAGGATGAACAATTTGCACAGGTTCGCCTTCATTATCCGTTCCATAAGTGGTTCGTAAAATGCTATGGCGTTCTACGATTCTTTGCCATGTTGCTTTCCAGGCTTCTATATCTAAAGGTGAATTTATTTTGACCGCATTATACTCATTGTAAGCGGTATTGTTAGGGGCGATTTGGTGGAGAAACCATAAGCATTTTTGCGCCTCTGACATAGGATAAATATAACGAATTTCTGAATTATTAATTAAATCTTTTTTTTTTGAACATAATCATTTTGGTATTTTGGCAGTCAGAAGTCAGGATATAGAGAAATAGAATAGGGGCAAAAGGTATAAAAATGCCCCCATATTCACCATCTCCCAATATTTTATAGCAATGAATGCTCACATATTTACATATTACTATTGTCTTTAAATGTAGCACAAAGCTCTACATGGTAAGTATCTAATACAAACCCGTTTCTATACTTACCAGATTTAATTTCATTCGTTTTTATTGCTGAAAGCTGACCGCTAATAGCTGAATGCTTACTTATTATTAGACTACAGTAGGGACGTCCCATACAACGTCTCTACAAGGTGATCATTTTTTTTATGTGGTTCATTGAACCTGGAATTTAGACTAAAATATGAAAATTTATTCAATCTCTCAAATTGATCTTGGAAATTTATTTTAAAATCAAGAAATAGTCTAAACTCCAGTTAAGTAAAATTGCTCTACTAAAACAAATATCACTCTCCGGCAAGAAGCTTGGCGGCTTTCCGCATATAGGCAGGTGCTTTTGTCTCACCATAAGGTTCTACATAGGGCGCAGTCGATAGGGCAACCCCAACAAAATCTCGTTTTGGATCCACATATATTATTTGATTAAGATTGCCACTTTTGGCCATAGCTCTGTCCTCAAAAATCCAATCCCACTGGTAGCTGTTGGACTCGGCACGTTCGCCCCCAAAACTCTTGAAGCCTGATTCATCCTTCGCACTCCCCGCAAAAGCTTCTGGGTCTCCTCCTTCCTGGATACGTTGCAGAACGTCGTCACTCACCACATCCTCTTGCGCCACTGCCTGCCAACTCGGCGTAAACAACACACCATAACGAGCCATGTCTTCCAGCGTCGTGGACATCAAACCTAGAGGCAAAGCAACACCTTCTGGTCTCATGCTGAACATAGCTGGCATCCGTGCACCGAGTTTGCCCCATACGCGCTCTTCAAATACCGCAGCCCACGGCTTCTTCTCTACATGCTCAATCATCATCGTCAATACATCAGTGTTTGGAGAGGAGTAGCGAAAAACTTCTCCCGGCTCCTCTCCGTATAACGGCGAAAAGGCTCGCATTACGGAAACCGTGTCTTCTATTGGGCAACCGCCAGAGCTAGGTGTCCCAAAGATGGCACTGAAGTAACTGACTATGATTGAGTTTGGGTCAAGGATCGATTCGCCTGTCTCCTCCGAATCAAGCCCTGAAGTATGGTTCAGCAAGTTAAGGACACTCAAATTATCCCACGCAGTGCCAGCCAGTTCAGGGACATACTTGGTGATTGGTTGAGAGACGTCGATCTCGTCTTCCTCAGCCAACATTGCTGATATCAGTCCAACAGTCGTCTTGGCCGACGACATCCAGACATGCATATCGGTTTCGTTCATTCCTGGGAAGGCTTCAAAAACGACCTTGCCTTTGTGAATCATCATTATGCCTTGGTGGCGAAAGGTCTCTTTTTTTGAGTATTTTGAGAGTTTGAGCGGTCCCTCACTGTCCGTCTCTATCACTATGTCAGCTACATCTTTGTTAGGAGCCCGCTCCAAGGGCTTGAACTCCACAGCTGGCATAGACATTGCAGTCGGCATGAACTCAGGGAGGTTCATCAGGTAATAAAGTGCGTGGTCTCCTCCCATCTGAAGGTGGAAGTTATTAAACCTCTCACGGGCATGATCCACGAATTTCTTGGAAAACGGCTCTTTGGCTGCTTCTACAGGAAGCGTGGCACGGGCGCCTGGAACAGATAAATACTTGTATAAGTCACTATTCTCTGCATATGACGGCTGCTGTATCAGAGCACTCATAATCACAATAGCGAGCAATATTCTCAATACATACCTCATTGTGACAATTTCCTTAAATCGATCATCAATTGTTATATACCATATTGAATTGTTATATACACAGTAATTACGCAAATTAACATAAATAAGCTATCATTAGAGGTATAATGGTGTTTTATACTACTAGATGTGGTGGTTATGCGTAAGTCCTGCACTATAACCCTCATGATCACCACGAATCATTGACCAAAAATTTTGGGTCTCAAGCCCCGTCCTTCTAGGACGGCTTTTAAGTAGAGTATGTTATAATAAACATCTAGCCTAGTACAGGTAGGATTCGTCGGTACTGCCAATTTAAAAACAACGACGTAAAGCGATACTAGTACACGAGGAGCGAAAAACCTCTTCGGTGCGCTTTCCGTCGGCGAATTAAATTCGCCACGGGTCGCACCGCCAAAACGCATGGATCTTAACGGATACCGAAAACCAGTAAAATAGCAAATTGAAATACAAACGTACCGTGGGGCACACGGAAACTGAGAAAACTCAACGCTTAGGGAGATAAGCCCACTGGGGTTAGTTAAATTAGGCTAGGTATTTGGTTTTTAAACGGATATTGGGCTTAAATATTGCCTTTGGTGGATAACTAATTTTAAGGCATGTCGATGAACTAAGAATCCCCGCTCTTATAGGGCGGGGAGTGTCAAATAACTATGGCACCATTGCTAACAAGCGATCGCTTTATGTCCTTAAGTACCCTCACCATGGAAGCACGGGGAATATGAATCAGGGATGCATTGGCAAAGATCCCATCAAAGCTCTTTGGTGGCAGCTTGAGGTTCAGAAACGATTGCTGCCAAACCTCGCATCCTGAAACTTGTTGCGCCATCCTAACAAATGCTGATGTAGCATCGAGACCAATTACTTGATGGCCCTGGTCTTTAAAAGCCACCAAGTCTCTACCAGGACCACAACCTAAATCCAGAATCTTGCCTGGATTACGGGGCATAGCATCCACCAAGGCGTTGCGATTTTGAGAGACATCGTGATTCCAGGTGCCTTCCCGGAAAGATTCTGCTGTTGCTTGATACTCAGCAATTGTTACTATTTCGTGTTCTTCCACAATAGTTCAAGCTTGATGATACTCAACCAAATTCTACTATCTAGCTAATTACTTAATTAGAGCTCTTGCAAAAGTATTATTCTGATAGTTTTTGTGTCAATTCTTCTCCACTGTTCTCTGTTCCCTGTTCCCTGTTCCCTGTTCCCGACTTCTGGAAGAAGTCTATTGAGTAAATCACCAATAACTCGATAATAAACTCAGCCGCAGTGATATAAATTCGTTCTGGTGGTTGCTCACCTCTAGGCACCTGAACCCACCAGCCTTGGCACTGACCAGGCGATCGCCACAAATCCAAATGGGCTATAGGTGGTGAAGCATAGAAACTGTCTTGCCCTGCCCCCAATAGCGCTGAACTCCAGTGGGTAAAGTAATCGTGACTAATCCGGTGGATGGGAAAATTGCCATACAGAGGGACACCCCAGCCATCAATAGCGATCAATGCTTGGATGTTTCCTCCCAGTAGCTGCCAACCCCAAGCTGCTGCGATCGCACCCACTACCCCAGCACTGAAGCTGATCAAGACTATGGGAGTCTTCACCAAACCAATGTGACGTTGCAAGAACTCTAAAATATGAATAGCAGAGTAAGCTGGGTAGTCCTGAGCTGGAAAAATTAACACTTTCTCAGTCCAAGGACTTGATAGCTCCAAACTTGCTAAAAAATCCTGGGTCAGTTGGTGGTCATGGATACCGGGGCAAATAATTAAGTACGGGGACATGATTAAACCCTAAAGAGGCAAAGAACAGGAATCAGCTGGATGTGTAAGACAGTTAAGATTAAGAAATAACTATTGAGAAATGACTAATGACTAATGACCAATTGTCCCAAATGCCATCAACCTATCAATAGCAAGGTGATTACCTGTCCCCATTGTGGAGCAATCCTTAAAGCCTATGGTCATCCGGGGATTACCTTACACCAAACCACAGGAGATACCCCCTTGTGTGAAACCTGTACCTATCATGCTGATGATACCTGTACCTTTCCCCAACGTCCCTATGCTAAGCAGTGTACCCTTTACGACGATAGTTCTGAAAGTACCTTAGAGCCTGAGCAGATTTATAATCCCCAGCGTGGCTTACTCGAATCCGTCAGGCTTTGGTGTCAAAGAAACCCAGCCTTACTAGGTCTATTGGTATTAATCGCTGCTAGCTTTTTGCTAGCCCTGATGGCCACTAGTTAAGGTCAACTAGTATTCCGTCAAAATTGAATTGACGTAAGCATTCAGCTATCAGCGGTCAGCGATTAGCGCTACTTGAGATGCTACTTGAGGTGCTTATGGGCTATGGGCACGCTACTTGAGGTGCTTTTGAATAAAAGAGGTAAGCATTCGAATAATGCTGAGGAAAGCGTTAAGAATAAAAGAGGTAAGCATTCGAATAATGCTGAGTTACGGAAAGCTGTTCGCGTAGCTTAGCCAAGAGCGTAGCGTGGCCCAAAGGCCAAGGCCAAGGACTTTTCTGAAGACTTTAAATTATCATTAATCTCTTAATATTAAATTCTCCCGTTTGCGCATCGGCGCACGCTACGCGAACGAGGTTTATTTTAAGCTGACGGCTGACAGCTGACGGCTGACAGCTGACGAATTGACTAGACATGATAGTACTAAGCGCTACGAAATTGACAGATTACTAGCAGTCGCTGAGTCGGTTGGTATTGTCTGTGAGGTGTCTACTTGCAAATGTTCTTTAACCGTAATTTTTTTTTCTTCACACACCTCTAAATCAAACCAGAATGTTGTCCCAACTCCCACTTCACTAACTAAGTGTACTCGGCTATGATGTCTTTCGATAATGTTTCTGACAATTGAAAGCCCCAATCCCGTCCCTTCCAGGGTATGAACTCGGTTTTCTACCCGGAAAAATCGGTCAAAAATCGCCTGTTGGTCTTCTGGAGCAATGCCAATTCCCGTATCAGAGATTTCAATTCGCACCCTGCCTTTTCCTTCTTGGGGATTGAGTTCTGGTTCTAATTGATAAGCACGAATTACCACTCGTCCACCAGGCTCAGTGAATTTCAACGAGTTGCCCACTAAATTAGCCAAGACTTGGAGCAACAAATCGTAGTGACCCATAACTGGTGGTAAATCTGGTTCAATCTCCTGAGCCAGTTCAATGGTTTGGTCACGAGCGTTGAGCTGATAAGTGCGCAGGGTTTGCTCTATAGGTCGAACAATGTCAAAGGGTTCAAGTTGATAAATTCGACAAGATTCCAGCCGTGATAAATCTAGGACATCGTTAACTAGACGGGTTAATCGGTCAGTTTCCCGATTAGCCGTGTCAAGAAACTCCTTTCGCTCAGCTTCGCATAGTTCTTCGCCGTAGTCGTGGAGGGTTTCGATAAATGATTTAATGTTAAATAGAGGTGTTCTGAGTTCGTGGGAAACATTGCTGATGAAATTGCTTTTTGCCTGATTAAGCTCCACCTCACGGGTGATATCCTGAACAGTGATAGCAATTCCGTTAATATTTTCCCGGTATTGGTTGAGTACCTTACTTAGCAGAATCCGAACTGTGCGAGAGATGGGTTTGGTCAGAGTAATACGAAACTCTTCACCTTCCCGGGATTCCCGTTCTGTTTCTGTGGATTTCTCCGCTGTAGCCATTTGATAGAGCGGTCGTGTTAGTTCCATTGCGACCACATCAGGGAGATGGTATAAGACATTTTTACCGACAATGTCTTCCTCCTCCCAACCAAAAATCCGCCGTGCTGTCGGGTTGACTAACATTACCTTAAAATTGGTATCAATCAGTACAGCACCATCGGCAATTGTGGAAACTAGAGTCTCTAACTTAGCTTTTTCTGCGGTAAGTTCTTCAATATTTTGCTCCTCATAGCGTTCTAAGCGCTCTGCCATGTCATTGAAGCTACACACCAATTCCCTCAGTTCTACTCCCGAAGGCATCTCAATCCGCTGCTTGAAATTACCAGCAGCAATATTTCTCACCCCTACTAGTAGTTCTTTAATGGGCTTAGTGATATTCAAGGCGTTGCCCACTGCACCTAAAATCACCATCACCCAGATCGAGATAAACACAGCAATAGTCACATCTCTGGTTAAATTGGAGGAAACCACCACCGTAGGGTTAGGGTTAATGCCCACAGCTAAAACCCCTAAGTATTTGTTTTCGTCAATTAAGGGAACAAACACATCAGTGACTTGACCATCAGGAGTCAGGTGCTGCCGTGCCATGGGCTGATCAGAGTTTTTGGCGTAGCCCTCCGGTAGCTCAATCCGACGCTTAATGGTTAAAGAATTCTTTACTTCTGCTGCGGAGAAAGGAATACCAAAGATTATTTCCCCATCCTCGTCAGCATAGATAATGTAACGCACACTAGAGGTACTACTGTAGAAGCGGCTGGAAAAGCGAGCTAGTTCGTCGAAATTATGTGCCGCAACATGAGGTTCAACGTTGGCAGCCAGCAAGAGACCGAGATCACGACCAAAGCGAGTGTCGTTCATCCTAGCATCCTGCTGAATCGTATTCACCGCCCAGAAGGTCAAGCCACTCATGAGCAATGAGACAACCAGAGTTGCTGCTGCCATTAGCTTGGTCTGGAGGGTAAACTCCGACCACCAACGCCTGATAATGTCGATAAGGGTTTTTAGCAAAGCTAGCAAGGTCAGTTCAACTCTCTCAACAGGTAAGACAACAACACTCCTTCCAAAGGTAGATGCTTTGATTTTGGCAAAGCATCTACTTTTGGCTATCCTCCAATTATAAAGCCAGAAAACCTTACCTCTTGATGGGAAAATAAAGATTATAGGTGATAAGCGCGTTTGTATCTGGGTTGTCAACATACTCCCAAAGGCCAAGAGGCAAGAGGCAAGAGGCAAGAGGCAAGAGGCAAGAGGCAAGAGGGGTTCGAGATCTTCATATTGTCCAATAAAAAAAGACCATACAGGTTTACATCTCAAATACAAACGCTATAGGTGATAGGTGTTAGGTGTCGGGTTTTAGGACTTAAAGCCTAATCCTCAAGCAAAAATTATGATGCTTAATGCCTCACAATTAAAGTTTTAAAGTTCATAAAAATAGCTGAAAATACCATAAATAATGCTTTTTAAATCAATTATGAATCTTTCATACTCAATTTTCCTGAAAAATTCACACCTAATGCCTCAAGCCTGATGCCTAACACCTAAGACCTCATGACTTTTCTTGCCCAGATAGGATAAAATCCCAAAACCTAAGCCCACACTGCTAGCAGTCACTAACCAAAAACCACTGCTAAATTCTGGAGATTGGTCCAATGCCCAACCTCCTAAAGACGGTCCAATAAAGTAACCTACTGCCCAACACTGAGATTCAAGAGAAAAGTAAACTCCTCGCAAAGATTGTGGAGCTAAATCCCCCACCAAAGAAGAGGCAGAAGGGATATAAATTACCTTAGCTAAGGCTAAGAGTAACAAAGCAAAAAATGCTGGAATAACTGCCAGATTATCAACAATTCCTGTGAGCCACACTAACACAAATCCTCCAGACCACAGCAGTAAAGAAACCATCAAGATATTGGTGCGTTTAAACTGGTTTACAAAGCGGGCAACAGGTAGTTGGAAAATGGCACTAAAGGCGACATGCCAGAAGAAAATAAGACTAATCGTTTCTGGAGCTAATCCGGTTTCTGTTCCTCCTCCTGGAACAAAATTTGCAAAATATAGGGGCATAATGCTATTGAGTTCAGCATCATAGGTAGTGAAGAGAGTATTCCCTAGTAACCAAATCATCAAAAAGCGATCGCTTAGTGCTTGTTTCCAGGATTGGGTAGGGGATTGAGGCACATCTTGAACGTTATTTGTTTCTGCGATCGCTAAATAAATGACAACGAAGAAAATCACATAAAAAATACTTTTTAGCACAAATAAAGTACGGTAACTCCCAGAAGCAGCAATTAACTGGCCTGCCCCAATAACTCCCAATCCTAGTCCTAAGCTATCAGCTAAACGAGTCACTGAAAAGGCTTCATTACGCTGAACAGGAGTGGTTAGATCGGTAACCACTGCCTCAGTAGGAGGCCAATATAGACCAATCCCTAAACCCATCAGTAAGTTAGCAATAACCAGAGTGTGAAAATTATAGGTAAACGCTAAACAAAGGCTTGCTAGAGCAGAAACAGCTGCCGAGAGTAGCAAAGTTTTCTTGCGTCCCCAAAACTTGGAATCAGCCAAAGTCCCTGATATCAAGCGTCCTAATACTCCAGAAATTGAAGAACTCCCTAGAGCAATTCCAACTTGGGTGGCGGATAAACCAATCTGATTAACAAAAAAAATCGAGGCATAAACTAAAGTAAACCCTTGACCGATATGCAATAACAATCGACCGGTTGCTAGAATCCAAATCTCTTGCCTTAATGCTGGGAGCAAAGATAATAATTTATTGAGCAATTTCGGTAAGGTTAAAAGGTTGAGGGGTTGAGCCATTGAGTAGCATTTACAATTCTTTACATTTAAGTTTACAGTAAAATAGCAAAGGGAACAGGGAACAGGGAACAGGGAGTAGGGAACAGGGAGTAGGGAGTAGGGAGTAGGGAGTAGGGAGTAGGGAACAGGGAACAAAAATTATCACAATTCCTACACGGATTGCTATGGCTTTGGTAGATATAGCGAACGTGAGATCAGCCGCTCTTTAGCCGCTATTTACTTGATACAAAGTTGCCATCAAAGGTATTACTTCCCCATCTCCCCATCTCCCCATCTCCCCATCTCCCCATCTCCCCATCTCTCCCTTGTCCTCCTTGTCTGTAGGAATTTTTTTATCCAACCTGGGAATTATACAGTTAGCAAAGGCTCTAATCACCATACCCGATGACTTCTAGGCGTGAATTCACTCGGCTATCCCTGTTTTTGCTTGGTTTAGGGCTAGCTAACTGTACCCAAACTCCTAATCAACCAAGTCCTAATGGGAATTTATCTTCCGAAGATGCTCAGCTTCGGATCTGGTGGATGCTAGGGTATCTACCTGAAGAAAATGAAGTGATTGTTGAGATAGTTCGCGGGTGGGAAAAAGAATCTGGGCTTAAAGCTGAACTGAGGCTAGTACCACCAAACACTATCAGCCAAGATACTCTCAAAGCCATTGACCAAGGCAATGCACCGGATGTGGTATTTACTACCGACGGCAATTTTGATCTGTTTCCCAATCTGGCCTGGACAAACAAATTAGCTGATGTATCTGACTTGCTAAATCCCATTAAATACGACTTCTTTCCTACAGCTTTACAAGCCGTCTACTATGGGAACAATATTACTAAAAAGCGCAGCTACTATGCTGTACCCATCGCCCAGACTACAGTCCATGTTCACTACTGGCGCAGTCTTCTCGAAGAGGTAGGTCTGAGTGATCGGGCAATTCCCCAAGAGTGGGATGCATTTTGGAACTTTTGGAAGCAAGCGCAGAATAAATTGCGTGCTAGTGGGCGAAAAAATATCTATGGCTTAGGTTTGTGTATGTCTGCTGTGCAGGCTGATACCCTGCAAATATTTGAACAGTTCCTGGAAGCCTACAATGTCAAAATCTTAAATGAAAAAGGTCAGTTGTTGCTCGATGCCCCTGATGCTCGCCAGGGCATAATTGCTGCCTTAAAACAATACGCTAGCTTCTATCAAGATGGGTATGTGCCACCGAGAGCAGTAGAATGGACTGGCGCTGGGAATAATGTCAGCTTCCTGGAAAGTGAATCCCTGATGACTCTTAACTCTACAGTGGGAATTCCTGGAACTCAGAAGCTGGAGCGAAATCAATATAATCAACAAGCAGCGGAACGCTACTTCAAACAAATTGTGACAGGAGGTTGGCCGAAGAAACCCGATGGGCGGAGACTTAGGTTGATTTCAACCGTTAAACAAATCGTTATCCCTAAAGCCGCTAAACATCAGGAGGCGGCAAAGAATTTCCTATCCTATCTACTCCAACCAGAAAACCTGAATCGGTTGCTCAAGGAGGGTTCCAAGGGACGTATCCTCCCTGTGATGACCCCACTGTTCAAAGACCCTTTCTGGGGTAAGCCTACTGACCCCCACCTAGCCAGCGGAATTAGGCAATACCAGCAACCAAACCGTCCGTCTTATACCGTTTTCCATCCCGCTTATAGCCTGGTGTCTAGCCAGAATGTTTGGGCTAAGGCAATTTTAGGGATTATTCAACAGGATTTATCCCCTAAGCAAGCTGCCAATGGGGCGATCGCCCAGATTAAGGAAATTTTCGCCCAGTCGAGGTAAAAACGATGAAGCCCCAGAAAAGTAAAAGTTTACTGACTCAATTGGTGAGCTATTTTTCCCTACTGTCAGTTGTGACAATCAGCCTTGTGGCAGTGGCGGCTTACAGTCGCGCTAGGGAATCATTAGAACAACAGGTCAGAAATCACCTGACCGTGGCTACCTCCCTGAAAGCCTATCAGTTGGATAAGTGGGTTGAAAATCAGCTCAAGGATGTCCTCTTGGTGAGCCAACAACAAGAAATAAAGGATGCGATCGCAATATTACTAACGACGGATCAATCCCAACCCTCCTATCAAAGAGCCTACGCTAACTTACGTGACTATGTCTCCCAGCTTGTTGCGGTTAAACCAAACATGGAAGGCATTACTGTAACCGGTAATGACGGCTTCGTGATCTTTTCTTCCCAGAATCCAACCATGAAGGGAAAATTCCGACCACTGGGATACCCGACCACTTACTTTACAGCTGAGTTAGTTGATGCTGTTGTGCCCAACTTTTACCTCTCCTCTGCAACCAAAAAGGCAGCCATTACCTTGGCTACACCCATTGTTGATCCCAAGGGAGTAAAAATGGCAGCATTGAAAGTTGATTTGGATTTGGGAGAGGTTGATACCCTAATTCGGGAGAATACCGGTTTAGGAGAAACGGCGGAAACGTATCTAGTTGGCAGAGCTGGCTCCAAGACAGTTTTTATCTCAGGTGAAGACGCAGCAAAAGCAGAATTTGTGGATGGAGTTAGTAGTGTTGGGATTGATAGCGCGATCGCTCAGCAAGATGGTTTTGGACTTTACCTGAACTATAACCGCACCCCCGTTATTGGTGTTTATCGCTGGCTCTCTAATCAGAATTTAGCTTTCCTTGCGGAAATGAGCCAAAAAGAGGCATTTGCACCAGCCCGCCAGTTCGCCGAGAGTATTCTGTTGATTGGGCTAACCTCCGCAGGGGTACTCCTGGTGGCAGTGTATCTGCTATCACGCCGGATCACCAAGCCAATTTTAGTCATTAGTCAGACAGCCGCTCGCCTAGCCGCTGGGGATTTGACCCAAACCGTACCTGTGATGACCAATGATGAAGTTGGGGTCTTAGCTGAGAATTTTAATAAAATGGCAGTGCAGTTAAAAGAGTCCTTTGAAGATTTAGAAAACCGGGTTAAGGAACGCACCGCTCAACTTGCTAAAGCTAAACAGGACGCAGAAGTTGCTAACCAAGCCAAAAGCGAATTCCTCGCCAACATGAGCCATGAATTAAGAACTCCCCTCAACGGCATTTTGGGATATGCTCAAATTCTGCAACGCTCCTCAACAATGACTGATAAAGAACGTAAAGGTATCAGCATCATTCATCAATGTGGCTCTCATCTGTTAACCCTGATTAACGATATTTTAGACCTATCCAAAATCGAAGCCCGGAAAATGGAACTCAATCCCAAAAATTTTAATTTTCATTCCTTTCTTAAGGGGGTAGCAGAAATCTGCCGTATTAAAGCATATCAAAAGCACATTTCATTTATTTTTCAACCGGATTCTCAACTTCCCAACAGCCTTCACGCTGATGACAAACGCCTGCGACAGGTGCTGATTAACTTAATTGGTAACGCCATAAAATTTACCGACAGTGGGGGAGTGACGTTTAAAGTCACCAGTCAAACAGCCAACGTTGAAACAAAAGAAAAATTGTCTACCTACCAGATTCACTTCCAAATTGAAGACACAGGTGTAGGTATGACACCTGAGCAATTAAACAAGATATTTTTGCCCTTCGAGCAGGTAGGAGATACCAACAAGCAAGCCCAAGGAACCGGACTGGGATTAGCCATTTGTGATAAAATTGTCTTGATGATGGGCAGTACCATAGAAGTGCAAAGCCAACTTGGGAAAGGCAGTGTTTTTTGGTTCGATGTCAAGTTACCCTCAGCTGAAGATGAGTCAGTAGGATCTGGAGTTGCTGTTGAAGGAAAAATTGTTGGCTATCAAGGTAAGACGCGGAAAATATTAGTGGTGGATGACCGTTGGGAAAATCGCTCGGTAGTAATCAATTTGCTAACAGCAATTGGCTTTGAAATTGCTGAAGCTAGTAACGGTCAGGAGGGTTTGAAGAAAGCAGCCGAGTTTCACCCTGACTTAATTATCACCGACTTGGTTATGCCAGAGATGAATGGCTTTGAAATGATACAGCAACTGCGCCAGTCCCCCCAATTACAAAATGTTGTGGTGATTGTATCTTCAGCCAGTGTGTTTGAAAGTGACCAGCACAGGAGTTTGGATGCTGGGGGTGACGATTTTCTAACCAAGCCAATACAGGCAAAAACTCTGCTAGACATGTTACAGGTTCATTTGGGACTGGAATGGGTTTATCAAGAAAAAGATCCAGGAGAAAAGAGCAAGGCGGAAACAGATTCTGAGATTCATCCCTCATCTGGAGTACCTCATCCTTCAGAAATTATCCTTCCTCCAGTAGATGTCATCCAGCAACTGTATGACCTAGGAAAAAAAGGTGACCTTAATGGCATTATCCAAGAGGTTAACAAGCTTGAAGAATTGGATCCTAAGTTAGCCCCCTTTGTCCAAGAAATTACTGAATTAGCTGAAGGGTTTCAGTTGAAACAACTTCGTAAATTACTTAAACACTATATTGATAAGTAGTAAGATATAATTAAAGTTATAGCAACCGAAGTATAGTTTAGGACAGAGTATTTTGGTTTAAATGGAGCAGGGAGCAGGGAGTAGGGAGTAGGGAGTAGGGAGTAGGGAACAAAAATTATCACCATTCCTAAACGGATTGCTATCAATGCTATAAACAAAGGAAGCCAGCGAACTTGATAGTATCAATTTAAACTTGAAATTAATTACTGATTTAACCCGTTAAATCGTCGTCAAAAAACTTTAGCAAATTCAAGAGCATTGCTTGACATTAATTTTATACTATATTCAGGGTAATTTCGGATTACAAAAGCATTGAATTGCTGTTATATTTGATATTTACAAGTATAAACAGGATTTATCCCTACTCTCTAAATACCTGCAACAAATAACTCATCCCTAAAGGGAATGTGTAATTGGACATTGGTAATGGTCGTAATATTACCAATTACCGATTACCCATTACCAATCAACCGACAATCCTATGTTGCATTTTTTTTAGAAAAAGGATATAAGTCTTAGGGAATTTAATGGTGCATCTTGAGATGATACAGATAATGATTTTGAGATATGAAAAATATCAGCTTCAATTTTGGCGAAGACTTGGTACCTTTCTACATTGGAACCAATTGTTTAGCTCAATTAGCGACAATTATTAAACAATTCAAATTTGACCAATTATTTATCGGTTTCGATGACCACTCTAAGTTCTACCATGGTGCTCGATTTCTAAATATATTAGACCAGAATAGTATACCCTATTCAACCTGTGTGATTCCTCCCGGAGAAAACAATAAAACCTTAGAAAATTTAGATTACATTCTGTGCACATTCATTCAAAAGGGATGTACAAGACAGTCAATTATAATTCCGTTTGGAGGAGGAATAGTTGGCAATATTTTTGGGTTGGCAGCTGGACTTTTGTATCGGGGAATTCGCTTAATCCACTTCCCGACTACGTTTTTAGCAGTACATGACAGTGTCACGAGCCAGAAACAAGCTATTAATTATCTGAGTTACAAGAATACTGTTGGTCTATTTCACTTACCCACAGCAGTCATTCATGATACCTCGGTTTTAACCACTCTTGATGAAAAAAATATTAAATCGGGGTTGGGAGAATTGGTCAAGAATGCCATTCTTTTTGGAGATGAATTCTATGACGTTCTGATCAATCAACTCAATTGCCACAAGGATCTCAAATTTAGTAGCGCCGCCTTTGAAGAGTTAGTGATATCCGGGATTAATGCCAAAAATAGACTTTTAAAGCACGATGCTAGGGAAAAAAACACTGGTATTGTGTTTGAGTATGGGCATACGATTGGTCATGCTATTGAATTATCCTGTCCCCATAATAGCCTCAGTCATGGAGAGGCAGTTGCCATTGGGATGTTAGCGGCATCATGTGTTGCTAATAAAATGGGCATTATGAGTGATGAAGACCGGGCAAAACACGATCAACTCATAGAAAAAATCCATCCACGTCTGCCCATTCTCGATAAAGATATTTTTCTGGCTGTATGGAATAGAGTTCTCCATGACAACAAACGGGGTTATGTTCCCACAGAAAAAGGAATTATTTGCATGATTCTCGCTAAACGAATCGGAGAGCTTCATCAGCCAAATTTATACTATCTAGAAGCTGTTCCCGAAGAAATCGTTGCGCAAGCGATTCGTTATGTCCTCGGTAAAACTAGTTCAGGACTACAGCACAATACCCCATATCAAGTGGTGTTAGGAGATGCGGGTGTTAGGGGATGCGATCGCTTATCCCTATAATCAATAAATAAAGAGTTCAAAGAGCATCAATTTCTCTTGTGACAGTTGACAGGGTGGAATGTGGTATCTAGCAAGGTTCCGGCTCTTTAGTGGACAATAGTAACTACCTGTATCCTAAATCAGCCCCCCTTGCATTCCTATCTAAATAGGAATATTGCCTATGTCATCGCCACGGGAGGGTTCTATCACTATTGCCCTCAAAACCAATACTTCCCAGTCTAAACTGTTGGAAGCTTTAGCCCTATGGCAAGAGCTAGGTTTACTCTCTGAGACTAGCATCGATATCATATTTAAAACTAAAGCATCCCATCCGGCTCTTTTAGAGGGATTAGATGCTTGGTTACGTTTGGGTTTGCTCCAGGAAACCTTTGTAAAACGGTTGTGTCGAGAACATCTCACCTGTGCCTTACCAGAACCTAGTGTAAATCCAAAGGTTTCTGCTCTACCAGTCGCGAAACCAGCACCTCAACTAGTCTCACCCTTAGCTAGTAATGACTTTGCACCGGAGACACCACTACCTAAGAAACCCAACTGGATTGCTCAAATGTGGCAATCCCTTCAAGCAGAATTCAGTGTCCGCTGGTTGCTGTTTCTGGGTATGTTTATGGTGGTGGTATCCTCTGGGGTACTGGCTGCTAGTCAATGGGAGAATTTCCCAGCTGCTGGACAGTATGGAGTATTACTTGCCTATACATTGAGCTTTTGGGGGATTAGTGCTTGGACAACGAAACAAGGGAATTTACCGCTAACAGCCCAGACCTTGCGAGTTGTCACTGTGTTGCTCATCCCAGTCAATTTTTGGGCAATGGATGGCTTTGGCTTGTGGCGTCATCCCTTAAATTGGCTAGTGGTAGCCGTGGCGACAGTGGTACTAAGTGCGATAGTACTAAGTTCGATACTCTTAGGTCGCGGCTACGGGAACGCATTTTTCCGATTACGACAACAACAATCATCCCCCTTACCCATTATTAATTATTTAGGTCTGAGTTACTTAAACTGGGGTTGGGGTATCCCTGGATTTCCCATAGGAGCAGTTTATTTGGGCATCGGTAGCACCATCGCTACCTTATATATAGAATCGAGAAAGCAAAATTCAGCGTTTATTTTTGATGTTGCTGGCTTCCGCATCTTAGTTTATGGCATCGGCATCCTGCTATTTAGAGCAATTTTTGTCATAGGTGTCGATATTGAACAACTGGGGTTAGCTATCGGGATGTGTGGTTGGTTTCTCTACTGGCTATACCAAAAGCCTCAGGCACCATCTCTTCCGGTCTCCCCGTCTCCCCGTCTCCCTATGATTTGGTTAGGGGGTAGCTTGCTGGTGCTGGGTTGGCTAGTTTGTGTAGCAGCTGAGTTTCCTTGGCAAGCCATGATTGTCAGTGGGCTAGGGGTGTGGTTCTTTGTCAATCGTTTACTAAAATTTTGGCGACGTTCCGATTTAGCCGCCATGTTAGCCATTGGCTTACAGATGGTTTGGCTTTCATGGCGATTGATTCCGCCATTAATACAAACCTGGCTACTGGAAACAGCAACTAGGTTAACCCATTCCCAAGAAACTCCCTATGTATTGTTGAGTTTAGTACTGTTTCCCTATCTGGTTTTAATTGTTGGATTAGCAGATTGGTTATATCAGCGCAAAAAACATGATCTGGCAGAATTTGCAGAAGTCATTGCACTAGGAATAGGAGTTAATCTGACTACTCTGTGTTTTTCCAATCCTCTGTTGCTCACGATTAATGGTATTAATTCTGCTATCACTTTAGGGATTGTGACTCAGCGACAGTGTAGCTTAGGGATTAAGCATCATCTGCGCTTAAGGGTCTACCTAACCCACAGTAGTGCGATCGCAACCGTTATCAGTGCCATTAACTATCTCTTTCCCAACCTACATCTAGGCGGCTTCTCAGCAATTTTATTAGCCCTGATGGTAGCAGAATGGAGCTTGAGTTTAAAGATTCCCGCTACTTCTGACTATGTCCGGATCTGGCGAGAAAGTGCTTGGCACTTGGGTTTAAGTTTAGCTGGTCTGAGTTATCTATTATTGTGTGTCAACTATACTGTCTATGACTTTAACCCAGATAGTTACCTGAGAGCATGGGGTCTGTTGTGGCTAATCACTCCATTATCTCTGACTGGATTAGCACGTGGTTATCGCAGTTGGCAACCCCCTCAAGACAAGTTTGTGATCCGGTTGAGTGTAGTTGCTGTAATCCTATCCCAATTCCTGATCCTAGGAATACCAGGAATGCGGTTAATCAGTTTAGCGTCCGCTACAGGACTGATGTTGATTAACACCCGCTATTTAAAGCAATTAACATCAGCAGCAATTACCGTAGGATGCAGCATCAGCTTAGTAGGATTCCTGCTTTGGGATGGCATCCTTGGCTTTCCCCAACCTTCCGGACAAGATTGGTTTGTTGTTGGAGCGATCGCTATTTTAACCTTATGGTTATGGCGAAGCTGGTTACTTCGTGTTAGCAAGATACAGGATAACCAATCACAATTTAAAACTTCAAATCAACAAGCCAACCTACCCTTCGGGAACGCCAAAGGCGAACAACAAACTAACCTTCAACAAGCCAACCTACCCTTCGGGAACGCCAAAGGCGAACAACAAACTAACCTTCAACCGACTAACCTACCCTTCGGGAACGCCAAAGGCGAACAACCATCTAACCTTCAACCATCTAACCTTCAACCGACTAACCTTCAACCGACTAACCTTCAACCTTCAACCCTCCAACCTTCAACCCTCCCAAAACTCTATGCACAAGCAATGGATGGGTGGGCAATCACACTGTTTATTTTTCAGCTAATTCTGCTGACTTGTTATTCTCTGATAGTCTACATTGGGTTTGGGTCACCAACATGGTTTATGCTCATTGTAAATGCAGTGACCTTAGGAGCGATCGCGTATCGCAGTTTTCCTTATCCATCCAACTGGGCTATTTATGGGATTGGTTGGAGTGTGGAACTCTTAACTACAGAAGCGCTGGGCTTATTAGACCATCCACTGATCAATTTAGCCGTTGCCAATACAGTATTAGGACTAATTGCTCAATTTTTAGGAGATTGGTGGCGACGCCGATCTAATCTCGACAAAATACCTAGTAGCTGGCATATTATTCCCCTGCTATACGGTAGCTTAGGAGCGCTCTTGCGTTGGGGAACCTTTACCAATTGGACAGGTTTATCATCTTTTGCCCTAGCAACAATTGCCATTGGGGTAGGGCGTCGCCGTGCAGAATTTAAACCTCTAATTTACCTTGCTCTATTTGGGGTATCGGTTTCTGCCTATCAACTGTTATTTTATCAATTATCCCAATTAGGAGGAGGAGCAAAAGGGGATGGATTGATTATAATGGCAGTGCTTGGCACTAGTATTATGTACGCCTATCGGGTATTTTCTCCTTGGCTGAAAGGATATCTACATTTTACCCCCAAAGAACTAAAGGTTATTTCCCATCTCCATTGGGTATGGAGTAGTTGTTTGTTGATAGCAGCAACAACTGAGCCCATTGAATCCGCTATGATGCTGGGATTTAGTACTGGCGCGTTTTTAGTTATCTATGCTATTTCTCAAGGACGAAATCGGTCCAATCGCCTGTTTGGAGAAATCTGGGTTTATTTAGGTTTTGCTGAAGCATGGGGGATGCGGCTGTATTGGATCAATACCCCTGTGGCGCGTTTGTTATCGGGACCATTAGTGCCTTGGAAAGGTGCGATCGCATCCTTAGTCGCTTACTTTCTGTATTTCCTACCTTGGGAAGATTGGGGTTGGTCGAAACGTCCTTGGCAAATCGCTGCTTTCTTAATCCCCCTGATTGCTATTGGCGAAAATCCCTATAGCGGTAATTTAGCTAGTTTGCTGATTATCGCAGCTTTCTATATTATTCTCGCTATTTTTAATCAGCAAATTCGGTTTACCTTTATCAGTGTAGTAGTAATTGACTGGATGTTGCTCCGCTGGTTTGAACAACTACACTTAACTGCTGCTCTTTGGTATGTTCTACCCCTGAGTTTATCCTTACTCTATATTGCCCAAGTCGATCCCTATCTAAGCCAACCCCCCCAAAAACAAATGCGCCACAATCTCCGGTTAGTCGGGACTAGTATTATTTGTTTAGTTTCGTTTTGGACTCATCAATGGCTTGGATTATTAACTGGAGGAATTAGTGTAGTGCTAATTTTTGCTGGATTGGCGATGAAAGTAAGAGCATTTCTTTATGTCGGGACTGGAACATTTTTAATTAATGCGATCTACCAACTACTGATTTTTAGCGTTGATTATCCATTTTCTAAATGGGTGGTAGCGCTGTTTGTGGGAATTGGGTTTATCAGGATTGCCGCTACCTTTGAAACTCGCCGTGATCAGATTACAGCTTGGATGAATCAATTGCAAGGTTGGGAATAGGTTTAAGGTTTAAGGTTTAAGGTTTAAGGTTGAAGGTTACAGGTTGCAGGTTGCAGGTTGCAGGTTGTAGAGATAATGCTGGATGACGTTTAGGGTGCATCTCAATGCATGCTATTTGACGCGGTGGTGCGTTACGGGACGGACTGTCCCAACACTTGCTATGGCTTGCGTCTTGGCGAGCCCGTCCCTAACGCACCCTACGCCACTTTTTTACAAATATGAGATGCACCCGACGTTTACGAAAAAATTACTGATGGTAACGTTTTTGCGATGCTCTGTTTTTTATGACTTTTTCGCCCTTAGTCCCAATCTAGCATTTCCAAATATATCATCAAAACAAAGGCTGATTGATCGGAAACCAAAAATTTTACCATCAAGACAATGGTAAATAAGGAGACAGCAATGCTATCTCCTTATTTAAAACAATGATTTCAAACTATGGTTTAAAAAACAAACTATAGTTAGGCATCATTTAAAGCAGCAATTCCAGGTAGAACCTTACCTTCGAGTAACTCAAGGCTGGCACCACCACCGGTGGAAATGTGGCTCATTTGGTCAGCAACACCAACTTTTTCCACGGCAGCTACTGAGTCACCACCACCAATGATGGTAGATGCACCTGTCTTGGTCAGCTCAGCCATAGAGTTTGCGATCGCTTCTGTCCCCTTGGCGAACTGATCAAACTCAAACACTCCCATCGGACCATTCCAGATCACAGTTTTGCAATCTGCCAAAGCGTCCTGAAACACCTTCACAGAATCTGGACCAATATCCAAACCCATCCAGCCATCGGGAATAGCTTCAATACTGACAGTCTGGGAATTAGCATCAGGAGCAAAATTATCTGCGATGACCACATCAGTAGGCAACAGCAATTCTACACCACGCTCTTTGGCCTTAGCTTCTAAAGATTTCGCCAAATCGAGCTTATCGTCTTCCACCAGGGACTTACCCACACTCATACCACGGGCCTTGTAGAAGGTAAAAATCATTCCACCGCCAATTAGCAGTTTATCCACCTTCTCCAGTAGAGTATCAATCACCCCAATCTTACTGGAAACCTTAGAGCCGCCAATAATTGCAGCTAGAGGCTTTTCGGGATTTTCTACAGCATTTTGTAAATACTGCAGTTCCTTCTCAATCAAGTACCCAGCTACAGAAGGACTCAGGTAATGGGTGACTCCCTCAGTAGAGGCATGAGCCCGGTGCGCTGTTCCAAAAGCATCATTGACATACAAATCAGCAAGGGATGCCAACTGTTTGGTGAATTCTGGGTCATTCTTTTCCTCTCCAGCGTGGAAGCGGAGATTTTCCAGTAAAGCCACCTGACCATTTTCCAAAGCACCAACTTGGGCAGCGACCTCGTCCCCAACACAGTCTTTACACATGGTCACCGGTTGACCCAGCAGTTCCGAAAGACGCTCAGCAACGGGGGTTAGACGCAAGCTTTCCTTGACTTGTCCCTTGGGTCGTCCCAAGTGGCTACACAGGATTACCTTTGCCCCTTTCTTAAGTAAATCTTGAACAGTGGGTAAAGCAGCACGAATGCGAGTATCATCGGTGATGGTGCCATTGTCATCCAGGGGCACATTCAGGTCTGCTCTTACCAATACCGTTTTTCCGGCTAAATCTGATTCACTTAAATTTGCTACAGTTTTCTTGGACACAGTAGATTAATCTCCTAATTGCTATTGCCTGCTAATCCCTGACTATCAGCCGTCTTGCCGGATGATTTGACGTCAGAGAGTCGCTGTACATTCACTGGTAAATCACCAGCTGAATGACCAGGACAAAAGGTATTCTTTTGTTAAGACCGTTCACATTTTACCGGAGTCCGGATCCTGGAGGAAATCTGTGATATGTTCAATACCGTTGTATTTCCGATTGACTCAAGTCGAGAAAGCCGTGAAGTTGCTGAGGTTGTTGGGAACATAGTGCAAAAGTACGGCAGCAATCTATATCTGCTGTCAGTGGTTGAAAAACCTGACCCTGGCCAGGCTACAGCTGCTGCTCCCCAGGCAATGACATCCCCTGAAGTAGTAACAGAACTGCTTAACGGTGCCAAAGCACTATTTGCTCAGCAAGGCATTGAAGCCAAAACCCTGGAGCGGGAAGGAAAGCCTGCCTTCGTGATCTGCGATGTGGCTGACGAAATTGAGGCAAATTTAATTGTCATGGGCTCTCGGGGGCTAGGCTTGACAGAGGAAGGTATACCTAATAGCGTGGCCGATCGAGTGATTAATTTGTCCCCTTGCCCAGTTTTGATTGTCCCATAATTTGTGATTAGTCATTGGTCCAATAAAATTGCTTGCTTGCTAATTGTCAATTGCCAATGGTCGATTTTCAATTAACCAATGACCAATGACTAATGACTAAGGGCTAATGACTAATGGCGAGTGACTAAGGGCTAATGACTCATGACAATCCAGTGGTATCCCGGACACATTGCTAAAGCCGAGCGAGAACTCAAAGAACAGTTGAAGCGAGTGGATGTGGTATTAGAGGTGCGGGATGCTCGGATTCCCCTCTCTACTCATCATCCTCAAACCGACCAGTGGGTGGGCA
This sequence comes from Moorena sp. SIOASIH, assembly GCF_010671925.1. Classification (GTDB taxonomy): domain Bacteria; phylum Cyanobacteriota; class Cyanobacteriia; order Cyanobacteriales; family Coleofasciculaceae; genus Moorena. Next base: position 1,117,505 of record NZ_JAAHIH010000003.1, on the reverse strand, counting down.
ATAAAACTCGGGTGTTAGTGATCAACCGGGTGGATATGATTGACCCAAGGATGCGCCAACTTTGGGAATCGTGGTTTCAACAGCAAGGGGATATCCCCTATTTCACTAATGCTCAACAGGGTAAGGGAATCCGAGTTGTGGCTAAAGCAGCCCAGACAGCTGGGGAGGAAATCAATCGACGTAGGCGCTCACGGGGAATGCGACCTCGTCCGGTCAGAGCTGTGGTAATTGGATTTCCCAATGTTGGTAAATCGGCTTTAATTAATCGACTTTTGGGACGTCGTGTGGTTGAGAGTGCTCGTCGTCCCGGTGTGACACGCCAATTGCGTTGGATACGTATTTCTGAGCAACTCGAACTACTTGATGCTCCTGGTGTTATTCCTGCCAAGTTAAACAATCAGCAGCAGGCGCTCAAGTTAGCTATCTGTGATGACATCGGTGAAGCATCTTACGACAACCAACGGGTAGCAACAGCACTGGTTGCATTCCTGAAAGATTTAGATAATATGAAGGAGTACACTCTTTTATTAAAGTCTTCTTTAGAAAAGCGGTACCAACTAGACCCAAACCCATTGACCGCTGAAGATTACTTACATGCTCTAGCCGACTATCGCTATCAGGGAAACATCGAACGTACAGCACGGCAACTATTGGGGGATTTTCGTAAGGGTTTACTCGGAGCAATTGCATTGGAAGTACCACCAGGAGTACTACCGTAAATACCACCAATGTAATTCCTTAGCATCTACAGCATCTACAAAAGTACAATTACAAGCGCCAGGGTACTAGTTGATTACTAGCTAGTGAGCGTCGCACAGAGCAAGTAGCACAGCGGGAGTCGTACAGTGCGAGCCTAAGTTCCCTGTGGATATCTTTGTCTATAAAGATATCTACCATAGTCTGATTGAACCAATCTTGTCAATATTTCTTGAAAAAGAAATACCAGAACTTAAGCGAGGAAGCGAATTTAGGAGCTAAACCTAACTTGAGACAGATGACTTGAGCTAATTAGCGTAACCAACTTCAGTAATATTGCCGAGGGAAAAGTTTTTCAATAAGTCCTATAATCAGTATTGAGCACCGAAACAGCTGATGCAGAGCTTACGCAAGAACTCTACAGGTAGTGTTAACAGTTACCCTTTAACCCCTACAGGTAGTGTGTCGATGGCTGAATTGCGTAAGCTCTGTTTACCTGTATTAATATATACTGCAATAAGCATCAATATTTCTTAACAAGAGTTTGTCTTTGTTGAAGGTTGGCAGGTTGAAGGTTGAAGGTTGAAGGTTGAAGGTTGAAGGTTGAAGGTTGAAGGTTGAAGGTTGAAGGTTGTCTTGATTAGGCTTCTTGTCAATGTATTGTCTTGATGCAAAGCGCGAGTGGGGGAAACCCTCTCATTAAGGCGCTGCATTGCTTTCGTGATAATGTTTTTCTCAATTATTCTGTGCTGATCGGAAGTTACCCGATCCGAAGTTACTGGCAACTCCGGGGAAGTCTATCGTGCCATTCGTTCCAAAATTATTCTAAAATCAGCCAAGATACTAGGCAAATTGTCTCGATTCAGCACAGGCACATGAACAAAGATACAAGAAGTATTGAGGTGATGTTCTCCAAGATACTTCAACACTTCGTAATAGAGTCCTTCGCAGACAAATTTACCAGCATCATCGCTAATCTCACATCCACTCAAGGCAGCTACTAGTTGCTCTAAGTTCACTGGGGTTTGAAGGCAGGCATCTTCACGAGTAGCACAGGATTCCACGGTTAATTTTTCCCGCTTACTAGCCATGCCACAACAAATAATCCCATCGGGTTGTATTTGATCAATTTTGGCAATTACCTGAGCACTAGCTTGGGCAATATCGACGGGCAACTGTCTTAGAAAAGTCAGGGAAGCAGAGAAATCAGTGATTTGAGCAATTTTTCCTAATAAATCATCAGAGGAGTTAGATACCTGATCCGGTAGCCAGGTTTGAAAGGATGTCAGGAGGATTTTTTTGTTCATCCAAGATAACCAATTAGAATAAAAATAACTTCAATAGTTCAATGTAAGGGAAAGCAGGTTAATGCCAGTAATTGCGGTTGTAGACTACGACATGGGGAACCTGCACTCTGCCTGTAAGGGGTTACAGAAAGCTGGTGCAACTACCTTAGTGACAGATTTACCAGCAGATATAGAACAGGCGGATGCGGTGGTACTACCGGGAGTGGGGGCGTTTGACCCAGCGATACAACATTTGCGATCGCGTAACCTGGAGCAACCGATTAAACAAGCCATTGCCAGCGGTAAACCCTTTTTAGGTATTTGTCTAGGTTTACAAATTCTGTTTGAGGCAAGTGAAGAAGGCACAGAACCTGGATTAGGCATAGTGCCTGGCACGGTGCGCCGCTTTCGTCGAGAACCGAGTATTACGATTCCCCATATGGGTTGGAACCAGCTAGAGTTTACTCAACCGGATTGTCCCCTTTGGCAGCATTTATCGGGCAATCCCAGAGTCTATTTTGTCCATTCTTATTATGTGGACCCAGTTGACCCTATGATTATAGCCGCAACTACTACTCATGGGAGTCAAACCGTGACGGCTGCGATCGCTTACAATAATGTCGTAGCAGTACAGTTTCACCCGGAAAAGTCTTCTACTACAGGACTGCAAATTTTGTCTAATTTCGTGGCTCAGGTCAAGGGTTACTGCCATGATCGTACACTTGTGACCAAAGCCTGAAAATTCTTCTTCTTTTAAAATTCTGCTACTACTACTGATGTAATCAGCAGGCTCCCGACTGTCCTGTTTTTGGATGAGAATTTACGGCAATCGCCAACTGAAAACTTTGCCAGGACAAATTACCCGCCCGACACCAGCACGGGTGCGGGAGGCAGTATTTAATATTTGGCAAGGTAGTGTAGAGAATTGCCGATGGCTGGATTTATGTGCTGGTAGTGGTTCAATGGGTGCTGAGGCTCTGTGTCGGGGAGCTGCTTTGGTGGTAGGAATTGACAAATGGGCAAAAGCTTGTTCAATCATTCGTCAAAACTGGCAACAGATGGCTCAGGCGCAGCAAGAATTTCGGGTGTTGCAGGGGGATGTGGTCAGGCGATTGAAAACCTTGGCTCCTCAGCAGTTTGACCACATTTATTTTGACCCCCCCTACGCTAGTGATTTGTACCAGCCAGTGTTAGATGTGATCGCTCAATACCACCTCCTCGACAGCCATGGTGAGTTAGCTGTTGAGCATAGCTCTAACTACTGGCAACCACAACCAATCCCCAATTTAGAAATTTGTCGCCAGAAGGTCTATGGCAATACTGCCTTGACCTTCTATTGCCCATTGGTTTAGGTCAGGGGTTTAGCTCAGGTCATCGGAAGGAAAAACTAACCCCCAAGTTGGTTACCCCGTTGGTATTGCATATAGGCAGCAAAAAATAACCCCAATAGAGTAACAGGTATTAAGCCAAGGACAATCCCAACAAGCAACGGTTCTACCACACTAAGTCTCCTAATTAAGTTTTTTTACCTGTTTCTCATATTACTAGGTCTGATCAACCTTAGGCTGCTGCTGGTCGTCAAACACTAATTTATCAACCATCCTGAGTTCCATGGGTTGAGATTGCTCAGTATAGCGCTACGCTTAGCGTCAGAAGTCAGAAGTCAGAAGTCAGAAGTAAGCTATGACTAAGTTTCGGCGTTTAGGAATGTCCTAATCTAAATGCTCCGAATCTAAATGCGTAGTGCTATAACACTCAGGAGGCTCTGACCTAATGACCTAAGCCCTGACTTGACTTGAGTACTTTTTCCTATATCCCAGCTTATATACTAAAATGTATACCTTAGATCTATTCCCTTAGTATCAGGTATATAGAGGGAGGCATAGTGTAGCATATAATACAAATACAACACAAGATCTTGATTAATGACTCCATAAATTTTAAACTATGTTTATAAACAAAAATAATACTTAGTCTAAGTATTTACTTATCATTGCTTAACACAACTTAATCAATGGTTCAGTTTTATCGAGATTACAAGCGCTTTATTGATAGTCAACTTGACAGGAGACCCATTGGAAAACCAGCTTGTCCAACCTAGAGTTCTAGTGCGGCGAGTCACCTTGATAGTACTAGTCGCTTTGCTTGCTATAAGTCTTAGCCTGATCGGAATTCCCATGATGCAGGATTCCGATCCTTATGTACAAAAGGTTTTGTCCCTGAACGGTGATCCAGTCCGAGGTAATGCTATTTTTCAAATCAACTGTGCTGGGTGTCATGGAGCCAAAGGGGATGGCAATGTAGGGCCGAGTCTACTGAGTATCTCTAAGAGAAAGTCTGACGTCAGCCTGATTCAGCAAGTGATCAGTGGTAGAACACCACCAATGCCTAAGTTTCAACCTCAGACTAGAGATATGGCAGACCTGTTGAGTTACCTGGAGAAATTGTAACTAACGGTTGTTCGCGTAGCGTGGCCAAAGGCCAAGGTTGAAGGTTAAAGGTTAAAGGTTTAAGGTTGAAGGTTTAAGGTTGTCTGTCAGAATGCAGAATTAAGAATTAAGAATGTAGAATTCCAAATTCTACATTCTTAATTCTTAATTCTTAATTCAAAAAGGTTGTTCGCCTTTGGCGTTCCCGTAGGGTAGGTTAACGAAGAGCGCTGAAGAAAAAATATGCCAGTTAAATGTAAATGTTGATTAACTTATAATATTTCCGGCGTTGCTGATTGATTTTTGATTTAGCCTACGCTAATTTTGCTAGTTTAAGATTATACCTGAATTCAGCAACGCCCATCGCTTTTGGTATCAATGTAAACTATAAAAATTTCAACTATCTACTATGGCTAGTCAACGGATAGGTAGTTAACGGGGTGCAACTTGTTTTCCTTCCTGAATTTGCTCATTGGGATGCAAGATGACTATTTCTCCTTCTCGAAGTCCTTGTTCAACCACTGCTTCAAGATTACTGCGCTGACTAATTATAATCTGACGTTTCTTCGCTTGGTTGTTTTCCACCAAAAATGTACACCAGGTCTGGAAGTTGGAGCGCTGGATACTCCCTTGATGATCTGAAAATTGGTTACTTCCCTGTGTTCCCCCTGCTACAGACACGGACAAATAATCCCTATTTTTTCCAATGGAGTCCTGGGAGCTATTTTGTTGTGAGTCGCAGCGGAAAATGGCACTTAAGGGAACGACTAGCACATCTGAGCTTTCCCAAACTACAATCCGTGTTTCTACTCGGTAGCCATCACCTAAAGGAATTGGGGAATCTACAAAATTAGCGATCGCATTCACTCGCTGTTCTTCTACCCCAAGAGCTGAAATTTTGGTAAAGGCTGAGGGTTCGACGTATTTCACCTGAGCGTTTAGGGTGCGCTCTCCTCCCCAATGTTCAATGAGCATTTTTGCTCCTGGCTTGACTTTGACTGCATCAGTAGAAAGCAAATCAACGACAATCTCTAGGTCAGCAGGATTCCCTAGTTCCAACAGGGGGGTTCCGGCTTGTACATACCGAGCACTTTCCTCATTGACTCGTAGGACATAACCATCAATTGGGGAGTGAATTTCAGCACGGGCTGCTTCATCGGCTAGCTTAGCAAGTTCGGCTTTAACACTGGCAATGCGAGCATTGTAGACATCAAGTAAATAGTCAGGGTCTCGCTGTTCGGCTTGGAGAATGGCACGGGCTTCTTTGGCGGCTACTACTTCAGCGGCCACACTTTCCACTTCCCGTTGCGCTGCTTCTAATTCCCTCTGGCGGGTAGTTTCTAACAATTGAGCTGTTTCGAGCTCTTTACGAGATATTGCGCCATCAATGTATAACTGTTGGGAGCGTTGGCGATCGCGTTTTGCTTGCTCTAGTGCTGCTAATGCTTGCTGGACCCGAGCTTGAGCTTCTTGCTGTTGGGCTGCTGCTGACCGGATGCGGGCTTGAGCCTGGAATAAAGCTTGTGGTTTTGGTCGCTTGGTTGCTACCCCATCACGCTCTGCTTGCCATTGCCTTAGCCGTGCTTGAGCTTCTCGGACATCTGCATCTAGAGGAAGGCGGTCAATTTGGGCAATGATTGCGCCTTGTTTAATTTTATCTCCTTCATCTAGTTTTATCCTCGCCAGCCGACCGGCAACAGGAGCTGAAACTACGAAGCGGGAGCGGATACGGGTCTTTCCCTCTCCATCCACTGTTACTTGCAAACTACTGCGTTTAACTTCGGCTAGATCAACCCGAATCGGTGCAGGACGAAATGCTAGGACAACTACTGTGATGATGCCAACTCCAACCATAAGGTAAGTTAGCCGTTGAGGAAGCTGCTTCATGGAATGTCTAAAATCGCGGAATTGATTGTGCGATCGCAACACTATTTAATTACTACTATTTAATTACTACTATTTAATTACTACTGTAAGCATTAGCTGATAGCTGATAACTGATAGCTTACTAACTATCACCATGTTGATGCTTATTCCCTGGTTTTCAAAACAGCGATTAAGTCCAGACGATTCAGCTGTCTACGGATAATTAACCCAGAACATAATGCTGCTACTATTACGATAACAAATGTAAAAGCATAGGTATCTTTAGTAATAATTAAGGGAAAACGGTAAAGTTCAGAATTATAGGCAAGAGACATTAAAGCAGCTAAACCGTATCCGAGTCCAAAACCAATAGGAAGGGCAAGTAGGGTAAGAATAACTTGTTCACCTAGGAGAATAAAGGCAATTTCAGCATGAGTGAATCCCATAATCCTGAGACTGGCTAATTCTCGTCTTCTTTCTGATAGGGCAATCCGTGCTGAGTTGTAGACTACGCTAAAGGTAATAATGCAGGCAAAAATTACTAGTACTGCTGTAAAGACTTGCAGAGGTTTAGCACTAATTTCCTCAAAGCTTTCCAGGCTAGCTTCACGGGTGGTAATACCGGTAATAGCGGGTAGACGTTTGAGGCGATAGTAAAGCTGACTAGCAAGGTGAGGATCAACAGAAAGGTAAGCACCAGAAATAGTTTGTCCTTCTCGCATCAGTCGGTTGAGGGCATCGATATCCATATATACTGAGACACCGAGGAGTTCATCTACCAAGCCGACTACAGGAATTTGACGCACGGGACGGCTTCCTTCCAGGACTTCCACGGTTAGGGTATTTCCAGGAGTAACACCTAGGATTTCGGCTAGTTTGGTAGTCATGACAACTCCGTCTGGCTGTAGATGCACGGTGTACGAATTCTTGTCTAGCAGACGGCGGAATTCTCCGGCTGGGTCAATTCCAGTTAAAGCACTGCGATAGGTATGATGGTCAAAGCGTAAACGTACTGGTACGATGCGGAATGGTTCGGAACGAATCACTCCTGGTAAGTGAGTAATTTCGTAACGGGTACGTGCGGGACGGGGTTGATTAAAGATAATGGTGAGATCTTCCCGTTGTACTTGGCGGAATTGAAAATCCATCAGGTATGTCAGTGCATCTGAGATGTACAACCCAGTCAGGAGAATTGCTACAGCAACAGCTATTCCCATAATGGATAGGAAGGCTTGGATGGGCTTGCGTTCCAAATTACGGAGGATAATACGACCGGCAGGGGAGAAAAACTGCTGTAGACCTAGTCGTTCAATAATGGTAGGTTTGAATTCAGCTGGGGGTTCGGGACGCATGGCTTGGGCTGGAGGAAGGGAAATTGCCCGACGTACCGCCATTAGTCCACCAATTGCTGCTGCGGTAAAGCTGACTAAGATGGCGGTGGCGACTAAGTCTGAGCTGACGTCATAGCGTAGTAGGGGAAAGCGAAAAAATTCAGCATAAGCTTGGGTTAGTCCATTGCCAAGCCCAAGACCAACCATGGTGCCAAGGATACCTCCTACACTGACAATGGCAAGGACAAATTTAAGATAATGGATACCGATGGTTAGGTTACTGTAACCAAAGGCTTTGAGCACAGCAATTTGCTCCCGTTGGGTTCCGATTAGGCGAGAGAGGACAACATGCAACAGGAAAGATGCGATCGCTAAAAAAATCGAAGGCATAAAGGTAGCAGAGACTTCCAAACTGCTGAGTTCATCTGCTAGAATTTGATGGGATAACTGATCTTCCCTTCCATAAGCACCATTACCACCGTAGCGTTCCAGTAATCGATCCAAACGGCTAATAATTTCCCTTTCTTGAGCCCCTGGAATTAAGGAAAGGCTGACATCGTTAAAGGCACCATCAAGGTCGAAGGCTTTACCCAAGGCTTCTCGACCTATCCAAACCACTCCAAATCGCCGATTATCTGGGAAGATTTCTCCAGCACCTCGCACTTCATAAACGTATTCTGGTGATAGGGCAATTCCTACTATTCGCAATTTTTCCCAACGTCCATTAATGATGGCACCCATGGTATCACCCAAGTTGAGTTGATTGGCTTGGGCGAAAGCTTCACTGACGAGTACTTCATCTCCTCGTCCTGGTTCAATATAGCGACCCTGACGAATAAATAAGTCATTGAGTATGGAAATACGACGCTCAGGAATTGAGATCAGTCTTCCTGTAGCTGGTTCTGTTAAACCAGGCACATCAAGGGTGACATCAACCACAATCCGAGTTTGGGTTTGGGCAATACCGGGAATAGCACCAATTTGGGATTTGAGGCTTTCTGGGGCGCGTTTGAGGGAAGCGAAAACTTGGGCAAAATGGTAGCGGTTGTAATATGTGTCTTGGGTTAGTCCCAAAGAGCTATAGGCACTCCTGGCTAGGACAAAGCTAGCAATGCCACAGGCTACTACTAATGTGATCGCTATTACCTGACCTCGCAATTGCCATAGGTCACGTAAGAGTTTACGGTCTAGGGAATTCATGGAAGTTTAAGACCAACCGAAAATATCAGGAACAGGCAAGATGCTCATTCCACAGGTGCGACCCAAGGGCGATTTACTCCCCCTTGGGTCGCACCTACTCTTCAAATCATTCCATTATTAAACAACGCTCGATTTTTTATAACTGCTGCTCTTCTTTTTGACACTCCCCCCTAATCGCGAGACGGGGATTCTTCACTCAACGACCCGACTTGCTGAACCTGGCCGGAGCCAAGAACAGTAGAGGTCAGATCTCCTGAAGCGTTCGGATCAATGATCCAAGTTCCCGTGTGCCCCACGGTACTCAAAGCTCGTTTAAGGATGTTTATAGCGGCATTATGGTCTCTATCTAACTGGCAGCCACATTTACAAGTGTGAGTTCTAGTTGATAGGGACTTTTTAACTTCTTCGCCACAGTCAGAACAGTTTTGGCTGGTATATGCAGGATTTACTGCAACTGTTACCTTTCCAAACTTGGTGCCAAAGTGTTCCATCCATTTTCTAAATTGATACCAACCTGCATCATTAATAGACTTGGCAATACAGTGATTTTTCGTTAAGTTTTTAACCCTTAAATCTTCATAGGCGACCAGATCGTTAGACCGGATTACGCAGCGCGCCAGTCTCTTAGCGTGCTCTTCACGTTGCCTACTTATTTTAAGGTGATGTCTGCCTAGTCTATTGACTGCTTTTCTACGATTGGATGAGCCTTTCTTTTTTCTAGAAACTCTGCGCTGATAGAACTTAAGACGCTTCTCTCCCGTCCTGTAAAAGCGGGGATTTGGTTCAGTTTTTCCAGCGGAATCAGTATAGAAGTCTTTTAGTCCAACGTCTAAGCCAATGGCTACACCAGTTGGTTCTAGTTCTTCTTTAATGTCAACTGAAACACAGAACTGGACATAGTAACCATCAGCCCGACGGACTATCCGAACCCGCTTAATCTGTTTTTTATCGAAACGCCATAAGTCCCACGTACCCTTAAGTTTGAGTTTTCCAATCCCCTTTTTGTCACTAAACGTGATTGACTTCTTGTCAGGAGACAACTTCCAGCCAGACTGCTTATACTCCACTGAGCGGCAGTTTTTCTGGAACTTAGGGAAACCTTTCTTTCCAGGTACTTTCTTTTTGCAGTTGTCAAAGAATCGAACAATTGATGACCATGCCCTCTCGGCACTAGATTGCCGAGCAGTAGAGTTCAATTCATTGGCAAAAGGGAAGTTTTTGGCAAGAACTGCACTGTACTTGCTAAGGTCAAATTTATTTACTCCTTTATTGTCCATCCAATACCTGAGGCAGCTATTACGGATAAATTGAACTGTCCGAATAGCTTCATTGATCGCAGAGTATTGATGTTTTTTACCTTTTGCCTTGAATTCTAAGATAATCATCAGTTTCGACCTTAACTGCTTCTACCTTATTCTAGAACGCCTAGAGTAAAATTCCGGAATCTCTTGGAAATTTCTTTCATGGCGACTAAACTCGCTATTCACTTTCATCCCCGCTCGCTTTGTGGCGGAGCTTTCAGTGTTTAGTTTTGTAGTAAAACAAAGAAGAGCACACTAAGGTCAAGGCGAACAGACAGCAAACGAACAAAGTTGTTAATAATATTGCCATCATAGCTGACACCTCCTTGGGCAGTCTCTTACTTTGTGACTCCCTCTAGCTCTCTTATACCTCACGTTTTATACTGAGGGAAGTAATTTGATTTAATTCTTAACATACTCAATCGTTAACTTACCAGTCTAAATCCTCAGGAGCAATCTTAGTCTGATTACCATGTACACTAATAATCTCACCACTACGCATGGTAATCACCCGATCTGCCATAGCCGCAATTCCAGCATTGTGAGTAATTACAGCAGTAGTTGTTCCCAATTCTTGATTCACTCGCTCTAATACATTCAATACTAGCTTACCGGTCTGAAAGTCTAACGCTCCGGTTGGTTCATCACATAGGAGCACTTGAGGACGTTTGGCAATAGCACGAGCGATCGCAACCCGTTGTTGTTCACCCCCAGATAATTGAGCTGGAAAATGGTTAAGGCGATGCTCCAGTCCCACTAGTCCCAAAGCTTCCCGAGGACGCATCGGACGAGGAGCAATTTCGGTCACCAGAGCAACATTTTCCTGAGCCGTCAAGCTGGGAATCAAATTATAGAATTGGAACACAAAACCGACGCACTCCCTACGAAAGCGGGTAAGAGCACGATCATCAGCAGTTGATAGATCACGATTATAGAATTTAACTTGTCCGAAGGAGGGAACATCAAGTCCTCCGAGAATATTCAGCAGAGTGGACTTGCCACTTCCAGACGGACCAAGCAATACTACAAATTCTCCTGCATAGAGGTCAATAGTAACGGATTTTAGTGCCTGAACATTCACCTCCCCCATCTGATAGGTTTTAGTCACGTCACGCACTTGGAAAATAGGTTCATTGTTCATATAGCGGTTGGCGACTTTATTAAGTACGTATTTCTAAGTTTTTAGGGAACAGCGAATCTGGGAACAGGGAACAGGGAACAGGGAACAGGGAACAGGGAATAGAGTATTTAGCATTCAACCTAAGTTATTTATTATTGCCAATTTCAAAATTTAATCAATCTTTTTTCTTCCATTCATTTTTATAATTAAAATATCTACAAATTGCTCTAAGTCATGATTAATTATTTCAAGAGTAATGACTAGATATAAATTATCAATAAATTGTGATAATTATTGTCTACTATTCCCGATTCCCGATTCCCGATTCCCGATTCCCGATTCCCTGTTCCCGATTCCCGATTCCCGATTCCCTGTTCCCGATTCCCGATTCCCGATTCCCTGTTCCCGATTCCCTTGACTAGATCAATTAAATTGCTGAGCATAAAACCGAGCATAACGACCACCTTTATCTAACAGTTCCTCATGGTTTCCCGATTCAACAATTCGTCCTTGTTCTACTACCAAAATCCGATCAGCACGGCGCACGGTTGCCAATCGGTGAGCAATAATAAAAACAGTGCGATCTTTCATAATCCGTTCTAAGGCTTCTTGTACTAAGGCTTCTGATTCTGAGTCTAAAGCGGAGGTGGCTTCATCGAGAATCAAGATTCTAGGATCGAGCAGTACCGCTCGTGCGATCGCAATCCGTTGTCGTTGCCCTCCCGATAAATTAATTCCCCTCTCCCCTACCCAAGTGTGATATCCTTGGGATAGTTTAATAATGAACTGGTGAGCATTGGCAATCTTAGCCGCTTCCTGAACAGCTTTAAAGTCAGGTTTTAACTGACCAAAGGCAATATTCTGAGCAATAGTACCTGAAAAGAGAGTGGTATCCTGGGGAACAATCCCAATCTGACGCCTTAGACTATTGAGGGTAATATCTTGGATATTGATCCCATCAATCAGGATTTCCCCAGCTTGCGGATCATAGAAGCGGGGCAGGAGATTAACCAAAGTAGTTTTACCAGCACCCGAAGCGCCTACTAATGCGATCGCCTCTCCCGGAGCAATTTCTAAATTCAAATTTCTCAGTACAGGCTCACCAGGTTGATAAGCAAAGCTGACATTACAGTATTCCACCCTACCCGTCGCTGGGGGTAAAACTGTAGCGCTTGGCTTTTCGATTACCGTTGGCTCAAGGGCAAATAGTTCAAAGATTCGGTCTATCGATGCTTCTCCCTGTTTGAACTCATTATAGTTTTGGGTTAAGATGTTGATCGGATCAATCAACATGGCAACACCGATACCGTAACTGACAAACTTGGAAGCGGTGAGGTTACCCTCAGCAATCTGCCATGCTCCCAACAATAATAGTAACAAAAAGCACAACGCTTCGAGAAAACCAACTATTGGAAACTGAATTGCTCTGAGGCGTTCAGCAGCATACTTGGCTTTGCGGTTGTTTTCCGCTTCTTGACTAAATTTTTCCAGGGTATAGTCTTCTGCGGCAAAAGCTTGGATTAACCGAATCCCGCTAAACACTTCCGTCAGCATTGCGGACAAATCCGATACCCGATTTTGGCTGCGATGGGAGAATTTCCGGATCTGCTCCCCAAACCAACCAATCAACAAGCCCATCAATGGTGCAATAATTACTATGGCTAGGGTTAGTTCTGGATTAATATAGATGACAGCAGTTAGTACTACAATGAGTTGCAAGACACAAGGAATAAAATCACGAACAATTTTGTAAATCACCTCCCCAATCCGATCGAGATCTTCCGTGAGTCGGTAGGTAAGGTCACCAGTTCTAGCAGCTTCAAAGTAACCAATACTGAGGCGCTGCAAATGGTTAAAAACGTTTTGGCGTAAATGAAGGGCAATCTGTAGTGAAGCTTTTGCTGATAGGGTATATAAACAGTACTGCGCTATTTTCTGGGTCAGAAACACAACAGCAGCTAACCCAGCTAGCTGAAGACTCCTGACCAGTTTTCCCTGTCCGACGACAGCAAAAAAGGGCTCAGATAGCCAAAGGAGTAGGGGCCAGCAGACGGTGAATACTAATGTACAAACCAATGTCTGAGCCAGAGTTAAGCGTTGGGAACGAAGGTAAGGTCGCAGTTGCCAGTAACTAGAGTGGGGTTTCAAGTGTCAATCGGGATAATGATGGCTTCTGTTTTAACCTATCACTTAGCGCTAGCTGATGGTGACAAGCACCCCATTGGCCTGAGATGGCTCAAACAGTTGGGAATCAACAAGCTTGGTTGGTGGGCATTGGTGACCAAACTTCGTTGGAAGTGGTTTGGGATTTTCCCAGGCAATGCCCACCCTACAGACTTCCCAAAATGCGATTGACCTTGGCCAAAAGGCCACGCTACGCAAACGGTCACGCGGGGCGCGTTCGCACTGCGTCCTCTGTGACCATGACCATTATTGTGATATGCTGATCATTGGTTGGTATTCAAAGTCATAACTACTTACTGTGGCCTTAAGAATAATAATTTTATCTGTCTTCGAGCTTCAAGCCCCAAAAAGCCTTTCACTCTCAGCTAACTCAGGACGTGATTAAACGACTGGACAACACCATAGAAGCATTTAAAACCAGAGAATATGGATTTCCCAGGTTGAATAAATTTGGGCGTTATCAATCATTTTTGTCCCTCCAGTTCAAGACCAGTCCCATTCAAGGCAATCCGATTCAGCAACAGTTGATTGGGCTAGTTAACATAACTTGGCATAGCTCTATTCTCTTTGGTTTCAAAATAAAGGGAGTGAGAGTTGTGTATAGATGCAGGGGACCAAAGAGGATATCAAATGCATGTGATCAGCTATCGACGTTTGCGGGAATTTAGTGAAAAACACGCTGATTGCCATGATGCTCTCGATAACTGGTATAAGATTGCCAATCAGGCCACTTGGTCTAACTTAGTTGAGGTACAATCGGTTTTTAGGAAAGCTGAAGCAGTAGGAAATTTTACAGTTTTTAATATTAAGGGGAATAAGTACCGCTTAATCGTAAGTATAGATTATGAAAAGCATTTAATTTATATCAAGTATATTCTGAATCACGCAGAATACGACTATAATAACTGGAAGAATGACCCTTACTTTTAATACAAAGCAATACAAAAAACTGTTAATTAAATATCAACCTAAAATGATTAAAACAGAAGAAGATAATGAAAAAGCTTTAGCTTTTGTAGAAGAGTTAATGCACCGACCTAAACGAACACCAGAAGAAGATGAAATTTATGAATTGCTGATTACATTAATTGAAAAATTTGAACAAGACTATTACTCACCAGGGATTAGATCTGAGCCTCAGTCTATGTTACTTTTTTTAATGGATCAAAAAGACATAAAACCAGCGGATTTAGTGGGAATTATTGGCTCTCAAAAAACCGTTGATGACATCGTTAATGGAAAACGAGAAATTAGCAAATATCAAGCCAAAACGTTGGGAATTTTTTTTCAAGTTGATCCAAGTTTGTTTATGTAAAAAGTGCTGATAAACTTCTAACACTTCAGTTCGATGTCTAGCGTTTTCCATACTTATGAGGTACACAGGAGTTATTCCCTGTGCCGTAAAATTCCTAAATTATGTACCTTACCCAATTGCTTTCCTTGAAAACCCATAGCTAGTAATGCTGGGCGGAATTTAAAATTCAAAATTATTGCATACTTATTAAATAAGTTTTTCGCTGTTTTTGAAAGGTATCTTTATTTCCGCCATGCCTTACTAGTGGGTTGCTGAACTAAGGAATGATCTTAATGATCTTAAGTATAGTTGGGTTATTTACCGATTACCTAATTTTAGAATTTAGAATTTAGAATTTAGAATTTAGAATTTAGAATTTAGAATTTAGAATTTAGAATTTAGAATTGAGAATTTAGAATTTAGAATTGAGAATTTAGAATTTAGAATTGAGAATTGAGAATTGAGAATTGAGAATTGAGAATTGAGAATTTAGAATTTAGAATTGAGAATTGAGAATTGAGAATTGAGAATTGAGAATTGAGAATTGAGAATTTAGAATTGAGAATTGAGAATTGAGAATTGAGAATTGAGAATTGAGAATTGAGAATTGAGAATTGAGAATTGAGAATTGAGAATTGAGAATTGAGAATTGAGAATTGAGAATTGAGAATTGAGAATTGAGAATTGAGAATTGAGAATTGAGAATTGAGAATTGAGAATTGAGAATTGAGAATTGAGAATTGAGAATTGAGAATTGAGAATTGAGAATTGAGAATTGAGAATTGAGAATTGAGAATTGAGAATTGAGAATTGAGAATTGAGAATTGAGAATTGAGAATTGAGAATTGAGAATTGAGAATTGAGAATTGAGAATTGAGAATTGAGAATTGAGAATTGAGAATTGAGAATTGAGAATTGAGAATTGAGAATTGAGAATTGAGAATTGAGAATTGAGAATTGAGAATTGAGAATTGAGAATTGAGAATTGAGAATTGAGAATTGAGAATTGAGAATTGAGAATTGAGAATTGAGAATTGAGAATTGAGAATTGAGAATTGAGAATTGAGAATTGAGAATTGAGAATTGAGAATTGAGAATTGAGAATTATACAGGCTCTCTTAGACTAATTATAGTAAATGAGTAGTTTAAATCAGCGATTACCTCTTAAATAGCAAGGGATTCAATCAACTCAAAATACATTGTATTGATGCAGTCCCTCATGGGGAGGGGCTGCGTGGGTCACCTGCGTCCGCACCTTGAAAGCCCCGTGGAAACCACGGCAGTTGGTCATGGGGGAGACCCCCTTTGAAGTTACCGTAAGAGAGGGTCGCCTTTATAGGGACAGGTTATGGGTCATACTTTTAAGTTATATGAAATAAGGCGACCCTCTCTAAGGTTTCGTCTTTGACCGCACTGCCTCCCCAAGACCGTAATGGTGCCCTTGACCCGTAATTAAATTCGCCACGGGTCGCACCTCTGCATCGCTTTTATTAAAATTGCATTTTTAAGTTACTCAAAACCTTAATTAGTAAGGGCTATGGCTATTTATTATTTTATACTAATTTATCATAGCCACCCTAGGATAGCAATTCTACATTCTACATTCTGCATTCTGCATTCTACATTCTGCATTCTACCGATTACCCTAAGTCTCACTCAATACCCAATTCACCAAAGTACGAACTGGAAATCCAGTGGCACCAGAATTATTACAACCATTTTCTTTTTCACTCCAAACTGTTCCAGCAATATCGATATGTACCCAAGGAGTTTCCTTAACAAATTCCTTCAAGAACAAGGCTGCCGTAATCGAACCACCTGCACGGGGCCCAGTATTTTTGAAATCAGCAATTTGAGATTTTAATCCCTCAAAGTACTTTTCTTCCATGGGCATCTGCCATAATTTTTCACCAGCCGCTTCTGCTGCATCTTTAAACTGTTGCGCTATTGTTTCATCAGTTGTCCATAAACCAGCAATATCATTGCCCAATGCTACAACACAGGCACCAGTCAAGGTAGCTAAATCTGCGATCGCATCCACCTCTAATTTTTCGGCAAACACTAAAGCATCTGCTAGGGTCAGTCTTCCTTCTGCATCGGTATTATTGACCTCAATCGTCTTACCATTAGAAGCAGTAAGAATATCCCCTGGGTGCATGGCATGACCACTAATCATATTCTCCGTGGCCGCACTGATAAAGTGAACTTCGACATCTGGCTTTAACTGACCAATTACCTTAGCAGTCCCCAAAGTAGCAGCCGCACCCCCCATATCGATTTTCATAGTCTCGATGCCACTACCAGAACCTTTAATATTCAAGCCACCAGAGTCAAAGGTTAACCCCTTACCCACAATCGCTAATTTGCGTTTTGGAGTACCATCAGGTTTATAGGTCATATGAATAAACTTGGGGGGCAGATCTGAGGCTTTGGCAACCCCTAGGAAAGCACCCATTCCCAATTCTTCACAGGCTTCCCTGTCCAAGATTTCCAGGGAAAAACCATACTCTGATGCCAGTTCCTCTGCTGTCTGAGCCAAACTAATCGGTGTCACCTGATTAGCTGGTGCTGCTACCAACTCTCGTGCCAAAATTACACCTTCACAGATTTTATGAGCCTTATCAATCCCTGCTTCTTGCCCAGCCAATCCCAGTAAATCAATCTGTTCGAGCTTTGCACCCTTATCCTCGGATTCCGATTTAAAGCGATCATCTTGGTGTAGTGCCAGGATTATCCCCTCAGTGATCACTTGTGCTGTTGCTGTGGGGTCATCATTAACCACAGGTAGGCTAATTCCAAGAGTTGTAATCTTTTGCTGTTTCGCAGTCCGGGCAATTGTGGCACTCCCACGGCGCAGTGTATCTAAGCTCAGGTCATCAGGTTTACCCAATCCTACCAGGATAATTTTACGGATTGGGCTACCGGATCCCACACGGGTGACAGCAGAACTATTAGCGCTACCCTTAAATTCTGTTTCCTCGATCAATTCTGTGATCGTACCAGCCAGTTTCTGATCCAACTCGGCTAAATCACCAGTCAGGTCTACAGCATCCTCAAATAACCCAATGGCTAGGGCATCGCCAGTCCAGTCTAACCGTGGTGTATCGATCCCTCGAATTTCCATATTTTTCTCTGTCTAGGTAGTTAAAATGAATAGTTTTGAGACCAATACCATAACAGATATCGACTGGTAATGGGGTGAGGGGTGTGGCGGGTAGTTAGTGTCAAGATTGTTGAAATTTTATCGGACGATTAACGAAAAAAAACATTCTATCTGTGTTATAATTATATATTTTAATCATAAACTATCAATAAACTTGTTCCGGATCAAGACGTTTATGGCTCAAAATATCGAGTCACTTAACACACAAAAAGTAAATCCTCGACAACGCTATACGAAACTAAACATTTTTGTCGAGGTCTTACTGGCTTGACGAGGTAAGCCAAACTAGAAAGTAGTGTTCTATTGACTTAAGCGATGCTTGATTGTAGAGCCACTTGAGGAATATTTTCCCTTAATCGCTGATTTCTGGTTTCCATCCTATGTCTCTGCTCGACCCCAACCGTTCTTATAGCTTCAGTGAAATAGCCAAACTCAAAACTCCCACGGATGAAATCTTGGCAGAATATGGCTATTCACTAGAACGTAGCTTATTAAATTTGCGGCAATATCAGGGTGAGTTAGATCGATTGCAGGAGCGCCAATCACGCCTCGAAGAAATCTTACCTTACCTCGATCTCACCAACGAACAATCCCGGCGGGAGATGTTAATTGCACCTGTGATGGCAGATTTGATTCACTACACAAGGGCGCAGTTGCGAATTGAGTATTCAATCAAGGTAAGCAATCAGCTTCAAGGGGCGTTGGACTATTTGCTCAGGACAACGACTAATCTGTTAGTGGTTGAGGCAAAGCAAGAGGATCTTACCAATGGTTTCACTCAGATGGCAGTCGAACTGATCGCCCTCGATCAGTGGGAGAAATGCGCATCGGTTGAGCAACAGCCACAGCTATTTGGAGCGGTTTCAACTGGAACAATCTGGCAGTTTGGTATTCTGCACCGTCAAGACAAATTAATCACCCAACAATTGACTCTCTACCGCGTACCAACCGATTTAGAACCCTTAACCAGAATTCTGATCGCAGCGCTCTCTAGCAGTACTTGAGTAAGAGAGCCATTGCTCTATTGTTGAGCCACTTGAGGAATGTTTCCCCTTAAACCAGTCATCAACTGTAAAGCATAAATTTTGACTGGACGAATCCGGCGCAGCATCCATAACCCTAGACGGCCTATCCCCACTATTGGTAACCAGTTGTTGGAAAACATCCGATCGAGGGTATAGCGCTACGCGCAAGGCAAGAGGCAAAAGGCAAAAGGCAACAGTTTACTAAAACAGCTTTTGCTGCTTGTATCAATGTCCTAACCTTAATGCGTAGTGCTATATCAGTAAACCCTAAGATGACCAGATTCTCTTGCTTGCGCCAGTTTTCATAGCGCTTAAGGACTTCTAACGTTGTCATTTTCAAAAAAATTAGAAAATTACTTAGGAGCTATTTGGAATTTTGTTCATCACTATAATAAATGTTTGTCGGGTTGATTATGCCATCACTACATGTTGATCACTACCTAATTACCTAAACGATGATGATTTTAGTGATATTCGTAAATTGCTATCTACTACTTAGTTGGTTTAGATATTTGTGGCAGTTCAACTGTAGGATATTTCACTTCGTTGCTTGCTTGAAGTAAAGACGGTAATACTGTAATTATTACAGCAATAATTATACTTAGTGCAGTAGCAATACTTATTCCAGTAGACATATATACTATGGTGAGGGTATATTTCGTATTTTTTACCAAATTTTCCTGAGCATCTTTGAGTAATTGTATTTCAGATTGCACATCTTTCAGGGTTAATTGTATTTGTTTGTGTTGACTATATAATTTCCTTATCTCATAATCAATTTGCTGCTGAAACTTTTGCCATTTATTCTCAGAGTCAATTTCAAGAGTTGTAAAACGCTGATTCAAACTTTCTTGAGTTTGTTCTATCTGTTCTAAGTTAGTCTCTTCGAGGTCTTAAAAGCGCTGGTTGAATTTTTTTTGTGCTTGGTCTATTTTATTGACAGCATATTTTGATTGAGTTTGTAGTGAAGTTAAAGCTTGTTGCGCCTCATCTTGGCATTGTGATAACCGCTGTTCAGTAGTACTTTCTAGATTTAGAAAGCGCTGATTTAATGTTTCTAGCGCTTGCTTTATATTTTTACAGGTTGTAGTTTCAAGTTCCGCAAAACTTTTGTCAAAATTGTCCTGTGTCTGAACAACTTGGTCGATAGTACTTTTTGATTCTGCTTGTAAAGCAGCGAATTCAGTTTGTGCTTCATTGATATATTCTGTAAATTCTTGGTGTTCGCTTTTTAAAGCTTGGTACTTTTGGACAAGATCCCGAAAGTTAACTTGGACTTGTGCTAAATCATCAAGAACCTCAGAAGATTGGTGGAACTTACTGTGATAATTAGCTATTTCTCTCTCAAGGTGCTCTAAGCTATTTAAATTATCTGCCATAATCTTTGTCTCCATAAAAAATTAACTCAATCGTTCAAACCCTTGCTTTAAAGTTTCAATTTTTGGCTTTAACTTGATGAAATCATCGCCGACGTCATTAAAATTTCTAACTTGCGAAACTAAAAGTAGGATACGGTGTTGTTTCGAATCGATTCCAAATCTTTGGGCCGCTTCCTGAATTAGGAATTGTAATCCCTCTTGATTATCCCAATATCCACCAACTTCAGTTAGCCAAGTAAATGCTTTTTCAGCATTTACTTGAACTGCTTCTTCATAAAATAATAGAAGATTATCAGGGGATAAACCCTGTTTGATACCCTCATTGAAAGCAGATTTTAAATACTCAAATGCTAGTATTTCACGACCTGGGCGTTTACGAGAAAGTGCCCCAGCTAAGTATAGTGCAGCTAAGTTAGTGGAATCACCTTCTAGACGGTTACTAACACGAGCTAGAAGTCCTGGTACTGCGGCATTTTCTATAGTACGGTCTAACAGTTCCTGTAAAGGTTTCTTATCAAATTCTGATAAGAAATCAGGAAGTTGTTCGGCAATTTCATCAACTTGAGCATCTTGTAAAGGTATAGCAGCTTTCTCTAGCTTAAACTTTAAGTCTGGAACACAAACATCACAAAAACCACATCGATAGTTTTCAGTAGTCAAATGGTCAATGGAATCAAAAAGACCTCTAATGACAACACGACGGCAAGTGTTATCCTGATCGCTACTTGCGTAATCTAATTCATTCAGAAGCATTTGGTAACGCATTCGAGGTACAGTTTCGTAAATAGGCTCCAATAAAATATGCAAAGCATTAGTTAATATTGTTTCTTGAAAATCTCTACTATTGTCAGCAGATATGATCCTGTCCATCTGCCTGACTTTGCCTTCAGCATAATTTTCGCTAGTCCCTGTCTGAAATAAAAATTATTTGAGTTTATTAGCTATTTCTTTTATAGACCAATCAGCGTTATAGTCTACTTCATACCAACCGCTAAAACCTTTAGAGTAATGCTTAGAATATTCTTTGACAACTCCTAGTTGCTGCAATCGATAAAGGGAAATTTGCTGTTTGTTATCAGCTTGATCATTTTTAAATGTAATTGTTTCTTTCGATTCAAGATGCCGATAAATTTTGATAACCCGATTAGTGTCCTTTTCTATGCCTCGATAATCATCTTTAATAAAGTGGGCTTGGAGGCCGTAATCACACAAATGATTTTTGTAATACTTGCAGTAATGACGGATATAATGCTGACCGTTAGAAACGCAGGGTGGCTCAAGTTCACCAGCATAAATATGTTTTTCTTTGCACTCTTGATGTGGTGGTAAATACATCAAAGCTACATGGGAGTGCTTACTGTCACGACCAGCACGTCCTGCTTCTTGGTAATATGCTTCTAAACTACTAGCAAGAGCATGGTGAATAATAAAGCGAATATTGCGCTTATCAATACCCATACCATATCCTTTGGTAGCTATTAACAAAGGAAATTGATTGTTTTGGAAAGCTTCCTGAGTTTGTTGAAGTTGCCTATTCCAATTTGAATGCTTCTTACTTTTACTGGCTATAAAAGATTTATTACACTTGTTACAATTAGCATCTTTATTAGATTTGATAAAAAACGGTGAATTACATTGTGGGCAATACTCTGGTCGAGTACTTGCGTGAACTTTGACTATTGTAGTGTTAGGAATTAGCTGCTTGGCGGGTAAGGCAGGAGATGTTACCATCTCCTCCTCCCCTAAGAACCGGACTTGAGACTTTCACACTCATCCGGCTCAAGCCTATTCAGTCCACCCTTTTGTGTAGATGTTTATTTTTGGCTTTATGACAGTGTTGGTGTAGAATCATTAGATTCGCCTTGCTGTTGTTGCCTCCATCCCTGATTGGCACTATATGATGTACCTCGAACGCTTCGTCCAAACAAATTGGCTTTCCGCATATAGGGCATATGCCTTTTTGTCTGGTGTAGATTTGTTCATATTTGCTGCCTTTAGCGAATTTGGTTTTACCCCATTTCGTTTGGCGCTTTTTCCAGTATTCGATTAGTGTGGGGTCAAATGGTGAATTTTTCCCTTTTACCTTCTCAAATCTGATTATAGGTACATCCTTGGCAGCGTTGACTAAGACTTCTCTGTTCTTCCTTTTACCTTTGATGTCGGCATATGGATTGTGAGGGTCTTGGTCAATTTTTGTGTAGTACTTCCGTTTAATCCATTTCCAGGACTTCTTAGGATGTTTCCTTTTTAGGTACCTGTATATGGCATCTAATACCTCTTTCCTGATTTTCCGAAATGTCTTTTTGGAGCATACAAAACGGTAGTAATTTAGCCATCCTATGATTTTAGAGTTGAGTCTATTTAACACCGTATCGAAGCTCAACACTCTTCCTTCATTCTTGAGATATTCCCGTATATTGGTTAGGAATTCTTTGGTTTCCTTCTTAGCAGGTATTATGAAGCATGAGTAACACTCTTCTTCTTTTAATTTGGCATTAGGGGAAGGTATCCGTTTTGCATTAGGTTTGGCGTTAATTCTCATTTTGTGAGCAAAACGTTTATACCTGTTGCTTCCATACCTGAGTGTCTTGCCTTTGAATTGCCGTATATCAAATCCGAGGAATGAGAATCCCTCTTTTCTGATATCTCTGATTTGAGTCTTAGCTTTATTCAGTTTCAATCCTCTTTGGGCTAACCATGATTCTAACTGAGGGATTATCTCTTCAAGATTTTCCCTGGTTTGACTGGTTATAACAAAATCGTCCGCATATCTAGCAAATTTATATTTGTTTACCTCCTTTTTATTTTTGATGTTCTTGCCCCTGTTTCTGGTTTTATATGTAATGGTTTCCATAGGTTTGGAAATCCATTCCTGTATACCATCCAGTGCAACATTTGCTATTAGTGGACTTATTATTCCGCCTTGAGGTGTCCCTGTTTTGGTTTCATAGAATTTGGTTTCTTCCATGTATCCAGCCTTTAACCATTTCAGTACGACGTTCCTTTTTGGAAATCCTTTTATCTTCTCGATTATGAATTCATGAGAGATATTGTCAAATGCAGCTTTGATATCTGCATCTAGCACCCATCTGTGAGAACTCCCTTTCTTCAAGGTTGAGAAGACATCTTGGATGGCATCGTGACAACTCCTTCCGGGTCGGAATCCGTAACTTCCTGGTTCAAAATACACTTCAAATACCGGTTCATATGCCATTTTTAGGATGGCTTGACCAATTCGGTCGTTTATGGTGGGTATTCCCAGAGGTCTTTTCTTACCGTTCCGTTTCGGTATGTATACTCCCTTGGTTGGATTTACTTTACTCCAGTTCCACTTTTTAATTAGGTTGGTTCTCTGTTCATGAGTTAGAGCGGTTATTCCGTCTACTCCCGCAGTTCCCTTGCCTTTATTAATCTGTGTTACCCTTTGTATTGCCAGTAGTAGTGCTGATTTGCTGTTTATTAACAACTTCATCAGGTTTACTACTTTTTTCCAGCTGCCATTAGATTGTGTAAGTTGGGTGGCCTTGAATATTCTCTTTTGAATTTTGAATACCTGGCGGTTGACAATTTTCCAATTAATCTCTTGCCAGTCTTCGATTTCAGTACCGTTACCGGTTCCACTTCTCATCTCCGTAATATTCTTTTTCAAGGTGTTGAATATTCTGATTAGACCAACTGGACGTCAGCTACCTCTCGGTATGATTCATTGAATCTATGTATCCGGTTATATCCTTTGGATTTTCCCGTTGACTTTCGTCTTGATACCATTCGCTTCTTCCAGTCTCCTGTTCCCTGTCAACTCTCAGTTTCATTTACAATCCACCTTGCCATAGGCAGTTGATTTATCAGGGTTTTCCGTGTTCATCAAAATGAAGTTTTTGCGACTGTCAAAAGGTTCGTTCCATACCCCGGAATCCTTCGTTGCATCAAGTTTAGTAGACACACGACTAAACTTCTTAATAACGGATTCGATGTCATTTTGACTACGGTGTTTCAGTCACTTACACCATTCAAACGTAACGAGGCGGCAAACGTTCACTTTCGTTAACCATTGTCAGTCTCCCTGCGAGCAGTTCAAATGTTGTGACTACACTTTATACCACCATTCCTTTTCAGGATTTTATCGAGAATCTGCATTCAGGTTCCGATTACTCTTCCCCCCTCATCTCGGCAGGCTGGGGGATGCACTCCCCAGAAAACCATTTCAGGTTTCGGTTCATTTTGACGCTTTCACGTCGCACTGTAAGCTCGTTTTTAATGTAATGCACTCCCTCGTGAATATTGGACTTTCCATGAGGATTGGCATAAATACTAAAGAGGCTCTCCTAGACTAACTATGATAAATTACTAGCAAAAATACCAAGTTAAAAGAACCCTTATTCTAAAGTTTTTAAAGTTATTTAAGCCATAACTTCTCCTTTTAATTAACTTAATTTTTTGATTAATTCCTTCTACGGCTCCTTGAGTTGTTCTGTTGTCAAAATACGCGACGATCTCATCGATCCATCTTTTTATGGTTTGACAACTTTTGGGAAAATACTTATAAGATGATTTCGTCCATTCCGCCATTTTCCAAAAGGCTTCATCTCCCGTTATTTGACTTTCAAATATATCCCTCAGGTTTTCTTTTTCTTGATACATCGCCATTAATTCAGGAGCCAGCTTTTCCAATTCCTTCAATTTCTCTTTTTCGGTTTCAGTGAGCTTTTCTTTTTTCTTTAGTAACGGATATTTGCTATTTTTAAGTGCTTCCTGTTTTCGTTCTCTTTATTTTTTATTTTTTAACTGATCTGCCTGTCTTTTTTCATTTTTTCTTCTTTCATCTAATTCGTCATTTATTTGTTTCATTACATGAAACCTATCCGCTACAACTTGTGCATTTGGTATTAATTCTTCTACCACACTTTTATAAGGTTTCCATAAGTCTATGCTTACTTCTTGTATTTGGCTTAAAATCCCTGAACCCAACCCCCGTAAGTACTCTGCTATAACTTCTTTATTTCTTTTCTCTAATAATGCTATGGGTTTTCTCTTATCTAAATCTACCAAGACAGCTGCATAATTTTTCCCGCCTTTTAAATGAGTTATCTCATCAATTCCTAACTTGGTTAAGTTCCTAGGTTTTTCTTTCAATAAATCTTCTTCTAATTCTTTGAGTATTGTTTCTATTTCTGCTGGAGTCATTCGATTTCTTTTTCCGGTATTCACCACATCTGTTTCCAATACTTCTCTCGCTACTTTTTCTGCTAATCTTTTTGTATATGTTCTTCTTTTCTTGACAAAACTTAATTCTTCTGAAAAAACTTTGTGACAGTTTTTACATCTAAATTGACGACGATTAACAAGGAGAAACACATCAAAAGTACTCACCGGAATATCTCTGACTCTATATCGATGATGTTGATGGACTTTATCCGTAATTTTGTCACAATGAGGGCAAGGGACAATTTTGGATTTATTTTCTAATTCAATCAGTAATTCATTTTCAGTAATAAAGTGATAATTAGTTGCTTTAAAACCTTCAAATTTAATGAGTTTAGTTATGAAATAGAGCAGGGAGTTAGATGGCATTTTATTAAAAACTATTTTTTTCGGCTCGACCAACAGAATTATTTATATCATAAAATATCGTATTTAGTCAATAGCTAGTAAAGAGTCTAAGTAAATTAAATTGCCAAATGAATTGATTTATTTGCTTTTTTTTATTATTAAATAATCATAACTACTCTAGGAGAGCCACTAAAGATAACTCCAGCATGAACAGGTTTATCTCCTTTCAAAATCAATTCTTCAAAAGGAATACTAAGTATTTGAGGAACAACTTCTTTTAGCAAATCAGCCAGTACATCTGGCTTCTGCTGAGGTTTGCTTACGGGGTGTACCGAAAGACTGAAGTTGGGGCGATCGCTACTAGCCAGTTGCTCTATGCTATCCTGAGATAGCCTCAAGACGCGCATAATATCTTTACGAACTGGCTCAGAAGCGGTTGCGGTCAGAGCAATAATTGGTATTTTTCGTCCACAAGCATCTTCCAAAGTTTGCTGCAAACGTTCGATTTGTAGATAAGCAGGTCTAAAATCGTGTCCCCATTCAGAAACACAGTGGGCTTCGTCAATCACTAAAGCACTAACTGGAGATTCCTGTATTTTCGCTTTTAAATCATTGTAAAACTCCGATATTTGTAAACGCTCAGGTGATATATATAGTAATCGGTAGAGACCAGAGTGAAGATTTTCTAATTTATCTTGCTTTTTTTTAGCTGAATCACTGTAAGTAATAGATTCTACACACTTTAATCCAATGCGATTTAAATTATGGACTTGGTCGCGGATTAATGCATTTAGAGGACTAATTACTAAAGTTGTACGAGGAATTAATAAAGCATAGAGTTGAAATATCAAGGATTTACCAAAACCTGTTGGTAAAAGTCCCAATATTGACTCATTACCTAAAGCCTTTTGTATAAGTTGTACTTGCTCAGGTTTGAGTTCTGCTATAAGGAAATAGCGACGAGCAAAATAGTCTAGGGTTGGTCTTTCAAAAGACACTGGATGTGCTGGCAAAGGTGAAACATCTCCAACCTTAGCTACAAACCTAGCAGCGATTTTTTCTAAATCATTAAAGCTGTGGCTATTCTCAGGTGGATAACGATTTAAAGACTCAGTCGCAGATACAAAATCAACATCTTTTGGTAACTCTTGTGTGGTTACTAATGCTACAGATGTTTGGGAAGAATCGATGCGATTAGTTGTTTCAGTTAAATCAACACCTCGATACTGATGCAGTAGCTGCGTCACCCCAAATTCATCAATTGAGCCTACTAGATAAATTTCTACCTTTGGTAGGATGACAGGTAGTCCATACAACAGTGCAACTCGCTCTACTAGGGCTACTGTATCTAAAAAAGCTAAAGCCAGGGTTGCAACACTAGGCTGGAAATCAGCTACTGCAAGATGTGACTTACCGTTATCTACTGCTTGTCTTAATAATTCGAGAGCTACTTGTTGATAGCTAGGGTAACGCTCTGGAAGCTTCTGCAAAAGTCTTAGTAATCTATCAGTCGAATTATTGTCTTGTTTTTCTATAGTTTCAAACTGTAAAGAGCTTTTATAATCACAATTTTCTACCAACTCATATTCGCCTTCTGCGAAATCAAGAGGAGATTTTTGATTTAATCTCAAGTCAATGGCATCCGGCTTAAATTTCTTAACTGTTTTAAGAGTAGCAGTTCGTATTGGAATGGGTAGAGAACCTAAAGGCTCTTGCTCTGTTATACCCAACAGCGTAGAACCGGAAAGATGGTAAGCAAGTTGCCACAAGAATAGTTCGCTCAAAGATAACACACCCTCCTTAGTACTCAATGGACATTTTTATTTTATACAAAAATAAGATTTTTGGCCTTGCTGAATTGAAGTATGAATTTAGATCGTGTTGTTTTGGGAAAGCACCCTATATCCCCCAACTTTGAGAGTTTTGTTCCCCCCAAACTTGGGGGGCTAGGGGGGCGAAATCATACCCATAAATCTGCCTTGCCATATTTTTTCTGTTCTTGGTTTTCCCCTGGAGTGAGAGCAACTTGAGTTGCATCAAAGTTTTTAGCTATAAGTGTAGCATAATACATCTGAAATATGGTGGATTTTCCAGATTTACTATGCCAAACGGTTAGTTAAAACGACTCCAAAGATAGCTATACCTGGATTTTATACCTCAACATCGTCAACTAACTGAAAAGAATGTCTAAAATTATTGCCTAGCAATAGTTTTGGACATCCTATGAAGAAATTTAACAGAACAGGTACGGAATAGCCTTAATGACCAATTCAAGACTAGTTCCCAAATTGACCATTAAAGACATCCTATTTGTGTTAATTTATGCGTTAATGTTCTATGTAAATTAATTGCTTATTATCATCAACCTAAAACACCGAACCTGCATCTAGACTGGCTTTGAGCTCAATCTGCTTAACCCAAACTCAGGTTAATCACTTAGCTGATGCTCTATTGTTGAGCAACTTGAGGAATATTTCCCCTCAAACCAGTCATCAACTGTAAGGCATAAATCTTCACTGGACGAATCCGGCGCAGCATCCATAACCCGAGACGGCGTATCCCGACTATTGGTAACCAGTTGTTGGAAAAGATCCGATCCAGGGTATCGGTAAACCCTAAGATGACCAGATTCTCTTGCTTGCGCCAGTTTTCATAGCGCTTAAGGACCGCTATAGCTCCAATATCTTCCCCTGCTTGGTGTGCTTCAGTCAAGACTTGGGCAAGGGCAGCAGCATCGCGAATGCCGAGGTTTAGTCCTTGACCACCGACAGGATGGCAACAATGGGCAGCATCACCAATCAGTGCTAATCGTGACTGAATATAGCGATCGCTCTGCATCAATTGCACTGGAAACAAATAGCGATCGCATTCCAACTCCAAGCGACCCAACAGACCACCAGTGTAGTATTCCAGCTTAGCGAGAAACTGATCTTCGTCTAGTTCTTGTAAAGCTTTGGCTTCAGCATGGGGTGCTGTCCACACCACCTGGCAGCGATTCTCTGACAAGGGCAGCACCCCCATCGGACCACTAGGCCAGAAGCGTTCAAAAGCCGTATTATTATGGGGCTTTTCGGTTTTAATCCGGGCAGTGACGCAAGATTGCCAGTATTTCCAGCCACGAGTCGTAATCCTAGCCCTAGTCCGAATTTGCGATCGCGCTCCATCCGCCGCCACCACTAGCCTTGTCCTAATTCGATGCTTAGTATCACCCTCCTTGACAGTAATCTCGACCCCAGACTCCTGATAGTCTACATCTACTACTTCTGCTGGACACAGCCAGTCAACGTTGGGGCAATCTGTCAAAAATTCTTGCAACGACGTTAGCACCGGACGGTGTTCTCCCACATACCCTAGGGCGTTGGTACCTAAATCTGAAGGGGAAAAATGCACGACACCGGAATGGTTAGCATCGGAAAGCCTGATCTGCCGAAATGTGCTAATCTGCGGCAGGATTTTATCCCAAACCCCAATACCTGCGAAAATACGCCCTGAGAGGATAGACAAAGCATAGGCTTGTACCCTGGCAGCTGCCACTGACTTCGGTTTAGCTTCTATGAGTAATACGCTCAACCCAGAATGTTTCAACGCACAGGCCAGGGTAGAACCAGTAATGCCACCACCCACAATGGCTAGGTCGTAATCAAAACTTTGATTGCTTGCTGAGGTAGTTTTAATCACCAGTTCCAGCGCCATAACTATAGTATTGACACTCCCCGTCCTATAAGGACGAGGATTCTTTCTTCACAGGGATTCCAACGAACTTGCCCTCAGAAAGCTTACACCGTCTGCCCGGCGGTGTTTGAAGAGATATTTTTAAATCTCTTATTCTTATTACAGCTTCCACTTTTGTACAAGATTTAGGATTTTTGCTACCAGGGTTCCGGATCAGAAGCCGTCCGCTAGACCTACTACGCTTTTTCTGTGTGCGCTTTACCGCTACTATCAATTATAGCTTAATCCGTCCTAAAAGGACGGGGCTTTCAACCCAAAATTTTTGGTAAATAGGAATATATACTTTTTTTCATTGTGACGCTTTTAGATCAACCCATCAACTGATCCAATTTTGCTCAACCTGGAAACACACGAGTTAACTCTAGGGACAAATCTCCAAGACCAGGAATGGTAACCGTTTCATTGGGCAACACCACCCGTTTGACACGATAGCCGAAATTTCTTTGAGTATCTTGATAGGGCTGAGTATAGCACTCTAGTTGACCAGCCACCAGGTTAACAATCCAGTAATCCTGAATTTGGTTTTCTGAATATAAGGATAGCTTTACGGTTTGGTCATACTCCAGGGTTGAATCTGACACCTCAATCACTAGGAATATATCCTTTGGATAAGGGTGATTTGACAAGTAGTCATCCGCCTGACCCCATGCGATCGCAACATCCGGTTCCGGTTCACTGTCGTTCGATAGGATGATTGGTTCCTGTCCCCGTACCACCCCACGGTCGCCTACTAGTCTGTCCAACTCTCGCCATAACTTAGTGTTGCAAACCGAGTGGGACGTACCCTTCGCCACCATTTGTATTAACTCTCCCCGAATCAATTCCACCCGGTCATCTTCTGTTAGAAAACCATTATCAATCAAGCGATGATACTCAGCTAGGCTAAAGCGTTTAGTTTTGATCAGGGTCATGATAACTTAACTTTAAAAATACAGCTTAATTGTATGAGGGGTTATCCGTTTCCCATTTATCAACCCGTGCCTCTAGTGCCTTGAGTTTTTCAGTCCAAGTTATGGGTTTAATCACACCAATATCAATTAATTTAATATTCGCAATTTTATCATTAAATAGGCTTTAATATTCAGGTTCTGGTAACCAATCCTGATCTAAAATCAATTCAAGAGAATAGGGGCAAGCCTCTGGGAAAACCGAAACAGACATTCCGGTTTGCTGGGCTGCCTTGCGGCGAGCCCGCTGATAGCTTTGTTCCAGCTGCTCGGCTGGATAGCTCCTGAGACTCGGACTATCTTCAATAGCTAGCTCAATCTGAGTCCGAGCGTCAGAAATCGAATCCAGCCAGCTATCCGAGCGACGCTGATGCTGGTATTGCCACTTGAGCAAATGTAACAGCAGGCGAATCAATTGGCTAGTAATTCCCCGCCTTTCACTCTTGCCCAAGTCTTCAACCTCCTCAATCAGATTTTCTAAGTCAATCTCTTGCCAACGACCTTCTCGCAACAACTGTGCTGTTTGTTGTGTCCAGGAATTAAAGTCTTTTGTGTATGCTTTTTCCACAAGTGTCTCTCCCTTTCTATACCCAATTTATCTCTTAGTTTATTAACTCTTGCCTCTTGCCTTCCCCTCCTGGTCGGGGTTAGGGGTGGGTTCCTCTTGCCTCTTGCCTTCCCCTCCTGGTCGGGGTTAGGGGTGGGTTCCTCTTGCCTCTTGCCTTCCCCTCCTGGTCGGGGTTAGGGGTGGGTTCCTCTTGCCTCTTGCCTTTCCTTAATCCAGTCTATTTTGATTTGGGTTTAATACCATCACAAAGAGTGCGATCGCTTTCATCGATTGCAGAATTATGCTTTAGATAATCCCCTACCCAATCACAAGCCCGACCCAGAAGGTCATTGAAATCTAAACTTATATCCATATCCCACATAATCACATTGCCACTGTAGTCAGATGAAGCCAGGATTTTGCCATCGGGACTGAAACTGAGGCTAAAAACCCCATCATTATGTCCCATCAGAGTTTCAATTTCTTGCCCCTTCAAATTCCAGAGTTTAACCGTTTTGTCACCACTAGCCGAAGCAATCATCTTGCCATCTGGACTGAAACTGACGCTAAACACCTTACCTTCATGCCCTTTGAGAGTTCGGATTTCTTTACCGTTTCTACTCCAAAGTTTAACCGTTTCGTCCTCACTACCAGAGACAAGCATCTGACTGTCCGGACTAAAACTGACACTCCAGATCACATCATCATGACCTTTGAGGATGGTAGGAGTTAAGCAAAAAGGCAAAAAATTTGTGTTATGGTCTGATCCAACTGCTGGTTTTAAGTTTGCTGCTTTTAATTTTGCTGATTTTAATTCACCATTACATAAGTTTCCCCGACTCCAAAGCTTAATAGTATTATCATCACTACCAACAGCAATCATCAGACCATCGGGACTAAAATTAACACTTCTAACCGCAGCCCTAAGCTTTTTCAACCTTTGGCGTTCTCTTCCTTTAAAAGTCCAAAGCTTGACAGCTTTATCCCAACTGCCAGATACAATAGTCTGACTGTCAGGGCTGAAACTAACGCTAAAGACTTCAGCCTGATGCCCCTGGAGTGTTTGGATTTTTTTACCATCCTTACTCCAAAGTCTAACCGTACTATCCCGGCTACCCGTAGCAATAGTTTTACCATCCGGGCTGAAACTAACACTAAACACTGCATCCCTGTGGTTTTCTAGAAGGTTTGGGGTCAAACAAAAATCCATAAAATTGATAGTTTGACTAGAGCTTCTCTCCCCTAATCCTTCCTTGGCACAGGTATAATCTAAATGCCATAGCTTAGCAGTTTTATCTTCACTAGCACTAGCCAAGGTTTTGCCATCTGGGCTGAAACTCACACTCCAGACATTACTCCTATGACCCTTGAAGGTGCGAGGTGTTTTCGCATCTAAGCGCCAGAGTTTAATGGTTTTATCTTCACTAGCACTAGCCAGGGTCTTGCCATCTGGGCTAAAGCTAAGGTCATAAGCTCCAGCCTGATGCCCTCGGAAGGTTTGGAGTTCCGAGCCATCAAGGCTCCAGAGTTTAACGGTTTTATCCCGACTAGCAGAGGCGAGGGTTTTGCCATCCGGGCTGAACCTGACGCTTCTGACTCCAGGGAATTTCTTTGGAAAAGTCTTTAGTTCCCGACCATCAAGGCTCCAGAGTTTAACAGTTTTATCCCGACTAGCAGAAGCAATCATCTTGCCTTGGGGTGAGAAACTGATGCTATTAACCTCAGCCTCATGCCCCTTGAACCTTACCATACTTGTCCCATCCAGGTGCCAGAGTTTGATAGTATTGTTACTTCCAGCAGAAGCCAGAATTTTGCCATCCGGACTAAAGCTGATGCTGCGATATCCAGCCACAATACCCTCAAACGTTTGGAGTTGCTTGCCATTGAGGGTCCACAGCTTGACAGTATTATCATTACTAGCCGTAGCCAGCATCCTGCCGTCCGGACTAAAACTCACGCTCCGCACTCCACGCTGATGTCCTTTAAAGGTTTGGAGGTTTTTCCCGTCTAAGCTCCACAGTTTGACCGTCTTATCCTGACTAGCTGTAGCAATAGTCTTGCCATCTGGGCTGAAACTAACATTCCAAACCGTAGCCTCATGTCCCTTCAAGGTTTGGAGTGGCTTACCCTTGCGGCTCCAAAGTTTGACAGTATGGTCTTTACTAGCAGAAGCAATCAGATTACCGTCAGGGCTAAAACTAACACTGGTAACCCAACTGTTATGGCCTACCAAACGGTTGTATTCTCTGACCCAAGACACTGCTCCGTGCAATGCTGTCCTAACCAGAGCCTCAGTTTCAGGTTTTACACTGCGTCTCTGTTTTTGCAGTTGCCGTGCAGCCCTGATTGCTTCGATCAGGGCATCAAATTCTTGATGTGATTCTCTCAGAGCCAGTGAATATCGACTCAGAGCATTAATGTGACCAACGCTTACCATTTCTGCTCGTTTCCATTGCATCAAAGCAACCAAGCCAAAGCCAACAGCTGCTGCAAATGCTGCACTCATCAAAGTAAGGGACAACCGTAAGATGACTAATCGACGCTTTTCCTGTTTTCTCAAAATCGATATGGCATCCCCACTTTTAGCAATATATTCCTTGTGTAAAAGTGTTGCAGTCGGCTGTTTATCATTGGTCTCGGCATTAAGCAACCATTGTTGGGCAATAGAAAATTCACTGCCACGCAACAGCAAATCCGTATCTTGGTTAGACTGCTCCCATTCCCTAGCTCGTTGCAACCATTTGGTGTGACTGCGCACATGCTCTCGGTCAGTATCAAGGGTTCTGACCAATTCACTGAAATTGGGATAAAAATCTCCTCGATGCCTATTGAAATCAATCCACTGGATGCTAGCTAATCCAGGATGTAGCACTGTTGCTGGTACCTGTGTAGAAAGCACAGTCACAAACCGTTTATTTAATGTCTGAGCATACTCTACCTCCCCAGCACAGTAGGGTGAATTTACCGAAGCAGGGGAAATAATAAATAAGAAATTATCAGACTGTTCAATTCCCCGATATATTTCCTGCTGAAAATCACTGCCCGGAGGAATACTTTCTTGGTCAAACCAAGTCGTTTTACCCTGTAACTGTAATGCCTCATTTAACTTTCTAGCCAAATCTGAATCAGTACGGGAATAAGAAATAAAAACGTCTAGATAAGATTCATGCTGTTGATTCCTGCTAGCCGCAAGAAATTCTTCATGTAATCCTAGGGGTGGATGTTCCAGGCGTTGCCGATTTACTTTCAGCCAGTTTTCGTAATAGTTTAAATTGTGACCCCGCAATAAAATGCTAGAATTGCGGTTTTGGCTCAGCCATTTTAGCGCTTTGACTAACAAAAGCTTATGCTCTTCGTAATAGAGAGCATCTTGATTTAATTCTTTTAATAATTGAGCAGCCATGAAGCGATAGTTTGCTTCATTATTATACTTAGTAAAATTTAGGAATTGTAACGAGCGAATTTTTGGTGGTATTTGGTCGATATCCGTGTCTTCAATCAGTAGTAATATAATCCGTTTATTGTGAACAAAGGCATGTTCAAGCTCTTGATTACAGTATTTTGATTGAATCGAATTGGGTGAAATTAAGTAAATGAGATTATCAGCTTCTTCGATTCCTTGGTTGATTGCCGCTTGGAAGTCTATACCGGTTTTAATATCAGTTTCAGGTTTCCAGATTGTGATTCCTTCACGCATCAGGGTTTTGCTAAGTTTATCCTTGATATCTTTATCTTTATCAGAATAAGAGATAAACACTTGGGTCATTAAATTATTGGCATTCTTGGTGCTTTCACAAATAAACTCACAATGTAAATCCGTTGGCACACAAGGAGCCTGCTCTTTTTTAAACCGTACCTTTAACCAAGATTCAGCTTGAATCCGTTCTGACTGGATTAACAGGTGGTTAGTTTGTTGTTGATTTCTGTCCCACTCCAGAGCTTTAACTAAAAACCGAGTATGCTGTTCTACATAATCAGCATGCTTACGGATGGAATTCATTAATTGTTTAAAGGACGCTTCAAAATCGTTGATTTTCTCTTGGAAATAGATCCAGTTCAGTTTACGGATAATCGTAGTAATTTTATCCCGAGGGGATTTAACATGCACTAAAGGAATAATGCGTTTATTGTATTTAATAGCCAGTTCAATTTCTTTGAGGCAGTATTTTGAATTAACGGAATGGGGGGAAATGATAAAAATGAAGTTATGAGTTCTCTCAATGCCATTATCAATCTGATGCTGCCAATCTACAGCAGGCGGAATGTCCTTCTGGTCAAACCAGACCGTTAAGCCCAATTGTGTTAGTCTAGCTTCAAGTTTAGTAGCAAAGGCTTTGCTGTCAGCACGTCCGTAGGAGATAAAGGCATCGAAAAATATAGTCATTTGTCCAGGGGTCTAAGTGAGGAGATCTACTTAACACTACACTTGTAACACCCTGGATTTCGTAAATCGAGCAAGCTTGAAGAGTTCTCAGAAGGAAATAGGGGCAACGGATGGGTAACGGATAGGTAACTGATGGGTAACTGATGGGTAACTGATGGGTAACTGATGGGTAACAGGTGAACAGTTTAAGGGTTTGCCCGAGTTTTATCCACAAAACCTGGAAGGAAGTCATAGAGCCTTGAGGAGACCGGGAATTAACTCTTGTAGTTCGTTATCCACAGGAGCATCCTCAGAACAGGCAAATCCGACCCAGAGGGTAAGCACATTCGTGAGTCGTATTTTGATAACATAGGAATGGAGATAGGGATTAACAGCTAGATTATATATAAGTCAAATTTCTATATGTCTGAAGTAACGATCCGCCCAGCCTGTCTAGCTGATGTAGAAGTTTTGTTCAACCTAATTCAAGCGCTGGTTGAATCTCAAAAAGCATCTCATACTGTCACTGGAAATATCGAAGATCTCAAAGAACACTTGTTTGGTCCCCGTATCTATGCTGAGGCCATTCTAGCACAACGGGATGACAAGGCTGTTGGATTTGCCTTATTTTTCTACAACTATTCTACGTTTATGATAAAACCAGTGATGTATCTGGGAGATTTGTTTGTACTCCCAGAATATCGACGTCAAGGTATTGCTAAAGCTCTGATTCGCTACTTGGCTAAATTAGCAATTTCACGAGACTGTGGTCGCTTAGAATTGAGTGTATTAGATTGGAACTCATCTGCGATCGCCTTCTATAAAAGCCTCGGAGCCTCTATTCTCGATGAATGGCGAATTTGTCACATCACTGGTACATCTTTGACCAATCTAGGAAACTAGACTAAGTCATTCAAGTTATAGTCAAATAAAAGAATAATCAGCAGGGTAATCACACTCAACTTTGGTTCAGACTTACTTGACAAACAGGGTAATCCCAGTCATGTAAATGGATTGGGATAAATTGTTATGAAACTCTACGTAGAGTACTATTTTGCCTCTATTTTGTCGCTCTCCCAACCCGAGAACTAACTTTGAAGGATTTTGGAGCAGTAGTTCGCTCATAGTACTCTGGTTCAATATAAGTTGAAATCATGCCTTGAAAGTTACGTAGAACAACATGCCGATGACCATGGCTGAGTACGTAGTTGGGCGACACAGGAACCTTACCACCGCCTCCTGGGGCGTCAATGACGTAGGTAGGCACAGCATAGCCACTAGTGTGACCGCGCAATCCCTCAACAATTTCAACCCCAACACTAACAGGAGTTCGGAAGTGACCTGCACCCTGAACTAGATCACACTGGTAAAGGTAGTATGGTCGAACACGGTTTTGAACCAAACGATGAACAAGCGCCTTCTGAATTTCTACCGTGTCGTTAATCCCAGCTAAGAGAACACTTTGATTTCCCAAGGGAATACCCGCATCAGCCAAACGAGCCAAACCAACCTCTACTTCTGGAGTAATTTCTTTGGGGTGGTTAGCGTGAATATTGATCCAGAGGGGATGAAAACCCTTGAGCATATTGCATAGGTCAGGCGTGATTCGTTGTGGCAGGAAGATAGGAACACGACTGCCAATACGGACAATTTCAATGTGGGGGATAGCTCTTAACTGAGAGAGAAGATACTTTAATAGGCCATCGGAAAGAGTAAGTGGGTCACCACCGGAAAGTAAAACATCACGCACAGATGGGGTCTGGCGTAAGTAATCTAGTTGACGCTCAAAGTCAGATTTACCGAAGGCCATACTGGGGTCTCCAACCATGCGGCTGCGAGTACAGTAACGACAGTAGCTAGCACAATGAATAGTCACCAGCATCAGCACGCGGTCAGGATAGCGGTGAACGATACCAGGAACTGGACTGTGACCATCTTCACCCAGGCTGTCAACATTCATCCCCTCAAACATTTGCAGCTCGCGACCTAACGGGATTACTTGGCGGCGAATCGGGCAGTGAGGATCCTCGGGATCGATGAGGCTGGCAAAATAGGGAGTAATGTCTACATGAAATTTGCCCTCAGCACTCAGCCCCTCCTCTTCTTCAGGAGTGAGGCGAATCAATTGGCGAAGCTGTTGCAGACTATTGAGACGATGGCCAAGTTGCCACTGCCAATCGTTCCAAAGTTCATCGGCAATATCTTCCATGTATCCGGATCTAATTTTTGTTTGAGTTGGCATAGAGAATCTTGTAATGACAATTTTTTTTCTAAAAATGTTGTTTTGAAGGCAATTTATTTTAGGTATCCACCATCGCACTAGCAGCCCAAAAAACAAAACCGTGTGGGTTTTGGGAATTAATTCCAGCAACCTTAATAGATTACCATACCAGTGCATTACTGGAGTTGGATCTCCCCAGCTTGCGATGTCAAACTTATAAAAAAAACTTGTCTAATCCTTATGGGGCGGGAGTTTTAGTTTTTGAGAGAATTATTTTTTATAAATCGACTGCCCAATCATAATTAGTGGTAATTTCAGGGTTTTGCTGCGTACTAGGTTCGGTAAAACCTAAAATCATTTCGTATCCACTTTCTTAGACGGAGACGAGTTTTTTTCCTGAGCCTCCGACTGCTCGGTTTCACCATAGAGTTCTGCTAGTGCATCATTCATCTCTTGCACCCAGCCTACATTTTCGCTTTGGATGGTTTTCTCTGTACTGATCACCAATAACTCAAATTTCTCCGATTTTTCCTCATCTGAAAGACCATGCCACCAAGTGCTTATATCGTACAAATCATCAGCTGCTTGGTTGTAGGCAATCAGCGTTGTCTCAACCCGTTTCAATTCCAGGAAACTGGAAAATGCCGCAGCAAAGGCTGTAGTGACCGCCACCCAGGTGTCTTGATCCAGCGCCACCAGAAATGAACCCACACCACCCAAGATATATACTCCCCACTGGTAGCCATGCAATTGTATATCAAGTTTCCTAGT
The DNA here is from genome assembly GCF_010671925.1 of Moorena sp. SIOASIH. Taxonomy (GTDB): domain Bacteria; phylum Cyanobacteriota; class Cyanobacteriia; order Cyanobacteriales; family Coleofasciculaceae; genus Moorena. The sequence continues at coordinate 1,079,100 of NZ_JAAHIH010000003.1, read as the reverse complement.
TCGCTTTCGGTACCACTTAAACTGGTCTTCCACTCGCCAGACTAGGTAGTTTTCCGGGGTTAGGTCAGAAAACTTATCGTCTTGATTATGCTGTTGAGCTTCCTGAGGTTTCTTGTCCTTGCTTTTCTTGTCCTTGTTTAAGGATGAGCGTTTTCTCCGGGAAACTTCCCCTTCGTAGGGGCTAAAACTAGTGTGGTGAACTGTGGTGCCCTTTAGCCTTTGACTAATCAGCTTGACTTTGCGTGCCAGCTTAGCATCCCGCAACGTGTTATCACTGTATTCCCCAACTTGCGCACGGTAACAGTAAATTTCCCTTTTAATTGCCTCAGCACTACCCCGTAACAGAATCCAATTGCCACCTTTGTCGAACTTAACTGCACCTGCTAGTAGTACACTTAGAGCAATTGGCACTAGTAGAAGAACGTAGTGAATCACTTTGACCGTGTGGTGTGACTCAGTGAGGCGTTCTACCAACATTGAGTGGACCACAGCTAGCAAAGTAGCCAACACACTCAATACCAGAATTCCTATGCGCAGCAGAAAGAAACGTTTCTGAGCCGCTGTGGCATTTTTGCTATAGGTACGCTGACGTTCCCAAGCACGTTTGAGGGTTGGACTTGGGGCAGGGGAGTATGTAGCCTCAACTTCTGACGTCATGACAGTCTATGTGCTTTTTACTATATACCTTGACTGTCTCGTGAGTCCCTGCATGATGATTTTAGTCAATTCACTGAATGGTTGTGAGAGGTCATAACAGGTCAAATGATTTTGTTGCAAGTGATTTGTTTGTAATAGTTCGGTAACAGATTCTCGTGCTTCTTGTTCTGGATAGCGTACTGCCATAGTAATTTCATCTGCCAACCGACCACTGCCGCCAAGAACTACCAATGGTCGTCCAGCTTTCTTGTTTTCAAATAAGTCTAGCAAGGTAATCGCTCCACCGTTAGCCATTACTGTGACTGATGGCTTTCCGTCTGCCAGGGTAGTAGCTATACGAGCCAACCAGGGGGATTCATCACCCCAGGTAGACCCAGGAATCAGCACAAAATGAGTATGATTTGGCTCCAGTGATGTTTCACCAGAATAGGAGGGGGGTGCATCAGGAAGCGCAATCTTGCCCACTGGGGCAATACCTACTAAGGGAAAGGTGCCAGCAATCTCAGCACGAGCTTGCCCCATCATCTGCATCACCCCAGTATCGGTACCGCCATCCACCACACAGGCTCCCAGGGTTTCAGCAATGGGAGCTAGTACATTGACAAACAACAAGCCCAGACGAGCCATACTCTGATCACTCATCTTACTTGCCCCCCCGACTACCACTAGAACCGGACGGGAGCCGTGAAGACCGATTTGGTTCAGGGCACCAGACAAGTCCACAGAATGATCGACTTGAATAGCACAAGCAGTTTGCCCATTGTTAAAGGTGAGTTTGAGAGGCTGGTTATTTAAGAACTGCTTGAAGATAAGATGGTTTGGCTTGTATCCATCCTGGGACAAAGCACCGGACTTAGCTAAAACCCTCCTCTTGCGCAATCGGGGGGGAGCGATGCCTGCGCATCTAGCCATTAAGACCTTTTGGTCATCTGTTCGCTTTTGCTTTGTCTTGGCAGATAGAAACATTTAAAATCACCTATAGTGGTTTATAATATTCTATCTGCTAGATCATGCTCAGGGACATCAGCTGATCGGACATCTCGAAATTGGCGGTAACATTTTGTACATCCTCCAACTCTTCCAGAGCATCCATTAATTTTAAAAGCGTCCGCGCCAGATCTGGGTCAGTCACTTCCACTGTATTACTAGGAATCCAGCGCAACTGCACCTCACTGACCTCAAAGCCCTGATTTTTCAAAATTTGACTCAGGTTTTCCAGGTTGCTAACTTCTGTAAATACCTCAGCCGTTACACCTTCGGAATCCTCGTTCAACTCATAAGTTTGAGCTCCCCCTTCAAGGGATGCTTCAAACAAATGGTCTTCTGTGATATCACCCGTAAGCGTAACGACACCATTTTGCTCAAACATCCAACTAACGCAACCTGTTTCACCCAGATTGCCACCATTTTTAGTAAATGCTGAGCGCAGGTCAGCTGCTGTCCGATTCCGATTATCAGTAAAAGCTTCGATCAAGATAGCAACGCCTCCTGGACCATACCCCTCATAGCGAATCTCTTCGAGATTGTCACTCTCATTGCCTAGGGTACCTGCTCCTTTTGCGATCGCTCTTTCAATGTTCTCATTAGGAATCCCTGCTGCCTTAGCCTTTTCCACCGCTTGCCGGAGCTGAAAATTACCCTCCGGATCCGGGATGCCATTGCGAGCAGCTACTATAATCTCCCGAGAGATTTTAGCAAAGGTCTTACCTTTAACTGCGTCAACCCTCGCTTTCTGACGCTTAATATTTGCCCATTTACTATGTCCTGCCATAACGGTTAAGTTGATTACAACCCAACTAACAAAATACCTCCACTTCTTGGTTTAAGCATATAACCTACCCAAGTCATTCCATAATATAATATAATATTCTTTCTTCTAGGATAGCTACTAACTTAAGGAAAGAAAGTCCATGGTAAATGGTAGATGTTAAATGGTTCTTGGTCAAGGGAGTAGCCCTTTGGAGATTAGGGGTAGTATTACTTGCACTGTAGTTTGTTCTCCCAGTGTACTATCTATTGTTAATTTCCCACCATGTAACTCAGCTAGACGTTTAGCAATCAGCAGCCCCAACCCTGAGCCTTGTTGTTCGTAAAGGTTACCTTGAAACTGTAAGTCAGCTTCCAATTCGGCCATTTCAGCTTCAGATATTCCTTGTCCCTTGTCGTGGACTGACAAGATCAACGTATTATTTTCTGAATAGCTATTGACCCAAACAGGTGTTCCCTCTTCTGAGAATTTAAAGGCATTATTAATTAACTCTTCCAACAGTTTATTAATTCGGTTTTGCGACATAGGAATAGTAGCCTCTTGCCAATCTAATTGCAAATCCTCAACCCGTCCTGTCTTTTGAGCAAGATTCTGAATCAAATTACCCAGAACCGGATTAGGCAATTTACTGGTAGTCTTTCGCAGATTTTCTATTTTATTGGAATCTGTAGCGATTATTTCAAGTTCTGCATAAAGTAAAAAGTTTTGAATTAACCTTAATAACCGTTCAGCAGACTGATGGATATCTTCTGCCATAGTCTTAATTTGATATCGTTCCAAACTCTCCCATTTATCCATGATTAGTTTGGAAATATCCATAATCAGATTTAGGGGTTTATCCATTTCATAGGGCAAATACAGTGTAATATTGCTACGCAACTCATCCAGTTTTTTATCTTTTTGCAACTCAAGGGCAGCTTGCTTTTCCAATCGAGTAGTAATTGCTCCTAGTAGTTCTACTCTAGTAAATGGCTTGGTCAGATAATCATCTGCTCCTAATTCCATTCCTTGGCGCTGATCAGTTTTTTCAGCTCTAGCTGTGAGAAACATAAAAGGAATGGTTGCCGTATCAGGATGTTTGCGCAAGGTCTGCAATACCTCATAACCATCAACTTCTGGCATCATCACATCGCAAATAATCAAATCCGGTGATTCATGCTGGGCTAACTCGATACCAATCCTACCATTACTACCAGCAATCGCCTCAAAGTCCTCAGCCTCCAGTAACTCCAGTATATTTTCTCGTACTGAAGGTTCATCTTCAATTAACAGAATTTTTGTTCTTACCATTTTTTTGCGCTTTGTGAAACTAATCTAATTGACTTGAGGTAGTGGGAAGCCAATACCGTTATTGAGTAAACGTTTAAATTCCGGCGCTGGTAAAGCCCTACTAATCAAATGACCCTGAACTCGATCACATTTATGAGAATAAATAAAAGCCAATTCTTCTTGAGTTTCTACTCCTTCAGCAATCAGTTGTAGATTCAAACTTTTTGCCATTTGTATAATCGCCTTAGTAATAGCAGCCTGGTTAGGTTTCTGCACAATATTACGGACAAAGCACTGATCAATTTTGAGAACATCAAAGGGAAATTGTTGTAAATAACTTAATGAAGAATATCCGGTTCCAAAATCATCAATTGCAATTTCTAAGCCTAGGTTTTTCAACTCATTTAACTGACGAATAGCCGTCTCAGTGTTTTTTACTAGTATACTTTCAGTTAGTTCTAGTTCTAGAGTTCGATAGGTTAACTCAGTTGACTGCAAAATCTTGACTAAATTCTGGTAAAACTCCGGTTTATTAAATTGACGACCTGATAAGTTTACTGCTATACGGAAAGAGGTGAATCCATCATTTTGCCAGACTTTAGCTTGCTGACAAGCCTGCTGTAATACCCATTCTCCAATGGATATAATCAGACCCGTTTCTTCCGCGATCGGAATAAATTTTGCTGGGGGAACCAAACCGATTTCTGGATGATGCCAACGTAATAGAGCTTCAGCACCAACAATTTTTCCTGTCTCAAGACTGATTTGGGGTTGATAGTAAACCTGAAATTCTTCCCGTTCCAAAGCATAGCGTAAGCTACTCTGCAAGGTAAGATGATTTGAAGAATTGACATTCAAGGCACTGGTGTAAAACTGATATTGATCACCACCGTGGCGCTTTGCCTCAAGCATCGCCTGGTTGGCATGATTGAGTAATTGTTCAACGTCTTCACCATCACGGGGATAAATGGCAATACCAATACTGGCGGTGATAAAAACTTCTTGATCATCCAGCACGATGGTTTGAGAGAGGCTCTCAAGAATGGTTTGGACAAGATTGATGACATCTTGTTTATGTTGATCTGTGGCTATAATAACGGCAAATTGATCGCCATTTAAACGAGCAACTGTACCATTATTATCTACACAATTAGTGAGGCTTTTAGCAACAAATTTTAGTAAGTAATCACCCCACAAATGACCGAGATTATTGTTAACTTGATTAAACCGATCTAAACCCAAACACAGAAAGGTAACCAGTTGTTCATTACCGTCGATGTGTTGTTTTACTTGCTTAAATCGTTCTCGCAACGACAGCCGATTAGGTAGGTTGGTCAAACTGTCATGGTGGATCAAGTAATTGAGTTTATTTTTAGCTTCCTGAAGTTCAGTATTGTAATGCTTATGAACAGCAGCTTTTTTTTTGAGTCTACTGGCAATTGACCCTAGGAGCTCTGCTCTGGTAAAGGGTTTGGTAATATAGTCGTCTGCTCCTAGTTCCATACCCTGACGAAAATCATTTTTAGCCGCCTTTGCCGTTAAAAAAATAAAGGGAACTGTTGCCATCATTGAGTCTTGACGAAGGGATGTTAATACACTGTAACCGTCCATTTCCGGCATCATGACATCACAGATAATTAAATCTGGGATAGTTCCTTTAGCTAAATTAACACCAACACGACCATTTTCTGCTCCAATGACATCAAACCCTTCAGCGTCCAGGAGTTCTATAATGTTTTCCCGGACAAACTCTTCATCTTCAATCACTAATATTTTTCTCATGATTAATTTGATAGCAAGTAATATATTGGCAGGGTTACAGTAAACGTTGTACCGACAGTTACTTCACTTTCTAGATCAATTTGACCTTGGTAGATATCGAGACACTTTTTGACAATCGCCAGTCCTAAGCCAGTGCCGGTAATTGTCCCGACATTCGTACCTCGATGGAAGGTCTCAAAGAGTAGTCCTTGGTCTTCTTCAGGAATACCAATACCTTGATCGCTGATTTTAAAGATAGCCTGATTGGCAGAGCAAGTGAGTTTAATCTCAACCGTGCTACCTTTGGGAGAATACTTCAGTGCATTACTCAGCAAATTCTCCAAAATTTGCCTAAGCAATTTTTCATCCATATACGGTCGGGCGGATGAGAACGAACTAGCCGTATTATTTTTTCCATGATTATTACCTAATTTTTTTTCACACTTTTCTAAGCTATAAGTAAATTTTATTGTGTGCTCATTTCGGTCATTAAGCTGGATTTGAGCCATTAAATCGGTGCAAAAACTTTCCAAGTCTATTGGCTTTAGCTGTAACTCTATTTTACCGGCTTCTACCTTGCCAATCAGCAAGATATCATTCAAAAGTCTGGTCATATGTTGAACCATGTTTTGAATGCGATGTAGGTGATGGTTTTTTTTAGATTCTGACCATTTTATTCCGTAATGTTCCAGTAACTCCGCTGATGAATAAATCGTTGTTAGAGGGGTACGAAATTCGTGAGATGTCATGGTAATAAACCGGGATTTTAGCTCCCCAAGTTGTTTCTCTTTAGCCAGTGCATTTATAATTTCTACTTCCGTTTCTTTCCGTTTAGTGATATCTCTATCAACCCCTCGATAACCACAAAACTTGCCAAGACGATCAAAAATTGGTACACCACTGGTTTCCAGAACCACTAACTGACGATTTTTGTGAATTCTGGTATTTTCCAAGTTGCTAAAGGGGTGTTTTAAAACGGTAAAGGAAGCCAAAATTTCCATCACACGTTTTGCCTCTTCCTGTGACATTAAGTCAAACGGAGTTTTGCCCACTACTTCTGATGGTTCATAACCGAGTAAATCCCAGACTTTGGGACTAGCGTAGGTATAGACAGCATTTTCATCCATCTCCCACATCCAATTGCTACTAATTTCTACGACATTACGAAACCGCTCTTCACTCTGCCGCAACTGCTCTTCTGCCTTCTGGCGCTCAATAATCTCCCCCTTGAGTGCTTGGTTCGCTTTCCTCAGAGCAGCGGTACGTTGTTGAACTCTGACTTCCAAAGCATCATTGACTTGTGCTAGGGTGAGTCGTGCTTCAATACGCTCAGTGATATCCTGGACAATAACAGCAACTTCATCTAACCCACTTTTAACAATACGAGCCTCAAAGTAGCGGAGTTTACCATCTTCTCTGATTGGGGACTCAATAACTTGCATCTCATCACTTTCTAAGGCTATTTCCACATGCTCCCAAATTAATCCTGCTACCTCAGTGGGTAAACAGTTATGTAAATGTTTCCCAATACAGTTATCGGTGAGAAACAGCACAGGGTTTTCTTTGGCCGCTTTCCAATCCAAATAAAAGCCATCCCGATTGACACGAAAGATTACATCTGGTATGGCTTCTAAGAGGGCTCGGTTTCTAGCCTCGCTTACTTTTAGTGCAGACTCTTTTTGTTTAAGTTCTTGGCTTTGTTTTTGATAGAGTTGCTGGAGTTTTTGGTGGGTTAGGGCAATGGCAAAATGATCGGCGATCTCTCGGATAAAGGCAATTTCTTGGACTCTCCATTCTCGTTCGTGATCGCACTGATACAAGGTGATACTACCCAGACAAGACTGCCCATGCAGCAGTGGCACCATCATGATGGCACGCAGGTCACATGGATAGGTTAATTCCCTCAGTTCTGGTGGGAGTTTTCCCTCTGATTCAGGAATAATCAACGGTTTGCCCTGAGCTAGCCAGGAATGATAACTCTGAAATAGGTTGCGAAATACCTCGATCAGACATGGCTCGGCTGTACTCTCCACTGATTGGGTAATGGGAAAGCTAACTTGATGAGTTGCCATAGGTGGAGGGTCGTCGTGAGTGGGAAACATTAAACAGCCACTCACTTGCAAGATTTGATGTAATTGATTAGCTATGGTGGGTAGCAATTCATTGAGGACTAACGTCCCCCGTGTAACCTGGGCAATCTGGTTAATCATTTCCGCTTGGACTTTCAAGAGGTGATAGTCCACTCTTTGATGTCCAGTGCTCGATTCCATGGGTGTATGCTCAGGTAACATAACCAATAAAATTAGCTAAAAGCGGAACTGTCTAGCCTAGACTGGACATAGATTCAACCGCCATCAACTCCACGCTGTACCATAATTTTCAGCCCATCCCCACCAATCAATTCGGGGAATTTGAGGTCAGTTGTCAATGCTAGTTAATTTGTGTCAGTTGTTTTGCAGCTACTAGCTTTTAGCTATAGAGTAAGTGCTAATTACTCTTGATGCAGTCGTTCATGGGGGTTCCCCCCAAGACCGCACCGGTAGTCACTCATGGTTGTGGTCTGTGTGCGGAACACCGGGATTCTCCTTTGGAGACACTACGTGAACGCACCGCTGTTCGCCCCGTGGGAACCCTCATGACCGTGCTACCTCGCTGCATCGCTTTTGCAACTGACCATTGACCACTGACCATGGCAAGGCGTCGATTCATGCCCATACCACGAAAATAGGGGCAACACTCGCCGCCCAAACTTAGGTGATGGTAAGATGTTATACCACCACTAGATGCCTAAATTGTTGCACAGTCTTAATTTCTAGCCCTCGTGGAAACTACGGTGTCTTAGCTAGTTTGTCTATCTTGACACCTGTAAATTCACGAACAGTTAGTGTATCATTGGTCTTTGGTGATTGCTTATGGGTCATTAGCGTCCCTCAGCCAGATTAGGCCTAGGTCTTACCCGTTCGCGCCACCGTCGCCCCTTGGGCGAAGGGAAGTGTGCGATCATGAGTCAAAGGAGACTATGGCTGTAGGCTATTGACAAAAAAAACTTCGTATGCTATGGAAGCTTATACCCTTCAATTAAACCGGATGACATCTTCTGTCTGACTCAGGTGAGAGGTATCTCCATTCAGTTCCATCACCCACTGTTTTTCTTGGCGCACTAGTTTAAATAAACAGCACAAGGATGCTTTAATGTCTTGTGTGGCACCCACTAGTCCCTGAGTGGTTCCAACTACTGATGGTCCGTGACCAACCAGTAGTAAGTCTTCTGAAAATTGAGCGGTGAGACGTTGTGCCGTTTCACATGTTCGTTTGAGTACAGCAACACTTGTTTCTGGATATTCAGGGATTACACAGGAAGTATAACTGGTGTCAATTCGCTGAAACTGCTTGTGCAATACTTCAGTAGGCAGTCTTTCTGGTTCAGTTGCCATCCACTCAGGATTGAGCCATTCACTTAAACCCAACTCTAGCTTAATGGGTAAATCCAGAATTTCTGCGACTTGGTTAGCCGTTTGGACAGTTCGTAAAAACGGTGAGGCGAATATATGCCTAATTCCTTGTCCTACAAGGCGTTGACCCAGTTGCACTGCTTGCAGTTCACCATCTACTGAAAGCGGTGGATCATAGGGTCGCTCTGCCATGTTGAACCATTCGGGGTTAACAAAGTCAAGCCGGTTTCCGTGTCTGGCAATCCAAACTGTTTGGGTCATCTTACATTACACCCTCTTCGGGAATTTCGTTAAGTTATGTTAAATTTATTAAAATAATTTAACTGGAATCCCACAAAGCTTATCATCTGGTTTGGAAAACCAGCATGGTTTGCTTTAATTTTCATGATTTAAATCTCACTGATAACGCCATCGAATCCAATGAAAACCGCTCAGGACTCTACAGATTTAGTTCGTACCTATTTAAAGGAAATCGGTCGTGTACCATTACTGACCCATGAGCAGGAAATTTCTTACGGGAAAAAGGTTAAACAGTTAACAACCTTAAAGGAAGTCAAAGAGTCCCTTGTCCAACAGCTGGGTCGTGAACCTACGTTTTCTGAGTGGGCAACAGCATCTTGCCTAACGGATTCTGAGTTAAAGTCTAGCATCGCTGTTGGTGAATCCGCTAAACGCAAGATGGTGGAAGCCAATTTGCGATTGGTGGTGGCAGTGGCAAAGAAATACATTAAGCGTAATCTCGACTTGCTGGACTTGATACAAGAGGGGACTATCGGCTTGCAGCGGGGTGTGGAAAAATTTGACCCTACCAAAGGCTATCGTTTTTCTACCTACGCCTACTGGTGGATCAGGCAGGCAATTACTCGTGCGATCGCAGAAAAAGGGCGCACGATTCGCCTTCCTATCCATATTACCGAGAAGTTAAACAAAATCAAAAAAGCCCAGCGCCAACTTTCCCAAAAGCTGGGACGAACAGCTACTATCTCAGAATTGGCAATTGAGTTGAACCTCACACCTCATCAATTGCGGGAGTACTTTGAGCAAGCACGTCAACCCCTCTCTTTGGAGTTGCGAGTGGGGGATAACAAAGATACAGAATTGGTTGAGTTGCTCGAAGACACCGGTCCTGGACCAGAAGACTTTGTGACTCAATCGTTAATGCAGCTAGACTTAGAGAAATTCATGGCTGATTTGACACCGCAGCAGAGGCAGGTGTTGAGACTCCGTTATGGCTTGGCAGAGGTTGAACCGATGACATTAGCCAAAATTGGTCAACACCTCAACATCAGCCGTGAACGAGTGCGACAAATCGAACGAGAAGCGATCGCTAAACTTCGTAAGCGTCAAGGGGATATGCGGGAATATATCCCAGCTAGTTAATTTGTTCTGAGTCGGTTTAGTCATTAGTCATTAGTCATTAGTCATTAGTCATTAGCCACAATCACCAATGACTAATGACCAATAGGTGAGAAAATCAGATCCTAGATGGTTCGGTTCCACCTACTTTGCCATGGTCACTTGCCTGTTAAAGTAATTAGAAATACGAAGCAGTAGAGCTAAACAGATAAACATTATCATTGGCTGCCGACTCTAGTAGAAAAACCGGAATTAACCATCGCTAGGAGGTAAAACGGTGAATAACGCATCCAATCCCAATCATGTTCCTGAGTTCTTTGATAAAGATTCTGACAATAATTTACTCTGGCAGTATGTTCAATCAATGAGTCCAGAAACCATTACCCAGCTATCTAGACCAACGTCTTCGGAAGTCTATCAGGTGATGGAAAACAATATTATGGGAATGTTGGGAAACTTGCCTTCCCAAGACTTTGGCGTAACTATCAGTACTAGCCGTGAGAATCTAGGTCGCCTTTTGGCTTCAGCCATGGTTAGCGGCTATTTCCTTAGGAACGCTGAACAACGTATGGTTTTTGATAAGTCTTTGCAAATAGCTGAATCTCAATCTGTGGAGGAAGATTAGTCAAACCTTGGCTTAAAAGGGCTGAATCTATAGATTTTTGAGAGAAAATGCCCAATCGAACATCGGCAGATAATCACCTGATTCTGTCGGTTTCCATTATTGAGGAACAAAGAACGATCACGAAGAAATACGGGAGTAGGACACGCCCCGCGTCTTCAGAGCGGGGAGGAAAAACGACACGAGGGGTTTTAACCGCCGTCAAACGACCCTTTTAATGGTTAAAGTCCTTTAACCCCCTTTAAACGGGTAAAGTTGGCCGTGCCCTAAGGCGCACCGCTTGCTTGATTTGCCAATGTTATCGGTCGGTACTCTCGAGATGGCACTGTCTTAGCGCTCTGACAACTGTTTAACCATCCGGTTAATCAGCTATTGACTGGCACCCATCCGGTTGTAGGAACTTTAACAAAATTCGCGGAATTCCCCACCCTGGCCGTAGGCCACGCTACGCGAACGTAATGGGTGTTGAAGTTACCGTAAGGTACTGGTCGCCTTTATAGTTAGTCGGTCATGGGTAAAGGGTTAAAACTTTGCCGATTTTGGCGACCAGTACTATCGGTTTCGTCTCTGGGATGGATAGCGTAACGATAACTTGCGACTCGATTTAGTCTATAATAATGTTGGTTGCTGACCCACCTGACCGACTAAAAGGCTACCTTACATGCATGTCTAATATCCGATCAGTTTTTAGGTCAAAAGGTATACAAAGTACTAGCGGTAGATCCCGGAAGAGACTTGCCCCGGCTGGTTAGCCACAGTGCTGTAATTCCAAGGTGAGTCTGTCGAAAAACGTTTGTTTGCGTCTGCGGAAGGCGGATGTCTGCCTTTGGACGCTGAGTAAGACCAACGCTAGCTTGAGGCGCGACCCCGTAATTTAATTCGCCATTGGAAAGCGCGCGAGGCATCGGGGACGCGCGCGGGAAATCCCAGAGACGAATAAGACCGTCCCTGATTGACCTGAGAACGGGAAGCCCCAACCGTGGGCATTGCCGACGCTCTCGCGTTCAGGGAAGCAGGTTGGGTACTTCACCTCTTATCGATAACTTCTTCCTCGTAAGACTATAGCTGGTCAGCTATCTAAAGAAAGAGGCTCGTTAGCGTAAGCGTGTGCTTCGCACAAAGCCCTGTCACGTGACATACTCCTACACTGACTCTGCTCTTACAGAGCCGCTCCGCGAACGAGTGAGCGTGTAGGCTTCTTGCCAACTCCACCCAACGGTATCGGCTTTCGCCGACCCTGCGCGAACGGATACGTAGGCTTGCTTTATTAACGACACGGTCAGAAGTTACCGCAAGAATAGGGCAGCCTTTATGGTTAGTCGGTTATGCGTAAAGAGTTAAAACTTTATGATTAAGGCTGCCCTATTCTAAGGTTTCCTCTCCGGGATGCCCCTCCGCGCCGGAACAATACAATAAGTTCTATTTTTTAGGAACGTAGGTGGCTGACAAACCAGCATTTAAGGCCGTAGGCCACGCTACGCGAACGGCTTTGTTTATCAGTACATATATTATAGCAATTTTATAATACCCTGTGCAAAATTCATCCCACACCTAATGCTACGCATTAGGTGTGGGATGAATTTTGCCGGACAGCTAAAGCGGAATGGGACTTGCAAGCTTTGTATCTTTAGATCGGGGATCAAACGGAGTGGTCATTGACACTCCCACCGCGCTCATCGAAGATTATAGCGGGGGATTCTTAAGAGCAGAAAACCCTTAACAGCTGAGCCAAACCGCCTCGCTTACCCTCCGATCAATAAAATCATTGGGGTTACTTTTTCAAGGTTTTTGTTGGTTCATCCTTCTAGCAGCGGTGCGACCCGTGGCGAATTTAATTACGGGTCAAGCGCACCGTGAGGCTTTGCAGCTTGCGAACAAACCGGTACTCTTTTCGACCTAGGAGACGCTACGCGAACGAGCACAATAATATATTTATTAAGCGCAAAAATTTTCAAGGATACGCAACATTTTCAGTCCCCAATTCCCCGGAGGGGAGATTTGGCCTCTACTGTGGCTGGTGAAAACCTGTCATGCCTAGCCTTGTCGTTGAACCAAGAATCCCTTGGCATAAGCGCCATAGGGAGTGTCAAAATCTAGGTATTCAATTCTGTTATACCTATGCGAGAACCATCTTCTCCTCTACCCACAAAAAATATCGGTGTCGCTGTGATCTGGAACGACCAGGGACAAATTCTAATCGACCGCCGACCGGCAAAAGGCTTATTCGGTGGTCTTTGGGAGTTTCCTGGTGGCAAAATTGAGCTTGGTGAAACTGTTCCGGAATGTATTAAACGGGAAATTCAGGAAGAATTGGGCATTGAGATTGAGGTTGGTGAACACCTGATCACAATTAATCACGCCTACAGCCACTTTCGTGTTGTGCTAAGTGTACACCACTGTCGCCATCTTAGTGGTGTTCCGCAACCTATTGAATGTGATGAGATTCGCTGGGTAACCTTAGATGAAGTAGATCAGTTTCCCTTCCCCAAAGCCAATACTCAGATTATTGCGGCTTTGCGCTCTCAAGACTGAACAGCGATTACCTGATCAGTTCAAGAAAACAACCTTAAACCTTAAACCTTAAACCTTAAACCCCATTTCCTATCGATAAATCGGTAAGGTGAAGTGAAAACAGCTGCCACCCTTGATAGGTGAATCAACCCAAATGCGACCATAGTGGGCACGGATAATCTTTTGACATAGGGCTAAGCCCAACCCATAGCCTTCTATAGCTTCGTCTCGCTTAAGGCGGAAGTGGTTTTCAAAAATGCGATCGCGATTTTCTTGTGGTATACCAGGACCATCATCGCAAACGCTGACTTGAACTTTCTGGGTAGTACGGTGGATGCTAGACACAGCAATTTTACCCCCTTTGGGAGTATACTTAATGGCATTATCCAGCAGGTTAATTAGCACCTGACGCACCAATTCTTCATCGCCGTAGACAGGAGGCAAGTCTTGCGGGATGTCGGTTTGCACAACCTGAGCTTTGAGCTGAAACTGTTCATGCATCTGAACTAGAACGTCTTGGCAAAGTCTGCCAAAATTCAGCTTATGAGGTCGGATGTTGAATTCAGCATTACTTCCCTTCCTAGCTTGCAGCAGATCCACCACCATCCGGTTGATAATGCGCAATTGATTACGAGCTTGCTCAAACAGCCGTGCCTTTAGCTGTGGCGTCAGCCCAGATTTTCTGCCATTCTGGGCTACTGGTTGCTCTAGCTGTAGGGTTTCCAAGGCAATGGATGCTGCTGTCAAAGGACTTCGCAAGTCGTGAGCTAACATGGATATGACTTGGTCTTTAAATTGCAGCTGCTCAAGCAATTCTTCTCTATCTTTCTTGAGGCGAAATACTTCGTCGGAGAGTCGAATCAGTTCCAAGGCACAAGCCAGGGAACCAGCTGTCTCTGGTGATGTCTCAGCCGAGGAGTTAGATGAGCTAACAGTTGGTTGTAAAGGGAATCCTTGGGTAAGTTGGGTTTGGTTTTCTTCTAGAGAGCGTTGCCAGCGGGGCCACCAGTTCTTCAGCTGGGCAACTAGATTACTACCTGCAAGGGTTTGTTTGGGTTTCGGATTAATCTTAATCAGTGCTGGGGTTGCTACTAGCTTAAAGTGTTCAGCTAGATAGGGTTGTTCCCCAACATCCACAACCTTTAGTTCAAAGGGATACTCTGTCTTGAGAGTTTCCAGATAATGGTGGATAGACTGGAGCTGTTTACGGGAACCGGGACGTTCATCGACAAACAGCAGCAGTTGTAGAAAGGTTGGGGAGTTAGTGTATGTTTCTGTAGCTGCCTGCATGCAATTTGGTGTTAGCACTCTTAACCAATAAGGCTGGAATAAGACTAAGATTTGTTATTTTTTGTTGGTGATGTGTGCTTCCTTACAATTTAATGTCTATTTTATTATTTTATAGTCTCGGTACTAACCAGCCCTTTTCTGGCACTTTCCCGGTCTATTTGAGACTAAAATCTTAAAATAATGTAACATTATCGCGGATTGCGTCAGTTCTCGTTTAACAATCTATCCACGGCTGCTACTTGATCATGGCTATTGGCTACCTTGCTCTTGTCCTTCACGCCCATTTACCGTTTGTTAGGCATCCAGAAAGTGATTATGTTCTAGAAGAAGAGTGGCTATTTGAAGCCATCACTGAAACCTATATTCCCCTACTACATGTTTTTGAGGGATTAAAGCGGGATGGGATTGACTTCAAAATAACCATTAGTATGACACCACCTTTGGTGTCGATGCTACGGGATCCACTACTACAAGAACGTTATGAGCGCCATCTGTCACTGCTCCAAGAACTAGCCAAGAAGGAGGTTGAGCATAATCAGCATAATGGTCATATCCGTTACCTAGCCCAACATTATGTTCAAGAGTTCAGCGCTATTCGCCAAACCTGGTTACACTATGAAAGGGATTTAGTCAAGGCATTTAAACAATTTTTAGACAGTAATAACCTGGAAATTATCACCTGCGGTGCTACCCATGGCTATTTTCCTTTGATGAAGATGTATCCCCAAGCAGTTTGGGCTCAAATTCGGGTGGCTTGTGAACATTATGAGCAAAACTTTGGCTGTCCGCCCAAGGGCATCTGGTTACCGGAATGCGCTTACTACGAAGGGATTGAGGAGATGCTAGCAGATGCTGGTTTGCGCTATTTTCTGATGGATAGTCATGGTATTATGTACGCTCGTCCCCGACCACGGTTTGGTACCTATGCCCCCATTTATACTGAGACAGGAGTTGCTGCCTTTGGTCGTGACCATGAGTCATCCCAGCAAGTGTGGTCTTCGGAAGTCGGGTATCCAGGGGATCCAGTATATCGGGAATTTTACAAGGATTTAGGCTGGGAAGCAGATTATGATTACATTAAACCTTATATTATGCCCCATGGACAGCGGAAGAATACGGGTATAAAATATCACAAAATTACAGACCGTGGTATAGGATTAGGGGAAAAGCAACTGTATGATCCGTATTGGGCAAAAGACAAAGCTGCGGAACATGCTGGAAATTTCATGTTTAATCGCCAGCAGCAGGTTAAACATCTAGCAGCAATGATACAGCGTTCTCCGATTGTGGTATCTCCCTATGACGCAGAGTTATTTGGTCACTGGTGGTACGAGGGTCCTTGGTTTCTGGATGTCTTGCTCCGTAAGTCGTGGTATGACCAGAACACCTATGAAATGACTCATTTGGCAGATTATTTGCGGAATCATCCGATCCAACAAGTCTGTAAACCTTCTCAATCTAGCTGGGGGTATCAGGGGTTCCATGAATACTGGCTAAATGAAACCAATACCTGGATTTACCCTCATCTGCACAAAGCCACAGAACGGATGATTGAGCTGTCAAGCTTGGAAGCTACAGATGAGTTGGAGTGGAAGGCATTAAATCAAGCAGCGCGAGAGTTACTACTAGCGCAATCGTCAGACTGGGCATTTATTATGCGCACCGAGACAATGGTCCCTTATGCAGTTAGACGAACGCGATCGCATTTGATGCGGTTTAATAAGCTTTACGATGATATCAAGCTGGGCAAGATTGATGCAGGCTGGCTGGAGAAAGTCGAGGAGATTGACAATATTTTTCCCAAGATAAACTATCGCGTCTATCGTCCTGTTTGAACTCTCCCCACACAATCGTTAGAAGATACAAGCAGATACATAAGATACAAGAAGATACAATAGTTAACGTTCCCTAAGCCTATCAAAATCCATGACGCCTTCTGAGTTAGATACTGCTCCCGAGGAAAGTTTAGATACTTTCAAAGACCCTGAGACTTATCTCGACGAGGTACCTAATGATGTCGAGATGTCTCTGTTCGACCATTTAGAGGAGTTGAGACAGCGGATTTTTTACTCGCTGATTGCTGTAGTCTTATCCATGGCTGGCTGCTTTGTCGCAGTTAAGCCAATTGTTCAGTTGCTGGAAATTCCAGCTAGGGGGGTCAAGTTTCTGCAACTGGCTCCAGGGGAATACTTTTTTGTGTCCTTGAAGGTGGCTGGCTATAGTGGCTTACTGGTAGCTAGTCCTTTTATTCTATACCAAATCCTTCTATTTGTTTTACCAGGGTTGACTCGCCGGGAGCGACGCTTCATCGGACCTGTGGTGTTAGGATCAACGGTTCTGTTTTTCCTAGGCTTGGGATTTGCCTACATTGCTCTAATTCCTGCAGCTCTGAATTTCTTTATCAGTTACGGAGCAGATGTAGTAGAGCAGTTGTGGTCAATTGATAAGTATTTTGAATTTGTCTTACTGTTGATGTTTAGTACTGGCTTGGCATTTCAAATCCCAGTTATTCAAATGTTACTGGGGTTTTTGGGAATTGTTTCTTCCAAGCAAATGCTTTCTGGTTGGCGCACGGTTGTCCTAGGAGCAGCTATCTTGGGAGCGGTGCTGACTCCCTCGACAGATCCTCTCACTCAAAGTTTACTGGGGGGTGCTGTACTTGGTCTGTATTTTGGTGGGATTGGAATGGTTAAGTTGGTGGGTAAATAATATTAAGTCTGGTTAATCAACCCGCTATCAAAACTACCATCATGCTTCTAAGTGTTAGCATTTGCTGCATCTGCGTTAATTGTCAACAAACTTTAATTACCAACTAATTGGCTGATTTTATGACTACCACAGCTGATATTATTCAGCATGCTATGATAGTTAAAAATCATGATTATAATCAATATCTAAACCTGAAGGTAATTGAATCTTGGCTACGAATACCTTGTGGTAATAGGGAATAGTAATCTAATTACCAATTACCAATTACTAACTAACTATCTTTAGAATTATTGTCGCTAATTTATACTAGTCATAAGTTATGGCACAACCATAACTTATGACTATTTAGAAACAGATAATAAAGGCTCTTCGTCACAAGTTGATGCTAATTTTCATTTCGCTTATGCTGAAAGCTTTACTGGGAATTACTTTAACATTTAAAAAACTGTTGATCAAGTCAAATAATTACCCAGTAAGGCAATAATATATTTGCGCGGTTATTTAGCATAATATCTATGGAAGAGCCATTATCAATGTATGTAAAAACGTAGCCTACTACAGATAATTAATATCGATAGTTACTATTACTTAACTGTGTGACTTTAACGCCAATCGTCCCAATTCTGATTAAAGATGGAAGTGTCTGGGAAAGCGGTGGGATTACCGTTTTTTTCCAACTTCTGGCGTAGAGCTTGGAGTTGGGTTTGCTGTAGCAGGGGTTCTTCTAGAAGTTGGTAAGGTGCTATCCCAGTTTCTAAGGAAAAAGCAGCGGTTGTACCAGCAGCAGCACCGGATGACCATTCAAAGGAATGCACCCGATAAGCAGCAGCGGCAATGTGACTGGTAGCAATACTTTTACCTGCTACTAAGAGGTTGTCAATTTTCTGGGGAATTATTGCTCGCAGGGGAATTTGGAACGGATAGGCTTGACCTGCTCCCCGCCGTTCCCCTTGACGCTCGGTGTTTCCTGGGGTTTCTGCTGGACTTAGGGTCATACAGGGATGAAAGTCAATGGCATAGTGACCAATTCCTACAGAATCAGGATAGATAGTAGAGCGACTGCGTTGACTGACTTGATCTGGCTGGATTTTACCTTGAATCACAGAGGGTGCTTCTAATCCAGCCAGTACTGCCCACAAGCGGCGATATTCGTCTGGTGAGAGGGTCTGCCGATAATATTCATCCTGGTAGTCACGGCGGGAAATATCCACTTCTGATATGGTAAAGCCTTGAGGATAGCCAAAGGAAGGGCGTCCAATAATCCGCCTCCCTTCCCTGATATAGGGATACTTAGACAACCCATGCATTGTCCCCATCGGAGAATCTAACCCCGTTAGATAGCGGTGATTGGGATGAGGCTCTTTTACCCCATCCCCAAGCTGGGAATCGGTAGTTCCTGCGACTAGCCAATAGTAATAGCCGAGAGCGTTTTCTTCTCCTTTCCGTAGACTTTCCGTGCGCAAGCCTCCCATCCAGCCACCAGAAGCCAGTTGACCAGTAGTTTGTAATTGGCGACGGGTGTAAACTAGATTATCTTGTGAAGTGCCAGGACGATAATCATTACCCCATGTCCAGTTTTGCATGGAAATGTCTCCTGGAGTGGGAGCAGTAACCCCCCATCGGATCCGTTTACCCCGCTTAGAACTCCAAATTCGCCGATAGGTGAATACTCCTTCAAAGTCGGCTAGGCGCTGTAATTCATAGCTGTAGTAAGGTTGGTATTGCGGGTAAAAGGAGGGCATTTCTTGGGTTTGAGCCTCCTTGGTTTGCTCCATAGCAAAGGTGTAGGTAAAGCCTTGGGTGCAATAGAGGTCGTCAGTAGCACTAGATGCGGAGGGGTTTAGGTAGGAGCGGGAGTCAATCCCCAACCGGTAGGGAACGTCAGCTAGGGCAATAATTTCACCAGTTTCTGTTGCGTCGATAATATACCAATTAGAACTATTGTCTTGGGTCTGTTGGGGAACAATGCGCAAAATGCTTTTCTCAAACCGGGAGGAATTCTCGTAGCTATACCAATCTTCAATGGTTTGAGATAGGGGAAAGGTATTCAGGGCAGGAGCATCAGCAGCTCTTTTGTGTTGAATAGCAATCACACTGTCAATGGTTTTGCCATCTGGGCTAATCTCTAGTTCCTTAACTACAGTAGAGGGAAACCATTTTAATGTCCCTTTTCCCCGTTTGGCCGCCTTTCGTAAAATATTAAACAGGATTTGGTGAGCATCACGGGGTAGAAAACAGGATTCGCTTACCCAGCAGTCCCCAGGATTGAGTTGACGGTAGTAGCGTTTAATGCGATCGCGTAATTCTAGATAGCCCTTAGGATAGAACAAACGCGATCGCTGAGTGGGTCGTTCATCGAGAGCAGAGGTTCCCTGGGCAGAAATTTGTCCCCCTACCCAGTCGGTAATCTCAGTCAAGCACACCGTTTGCCCTGCCAATAAGCCTTCATAGGCAGCCGCTGCACCAGCCAATCCACCTCCAATCACTAAGATTTCACAGGTTTCGGTTTGGTCTGGAGTTCTAGGGGGAGCTGCTATACCAGGAGATGGAGTAAACCCTAGTAATGATATGAATAGGGAAATACGGACAAGCGATCGCTTCATAATTCGGGATAGTCAGTAAAATCTTCGATGATAAACTACCCTAACTTATCAATACTGTCATCTCCCAAACGTTGTATCAATTATGCCATGGCACGTCAAAGCACCCGAAAAATATACGGGTAGCGATAGGGCTGATTAGGATTTTCCAGCACCTTCACTAAAGCAATTATGGGCATAATTAGACTTACAAGACCTAATATAAATAGCAGCGGAATCCCAATAATCACCACAGCCAGTATCAAACAAATCACCCAATATATATAAAGGCAAATGTTAAAATTAATAGCTTCTTTGGCATTTTCTTTGACTACTGAGTCTTCGGTGAGCAAAAAAATGACTATCGGGATTGCAATAGGAACCACTAAAAAACTCAAAAATATTGAGCTATGACATAACAGTGATAAAAGCTTTCGTTGATCCATGTCATTCATCCTACTATAAATCCTCCCATGCTTCCCCAGGGTTACCTTTATGGATTTTCTCTTCCATAATACAGGTAAGTTGGTAGAGTTGATTGAACGGAACGAATTTATGTAAAGATATGTAAGGGACTAATCAATACGATGGCTAATCCGGTGTCGTCGGCTCATAATCTTTCTAACTAAGGCAGAACTACCAGTCGTGATATCCGCGCTTTGGCATTGCCTTCACTGCTCCCTTCCCTAAATTCTAAGTTTCAGTCTTAAATCACGATTCGGCTACGGTTTGAAAGTGCTGGCCATGAGTTTACTCTTGCCATACTGCTCCTGAGGGGTAAGCTTTACTATTTGGTGTTCCCTGAAACGGCTAACTTAATTTTACCAACGCTTATCCAATGCTTAACCTCTGCTCAAAGGCCACCAATTAATAACCCCTACCCCAATAAGTCATGGGAAATAATCTAAAATTTTATCGACCTACGTCTGGTCAATGGTCTAAGTATTTAATTATTATTATATTAATCCTGGGTATAGTTTTTCGATTAGTCAATTTTGAAAAAAAAGTGTATTGGATTGATGAAGCATATACATCATTGCGAATTTCTGGTTATACCAAAGCAGAAATTATTCAAGAAATTGATGGTCGTCAAATTAATGTTAAAGATTTACAGAATTAT
Source organism: Moorena sp. SIOASIH (assembly GCF_010671925.1). Taxonomy (GTDB): domain Bacteria; phylum Cyanobacteriota; class Cyanobacteriia; order Cyanobacteriales; family Coleofasciculaceae; genus Moorena. The sequence goes on along the minus strand of NZ_JAAHIH010000003.1, from coordinate 1,058,006 downwards.
CAGCGTCCTAATGATAACAAAGATGTAGGTGACACGATCCAAGGGTTAGCGTTACATGAACCACAACATTCACCGTTATATTTTGTGATGGCTCACTTTTGGGCAAAATTGTTCGGTTATTCCGTAACGGTGATGAGAAGTTTACCAGCCTTGATTAGTCTCTTGACTTTGCCGTGCATTTATTGGCTTTGTTTGGAGTTGTTCGAGTCTCCCCTAACGGGATGGATTGCGATCGCATTGCTCTGTGTCTCCCCATTCCATGTGTTGTATGCCCAGGAAGCTCGACAATATAGCTTGTGGACCGTGACCACTTTACTTTCTAGCATAGCCTTGCTGAGGGCGATGCGTCTTAGCACACTGATGAGTTGGGTAATCTATGCCATAACAGTTTCTCTAAATCTCTACAGCTATTTGCTTTCTGGATTAGTTTTTATTGGACATGGTATCTATGTTATTTGTATAGAAAAATTTCGTTTTAGTAAGCAAGTAGTTAGGTATGGATTAGCTTCGCTTTTCGGGATTATCGCCTTTTTACCTTGGCTCAGATTGGTAATTGAAAACGGTATTGAATTGGGGGATTGGGCGGATAAAGAGACTCCACTCGGTAAACTGATCACCCGCTGGCTTATCAATCTGAGTTCTGTGTTTTTCGATATCCAGATTGGCTATAACAATCCCTTATTTGATGTGCGGTCAGGTCGAGACCTAAAGTTTAACTACGACCATTTTCTCATTTATTTCGATATCCTAATTTTAATTATAGTAGGCTATTCTATTTATTTTCTGTGTCGTCATAGTCAGCAGCGGGTTTGGTTATTTATCTTGACCATGATCGCAGTTGTTGGGATGTTTCCTATTGCTCAGGATTTAATTTTAGGAGGACAGCGTTCCAGCATGGCGCGCTATTTCATTCCTTGTTACTTGGGTATACAACTTGCTGTTGCTTACCTCCTTGCTAAAAAAATTAATCCCCTTAATGGTCAGACAATAAAACGACAACAACTATGGCGATTAGTTGCTATTACAGTTATTTCAGCAGGTGTGCTCTCTTGTGCCATTAGTTCTCAAGCAGAAACTTGGTGGCATAAATACAGTAACTATTACACCCCTGAGGAAGCTCACATTATTAATGAAGCCAATCGTCCCTTGGTGATTAGTAGTGATATCATGCGATTAGTGTCTCTCAGTTATTTACTTGAGCCCAACGTGACCTTACAGTTAATCAAAACTAAGGAGTCTCCTACAGTTTTTTCCAGTTTCAGTGACGTCTTCTTATATAGACCTTCTCCAAAACTGCGACAAAAATTTGAAGAGGAGTCACCCTATGACGTTAAACCAGTTCATAAACGCAAGCATCTCTGGAAGCTAGTGCAGTGAAACCAAAAGTCAAAAGGCAAAATCAACTTGCTCAATTACCAATCACTCATGACTAATGACTAATCAATCTAATCAATTTTTTTCCACAACAGAGTTTTCCGTTTTTTAAAGCCAATATTTCCTTCGTATATCAGGTTGAATTTATAGTTACTATGCTTTTCAATACTGGGGCGTAGCAATGATGGTGATGGAATATTTTCCAAGACAAAAACATCACTAAATTTACCCGATATTTTTGGTAATTTTTCTTCAGGTATTTCTGAAACATTTTTGATTTTTTTGATGAGTTGTAATTGAACCTTGGGCTCAAGCTTATGGCTCAGGGATAGAATTCGATTGTGAGTACTATCGCTGAGTACAAGGGGAGCAGGAGACTGATTAATAATATTAGCAACTTCTGCATTATAGTAGTCGCTGTACTTCGTCCACCAGGTTTCAGCTTGGACAATCAGCACACCAGATATCACACCACAACAGAGCAATATAACTGTAGTCAATCGCCATAAACGTTTTTGCCAAATACCAATCGAAAACTTACTGAGTTTCCTGGACAGTAAATAGGAAATAGTGAGTTGAATCCCGATGTAGGTTGGCAGTTGATATCGAGCAATCGTTGAGCGCATGCCTCCTGAAATCACATCTGGTAGCACTAGGGGTAGACTAGTAAATCCCATCAGGAGCAAAACAAATAGCCAAACCTGTTTTGGAGTATAGCGACAGAGAGAATATAGCCCATAAATCACTAGCACCACAATTGGTAGTACTAGGTAAGTTCTCGGCTGGGTGTAGCTAAAGGTTAGGTCAAACGGGTACTCCTTCCCTAGGGGTACATCAAAAAAGCCGTAAAGTAGATTCTTCAGCCAATATCGACCAAGATCCAGGGGTGGTAATTCTTTAATGACCCATCCCCATTCCTTGCTAGCTCTGGGTTCGTTTTCCAAGAAAACAGCTAACCAAGGTGAAAATATAAGCAGTGCTGCTGTGACTGCTGAGATGTAAGCAATTACCCGTTGACGCCCTTGCCAACCTGCGATGATCAGGACATAAATGCCGTGACCTAGGATAATCGGTGCTGAAAATAAATGAGAGTAGAAAGCTAGCGCTACAGAAAGTGCATAAATGCACCAACTCACCCTAGTGTTGACTCGCATCGCTCTTAACAGGGAAGCACTCGATAGCAAGACACTCACAGTCCACAGACTATATTCCCGAACTTCCTGGGCATACAAAATATGGATCGGTGAAACAGCGAATAGGGACATGGCAAGCCATGGGGTCAAGGATGCCCCAAATAGTTCTATGCACAACCAGTACAGGCAGGGTAATCCGAGCAAGCTAATCAGAGCAGGTAAAGTGCGCTTGAGTCCTAGGGAACTACCAAGCCATTGTTCCCAGAATCGGGCTAAAATATAGTAAACTGGCGGGTGTTGTGGCGCTTCTTCCCCTATAATTCGTAAGGTATTGGCGAGGCTACGGTCAGAATTAGGGGTCTGGTATTTTTGTAATTCTGTAGCGCTAATCACTTCACCCGTGTAGATATCCCCGATAATTTCTTCCGCTGAATAGCCAGCAATTCTAGAGGAGCTGAAACTTTCATCCCCCCAATAGACTTTGCTGTCGAGATTGGCTAAGCGAAAGACTATTCCTAAGAGCAGTAGGGTAATGCATAATAGTCGCAAGGGAGGTTGAGGGAATTTCCCTAGCTGTAATCGTTTGGTTTCCATCACACAAAAAAGTACACGGAAAAGTATACAGGAAAGTACAAAGGTAATTTATTCGTGTTCGTTTAATTTGGATATTGTACTTGATCGCTTTTTATTGACCGTTGACTGATGAGTGTTAACGATAATATTTCACTGTTAACAATAATACTTAATCTAGAAACTTACCTATAACCGTCACCCCATTATCCCATTTTAATTGTCTCTACCCAAACACAACAAAGTATGAATCCCCCAGCCTCGAATGCCCCTAAAAACCAAGTAATATTTTGGTTTAGCTTGAGCCTAGCATTTGCTATGCTTTACAGCCTGATCGCCCTAGAAGAAGCCTTTAGTAATCAATACATTGTACAAGATGATGCCAGACAGCATGTATTTTGGATGCAACGGTTTTTTGATCCCAGCTTATTTCCCGATGATCTGATTGCCAATTACTTCCAATCTGTAGCACCCGCTGGCTATACTACCCTCTATCGGCTGATAGCATTTGTCGGGATTCATCCCCTCTTATTGAATAAACTACTACCCATGGTGCTAGGGTTGATTACCACTAGTTACTGTTTCCGGCTTTGTCTACAAATGCTGCCCATCCCAGCCGCAGGATTTATCGCGTCTTTGCTCCTAAATCAAACCCTATGGATGCTGGATGATTTAGTATCAGCAACCCCTAGGGCTTTCATTTATCCCCTGCTGCTAGCATTTTTGTACTACCTATCACGGCGCTCATTGATCCCCTGTCTCGTAGTGATCACCCTCCAGGGTTTATTTTATCCTCAGTGCGTTTTCCTCTGTTGTGGGGTTCTGGTACTGAAACTGTTGCGTTGGCGAGAGGGTAGAGTCAGACTATCCTCCCAAAAGAATGACTATTGGTTTTGTGCAGCTGGGTTAGGTGTGGCATTCATCGTCCTGTTGCCCTATGCTTTGAGCACTTCTGACTATGGTCCAATTATCAGCGCACAGCAAGCCAAAACCATGCCAGAATTCCAACCAGGAGGGCGAGTCGCCTTTTTCGATCAGAACCCATGGGATTTCTGGTTGGAAGATGCTCGCAGTGGTGTATTTCCCCGAAGAAAGCATTTACCTATAGCTGTCTGTGCTGGTTTACTATTGCCTATCCTGCTACGATTTCCCTCATGGCTACCGTTAGTGAAGAAAGTCACAGGGGAAACGGTACTCCTGACTCAACTGGCTCTGGTATCCCTTGGCATGTTCATTATGGCTCATGCTGTCCTGTTCCGACTGCATCTACCCAGCCGTTACAGTAAGCATAGTCTGCGAATTGTGCTAGTCCTAGCTGCTGCGATCGCTATAACTCTATTACTTGATGCTATTATTCAAGCTTGCCAGAGGCTAGCCTCCCCTCGAATTCAAGGGAAACCAGTGTTGGGACGAGCCATCGTTACACTCGTAGGAATAGCTCTAATCTTGTCTCCTCTTGGTTTCCATAATTTCCCCAAAACCAACTATGAGGTTGGGAGGGAACATGCCCTATATGAATTCTTTGCTAAACAACCAAACGATATCCTGATTGCCTCACTATCAAAGGAAGCCGATTTCTTGCCAACGTTTTCTGGACGGTCAATCTTAGTCAGTAGAGAATATGGTATTCCCTATCATACTAACTATTACAACCAATTTCGCAACAGAGCGATTGACTTAATTCAAGCCCAGTACAGTCCAAACTTAGCCGAAGTCAAACAATTTATTAGGCAGTACGACATGGATTTTTGGTTGTTAGATAAGGAAGCATTTAATCCGCAATATATATCTGAAAATCGCTGGATTATGCAGTATCAACCAGTAGCAGCAGAAGCTCAAGCTCGACTCAAACAAGCCATTGTTCCGGCAATTGTTAACGTAATCGATTCCTGTTCTGTTTTCGAGACAGAGAAGGTTGTGGTTTTGGATACCGAATGTATTGCGATAACTGGTAACGGGTAAATAGGTAAGCTCAAATCAAGGCAGCTATGTAAATATATGTAAACAAATTTATCTAAACATGCTGGCTCAAGGGCATAGCTTGAATTTCTAGATGTTTTACAAAACTTGACATCATTCGGTTCCATTAGTCGGTTGAATCATGCCTATCTACTTAGCCTACCTACTTAATGGGTAATGGGTAATTTGGGAAACCCTAGCAATTCATGCGATCCCAGCCCTGAACGTTACTCGGTATGACACTAACTATTGGTTTTCATCATCACTTTAAGAAGCGATCGCATCCCCTTCTTGACCCAATCAATCGAACCCAAAAAACAAAACTCAATCAATTAGGGGGTCAAACCCCTCAACTTATCTGAAACGACTGGGTTCAAGATTTTAATTAGATGCCCTAAATTGTTGTTAAAGTCAATTCTTCTATTGTAGCAGGCATTACCAAATTCAGCCATCAAAACCCTACCTATCCCAGGGCTAAACCATTGCTCTGTATCTAATACAGGAAAAGGAAGACAAGGAAGACAAGGTGGACTTGGAAGAAAGACAAAATAACCAAACAAAATCATCTTCCTCCCCCTCTACCCCCTCCTCTGCCTCTGACCTTACTCATCCAGAGTCTAAACGAATGAAACAGCCCTGCTAGCTATAGGGGATAAAAGGATTAAAACTACTTTTGACTTCTCCCACCACTAAAGTGGGCGGGATTCTAAGCGCTTGTTCTAAAGCGGGTTGAAACCACGCTACTCAACCGAAAGTAGCTGTAACTGGGCTATCTTCCGGTGTGGGAGCAGTCAACAACGCCCTACAAGCTCAACTATGCTGACCTTAAGGCCACATACATTGCGCTTACTTGTATCTTGTAGTTTGTATCTTGTAGTTTTTTGCTGACCGTGCGGGTTTTTCACCGCTATTTGAGTCATTAACTACAAATTACACCTTTCTACTGTACCAGAAAAAAGGAAGAAAAAGCCGGTTTTAACCTGCCACCCCATTCATCCGGTGGTTGCGCATACCCCCTGCAATACCTTTTGTAAAACAAATACGTAAGCCCTGCTTGAAGACGACAAGCCCGTCCAAAACAATTTGGACAGGGTTGAGCATCACTATCAAGACTGAGACAGGAACTATCTCAGTTTTACTACTAACGTTTACACCACAGGGCGTAAACGCTGGTTCGCTCTCAACACACTACCTCTAGTTTTGAACTATGAAACCCTGTGCCGATCAGAATTTAGGTGCCCATGTATTCTGGAATCCTTATCAGCCTCATCAACCATTAACACTCTTTTCTAAAACTGCTGACCCTGTACCGGATAAACGTTTGTATCGTAAGGGTAAACGGTTACGCTTAACTGTCCAGGTTTCCCTAGTGGTGTTAACACTAACCTTGATGGTGTCAAGGGTGATGCTAGTCCTGTTAACATACGTATTTTCATCCCCAGCTACTGATCACTAACTTTAATGGTTAATGGTTAATGGTTAATGGTTAATGGTTAATGGTTAATGGTTAATGGTTAATGGTTAATGGTTAATGGTTAATGGTTAATGGTTAATGGTTAATGGTTAATTGACCATTAACCATTAACAAAAAGCAATCAACCATATTAAAAGTTATTAACTGGACTTCATATAGCGTTTCTAGGACTCATGAGGTACACAGAATTGTTTGACTATTGGCTCTTGCCTCTTCTCTGTTACCTGCTCCCTGTTCCGAACGCGCCCCGCGTGGCCTACGGCCTCAGTCCCTGCTCCCTAAAACCGAGATATTTGTACCTCACAAGTCGTAGAATTGCTATATCATCTCATGTTCTGATCTAGAAGCTTTTTCACCTTCATGGTTGCTGAATCGGTTGTATAGTAGTCCTGATGGTGATAATAGGAGCTAGTTGCGTAGTTCTCAACATCATTAGCAACAATACCTAAAAGATTAGTCCTAGAGGTTTTGAGTTCATCCAACGCTTGCATTAGAACTGAGCGGTCAGTCTTGTTTAATCTGCCTACGAAGACCATACCATCCGTGTTAGCTGCTAGAAGGCGGCTATCGGCAAGTCCGATCACGGGAGGTGTATCATAAATAACTAAATCAAAAACAGCATTAAAATGCTCCATCAAAGTTCCCATCTTTGGCGCAGATAGTAACCGAATCGGATCATGTGCTGGGGAACCAGCAGTTAGCACATGAAGATGATCCCACAGGGGCACTTGCTGGATGGCTCGGTTAGCTTTGATCCCCTTACTAAGGACGTCACTCAAACCAAGTTGATTGTTCAAACCAAAAATTTTATGTACCCGGGGACGGCGCAGATCTGTATCCACCAGTAGCACCCGCCGACCCATAGCAGCAGCCACTATAGCTAGGTGGACAGCAACGGTAGATTTACCGTCTGCTGGTCTAGCTGAGCTAATCACAATAGATTGGATTGGCTGATCGCAGCCGAGTAAGCCGATATTGCGATGGAGGAACCGGAACGCCTCTAAAAAGGGAGAAGCTTGCTGCAGTTTTGGCGTTGAGTTATTTTTCTGATTCTTAGGGAAGCTTGGAACAAAAGGTATACCTTTGCGGCTTGTTGATGACTTGGTTGGCTTAAGTGCTGGATGGTAAGGAATAACACCAAGAAGAGGCAATTGGGTGCGATGTTTAAGTTCGTCGGGAGAGTGGAACACATGGTCTAAGCGCTCCATCAACCACCCTGTTCCTGCACCCAGTAATATACCTGCGATCGCTCCCAAAATAATCTGAAGTTCCTGATGTTGCGGAATCGGATATTGAGGCTGTTTGGGTTTGAGAATAAGTTCCCAAGAATAAGGCTGGAAGCTTTCCTTAAGCTCCAACAGAGTGTCTAATCGTTGGGTTGTCTCTTTAAGTTTCTGCCGTAAACTGGTGTACTTTGGATCTATCACCAACATCTGTTTCATGTCTTGCTCAAGACTTTCCTCTTCCTCAGCAAGAGCTTGTTGTCGTGCTTGCAAAACTGATATTTGGATGCTCTGATCTACCAGTTGTTGAGTGAGCTGCTGGTGAATTGAATTGGGTGATATCTTAGGAACATCTGTATCTGTTAGTTTGATCCCTAGTACCTGTTCAGCTTCAGAGCGTAACAGGGATAAGAAATTATACTGTTGCTGCTTGAGGGTCTTGATGGTGGGACTGTCTGGAGTATAGCGGCTTGACTCGATAGCAATCTCAGCCTCAACCTCTTCTAGGTGGTTGAGCATCTTTTGGTAGTAAGGGTTTTCAGCCAAAGTCACTTGAGCCAGAGCTAACTCCGAGGCGCGAGAGTCCTTGACCTGATTTGATGACAGTCCTAGCTTTTGAGAAATGATCTGGTAAAAGGACTGAGCTTCCTTAAGCTGGATGTGAGTATCTAATTGCTGTTGCTTAATCTGGCTAATCTGAGTTGAAAGCTGCTGTTTTTGATTATCATAGTCGATCAACTTGTACCCTAGCTCCAACTTCAGCAGTTCTTCCTGGAGTCTGTCTACCTCTTGGCGTACTTTAGGCAACTCTCTATTTGCTAGCTCAAGGTCCTTGTGATGGTAACTTGCTTCTTGTTGGCGGGAGTACTTGATATAATTATCGGCAAGCTGGTTTAAAACAAAGTGAACTTTTTGAGGATCGCTATCACGGTAGCGGACTTCTAAGACACTAGTTCCTTCAATGTGTTTGATCCTCAGGTGATTATTTTTGACTAAAGACTTGTAGCTAGTTTTTCCATAGCGCTTATTTAGTTCCTCAATCACGGGAGTGATCAGTTTATGACTACGCAGTACCAGCATTTGGGTTTGATAAGCCAAGCTGGAATTCCCAGAGTCTATGAGACCAAAAGCTGGTATGGATTGATTTTCATCATCCTGTGCTGTCAGAGGCTCCAGACGCAGTCGGAACTTGCCTTCGTACAGAGGTTTCTGATTAGAAGTCCATACAAAAATACTAGCTGTTATCGTAATTGCTACACCAGCAGCCGCTAAAAAGCGACGCCGTATGATCGTCCAAATCTCCTCTAGCTTACGCCCATCCTGATAGTATTTTGAGTTTCTAGTGTGGTAGATGACGGGCTGTGAGTGGAAATATTTACCATTCCCCTGTGGGAAAAGCTCTGATTTATTGCCCATCTCTATATGTGCCTTTTTATTTATTGGTTTAAGTTATGTTCAAGAGTAACTGAACCTATGGCTAATCGCTCCCCTATCATACCTTCAGTAGTTGCCACTAACCATCAGCTCTGTAGTTAGTTTGTGTTAACAAACTAGTTTTTGACACTAGAACTGGAAAATTTTACGCAAAACTTATCAAATATCCGGATAAAATGAAGGAATGGTTAAGTTAGGGTAATCATATTTGCTGGTACCAAGTTACATTAATAGGTAGCACGTAAGCATTCAGGCGTCAGCTATCAGCTATCAGCTATAAACTATCAACTAGCAGCCGATTTCACTGCACGGGATCAGATCAGCAAAACGAGCAGGAATTTTCAACCAGCGGTACCAGCCCGTAACCTTGTTGACTACCTCCCGTTGATTAGCTGACGGCTGACCACTGATAGCACCTCAAGTAGCACCTCAAGTAGCGCATATGCTTACGGTAGCACTATCTACCTATCTCCCCATTACCTTGTCCTCCTGCCTAGCTAAATAACACTTCAAGAAGGCAATTTAGTTTAGTAGTATGGTCTTGAATTTAAGTTATAAATATAAAAAGGAAAAGGTCAATGGTTGGAATTCCTTGCCCTTTCCCTCTTTACTAAACTTTTACAGTGTAATCAGGAAGCAATTAGACAAATGATTATCTTAAAATAAATTGCCCCTGACAATGAAAAACTGATCATGGGGTATTTGGCTCGAATCAGATCAATTTTCCATTTTTCCATTTTTCCATTGACGACTCCTCAAGCAAAGCTAGAAAACCCCATATCTAGAGGGATATCTTGTAACCTTCCAGGACCGACTGCTTGAATAGCTTCTTTCAGAGAAATATCTCCGGTGTAAAGCGCACGACCAACAATTACACCCCTAACCCCTAGAGGTTCGAGAGTCAGTAGACTCAATAGATCAGTGATTGAACTGACACCCCCAGAGGCAATCACGGGGATCGAGATATGGCTTGCTAGTTCTCTGAGAGCGTCTAGGTTTGGTCCAGACAGAGTTCCATCCCGGTGAATGTCGGTGTAAATAATCGTAGTTACTCCCAGCTGAGTCATTTGCTCAGCTAGGTCAATAGCTGCAATTTCTGAGGTTTCTAACCAACCGTGAGTTGCCACCCATCCCTGACGAGCATCAATACCAACTACAATCTTCCCTGGGAATTCAGTGCAAAGCTGTTCCACTAGGGAAGGGTCTTCCACCGCTGCCGTCCCTATAATGACTCTATCGACGCCTAGAGTCAACAGTTGAGTGACTCCGGAGCGGGAGCGTAATCCACCACCGACTTGCACTGGCACAGGTACCGCCTGCACAATTGCTTCGATTGCTTTAGTGTTCACTGGCTTACCCAGTTTTGCACCATCCAAATCAACCACATGCAGCCGTGATGCACCTTGTTCAACCCATTGTTTCGCTACCTCGACCGGGTTATCGTTAAATACTTGCGCACGCTGGTAGTCTCCCTGGACTAATCGCACACATTTTTCTTCAAGTAAGTCTATAGCTGGAATAACATCCATGACTCAATTTCCCCCTAACCTATAGTGAACTACCGCACACCAATCCCAGCAGGTATGGTGTACGCTTCTGACATCACGGGGGTAGCCCAAGTCTAGGAGTTACGTCCTCGATTTGGTCTTAGATCCCCTCCAACCCACTTCTTTCCGGCTACCCTTGCCAGCAGTAGTCCTTATTGTTCGATTGAAGCACTACCACTGGGCAATTCTGCCACAATCTTAAACCGCACATGATTAATGGCTAACTCACCAATGGAAATATCTTCCTTTTTCACAGGCACCCCTTGGCTCTTCAGGATTTCAAACTTAATTCCTTTACCGATCTCTATATGGTACCAGGCAAGACCCATCAAAAACCGAGTGGGATAAGGACCCCCTTCAACTGTATCATCAGCACTCGATTCCATAGGTAGCCAGCCGATTCCTGGGATATAAAATTCCATCCAAACATGATTAAAATCTGGTACCAAAGGAATACCGATTTGGTCAGGATGGGGAGGGCATTTGTAACGACCAACAGTGCGGCAGGCAATACCATTAAGGCGTCCCAAAGCTAGCAATACTCCCAAATACTCCCCGCAAGACCCCACACCCCGTCGTAGCACAATGTCTGGAGTATCTATTTTAGGGGTCACGTGGTAGGAAAGTTTGTCGTAGACATAATTGCGAATACTGTAGAGTTGCCGCAACAGATTCGTTTCGCTACCAATTGCTTCTTTAGCCGAACGGCGGATGATTTCTGTATCCATGGCTAACTTGTCATCATCAACCAAATAACGGTTCTCAAATTCTGGCGCTAACTCAGGCAACCCCTCCATATCCCGTGGTGTCAGGCGGTACTTGATACTCCAGACTTCTAGGAGTGCCTTCCAACCAAAGATATGGCGTTCCCCTGGCTTGAGGTTGTCAAACTTAAAGACGGCAACTTGCTGACCATCTTGAACGTCTATAGTAAAGGGTATACCCACGGGTTCGACTTTTGAGACCTTTTGTCGGTCAGTTTCCGATGGCAAGGCAATTCGCCATTCCAAATCATTCAACTCGATATCCTTGAGGGGATCAAGTTCCTCCACGTAGGACATTTCGATTAAATAGCCATTGGAGAGTGCGTAGCGACCTTCCGGATTGTAGGTAAAGTGTAACGGATGAATAAAAGTGCGATCGCGATACTGCAATTCATAATTAGGATCAGCGTTAGGGTTATCCCGGATGTAAGCCTCCTCAGTTGCATAAGCAACATAGAGGGTATCGTCTCCCGTCTGGGGGTCAGTACAAAATGCTAAACCAGTAGGATTTTCAAAGGGGGTGAGTACACTGAACTGAATTTCGCCAGTTGCTCGATCAAGACAGTAAACTGTCTGTTCTTGGTCATCCGATACCCACAGTTCTTCATCGCGGATTGTTATATGTTCAATGCCAACTCCGGGAGAACGCAACCGGGTAATCTCATGACCTGTATTGCTGCTATAAATAATAATATATCCAACTTTTTTACAGGTAACATAAACAGTTGAATCTTTAACAGCGATTCCGTTAGCGGTGTAAGGCAAATCAACAAAGTGTTGTAGGGTTAAATTATCATTTATCTGGCAAAAATAGACACTATATTGTAGCGTTAACCATAGGGTTTCTCCTGCCAGGGCTAAACCAGTCACACCGACCAAATCTGAGTCCCGTTCTGGATTCAAAATCCTTGTGTTATCTGTGAAGGGATCAATTTCTATGAGATAGCCCTTTATCGAGTCGATAGCAATTATTTTTTCTCTCCAAAATGCTATACCTTGCAAGGCAGATGCTCCAATTGGTCGGATAGTTTTGTCGAATTTTTGTCGCTCTTTAAAAAATGAAGCTGAATTCAGAATCATGAGTAAATCAGATGAAGAACAGATGAAGATTTCGACAAGATTATAAGCTTATAGTGGCGATGTATCAAATACCTGAAGTTATTGTTAAAATGACGTAGGTAAGGTCTGAAAACCTGATCCTCTTAGAGGGGTTACGGGTGCCTCGAAGGGCTGTTGTTCTGCCATACTTTTCACTTATCCTGCTTACTTAAGAGAAACTTGGCTCTACCAGGGAATAGTTTTATCATGGCTTGGTTAACACGTTCATCAAAATTTACGCTCTTAATGGTTGCTTTGGCTTTCAGTCTGGCAGTCAATCTTCCAGCCCAGGTACAAGCTCAGGCGAGTTTTTCCCTAGGGAGGGAACTGATTGAGAAGATACCCAAGCACTGGGAAAGTTATTTATCTGAATATAATCCACCTCCTACAGGGGAACCTTCGGATCTCGGACGTCCTGGAGGAACTAGGGGGGATTGCTACTATATATCAGACCTCAAAACTCCTCCTGTAGCGTTGGTTCCCCTTTCTGGCATGGGAACAACTCTTGCTGAATACCCCACTTTCTCTTGGTATATGCCCTGTATAGTATTCGCATCAGGGCTATACTTAAATTTGGTGTTTAAAAATGCTGATGGCAAGGAGCTTTACTCAGTCAAGTATCCCTTACCCGATACTGTAGATCCTGGAATTAGGAGTATAACCATTCCTCCCTTTGTGAACCTACCTCCCTTAGAAGTTAATCAGAACTATCACTGGCAGGTAAGATTGATTGATCCCGGTGACTCGTCAAACAATATCTATATTGATGGTGGGGTCAAGCGAGTTGAAGAAGATCCAAACCTAGCGCAACTTCTAAAGCAAGCAACCCCCCAACAGCGTGTTGCAATCTACGCAAATGATCGGCTTTGGTACGAAACATTAACCACTCTGGTAGAGTTGCGAAGGCAGAGCCCCAATGACGAGAACTTGAAAGAAGCTTTGCACAAACTGCTGACTTCGGTCGGGTTAGATCCAATTGCCAAAAAACCCTTGTTTGAACAAGCCAGTAGGACTAACAACTAAATAACGAAATATATTAGGTTATTAATACCTGTATGAATACAACGTATGAATACAAATCGGTATAATAACACAGAAGACCCTGACCAACAAGAGATTCGTCAGTCCATAGCCCAAATTATCGAACAAGACTATCAAAGGTTCCCAGCTGACCAAACTTATAGCATCTACGCCTCAGACGTCTATTTTAAAGACCCCCTCAACCAGTTTCGCGGGCTTGAGCGTTACAAACAAATGATTGCCTTTATCAATCGCTGGTTCCTTGAGCCCCATCTAGATTTGCAACACATTTCCCACTCAGGAGATACAATTAGAACCCGCTGGACTCTGAGCTGGACTACGCCATTACCCTGGAAACCTCGAATTACTATTCCTGGCTGGAGCGAGTTAAAGCTAAATGCTGAGGGATTAATTGTTTCTCATATAGATTATTGGGACTGTTCACGCCTGGACGTACTTAAGCAGCTTTTGTACAGTAATGTAAAGTAAATAAATGTAAACTTTTCTCAGAACAGCTGGAGCATACCATGCGCGTAATTTTGATGACCGGTAAAGGAGGAGTAGGAAAAACCTCTGTAGCCGCTGCTACTGGCTTGCGTTGTGCCGAGTTAGGCTACAAAACCCTAGTTCTGAGTACTGACCCAGCTCACTCCCTAGCAGATAGTTTTGATATTGAACTAAGTCACGACCCCCGATTAGTCCGCCCCAACCTTTGGGGAGCAGAACTTGACGCTCTGATGGAATTGGAAGGAAACTGGGGAGCGGTTAAGCGTTACATTACCCAAGTGCTGCAAGCGAGGGGCTTAGATGGGGTACAGGCAGAAGAATTAGCTGTTCTTCCTGGTATGGATGAAATTTTCGGTCTCGTCCGCATGAAACGTCACTACGATGAAGACGAGTACGATGTTCTGGTTATTGACTCAGCTCCCACTGGTACTGCGCTACGGTTACTGAGCTTACCAGAAGTCAGTGGCTGGTATATGCGCCGTTTTTATAAGCCACTACAAAGTATGTCAGTTGCTCTGAGACCTTTGGTTGAACCGTTATTCAAACCCATTGCTGGGTTTTCTTTACCAGATAAAGAGGTCATGGATGCTCCCTATGAGTTTTATGAACAAATTGAAGCCCTAGAGAAGGTACTCACTGACAACCAACAAACATCAGTGCGGCTGGTCACTAATCCTGAGAGAATGGTGATTAAGGAGTCCTTACGAGCTCATGCTTACTTAAGCCTATACAACGTTGCCACTGATCTAGTTGTTGCCAATCGGATTATTCCCGACCAAGTAACTGACCCATTTTTCCAACGCTGGAAAGAAAATCAGCAACAGTACCGCCAAGAAATTCACGACAATTTCCGCCCTTTACCCATTAAAGAAGTTCCCCTCTATTCCCAAGAGATGTGCGGTATTGAGGCGTTGGAGCGTCTCAAAGAAACCCTCTATGGTTCAGAAGATCCCACTCAAGTGTATTACCAAGAAAACACCATTAGAGTAATACAGCATAAAAATGAGTACAGCCTAGAACTCTATCTACCTGGTATACCCAAAGACAAAATACAGCTTACTCAAACAGGAGATGAATTGAATGTTCGCATTGGTAACCATCGGCGCAATTTAGTCCTCCCCCAAGCTTTAGCAGCCCTGAAACCTTCAGGAGCCAAGATGGAAGAGGATTATCTCAAAATCAAATTTGCCACTGGTGCAGTTAAGATTTGATCATGCCTTGTAGAATTGGAGTCAATCTACACAGCAGTAAATTAACCCTTTCTTAGATCCTGAGCCATTTTGCGGAACTGATCCATGCTTGAGTCAGGACGACGGCGTTGAGAGCTTACCTGACCGTTTTGTCCTGATGTAGCTGCAGACTGGGATGTAGCTCCAGACTGGGAAGCAGGCTCAGACGTGGCCATAGGTGTCTCATTTTGGGAAAGGGTGACTTTATCCGTAGCAGAGATCTGCTCTACCACTTCACCGCTTAAAATAGCAGTTTTGGTCTTGGGAAAGGATTTCTTGACCTTAACACTGCTGCGCATGTAGTCAATGTTTCCCATGGTCTTGGCTTGATCTGTGTCCAAGAAATACTCTTGGGACTGGTTAGCTTCTATGGACTGTGCCATGTCCTGGCTGTCCTCATCAACGTACTTGGTCTGAGAGCTGAACAAATTGCCAAAGAGTCCCATAGTTAATTTTTCCTGCCTCTAGGTAGTGGATTGTTACTTTATATTAAATATTATAAATATTTATATCACAAATCTTCTGTAATGTAAAAACTGATATCAACACAAAAAAACCCAGCAACTGACAGAGAATATCCTCTGTCAGTTGCTGAGGGAGTTAGTCAGAGTGCATTTATTACTTCTCTATCGAGTACTTCTCTATCCAGCTGGGTTGTCACCCAATCAGAAAGCCAAACTAAATATGGGGTGGAACCCCGCGCTGGTTCAAAGCGGTAGGGAACGCGCACCAAGAGAGTGATTGCTTACAGGGCAGATGCCTAGGGCATATCGCCACTAATGGCTATAAGTTTAGCTAGCGGCAAAAGAAGCCCCACAACGAACATGCGCAG
This sequence comes from Moorena sp. SIOASIH, assembly GCF_010671925.1. Lineage (GTDB taxonomy): Bacteria > Cyanobacteriota > Cyanobacteriia > Cyanobacteriales > Coleofasciculaceae > Moorena. The sequence goes on along the minus strand of NZ_JAAHIH010000003.1, from coordinate 1,041,842 downwards.
CATGAGTGTGGGATGAATTTTGCACAGGGTATGCACGGATACGGGAAGCGAGCTATCAAACTTCTAAGTAGTTCATATTGAGTCATTCCACGCGGGCTTCTTGTTCTAATTGCTTTTTTTCAAAATCAGTAACTCTAATTGTCAATTTTTGATCTTTAATTATGGCTTGCCACACGACTGTACGTATGCTGAGGGGGTAACAACAAGGCTGAAAAGCTTTCTATATAAGCCTTTGAGGCCAATGAACTCAGGGAAGATAAAGACCCAAATTAACTCTCGATTCATTTAATGGCAAGTTCAAAACCTTATAAATACGTCCAATGAAGCGCCCAAAACAGAATGTATCTTTTTGTAACAGATGGTCTGAACTTATTACCCAGTAAGGATTTTAGCTTACATGTTACCCCCCCCAGGTACGTATGTTACCATTGTAATGGGTCGATAAACAGGATTAAAAGTAATGCGAATAGCTTATCAGTACAAGTTAAAACCAACCAAAAATCAATCAATTAAAATAGATCAATGGCTGTCAATGTTATGCGCTCAGTATAACTACTTGTTGGCTGATAGGTTCAATTGGTACGAGCAAAATCGTTGTTCTATCAACGCTTGTCCTCTTGTTTGCCACCTTCCAGAACTAAGGGAAAACCCGGATTATTACAGTCAAAAAAAGACCTTACCTAGCCTAAAAAATACCCATCCTTGGTATAAGGACATCCATTCTCAAGTACTTCAAGACATAGTCAAAAGGGTAAAGTTAGCCTTTGACAGGTTTATCAAAGGAGATAGTAACGGAAAACGTAGCGGTAGACCCAGGTTTAAGAAACGCCATCGCTACCGTACGTTTACTTACCCTCAAATGAAAGAAGGGTGCTTAGAAGGTAATCTGATCAATCTACCAAAGATAGGGAAAGTTAAGGTCATCCTGCATCGCCCTATCCCTGATATATTCAAAATCAAGACGGCTTCTATCACTAAAAAATGTGATGGCTATTACTTGGTGCTCTATCTAGAAGACAAGACTGTGCCTGAGGTTAAGCCTGATCTTAATCCTGAATCAATAGTTGGTATTGACGTTGGGCTTAAAGAGTTCTTGACTACTTCCGAAGGGGAGACAATAAAAATCCCGCAATATTACCGAAAGTCTCAAAAAAGATTAAAGGTTATCCAGAAGCGGGTATCTCGACGGAAGAAGGGTAGTAACAATAGAATCAAGGCTATTAAGCAACTTGGTAGGCAGCACAAAAAAGTAGCTGATCAGCGAAAATACTTTCATTTCAAGACAGCAAATTACTTGTTGTCCAAATATGATGTATTAGCCCATGAAAAGCTAAATGTTAAGGGATTAGCTAAATCCCGATTTGCTAAATCTGTGTTGGATGCTGGGTGGTCAAGCTTCCTGACGATACTGACAAGCAAAGCCTTGAATGCTGGCTTGTTGGCTATTCCAGTAAGTGCTCAGAACACCTCACAGAATTGTTCCAATTGCGGGAGGAAAGTTCCTAAAAAACTGCATGTCAGATGGCACGATTGTCCTGATTGCGGGTGCAGTCTTGATAGAGACCATAATGCAGCGATAAATATAAAAAACAGAGCGGAAGGGCAGTCCGTTCTTAAAGCCCAGCGCCTCCTAAGGGATACCCGGATTGGTTGGGAAGCCTACACTGAACCCAACGGGTCAGTGTAGGAGCTGTCACATAACTGCAAGCTTGTGGGAGTGGCAAGACTATGAGTGATAAAGGTGAAAGTTATAAAGTTATTAGTGATAATCGACAAGCTCGTTTTCTCTACCAAATTTTAGAGACTTACGAGGCGGGGATTGAGTTAAAGGGAACGGAGGTGAAGTCTATCCGAGTTGGCAAGGTCAACTTGCGGGATGGCTATGGGTTGATTCGTGGTGGAGAAGCGTGGCTGCTCAATGTCCATATCTCTCCGTACCAAAATATCAACGAATATTTTAATCATGACCCCCGTCGCAGCCGAAAACTACTGCTGCACCGTAAGGAAATCAATAAGCTCACCGGTAAATTAGAACAGCAAGGTTTAACCCTTGTCCCCTTAAAGATTTATTTGAAGCGCGGCTTAGTTAAAGTCAGCATTGGTTTGGGCAGAGGGAAAAAGCTCCATGATAAGCGCGAGACGATCAAGAGGCGTCAGGATCAGCGAGATATGGCAAGGGCTCTAAAACGTTATTGAAGGTTGAACGCGCACCCGTGGCCTTTTAGCCAAGGTTGGTTAGTTGCTTGGTAGGTTGTTCGCGAATGCCTGGCCTTTTGGCCAAGGTTAAACGCGCACGCGTGGCTTTTTGGCCAAGGTTGGTAGGTCACCACAAAACTAGCAACCTGTAACTTGGTAACTTGTAACCTCCAACCTCCAAAGCAACCTGCAAATTCTAAACTTTTGACGGGTCAGAATTCGGATTGACATAGAAACTGGCAATAATGGCGACAACTAGCCACCATAGGGTCTGTACTTGAGGACGGTACCAAACCGTATCTACCAGACCATGGCCGAGCATTCCTGACATGGTGGCAATGGCTCCCATCAGCCAAAATCCCTGACGGTTAGCTAAATTTCTCAGACGACTCAGTTGTTGCATACCTTGGTTTATAGTGACCATCAGCAACCACAAGAAACATAACATCCCGATCAAACCCATTTCTACAGCAGTTTCTAGGAAAATGGAATAGGCACTGAGGGCGGTATATTTCGGGCGTTGGAAAAGGGGATAGATTTTGTTGAAGGCGTTGTTACCTGGACCAATGCCAATGATCGGTCGGTCACGAATCATGTCCACCACAGCAGACCAAACATTCATGCGGAAGTTGTTACTACTATCTTCCCGACCAACAAAAATACTAGCAATGCGATCGCGTATAGCTGGAACAAACATGACTGCAAGAAGCATCACCCCAGCACAACTGCTTAATAGCGCTGGCATTGCCCAAGGGCGTAATTTAGGGGGCAACTGTACACTGTACCAATACACCAGCAGGATCAAGAAGACGAAAATACAAACAACAAAACCAATCCATCCACCCCGACTAAAAGTTAGCACTAGACAAACTGAATTAACGACCACCATCGTCAGTGCTAAGGCTTTGGGGAGCAAACCCTGCCAGACAAATACTGCTGCCAAACTCAATGCTACTGCTGGGATCAGATAACCAGCTAGTAAATTCGGGTTGCCCAGATAACTATAGACCCGTGTCAGTTTTGCTGCTGCTGAAGTGGGGTCTACCCAGGTAGCTAATGCTTCAGCCCCAAAAAACCACTGCCGCAAGCCGTAAATACTGACAATGAGTGATATATGCAGAAACAGGGTAATAATCCAGCTACGAAGCCGACCGGAACGCAATACCCTTGCCATCAGGGCAAAAAACAACAAATAAAGGGTTAATTTCACCAAACCACTACAGGCAGCACCTTTCACCGGAGAGAGTGCGGTGGCTATAGTGGCAACACTCCAGTAGAAGAAAACTAACAGATGAATGGGGCTTACCTTGGGCTTTCCTGTATCATCAGATAGGGTTAGCAATACCCAGAACCCTGCACTTGCAATTAACAAGATGCCTACTAGAGCATTGGACACAAAAGGAGCTAAACTGAACACCAGAGCAACTATCATCGCTCCTATTGCGTCAGACCACTGTAGGAGCAAGCTACTCTGACGCCAAGCATCTAGGAGTCCCACCAGGCGATACAAATAGCTAGTGCCTCGCCACCGATACAGCTGTAAATTTGAGAGAGTAAACTGTTGCCAAGCTGAATTCATTGTCTATTTTTTATTTGAAGCCACCCCATCTATAATCTTTGATTTTAGATCAGGATTCATTCACCAAATACTAAAAAACTTTTCGACGCTTCCCGAAAAGCTGGCGTTCTCAGGGGGTCTTTAGCACTTTTGCTATCGACCACTTCAGAAAGACTAAGCAAAATTAAATAATTTCTTAACTGAGCAACCCTGATCAGCCGTTAGTCTTCTATTTATGAGTTTTTTTGATAAATACGGTCTAGGTCTGATGGCTATATCACCTTGACAGTACCTTTGCCTAGATTAGTTTAACATAGGAGTCAATGAATCGGAACAGTGGTTTAACAGTTTTGATCAGGAGACTCTAATTTAGGTAAAGTAATCACGTAGCGATACCCTAACTCTGGCAAACCTTGAACAGAAATTTTTCCTCTATGGCGTTTAGCTAAATGGCAGCTTAGTAATAGCCCTAAACTTTCACGAGATTCACTATTCTGAGGTCTTTTTTCCGATTCAGAACCCCAACTAGTAGTTTCTGGATCAAAAGAACTGGATAAAAACTGATTGTCACAGAGGAAGTTTGAACTCGAAGGTAGTTCACTTATTCCCAGTGCTTCAGTGATGAATGGGGTTTCTAAAGCATTAGCAACCGCTGCTGCTGCTGAGGGGGATTGTAACGGTAACTCAGAAATTTGTCCGTACATCTGAGGTAGACCATCTCCGAGCCAGGGGTGAGAAACCCAAACCGCGATTTTCAAAGACACAACATTAGCCCTCTCCAAATCAGTTTTTCGAGAGACATGGATGCGTACTTCACCCCCTGCCTCAGCCGAGTAAATCACACTGAATATAAGGTAATATAGCATTTGTCGCACCTTTTCTTTATCCAGAAACCAGATACGATTCCCTGGCTCTACAGATAGATGCAACTTTTGTCGATGTTGCTGGGCTATCTGTGCTAAATTGTTCATTGCTTGTTGACAGAGCATTTCAATATCTACAGCAGTTAAATTTAGTTGTTCGCTGTTTTCCTCAAAAATCCCCAAGCAAAGAATTTCATCAACCATCAAGACCAGCTGACGACCACTGCAATAAACAATTTCTAGATATTCTTTTTGTTTATCAGTCAAAGACCCATAAACTTGGCGACTTAATACACTAGCCATTCCCATAATCGATGTTAGAGGTGTGCGCAATTCCTGTGTCAGCTGAGTTAGTAATTTGTACTTAATGGTGTGAACTGAGTTAAAACCAGCTATCCCATCTAGAGAGACATTCCTAGGGCTCGAAGTTTGGCGATCAGACTCGACTTCCTGAGAGTGCTGAGGCTCTGTTGAAGAGTTAGGTAGCCAGTTAACAAAGCGGTCACGCTCTTTTTTCAAAAAATGATTCCGCTCAAATTCACTGAGACTCCAGCGAGCCGTAATTGCCAAAAACTCATAATCTTTGGTGGTAAAATTGCGAGGTACTAAATCCATAACTGCTAGGGTACCTAAACACTCTCCGTCAGCAGTTAACAGTGGTGCACCTAAGTAAGAACGGATACCGTAGTGGTGAACCAGTACACTACTAGCAAAGACAGGGTTGGCGACTGTATCATTAATCGCCAACATTTGATGACTATCTACTACATAGCTACAAAAGCATTCACTACGGGGCAACTGACGGGACTGTGCCACTCGATTCATTAGCCCGATTCTAGATAATCCCACAGCTGATTTGATGTGCTGTTGCGTTTGTACCATAAAGCCCAAAATGCAGATAGGCACATCTAAAAATCTGGCAGTAGTCTGAGTTGCCTCGTCGAAAACTGGTACTGTTTCTGCTTCGAGTAGACCTAAATCCCGAAGAGTTTTCAGTCGTTTTTTTTCCCGTTCTTTAGGAGTCAAACCATCCAAAGTACAAAAAAGTTGATTTTCTTTTGCCATAACCACCCCATTGCCCATGGTTACCTTTGGTAGCACCACAGTCCACTGGCTACTGTAGTGCTACCCACAACACTTAAGGTTCCCAGATAGAGTAGTGAAGTAAACAAATTCTCAGGAAAATAAATGCTTAAATAATGCCAAATTTTTCGGTATCAGAAGCATTTTTGTGGTTTTTTCGTTCCTGACCGCTTATGGGAGTGATGTCCGACTAGACCAAGCTGGATGAGAAAGCAAAGAGGAAAATACCCGAACACCTCTGAGCTGATTGGAAAGAGGCAAATGACCTTTTGGTGCACTGAGATCCCAGATAAACTCATGGGGATATCGGGTCCAGCGATTGCCAGTTTTCCAACCAATTTTTGGCCAAAGTTTTTCCCAGTTCTTGCCCAAAGACAACCAAAGCTCCCGCTGCACAGAAAATCCAAATTTGCCTTGAGAGTGAATAACCCACAAGATATCAATAGTTTGCAAATCTGTAATCGGGAAATTGTCTACTTCCGAAAAATACAGCCATCTTCTCTGTAGAGCAGCAGCTCCTGCTAACTCACAGAGTTTTTCGAGAGTAAGACGGTCAGCTGCGAGAAAGTCTTGTTTAACTAGCAGCTGTTGCACGGGTGTGTAATCAATGCCTGCTTCAGAACGTAGGGGTACAACCCCAGTAGGAAAATAGGTTTGCAGAAATTCATTGGTTTTGGGCATATTGGCTTGATGGAGGGCTTGATAGGCAAAACCAGCACTGAGGATAGTCGGGTTGGCACGTTGCTCCTGTAAAAATTCCATTAACACGTCTAACCCGGCAGTGCCAGTGCTGGCAAGTTCCTGAATCAAAGCCTGTTGTTTTTTTTCAGAACTAGACTTTAGCTGGCGCTGGAGTTCGGCAACTGTGTTAGAGACTTCTGCTGGGAAAGGGGCCGTTTGATCGCTCATGAAGGGTAGGGTTTGAGGTTGCACTCAAGAAGGTTGAATGTGATAGGTTTTAAAGTCGAGAGTCAAGCAAGTTCATGCTTTTAACCTAGACTACGGCAAGGAACCGCTTGTATACAACCTTCAAGCTTATAATTGTCTAACCTTAAACCTTTTACCGAAAAAATTGGGTAATCGCGCCCCGTCCTTATAGGACGGCTTGATTTTTCAGCTAAAACTTGACAGTTTTCACAGAGCGTGTTATGATTATATTATAAATAATAAACTAAAAAGCTAGATAAATACTATCTAAAAATAAGTAGGCAACGTAAAAAATATGTATCAGATGCATATTGCGTAATTTGGTCTAACGACTCTTTACGTCTATGAAAAAAATTAGATTAAAAAAGTATCTATCTATATATATAAAAAAAAAGCGATGCAGCGCGGTCTTGGGGGAAACCCCCACTCGCTATTGCATCAAGACAAGGTACGGTGGGGCACACCGAAACCTGGGTCATAGACCAAATACGCTTGGGGAGAGGAGACCTCTATTTTTCCTGGCTCCGGCCTGGTTGAACAAGTCATCTCGTTGAATCAAGAATCCCCGTCCTTCCAGGGCGGGGAGTGTCAAGATGAAGAACTTGTGCCAAAATTTCACCGATCGTAGTCCGTCAATTATCTCTAGCGGTACTTCACTCCTAAGCCCTAAGAATTAACTTGGAGGTTAATTCTTAGGGCTTAGGGGTTAGGTGTTGGGTTTGGTTAATGGTTAATAGTTAAGCGTGTAAGTGTGTAAGCGTGCTTAGTACCTAATGTAAGGGTGCTATCATGCCTAATGTAAGCGTGCCTCTACTGAAGTAGATAGGGAGATACCGGTGAGGGAGAGACAACATCCGAGGGTATAAAAAGTTTTTTCCAAAATTGACAAATAAGCAATTCACACCCACAACAACTTACCAAATTTCAAGCATTCTCTATTCTCACGTGCTTATCGAGCCTGAAGAATGCGGTTAATGATTTGAGTAGTGGAGGTAGGAAATTCAACCTGGACTAACTCAATCCGCCCCCCGTAGGATTGAACAATCGGGGCTTCTGGTAAAGTTGATAGACTGTAGTCACCCCCTTTAACATACACCTCTGGTTGCAATGCTTCAATTAAACGAGTAGCTGTGGTTTCAGCAAAAATCACTACCCCATCTACGGGTTTGAGAGTTGCCAGAATTTCTGCCCTCTGTATTTCAGGAACCAGTGGTCGGGGAGGATATCCTGGCTGTGATGGTTTAATGCGGTTTACTGATTGATCACTATTTAGCCCCACCACTAGAGATGAACCCAAGGATTTGGCAATCTTTAAGTAACGCACATGACCAATGTGTAGTAGATCAAAACACCCATTAGTAAATACCAGTGGTCGCCATCGCTCTGACTCGTGGGTGATCAGCTGTTGTAATTCATCGGCAGTGTAGATTCCAGTCATCTAACTTGAAAATAGTGCTGAGTGTTTCAGTCGAACCGTCCTTAGTTAAAATGACTTACTCCCGTAGTAGGTTTCTCTACTACCAAGGCTACCTCCATCGCGCCGAAGGAGTTGATTTCTACTTTCCCGTCTACCATGTTGATTGGATGTTTTACCAAGAGGGTTAGGGGGTTTGACAGATTTCCCAAGATCTGCTATTAGGTAAGTCTTGGCTTTTAGTCAGTAGGGCAGTTCCACGGACCAATACTATTATACAGGCGATGTAAATCGGATTCCGAAAACATATCCAAAAAATTGCTCACTCATTCTTCCTTCGCCACTTACATCCTCTCCTTACTTCGTTCAAAAAGAGGAGCAAGCGCGATTCGATTTAACTACTATACCACACCATAATATTTTTTCTATAACCGAGGCGATTATCTGACATTCCCAGTGCTTCGATGTTCCCATTGCTAGCTAACACTGCCTACTGGGTCAACGGTTTGAGCGAAGCAAAAGTGCCTTACCTGATTTCGGCTCCACTTATATACTAAAAAAGACTTATCTGAAGTTCCGGAAAACCCTGTCCGCAATTCGTTGAATTTTCCGTTCATGGAAAAGGGCAGTCCTAGTACACATAGGCTCAAACTTTTGCTCAAAATCGATAACCCATTTTGGCGGCGATTTTACTTCAGTTCATCTGACCTCTCACCACCGACCGTCCGGTAGACCGGAGACTGGTTGCGGAAGAAGTTGAAAGCTGATAAGTTATATCATGAGGGGTTAGCTTGTCTAGGTCAGCAGTCAGGAAATTGGCTGATGGGTGATAGCTGATAGTTAAATAAAAGCTCAGTTGATGTCTGTGGGAAGTATAAATACAAGGCAGCTCCGTCACTGAAGATTGACCAATAAACCCGATTTCGCCGTTTGAGGGAAAATTCCTTTCATGTCTACTCCTTGGGACGTTTGTATCCGTGCTCATAGGCAAAGCGCACCAATTGGCTACGATTATGTAGTTTCAACTTATGGAGTATGCTACTGAGGTGAGTCTGCACAGTACGAGGGCTGATAAATAGGCGATCGCTTATTTCTTTGTTGGTTAACCCCTGAATAACTTGCCAAAATACTCGTTCTTCTGCTGGTGTCAAGGGTAGAGGTTTAGGTTTTGCCCCTACCTGAGCCAAAGTCTTAGAATTATCAGCAGCTGCTGATGTTGAGAATTGGTTAGCTAGATGGCCAGGAGCTATAGCAGTAGCTTGCTGCATCAACCGAACAATTTCAGCATGGATACGGTGGGAGCGCTCTAGCAGTGCTTCGATTTTTGCCTCTAATTCTCTGGGAGCAACTGGTTTAGTTAAATAATCATCTGCTCCCATAGAATGACCACTAATACGGTCTTCTAATTCTGCTTTGCTAGACAAAAAAATAAATGGCATCAGCCTACCATTGGGAATGTTTCTCAGACGACGGCAAAACTCTAGCCCATCCATCTCCGGCATCAGTACATCAGAAACTACCAGATCAGGTGGATTTTTGACACAAGCTTCCAAGGCTTCAGTTCCCGAACACACTTGTTCTACCTGGTATCCTCGATGTTCCAGGTAGCGCTTCAAAAGAGTTAGCAGGGTTTTATCATCGTCAACAACTAAAATCTTTTTCATATTCTTTCTGGAGCCACCTTTTCTACAAACACTCCTGCCAATTGGTCATGAATTGATGCTGTTGCCATCTGGCTGGAAGTCTATGAAAGGCCAACTGAGACAAACAATACACCATATCTTTTGATCGGAATTCGATTGACCATAGGCAGCATCTATGCTAATAACACTGTAAGTTTCGGTGTTGAAGCCCTAACTATTGACACATCACCCAAGCAATTTTTTAGGAGCGATGGCGCTGCACAAAGCAGCCTTGGCTTGCTGTGGTAAAACAGTTGAACACCTTCCTATTACAGGAGAACTTAAGCTATAGAACCCCTATTTCAGCATAAAGGCTGATTTCAAACAGTTGAGCCATGGTGTAATAACTTCATCAAAGCTTTGAACTTGAACTACGTTCACTCATGCTAATACCCAGAAATGGGAATTTTCGGGAAGAAAGCTCAACAACTACCTGCTCTTTCTGCCACTCTTGCCCTGTCAAGTAGTAATTATCTTAATGAGAAGCTTAACTATAGTATAGTTTTTGCCATCCCCCTATGGATAGACCTTAGGTCAACTACCATTTACCTGGGGTTAATCAGCAAAAAAGCTTAATGTCTCAAGCCCAGTGCAGTAGATCTGGTAGTTTTCTGACTATAGGTCTATTGCCAACTTCCATCTGACATTCATTAAAACTACTTTATGTACGAGAAAATCTCCCCTTGCCAGACCGGTTCTGCCATTACCTACAAGGATGGTCAACCCATTGTTCCTGACAACCCAATAATTCCGTTTATTCGCGGAGATGGTACTGGCGTTGATATCTGGCCAGCTGCCCAGAAGGTAATTGATGCATCGGTCCAATGCGCCTATGGTGCCAAGCGCAGCATCAGCTGGTTTAAAATCTACGCCGGTGACGAAGCTTGCGAAAAGTACGGTACTTATCAGTATTTACCCCAAGACACCCTAAATGCCATCAAAGAATACGGCATTGCCATCAAAGGACCCTTGACAACTCCTGTGGGTGGTGGTATACGCTCTCTCAATGTTGCCCTGCGGCAAATTAATGACCTCTACGCCTGTGTGCGTCCCTGTAAGTACTACCCAGGAACCCCCTCTCCCCACAAAACTCCAGAGAAACTGGATGTGATTGTCTATCGGGAAAATACAGAAGATATCTACTTGGGTATTGAATGGCCCAAAGGAAGCGAAGTTGCTGAAAAATTGATTACTTTACTCAATCAGGATCTAATCCCAGCGACTCCAGAACATGGCAAAAAACAGATTCCCTTAGATGCTGGTATTGGCATTAAACCTATCAGTAAAACTGGCTCCCAGCGTTTAGTGCGCCGCGCCATCCAACATGCCCTCAGGTTACCTAAGCCTAAGCAGATGGTGACTTTGGTACATAAGGGGAATATTATGAAGTACACCGAAGGCGCGTTCCGGGACTGGGGTTATGAACTAGCAACCACAGAGTTTCGAGCAGAATCTGTAACTGAACGGGAATCTTGGATTCTGAGCAACAAAGAGCAAAATCCTGACATTACCCTGGAAGATAATGCTCGCGCCATTGAACCGGGTTATGATGCCTTGACCCCAGAAAAACAGGCTAAGGTGATCCAGGAAGTGGAAAATGTCCTGAATTCCATCTGGGACACCCATGGGCAAGGTCAATGGCAAGATAAGGTGATGGTCAATGACCGGATTGCGGACAGCATTTTCCAACAAATCCAGACTAGACCAGCGGAATACTCTATTCTGGCCACGATGAATCTCAATGGTGATTACCTATCCGATGCTGCTGCTGCTATGGTTGGTGGATTAGGTATGGGTCCAGGAGCGAATATTGGTGACACGTGTGCGATTTTTGAAGCCACCCATGGCACAGCTCCCAAACATGCGGGTCTAGACCGGGTAAATCCAGGCTCTGTGATTTTATCCGGAGTGATGATGCTAGAGTATATGGGTTGGCAAGAAGCTGCTGATTTGATTAAGAAAGGGATATCAGATGCGATCGCTAACCGGGAAGTTACTTATGACCTAGCCCGGATGATGACTCCACCCGTAGAACCTGCGTTGAAGTGTTCTGAGTTTGCTGAGGCAATCATTAAATATTTTAGCTAAACCGCGAGAAGCCCCGCACTTTACCTTCATTGGGTAAGTGTCGTATGGGAAGGGCGGGGCAAGGGTCGGAACGTCGAAATGCCCATTTGATAAGGGAAAACAAATTAAGAGCTAATCGCCACCTACCAACTGAAAATAGAACTTTTTTTTGTATTGTTCCGGCGGGTCGGGGCATCCCGGAGACGAAACCGATAGTACTGGTCGCCTTAATCAATAAGATTTAACCTTTTTACCCTAAGCCTACCAACCATAAAGGCGACCAGTACCTTACGGTAACTTCTGACCGTGTCGTTAATAAAGCAAATCCCTTGTATCCTCGGCAATAGCTGGAGTTGGTAAGAAGCCCGCGCTGTCCGGTTAGGGCAGCGTCCGGAGTATGTCACGTCGCCTTAGCTGACTTGGTTCAAGCTTAGACTTTAACTGAGGCTGATTGAAAAACTGATTTTGACTAGTAGACTGGGTAGAAAATTGCCCCAATTTACTCGTTGCTTGCGGTACTACTGGTGTAAGCGGTGCTGCCGTTGCTACACCGGTAGCTTGCCTGAATGGACTAGAGTAGGTGTTGGAATTGAGAGGAACTGTAGGTGTTGTCGGAAAAGTTCTATCGTTCCTTGTTCGAGGTAGATTGACTCCAGGATAATTAATTTGTCCTGGAGAAGGAGCTGTTGTGGGTGTGGTCGAGAAAGTCCTGTTGCCGGTTACACCTGGTGTTGTTACCCCAGGATAGGTAATTTGTCCTGGATAGGAGGGAGTCGGTAATGCTTGATTCCCAGTTGCCCTCAACGGTATCCCGCCCCTAGCTTTGATTTCCTGAGTTCCTGAGTTCCCTTGTTGCTGAACTCCCCTGTTTCCATAGGAGATGTTTGAAGGCAAGATGTTAGCAGGTAGTTGAGCTTTGCTATTACCGGTAGCAGACTTAGCAGCATTAAGCCTATTCAAGGCTTCCTGTAAAGGGCTGACTGGTAACTCGGCTGGATTAGTGTAGAGGGAATTGAGGGAACCCAACCCCAAGACAGAATTAGTCTGGTTCAGTGTGCTTGAGGATAAAGATCTCTGATTAACAGAGTTAGGATTGCTCAGTAAGCCACTCCCAGGAACGGGAGGGACATTAAAGTTTGTAGATGTAACAAACGGATGTCTGGCTTTTGAGGACTGCTGAGGTTGGACGTTTGGGGTTAGTAAAGGTGATTTTGCTTGGGAGTTAGCTTTTGTCTGCTGAATAACTTGAGTAAATAACCCTTCCGAATTTTTGGTTTTAGACTTTTTGCCTTTCTTGGTTTGCTGTGGTGGTACTGATATAGCACTTAGGGCTTCGAGCTCTGCTAATAGCACGGCAGAATTATCAATATCAGCCAACCTTGCCGCTAGTTCATCATCTTCAGAAGACAGGGTTGGTTCAACGGTGGGAGTATCAGTTTCAGCCACTTGATTGATCCCAATTGCCCTTAGCAATTCTGGACGGTTCCAGTATTCCCGGAGAAACCACAACATTAGGGATAACAAGACAGCTGCTCCCCAAAATGCTGGTCGTCCCAAAGGTTGTAGTTGAGCTTTCCAATAGCGGAGGTAGGCAGGAGGTTGATGACGATAAGACATGGCACGTTTCAACGATGTTAGACATTTCAGCTTCGCTGTAACTTGATGTTAGCCTCTAATCAACGGATTCAGGTTTACAATTAGCAATTTACAATTAGCAACAATAACTACCTATCTATCTATCTGGCCTATCTATCGGGCAGCCCTATATAACAACAATCCTCCCGCACCTAGTCCAAATAAATTAGGCAACCAGGCTGCCATCAAAGGAGAGAAAATGTTAACTAAACCTAGGGCATTGGTGATAAATCCTAATAAGTAGTAAGAAAAAATTACTAAAACACTAATTCCGAAACTTGTTGCTTTACCTGTACGTTGAGGACGAGTTCCTAATGCGGCTCCTACTAGACCAAAAACTAGACAAACAAAGGGAAAAGAAATTTTTTGTTGAATTCTGATCCTAAGTTTACGGATTTTTTTAGCATTACCACTATGGCGTAATACTTCCAAACGCTCTAGAGACTGAGCAATGTTCATTTCACCATAGTCACGATTTTTTTTTGCCAAATCCAAAGGCGTTCTAGGAAGTTGTAGCTTTTGTTTTTGAAATCTGAGGATATTGCGGTAAGAAGCATCGGGAGATATAATGTAAATGGTACCATCTAAAAAATCCCATAGATTTTCAGTGGGGTTCCAAACGGCAGACTCAGAGGTAACAATTTGTTCCAGACCGGTCTGAGAAAAGTCTAAAATTGTCAAGCCTCTCATCTGCTTACCATCAAATTCCTCGGCGTAGAACCAACGCTTAATTTTGTTTACTTTTTTGCCATTGGGTAGCTTTACTTTTTGATATTCGGGATAAAAGATGTTTCTTTCCTGGAAGGATGGTCTTTCTTTTTTGAGCGCTTTGTCTAAGGTAATTTTGGACTGGTAGTTAGCCGCAGGAACCACTAATTCATTAAATACAAATGTCAGACTTGTAACGAGCAAACTCACCACTACAGCAGGTATTATCAGTCGGTAGATGCTTACCCCAAAGCTACGCATGGCAATCAACTCACTATCGCTGCTGAGGCGAGAGTATGCCATCAGAGCAGCTAGGAGCATGGACATTGGTAAAGCATAGGAAATAAACTGGGGTAATTGCAACAGTAGCACTTGAAGAGCAATTCCCAATGGTAGTCCTGCTTCAGTAACTTTCCGAACCAACTCAAATAGGGTTCCAATAGCTACACCCAGTGATGAAAAAGCACCGATACCAAACAGCAATGGTGGGATTAGCTCAAATACGATGTACCGATCCATCACTGATAAGCCAGGCATTAGTGCAATGATGGACTTGGATTTACCAAATTTCATGATTTGCTAATCGCTAAATTAATTGTTAATAGCTTCTTTTATCGTTGAAACCCTGTCCCTAAGTAATACTTACGTACTAAAGGATTATCATAAAGTTCTTCAGCACTGCCGGCAGCCAGGATTTGTCCTTCTCGCATAATGTAGGCACGGTCAGTAATCGCTAGGGTTTCTCTAACATTGTGGTCAGTCACCAGAATTCCCATTTGGCGATCGCGTAATCGAGCCATAATTTTTTGAATCTCTGAGACAGCAATGGGATCGACACCAGCAAATGGCTCATCCAAGAATAAGAACTTCGGTCCAAGTGAACCAACAGCTAAAGCTCTTGCCAGTTCTGTTCGACGTCTTTCTCCTCCAGACACTTGATTACCTAAGGTATTGGCGACTTTGTCCAAACGAAACTCTTGGAGTAAGTAATGCATTCTTAATCGCCACTCACCACGAGGCACACCAGTTTGTTCTAAGACTAATTGAATATTGTCCCGAACACTAAGGTGGCGGAAGATACTCGCTTCCTGAGCCAGATAACCAATACCTAGCTGCGCTCGCCGATTGATAGGCATTGCAGTGATATCTTGATCATCTAGCCAAACTGTACCGAGATTGGGTTTTTCTAGACCAGTGGCAATGTAGAAGGTTGTAGTTTTACCAGCACCATTAGGACCGAGCAACCCTACAACTTCCCCTTGGGCGACGGAAAGATTAACGCGACTGACAACACTGCGCCTGCCATAGGACTTATGGATATTATCTAATAATATTTTCACAGATAGCACCTTTAATCACTCATTAGTCAATAGTCCATAATCCTGATATCCTTAGTAATTGACCAATGACCAGGAAATGACCAGGAGTGGTTGCAGGCCATTCTATCAATTAAGATCTAGTTTTTAAGCCATAATGGCTGATGGTAGGGGTTGATTTAGCTAGGGAAGCCCTGGAGCCGGTGATGTGGTGCTGTCTGGGTCAGTAACGATGTAAATTGATTCTACCTGTTGGTTTTGTTGAGGCAGGGCTACAAAGCGTCCTTCATCAATCAAATAGGTAATGGTTTCACCCTGAATACTATTGCCCTCTTGCAACACAAAAACATTACCATTGAGAACCAGACGGCGCTCACGGCTGAAGTATTGTGCTTGGGCTGCAGTTGCTTGTATTTGGCGAGCGGGATAGTTAATTTGGACATTGCCACGGGCTGTGACTACGCCAGTTTTGGAGTTAGCTTCCTGGACATCAGAGCGAACCGTCAAGGCACTTCCATCAGCTGCTGATGGTTTATTTTGGGCTTGTGCTTGGGGGATGTTAAGGAAAGTTGGTAATGCGATCGCACCTACCAAGGTAACTGGCAAGAATAATCTTAGACCTAGATTATGCCTTAATCGGTTAGTATATTTAAGGTCGGACTTCATGCTGTTGTGTGTGATGACTGATATCAAAGATAAATAAGCTGTTCTGCCTACTAGTTTAAGCAAATCCAGCCATAGCTTGGCTGGAAAACATGCTTTTTGCTGAAAACCTCACGTTTTAGTTTTGACGACTAGGTACCAACAAAGTTTCTGATCCCTTCATAGCATTTGCTAACAGCTAATTATTAATCATCAACTTAACCATCAACTCGCTCGAGTTTGGGAAAACTGCTAACCCCTTCGCCACCAACAACAACTACACCATTGCTCTGGGCTGCCTCTAACTGTCTAAGGAAATCAGCAACTTGCTCTGAGCCAACGTTTTGCAATGCCTCTAAGAGATTAACACTTTGAGATAGTAGCTCACTGACATCAATCCCCCCATAGTCCGGTTGATAGTTACTGAGACGTCCAATCCCTTCACCGAGTAACACCACTGCACCACGCCAGTTGAGATTGCTTAAGTGGTAGCAGCCAACAGCTATTTGTAAAATGCCTTGATAAAATCGCTTTTGCGGCTCAACTGCTTCTATCCATAAAGCTTCAAGGGTGTCGTGACAAGCGTAAAACTCTTGCTGATTAAATTGATCGACACCCTGCCAAAATTCTTCAGGTAGTACTATGGCTGTCATGCCATGCTATCTCGCGCAGCTTTAATTTCGTCTAGGGAAATTTCTTGCTTATCACCCGCAAAATCGTTATCCGGGGTCAAAAATAACATACAGTGGCACTCCTTGCGTTCCCGCATGGGGACACAAGGGCAATTCCAGAAGGTAGCTTTCACCTCTGCTTCTTTGTCTTCATAATGGCGGCAAGGGCATAAGGGAGCACCGAGTTCTTCTTTGTGTTTGGCAAGTCCCTCAATAACCACAGCAGTTACGCTTGGGTCAACACAGAAGTAAGTGTCAGTACGCTGAGCATAAGTCTGAGCAAAGTTTTGCATCGCCTCCAGTTTACTATCACTGGCTTGATTAGCTCCCTCGGCTTTACTATCACTGGCTTGATTAGCTATTGGTGATGTAGTCATTTAGTAAAATTGAGTTGTGAAACAGTTTTTAGCATTGTATCGTACAGTCTTACAGGTAAATCGGATAGTTGTTGATCCAAGCCATAGTTTAATATAATTGTTTGATGGGTTGAATTGGTGTTAACCTGCTGCCGTATACATCCGTTAGGAATCCATTGCGTTCCACAGCTTATTTGCTATCGGATCGGTTGCTGTAACTGGGGTTTTAGGGGCTCAGTCGTATTAATTACAATTCCCAAACTATCGCCCTTGAGTTGTTGGACTGGCTTTACAACAGAGACATCTTTTGGCCACAGTAAGCAACGACTCCCAGGGGGTAGGGAGTTAAGACTAACAGGATTTTGAGTCAGCCAGATCAAGGGTAGATAGGGGGGTAGATAGGGTTTCTCTTCGGCTTTCCCATCAACTCCGGCTTGGGTGGCAGCAAGGGCTTCTAACACTACTGAGTTACCGTGCAATAACCCTGTTATCGCTGTCCAGAATTTCACATTTGGCTGAGTCCGATAAGCATAGGAGTACATAGAAGCAGCAGCAATCACGGCTTGTTCAAAGTATTCCGGATGCCATTGACTGGAGCTATCGAGGCAGATGATAATTTCTTGAGAACCAGTCAATACTTCTAACTCCCGTACCAGTAATTCACCGTAACGAGCACTGGTGCGCCAGTGAATCAGACGGGTAGGGTCCCCAACTCGGTAAGGTCGTAGTGCTTTGGTGAGGTCTTGGCTAACTGATTGAGATTTGCGATCGCTTTGGACTTGCATACTGTCCTCTTCACCGATTTCATCCACTAGGGGACAGCAAGTAAGGGGGAGTACAGTGGGATAAACTACTGCCCTAGCGCTGACATATCGACGGCGACGGCACCAAAATAATCCCAAGGGTGTGGCAGTTCTCAATTGTACCTGATGCCAGCGATAGACTCCTCGTTTGGGGGTGGGATGGTAATAAACCCAGCGATGGACACTTTGGGCTGGAATGGTGGCTACTGGTGTTTTGGTCATTGCTCCCAGTTCCGGTGGGAGCATATCCTGAATTTGTAATAGGGTTTGAGGCCGGAGGGTGGGGTTTTCGATTTCTAGTTCAATGGTTAACTGGTCTCCCACACTGACCGGTGAGATCGGACGTCGGCGTACTGATAGATGGTGAAGCGATCGCAGTGGCAAGATAGCGGCAATTACCAGTAGGGCAAAAATGATCGCACTGATCACATAGAGCCATCCTGCCATGGTATTGGTGGCAGCGCCAAAGAAACAGATGGCAATACCTGCTAAAAGCAAACCTCCATAGGCGGGATTAACCCAGTTGCTTTCTAACCATTCGGTGGTTTGTTTGATAACGCTCATGACTTTTTAGAGTTATTCAACCCTCAACTTGTTGTCTTACCTGTTCTACACTCAAGCTAAGGGCTTCTGCTACCTGTTCCACTGTTAGTCCCATCTTCAGAAAACGGGGCACAGCCTCGAAGATTGCCTGTTCAGCTATCAATCGTGCTTCAGCCTCTTGTTGTCGCTCCTGTTCAGCTATCAATCGTGCTTCAGCCTCTTGTTGTCGCTCCTGTTCAGCTTTTTGAGCTCGTGCATGTTCTACTTCCGCCCGCTCATTACCAATCAGCAATAGATTACCTTGGTTATCCCACCACCTTAACCAGAGTTGGTTTTGATTTTGATAGGTTCCCTGCCACAGTCCCAATTCGATTCCTAATGGTTCAATGGGATAATGACCTCGCTCGTTGGGCTTCATTTTGTGATAGAAACCTTTAAGGAATTCATAGACCTCCAAGTTACCGGTTTTGATTTCATAGATGCCGTAATAGGCAATGCGTATAATCTGCTCATAAACCCAAAATTTGCCTGGTTTAGTGACTTTTCCTTCCTCACTTCGGGATAGAGGAGTTTGGTCTCGTTCTTCTTCCCCGTTCCCACTAGCAAATTCAAGAGCAATTAAAGGAGCGATATATTCTCGCCATATAACGTAGGAACGGCGAATTTCACCATCTAACTTAGGGGGAACGTTGGGAACATAAAACCAGTCAGGAGCTTCTGCTCCTTTTTCGGGTGGGTCAGTTTCTCGCCAATATATACCACAGTCTTGTCCAATGGCATAGTGTCCATCGGGATGAATTTGCTCTAAAACTGGTCCAATGGAATCTGTAAGTAAGATGCTTTGGGGGTGTTTATGAAAATTTTTGGCAAAACTTCCATCTGATTCTGGTAGTTGGGTGTGATCTGGGAAAGGAGGAGGTAAAACCACCCGGTCAATACTTTGA
The DNA here is from genome assembly GCF_010671925.1 of Moorena sp. SIOASIH. Taxonomy (GTDB): domain Bacteria; phylum Cyanobacteriota; class Cyanobacteriia; order Cyanobacteriales; family Coleofasciculaceae; genus Moorena. The sequence continues at coordinate 1,022,434 of NZ_JAAHIH010000003.1, read as the reverse complement.
GTCATGGTTTCTTGATCGGCTTCTACTGGGGGTATAGATTTATTTTGGCAGAATTTTTCATGAGTCAGGACTTAATAAAATTTCCAATTATCTCCCTTACAACCATTAAGTAAAGCATTTAGCATAAAGGTCGTTCAGCACTTGATAATAACTCCCTTACCGATAGCTACAAAATTTTGCGCCCAGTCAAAAGTCCCCGCACTTCCAACATGGCAGAATAAGTAGGCAAAATATGAAGGGTTTCATGATCTGGAGTTTCTTCGAAAGCGGTAGCGATCGCTTCTGCTAAATCTTCTTTAATAATCAATTGGCAATTAGTCTGGTCTTGATTCTGGTCTTGATTCTGGTCTTGATTCTGGTCTTGATTCTGGCTGTATTGTAGACGGAGTGCCATATCATAAACGCGATCGCCACTGACTACCACAGTTCCCCCTGAGTTCACTAATTTCTCTGTATCCACATCCCAAATCCAAGACACATCTGTGCCATCAGGGGTTCGGTCATTGAGTACCACTAGTTTAGTGGATGCTCCACCTTGTTTTTGCAAGTCATTAACAGCTCGAATCGTTTCATTCATCCCTACTGGATTTTTGGATAACAGAATCCGAACCCGCTTCCCATCCACAACTAATTCTTCTGCTCGTCCAAAGGCAGCGCGGAAGGTTTTAATAGTGTTGTAGATGGTATCCCGGTCAATTCCCATCTCTATGGCTAGTAATCCCGCTGCCAATGTATTGTATTTGTTATAGATACCAATTAATATTTGTGGCCACTGGCTACTATTGACTCCTAGTTGAGGTTTACTAAAGCCACATTGAGGACAGTGATAGTCTCCTAGATGGGACAGATAAACTCCCTCATAGTCCAGGGGATGTCCACAACTGGGGCAGTAAATTGAGTCAACAGCATGGGGAATTTCATCAAGATAGACATCTGGCTCACTTAACCCAAAGAAAAGGACTATCTGGGGTAACTGTTGACCCAGGTAAGAAAGGGTAGGGTCATCGCCGTTTAAGACCACAACGGTTTCCTCTGGTAAGGGAGCGATCGCATTTTGCCAGCGACGGCTAATGGTATCCACTTCCCCATAACGATCCAGCTGGTCACGAAACAGGTTTAAGCCCAAAATAAACTTAGGTTCGCAATCAAGCAATACCAAGGGCAGCACATTTTCATCCACTTCCAAAATGGCGTAGTCAGCATCCAACTGACCAATGCCATTGGTATGAACTAGGAGTGCGGTTACTAAGCCATTAATCAAATTTGCCCCAGTACTATTGTGAGCAACTTGCCAACCAAGGTCTTCCAGGATAGTGCATAGAAGTAGAGAGGTGGTAGTTTTACCGTTAGTACCAACAATTAGAATCACACCTCGTCTGACCTGATCCAAGAGTAAGGGAAGCACTTGAGGCTGGAAACGACGGGCAATTGCTCCAGGCAGAACACTTGCTGCCCCTAGGTTTAATAACCGAACCAGAGCGGTGACGGTTTTGGCAATGCCTACGGATAACCCTAATCGTAATCTATCGATAATTGATCTAGTCACGGGATGAAAGCTACAAGTTGTTCGTGGATTAAAGAGTTGGAACCAAAGATGAACCGATCAGAATCGAAACTTCCGATCAAAACTAAAAACCTACCATTGATGAAGTGGAAGATAATTAGGGAAGATTTCACGCCCACCACAGCGCAAGTACTTCACTGTGTCCTTCATGCAATAGTGCTGCATCGTTCATCTTTCATACTTAATAGGCAATGCTAGCAGTTCAAGAAGCAGAGTCAATCATTCTCAATTTGGTTCAACCCTTTGACCCACGGCTGGAAACACAGGTGGTAGAGCTATCTGCTGCCACTAATAGAATTCTGGCAGCAACAGTGACCAGTAACTTAGATTTTCCCCACTGGGATAATTCAGCCATGGATGGGTATGCCGTGCGTTATAGCGATGTCCAATCCTGCAATCGCGAACAACCAGTAGTTTTAACTATTGTCGAAGAAATCCCTGCTGGATATCAACCCCAATGTGAAGTCAAACCCGGACAAGCGTCACGGATTTTTACTGGAGGTTGTATGCCAAAAGGATCTGATACGGTGGTGATCCAAGAAAACACCAAGCTCCAGGACAACCAGGTGGTGATTTTGGAGGCTCCCCAACCCCAAGCGTTTGTCCGTCATCGGGCATCTTTTTACCAAGCCCAAACGAGTCTTATGAAACCAGGCATTAGGCTTGGTGCTCCAGAAATTGCCGTCTTAGCTGCAGCTCAGTGTAACCAATTGACAGTGTATCGGCGTCCTCGGGTGGCAATTTTTTCCACTGGCAACGAGCTAGTAACCCCTGACCAACCCCTAAAACCTGGTCAAATTGTGGATTCTAATCAGTATGCCTTGGCTACCTTTGTCTCCCTCTTGGGAGGAGTACCCATACCTATGGGGATTGTGCGCGATCAGCCAGACGATCTAAAAAATGCGATCGCAAACGCTATCTCCGAAGCAGATATGGTTCTATCTACTGGCGGTGTATCAGTGGGAGATTATGACTATGTAGACAAAATCTTAGCCCAGCTCGGGGCAGAGATTCACATCCACTCGGTTGCCGTTAAACCCGGTAAACCCCTAACAGTTGCTACCTTTACCTCCCCCTTGCCTAATTCCCCAGAAGAAAGTGATCTTTCTAGTACTCCTTCGTGTTCAAAACGTCCAGTACTTTACTTTGGTCTACCTGGGAATCCCGTTTCAGCACTAGTCAGTTGTTGGCGGTTTGTTAAACCAGCACTGTTAAAACTATCTGGTTTACCGGAGGAAGTCTCGAAACCAGTTTTTGTCAAAGCGATCGCATCTAATGACTTACATGCTGGTGGAAGCCGGGAAACTTACCTGTGGGGACAACTGTGTTTAGATGCAGCTGGTGCCTACGAATTTCATCTGGCTAGTGGTAGTCATAGTTCTGGTAATTTGATTAATCTTGCTCAGACCAATGGTCTAGCGGTGGTGCCAATCGGTAAAACCTTGATTCGGGCTGGTGAATCAGTATTAGTCTTACAGGTAGGGGAAGGTTTGGCTAGGGCAAAAGGTAATATCAAATCTGGTTGAATAACCATACTTCGTGGTGAGGGGAGCTTCGGGTGCAGGGGAGCTTCGGGTGCAGGGGAGCTTCGGAGAAATATTTTGTCTAGATATCTTCAGTCTGGGCAATTATCCGGATTTGATATAAAAGGTAAAAGCCATGCAAGCAAGGATCTTTGATTTATCACCAAAAACCTGGTTTTAAGGGTCTTGGTGCGTAATTCCTGTGGACTAACGCTTTGTTGTCATACCTTGCTCGCCACACCCGGTAAACCAGTCACCTACCCCATCACCCTATACCCGTAGCAAAGCAGGATGTTTGGTTTCAGTGGGTAAGTCTTAAAATAGATAGAGTAGTGTTGGAAACCAGGTTATTGGTCAGTAGCGCCTATCGATACTATCTACGGTAATCTTCAAGGTCTTAAGCCTAGCCAGCTCAAGCAACTCAAACGGTTGTATCACCAACGCTTACCTAGCGATAACTTGACTACACCGGAGTTTGCTCAACGTGTTGCAGCCATTAGCACAGATATTCAACAGCCCCTATGCACCTACATCAATCGCCGGGGACAAGTGATTCGTGTGGCTGTAGGTACCCCTACTCAGACCAAAATTCCTCCCCTGGAATTGCCCCGTTACGGTGCTGAACGATTGTGCGGGATTCGCTGTATCGCCACTCAGCTCAAATCAGAAACCCCTAGAGAATCTACCCTCACGGCTATGGCAATTCAGCGATTGGATGCATTGGTGGTACTTACGATTACTGGGTCAGGTATGATCAGGCGGGGTGGTGGAGCAACAGGTTATATCAAAGAAACTTATCTCGCACATTTGCTCCCTCCTAGTAACTCACAAGGAAACAATAAGGTAGACTCTAAACTCCTAAATTGGAGTGTATCATCACCCATGAGTCTGGATATTCTGACCAAGCAGGATTTCCAGGAATTGGTCGAAGAGCTAGAAGCTGAGTTTCGACGGCAATTTGTGGCTCAGCAAGTCGATGTTGACCAAGATAGGGTGCTGATTATAGGATTAATGACTGAACACATCAGCCCAGAGCGATTTGAAGATGGCTTAGCAGAAATTGGGCGGTTGGTGGAAACCGCTGGTGGAGAAGTATTAGGGGTAATCCAGCAAAAGCGTACGCATCCCCATCCCCAAACAGTAGTTGGTAGCGGTAAGGTAGAGGAAATTGCCCTGACTACCCAAACTCTAGCCGCTAATCTGGTAGTATTTGACCGCGACCTATCACCAGCACAAGCTCGCAACCTAGAATCCCAAATTGGTGTTCGGGTTGTAGACCGTACTGAAGTGATTCTCGATATTTTCGCCCAACGAGCTCAGTCCCGTGCTGGTAAATTGCAGGTGGAACTGGCACAACTAGAATATATGTTGCCTCGCCTTACTGGTCGGGGTCAGGCAATGTCCCGGTTAGGAGGTGGCATTGGTACTCGTGGTCCGGGTGAAACCAAACTGGAAACCGAACGTCGCTCCATTCAGCGTCGAATTGCCCGACTTCAACAAGAAGTAAACCAATTACAGGCTCATCGGTCAAGGTTAAGGCAGCGCCGTCAGCAACAGGACGTTCCGACAGTGGCGGTCGTTGGTTATACAAATGCGGGCAAATCTACCCTGTTGAATACCCTAACCAATGCTGAGGTTTATACCGCTGACCAGTTATTTGCTACTCTTGACCCCACCACCAGACGCTTACCTATTGTTGACTCAGTAACTGGTAAATCTAGCGGTATGCTATTGATCGATACGGTAGGGTTTATTCACGAGTTACCCCCACCCTTAGTAGATTCATTTCGGGCTACCCTCGAGGAAGTAACAGAAGCAGATGCTTTGCTGCATTTAGTGGATTTATCCCATTCAGCGTGGGCTAGTCACATTCGTTCTGTAATGGGAATTCTAAGGGATATGCCCATTACACCAGGACCGATTTTAGTGGTATTTAATAAAATTGACCAAGTAGAAAGTGATACCCTAGCGTTAGCGAAAGAAGAATTTCCTCAAGGAGTGTTTATATCTGCTAGTAAACGTCTTGGACTGGAGACATTGCGTCAGAAACTAGTTGAGTTAGTTCACTATGCGATCGCAACTCAATAAACTGAATCAGCCTCAGCATTCAGCCTAATGCGGTCACCCTAATGCGGTCACCCTAATGCTTAAAATAAACCTCTTTCGGGCAGCCTAATGCGGTCAGCCGTGAGCCCGTGAGCCATTCGCGAACGCGAACAGCTTTGTGGCACAGGCCACAAGCATGTGGCACAGGCCACAAGCGCTGTGACTTAACTCAGATTAAACGAATGCTTACCTGTTGTCTTGATCCCAAGCGCGAGTGGGGGAAACCACGGCAATAGCGAGTGGGTAGGGGCTGCGTGGGTCACCTGCGTCCGCACCTTGAAAGCCCCGTGGGAACCCCCTTTGGCCGACTGCCTCCCCTGTTCCGAAGCTGCATCGCTTGTTCAAAAGCTGTTCGGTGTAGCTTTCCCTATGCCCATAAGCTGATAGCACCTCAAGTAGCACCATCTGTAGCCCATAAGCTGATAGGTGATAGCTGATAGCTGAATACTTACAAATCAGCCTCATGAAAAATTAACCAAAATCGGTAGTTCCCTAGTTCTAAACAAGTCGTGATTTTGGCAGTTTTATTCCTTGGTAGGAGTCGATTTTACCAACGTCTCTCACTACTTCTAGAGGGCTACCACTATGGGATAACGACTTAATAAACTGGATTAGCTTCATAAAAAATTCACATGTGTAAGCTAATAGATAGGGATAATTTAATTGTTAAAACCAAAACCAACTTCAAAGTTTGATGCTTCGTTCTGGGGACGCCGATATCCTAAATTTCCTTGAACAAATCCAGTTGGCTCGCAACGTCCCGATTGGCTTAAGGTGCTATCGTCTGCGAACTATGTGCATGCATTTTGGGCGCTGGTTAAAGTTAGAGCCAGAATCAATGCGTCAGCTGGTTTTTTTGTGCTATTGCCACGGTTTAGGGAAAATTAGCATTCCCGATCAGATCCTGTTCAAAACAGAACCGCTGACAGAAAAGGAGTGGACAAAAGTTAAGGAGTATCCTGAAGTTTCAGAACTGATTTGTAACCAGCATCCCCTCCTCAAGGAGTTTGCCTTCTTAGTGCGTACCCACCAAGAGAGGCTGAATGGCACTGGTTATCCGGATGGGTTGCGTGGTGAAAAAATTCCTTACATTGTTCAGGTCTTTCAGCTGGTGAATGCGGCAGATGCTATCATCAGCAAGCGGCTATATCGTAACCGTAGTGATCCCCCAGGCATTCGCCCCTACTGGAAACAGGCTGTAGCAGAAATTACCAAAGAAATAAAAGTTGGGGCAAGAGATCCAGAACTCTGTGAAAAGTTTTTCCGCTTTCTTGAACTGTACTATCGAGGCGGTGGTTGAAGGTTGAAGGTTGAAGGTTGAAGGTTGAAGGTTGAAGGTTGAAGGTTGAAATTTAAATGTTAAAGGTTTAAAGTTAAAAGTTTAATGTTGGAGTTTTAAAGTTGAAGGTTTAAAATTGAAGGTTGAAGGTTGAAGGTTTAAAAAAAAAAAATTAGTTGACTAGTTGGTTTCAGCTTTTTCTTTCTTAAGCTCTCGCCGACGGGTCTTACAATTATTACCCATCTGATCAATACCTGCTTCAATGGTTATAGAAATCGGCTGATTACAGTTGTCGCAGCATGGCGGCTTTTCACCTTATTTTTGAGGGTTAAACGGTCACTTTTATTTCTGTATAAAAACAGTAAAGTTGCTCATTTGTCAATATAAATTTAGGTAAATTTTCCAAAACTTTATCCTTCATCCTTCATCTTTCATCCTTCATCCTACCCTACACCGAACCCCTACGGCGAACATCCTTCATCCTGACCCAGTTTCAACTGCTTCAAGTGATACACCCTAGCGGTATCAGTGAGGTTATATTGTAAAGGGGTGATGGTAATGTAGTTGTTGCGAATTGCCTGAACATCAGTAGGGATATCTTGAGGTAAGTGAATATGATCGGGTTGTTCCACATCCTCAATAACTTCACCAGCTAACCAGTAATAGATTTTACCTCGGGGATCAACTCGTTTCTCAAAATTCTCAATGTAACGACGAATCCCTTGACGGGTAATGGCAATACCAGCTATTTCGGAAAGTTTAACAGGTGGCACGTTCACATTGAGTAATGTTGTTTTTGGTAAGGGTTGCTCGGACAGCTGATTTAGGAGAGTTTTCGCAAACGAAGCCGCTACTTGAAACTCCTTTGAGGTGTAGCTGGCTATACTGAAGGCAATGCTGGCAATCCCTCCGATTACCCCTTCCATAGCGGCTGAGACAGTGCCAGAGTAGAGGACATCAGTACCCAGGTTAGAGCCGTGGTTAATGCCAGAAAGCACTAAATCTGGCGCACTATCCATTAATGCCCACAAAGCCAGCTTTACACAGTCTGAAGGGGTTCCAGAACAAGACCAAGCAGTAACCTTGGGATGAAAGATGTTATCTATAACTTCAGCACGGATCGGGTCATGGAGGGTCAAACCGTGACCAGTTGCTGAGCGCTCTCGGTCAGGACATACTACGGTAACATTGTGCCCCGCTTCAGCGAGGGTGTTGGCAAGGGTACGTACACCAAGGGCGAAGATACCATCATCGTTGCTGATCAGCAATTTCATAAGATAGGATACTGCAGCTAAAGATAAAAGTCGCTGTTCGATTCTAATCTGAAATTGATGTACTCTAAGACCGTCTAACCCACTTACCTGAAAATTTTTTCATTGACACTCCCCGTCCTATAAGAATGGGGATTCTTACTTGGCCTATGGCCACGCGTGCGCCTTCAACGTTCGCGTAGCGTGGCCATAGGCCTTGCTGTCTTGCGTATAGCAGGTCGGAACCAAAAAAAGTAGAGGACAATTCGACCTAAGTGTTTAGATAATGGATCTAGGTTTCGGTCTGCCGGAAACGCGCACCTGATCAGAGGGTCGCCTTAGTACAAAACCTTGATCCCTATTCTGCATAACCCTAAAAATATAAAGACGACCATCTGATTACGGTAACTTCAAACCCCACCGTACCTTTTTTTTATATAGATAGATAGATACTTTTTTTTATTTAAATTTTTCTGAGACGTTTAAGTCGTTAGACCAAATTACGCAATATGTATCAGATACATATTTTTTACGTTGCCTACTTATGGTTAGATAGTATTTATCTAGTTTAAAAGTTTATTGCTTAGAATTTAATATAAGCACACCTAATACAAACTGTCAAGGGCATTGTTTAAAAAAAAAGCCGTCCTATAAGGACGGGGCGCGATTACCCATTATTTTTGGTAAAATTAAACAGTCCTGCATAAATGACAGGGGTTTCCGGTTCTTCTCTTAGTGACATACTCCCACACGCTTATCGTTCGCGTAGCGTCGGCTTCGCCGAAGATTACAGTGTGGGCTTCTTACCAACTCCACCCAACAGTTCGGATACTCGGTAAGCTTTATTAACGACACGGGATGCCCCTCCGCGCCGGAACAATACAATAAGTTCTATTTTTAAGCACGTAGGTGGCGGTTAGCTCTTAATTTGTCTTCCCTACTACTTTGATTATAGACGATCTCAAAACCATTAAAGATCCTGTCCGCGATTCATCCCACACTCATGCTGCGCATTGAGGTGTGGGGCATGTCTAGCGGTCTTAGCTAACCTAAAATTACTGATGACAAGCCTCAACGAGATTGAGACCCAACTAGCTACACTCAAAGAAGAAGCAACCATTGCGATCGCTTCTGCTGATACCTTGGAACAATTGGAACAGTTGCGCATTAATTACCTAGGCAAGAAAGGGCAACTGTCTCAGATATTGCGGGGAATGGGTAAGTTAGCACCAGCAGACCGACCTAAGATTGGTGCGATCGCAAATGTTGTCAAAGAAACCCTCCAGCAGAACCTAGAGCAGAGGCTCCAAGACCTGAAAGCAGCTGAAATTCAGGCAAAATTGCGATCAGAAACCCTGGATGTGACTATGCCAGGGGTATATCGTCCCCAAGGTCGAATTCACCCCCTCAATAGCACCATTGATCGGGCATTAGATATTTTTGTTGGTTTAGGCTACACCATTGCTACTGGCCCAGAGATGGAGACAGATTACTATAACTTTGAGTCCCTTAATACTCCCCCTGACCATCCGGCTCGGGATATGCAAGATACCTTCTACTTGCCGGATGGGAATTTGCTGCGTACCCATACCTCTTCGGTGCAGATTCGCTACATGGAAAACCATGAGCCACCGATTCGGATTGTGGCACCTGGTCGAGTTTATCGACGGGATACGGTAGATGCTACCCACTCGGCAGTGTTCCATCAGATAGAACTGTTGGCAGTGGATGAAGGGATAACCTTTACCGACCTCAAAGGAACCCTTAAGGAATTTTTGGAAGCAATGTTTGGGGAAGAGTTAGAAGTACGTTTCCGTGCCAGTTATTTTCCTTTCACTGAACCTTCAGCAGAGGTGGATGTGCAGTGGAAGGGGAAATGGTTAGAAGTGATGGGTTGCGGTATGGTTGACCCCAATGTACTCAAGGCTGTAGGCTATGATCCTGAAATTTATACAGGTTTCGCTGCTGGTTTTGGAGTAGAACGTTTTGCCATGGTTCTGCACCAGATTGATGATATTCGTCGATTGTACAACAGTGATCTGCGCTTTTTGAAGCAGTTTTAGTATTGATTAGCCTTACTGATAGATTCGACGAAACTATGATTAATCAAAAAAAACCATGACACACTCTCTTGGTGCGCCTTCCCTAGCGCTTTTAAAAAGCGCGGGGTCACACCGCTATCCAAAGGATAAGTTGACTATATAGCGTTGCTTATCCTTATGATATCGCCACGAAACTGATTCTGGATCTTTACTCTGACTCCACTGCTTAAAATCAGGTTGGTCTCTTAACTCTTGGAGTGTTGCTGGTGCTACTCCTAATCGTTGAGCTAAGTCTTCTTCACTGAGTCCTTCGAGAAATTGGCTAAGTGAGTTAAAATCTGGTGAGCTCATTCCAACACATTAAATTCCAACACATTAGAGGTTAGCTGAACAATCAAAAATAAATCCGTACCCAAACTAAAACGGAAAAAAGTTCTCGTTACCTGCGTGCGTGCTACCCGATAACTGGGTTTTTAACCAAAACCCCTGGTTCTTTCTGAATCGGTAAAGCGTCTAATACATCAGTTTGAGCGCAATACTTTAAATCTTCATGACCATTCAGCCGCAGCAGCCGTTTTCCGTGACTAGCGTGATAGAACATATCTAGTAATTTATCTTGCCACTGGGAGTAAAGTGCGATCGCACCAATTACTTCATCATTACCAGCAATGTCATCCACTGAGTCTCCGGTTTCTTCCATAAGTCTTTGACTAATCGCCCCAGCACAAACCGTGTCTTCTAGGGAGTAGGCTCCTTCCCAACCTGACCCCACTAGCCAAATAGTATCTGGTTTGTGGGTCAGTAAATACTCCACTGCTGCGACACGATTCACTAAGGCTGCTGCTAGGACTACCGGGGAATTTTGGACACGCTGTAAAGCACGGGTACCGTTGGTGGTACTGATGAATAGTCGCCTTCCATCTACTCGCTCAGGTGTGCAAATTAAGGGCGAGTTACCCATATCACAGCCCTCTACCATTTTCCCACCCCTTTCCCCAGCTCGTAGCCGTTTGTCAGTGGGCCATTGTTCGCTGATTTTCATTAACTGGTCGATATCACTGAACACTTGCACGGCTTCAGCACCAGCATTTAAAGCTGTAGCCATGGTCGTCGTGGCTCGCAGGACGTCAATTGCGATCGCACAGTCTGGTAAGGTGTCTGTGGGAGTTTCTTCCGGGGTGTGGTAGATAGATAGCTTCACGGCTTGGATATAGTTGGTTTCTGGACTGCTGAAATTTTCCTTGACATAACTAGCCTGATTAATCTTGCCGATTAAACCAGCCAGCCTAATGGCAGCCCAATTTATCGGGCACGACAGCCACAAATTATAGTATATTAGTTAGCCGGTTCAATCAAGGTACCTGAAGAGATACTAAGGGGTGTTTGAGATTAGGTGGCATTGGCTCATTCAGTGCTCGGTAAATCCCTGACAAATGTTCCCGGAACAGCTGGTCAAAGACGGCATCTTGGTTGGACGAATGACCCTCACCAAACCACCAAAACCAGTCAGAACCTTCTGCTGCATACAAGGCTTCCCAAACTTCTGGATTATTTTCTTCCGTGGCTTCCGGATGGTTGGCTAAGGTTTGTCGTGCTGCACTGAGTAAGTCCCAGGCTCGATTCTTGACTGGGTCACCAATCCAAGTGGTGAAGCTACCATCTACCCAGGAACCACTATGTAGCTGACTTGCCGGAATAGTTTCTGTAGGGGAAAATTGTTCGATAAACTCAGAAACCGTTACGAGTTTGATATCAGGATGATCACTCAGAGTTTGATAGAGGGATTTGAGGAAGGGTAAACCATCTTCGGAATAGTTTTCCCAGCAATTCTCTCCATCTAAAGCAATCGTGACTAGCCAAGGCTGCTCTAAACCGCTGCATGCCTCAGATTGCTCGGGTTTCGAAGTGTCAGGGTTACACTCTGCGATCGCAAGGGAAGCGCGAATCCCGTCTAAATGTCCCACGAAATCAGCCGTTGCCTTAGTCGGTGACATTGACCCATAGGTAAAGCCAATCAAATCTGATAAGCGGTGGTCTCGAAACACAATCACTAGGTCTTTGTGATCTGTTTCTAGACGATAAGGGCGGTAAAGTAACTCTGGTTCGGTAACATTCCCTCTCTCATCCCGTTCGAAACAGTGGTTGATACTGCAACCCAATACTACTTCATCAGAGCACATCCAATTAAACCCAGCTTCGGCAATGTAAGGTATAATTTCAGGACTGACTGACTGTTCGGAAGGCCATAGCCCACGTGGAGCTCGTCCAAATTTTTCTGTATAGATCTGCCAAGCCTTCTGGAGGTGTCGGGGAATATCCTCCTCCCACTGAAATCGCTGTTGGGGTAGACTCATCTCAGGAACAGCCACACGACCAGAATTGGTATCCACTAACAACGGTAGAATCGGGTGAGTATAGGGACTTGTAGTTATTTCCAGTTGACCAACATCTTGCATTTTCCGGTGTTGGGGGATGATGCGGCTGAGGATTTCTCTTTGCTTGGAGTAAATTCGCTGTCGGTCTGACAAAGTGAAGTTTCGCCCCTGCTCCAACCATCTAGCAATATCGGGATCATCCCAAAACAACGGATCAATCCACGCTAGGTTATGCCATGCTAGTAGATCGCTGTAATCCTCTAGTGTCCAATTGTTTAGGCACCACTCTTTCCCTTTATCCTGGCGGCTCTCATACAGTTCCCGATAACGGGGATGGGGGTCAATCAGGGTGTAGTGATTGCTATCAAAGAAATGTTCGATGATAAATTGCTTCTGGTGTTGATTCAGTTGTTCAGTGGAGGTTAGCGCTAGGGTCAGATAAGGATCGAAAGCAGTACCAGCAATGTAATCTTCCAGTTGCAAAATTAGAGTTGGTACTAGATTAACCGTTTGATGCAACTTAGGGTAGCTCTCTAGGAGCAGCACCAAATCTAGGTAATCTTTCGTGCCATGTAGGCGCACCCAAGGTAGATGATATTGCCCTGATGCCACCGAGGTACCGTTGTGGGATTTATAAATCGGTTGGTGCTGATGCCAGATAAAGGCAACGTATAGAGGATGAGACATGGTGCGATCGCTATCCTAAACCTTAACCATGATATCGGTCATCGGTCATCAGTTTTTAGTCATTGGTCATTTCTCACAGAAAGCTACCATTAACATAGTTATCATGAAATTACCAACGTGATGCGATTAGCACCCGTGATTTATCCGGGGTATATAAGCGTGCTTGACGAATAAATTCGTCAATGGATATTTTTTTCTTCTGTTGTCGGCAATACCTGTCTTGATGCTGTTGCAAATGGGGGAAACCCCCTGATTAAGCAGGGCTAATTCATTGTGATGAGAGAAAATTAGGGCAACCATAAACTAGTGTAAACTATCAAAGTCAACTCAATATGGAACTCTCCTTCCTCTCCCTGATGAAAACTAATCTCATCGAAGCGTTAGCCCAGCTCCCAGATTTTCGTGCACAAGCGAGGAAAACGCTATCCTTTGTGGTTAATTTTGCTGCTGGTGATTATGGCAACGATGAGCGATTGTTATGGTTATCGAGCCTTGGAAGATTTTGCTCGTCGTCACAACCTACGCCTTGCTCGAAAACTTAGATTTACCACCAATGGGTTTTCCCTCAGACTCGACGTTTCGGAGGGTAATGATGAGTATTGATTTTACTCAATTAGCCCAAGTTTTGACCAACTGGATTAGGGATGCTGTGCCAACCCAAGAGGGTGATTGGTTAGGAGTTGATGGCAAAAGTATCAAAGGGACAGTGAATAATTATGCTCAAGCTTATCAAGACTTCGTTTCGGTAGTTTCTGTTTTCAGTAGTCGCTGTGGAGTCGCCCTAGCCCTAGAACAATTTCGTAATAAAGAAAGTAGTGAAATTGACGTTGTGCAGTTGCTTTTAGCCAATTTAGGGATAGAAGGAGTAATATTGAGCTTTGATGCTTTACACTGTAAAAAAAAACTGTAAAACTAATTGTCGAAAGTGGAAACGACTATGTGATTGCTGCGAAAGGTAATCAAAAAAATCTCTACAAACAAATCAAACTCAACACTCAAAAAACTCAACCCATAAGTGTTGACATAAGCAGGGAAAAAAGAAGTGACCGTCTCACCACTAGAACTGTATCTGTTTTTGATGACCTCAGAGGCATAAGTGACGAGTGGATTGGTCTAGCATGTCTGGTAAAAGTAGAACGCATCGGTACAAGAGCAGGTAAGCCCTACCAACAACTTGCTTATTATATTAGTAGTAAATGCCTCGATGCCGCACAATTTGCCCAAGGCATTCGTGGTCATTGGGGAATTGAAAATCGTTTACATTGGGTTAAGGACGTGGTACTTGATGAGGATAGTTCTAGGATACAATTTGGTAATGCTCCTGCCAATCTCTCAATGATCCGTAGTTTAGTCATCGCTATCTTACGCTACCACGGTTATTCTTCTATCACCACGGCACTCCGGTCGATTGCTCATGATCTCGAGAAGATTTTGCTGTTGATTGGAACGCAAAAGGTCGTGTCGTAGCCATTTGACGGTGTGCCAAAGCAATCCCTGTCTCACTTATAGCTATGACTTATAGGTTCGCGTACGCGAACCGGTGCAGGAAATTAGCGATTGAGTGCTCACCAACCATTGACTGACAACGACTGACAGCATGATTGATTGATCTTCATCGGTATGTTATGAGAGTTCCATATTGAGCTCACTTTGATAGTTTACGCGAACCTATCCCACTAATCTCAAAAGATGGTAGTCTATTGCTGGGTTGATTTAGGTGTATGACTCTATGGCTGGGCGCTTTGAAGGGTTAAGTGATTTGGAATGGAAGTTGTTTGAAGATATCTTCCCCAAGGACCGATGAAAAACGGGGTAAAGGAATGCCTCATTGTCCCTATCGTTATGTTTTAAACAGTTTGTTGTACCTACTGATTACTGGATGTAGATGGTGTGATCTACCACGAGGGGAGATCTGGGCATCAAAAAGTTCGTCTCATCGATGGCTTTAGCGATGGCGCAAAGGATGGAACATTTGAACATTTACAAGCACGTGTGCTAGCGATCGCAGATCAAAAGGGCTTGATTAAATGGGAGTTTGGTGCCGTAGACGGCTCTTTTTCCCCCTGGCAAGGGAGGAGGTGAAGGCATTGCTTATGGTGGTAAAGGTAAAGGTGTTCTGATTCACACCCTGACTGAAGGTAGTGGAATGCCTCTAGCTAACTGTACAACTCCTGCCAATGGTAGTGAAAGAGAACAAGTCTTACCTCTACTGGATCAAGTCAAATTGAAAACTTTGAAACCAGGTAGACCACGTAAGAGGCTCAAGGTACTAGCTGCAGATATTGGTTATGATTCCAAAGAAAAACGTGCTGCTCTGCGTAAGCGAGGCATTCGACCCCAAATACCAAAACGGATTTGGAAAACCAAGAAAAATCGAGGAAGACCGATTAAAATGTCGGTGCCCAGATATCAACAGGAACGTTGTTTTGCTTGGTATAGCGCGAAAATATCGTCGTCTAGTGGTTCGTTGGGAACGACAAAAAGTTTATTTTGATGCATTTATTGATCTTGCTACTATTCATCTGTGGATTCAAAGACTCTTATTAGTGGGATAGGTTCAGTTTACGCGAGTTTCTGGCCGCCCTAATTTTCTCTGACCACAATGAATTAGCCCTGCCTGATTAAGGGGCTGGATCGCTCTTTATAGCACTTTGCTATATAATAGGAAGTCAGACAACTAACTGGCCTGACTATAAGTAGACAACGTAAAAACGTGTTAAAAGAATGATACGTGCGTAAACCAGTCTAACCTACTGGTCGTCTATGAAACGATTAAGGTCGATATTGTATTGTAGTTCATTGTCTCCCATCTCCTTCTAAAAAAGGTACGGTGGGGCACACCGGAACCTGGATCACAGATCTGAACGCTGGGGGAGATTTGGCCTCTACTGTGGTTGGTGAAAACCAGTCATGGCAAGCCGGATCGTTGAGCCAAGAATCCCCGTTTCGCGGGGAGTGTCAAAATTTAGCTGAGGTATATTATTATGTCAGAAACAATGGCACTCACTCCAGAAAATGTTGAAACAGTCCTGGATGAGATGCGTCCTTACCTGATGGCTGACGGTGGTAATGTGGAGCTAGTTGAGTTAGATGGTCCGACTGTTAAATTAAGACTTCAGGGAGCCTGCGGGTCTTGCCCTAGCTCTACTATGACCCTGAGAATGGGGATTGAGCGCCGCTTAAAGGAATTTATCCCTGAAATCCTTGAAGTGGAGCAAGTAATTTAAGCTGAATACTCAGTTACTGAGTGCGGAGTGCTGAGTGTTCAGCCGATTATTATAGTTGCTCTGATCTCGATTGCAAACAGTAGGGGCACGATCTGATCGTGTTCCTACAAAATATCTGTCTTTCAAACCATTGATAATGGCTATAGCATTTACATTTTAGTTGTTAACATAATCCCTGAGAGAAAAGCTTCCATGCAAAAGACAAGAGATAAGATATAATATACTATATATGGATTTTTGGTAAATTAAAATAACTGTAATTATTTTTGAAAATTCATTTTAAAACCCTATAGCAATAATTCAAAATTTTTAATTAATAAATTAATAAATTAATAAAAAAAATTATCCCAGAGAAGAGAGTGAAAGCCTTTTACCAGTACTAAGCAATTCTGTGAAGGTTGGAGCCGATAATGGAGGACTGAACCAATAACCCTGAATTTCATCACACTTATGACCACACAAGAATTTCAGTTGGCTAGCTGTCTCCACCCCTTCCGCCACCACCTTCAACTTGAGACTGTGAGCCATTTGCAAAATCGCAGTCGTAATGGCTTCGTTTTTGACATCCTCTGTAAGTTGGCAAACGAAAGAACGGTCAATTTTTAACACATCAAAGGGAAATAGTCTCAGATAGCTCAGAGAACAGTAACCGGTTCCAAAATCATCAATAGAGATCTGAATACCACGGGACTTTAACTCTTTTAAGGTAGCGATCGCATGGTCTGGATTCTCCATCAGGGTACTTTCGGTTAATTCTAATTGCAAATATCTCGCTTCAAGTTCCGTTTCTTTAAGAATTGCTACGATGGAGTCACTGAGATTGGGTTGATTAAACTGATGTCCCGATAAATTTACAGCGATTTGTACTGGGGACAAGCCTTGAGTTTGCCAGAGTTTTGCTTGGGTACAGGCTTTGCGCAGTACCCACTCTCCTAGAGGCACAATCAAACCAGTTTTTTCAGCTAGGGGAATGAATTTAGCTGGAGAGATTGCTCCCAATTCTGGATGATACCAACGGATTAAGGCTTCTGCTCCCTCGATTTCTCCAGTTCTCAGATTTACTTTGGGCTGATAGTGAACTTGAAGTTCATCCTTTTGCAATGCTTGGCGCAATTGTAATTCTAGCCATAGGGCTTGTTGGGATTTGTCACCAATTGAGGCAATATAAAATTCGTAAGCCTTCTGTCCTTTTTGTCCAGCATTTTCTCTGGCTCGGTTGGCATGGGTGATCAGGGTATTTAGATCAAGGGCATCCCTACCAAAGCAGGCGATGCCGATTCTAGGGGTCAGGACAATCTCATATTTTCCTATAGTAAAGGGTAAGGATAGAGCATCGATCAGTGTTTCCGCCATTTGGGCGATCTCTGTCTGGTTAATTGTAGTAGCTAGCAAGATTACAAATTTATCTATCCCTGACTGAGCCACTGTATCCAAAGGTCCAACCCTACCAAGAAGTCGTTTGGCCACTGCCTGAAGTAACAAATCACCACTAACAGGGCCTAGGGTATTGTGGATCTGGTTAAGTTGCTCAAAGCTTAAAGACAGCACTGGCAGACGACGATAACGTCCCTGTCGTTGGAGCAGTAGTTGATTAAATCGCTCTTCTAGCAAAAGTCGGTTCGGTAAGTGAGTAACCTGGTCATAACGAAGTAGGTAGTTCAGTTGAGCTTGCACTTTTTTCAGTTCAAGATGATGGCGCTTGGTCTGATAAAGTCGTTTTTGTAGTCGAGTAGCGATCGCATCTAGCAATTCCTGGCGCTTAACAGGCTTGATCAGATAATCATCAGCCCCTAACCTCATCCCCATACGCCAATCTGACCAGTCAGCTTTAGAGCTGAGGAAAATAAAGGGAATCGCAGCAGTTACGGGATGTTGCTGCAGAGTTTTTAAAACACCATAACCATCTAGCTGAGGGATGATGATATCACAAATAATTAAATCTGGCTGCTGGTTTTGAGCAAGTTTGACTCCACTGCTACCGTTGTCACTACTAATCGTCTCGAACCCTTCTGCTCTGAGCAGGGTGAGTAGCTTCTTCCGAATTATGGGCTCGTCTTCGATTACGAGAATCTTATTCATACAGGTTTGGACTTAAATCAGGTGTAGTGGACATAAAAGGTGACCTTGAACAGGGTTTTGCGAAGGAACAGCTTAAAGATAGAACGAGGTATTTCAATACTCCAAGGGATCCCCCACAGTTGAAACACAGTAGGAAAACCAGGTTTCGTTGGTGTAGCTGCGCGATCTACGGGTGTCCCCTACTAACTCAGTAGTATTGGGAGGTATGTTACCTAGACTTGGTATCAGTAATGAGGTAAGCAGATACTTCATGATTGTTTTTTGTTGTTAGTTGCTTGCAAATATTAACTGAGGATATTGGGCTCTTAATTTTATCTAAAATTTTCTTTATTCAAATAAAAAAAACATGCTTAATTTTGATTGATAATGGGGAATCTAGCGCCGGTTTTGTATAATATTTAACAATTATCATTGTGTTCACAAAAACTTCACATTGTTCCTTGATATATATTAAATAATACTTAATCAATAATTATCCGTAGCATGGCGTTGATTTCACCCTTTTCAAAAAGTGAACCTTATCACTACCTTTCAATAAACACCAAAGCGAGAATGTGTTAGAGCACTTGTAGGTATTTTAATTAAATTCGATTATGATTAATCAGCCGTCAAGATTTATGAGCTATCCATCCGGTATTTTTACCAAAACCTATTTTTGGGATAATTTGACTGTAATTCAGCGTAATTTTGCTGAATTTGGTAGATAACTAAGATGACAGTCATTCAAATGGCACATTTAAATTGATAGCTTTTGATGTAGAGGCTGATTAATAGGCTTTCACAGTCAGCAGGGATCCACCCTTATTGCCCCGCACCCGAAGCTCGGGGGGCGGTAAACCGTCAAACCTCAACCGTCAACCCTCAACATTCTCTCTTGGTGAGCGTTCCCTTGGCGTTCGCGGAGCGGCGACCTAGGAGTTGGAAACCTCACGGTCGCACCGCAACCTGTAACTTTTGCTGTGCCAATTAGATGGTTAACAACTTACTAAGCGCGTTTATAAACGAGTTGTAAACACCCATAAGGCAAAAAAAAAATCATTGTCGTGCTGCTTTCTTGTCCGCCTGAGCGTTCACAACATATTTATTATTGCTATATAATTATTTGATTTTAAGTAATTTTTATACCAATAACTCATAGAGTTAATCATTATAATTTTCCTCACACCTAAACCACTATATCAGTTATTAATTAATCTATTGTCCCCGAAGTGGGGGATTAGCGCATCAACCGTATGACTAAATAAGTATGGGCATAATCACTTAATTTAGCTTAGATAGGTTATAGTTAGTTTACTTACGCCCTTCGATATAGCTAACATCACCCACATTGACCCTGAAGTCATACCTATAAGTCATACCTATCTGCTGCTGTAACCCCCTTTGATTAGCTAGTTATAGCAATGACTCCAGTACTATAACCTGCTACTAGAAAAAAAAAGTAACTACAGTCAATATTTAGTACTTATGGCTGATAGTTTACGACCTATTACGTATTTTTACATATAGACTTCAAAGTGACTACTCTGGAAAATCCGTTAAATTTCGAATGCCTAAAGCACCTTAGGTGAGTTTTCCTAGATATGGAAGGCTAGCTTAGCTTCCTAACAAGCTACTAGCTAACAACCAGGGTCAGTATCATCCTAGACCCAGGAAGTATTTATATATCTTTGTGTTCTCAATTAGGGAAAATCCTCCATGGCTCAACGAAAATCGACGAAGCTTCGTCGTAGATACTTACGACCATTAGTCAGTGCTTCCCTCATTCTCGGTAGTTTGTTTCAGCTAGCAGTACCTGTATTTGCGGATGGAACTACTGCTGGTGTAGACATTATTAACCAGTCGGAAGCTACCTATGAAGACCCCAACAATCCAGACGTTCCCATCAATGCGACTTCAAACACTGTAATCGTTGAGGTGGCTGAAGTTGCTGGTTTGCTGGTTCAACCTGATGGTGTTAATGACGTCAACCTAGGTAGTATTGCTACTGGTGATACCCTGCAATTTGATTTCGTGATTACCAACATTGGTAACGAAGAAACCAATATTGCTATCCCTGGTCTTGATAACATCGCCATTACTGGTTTAGATACCGATCCTGCTGCTCCTACTCCTATTACAGTGACAGCTGACTTGGATGGGGATGGCACTTTCGAGGCAACTATTCCACCAACTGGTTTTACTACAACCACTCCTATTCCTGCTGATGGCAGCATTAAGGTACGAGTTGAAGGTACGGTGATTGTAGATGAAGCAGGGGCTCCGATTAATGTCCAGTTAGGTGATACCGGAAGTATCAACGATATTCGGGACAACACTCCTGCTACTGATAACCAGCCCGATGATGCTGATGGTTCCAATCCTAACGAGGTTCGTACCGTAAATGCTGAAGGTGATCCTCCGGTCAATGGTGAGCGTGAAGGTGCTGCATTCCAAGAGGTCTTACTCTCTACAGAGATTAAGGAACTAGCCACCATCACTGTTCTCAAGGGAATCATAGGTCCGAATCTTACCGATCTAGTTGATAACGGTGGTACGCCTGATGATGCTCGTGATGACAAAATTACCTATCGCTTAGACTTCCGGGTTGAATCGTCTAACCCAGCCATTAATTTCCAAGCTGCGGATCTCGAAGGAACTACCATTACCCTTGATGGTGCGCCAGTCCAGCGAGTCTTAGTCTCTGATGTCATTCCCGAAAATACAGTATTTGACACTGACCCTGCAAAAGCGCCTACTGCGCCAGAAGGCTGGACAGTGGTCTACTCTGATGATGACCCAGCGGTGACTGGTCGTGACGCCCTGAGCGTAGAGTGGTCTACTACCGCCCCAGCTGATGTTAAGCGCATTGGTTTCATTTCTGAAGGTCCTATTACTGCAGGAACTTCTACTGAAGCTGACGCCAATGGCTTCAGCTTTGGTGTGATCACCAGTGGCTTACCGGTTGCTGGTGGTGAAGTCGCTAACATTGCTCAGGCATTTGGTGAAACTGTCGGTGACCCAACGGATGAAGTGGTCTACGATGAATCCGGTGACCAAAATCCCAACAACTACAATGATGATGGTACACCACCGGATGATAGCGGTACCGACTTCAACCCAGCTACAGACCTTGGTATTGCCAATCCCAGTGCTGATGGTGTTGATGAAGACAATGACAACACCGGTGAAGGACCTAAGGGTGAAGACACTGTAGTTACCATTACTGCAGAGATTACCCCTGATAGTCAAATCCTCAATGGTCCAGAGGATCGACCCAACGCCATTGGTCCAACCAATGACAATGATGACTTCACTAACCAGTCCACAACTATTCCAGCTGGATTAGCTCAGGGTCAGCCCATTCCAGATCCAGGTGAGGTCATCTTCAACAATACCGTTGAGAACCGCAATACTACTAATTTAGATAACGTCACCTTGTTGCCAATTGCGCCTTCAGACGGTACTGCGGCGACTAATGACCCTGCTGTTACGGCATTCACCTCTCCAGTAGACTTTGGACCAGATAACCAGATTCCTAATGGCACTGAGGTCACGATCAGGTACACCCCAGATACAGGTGATGTTCAGGAAGCAACCTACACTTACAACGAAGAGGACGGTTTTACCACCACTGATCCAGCAGTTAATGTTGGTACTCTCACACCAGGTCAGCAATTGGATTACGAGGTAATTGTTGACTTACCTGCTAATACAGCTCAAGTTCAGGGTTACGGGATTCCGATTGTTGCCTTTGTGGACAACAACCCGAACGGAGACTTTGATGTGACTCAGGAAACCGTCTTCAACATTACTGTTGACCGGCCTTACACTGGCTATATGCAGATGGTTAAAGAAGCTCGAATTCTCGATACTGATGGTGTAACAGTGATTCAGGACTTCTCCGGCGGAGATCCCACAGGTGATCAGGAAGGTACCCTCGCAGAACGAGCTAAGCCTGGTCAGTTTATCGAGTACCGAATCACCTACACCAATATCTCTGAACCACTAGTGGGTGCTGGTAACGTAGTTTTGGATGCTAACAACTTCACCATTACTGAGGATGGTGCTGCAGCTCCTAACAACTGGGTTACTGTCACCACTCACGAGCAGGGAACTGAACCATCTCAGGGTACTGTGGAGTACTTCAACAACACCTTATCCTTTGGAAATACTGACCCAGCTAGCGGTGAAGAAGTGACTAGGTACGTCAATGAGGTTGGTACTGTTGCTCCTGGGGACAATGGTTCCTTTGTCTTCCGTCGTAAGGTTGACTAATCCTTGATGCTCTGAAGTAGGAAGTATGAAGTAGCGTAGGGTGCGTTAGGGGCGGGCTTGCCATCATGTTCAACACCGAGCGCCAGTGTTGGAACAGCCCGCCCCGTAACGCACCACCCAAGGGCGAGCGCTCATTTTCCGCCTCTTTAGGCCTTGTTAGGACAGCCCGTCTGGGAATGAAACGGGCAAGATGCCCGTTCCACCAAGATGCCCGTTCCACCAAGATGCCCGTTCCACCAAGATGCCCGTTCCACCAAGATGCCCGTTCCACCCACCGGATCAAACAGCAAAAGTGAGATACACCGGTGTAACTCCTGGTTGTTGACCACGTTTTGAGTCAAGGTTTAGTGAGCCACTAATCAAGTCATTTCAGCCTACCCTGCGGGAACGCTATCCAGCGAACAGTCTTCCTACTTTAGCCTTCCTACTTCACCCTTCAAGCTTCAGTCTTCTATAAAATTGTTGTAATTCTCAAGAGGTTTATTGCAAATGAAACGTTCATCAATTCTAGGTCTGGGTGCGATCGCATTAATTGTTGCTGTCCCTTTTGTGGGTAAGACTCCTGTATTAGCTGGTTTACAGGAAGCTGGGGAAGTGATTGTCCAAAACATCATGCGCCCCAAAGTGCAGTTGAAATTAGTAGCTAAGAAGAAGATAGTAGAAGTTGATACTGAAGGTAAAGAAAATATTACTTGGCAAGCCCTAGAGAACAAAGCCATTGTCAAACCAGGAGATACCCTTCGTTACACTGTCAAAGGTGAAAATGCTGGGGAAGTGGAAGCTGACAATCTGATGGTTACCCAACCCATTCCCCGTGCTACCATGTATATCCTTGATTCCGCTAGCAACAGCAATGGAGCAACGATAACTTACAGCATTGATAATGGAGAGACTTTTATAGAACAACCTACTATTGAAGTCACCCTTGAAGATGGCACAGTAGAAACTAGACCTGCCCCTGCTTCAGTCTACACTCACGTTCGCTTTGAGTTTCCAGAAGCCCTCGATCCCAAAGCAGTTTTAGAAGCATCTTATGATGTCACTGTTCGCTAGAAATTAGTGATTAGTGATTAGGGATTAGGGATTAGGGATTAGTCATTTGTAAATAACACTACAATCTGGTTAATTACAAATGACTCATAAATAAAGACTCATAAATCAGAACTAATTATTAATCACTTCAACTTATATTTGTTAAATATAGGTATTTAATTAATTGATTTAGTAGCCAGTATTACTGATAATGATGTTGGCTGTTTGCACAGTTTTTATAGCAGTCGCCAGGGCAGTTAGGACATGACAAAAGTCTCAAGCCTAAATAAGCGCAAGAGTTTGACTTCTGACTTCTGACTTCTGACTTCTGCTATATCTGGCTAAATCAAACTCCGTAGCCATAACCATCACTAATCGACTTTTAGATATTAGACGTTAGGTATTCGCTATTAGGTATTAGGTATTAGGTGTTAGGTGTTAGGTGTTAGATGATAGGTGTTAGGTGTTAGGTGTTAGGTGTTAGGTGTTAGGTGTTAGGTGTTAGGTAAACTAAAAGCAGTTTACAGCCTCCGTGCTGTAGCCGGTTCGCTTCATAATAGATCAACTAGAGCCTAAAACCTAAAGCCTAGAGCCTAATAATTATATTTTTTTTTACCATAACTACTGCACAAAAAAATCAGCGCAATATGCGCTATTTTTTGCTTATTTTTTTTATTCAAAAAATAATAACATTTGTATCAAAATAACAGTTTTAGAAAAAAATAAAATTTAACTCAACAAAACTATCCAGTGATTTACTATCAAAATGTGCAAATCAACCCCTTACTGGAAGAAGCGTTTCCCAAAGCTGCTAGCAACAGCTTTGATAGGAGGTATATTACCCACAGCTTCACCAGTACTGGCGCAAACTCAGCCAGCAGAAATTTCAGCAACAACCGGTCAGACATCACTACAGTGTACAGCTCCTGAAACACTAGGAGCAACTCTGATCAATCAAGTCACTTATCGGTACAAAATGCCTCGTGCTCCGAGGGGAAGATCCTCTCCGCTTAGTGAGTTCTTCATTACTGGTACTTCTAGGAAAGTCAACAGTGAAACCTCTAAACAAGGAACTCTCAATCTGGTATCTCAGGGGATTCAAGATGGGGAAGGCCAGTTGGTGTTTGGCTTAGGTGCTATGACTGATGCCCTTGAGGATGAACTAGTAACCTTGGGCTTTACTTCAGAGGAAGCCAGCAATGCCAGTATCCAAGCAGTAATGAGTTTTGCTAATTCATCCACTGACACTACGGCTGATCAAGTCATCACTGCTGCCAAAACTGCTATTGAGGAAGCGATACCGAATAAAGCCGCACTCTTAAATGGGGAGAATACTCAGACGGATCAAGTCATAGCTTTAGTGTTTACTGGACTAGATCAACAGGGCTTAGAATCCATTGGTATTGCTGAAGCCGATGCCGCAACTGCCCAAAATACGGCAGCTGGTTTAATCCCAACTGACTTAAGTACCACTACTTTTACCGAGATTCGCCAGCAAGCATTTGATGAAGCCCTCAATGCTATCCCTGAACAACAACAACTCCTGATCCAAGCTAAAGACTCTCTTGAGCAAGACCTAGTAAACATTCAGTCTGGTCAAGGGTCGCGGGTGCAATCTGGAGATATTGTCAGTTTCCGTTATGCCTTGCTGAACACCGGAGATGCAGCGATTGAGGTACAAACTCCCCAAGCCAGCGTGATTGCTCAAAGTGGCTTGGTGGGTTCAGCCTCGATTGGCAATGTTACTGTTGAGGGTTTGGAGGAAACCCCGGAAACCCTGACAATCGAGCCTGGGCAGGAGGTGGTGCTGAATGTGCAAGTGGCAGTTAATGCTGCTGCTGAAGACAACGATGAGCAAACTATAGCCTTAGGCTTTAGCAGTAATTGTGGTCAAGACAATACTTCACAACAAACCGCACAACAAACCATAGCTACTATAGCTCCTACACCAGACCCCAGCTTGGAACTGATTGACCCGTTTGGGGAAATCCGGGGTTGTGACAATGAACTGTTGGATGACTATACCGGATTTAGTGTTGGCTTATTTGATCCAGACCCCAATGACCCTACAGGATTCTTGAATATTGTAGAACTTACCACCACTGAAGTTCCCGATGACCCAAATAACAACATTCCTGAAGGCATTCAACCTAATACTACTAATGCTAATCCCTATTTCGTTACTAATGAGGACAATGAAAACCGAGGTAGATACAGCTTTCTGTTTGATCGAGACCGAGGTCAGTTAGACCAAGGTCGAAGCTACATTTTGGTGGTTAATCCACCGGATAATAGCAACTTCCTGCAACGGCGGATTCGGCTGACGATCACTAATGTTGATGAAGCGCAAGGTATAGTCTCCTATAGTGCTACTTCTGTAGATGGTCTACCGATTAGTACCGATGCCAATCCCACAGAAGTACAGGGTGAATTCCTGATTCGGAATGCGGAACGGGAAGGTCTGGTTTTGGGATTGTTGAATGTAGATACGGGTATTTGTGACCTTGAATCCATTCGGATTACCAAGAGCGCAGACCGAGCTACCGCTGAACCAGGAGATACCATCATCTATCGCCTCTCTTTGCGCAATCTAGCCAGTAGTGCTGTGCTTGACATTGTAGTCACTGACGACTTACCCCTAGGATTCACATTCGTTGAAGATTCTGTCCGGGGCGAGTTACAGCAAGAATCAGTGGAGATTGAAACCACACGAGATGGGGCAACAATTACTTTCACGACAACAGAGCCAATTCCAGAAGGTGGAGTATTAAACATTGCTTATGGAGTGCAAGTCACTCCAGATGGCATCCGGGGTGACGGGGAGAACTCAGCAATTGTTGCTGCAGAACGGGATGACAACGGCTGGGATATCAAAGATGGTCCAGTGGTTCATCGAGTACGAGTTGATCCCGGCATTATTTCTGACTGTGGCACCTTATTAGGTCGAGTATTTGTAGACAAAAACTTTGATGGTCATCAGCAACCAGGAGAACCGGGAGTTCCTAATGCGGTGATCTTCATGGAAAACGGTAACCGAATTACCACTGATGCCAATGGTCTGTTCTCGGTGAAAAACGTTCTACCGGGATACCACACTGGAGCTTTAGACCTGACTAGCCTTCCAGGTTACACCCTAGCTCCAAATACCCATTTCAATGAAGGCAACAGCCAATCCCGACTCGTGCGTTTAGAGCCTGGTGGTATGGCACGCATGAACTTTGCAGTCACCCCGACCTTCAACGAAGAGGATCAGCAATGAAACTAAATAATAATTATAACACATCTTGTAGAGTACAGCTAATGGGAGCGATCGCTGGTAGCGTCACCATGGTGCTGTATCCTGCGATCGCTGAAGCTGAATCAACCCAAGCAGCAGAGGAAAATTTACCAGTCATTGACCTGAAGCCAAGTCAACTACCTAGCCTTGATCTCAAACAAGAACCGATCCTCAGCTTTAATCCCGGTCTGGTTCCCTCCCTAAACCAAAATGAGCTATCAACAACAATTGCTCTAAGACAGTCTTCCAGTTTTAACATCAACGATGGGCAATTTCCTAGCTTTGAGCTGAGGTCAGATCAAGTTCCTAGGCTCAACCTCAAACGAGAACTTATCCTTAGTTTCAACTCCACTCTGACTCCCTCACCAATCCAACAGACAGAGCCATCCTCAGATATCGCCCTTGCACCTGTAGTAGATTTAAGTAAAGGTCGGCTACCTAGTTTTGACCTACTGCCTGGTCAACTACCTCAGCTGAATTTACAAAAAGCTCTACTTGCTAATCTAGACCTGAAACGACAGCAAAGGGTTAGTCTCAATAGTGTTAATACTGAAGCTAGACAAACTATACCGATTGCAGAAACTCAGTCATATCAAGAGATTGCGTATGCACCTGGTATCGATATCCAACTCGAACAATTACCGAACTTTGCTGTTAATGGTGAATTCCCTAACTTAAATTTAAGTAATGCTAAATTAGACAACCTTCAACTGCGTTCCCAGCAAAGGGTTAGTCTTAACAATAGTCTTAATACTGAAGCTAGACAAACTATACCGATTGACCATAGGTCACGCTACGCGAACACACCAACTAGGTCATCTCAAGAAATAGCGATTGGCCGTAGGTCACGCTACGGGATTGACCGTAGGTCACGCTACGCGATCGCAGCTATCGATTTCCAACAGGGAGAATTACCTGAGTTTGCGGTTAATCGTGAATTACCTCAGATAGATTTAACTAACGATAAGTTAGACAACCTTGAGCTGCGTACGCCCCAACGGGTTAGTCTCAACAAGAGTATCAATACTGAACCTAGAGAAACTCTACCGATTGACCCTAGGTCACGCTACGCGAACGCACCAAGTCGCTCATCTACTGAAATTACAATCGCATCTAGTATCAACTTCCAACAGGGAGAATTACCTGAGTTTGCGGTTAATCGTGAATTACCTCAGATAGATTTAACTAACGATAAGTTAGACAACCTTCAACTGCGCTCGCCCCAACGGGTTAGTCTCAACAAGAGTATCAATACTGAACCTAGAGAAACTCTACCGATTGACCCTAGGTCACGCTACGCGAACGCACCAAGTCGCTCATCTACTGAAATTACAATCGCATCTAGTATCAACTTCCAACAGGGACAATTACCTGAGTTTGCGGTTAATCGTGAATTACCTCAGATAGATTTAACTAACGATAAGTTAGACAACCTTCAACTGCGTTCGCGTAGCGTGACCTACGGTCAATCGCGTAGCGTGGCCGTAGGCCAATCACAGCAAAGGGTTAGTTTCAATCCTACTGTTAATAATGAAGCTAGACAAACTATACCGATACCAGAAACTCAGTCACCTCAAGATATTGCTTACGCACCTGGTATTGATATCCAAGTTGGAGACTTACCCAACTTTGAACTCAATGGTGAGCAATTCCCTAACTTAGATTTAACTAACGATAAGTTAGACAACCTTGAGCTGCGTACGCCCCAACGGGTTAGTTTTAATAGTATCAATAATGAAGCTAAAGAAACTCTACCGATTCCAGAAACTCAGTTAGACCAAGACATTGCTTACGCACCTGGTATTGATATCCAAGTTGGAGACTTACCTAAGTTTGCGGTTAATCGTGAATTACCTAAGATAGATTTAACTAACGATAAGTTAGACAACCTTGAGCTACGTACGCCCCAAAGGGTTAGTTTTAATAGTATCAATAATGAAGCTAAAGAAACTCTACCGATTCCAGAAACTCAGTTAGACCAAGACATTGCTTACGCACCTGAGCTCGATATCCAAGTTGGAGACTTACCTAACTTTGAGCTCAATGGTAATCAATTACCTAAGATAGATTTAACTAACGATAAGTTAGACAATCTTGAGCTGCGTACGCCCCAAAGGGTTAGTTTTAATAGTATCAATAATGAAGCTAGAGAAACTCTACCGTACCCAGAAACTCAGTTAGACCAAGACATTGCTTATGCACCTGGTATCGATATCCAAGTTGGAGACTTACCCAACTTTGAAGTTAATGGTAATCAATTACCTAAGATAGATTTAACTAACGATAAGTTAGACAACCTGGAGCTGCGTACGCCCCAAAGGGTTAGTTTTAATAGTATCAATAATGAAGCTAGAGAAACTCTACCGATTCCAGAAACTCAGTCAAATCAAGACATTGCTTACGCACCTGGTATTGATATCCAAGTTGGAGAATTACCTGAGTTTGAGCTCAATGGTAATCAATTACCTAACTTAGATTTAACTAACGATAAGTTAGACAACCTGGAGCTGCGTACGCCCCAAAGGGTTAGTTTTAATAGTATCAATAATGAAGCTAGAGAAACTCTACCGTACCCAGAAACTCAGTTAGACCAAGACATTGCTTATGCACCTGGTATCGATATCCAAGTTGGAGACTTACCTAACTTTGACGTTAATGGTGAATTCCCTAACTTAGATTTAAGTAACGCTCAATTGGACAATCTTGAGCTGCGTACCCAGCAAAGGGTTAGTCTCAATCCTACTGTTAATCCTGAAGTTAGACAAACTATACCGATACCAGAAACTCAGTCAAATCAAGACATTGCTTACGCACCTGATATCGATATTCAAGTTGGAGAATTACCTGAGTTTGAGCTCAATGGTAATCAATTACCTAACTTAGATTTAACTAACGCTACATTGGACAATCTTCAGGTGCGTACCCAGCAAACCGTTGGTCTCAATCGTGTTAATCCTGAAGCTAGAGAAACTATACCGATACCAGAAACTCAGTCAAATCAAGACATTGCTTACGCACCTGATATCGATATTCAAGTTGGAGAATTACCCAACTTTGACGTTAATCGTGAATTACCTAACTTAGATTTAACTAACGATAAGTTAGATAATCTTGAGCTGCAATCCCAGCAAACCGTTAGTTTAAATCCTACTGTTAATCCTGAACCAATCGAGCAGATAGAAGCATCACCACCAGTAATTGAACCAAGTCAGGAGCAACTAATCAGCTTTAACCTAAGACAGGAGCAACTAGCAAGCTTTGACCTAACAGACAAACAACTTCTAAGCCTGGATTTGACACAAGAGGCATCACTCAAGCTTGACCTAAAACCGGTTGAACTCCCAACAATTGCTTTTGCAGAATTGGGAGAGGAGTACCAAAACACTCTCGAAATCGCCAACTACTGGATACGGCAAAGAAGACGCAACCGCCGACAAAGACGCCAACAACCCAGAAGAGAATCGACTCCATCTTCTAGCTCTAAACCCAAATCATCCTATTTAAAAGTACTTGCCCCTACTTCGGAAAGGGTATTAGATATTCCAGCAACTAGTATTATTTTACAATATGCTTTGGGAGCTGAGGTGGAACTTCGGGTCAATGGCAAACTGGTAGATTCCTCCTTCATTGGACGCACAGAAACAGATACACTAACTAATCTTGTAACTCGGACTTGGTATGGTATTGTCCTTAGGGAAGGGGAGAATACGATCACTGCCACTATCGCTGGGTCAGATAATGTAATTTCTATACCGGTACAAGTAAGGGGAACACCCGATAAACTGGTTGTGGAAACGCGCGAGGCTCGTATCCCAGCGGATGGACGTTCTCTAGCAACGGTTCAGGGTCGGTTATTGGATACATTCGGTAATGTCTCTCACCGCGATACCATTGTTACCTTATACACCAGTGACGGTGAGTTCGTTGGTGTAGACCAAAACCCAGACCAACCGGGATTCCAGGTAGAAGCTCGAAAGGGGCAATTTACTACTGAACTGCGCTCAGGCTTAGATGCTAAAACCATTCGGATTAGTGCTGCTACTAATGATTTAGAAGCCTTTACCCAAATGCAGTTTGAAACCGCACTACGCCCGAGTTTAATAACCGGCGTGATCGATATGCGTTTGGGAACTGAAGGGACAGACTTTTTCAAGAGCTTTCGGGACTTTTTACCAGAGGATGAAGATGATGACACTAAATTTGACATCCGATCCGCTGCTTTCTTCACTGGAAGCCTTGGGAATTGGTTAATCACTGGGTCATTTAATACTGACCATGCTTTGAACAAAGGCTGTAATTGTAATGACAGTAATCGGTTATTTCGCGAGTACCAATCTTCTGAACAAGACTATCCCGTTTACGGTGATAGTTCGACAGTGGATGTAACTACTCCTTCTATAGATAATCTCTATCTGAGGCTGGAACGCTCTGGGACAAAAGTAGGAATAGAAGCGGACTATTTGATGTGGGGGGATTACAACACTGATGAGTTTTCTAGACGCTCTCAGCTATTTACCTCCACGAGGCGCAAACTCCACGGCTTCAAGACTAACTACAACTTTGGTAAGTTTCAAATTACTGGATTGTTCGCCAATAACGTAGAAGGCTTCCAGCGGGATACGATTGTCCCTGATGGTACTAGTGGTTTTTACTTTCTTTCCCGGCGACTATTGGTTGCTGGTTCAGAAGAGGTTTACATCGAGTTAGAAGAACTACAGCGACCTGGTACTGTAATTAGACGAGAACGTCTCAGTCGGGTCAGTGACTATGAAATTGACTATGACCGTGGCACCTTATTGTTCAACCAACCAATGTTACGTACTGACTTGGATCAAGAAGGACGAGTCTTAGTGCGGCGGATTGTTGTTACTTATCAATTTGATGGGGATAGCGAAGATACTAATATTTATGCAGGTCGGTTTCAATACAACTTCTCTCGGGAACTTAATCAAGAGAGTTGGCTCGGCGCTAGCTATCTACGGGAAAATCAGGGAGCTAGAGACTTTGAACTTTATGGTGTGGATGGTTTGTTCTCCTTTGGGGAGAATGTTCAATTAATCACAGAATATGCTCACTCTACCAATGATTCTGACGAATTAGGCTTAGTAAGCGGTTCAGCCTACCGCGTCCAACTAGACGGCAAATTTGGTGATGCTTTCTCCGGTAAGGCTTATTTGCGCTCTACCGAAACCGGCTTTGCCAATAACGCTACTGTTAGCTTTGTTCCTGGTCAAACCCGTTATGGTGCTCAGTTTCTGGCCAAACTGACTGATAGGACTAGTTTTCGGGTACAGGTAGACCGGGAAACTAACCGAGGTATAGCCCCCCGAGTTGTTACTAGCTTTGGTGATTTATTCGACCCCCGTACCGAACCCCAGGCTGGTAATCGGGTGGATAATTCCCTAACTACTGTAATTGCAGGGATTAAGCAACGCATTGGTGCGGGTAGCCTCCAACTCGATTGGGTGTTTCGCGATCGCGAAGACCGTAAAGATGACTCTAGAAGTCGTACATCCAATCAGTTGCGATCGCGTTTTAAAATGCCCTTAACTGATAACCTTACCTTCCAGGCTCTCAACGAACTAACTCTATCCAGCGAAACCGATTCAGTGTATTCAGACCGCACTGCGATCGGATTAGACTGGCGGGTATATCCAGGAATTACCATCAATGTCGGACAACAATGGTTTACCCGAGGGCAATTTGAGGGGCAGGAAATTACCCATCTTGGTGTCAGTGGCGATTACAATCTTGGCTCTGATACTACCATCTCTGGACGTTACTCCATTGCTGGGGGATTAGATGAGATGACCGGTCAGGGCGCTATCGGATTGAAGCACGGTTGGACGATTTTCCCTGGTATGCGACTAAACCTTGCTTATGAGCGGGTATTAGGTAACTTCCTCGGAGAAAACGCTGCTGCTGATCAGTTCAGTCAACCCTACGCTTTTGGTCAAGGAGCTTCTGCCCTTGGATTTGAGAGTGGCGAAAGCTACAGTATCGGTTTTGAATTCACTGACAGTCCCGATTTCAAAGCCAGTTTCAAATGGGAGCATCGTTCTTCTAATCGTGGCAACAACACTGTAATCACTGGTGCCGCCTCTGGGAAACTGTCTCCTGCTATAACTGCTTTGTTTAGTTATCGACAGGCGAATGGTGCTAATCAAAGGCTTAGGAGCCGATTAGGAAATTCGATCAATCTTAGGCTAGGTGTTGCTTACCGGAATCCCGAGAGCGATAACTTTAACGCTTTAATGCGCTATGAATTTCGCCAGAATCCCGCTACTATTCCCGACACGATTTTATTGGGTAGTGGTAGCGGTTATAACGAACATCTATTTTCTGGCGAAATGATATATGCTCCCAACTGGCGATGGGAATTATACGGTAAATATGCTTTGCGTTATAGTAAATCCTATTTATCCAATGATTTAATCGGGGAGAGCACGATTCATCTCGGTCAACTGAGAGCATCCTATCGTCTAGGCTACAACTGGGATATAGTTGGTGAAGGTCGCTTTATCTCTCAACCTTCAGCGGACTACTTTGAAAATGGCTTCCTGATTGAAACTGGCTACTACTTGAGTCCCAGTCTGCGCCTTGCTGCTGGATACGCTTTTGGTAATATTGACGACTACGACTTCCGTGGCTCTCGTTCCGCCAGTGGTCCGTATTTAGGACTTACTGTCAAACTTGATGGTCTGATTGGTAATCTATTTGGCGGCTTTGGCAATCAAAAGGTAGCACCACCCCAGCAACAGGAATCTCAAACTGAATCCATTGTTGAAGATAACCAAGACCAAGAAAATCCCAAGAAAACTAACCAACCTGTGGTTGAAGAAGGGCTAGAAGACAACAGTAAACCCCTTTCTAACGACAAATCAGAAGACGACAACACACAAGCAATAAGAACAGACAAATAATAGTGTGTTCGGGTAATTGATGATTGGTGATTTTAGTATAATCACCGATTAATTATGAAAAATTTACTATTATTAATTATCATAAATATTTAGTTTATCATTGACTATAAATGGTGTAATACCATAAACCAGTAAATACTTACTATTATTTAGATCAAGTTGTAATCCTTAAAAGTAAGCAGCTATGAATCCAAATCTAATTACTTCGGCTTTAAAGTCAGAAGTCTCCCTAAAAATCTCAAAAAAAAATCATTACTATTCTAGTTTAATTCCAGGTTGTATTAATAAAAAAGAAACCCCTAGACTTATCAAAAAAAACCAGTATATACCTAGATTATTATCAACCCTAGACTTAAAAGAGTTCATCCATACTGTTCCCTTTTACCTTTTGCCTTTTGCCTTTTGCCTTTTGCCTTTTGCCTTGATTCGCCCAGCCCTAGCCCAACCAACACGATCACCTCTAAAAGTCGTCGTCAATAGCAACCAAGATGGTTCAGTAAAACCAGACAATAACTTAACCCTGAGGGAAGCTATTAACCTGATCAACGGCACATTAACTCTAGACCAACTTAGTCCCACAGAAAAAGCTCAAGTAGAATCCCTAAGTTCCCCAGCACGGTCAAAAATAGAGTTTAATTTACCTGCCCAGCAAACCACTATTCGTTTGGTAGAACACTTGCCTCCCATCGCGACTGCTGGAGTAATCGTAGACGGCACAACCCAACCTGGCTATAACCGAGGTCAATCAGCTACCGCCGAGATTGAAATCCCGGTTCCATTGGTGGCAATTACCCCAGCGGAAACTGTAGACATTTTTCAAGGTTTGACAATTATTAATGATGATGTTACAATAAAGGGTTTAAGTATATATGGATTTAAGGGTCAGCACCAAGCAACTGTTATCTCAACACCAGCAGACATATTGATTTCCCATCGGCTGCCACCCCACTACGACGGTCAGTTTGCTGCCGACAAACCTCCCCAATCGGTGATTATAGAAAACACTTGGCTAGGTATACCCCCGGATGAGAGTATGCCATCAACCATGTCAGCTTTTGGGGTATGGGTGTTTAGTGGCACAGGAGTGACCATCCGGCGTAATCGAATTGCTAATCATGACGGTAGCGGGATTATTACCTCCGAGCAGGCGAGGGAGCTAAAGATTACCGAGAATATCATCGTTGGTAATGGGATGGCTGGGATGCCAGATGCTATTCGTTTAGAGGGTACTATTGAGAATACCACTATTGACTCTAACTTAATTTGCGGCAACGACGGCAGCGGTGTGTATCTATTTAAACCTACCGGTGCTGTCAGCATTCGGAATAATCAGATTAAGTATAATGGGCACCGTTTACGTCGGGCTGCCATATATTTGATGGGAGATGACCATCAAGTGATTGGTAACCAAATCACTAACCAAGCAGGACCAGGAGTGGTGGTTGCTGCTAAGCCAAAAAGCGATCGCAATATCATCCAAGATAATCAATTTGCGGCTCTAGAAGGGCTGAGCATTGACCTAGTAACTAGAAACCATACCGGAGCCAGACATTATCAAGTGGGTGATGGACCAAACCCTAAGCGAGACTCTCCTAACCGTAGGCGAGACACTGGGAATAATGCTGTGAATACACCTCGGTGGTTAGCGGTAGAGTTTTTTCAACGGGATGGTCAGGTGAGTTTGGATGGGTTAGCTGACCCTGGTGCTCAGGTAGATATCTATCTTGTAGACCAGGTTTCCCCAAAAACCCCTGGTTATGGTCCCTTGAGCAGGAAGATTGCTACAGCCGAAGCAGATCAAGACGGGAAGTTTGGGATTAGTCTTAGTAATGTCCAGCCTGGGGATTACCTGAGTGCGATCGCAACTCACCCAGACTACGGTACCTCTGAACCAGCTGTGACTGTAGTAGTGCGTGCTCTTGATGATCAAGGGAATAGTATCGAGACACGGTCAGCAACAACTCTACCGAAGACAGCAAAGCCCCAGTGTACCAGCCGTCCAGTGGCCAGGGTTCCGGTACAACCACAGTCCCCACAAATACCTGAACCCTTGGTGTTGAAGGTACCTAGGGTGATTCATTTTGCCCTTGACCAATCCAGAATTAGTCCGAGAACTGCAGCAGTACTCAACCAGATTGCCAGAGTATTACAAGAGTACCCCTTCATGACCATCGATATCCAGGGACATACAGACTTCCGTGCTACTGTGGAATATAACCAAGCCTTGGGATGGCGGCGGGCAAAGGCAGCACGGGATTACCTGTTGCGTCTGGGAGTTGGGCCAGAACGGATGACTATTCGTTCTTTTGGTGAAAGTCAGCTAAAGACCACAGGAACTACATCAGTAAATCATGCTCGTAATCGTCGGGTGGAGTTTATCTTCCAAGATGTTAGGGGTTTGGACATTATCTTGGTAGAACAGGAGGAAGATTTACAAGTCGAGTAGCATACGGATTTCTATTAGTAATCCCCTATCGGAATAGTTTTTGGGAATAGCGTCAAACCCCTTTCCTACAAGACTTCGAGTTCGTCTGTCCCTTTGTGAGAGGAAACAATTGCCCATCTATACGCCAGCAGTATCCTGACTACAATGGTGTAAACGCTCTCAATTAATTAACTAACATACAATATATACGACCAATGAACTATGTAATTGCAACCAATACCTAACGATTATATACCTTATTGGACAAACCTTGTGTGAATATTGCTACTTCATCAGTAGACCTTGACCCGAAAAACCTATTTCCCTTTGAACTAGACGAGTTCCAAAAACAGGCAATTGAGGCTCTCAATGATAGTCAATCAGTAGTTGTCTGTGCTCCGACTGGTTCTGGTAAAACCCTAATTGGAGAATATACCATTTATCGTGCGTTGTCTCAAGGGGGACGTGTTTTCTACACCACCCCCCTCAAAGCGCTCTCCAACCAGAAACTAAGGGATTTTAGGGCAAAATTTGGCGCAGACAAAGTCGGTCTAGTTACCGGTGATTCCTCGGTCAACCGAGAAGCTTCCGTCTTAGTGATGACTACGGAAATCTTCCGTAATATGCTCTATGGTACCCCAATTGGTCAAGTGGGAGCCTCTATGCTAGGAGTTGAGGCGGTCATCCTAGACGAATGTCATTACATGAATGACCGACAACGAGGCACGGTTTGGGAAGAATCAATTATCTATTGTCCGCCAGATATACAAATTGTTGCCCTCTCCGCCACTGTTGCCAATTCTGACCAGTTGACCGACTGGCTCAATCAAGTTCATGGCTCCACTCAGCTGATTTACTCTGACTTCCGACCTGTTCCTCTAGAGTTTTACTTTGCCCATCCCAAGGGAATTGTCTCCCTGCTGAATGACGACCAAACCAAGATTAACAACTTCCTCAAAACCAGGCGTCCCAAAAGCAAGGACAAAAGTGGACGTCCGGAAAGCCCCAGCATTAGCTCTGTGGTCAGCAAACTAAAAAAACGGGAGATGTTACCAGCTATCTACTTTATCTTTAGCCGCCGAGGCTGTGATAAGGCAGTAGATGAGATGGGTCCAATATCCCTGGTCAATGAACAAGAAGCAGCTCAACTCAAGAAACGGATTGATGAATTTATCAGTAAGAATCCAGAAGCAGCTCGTACG
Source organism: Moorena sp. SIOASIH (assembly GCF_010671925.1). Lineage (GTDB taxonomy): Bacteria > Cyanobacteriota > Cyanobacteriia > Cyanobacteriales > Coleofasciculaceae > Moorena. The sequence continues at coordinate 985,189 of NZ_JAAHIH010000003.1, read as the reverse complement.
AAACAAATTGACCCCCTCTACCGAGGTATTGCTGCCCATCATGCTGGAATTTTACCTGCTTGGAAAGGTCTAGTCGAAGAACTATTCCAACAAGGACTAGTGAAGGTGGTATTTGCGACAGAAACCCTAGCAGCAGGAATTAATATGCCTGCCCGTACCACGGTTATTTCCAGTCTATCTAAGCGTACTGACCGAGGACACCGGCTACTGACTGCCTCGGAATTTTTGCAGATGGCTGGACGAGCAGGAAGGCGAGGGATGGATACCCATGGCTATGTGGTGACCGTGCAAACCCCCTTTGAAGGGGCTAAGGAGGCGGCTTATCTAGCAACTGCTGGTGCTGATCCCCTAGTTAGTCAGTTTACCCCTACCTATGGCATGGTACTAAATTTGTTGCAAACTCACTCTCTTCCTGAAGCCAAGGAATTAGTTGAACGCAGCTTTGCTCAGTACCTAGCTACTTTGTACCTAAAACCTCAACAACAGGCAATTACTGAACTGACTGCGGAACTGACGAGAATTGATTTTCAACTGGCACCGGTAGATGTGTCAGTAATGGAAGCCTATCAAAAACTCAAGGAACACCTGAAAGTAGAGCGCCGCATCCTTAAAGACCTGCAACACCAAGCAGACGTATCTCTTTCCAAAGCAGTATCCCAAGTACTACAACAGGTGCAACCGGGAGCCATTCTTTATCTCAAGGGCAAGCATGTGCCAGTGTCTTCTCCTGTTCCAGCTGTTTTGGTGTCTAAACAAAAGGGTTCCGGTCAATTCCCTTATCTGGTGTGCTTAAGTGCTGCTAACCGATGGTATGTGGCAACAACTGGTGATGTGATGGGGTTAGAGGGCTTTCCTGAAACGGCCGATGACCAAGTATCCAATGGCTCTACAGAAGATTACTCAACCGGCTCAAATCAACCTGACTCTTCTGAATCCACCATTATCAATCTTCGATACCTTGATATTGGCACTCTCCAGCCTTTAGAGGGACTTGAGATTAAACCAGGTCAAGTCAAAGGCGGAAATGAAGATACTGAAGCCTTGGCTAACCAAGTTCCCACCATTGCTCAACTCTGGGTTGCTCCAGAAGTGAGGGAGCAACAAGGTGTTGTTGCTGATCTAGAGGGTCAAATGGAAACCCATCCTCTTCGTCAGTGGGGTAATCCCTCTCAACTGATCAAACGCCACAAAAAACGGTTGTTTTTGCAGGAGCAAATTAACCAACGTCAAGCTAAATTCCGAGAATACCAGGCTCAGCATTGGTACGAATTTCTCAACCTGATTGAAATTTTAAAGGCATCTGGTTCTTTGGAAGGGTTAACTCCGACTGTTCTGGGGCAAGTGGCTGCTTCGCTTCGGGGAGAGAATGAGTTGTGGCTAGCCTTAGCCATGTTGTCGGGAGAATTAGATGACTTAGACCCCCACCAATTGGCAGCAGCCTGTTCTGCTTTAGTTACCGAAACTCCTAGACCGGATAGTTGGACAAACTATCAACCAAGTGAAGAAGTGCTAGAAGCATTGGCAAACCTCAGGAGGATTCGGCGTCAAGTATTTCAGCTACAGCGCCGATATCATGTCGCCTTACCGGTTTGGTCAGAGGATAGGTTAATTGGTCTAGTAGAACAGTGGTCATTAGGCAAATCCTGGCGGGAGCTATGCGGCAATAGCAGCTTAGATGAAGGGGATGTGGTGCGAATCTTACGTCGAACCTTAGATATATTATCCCAAATTCCCCATGTGTTGGCTCTATCAGAGTCTTTAAAAGCTAATGCGATTCGTGCTGCTCAGTTACTTGACCGCTTTCCGGTTAATGAAAGAGTTAAGTAGGGTTTGCTGAAAAAGTCGTTTGCTAAGGGTAGGAGTCAGGAGTCAGGAGTCAGGAGTCAGGAGAAAAACTACAATCAGTTATCAAAAAACATAGCAACATTTTCCTAGGTAATCTCTCTCTTGACTCCTGTTCCCTATTCCCTATTCCCTACTAATTATCGGATTATTCCCCACATCAAAAATAATTATAAATTCCGCATCAGGCATTAATCGTTTCAAGGCCCACAAATGTCCTTCGGCATCCGATCGATTGCGGAAGCGAGCAACAACAACTCGCTGCATTTGTGGTAATAGCCGAATGACCACCCACGGGTGAAGCCGTTCCGAATAGTTCATAATCAAACCATCTCCTTTTTTAGGGGAGCCAGAGCTAGCCCGGTGACGGTCCAACATCTACGGGCTAGCTCTTGACTCTGGGCGTCTCAGCGCCCACTTTTATACTATATCACAAAAAACGCAATATTATAACATATTTTGAAAATTTTTGTAACAAAGGGGTCGGGAGTCGGGAATCGGGAGTCGGGAATCGGGAATCGGGAGCAGGGAAACTATTGCCTCTTGCTTCTTGCCTCTTGCCTCTTGCCTCTTGCCTCTTGAAAACCCCTATATAACATCACCATCAATCAATTGAAGCTGTAACCGCTTACCCAGTGCATTAGCTGCCCGTTCAATTGTGTTCAGGGTTACAGAGGTATTGTTGGGATCTAAAAGACGATCTAATGCGGCAGGAGTAGTTTTCATGACCTTGGTCATTTCAGTTTTAGTCAGTCCTTTTTCAAGCATGGCCTGTTCGATTTGCCAAGCTAAAACTCGTTTGAGAGCTACCGCTTCAACTTCAGCAAGGATGTTATCTTCTTCTAAAAGTTCATCTAAGGAAGAACCGATATAAGGATTATTATTCATTTTATTTTTATAAGTTACCTTTTCTTTGTAAAGCTAAAGCTAATTCTTGTTTGGGCGTTTTTTCAGTTTTTTTGATGAATCCATGTAACAAAACCATTTGATTGTTATGAATGCAGAAAATAACCCGGGCAGTGCGGCCATTAGGTAAGTTAGTACGGACTTCAAATAAACCATTTCCCATCGGGCGACAGGTAGGCATACCAATAGGCCAACCGTACTCAACAGTTTTAATGTCTGTGCCAATTAACCGCCGTTCCTCCTTGTCTAAACTTAAGAGCCAATCACGGACAGGTTCGTTATCAGATTCAGTTTTATAAAACTTAGCAGGAATTCGTTTAGAGGTCATTGAGCTGATGTACCATTTTTGACTGAAGTCGTCCGTTCATTTGTACTACTTTACACCTCAAACTCTTTTACTGTAAACGATGTAGCGATTGAGTTACCCAAATATAGCAGTCGAAGCAAAGCTTATAATATATAGCACTACACATTCAGAGGAAATTGATAGAAGCAGCAAAAGCTCTTGTAGTCAAATTTTGCCTATTGCTAGCATGCCTATTGCTAGCATGCCTATTGCTAGCATGCCTCTTACCACCCTTCCTCCTCAAGTAAATCCTTCAACACCTCTTCCGTAAAAGGATTCTTACCAGCCCCAAGCTCATCTATCCATTTTTGCCGTTGTGCTTTCCACTTATCATTGCTAGTCCAATCTACAAATGCCTGAAAATCTGATATTGCTCCTGCGGTATCCCCAGTCAGGGCTCTAGCCACACCACGACTATGTTGATATCTTTCATATTTATATTTAGGTGCTTTGGCTACTGCTTTTTCACAGGTATCGATCACGTCAGCAGCATATCCATGGAGACTACCAAACCTACAGATTCGATTCAAAGACAAAGGATTAAGTTCTAGGATTGGATCTAGTTGTTGTGCTTCTTTATAGAGAGATAGGGCTTTGGTTAATTTACCCTCTTTAGCTAACTCCGTACCTTGTTCAACTTTAGCAAATGCTGCTAGCTGTTTGGCTTTTTTATCTGGCTCTAATTCTAGCTCGGGATTCCATTCTTTGGCTTCTTTAAACTTAGCAATAGCACCCTCAACATCCCCCTGTATTGCTAACTCCTCACCTTCTGTAACAAGAGCGATCGATTTTGCATTTTTTTCTGGCTCTAATTCTAGATTAGAATTTATTTTTTTGGCTTCTTTAAACTTAGCAATAGCACCCTCAACATCCCCCTTTTTAGCTAACTGCTGACCTTGTTTAACTTTAGCGAGTGCTGCTAGCTGTTTGGCTTTTTTATCTGGCTCTAATTCTAGCTCAGGATTCCATTCTTTGGCTTCTTCAAACTTAGCAATAGCACCCTCAACATCCCCCTCTTTAGCTAACTGCTCACCTTTTGTAAAAAGAGCGATCGATTTTGCATTTTTTTCTGGCTCTAATTCTAGCTCCGGATTCCATTGTTTGGCTTTTTGGAACTTAGCAATAGCACCATCAACATTCCCGTTTTTCGCTAAGTACTCACCTTGTTTGACAAAACCAGAAGCTGCAGCTATTTTGCCATCTGAATCTTGGCATTTCTCTAAGCTTTCTAAATGTTCAGGATGATCCACAAAGTAATCTTCCAACAACTTACAGCCCCGAGTCAGCATCTCACCTAAATCTTCAACTGCCCAGAGTCTGACCGTTTTGTCGGATGATGCAGAAGCGAGCATCTGACTATCTCGGCTAAAACTGACACTATTTACTGGGCCTTGATGTCCTTCAAAGAGTGCTAATTGATTTCCCTGTAAATCCCAAACTCTGACCGTTTTGTCGGATGATGCAGAAGCGAGCATCTGACTATCTCGGCTAAAACTGACACTATTTACTGGGCCTTGATGTCCTTCAAAGAGTGCTAATTGATTTCCCTGTAAATCCCAAACTCTGACCGTTTTGTCATATGATCCAGAAGCAAGCACCTTACCATCTCGGCTAAAACTGACACTATTTACCGGGCCTTGATGTCCTTCAAAGAGTGCTAATTGATTTCCTTCTAAATCCCAAACTCTGACCGTTTTGTCATATGATCCAGAAGCGAGCACCTTATCATCTCGGCTAAAACTAACACTATTTACCGAGCCTTGATGTCCTTCAAAGAGTGCTAATTGATTTCCTTCTAAATTCCAGAGTCTGACCGTATTGTCTCTTGATGCAGAAGCGAGCATCTGACCATCTCGGCTAAAACTGACATTCCACACCGAGGATTGATGTCCTTTAAACAGAGCTAATTGGTTTCCTTCTAAATCCCAAACTCTGACCGTATTGTCCCATGATGCAGAAGCGAGCATCTGACCATTTCGGCTAAAACTGACACTATTTACTTCGGATTGATCTCCTTTAAACAGAGCTAATTGATTTCCTTGTAAATCCCAAAGTCTGACCGTTTTGTCATTTGATGCCGTAGCCAGGGTTTTACCATCTGGGCTAAAACTTACACTTGTTACCCAGGATTGATGTCCTTGAAATTTTTTCTTTTCTTTGAATTTACTAAGACTTTGGTGTAGAACATAGAGAGGACTAATGGTAGGATACTTATCCAAAGGGCGACCATCTTTCACGATATTAAATAGCTGTTGCCCAGTATTCATGGCTGAGTATAAAAGCTCACGATTGCCATAGTAACCATTATCCCCTGGCAACCGTCGTAAAATACTAAGCGCTTGTTTTTCTAGTTGGGTACCTGCTTGAGCTTCCTGTGATTGTTGAAAATTCTCTCTAGCTTTGATCCCAGTTACCACAGCCACAATTATTGCTACAACTGAGAACAAACCCAGTGCTAAACCCCCTCTCCGTATGGTTCGCTTCGCTTTCGCTTGGGCTTGAGTTAAGATGCGCCTTTCTTCTGCCAATACCCTGCGGTCTAATTCCTGACCAGCCGCCAAAAACTGATAATCCAAATCGCTCAAACTTTTACCCTTAGCCCAAGCTTGAGCATTCTCTAACGCCACCCCCCGCAACAAACGAGCTTCATCCTGACACCCAGACTCAACCCAAGCAGTAAAGGCTTCAGAATAGGGACGCAGTCTCACTAATTCCTGCTTAACCCAATCCCGATCAAAAACACTGCCATAAATCCAGTTGTTAACTGTCAAAGAGCCATCCCGCTCTACTACTAACCCCGATAGCCTTAATTCTGTCTGTTCTTCACTGCCATCAGCAGCAAGACTACCCTGATCTAATACGTGCTGATACAATCCCAACAGCCTACTCGCCCGTTGCTCATTTCTGAGAATGCGATCGCGTATAGTCTTCAAGTGCTCTGGCTTATCCTGAGATACCCAATTGTCAATAATCTGGCTACGGGCGACCTGTGCAACTCCAGAAGTTCCCCCCTTGTTAAGGGGGGTTAGGGGGGTACCCAATCTTGAACTGCTGTGGATGGATCCCCCTCCAGAAGTTCCCCCCTTGTTAAGGGGGGTTAGGGGGGTACCCAATTCCGGAGTGCTATCGATGGATCCCCCTCCCGTCCCCCTTAATAAGGGGGAAGCTTGAGAATGGTTTGATTTCCCTCCAGAAGTGCCCTCAACTCCAGTTTCCTCAACTCCAGTTCCCCCCTTGTTAAGGGGGGTTAGGGGGGTACCCAATTCCGGAGTGCTATCGATGGATCCCCCTCCCGTCCCCCTTAATAAGGGGGAAGCCAGACCATGGTTCGATTCCCCTCCAGAAGTGCCCTCAACTCCAGTTCCCTCAACTCCAGTTCCCCCCTTGTTAAGGGGGGTTAGGGGGGTACCCAATTCCGGAGTGTTATCGATAGATCCCCCTCCCGTCCCCCTTAATAAGGGGGAAGCCAGACCATGGTTCGATTCCCCTCCAGAAGTTTCTCCAACTCCAGTTCCCCCCTTGTTAAGGGGGGTTAGGGGGGATCTCCCTCCCGCAGTGTTATCGATAGATCCCCCTCCCGTCCCCCTTAATAAGGGGGAAGCCAGACCATGGTTCGATTCCCCTCCAGAAGTGCTATCGATAGATCCCCCTCCCGTCCCCCTTAATAAGGGGGAAGCTTGAGAATGCTCCACCATTAACTTACACAACTTCTGGGTCAGAAACGGTTGTCCCCCTGTCCAGTGCAATATCTCAGCTAACACCTGTTCAGGATTATCCACTTTCCCTACCAAACCAGGGAGCAGTGGTGTTTTCGCCTCCTCAAAGGTAAACCCAGTCAGTTCAATATCCCGACCAATATTAAAGGGAGTGCGCTGTTTATCCTGAATCAAATCCGCTGGAGTTGCTACTCCCAGCAAACAAAAACTCAGCCGCTTGTAGACTGGTTTTTCGGCTCTTTGGTTATAACAACTGCGAATAAAGGCAAAGAAATCATCTTTAAACTCTACCTTAATAATACTATCAATTTCATCCAGAAAGATAACAAGATTTTCTGGAATCTCTGACAACAGCACCTCTTCAATAAACTCACCCAACCACATTACTGGCGAGAGTTGCTTACGCTCTCGTAACCAAGGTAAAACCTTGAATTTATCTGAGAGCTTAAAACTATTTACCATAGTCTTAATTAAGCTAGCATACCATTGCTCTGACGTTACGTAATTGCCAATTTGGGTAACATCAACAGAAGCACAAGCTACTCCCCTATCTATTAGTCTTTGCATGGTTTTTACCCGCAAACTAGACTTACCCATCTGTCGCGAGTTCAGCACATAACAAAATTCCCCAGCCATCAAAGCATCAAAAATTTCCGTATCAGCTTTTCTGACTGCATAAGTAGCAGCATCGTTAGGTAAACTTCCCCCAACTTGATAGATTGTTGGTTGGTTGGTCATGGTAGGAAAGGGAGTAGGGAGTAGGGAGTAGGGAGTAGGGAGTAGGGAGTAGGGAGTAGGGAACAGTAGTGAAGATATTCGAGTAGGATTTGGTTTTATAGCGTTTATTATAGCTATGAGGTACACAGGATTTTTTACCTCTTGCCTATTGCCTATTGCCTCTTGCCTCTTATCTGCTCCCTGCTCCCTGCTCCCTGCTCCCTAACTAAAAAAGTCTGTTACTAAAATACTCACGATACAAATTATATCTCGGAATACAATCATTACCGATTGCTCTGACTAATCCCAGACTTTCTAACAGATAGGTTTCCTTATAATCCAGGCGCACTGCTTGAGTAGTTGTCAGTAATTTTTTGAAAGCGTTTAGTAAATTGGGATGGAGCATCAGATTATTTAAAAGTTCTCGCAAATGATGGCGATAAATCCCTGATTCTGTCGGGGCGGTTTCTAACAGATGTTCCATGGTGATGTTGGGATTTTTGCTAAGAGTAGAGAAAGCTAACTGTAATAAATAAGGATGTCCCCCTACCATAGCCATTAATTGTTGCAATGAATTAACTGATAAATTTAGAGCATGAAATCTAGCCAATTTCTGAACCTGATCCAAGGATAAATCAGTTAAATCTACAGGATATCCTACATTAAAAGGCGATTTATTGATAGCCAAGTCAATATAAACTTCCGTAGCATAAACCACTATCAACCTTAGTCTTTTCCAAATATCATAAAACTGGCCATTTTCATGCCAACTCCGCAGCAAAGTAAGAAAACCTTCAGCAACTTGTTGATGAGGAAAAACTCGCTCTAGGTTATCGAGACATAAAACCAAAGGACTCTCTGAAGAAACCAACAAATACTCTTCAAAGTAGGTGCTACACTTTACTTCACTGGTAAAAAAACTATCTTCCCAATAATTTTGCAACTCATTAGGTAATTTCAATTTTTGAGTAACCCGCACACAAAAAGACTGTAAAAATATATCCAAGTCATGGCAAGGGAATTCATTCAGATTCAAATAAACCGTGCGATAACCCCTAGACTTAGCATAATCAAGAATCCGATGACTGAGTAAGGTTTTACCCATCAGCTTCGGTGCTTTAATCCGAATTAGCGCTCCTGGTTGTGAAATCTTTTGATAACACTCAGCATCTTGGGGACGTTCTATATAAAAGTCTCCAACTTGAGCTATTGTCTGTTGTTGATTATTGGTGCTATTTGTGCTATTATTATTTGGTAATTCAATACCCAGTAAGTTTAAAAATTCTGGTATAGACTGAGGGCGATCGCTAGCCACCAAATTCATACCATGGAGAATGGCTTGATTTATGCGATCGCTAATCTGGGGATTAAGATAGTTTGGTGGTGGTAATACAGCTCCCTCAACCCGCTCATCAGCTGGTAGTGGTTCATTTCCAGTTAAAAGAACATACAAGGTAGCGGCCAAAGCATAAACATCGGTGTAGGGACCCTGTTGCCCTCGGAACTCATATTGTTCCAGAGGAGCATAGCCTGGAGTCACAGCACAAAGATGAGTTTGTTTAACCCCAGGGATAAACTTAGTGGCAATACCCAAATCAATCAACACGGCACCAGAACCATCGTGACCCACCATGATGTTATTGGGTTTAACATCCCGATGGAGCAACCCTTGCTGATGAATGTCCCAGAGGGCGCTACCAATTTGCCCGATGTAAAGCAAGGCTTTCTCTTCCGAAAGCACACCCTGCCATTTCACCAGAGCCGACAAGGTTTCCCCCTCGATGTATTCCATGATTAGGCAGGGCAGTTCACCTTCTCGGATGATTTCTTCACATAAGCTAACTAGATGAGGATTGCCACAGCTACATTGGGCTAACTTTACCGCTTCGTTGGCGAAAATTTTCCAATATTCTAATAAATTATCTTGGCGTAGTACATGATTAAGGATAGTTTTAATAACAATGCGATCGCCTGTTTTAGTTCGAGCTAAATAGGTAATACCCAGCCCACCTTCTCCTAGTTTTTTTTCGATGATATACTTACCCTTCTGTAGCCGATAACCAGGGGGCCAGGTAAGATGACTTACGCCGTTGCTGTAGTTAGGTGGCTGAGTAGTTGAGGGAGGTTTGTAGGGAGCATAAGGCTCTGCCACATTAACAGCTATTGGTTGTGTGGTGCTGCTATGACCATTTTTAGGGGAATTAAACCAGCGTTTAACTCTGTTATTTAACTGCTGCTTTAATTTCCCACAGACTGACCGATGCTTATTAGTTTTCATCTGAGATGCCCAACCTATCCAGGATATTAATTTGGGTAGGGTTTATCGTAAGCATTCAGCTATCAGCTATCAGCTATCAGCTATCAGCCTATGCCCATAAGCTTACCTGAATGTTTACGGTTTATCTTTATACATAAATAATTCTAACGTTTTTAATAATTATCAGAGCCATCCAATTTGCTTCACCTTACTTCATACTCCTACTCCGTAGGTAAGCATATGCGCTACGCGCACGCTACTTGAGGTGCTATCAGCTATCAGTTATCAGCTATCAGCTATCAGCTTATGGGCTGTGGACAGGCTATTTGAGATGCTTATGGGCATAGGGTAAGCAAAGATAACAGCTTTTGAATAAGCGATGCAGCGCGGTCTTGGGGGTTTCCCCCATGAGCGACTGCATCAAGACAACAGGTAAGCATTAGTTTAATCTGAGTTATGGAAAGCTGACGGCTGACGGCTGACGGCTGAATGCTTACACGGAATTTTTGAATAAAATAGCTAAGGATTGGTTTAATCTTTGTTACGTTAGCTGACCACTGACCGGTGACCGCTGCAAGACAAGGAGAAAGTATTATGAGTATCTCGCCCAAACGACTTGAAGAAATCAAAACTATTCCTGACTCTGACATTGATACTTCAGATATACCTGAGTTAGACGATCATTTTTGGGAAAATGCCAAAATGGTTAAACCAATTACTAAAAAAGCGATTTCTATTCGTTTAGATAGCGACATCATAGACTGGTTTAAAAGTCAAGGAAAAGGCTATCAATCATCGATTAATAACGTTCTTCGTACTTATGTCAATCATCAACTCAAGAAAAGTAATCATTGATGGTAAAACTATTCCCTTAATCTCAGCTAATTCGTAAGCTATCAGTTATCAGCTTAAGCGCTACGCGAACAGCTATCAGCTATCAGAGGAATTAAAGTAGGGTGGGCAAAGTAATATAATCTAGAATACTCAAAACAATCAAACTGTTTTTGCCCACCCTACAAGCTCAGCTAATTCTAGCCGAGATGATATCCCGTATGGGTTATACCAGTCATAAACAACAATTGAACCAATACCTACTGCGATCGCACTGACTGATCTAAATCGGTACTTCTCGCTAACCTTGTTAATTACCAACAGAGGTTAGGATTTTGATAACTAATTTTAAGGAGTGAATGGTGTTCAGGAGTAGTGATAGTTCCAATTGGCAGTGGTATTTGTCCAAGCAGCTAACCCCCTTGATCGGAGATTTAACCAGAGTCAAATCTAATCCTATCGAGCCCAAGACTATTGTCGTTAGTACCTTGATCGGGCTTTTGCTCAATTGTCTACCATGGTCACCAGCTGCTAGAGCTGAAACGGTGCAACTGGGGGTAGTTAAGAGTCTGGATAATCAAGGGCATTGGTCTGGCATTACCGAACGCTTACATTCAATTGGAGTTAACTACTGTATTGTTGACTTGACTGAGGTTAAGAAAGCCTCTGACTTCCATAACACTAACTTGCTATTTTTGCCCAATGTCGAGTTCCTCCACCCAAAACAATTCCAAGCCTTACAGGAGTGGATCGCACAAGGAGGAAAAGTGATTGTTAGCGGTCCGACTGGGTTACTTTCCAAACCTGACATCCGCAAACAATTGCGTGAGCTTTTGGGTGCCTATTGGGGGTTTGCGATGACTCAACCCTCTATCCTCCATCCTTCCCCAGACAGTAACCAAACATGGGTGCAGGATACTGGAATTACAGGTATCATTCAGGGTGGTACTCTTATTCCTGCTGATCTTAATTCCACTACTGTTGCAGTCTGGAGTCAGGTTGACAAGCCCCCTGCTGTAGTAACCTCTAATAATGCTACGTTTTTTGGTTGGCGCTGGGGTATCGATCGGGTAGCTCCGGCGGAGGTCGATAGTGCTTGGTTACGAGCAGCTCTTGGTCGCTATGATGTCCAAGTCACTGATGCCCAGCTCAGTGATGTCCAACTCACCACTGATTCATCTACATCTTCGGAATCCTCTGATCACTCACCACAACATTGTCGGGATATCGAAACTACTATTGCCCAGAAACAGGTGGAAACAGAAGATTCAGAGTCTGGCAATAACACAGATGCTTCCGCCAACCCTACCAATTCCCAATTAGCCCCGTCACCCAAGCCAGCAAAAGCGCCACCACCGCGATATAGAAGACGAATTCGAACCCTAAAGCAAGCCACTTCGATGGAGCGGGAGTTGGAAAATCTGATTGGTCGGTTTGAAAGTGCTTTGCTAAGAGCCTATGCAGCTAACAGTAATCTGAATTTATCTACAGGCGCTGCTATCGAACAATTTGTCACTGCTGGTGCGAAGCAAGTGTCGGAAACCTCCGAGGAAACAGAGGAAACAACGGATGAAACTGACTTAGCTACTGACTCAGCTATTGAAGCATTGAATCAGGCCAGAGTGGGTTTGGAAAACTTCCGTCGAGCAGTGGCTCGCAGGGAGTATCAAAAGGCAAGTCAGCTGTGGATGACAGCACGAAATACCCTATGGGAAAACTACCCAACTGATCATAAACTAGCCCAGTCAGAGATTCGAGCAATTTGGCTAGACCGGGGTACTATTGTTAAAGCCAAGTCTGAAAAAGATTTAGCTAAGATTTTTGACAAATTGGCTACAGCTGGTTTTCACACGGTCTTTTTTGAAACGGTTAACGCTAGTTATACTATTTACCCGAGTGCGATCGCACCAGAGCAAAATCCCCTGGTTGAGGGATGGGATCCCCTAAAAGCGGCAGTGAAGTTAGCCCATGAACGAGGGATGGAATTGCACGCTTGGGTTTGGATGTTTGCTGCAGCTAACCAGCGGCACAATGCGGTTTTGGATCAACCAGCAGACTATCTAGGACCAGTGCTATCGAAGAATCCAGGCTGGGGAATCTTGGATAACGAAAAACGTCTGTTTCACAAGAGAACTAGAAAGGCATTTCTTGACCCGGCTAATCCGGAAGTGCGGGATTATCTAACCCAGCTATTAGAAGAAATAGCCAGCCGCTATGAAGTGGATGGGATTCAGCTCGACTATATTCGCTACCCGTTTCAAGACCCCAAAGCTGGTCATACCTTTGGCTATGGTAAGGCAGCCCGTGAACAGTTCCAGGTATTGACCGGTGTTGACCCCATTGAGATTGACCCAAAGGATCAGAACTTATGGCAACAGTGGACAGATTTTCGTGTACAGCAAATCGACACTTTAGTCAAGTCAGTGTCACAAATGCTGCGCCAGAAACGTCCCGACTTGATTATATCTGCTGCTGTGTTTCCCATGCCTAGGGAAGAGCGATTGCAAAAAATCCAACAAAACTGGGAAGATTGGGCGTCTCGGGGTGAGATTGACCTGATGGTACCGATGACTTATGCGTTGGAAACGGAAGAGTTACAGAAATTAGCCCAGCCATGGCTAAAAAAATCATCCCTCAGCTCAGCGTTAGTTTTGCCAGGAATTCGCCTATTGAATTTGCCCGATATTGTAGCAGTTGACCAAATTCAACTGCTGCGAGATTTACCAGCTCCTGGCTATGCCCTATTTGCAGTAGAAAATCTCAATGATAATCTCAGGGGTATCTTGACTCGTACTCAAGGACAACAAGAGCCTACCACTGAAGTACAAGTACCTTACCGTCAACCGTTCCTAGCTGCAGCAGAACGTTATCAGGCTCTGCAACAGGAATGGAGTTTTATGTTAGCAAATAATCAAATCGTGATTGGGGAACCAGACCTTTCAGAGTGGGGACAACAAGCCGATACCCTCTCCCTGTTGCTGAATCGACTAGCGGACAAGCCATCCATGATGAGCTTGCTATCAGCACAATTGTCCATTTCATCCTTCCGTACTCGCTTTCAAACGTGGATGTTTGGACAATCGGTTGAGCAACCGTATCAAGTCCAGGTATGGGACAATCGTCTGGAAGCGATCCAACGATTATTGCGCTATGGTGAGCGGACGCTCCAAAATCCACCATTAGCTAGTGGCAGGGAAACTGCCACCAATGAAGTGGACATCACTGAAGGTTTCGATCCATAGACGAGCACCACAAGACAGTGGTTTATCTGGGTTATAGACAATCCGACACGGACCAAGGATTTCTACCTGGTTGCCGTATATATTGTTGCCGCTTCGTTTTACGGAAATCACTGGCTTCCGTTCTTCGGGGCTTTTGTGGATATTCGAGCCAATGTTATTGCGGTTGACATTGATCTTAGCTATGGCCGGAGCACGATTAGTGCGCCATTTGCCTTTTGGTCCTCTAGAGCCTTTGGTTATTTGGGGGAGATTGTTGAACAAGGGAATAATCCAGAATTTCCCACTTTTATAGGCACCCCGAACCCGACCCTTCTCTAGAAGTTGGCGCAATCGCCGAGAAGAAATACCTAAGAGAGATGCTGCTTCGGTAGTACAAACACACTTGTTCATCTGTCTTTTTCCTTAACTATTCCGACAATCCTATTATATAGGAAAAATGAATCATTGACAAGTGCTAGTTAAAAAAACTCTTCCGAAGAAAATATTGAGTTTAATAAACTCAGTTTGATGTCAGAAAATGGCGTTTTTTTTGAGGAGAGAGCAGAACTGACTCGAAGGTTTTAATACTTGGATAAAGTTGGTGATGTCGAAGTGAGGTGGAAATAGCGATCGCGTTGAATTTGTGTTTTTTTGTCCTGGTAAAATGACTATAGTTAAGTAGGAACAATATTAAAAATTTGGCGGTGGAACATCCCGTCAGCAGTAGAGTAACCTAGTTGTATCGTCAGGGGATAGCCAGGGTCGGCTTTAAGGCCATACTCGACTTGACCCTCCTTTTTTAAGGGGGTTAGGGTACAGTGTTAGAAATGTTACAAACCAAAAGATATCTAGTTTAGATGAGTAAAGCTTTTGCTGCTTGGTTTAGCTGGGTTATACCTGTGGCAGCAACGTTGTTGGCAACGAGCGTAACTGCACCGGTAGCCAGAGCACAAAACCTGTACAATCCGCAGCCGATTTCTCATAGCAAAGAAATTGTTGACACCCTGACTCAGAAAGATATTCCGATCGGGGATGGTGGTTTTGCCCGAGACTATGTAGTAACTCTTGATGCGGGAGACCAAGTTGCCATCGACCTGATCTCAGACAACTTTGACACGATGATCTCTGTGATCGCTTCTGATGGTTCTACGGTAGCGGAAAATGATGATGGACCAGATGGCAGTACTAACTCATTGTTATTTGCTCGCATTACTGAGACAGATGAGTACATTATCAGGGTGCGTGCCTTTGGCTCAACCGGCGGTGGTACCTTCAGATTAAAGATAACCCGACTTAAACCAATTTAGGGGGTTAGTAGTCGAGTCGGTCAGTACTCGATTAACCAACAGGTCGTCTTTGGCAAAGAATTAGGGAAAGAATTAGTGGAGGATGACGGTCAGTAAGCACAGAAACAGTGCTTCTGTCCATTCCACTACTGCTCCGTAAGTGTCTCCAGTATGTCCCCCCAGCTGGCGGTGAAACCAGCCGCCAGTCAGTAGAGCGATCGCACATCCTCCAATGGCCATGGTTAAAGATAACCAAGTATTTGTCGGATCTAGCAACACTGGCACTAGAGATAAACTTAAGACAACGAATAATCCCAAGAGAATATCTTGGGGAATACGTATCCATGGTTTGTGAAATGCCCCTTTACCGGTGGGTCTGAGATAGGGATAAAATGCGATCGCTACTACTTGTCCCCAGCGTCCCCAAGCAGCTGCTCCCATCAAAGCTGCCCACCGGTAAGCCCCGATATCAGTTAGCGCAGCGGTTTTTATCAGTAATAGAGTACAGGCGGCCATAGCTCCAAACGCTCCTGTAGTACTATCTGCCATCACATCTAAACGGCGCTGGGGATCTGGAACTGCTAAACCATCAGCTGTGTCTATCACCCCATCTAAGTGTAATCCTCCAGTCAGGGCAAGCCAGCTGACCACAACTAAAGCAGAGCGAGTAAGTGCTGGCATCCCCAACTGTTGCAATAAAGTATCTAATATTACCAGTATCCCCCCAATCAGCAATCCGATCATCGGTGCCCAACGGGCAATGCCCCGAAACTCCATTCCCCAGCTAGCTGGTAAAGGGATAATAGTATAAAAAGTTACAGCACTACTTAAAGAACGGAAAAGTTGACGTCCCCATTCCCTAAATTGTTGTCCAGTGAAATACTTCATGGGTAACTGCTGTTACTGAAATTGATTGAATTTTCCTTTGAGCACCATCGAAAGATTGAGATAGTATTGTGTCATAAGCTGTTGTTATAGCACTACGCATTAAAGTTAGGACATTTATACAAGCAGCAAAAGCTGTTATAGTCAACTTTTGCATGCATGCCTCTTGCCTCTTGCCTTGCCCGTAGCGCTATATCAGCAGCAACTTACCCCACCCTATGGCTTAGGTCTCAACAGCAACGGGCTACTAATCTAGTTAGTTCGTGCCGACCAAAACGGCTCAATCAACATTCCTAGGTAGAAGCGATGCAGCGCCACCAAAGGGGAGCCAGTGCCGACCTGCGGGGGTTTCCCCCATGAGCAACTGGCGTGGTTTCCACGGGGCTGACAAGGTGCTCGAATGTGACCCACACAGCCGGTCTCCATAGCGCGACTGCATCAAGACAAAGTAGTTAGCAATGGGTTTATCCCATTTGGGGTATAAGCTGTTGGTTTTCACTCAATAAGGGTAAAACCTTAACAATGAGTAATCTAGTTGACTAGATTTGACTAGTTGACTGTGAACTATTTAAAGATAAACACCTAACAGAGATTATCCCCTGCATCTATTGGAATTATCTCTTGCTGCTTACTAGGCACCCTTAGACCCTTACAGGCTTATACCCTTACACGCTTATACGCTTGTATTAACCATTAGGCATGCTTACATTAGGTATTAACTACGAGAACCATTAACCCAACAGCTAATACCATTAACCCAACAGCTAATACCTAATACCATTAACCTAACAGCTAATACCTAACACCATTAACCTTTCTTGTTGGTTTTAACCCGTTGCCGCAGCTGTGTTCTCATCAATTGGTTTCACCTTTAGGGTTGCCTCGCCAATCAATTAAATTAACCAGTTGCATGTCAATATCAGCCCTGAAAAGCATTATAGGCTTTTATCCATGAGTCACCACCAATCTCGACACCAACTCCCAGCTCCTTGCATCATTGAAACTGGCATTATCATCAACAAGCGAGATATGAAACGCTTGCTTGGTGATTTAGGTTGCGTCCGTTACATCCACACTCTCGATGGTCAACTAAAGAACCAGGGGGAAGGGTTAGTTCAGGAAGTATTTGCTGATCCCCATTGCTCGACCCTGATTGCCAATCGGACACTTTACATCAATGTCCATAGTTTTGACTATTTACAACTGAGTCAGTCTCCAGAGCAAGAAGCATACTTTGACCTAATTAACGAAAATCGTCAGTTGCGGCTGATTCCCCTGTTGAATCCCTTGCAACAAGAGTGTGTTGAGCAACTTCAGGCGGAAGCCCTTGAAGCTATGGTCACACAGGTTCTAAGCGCTAAATGGGATGTGCAAATTGATGATGATGGAGATTGTCCTTTTTAGGTTAGAAGGTTAGAAGGTTAGAAGGTTAGAAGGTTACAGGTTACAGGTTACAGGTTATAGGTTACAGGTTACAGGTTGCTTAATCAAGTTCGAAGGTTTGACACTCCCCGGTCGCGCATACGCGGGGATTCAATGATCAACGAGCCGCCTTAAACCACTATGTCCTAATCTTTGACGCCGCCAAAAAGTAGGCAATATCTAAACCAAAAACCCGTCAAGACCAAGAATCTAGTTTAGTTCATAGTAGACCCAGAGGGCGATTCTCACATGGGGCGTTTGGTTACTTGATAGGAAGTGCATGTGCATAGTCCGTTTTCTTCCTTTTCACCTGGTTTCGGTGTGCCCCACCGTACCGTTTTTTTTTCTCAAAGCGTGATTCTTCTGGGTTCACACGTCAATTGTTGGTTGACGATTGGGTTTTTAAGGAGGATTTTCCCTGCCCTCCGAGCATTACTACTTTAAGGTCTTGCAGTGGCGGGTCTCTACCCCGGTTGCGCCAAGGCCAAAGGCCACGCGGGGCGCGTTCGGTTTTTCAGCCTGTACTCATATCTTTAGTATACTCTAGCGCTATAAAAGTGTCAACTTCTTTCTGGAAGTTTTTTTCTAGGCATTAAGCGCCCTAGTCACTTTCATCTGGACTGGGCTCGCTCGCTTTGTGGCGGAGTTTTCAGTGAAATGGTTTTCTAATAAGTGTTGGCTTGCTCCAAGCTGGATGCATCGAATACACAATATCGAATACACAAGAGCTTGACCTGCTGGGTTAAGCGAATTAGACGGTATGGTCTAGTTAACGATATTTCAAGACCTAGATCAACTTGAATCAACAGAAAATTAATTTTTCATTTCAATGTCAGGCTTCCTGTAGCCACACTAAAGCAAGAGCTGGGGTGTTTGTTACACCCCATGGTGTGGTGGAAACTCCCAGGTTTATGCCAGTAGGCACCCTAGCAACGGTAAAAACTCTAACACCAGCCCAGTTAGAGGTAGCTGGGGCCCAAATGGTTTTGGCTAATACCTATCATCTCCATCTGCAACCGGGAGAAGCCATCATTAAACAAGCCGGTGGGCTGCATCGATTTATGGGTTGGAACGGACCAATCTTGACTGATTCTGGTGGGTTCCAGGTGTTTAGCTTAAGTCAGCTCCGTACTATTACCGAAGAGGGGGTGACCTTTCGATCTCCTCGGGATGGGCGGATGATTGATCTAACCCCAGAACGGTGTATGGAAATTCAGCATGCCTTGGGAGCAGATGTGATCATGGCATTTGATGAGTGTCCCCCCTATCCAGCTGAGCGAACTGAGGTGGAATTAGCAACTCAACGAACCTATCGCTGGCTCAAACGCTGTATTGTTGCCCACAATCGCCCCGATCAACAAGCTCTGTTTGGTATAGTTCAGGGTGGGGTGTACCTAGATTTGCGTCAAAGGGCTGCCGAATCCTTGGTCGAGTTGGATTTACCAGGTTATGCCATTGGTGGTGTCAGTGTGGGGGAACCGGCTGAATTGATTCACCAAATTGTCGAGACAACCGCTCCATTACTGCCATGGCATAAGCCTCGTTATCTGATGGGGGTCGGTACCTACAGGGAAATGGTTTTAGCGATCGCATCTGGCATAGACTTGTTTGACTGCGTTATTCCCACTCGCCTGGGACGTCATGGTACTGCCTTAGTGCAGGGGGAACGCTGGAACTTGAAAAATGCCCGGTTTCGGGAAGATTTTTCCCCCTTAGATGCCAGTTGTCCTTGCTATTGCTGTCAGAATTTTAGTCGTGCTTATTTGAACCATTTAGTGCGATCGCGTGAATCTCTAGGCTATATGTTACTCTCTGGGCACAATGTGACTGAGCTAATTCGGTTTACTCAAGCTATCAGGGCAGCCATCTTAAGTGATCAATTCACTACACAATTTGCTCAATGGCTGTTCACTTCATGTTAAGATACATGTCAATTATTAAATCTGTGTTGGAAAGGAAGATTTAAGATATGGAAGCTGCACTCCTGTTAGCAAAATTACCCGAAGCTTACTCTATTTTTGGTCCAGTGGTGGACGTTTTACCAGTCATCCCTGTGTTCTTCTTGCTGCTAGCCTTTGTCTGGCAAGCCGCCGTGGGTTTCCGGTAAACTTCTCCACCCCTAGAAAACCTGTTTGGATCTAGGGGTTGGTTTTATCGATAAATATTAACAAATTTAGACATATCTCCCAAAAATTTCTAGGTTGTGTCAGAAAGGAGTAGTACAAACCCAACCGATGAATCCGGAGGTGAGTAAAAGCTCATAGAAAATGTCGCAGAGTCTACCAAAAACTCTTATTATTTGTTAGACTTAAATTAGGGTAACACCGACAGGGATTATTATGTAACTTAAATTAAAGCCGAAAACCAAGGGTTTAATAGTTGCGCTGTAATCTCGGTGGAACGAACTTTTTTGACATTTTTATGGCGCACGAGGAATATTTCTTCGTGAAGCGCGTAGATACACCCTGGATGCGAGAGCATCTTGCATTGGCGGGTAATGGTCTATCTTGGTAGACTTTGGTAGCTAAAAAGTATGGGAAAGTAACCTCACTACCTGACCAACGTTTGTCTCTCGGAAGACTACGTGATCAATAAGCCCTACGATTCATCCCACCTATGAACCAGTTAGGTCAGGGTGGGATGATGACTTGGCAGGGTTGATGACCGTGTAGATTAGCAGTAAGGCCGTAGGAACTATCAACCTGCGATTGAAGCCAGCCTGAAAGTTATGGGGGTTTTTTGTCTTTTTTTGTCTAACTAATAAGTTACAATAGACAAGCAACGGTGAATTGGAAGTCTTTTCAAGTAGATAACCAAAGCCGAAACTGGACTTGTTAATGACAGTAGTTACACTTTATAGTGTGGATAAAGCAATCAAAAACAGAAAAGTTGGCGGTAGGGCATCCTGTGAGTAGTAAAGCTTGCCGATATCTTGGAGAAATACTATCCACAGATTGTTAAGCTAAAATACAGGAAGCTGTTTGTATAGGCTAAGTGCTGGTTTTTGCTGTCAAAACTATCAACGTGGAATTACCCAAAATATTAGTCAGGTGGGCATCAATAATTGGGATAAGGGTGGTTGACCACGGCGAAGTTGAAGAAAAATTTAAGATTATCCGATTGATAGCTTGACAGAATAAGCACGACTTGCTTCCTAACCAAAAAAAAGCCAAATGGTAGTGTAAGCAACTTCGCTTCCATTGCTTATCATAAATCGATTAAATCGATCGGGAAAATACTCACAGCAACGTTTCCAACTTAGGTCAGGGCTAAGAATCAAAGAATGAGTCACTACTATGCAGGGTGATCAAACCGTTGATCGTATTATTTATAGAATCATCAAGGGTTTGTGAAAGTTAGCAAAAGTCTCCACTAATCTAGTATAATCTACAACTATTTGGTAGATTTAAACCATAGCACTTGTACCACTCCCTAAGGCGGTCGAACTTACGGGACTTTCTAGGAACACTTTGAGGAAGTATGCAGACAATGGCACCATCAAATGGGAAAAAACGCCAGGCGGCACCAGACTCTTTGACACAGAAAGCTTGCTCAGTCTTGGGCGACGACAGTCGAGACAGTCAGCAACTATCTGTTACTGCCGAGTCAGTAGTGGCAAACAAAGAGACGACCTTGCTCGACAAATCGCCTATATGCACTCCCTCTTTCCGGAAGCAGAAATCATCTTTGACGTCGGTTCAGGACTCAACTACAAAAGGAAAGAACTTAGAGCCATACTGGAACGACTTATGCGCTGTGATCAGCTCACGATTGTTGTTGCCTGTAGAGACAGACTCACCCGTGGGAGCAATCCCTCCCACGGGTTTGAACTCATTGAGTACTTGGTCGGTCTCAACTGTGGAAAAATCCTGGTTTTCGACCAACCTGAAAATTGTTTTTGATCAGAACTTACCGCAGATCTTCAAACCATCATTCACGTCTTCTCTTGCCCTGTCCACGGACTCCGAAAATACAGTAAAAAAATCAAAGAAGATTCGAGTGTTCCTAAACCCTGAACAACGAACAATCGTTCGTCAGTGGTTTGGAGTGTCCCGTTACGTGTTCAATAAAACCGTCAAAATACTCGAAAATAGCGAAGTTAAGGCTAACTGGTTTGCCATTAAGACTGGGATATTGAATGACCTACCTGAGTGGTGTAAGGCAGTACCTTATCAAATTAAATCCATAGCGATTAAGGATGCGTGCACCGCTGTCAGGGAGGCCAAGAAAAAATCTAAAAAGACTAAGCAAATTAATCGGGTTAGATTCAGGTCTCGCAAGAACCCCGTTCAGTCTTGCTATATCCCAAAATCAGCTGTCTCAACTAAAGGCATTTACTACACAAAGCTAGGTGAATTAACTTTTACTGAGACACTTCCTAATAACATTTCCGATTGTCGATTGACTAGCAATAACGGGGACTATTATCTGGTAGTCCCCTACAAGGCAACTCACGCTAAAACCGAAAACCAAGGTAGAGTAGTGGCTTTGGATCCTGGTGTTAGGACTGTCTTGATGCAGTCGCTCATGGGGGAAACCCCCAAGACCGCGCTGCATCGCTTTTTTAACATTTTTTAGTGAGACTTCCGTTGGCAAAATTGGCCATAGTGATTTTTCTCGGATTCAACGTCTATGTCAGTACCTAGATAACTTGATTTCAAAAATCAGTAAAGCCAAAGGTAAGCAAAAACGTCGAATGAGAAAAGCCGCTAGAAGGATGGTGATTAGGATTCAGAACTTGGTCAATGAGCTACATCACAAGGCGGCCAGGTTTTTAGTTGATAATTTTGACGTGATACTGCTTCCCACTTTTGAGACGTCTGAGATGTCCAAGAGACAAAACCGAAAACTCAGATCTAAAACGGTTCGCTATATGCTTTCTTTTGCTCACTATCGGTTCAAAGAGTTTTTGAAGCATAAAGCAGCCGAAAACGGAAAAGTAGTTGTCGATGTCTGTGAAGCGTATACCAGTAAAACTGTTAGCTGGACTGGCGAGTTAGTCAATATTGGTGGAAGCCAAATCATCAAGTCAAAGATTGATGGCCAAGTGATGGATAGAGACATTAATGGCGCTCGTGGGATATTCCTGCGGGCTTTGGGAGATACCCCCTGGATGCGAGAGCATCTTGCATTGGCGGGCTAGGTCTACTTTGGTAGATTCTGGTAGCTAAAAAGTATCGGTGATAGTTTCTAGTGATAAATATTATATATGAGTGCTCAGCTGGTAAAAGTGGCCACAGAAGAGTCACCAAACAACTCAAAACTTAGCCCCCAGGCGGAAAATCCCTCCCCCCCGCCCCCAAAACCGACGAAAGCTTGGTCGCGGCTGAAACGCTTGGGGGAATATGTTGGGATAAACCCAGCATTGATAGCGAGTTTGGCGGTAACTGGTTTAATGCTAGGGTCTAAGCACCTAGGAATGTTGCAGTTTTTTGAGTTAAAGGCTTTCGACCGGATGATAGAGCTGCGACCAGCTTTACCACCGGATGACCGCCTCTTAGTAGTAGAGGTGACTGAGCCAGATTTAAAAGGCACAACAGCTCCAGGAGGGTCTTCAATCAAAGATGCTGTAATGTATGAGGTATTACAGAAGTTGGAGCAACATCAACCCGCTGTCATTGGTGTCGATATCTTTCGAGACAGTCCAGTAGAACCGGGTCATGCTGAATTTTCTGAACTACTGCAAAGTAGCGATCGCATAATCCCAATTTGCTATCGGGGTCAATCAGAAGCATCCAGTGTTGCAGCCCCCCCAAACATTTCTCAGCATCGTGTAGGCTTTGTTAATCTACTTGAAGACCCCGATGGAATCGTCCGGCGGGCTCCATTATTTTTTGACAATACCAGTGATAATACCAGCATCGTGGGTTGCACCACCAGATTATCATTCGGCTTTCAGTTAGCCCGAAGCTATTTGGAACAGCGGGGAATCAAGCCCGAAAACATCTCCCGAAAACAGATGAAGCTAGGAAAAACAGTCTATAACAAGATATCTCCTACTGCTGGAGGTTACCAAAAGGGGGATACGGGAGGCTACCAAATTTTATTGAATTACCGCTCTGCTGATCACCTTGTCGAGACCGTTACCTTAACTAAGGTTCTGAATGAGGAAATTGAACCGGACTTGGTCAAAGACCGGATTGTCCTAATCGGTATGAATGCTCCTAGTATCAAAGATGATGACTTCTTAACACCCTACAGTTTTGCTCAAAAAGAAAGCAAGCATATGCAAGGAGTCATGATACATGGTCAAATCGTCAGTCAACTGCTCAGTGGCGCACTTGGAGAGGGAAGAGGACAGTTTTGGTTTTGGTCTGAGTGGACAGAAGGCTTGTGGATTTGGGGTTGGACACTAATAGGGGGCGTGTTAGTTGGGGTAAGCCGCAACACTCGACAGTTAGTACTGTCTGAGAGTATTGCTCTAGGTATTTTGCTCGGAACATCCTACCTGCTATTTCTCAACTCAGGATGGATACCTGTCGTGGCACCTGCGTTGGCATTAATCCTTTCGGGTACTGGTGTAATGACTTACACCGGTTACAAGGCTAAACAGGAGAGCATAAAAGCAGAGCAAGAGCGCCGCAAAATTGAAGCAAAAGCTCAAGAACAGGAACAGAACTTGGCCTTGTTACAGGCATTGTTGAAAGAAAAAAACGAAACCATCTCCAGCACTAACACCAAAACTATACCGATACCACAAACCGATTTATCTCAAGAAGATTCCACAGCAATTTGGAACCCAACAGCGGGTGCAGACCCTGATGGCACATCGGTAGAGTACCGACCCCAACATAACCTTCTAGCTGGACGCTACCAAACCAAGCGTGTTCTTGGTTCCGGTGGGTTTGGTCTAATCCATCTAGCAGAAGATACTCAGCGACCTGGTTCACCCCAGTGTGTGGTCAAGCAATTGAAACCGGCTCGTAGCGATCCGCAATTCTTGAAAATTGCCAGACGCCTATTCCGCACTGAAGCAGAAATATTAGAAATCTTGGGTAATCATTTAAAGATTCCTAGACTACTAGCTTATTTTGAAGAAGATCAAGTATTTTACTTAGTGGAAGAATATATTCCCGGTGAGTCCCTTAGTGACGAATTGCCAGTAGATAAACGGCTTGGAGTGAAGGAAGTCGCGGATATCCTGAAAGATATCTTAGAAATTCTGGTCTTTATCCACAAATACGGCGTCATCCACCGGGATATCAAACCTGGCAATATTATCCGTCGTCAAACTGATGGTCAACTGGTACTAATTGACTTTGGAGCAGTTAAACAGATTAAAAGCCCAGACCAGAGTCAGGACGGAAATGCTACGGTTGCCATTGGCTCTCGGGGTTATGCCCCACCAGAGCAATTAGCCGGACACCCCAGTTTCAATAGTGATATTTATGCTTTAGGTATGATTGGGATTCAAGGATTAACTGGCATTCGTCCCTATCAATTGCCCATTTCCCCAGAAACTGGTGAAGTGATCTGGCGTAATCTGGCAGATGTACCTGAAGAATTTGCCCAAATTATAGAAAAGATGGTGAGCTATCATTTCGCTGACAGATACCAGTCAGCTGAGGTAATCCTGCAAGATTTCTCCAAAGTGATTGGTGGGTGAAGTATCCCAACAAGATCCGCTGAAGTTGGGGCTTCCAACTGGCGTCACAAGGACGGTCTTATTCGTCTTCAGGATTTCCCGTTTCATCCGCCGATGCCACGTTGGGTACTTCCGCGTACACAGAAAGTCCAGAACTGAATCTGGTGATGGTCTTACTCAGCGTCCACAGGCAGCTGCCCGTCTTCCACAGGCAGTAATTCTTTTTTTGCCGCTTGGTTTTCGCGGTTTATAACTGGTGTTCCAGTCGATTATGTCTCATGACATCTTGCGCTTGCCTTTTCGGTTCGCTTAGCGTCGGCGAAACCCGAAACGCTGTGGCGAACGGTGGTCGAGTTCGTTCACGCGCTTTGACTACATCTCTTATCCACCTAGCTCAACTATTATCAGCCCATGCCTGACCATGTAAACCTAAGCGAGTTATTTTCATAATAGCATATAATCAATCGTTCGGCTATCCATCCCCACCTTCAAAGTTGGATGGGGAATTTCGCCGATTTTTGTTAAAGCCATGGAGGAAAAAGCCAAGAGGGAAGACTATGGAAAAAATACCTTTAACTATGACTACACCTATTACTGATAATATCCAGCAGATTCGTCAACAGTTAAAGCCTAATGTCCGTTTAATTGCGGTGAGCAAAACCGTATCTGTAGAAAAAATGCGGGAAGCCTATGGTGCTGGAATTCGTGATTTTGGAGAAAATCGCTTGCAAGAGGCTTGTGCTAAGCAGGAACAGTTACAAGATTTAGAGGGTATTTCCTGGCATTTTATCGGTCACTTACAAAAGAATAAAGCCAAACTTGCTGTTCAAACAATGGACTGGATCCATTCCGTTGATGATTTAAAGTTAGCCCAGAGTTTAAATCGGCGGGCGAATGAGTTAAATAAACGACCTAAGGTTTGTTTACAAATTAAGATTTTGCCCGATCCTAATAAATATGGTTGGTCTGTTGAGCAGTTATTAGAAACGTTACCAGAATTAGAAGCTTGCGATTCCTTAGATATTCAAGGGTTAATGACGATTCTTCCCTTGGGGTTATCGGAATATGAAATTTTTGATGCATTTGTAGAAGTTGCTAAATTCAAGGAACAGCTTAATCAAACAACTCAGTTAAACTTAAAAGAAGTATCAATGGGAATGTCGGGAGATTATTTGCAGGCTATTAAAGCAGGAGCAACGATGATTCGCCTAGGGAGCAAGATTTTCGGCAAACGTCAATAATTCTTGAGCATTTTTAACGGTATTTTGCCGTGCGACCCCGCTCGAGTTTCCCGACAAGCGTGAACGCGCACCAAGAAATCGGTCAAATTGGCCAAATACTGCCAATTTGGCTAGCTTTACCATACCTAAGACCAGACAATAAAGGAGGTCGGAGTTGGATAGGAATAGGTGATCGAATAAATGTTTAACTTGAATTTCGTGGGGTTGGAAACAAATACTACAAATACTAGTGTAATTCTCATAGGTGGCAGTGGCAACGATACTCTCAACGGTGGCTCACAGGATGATACCCTCAAAGGTAGAGCTGGGGATGATATTCTCAATGGTCGAGGGGGTAATGACCGTCTTGAAGGGGAGGAGGATTCAGATGTTCTCAACGGTGGAGAGGGCAATGATACCCTGATTGGTGGCTCAGGGAATGATGTCCTGACTGGTGGACCGGGTTCTAGCTTTGGCTTGAGTTTGTTTGAGGTTAAACAGACATCTGATCATGATTTCCTCGACGGTGGAACAGGAAATGACACTCTCAACGGAGCAGATGGGAATGATGTCTTAAAAGGCGGAGCTGGTGATGATTCCCTTTTAGGTGATGTTCGTAGGCGTTTGACTGGAATTCCCATAAACTATAATCCAGGCAGTGACATCCTTGATGGTGGAGACGGAAATGATGTGCTCGAAGGTGGGGGTAGCGGTGATACTCTGATTGGTGGGACTGGCAATGATACCCTAATTGGTGATGGTGATGATCAAAATGTCTTTGGTGGCGGGAATGATTCTCTCCTTGGTGGGAATGGTGATGATTCTCTGGTAGGTGGCAACGGAAGCGATACCCTGACTGGTGGTCACGGAGCTGATATCTTTCGCTTCACATTTACAAATCG
The DNA here is from genome assembly GCF_010671925.1 of Moorena sp. SIOASIH. Classification (GTDB taxonomy): domain Bacteria; phylum Cyanobacteriota; class Cyanobacteriia; order Cyanobacteriales; family Coleofasciculaceae; genus Moorena. Next base: position 958,053 of record NZ_JAAHIH010000003.1, on the reverse strand, counting down.
CCCATTACCAATCTTCCCGCCTTCAATGCCTTCATCACAACCGCTACAACCTTCAACGGGAATCAACATAACTAATAGTTTCCTATTGCCGAGGAACTCTGACTCGGAACTTCCACGACCTGAAAGCGGAATTGACAGGATTACAGATTTCAATGTCCAACAGGGAGACAGGATTGAAATTGTTAGTTTTGGGGAACTTGATATTGATCAAATCTCCTACAATAAAACTACAGGTGCTCTGTCTTTTGAAGAGCAACAATTTGCTCAACTACAAGCAGGTCTTGATTTCAGTCCAGAGCAGCATATTGATTTACAAGTCTTCCCTCCTCGTTCCTTTGTTCCCCCTCCTCCTAGTGCGTTTTAGGCCAATTTAGTAATTGGTAATTGATAATTGGTAATTGGATTAGGATTACCAATTACTACAATCTTGATTGAATTTTGCCGAGGTCGCTAGTTGTTATGGTTTGGTTAAAGTAGGGAATCAGATCCTATTTTGGAGAAGTATTCTAACTTCTGAATTCTGTGATTCGATATAATGGGATGCTCTGAAAGAGCCCCTACCCGAATCCATTACCTAGGAACCCCCCCAAATCTCCCCACACTTTCCACTCTCCCTGTAATTATGGGTATTCAACCTGACTTGATATTATTCCCTATTATTAATAATAATTTTATTCGGACAAGGAACACCTTTCTCAAAGTTGCTAATATTAGAGAGTGTAGTTTCAGCAATGTTATGGAGGGCATTTTCAGTTAAAAAAGCTTGATGAGCAGTAATAATTACATTAGGGAACGTGAGTAAACGTTGAAAAATATCATCTTGAATGACTTCATTAGACAAATCCTCAAAAAACAAGGCAGATTCTTGCTCATAGACATCCATAGCGAGATAGCCAATTTTCTTGGACTTGAGCCCACCAATAATGGCTTTGGTATCAATCAATCCCCCTCGGCTAGTATTAATTAGCATCACACCTGGTTTCATCTGCTCTAGAGCTTCGGAATTAATCAGATGATAGTTTTCAGGAGTTAAGGGACAGTGTAGGGTGATAATATCAGAGATAGCAAAGAGTTCAGCTAGCTCTACATACTTGACCCCTAAAGCTTGACACTCCGGGTTGGGATAGGGATCATATGCCACTAATTGACACCCCATACCAGTGAGAATTTGGGCTACGATAACACCAATTTTACCAGTTCCCACGATGCCTACAGTTCGACCATGCATATCGAATCCCAAGAGTCCATCTAGGGAAAAATTTCCTTCTCGTACTCGAGAATAAGCACGATGTATCTTGCGATTCAGGGCTAGCATTAAGCCAATGGTATGTTCAGCGATCGCATAAGGGGAGTAAGCCGGAACACGCACTACTGTCATGTCCAATTCTGTCGCTTTTGTGACATCCACATTATTAAAACCAGCGCAGCGTAGAGCAATCAGACGAGTTCCCTGTTGCGCCAGCTTTTCCAACACTTGTCCGTTGAGGGAATCATTGACAAAAACGCATACTGCTGGACATCCTGATGCCAAAATAGTCGTTTGAGTATCGAGGTGCGGTTCAAAAAAAGTTAATTCATGACCATATTGGGAATTAACAGCTTCGAGAAACTGTCGGTCGTAGACTTTGGTACTAAAGACAGCGACTTTCATAGAGGTAATGCCAAAACCAGCTTAAGTGAAGTACCCCAACCTGCTTAGCTGAGGTTGGGGCTTCCCATTCTCAGTTCAATCAGGGACGGTTTTATTCGTCTTTCGGCAAAGCCGACGCTACGCGAACGAGGTTTCCCGCTTCATCCGCCGATGCCTCAACCAGCAAGCTCGTCTTGGTCTTACTCAGCGTCAACAGGCAGACATCCGCCTTCTAAGGACGTATAGTTTTTTTTCGACAGACTCACCTTGGAATTACGACTCTGCGGTCAACCAGCCGGGGCTTGTCTCTTCCCTGAGCTCTGCTAGTACTTTGTACACCTAATGGTCTAAAAACTGATAAGAGATCAGACCGTTTATAAGGTAGCCTTTTAGTCAGTCAGGCGGGTCAGCAACCAACTTCATTCTAGCATAAATTGTGATGAGAAGCATTGTAAGTTGAGGCGCTATCCATCCCCACCCTCTTAGGGTGGGGAATTCCGCGAGTTTTGTTAAATTGTAGATAAACATTTAAATAGTAGATTTAAAGAAAAGGTTAATTATCTGGTAAGCATTTAACAGTAAGCTATCAGCGGTCATGTATAGCACTACCCATTAAGGTGTTTGACATTCCTAAACTCCGAAACTTAGTTATAGCTTACTTATGACTTATGAGTTATGACTTATGACTTGCCCGTAGCGCTATAAATGCTTACCTTCTTTTTTATTTCTTTGTAGTTTAACACAGAGCAGTGGAAAGAATTAACAGCAATTACCACAGTCTTAAATTAAGTTAAAGGATTAACAAATAATGAGTAGAGTGAGCTATAAACAATAGCTTGGATGCCTAGCAAAAATCATTGAGTCAAATCTGGTTACTTGGCAATCCTTTCATGGTAGTTTTGATGCTCCCGGCTGTCAACAACAAAGGAAGAATTAATCTTCCCGATTGGATGACATTGTCTTGATGCAGAGCGGGAGTGGGGGTTTTACTCAAGACCGGGCTGCATCGCTGGATGAGGATTCTTAATTATCCACAAACGTAAATTTGTAAACCTCTTAAAGGAGATTTGTCCATGGCAACTGTCAAAGTGGGTATCAATGGATTTGGTCGTATCGGACGACTCGTATTCCGTGCTGCCCTCAACTACCCAGAAATCGAGGTGCTGGGCATTAATGACCTAGTTCCACCACAGACTATTGCTTATTTACTCAAATACGACTCAACCCATGGTCGTTTCAAGGGTACCGTAGAAGCTGAAGCTGATGGAATTGTGGTCAATGGTAAGAAAATCCCCTGTGTCTCAATTAAAAACCCAGAGGAGCTGCCTTGGACGAAACTCGGTGTGGAATATGTAGTAGAATCTACTGGTCTATTTACCACCTATGATGGGGCATCTAAGCATTTAGAAGCGGGAGCGAAGCGGGTGGTAATCTCTGCTCCTACTAAAAACCCTGATTTGGTTCCCACCCTGTTGATGGGTGTCAATCACGATACCTATGACCCTGGTAAAGATACTATCGTTTCCAATGCCAGTTGCACAACTAACTGTCTTGCTCCCATTGCTAAAGTGATTAATGACAATTTTGGGCTAGCGGAAGGGTTAATGACTACCGTCCATGCCATGACTGCTACCCAGCCAACCGTAGATGGTCCAAGTAAGAAAGACTTTCGGGGGGGGCGAAGTGCTGCTCAGAACATTATCCCCGCTTCTACGGGTGCGGCCAAAGCTGTCACGCTAGTGTTACCGGAACTGAAAGGTAAACTCACGGGGATGGCATTACGGGTACCAACACCGGATGTATCAGTGGTAGATTTGACCTTCAGGACTCAAAAGGCAACCAGCTACCCAGAGATTTGTGCAGCAATGAAGGCAGCTTCAGTTGGGGCGATGAAAGGAATTTTGGGCTATACAGAGGAGCCAGTGGTGTCCACCGATTTTCAAGGGGACCCTCATTCAAGCATTTTCGATGCTGGAGCCGGAATGGAACTTAATTCTAATTTCTTTAAAGTTGTCTCTTGGTACGACAATGAGTGGGGCTACTCTAACCGCATGATTGACCTGATGTTATCTATGGCAGCTCAAGGTTAGGGCGTGCATAGCAGCTAGCGCAGGGAAAGGAAAAATCCTTTCCCTGACTAGAACCCGGAGAAGGGGAAGAGGGAGAACAGACTGGAAGATACCGCAAGTTGGGAAAGACCAAACTTTCTCGTATCCCAGAAATAGTAAAGCAGATGCGATTGACCGTAGGTCACGCGGGGCGCGTTCGCATCTGCTGACTCAGTTTGAAAGTAATGAACTATTGGTGATTAAGTAAAGGAAAGTATTTTCCTTGCCGATACTCCCAAGTGATGCCCTCTGGATCCCGAGAGCGACTCCACTGGCTAAAGTTTGGTTCAGTGCGCATCCTCTTGAGTAACCTGTCCCCACAACGGAAGCGATCGCACATCTGTTTGACACTGTAGGGTTTTACTAAAATACCCTGGGATAACCCATTAGTCGTGGGAGTAGTCTCCTCGATCTCAGGTTCAAAGGTGTCTGATGATTCTTGATGAACCTGATTAACCTGATCAACTAAAGGAAAATATTTTCCTTGCCGATACTCCCAAGTGATGCCCTCGGGATCCCGAGAGCGACTCCACTGGCTGAAGTTTGGGTCAGTGCGCATCCTCTTCAGTAACCTGTCCCCGCAACGGAAGCGATCGCACATCTGTTTGACACTGTAGGGTTCTACTGAAATCCCCTGGGATGACCCATTAGTGGTGGCAGTAGTCTCCTCTATTTCAGGTTCAAAGGTGTCTGATGATTCTTGATGAACCTGATTAACCTGATCAACTAAAGGAAAATATTTTCCTTGCCGATACTCCCAAGTGATGCCCTCGGGATCCCGAGAGCGACTCCACTGGCTGAAGTTTGGGTCAGTGCGCATCCTCTTCAGTAACCTGTCCCCGCAACGGAAGCGATCGCACATCTTCTTCACACTGTAGGGTTCTACTGAAATCCCCTGGGATGACCCATTAGTCGTGGGGGTAGTCTCCTCTATTTCAGGTTCAGAGGTGGCTGATGATTCCTGATTAACCTGATTAAGTAAAGGAAAATATTTTCCTTGCCGATACTCCCAAGTGATGCCCTCGGGATCCCGAGAGCGACTCCACTGGCTGAAGTTTGGGTCAGTGCGCATCCTCTTCAGTAACCTGTCCCCGCACCGGAAGCGATCGCACATCTTCTTCACACTGTAGGGTTCTACTAAAATTAGCTCTGATGAAGATTTAGCAGGAGTAATCTTCTTTTTAGCAGAGGTAGCTGATGGAAATGCTGTGGTGATCTCGCCAGCTGGTAGAGCTTCGACGATATAATCTGCCAACGGCACCTCCTGGCTGTAAACCCCTTTAGTTGTGTGATACTTGATGATGCTTTCCCCGCTAAACCAATCTAGGGCTGTCCTCACGAAAAGCCACCCAGCTTGGGGGGACTTCTCCAGACATACTGGTGTCTTCTGCCCACTGGTAAGATTCACCAAGTTGTGTGTTGGCTTGAACATCCCCTTTTCGGGTATATAAAGTTCATCTTGCTGACGTTTCCGCCTCGGACTACATTCGAGACAGTATTTAGGAGGCTTACCAGGATAGCACTCACGAGTAGTCATATGATTGCATTTGGGGCAAAAAAAGGTAACTGGACGGGTATGGATCGTACGAGTGTGAGCACGCACGATAAAGGTTTGAGAAGGCATAAGTGGTCAAGGTATCAATAGTTATCTAGCAACAGTTATCAAGCAACCTGAGTGTGATATAGTTGTTCTGATGGCGACAGCAATTCTAGGTATATCCCTAGGCAGTAGCTGCCGTAACTAGATCATCTCTATCATCTAGAGTAAGCATTTCTGCTGGTTTGATGATCTTAGGCAAAACTTCGTCAGCAATAACTAAACTCCTAAATAGTTAATACTGATCGCTTTTGCTGGCATCAGCTATTTTTGATAAAGTTTAGTATGCTGCTAACGTTACACAATAGCAGATTCAGGCTAAATCCGTGATACTACTAGAATCGAGATTAATATTTGATTGTGCGATCGCGCAATTGCGACCTTGCATTTGTGAGCCGATTTCCAACTCTCCTAACCCTCCAAAGTCCGAACTGTAAGCACCTGGGGTGGTGTCGAATCCGGGGGATAGAGAAAATCCACCTGTAGCTGCCTAACTTCTTCAGGGGCTAAATTCAACGTCACCAATGGATGCCCTGGCTGTCCTCGTCGCTGCACTAAATGCACATAGCGCGTCTGAGCCTTTCGATCATCATCATCATAATTTATTCTGAGTGTACCCCGAAAGAACACGTTTTCAACCAGTGGGTTCAAAAACAGCAGTCGATCAGTACCCCCCTCATCCTTCAATGGCGTTTGCAGCGATACCGTCACCGTTTGGGGTTGATTAGTAGTATTCTTCAATGGTAAAGTTATATTGTATTCTACCCCATAATTACTGTGGGCAAAGTAGGCCGTATCGGGATAGCGCCTTAACATCGGTGCACTTTGAATTTGCCCTGTACTCAGAGTAATCAGATGTAGAGTCCCCACCACATAAGAAAATGCCTGCCCTAGCTGAGGAATACTCAAATAGTTAACATTTGGATTATCTTGAATCAGCACTTGCCATTGAGAACCTTGGGAAACACCAGCCACCCGACCAAACACCGTCGGTTCTTGAGGTGGTTCGAGAGGAGTGGGTATTGGTCCACGGGGTTGAGCTAAGCCACCGGTATCCAGTAAGTGTTGCCATTCTGCTACCGTAGGTTCCCGATAGTTTCCATTGCCATCACGAAGGGCTTTCATCGCTAAGTTGGCCACATACACCATCCCATCACTCCGTAACCGCATCATGGTAGAACGACCATTGGAAGCTGGTGATCGTTTAACTGGAATTGGCTGATTCATTAACATCTGGCTTTGTTTTGCCTTCAGCACCAGTTTGGCGGGAAATAGTTCTTGGAGAATTCCCCTGAGTACATCATTCATCGTCCGACTGCCAGAACCAGCATAGACTGTACCATTGGGATTATCCACCATATCCGGCAACGAGATAAACGGTGCATCTGGGGTAGACAGATAACTCGCCCCTTGCAAGACCTCCACTGTAACAGGTGTGTCCTTGGGATTATAAACTATCAATCCTTGGTAAAGGGGATGGGTTTCCGCCTGAGTTTCCGCTCTAGCAATATGGTGGGTAAAGATATCAAACCGTCCATTAAAGCCATAGTCAAGGTGGGCTGAAGGAACTTGTTTCCCTTCCGGTGAAAACGTAGACAGCAAAATTCCCTCACTTCTGACTAGTTCTGGACTATTGCTATTAAACACAGGCACCTGATCCAATTGCCCTGGTAAACTACGAACATGATCAGGAGAAACTTCCACTCCAGCAATATACTGAGGTGGGACAGCATAGATGTTTAAGGCCCGACACAGCAAAGCCGCTACTTCACCACGGGTAGCACTCTGATTTGGCTTGACCTGTTTGATATTGGGATAGTTAACCACAATAGTATTAATTGCTGCGGATGCGATTGCATTTTTAGCATACTGGGGAATCTGGGTAGCATCAGTAAAATACCGTCTGATAGTTCCATCGGGATCTGACGGGATAGGATAATTCTTGGCTCCTGCTAAAACGGCAATCGCTTGCACTCGTGAAATCGACTCATTCGGTTTAAATTGTCTGCCAGGATAGCCCGAAAAAAATCTCCGCTTGTAGGCATCTTGAATCACATTTTTGGCCCAATGATTACTAGGTACGTCCTTAAAACGAATACCACCTCGTTGAATCGGCGCTGAGGGAAACGCATTCAGCATTAAGACGGCAAACTCAGCACGGGTAATTCTAGAATTAGGACGAAATTTACCATCCGGGTAACCACTGACCAACTTACGCTCCCGCAGTTGGTTGATACAATCTCTAGCCCAATGATTTTCCAGGTCAGGGAAAGTAGCGGTATTGGTCATCAGTAGTATGTAGTCTAAACTGCTTGAGTGTGGGCAACTAATTTGGAATTTTTTACTTGAAGCCCGCAATCATTTCTATTTATGATACTGTTGGTCAATTAACCGGGGTGCTATCCCATGTAACAACATCCTCAACATAGTCCCTATCTACGTTGGTAACATACATTTAATAAGAAAACCATAAAAACTACGATTGGTTCAATGACTGACAATTCTAAAATCCAAGACGAACAAAACTCGGAAGAGGATTCGACCATAGACTCTTCCCAAGATAACCTAGAGGAAAAAGTGATCAATCCATCAGTTCTAGAAACTATTCCGATTGCTCCAGAGGGCTTTAAGTCTGGCTTTGTGGCGATTGTGGGACGCCCGAATGTGGGGAAATCCACACTGATGAATAAACTGGTAGGGCAAAAAATTGCCATCACCTCGCCAGTGGCTCAAACTACCCGAAATCGGCTGCGAGGTATCTTCACCACACCGGAAGCTCAATTGATTTTTGTGGATACGCCAGGGATTCACAAACCTCATCATCAACTGGGTAAGGTATTGGTAAAAAATGCCCAAATAGCGATTGAGTTAGTGGATGTGGTGCTGTTGGTGGTGGATAGTACGGTGGAGGCGGGAGGAGGCGATCGCTTTATTGTTGATCTACTGAGCCATACTAAGACACCAGTAATTTTGGGTGTGAACAAATCAGATATACAACCTCGACAGAGTAGGGGAGAATCAATCGATGCTAGTTATGCTAGACTAGCTACTCCTCAAGGCTGGGAAGTGGTCAAATTTTCTGCCCTGACAGCTGATCGCTTAGACCTATTGCAGCAAAAATTAATTGAGCGCTTAGAACCAGGGCCATATTATTATCCCCCTGACTTCGTAACTGACCAGCCAGAACGGTTTATCATGGGGGAATTGATTCGAGAGCAAATCTTACTCCTAACTCGTGAGGAAGTCCCCCACTCAGTTGCTATTACTATTGATTTAGTGGAGGATCAACCAAAAATTACCCGTATTTTTGCTACGATCAACGTAGAGAGAGACTCCCAAAAAGGTATTTTGATTGGCAAAAAGGGTACTATGCTCAAACAAATTGGTACTGCTGCTCGTCAGCAACTTCAAAAGTTAGTTGCTGGTCAAGTTTACCTGGAATTGTTTGTGAAAGTAAAACCCAAATGGCGACAATCTCGCTTACGGTTATTAGAGTTGGGATATCGGGTGGAAAAATAATAGTAAGTACGCTATAGCTATAGCATTTTTAGTTGATATATCAACCTAGGATTAATATAAAAATGGGCTGAAGGGGTGACAAACAGCCTTAAAAGCCTTACTGGGTGTGGGGTGTGGGGTGAAGGGTGTAGGGGAAGATCAGGAGCTGGCCACGTTGGTAGGGACGCTTGAATCAGGTTTCGGACCCAAGTAAATCGCTGGGGTCACTCCAAATTCGGTTCTATTTTCCCCATACCCCACACCCCACACCCCACACCCTGTCTACTTTTTAGCCTTGTTGTCACCCCCTCAGAAAAATGGGACAGATAACATGATATTTTAAAGAGCAAATTCAGCATTAATACTTCATAGTTACTACTTCATTTTTAACAATTAGTCTAAACGGCAAATACTTGTTCAACTGTCAAAGCCAACTCGGTAAATCTTTGTGATTCAATCTTTTGATTTCCTGTAAATTCTGTCAGATCATAAAACCCATCAACTAAACGCAAAACCGAAACCTTAGACTTAATTGGATCAACAATCCAATATTCAGGCACTTCCCGCACCGCGTATTCAGAACGCTTGTAGCGGTAATCATCTTGAGGATTACCTGCACTGACAATTTCTACTGCTAGTAGTGGTGCTGATTCCAGCACCGCTGATGACATGGAACGGATAGCTTGCCGCTGATTTTCTGAGATAATGACTAAATCAGGAATTCTAGATTTATTGTCAGCTGTGCGAACCCCAAGATTACCAGGCATAACAACCCAATCTAAACTAACCCTGTCAATTTCTCTATCAAATTGCTTGAATAGAAAAAGCATAATCAGGGCATGTAGTCCACTAGCAGGTGGCATAGCAATAAGCTCTCCATTAACAAGCTCATACTTGTAGTCAGTGTCATCATGGTAGGAAAGATACTCTTCAAATGTGTAAAACTTTTTTGCAGTTTGAATCATTTGAGTTGCCTCCTAGAGAACCGGTTTATTAGTGTAGTTAAGGTGGTTTTTGTAGACGGTTAACCGTCAACCGTCTACAAAAACCTATTGTAGGTTCACTTCTAGTGGCCTATTGTTATTGATCTACTGACTCTTCCTGCTCTTCGATTTCCTGCTCTTCGATTTCCTGCTCTTGATCTGAAATGGGTACTAAAGCAACCGCTGCGATCGCATCTTCATCATCTAACTTTTGCACTCTGACCCCAGTTGCCATGCGGGATTGGGGAGAAATAGCATCAACAGCTTGACGAATGATAATCCCTCGACTAGTGACTATCATCAATTCATCCCCTTCATTAACTACCTGTAGTGCTGCCAGTTGGTCTTTGGGTAAACGGAATTTGGTTGAGCGAACTCCCATACCAGCACGGTTTTGTAGCCGGAATTGGGATACCGGTACCCGCTTGCCATAGCCTCCCATGGTAACAATTAATACCCAAGGACCCTGAGCCGCTGTTTCCACCATCTCAGAATCACTAAGGTCTTCTGTCTCTTCCTCTGAATCCTCAGCAGCAGCTAGACTAGCGATGATTTGACCGGACAAAATATCCATACCGATTAATTCATCATCACCCTTGAGTTTCATAGCCTTAACTCCTCTGGTCGCACGACCAAGGGGGCGGAGTTGCTCATTGTCACACTTGAAGTGAATTGCCATGCCATGACGAGACCCAATTATGATGCTGTCTTCTTCCCTAGCACGAAGTACCCACCGCAACTGGTCTCCTTCCCCGAGGGAAATAGCAATTAATCCATTCGCCCGAATTTTGCTGAAAGCATCTAGAGCAGTTTTCTTAATGTAACCCTTATGGGTTAACATTACTAGATATTCATCATCCGTAAATTCAGATACCGGTACAATAGAAGTAATTTTTTCTTCGTGGGGAATGGGTAACATCTGCACAATCGGTACCCCCCTGGCGGTGCGAGATGCAGCCGGGATTTGGTAGGCACGCAGAGAGTAGACTACACCGCGATCGCTAAAAAATAAAATGCTATCGTGGTCACAGCAGGTAAAGAAATGCTCTACTTCATCATCATCTTTAATCCTGGCAGCAGCTTTACCACGAGTTGCCCTAGCTTGAGCTCTAAACTCATCCACAGGCATGCGTTTGATATACCCTTGCTCAGTCAGCAGAATCACAGCTTTTTCATTAGCAATCAGGTCAGTATCATCTAGTTCCCCTTCAACCTGTTGAATTTGTGTGCGGCGTGGTGTGGCCAAGCTCTGTTTCAGTTGCTTGGCTTCAGTTTCAATAATCTCCAGGATGCGACTTCGGCGAGCTAGGATATCCCGTAAATCGGCAATCCGAACTTGTAATTCCTCATGCTCAGCTTGAATCTTCTGGGCTTCCAAAGCAGTCAGACGGCGCAGCTGCATTTGCAAAATAGCATCGGCTTGGGCTTCAGATAGACTAAATTCTGTGACTAATTGTCCTCGTGCTGTAGTCGTATCCGCCGCCGCCCGAATCACAGCAATCACCGCATCTAAGGTATCTAGGGCAATTAGTAACCCTTGCAGTAAATGATCCCGTTCCTCAGCTTTGCGCAATTGGTATTGAGTCCGTCGGGTAATGGTTTCAATGCGGAAATCCAGGAAAACGTTTAAGAACTGCTTTATGGTCAGCAACTGGGGTTCATTGCCCACCAGGGCTAGCATATTTGCTCCAAAATTGCTTTGGAGGGGGGTTTGCTTGTAGAGATTATTCAGGACAACTTTGGGATAAGCATCGCGCTTTAGTTCGATTACGATTCGCATGCCATTGCGATCGCTTTCATCCCGAATATCGGAAATACCATCAATGCGCTTATCATTGACCAATTCAGCAATCTTTTCGATTAAACTTGCCTTATTGGTTTGGTAAGGTAGCTCAGTAATAATAATGGCTTCCTTGTCTGGACGACCTCGTTGCCCAATCGTTTCAATTTCTGCCACACCTCGCATGGTGATAGAACCCCTACCACTGGTGTAAGCATCTTTAATACCCGATGTTCCTAAAATTTGTGCGCCAGTGGGGAAATCTGGACCAGGGATATACCGCCTTAACTCCTTATCAGTTATTTCGGGATTATGGATCAGGCCGACTAAGCCATCCACCAACTCTCCCAGGTTATGAGGGGGGATATTGGTTGCCATACCCACAGCAATCCCCGATGAGCCGTTCAGCAGTAATTGGGGAATCCGTGCCGGTAAGACAGTGGGTTCTTGCTGGGAACCGTCAAAGTTATCAACAAAGTCTACGGTTTCCGACTCAATATCCCGAAGTAGGGCATTGGTAGCGATCACTTGCAAACGGCACTCTGTGTAACGCATTGCCGCTGGGGGGTCGTTGTCTACTGAGCCAAAATTTCCATGACCATTAATTAGAGGCGATCGCATGGAGAAATCCTGAGCCATGCGCACCAAAGCGTCATAAACAGCAGTATCCCCATGGGGATGATACTTACCCAACACTTCCCCCACCACACGAGCGCATTTGCGGAACGGACGGTCTGGGCTTAAGCCCAGCTCATGCATCGCATAGAGAATCCGTCGGTGTACTGGCTTGAGCCCATCCCTGGCATCTGGTAATGCCCGACCTACTATGACGCTCATGGCGTATTCTAAATAAGACCGGGACATTTCGTTCCGCAAATTTGTCGGGACAATGCGTTCTTGGGATGTACTCATAGTTGGACAAACTCCCTTATTATCGAGGATTTTGCTAAATAAATCGGTTAAAATCTCTCAAAAGAGGCTTTTAACACGTTTTTTTTTCAAATTTGGCTGGTTATTTTTAAATTTTAACACAAAATCTCGACTATAGCCGGTAACAGAACCACGGGCAAGGCTTAGACAATGAGCAGATTCGCGCTTCTTGTGCAAAAATTATGGGAAAAAGACAGAAAATTTCCTAGGGCAGCTTAGGAATTTCACCTCTTCTTGTTCATGTTGACTGGCGGTTTATACCACCAGGTTGTTTACCTGCCCTGACAAAACGTCAGAGGTTCCCAACAACTAAGGAGTTTTTGATGAAACTATCCTATGTTTTGATTGGCTTAGCTATTTTTGCCTTCATTTTGAGACCAGATTTAATCCCTGCCAGCCTCGCTCTAGCTCTGATCGCCTTTGGTGTCGTGTTTGGTATCTTTAGGGATCACCTGATGAAGTAATCGGTAAGGTTAATCTATTCACAAGTACCTTGCTCTAAAACGTTTTTCCATCATTTTGGCTGAATCGTGCTATAATATGTTACCTGTCATTTACTCCGATGAGTTTCTTGAACACGATAACGGTCGGTTTCACCCAGAACGACCAGAACGTTTAACTGCGATTGTTGATGCTATCAAAGCTGCACCTTGGGCTGACCAAATTAAGTGGCAGTTACCGACAGCGGTGGAAACTCGTCGAGTGATGCCTCTAGTACAACAAATTCATAGCCAGCGCTACATTGAGACAGTTGAAGAAATCGCCTTGAGTAATGGTGGCAGGTTAGATGCGGACACAGGGATATCCCCCCGCAGTTACGATGTTGCCCTACTCGCCGTTAGTGCTTGGCTAGATGCGGTAGATCAAGTCCTCACTACCAATAATTCAGCCTTTGTTCTAGCCCGTCCCCCTGGTCATCATGCTGAACGTCAGAGAGGGATGGGGTTTTGCTTATTTTCCAATGCTGCGATCGCAGCTTACTATTCCTTAGAGCAATCGGGAGTCGAACGAGTTGCCATCCTAGACTGGGATGTCCATCACGGCAATGGGACTCAAGATGTTGTAGAACGAGATGCTCGCATTGCCTACATCTCCCTTCATCAATCCCCTTGCTATCCTGGTACAGGCCAAGCCAGTGAACAAGGGTTTCACAATAATGTCCTCAATCTTCCCATGGCACCAGGCAGCACTTTAGAAGATTACCAGCCTATGTTTGAACAGAAAGTGATGCCCTTTTTAACCAAATTTCAGCCAGATTTATTGATTGTCAGTGCTGGTTATGATGCTAATGCCGCAGATCCCTTGGCAAATATTGCCTTGCAGCCAGATGATTATGGCCTATTTACCAAGTATTGTCTGCAACTAACTCGTCGGATTGTTTTTGGTTTAGAGGGCGGGTACGAACTCAGTGCTCTAGCGCAGTCGGTGCTAGCAACAATTAAACCTTGTTTGGCCAAGGAGAGTTGATATGGGTAAGTATAGCTAGGTGTAAGTATCCCTGGTTAATTATAGCTGGTTAACTATAGCGCTACAGTAGGCGGCTATACTCAAAACAATTAAATGTTTCAATCCGCCATACTGCTTGGATTATTCTGGAAACAACAGTAGTTAGATCAACTTAACTGCTCTAAGTCCAAAAAATAGAGTCAAAGCCACAGCAGTGGCAGCAGCTAGAATTCCAAAGTAAGCGATTGCTGCAGATATCATATTATTCTCCCAAAAATTGACTAGTGTAATAAGATTACCTAATTTTACCTCATCTTGAGTCTTATTCCTCAGAGCAATAGTCAACCGTCAATAGTCAACCGTCAGCTGTCAACGGTGAACAAACATGGAAGACAATAAATTTTTTCGTTTTGTGTGGCGCTTTAATGCCATTGTTATTATGGCTACTGGATTGCTAGCAATAGCGGTTTTGGCTTTTGCTGCTATCGAGATAGTCAAAAGCACTACGAGAGAGCGCCAGGAGATTAACATTGTTAATGTTAATGACGATAGCTCAAGCTCTCAAGAGTGGGAGCTGGGTAATCTCAGGGAGGTTGATGGCACAACCTATCTAATGGTGCCGCTTTACTCAGACCAATCTTATACCCAATCCTATTATAGCAAATCGACACGCTCAACTAGAAACTATTTGTTTTTGGATAGTGAAACAGGTAAAAGCAAATGGCTCTTTGCTAAAAATGATTATTTAATTGCTAGCGATAGCCTCATTTCAGAAACTAATGATAGAGCTAATAACAGGGTTGAATCTAAACCAGTTATAGCAGTTTTATACAACCTTATTAAACAAGATACCAATGGTGATGGAAGATTAACAAACAATGATAGTATGACAATAGCATTTACACATCCCAATGGTAATGACTATCAGGAAGTAGTAAGTGGAGTAGATAGATTTTTGGGTTACAAGGTTCTAAACGCAAATAGCCTATTAATTTTGTATCAACGGGATGGGGTTTCCTATTCAGCAAAGGTTTCTTTAGATAATTTTGCTCTCTCCAATGAAGCGGAATTGCCTAAAGTAGGTCAGCCCTGAATCTCACCCTCGTTGACACTCCCCGCTCTAAAGAGACGGGGATTCTTCGTTCAATAACCCGACTTGCTGCCCCTGGCCGGAACCAAGAACAGTAGAGGTCAGATCTCCCGAAGCGTTCGGATCGATGATCCAGGTTCCGGTGTGCCCCACCGTACCCAAAGCTCTATTAAGGATGTTGACTGCGGCGTTGTGTTCGCGTAGCGTCGGCTTCGCCGAATCTCGGTCTAATTTACAACCACACTTACAGACGTGAGTCCTGGTTGATAGTGACTTCTTCACGACCTCACCGCACTCAGAGCAGTTTTGACTTGTGTAGGCAGGATTCACTGCAACTGTGACCCTGCCAAACTTTTCACCAAAGTGCTCCAACCATTTTCTAAATTGATACCAACCTGCATCATTAATAGACTTAGCTAGACAATGATTTTTAACGAGATTCTTAACCCTCAAATCTTCATAGGCGACCAGATCGTTAGATCGGATTACGCAACGTGCCAGTCTCTTGGCATGTTCTTCACGCTGCCTACTTATTTTAAGGTGTTGTCTACCTAGTCTATTAATCGCTTTTTTACGATTGGATGAGCCTTTCTTTTTCCGAGAAACTCGACGTTGATAAAACTTTAAACGCTTCTCCCCGGCTCTATAAAAACGGGGATTCAGTTCTGTATTACCTTTGGAATCGGTATAGAATTCTTTTAGCCCTACATCCAGTCCCACAGTCGCGTCAGCAGGTTTTAATTGCTCTTTCACATCGACAGAGATGCAAAACTGAACGTAGTAACCATCAGCCCTCTTGACTATGCGAACTCGTTTGATCAACTTCTTATCGAAGCGCCACAAGTCCCATGTACCTTTGAGTTTTAGCTTCCCAATTCCTTTTTTGTCGCTAAAGGTAATCGATTTCTTGTTAGGGGATAACTTCCATCCTGACTGCTTGTATTCGACCGATATACAATGCTTCTGAAACTTAGGGAAACCCTTTTTTCCAGGTATTTTATTCTTGCAGTTTTCAAAGAAACGAGCGATTGATGACCATGCTCTTTCAGCCGCAGCCTGTCGGGCGGTTGAGTTGAGTTCATTGGCAAAAGGGAAATTCTTGGCTAAGGTTTTGCAGTATTTATTTAAGTCGTACTTGCTTAGCCCTTTATTGTCCATCCATAAACGAAGACAACTATTTCGTACAAATTTAGTAGTCCGAATAGCTTCGTCTATGGATTGATACTGCGCTTTTTTCCCGTAAGCTTTGAACTCAATTATGATCATCATAACTCGACCTCTTCTGTTATATGATTAGGCTAACACGCCTAGCACAAAAATTACAAGTCTTTTCTCTATATTTTTCACGGCGACTAAAGTCGCAGCGAGCCTACATCCCCGGTTTAAAAACACGGGGTTTTTGGCTTGTGGGAATTCACATAAAGTGAATCCTACTCCCTACTCCCTACTCCCTACTCCCTACTCCCTACTCCCTACTCCCTACTCCCTACTCCCATTAACCCAGGACTAAAGTACCTACTGCTATAGATAAGAGTTTCAACCCTTAACCGAACCGGCTAAAATCCCCCGCACAAAGTACCGCTGTAGAACAAAAAACACAATCAGTGGTACAATCATTGTAATAAATGCACCAGAGGTAAGAAGATGCCACTGCTGCCCACGATAACCTACTATATTTGTTAATCGGATCGTTAACGGGGCAACGTCTGGTGTAACTCCGAGATAGACTAAAGCAACTAGCAAGTCATTCCATACCCAGAGAAATTGAAACACGGCAAATGATGCGATCGCAGGCATGGATAGAGGCACAATCAGCTGGGTAACTATGGTTAGATGAGACGCACCATCCACTGCTGCTGCTTCGATTAACTCCTGAGGCAAACTAGCAATATAATTACGCAATAAATAAATTCCTAAGGGCAAACCATAGCCTGTGTGGGCTAACCAAATACCTAATAATGTACCGGAAAGTCCTAGATATCCGTAGACTCGCAATACCGGAATCAGAGTCATCTGTAACGGGACTACCAGCAAGCCAACTACTACCATAAACAGGACTTGGCGACCAGGAAATTTCATCCAAGCAAACCCATAGGCAGCAAAAGTAGCGATCGCAATGGGAATGACTGTAGCGGGAATCGAGATAACCAGACTATTGAGAAATGCCTGTCCCATCCCTTCGGAGGTAATCACATCAATATAGTTA
Organism: Moorena sp. SIOASIH; assembly: GCF_010671925.1. Lineage (GTDB taxonomy): Bacteria > Cyanobacteriota > Cyanobacteriia > Cyanobacteriales > Coleofasciculaceae > Moorena. Next base: position 940,785 of record NZ_JAAHIH010000003.1, on the reverse strand, counting down.
CCTAGGTGGTATTGGGTGAAATTGAAGGGGTGTTGGAAGACTGACCACCAACCGGTTTTGAGCACATCATCTCGGTAACGTAGGGAACTAATGAACAAGCCAACAGTGGGTAGAGTCCAGATCAAAGAGATGATAATCAGGGTCAGATGAATCGGGATTTTCCAGAAGAATTGCTGTAGGTGTTGGGATTTTGCTACAAAGAGCGGTTTTGGTGCCATAGCTGGGTTAAAGTCATGTCTGGAATTAGTCTATTTTTTGCCAAGATAAGCGCTTTGTGCAACCAATCCCACAACAGCAGTCGTTAAACAAGTGGGCAAAACAACTGGGCAAAACGAGTGGGCAAGATGCGTTCGCGAAGCGGCTCCAAAGGAGCATCGCATCACCCCAAGCCTTATAGAATTTCAACCATAGCTAGAACAGTTGCTTAACTCGGTGACGCCATCAGAATCAAATTTTAACTTTAATCTGAATACTATAGCATTTCTAAATCAATTAGAAATAATAAATAATAATTACCGTTTTTGACCTTAACCAAAATCCTTCTATGTCTTGATGCAGTCGCGAATGGGGGAAATCCCCTTTGGCCTCACTGGCTCACCTGTTCCCTTGCTGCATCGCTACTTGATTAACTCTTGCCTCTTGCCTCTTGCCTCTTGCCTCTTGCCTTTCCCAAGCGGGAGTATGTTCACAATTCAAATAATAATTATATATTACTATCAACGGCTGTTCTCCTGCTCTCGAAACCGACGGATATTGCTAATCATAACCGGAATAATAACTAGTAATAAAATAACTGCGATCGCACTACCTCGTCCAAAGTTCCGATAATTGAACATTTCCTTAATCATACGAGACGCAATCACTTCCGTATTTTGATTACCACCGGTCATCACCCAGACAATATCAAAGACTTTTAGCACCGCTATTACTACAGTAGTCACAACCACAGCAATAGTCCCTCGTATCATCGGAATAGTAATTTTCCAGAAGATTTGCCACTCACTAGCTCCATCTATCCGTGCAGCTTCGATAATATCTTTGGGGATACCTTTGATGGCAGCAGAGAGCAAAATCAAGCAAAACCCTGTCTGCAACCAAATCATAATCACAATCAGAGCATAATTATTAATCGAGCGCTCCACTAACCAACCTACAGGCTCAAATCCTAAACTGGTAATAATGCCATTGAGTAAGCCAATTTGTTCTGAGCCAGCTGGACGAAAAGCATAGATAAATCGCCAAATCACGCTAGCCCCCACAAAGGAAATTGCCATTGGCATAAAGATTATAGACTTGGCTACGAGTTCATAGCGTACCCGATCCACCAGCACCGCAATAATTAAACCCAATGCTACACTAAACCCTGTTACCAAGACCAACCAAAGGACATTGTTACGAAAAGCGATTAGCATAGTAGGGTTGGTAAAGGCAAAGATGTAATTGTCCAGTCCCACAAAATTTTGCGATCGCTTATCCAAGAAGCTGATATAGATAGTATTGAGGGTGGGGAGAATCAGGTAAGCGGTTAGTAATGCTAAAGCAGGGGCTAAGTATACCCAAGCCACAAAATGCGTTCGCGTAGCGTGACCGTTCCCGTAGCGTGGCCTTTTGGCCAAGGTCAATCGCGTTTTATTGGGTAGCTGATTTACCAAGCCATTCATGGCATATAATAAAGCTATCACCCCACCACAGCCTATGACAACGGCGAGAATGAAAGTAACTATTTTGAGCAATACCATCCTTCATTGCCTCATCACTTCATCACCTGATCACCTGATCACTTGATCACCTCATATAAATCTCTCACCGAATCCCGTTTATTGCCATGCTCTAAATTATAAAATTTATAATTTTTTTGCCACAGTTCCAGTTCATAGATAGATATTGATTTAGCGATAATGTCAGTGCTACTTGCACGATCACCTACTTGTGGATCGGTTGTAAATACTCCACAATGAATTTGGTTAGTTGATATATTCCAATAATCCCTCAATTTGTATTTCCAATCAATGACTTGTTCCACTACCTTATTTCTATGCTTATTTCTTCTAGTTCTTTCGTGCTTTCCTGTCGCTTCAGTATCAATATATTTAGTTTCAATTAAAAATAAATTTTTGTTTTGACTCAGATAAACAAAATCTACTTTACCTAAATTTGTATAGTCTTGGATTAGGGCTTTTTCAAACAGGATGAGCTGACTACAGGTTGGAAATAATGAGTTGATCTTGAAAAATAGATATGCCTGTAATAGAAGTTCCTTATCATAGGGAAAACCAATAACCCCTATAAAAAAACGTCTCATATCTTCTTCACTTTGTGGCTGTTCACCTTGGCAATAGGAAACAAATTTATCAATCTGACTAGTATCCATAGCTTATTTCTTATTTAAACTTGAGTTTGGCCTAAAGGGGGAATCCTAAACTTACGGTGTTCCTCAATTATGGAAGATCCAAAGGTAATCGGTAATCGGTAATCGGTAACTGCTCCAACTATACTTGAGTACCCTCACGCCAAATTTATAGTAGTCACTGACATCCTACTATATCCTTCCTGCTTACACCCCAAGGGATTGCCGTTACAGCGGAGCGAAGGGCAAGTGCTGATATTGTACTCAGATATTTAATCGTAATTAATCCCTAAACGGCACTATTGTCCATTTCGCTAAATGGTGGCGAATAACTGACTTAATTTGATTTCAGTATCTTATAGTTACAGATTTCCCAGGCAATTGTGCTAAAGTAACATTAGAAGGCGATTTTAAATAAATATTTTTTTTGACAATGACTAATCCCTAATTCCTCATACTTAATCTGGCCAACTGTCCTCAATAGTTTTCAGAACTGTATCCACATCTGTCCCACCAATATAATCAACAATGCCACTCCAGAATGTCCCGGTACCCACGGCTCCTGGCATCATATCCGAACCATCGAAGCGCACCATATCCGCATTGGCTAAGATTTCCGCTTGACGTTTAACAATGTCATTGGGGTAAGCATCCAAACTAACCTGTTTATGGGGTGAGACATAATCTCCCTGACTTGCCCAGATAGTATGGGCTTGGGCAGTTGATAAATACTCCATCAACTTCCGTGCTTCTGGAGTATCCTTAAACATAGCAGTCACAATACCAGACACTAACACTGGCACTCCCAATTCCTGTTTAATACCCGGTAACAGAAAGATACTCACATCATTATCTAGCGCTACATCTTTAGGTAAGAAGCTAGTAATAAAGCTGGCTTGGCGATGCAGATAGCAAACTGGGGGCTTATCAAATAAGGGTGTGGCTGCGTCACCAAATGGAGTGCTAATAATACCAACAGTACCACCAAACACATACTTAGGATTAAGGGCAATGTTGCCAAACTGCTCAAAAGCATTCTTAACCGCTGGGTGATTAAAGGGAATGTTGTGAGCAACCCACTGGTCATACACTTCCCCACCAACCGTGCGCAACATAATATCCTCAATCCAGTCGGTACCAACCCATCCTGTAGCCGCACCGCTTTCTATTCCGATGCACCAAGGGACACCGCCATCTGCCACAATCTGATCGGACAGTGCCATCATTTCATTCCAGGTGTTAGGGATTTTGTAACCAGCTGCCTTAAACGCAGCTCGATTGTACCAAACTAAGCTTTTGACCGCCGCCCTAATCCACACTCCGTATACTTTACTATCGACAGTTGCCAAATCTAGCCAGTTTTGAGAATAAGCAGCAGATAACTGAGATTTGTCTATGAAGGTATCTAGAGGTACCAGTTGACCTTCCCTAGCAAAGTCAGCCATCAAACCCGGTTGAGGGAACATGGCAAGATCGGGAGCATTTCCAGATTCCACCAACACAGGTAGGAGGGTGGCGAAATCACTACTGGCTTCATACACCACCTTGATACCCGTTTCTTTAGTGAAGGGTTCTAGTATCTGTTCGATTATTTGCTCCCCTTCCCCTGTCATTACTCCCAGGATAGTAACCGTATTGCTTTTAGCGTCTCCACCCTTGGGGGCACAGGCGACTAAAACTAAAGATAAACCTATAAATACAGTAGGAAATACCGTGTTAGGAGCCGGTTTAGTTCTAAATTTAGCAAAAAATTCTCCTATCTGTTCGACAAAACCTATATTGATCCAGAATTTGGGTCTGAACATCTTTCAATTATGAGCCTTAGCAAATAATGACACTCATACTGTGAGTACAATTCCGTTCTAAGATAACCCCACTCAATGACTTGAGCAACAACTTAGGCAGGGGAAGCTTGAGAAATCAGAATACACAGATGAAAGACTCTATGTTTGAAAGACAGGCTTAATCAACGTAACCCTTCAGCCTACTAGGTGGTGCGTTACGGGACCGACTGTCCCAACACTGGCTACCAAGAAAATCAGGGCTCGCCCTTGGGTGGTAGGTTAGGGGGCGGGCTGTCGCAACACTGGCTACGAGGTTGAAGATGAGGGCAAGCCCGCCCCTAATATCAAGTCTGGTTGAATACCCATAATTAAGAGGCCCGGGCGCGAGGAGGGTGGGGAGATGGGGAGATGGGAACCCACCCCTAACCCCTCCCAGGAGGGGAAGATGGGGAGATGGGGGAGGTTTTTATTAAGGGTAATTATCCTGACATGATATAACACACCCTACGCACCCTACGCAACTAAGCCCATCCTATGGTTGCCACCTATCAGCCATTCATGATGCTGGCAACAGAACAAACCGAACAAAAAGGCATCATGGCGACATCACCTACAAAAAAAAGCTTAAGCTGAATGCTGAATGCTTACCAATAAACCGTGACCTAGAAAAACTACTGATTTTAGCCTCTATCTATTGGTTAGAACTTTATACTAACTTCACATAACTAGGATTGGAGTTCGACGTAAACTGGTAAATTTTGATAGTTTATCCCTATTCCTAGGCTTTATTTATAGGGTTTATAAATGAGATGTAAACGTAGTAGGTCTTTTTTTAGTGGACAATAAAACCCTGGAGCTGTTTCCCCTATTGCGTTTTACATTTTTTATTTTGTATCTTAACTAAGGTAGTCTATTCACAACTAAAATAAAAACAATATCTGATGTTAATGTGGTTGAATTGCTAATCAAACCCTTAAATAAACATTCATCGTTAATACTTAAAAATACTCACTTAATTTATTGAAATTAAATTAAGTTAAGTTAATGTTTTTTGTCCGGATTTACGTTTTTTTCAAATTTGCATCTAAGCCTTTAAAAATAAACAAAAAAAAACCAAAAACATACACATATCAACCTTGAACGTAAACGGATATATTTCATGATGAATTTAAGATTAGGGATTTTAACTAGGGAAAATTTATGGTTTGTAACCCAAATCCCCTATGAAATTCAGTGCGTTTGACTAGTTATCGAATGGGGTTATAGCCACGATTCATGGCAACTGGTAATAAGCCATTAAACATGAACCATCAACAATCAGGAACTTTTCTGAGCGCCAAATTATTTACCGTAACTAGGCTTTGTCAAGCAGTAAGAGTTAACTAAAAGCAATGTCTAACACATTTTCCTCAGCTGATTCACTTCTGGATGATTACCAGTGGGACACTGAACCTATCACCTATAGCTTCTATAAAAGTGGTTCTTATTACGGACCTGAAACGGGGGTTTCAGAGATCTCAGAAGAAACCAAAGACAATATCAGAAGCATCCTCGAAACTCTGGAAAGATACCTTGATGTTGATTTCCATGAGGTAGCAGATACGACAACAGACTATGGTTTATTGCGCTACATGGTATCTGATGGTCCGAGCTATGCCTATGCCTATTCGCCTGAGGGATTTAACTTCAATGTCGGCAATTGGTGGGATGTGGCCGGGGATGTGCATTTGAACCCAGCCTTCGACACGACAGGTAAGAACGGATTTGCTGACGACTCAGGAAATCATGGCTACATGACCCTGATTCACGAGACATTACATGCTCTGGGTTTCAAACATCCGAATCCATACGAGGAGCATGATCAAGGTCCATTTTTGCCCTTTAACGAGGACAATACCACCAACACAGTAATGTCGTATAACTTTGCTGGGAAATCAGCGATTACCCCAATGACTTACGACATTAAAGCATTACAGTCTATCTATGGAGCTAGGGAGTATAACCACGGGGATACTACTTACTCCTTTGACAGGGTTTATGACTACACAGATGGTAATGAGGATTATGGTGCAACCGAAGAAATTAAGCAAACCCTCTGGGATAGTGGTGGTGAAAATACTTTAGACTTTTCAAACCTGGCTTTTTTGAATACAGGTTACCACTTTGATATGAATCAGGGGGGTATTATAACCACCCAAGACGCTTACAATGGTGGCTATTATAAAGCTAGGACCGATGAAAGCGGAAGAGAATACGTTACGTCTAAATTTGGGACTGCGATCGCATTCGATACAGTTATTCACAATCTGATCAACTCCAGCAGTGACGATTACATCATTGCCAATAGTGCGGCCAATATCTTTAGCGGTTATGAATTTGGAGTGTCCACGGGTGATGATATTATTAAAGGTTGGAACTATCTAGATACTTTAGATCTTTCCAATTATGCTTTCTCTAGTGTGACCCAAACCCAAAGCGGTGATGACCTGATTCTTGATCTAGGCTGGCATAGTTCGATTACCGTCGAAGACTACTATCGAGTTTCTCAAAGCGATCGCCTTAACATTACCTTCGAGCAGGATAGTCCAGCACCTGTATGGGAAGAGATGACTGTTCCGGACACAATAAATATTAGCGACGTTCAGTATGTTCAAAAGGAGCCTCAACCTACCAACACTGCTCCGACGGATATCACCCTATCTGCCCAAACTGTCAATGAATTCAGTAATAATGGCACCACTATTGCTACTCTGACTACTAGTGATGTGGATGGGGAAGATACCCATACCTATGAGTTATTCGATGATCCTGAAGGTCGCTTTGAAATTGTTGGCAATGAACTAAAAGTCAAAGATGGCAGCCTCTTATACTTTGATCACAACTCTAGTCATCAGATCAAAATCCGCACCACCGACTCCGGAGGTGAAAGCTACGAGAAAACGTTCACGATTCAAGTCCAAAACCAGAATTTTGCTCCGACGGATATCACCCTTGATGGCAACAGTGTCAAGGAATTCAGTAATAATGGCACCACTATTGCTACTCTGACTACTAGTGATGTGGATGGGGAAGATACCCATACCTATGAGTTATTCGATGATCCTGAAGGTCGCTTTGAAATTGTTGGCAATCAACTAAAAGTCAAAGATGGCAGCCTCTTAGACTTTGATATCAACTCTAGTCACCCGATCAAAATCCGCACCACCGACTCCGGAGGTAAAAGCTACGATAAAACTTTCACCATTGACGTCGAAAACCAGAATTTTGCTCCGACGGATATCACCCTTGATGGCAACAGTGTCAAGGAATTCAGTAATAATGGCACCACTATTGCTACTCTGACTACTAGTGATGTGGATGGGGAAGATACCCATACCTATGAGTTATTCGATGATCCTGAAGGTCGCTTTGAAATTGTTGGCAATCAACTAAAAGTCAAAGATGGCAGCCTCTTAGACTTTGATATCAACTCTAGTCACCCGATCAAAATCCGCACCACCGATCAGGGGGGTGAAAGCTACGAGAAAATTTTCACTATCGAAGTCCTTGACCAGAATTGGGAAAGCAAATCGATTAGGGGAGACCGTTACGATAATCGGCTTGAAGGCGGTCATGGTGATGATAAGATTTGGGGTAATGGCGATAATGACACACTAATTGGTGGCTCGGGTAATGACAATATTTCAGGAGGTTCTGGGGATGACAGTCTTGTTGGAGGTTCCGGTAACGACTTTCTCAGGGGAACTTGGGGCAATGACACTCTCGATGGTGGGTATAATGATGACACTCTCGGAGGTGGTCAGGGAAATGACTCCCTTTCTGGCGGTGTTGGCAATGATTCGATCATAGGAGATTTGGGCAACGATACCCTAGAAGGTAGTTCAGGTGATGATACTCTGAGCGGAGGTTCGGGTGATGACCTCCTCGACGGTGGTAATAACGATGATAGTCTCAGAGGAGGTAAGGGAAATGACACGCTCAAAGGTGGCTCTGGCGATGACTACCTTAGAGGAGACCACGGAAATGACAGCCTTGAGGGTGGCTCTGGTAACGACTCTTTGATCGGGGATTCGGGTGATGACAGTCTTGATGGTGGGAGTGGCAATGATACCCTAAAAGGTAGTTCTGGCAAGAACGATTTGATGGGAGGTTCCGGTGATGACTTCCTCGACGGTGGGCGGGACAATGACATGCTTAAGGGTGGCTCTGGCAACGACTATGTGATCGGAGGTTCTGGTAATGACACCCTCAATGGAGTTGGAAATGATTCCCGAGGTAATGGTGAAATTGATGTTCTTGTTGGTGGAGGTGGGTCAGATACTTTTCTCCTAGGAGATGATGATGGTTCTTTCTACCAGGGTGGGGGTGACAAGGATTATGCAAAGATTTATGACTTAGATTCTCAAGACATCATTCAGCTCTATGGTGTAGCGGATCAATATGATGTGCTTGAGGCTGATAATGGCTTACCCGGTAGCACAGCTTTGTATTTTGGGGATGATTTGATTGCAGTATTACACGATGTATCTGTGAGTGATGTCAGCAGTAGAATGGAATTTCTTTCCTAATCTGACCAGTTGTAAGATGGGCAAGATGACTGCAGTTAGGGAATATGGGGAAGAATCTGCCGAGAGTCGGACTGATTTTTCTGCATGTTTTAATAGGATTGCTATACTTTTACCTGCTTTTGTTTACCAGTTACCAAATACCGACTAACTATATTTCTCATCCATTAACAAAAACGGTATAATGCCACCCTTGAGTTTATAAACTCAAGGGTGGCATTACATTTATTATTTATTTATCAATAGGGGAGTTTGAGGGGAAAGAATACCCCATCCTTCTTAAGGTGGGGATGAATTTCCTCTCAATTAGGCAGAGTCCCAGTCCTTCCTAAGAACTCTAAGTATTCAGAGAGACTTAATCCAGAACAAGCTGCTAGGCGCTTCAATCCCTGCCAGCCAGCCTCAGTGGCTTTGATGCTGTAACTTTTCTTGGCTTCTTCGTGCAATCTGGGTCTTCCTACTTTTCTTTTGATTTTTTCAGGCATTTACTTGACAAGCTAATTTCAGGGGTCTATAATTAGATTAGCACTGAAAGGGTCGAACAAATGCAACTGGGATATTCTTATAAACTCAAACCAAGTCAACGACAACAAGCCGTAATGAATCGGTGGTTAGACATGCTGAGAGCACAATATAATTACCTACTTAGAGACAGAAATGATTCTTACGATCAAGCAAAGGCTCCCAGGTTAGGTAATTATTGCGACTTTAAAAGTGGGGGAGAAGCGTGTCCGTTGACCTGTTCAGTAAGTAAGAATCACTCTGTGGGCTACCCTTGGAAGAAAAGCCAAAAAAATCCAAGACGAAATGCTTACGAAGCTCAAAGTTCCAATCTTCCTATACTTAAGAAAGAAAGACCCTGGTACAAATCGATTCATTCAACTGTCTTGCAACAGACTCTAAGACAGTTAGATGTTGCATTTGCCAAATTCTTCAAGGGAGAGACAGGTTATCCGAAGCCAAAAAGAAGGTCACGGTTTAGGAGCTTTAAGTATGCTCCTGGTCAGGTAAAGCTTAATGGAAACAAGATATACCTTCCAGGAATTGGATGGATTGGTTTTCACAACTCCCGCCCTATTCCTGATGGGTTTGCCTTAAAGTCCGTTACTGTTCGTAGAAAAGCTCGTGGGTGGTTTGCCAGCCTTCAGATCGAAGACAAATCGGTTCCACCTGCTCCAGTAAAAAATAACACCGAAATTGACCCTCTGAAAGTGTGCGGGTGCGACCTAGGCATCAATAAATTAGTAAGTCTCTCTAATGGAAAAACAATAGCTAATCCAGCCAAACAAAAAGCTTTTAGGAGAAGGGAAAGGCGCTTAAAATTAAGGCAAAAAACTGCTAGCAGAAAGAGGAAGGGGTCTAGTAACAGAAAAAAGTCTTATTCTAAAGTTGCTTCTCTTCATGAGCGGATAACAAATAACCGTAGTGCCTACCATTGGGATGTAGCAAATCAATTAGTTGATGGGGCAGATGCTTTAGTATTTGAAGATCTCAATATTAAAGGAATGAAGTCTCGGTGCAAGCCTAAACCCAATGAGAAGGGTGGTTATGACCGCAATGGGCAGTCGGCAAAAAGAGGTTTAAATAGATCGATATCTAACGCAGCTTGGGGAGAACTAGTCAAAAAGGTAGAAGTTGTGGCTGCAAAGTCAGGCATACCAGTAGTAAAAATAAATCCCAAGTACACATCTCAAAAATGCCCAAAATGCCATCACATCAGCAAAAGTAACAGAAAGAAAGAAAAATTTGTTTGTACTGAATGTGGATATCATGATGATGCTGATGTGAATGGGGCAGTAAACATAAAACTAAGGGGTCTCAAAAAACTGGGAATTGACCCCACTCAGCTACCTCCGGTGCGGGGGAAAGTCACGCCCACGGAGATAACAGTCTCTTAGAGATTGTGCCTGGGAATCCCCATCCCTCTCAAGGGTGGGGAGGTTCAATCTGTATAATCTTTAGGTTCGAGTCTTGGTATTGCCTTCGTTAAAAAGAATTATCATCGATGGAATTATCATGGATGTCGTAATCAGAGGTTTCACGAGTCCCGTCATTGACCTCTTTATGGTTATAGTTACTATCTCCGAGCCTTGGCTGATTAACGTCTGATGAGCGTTGATCAGTCTCAGGAATTTCTAGAGCTTTTCTGTGAATAGGTGCGCTTTCCGTGATGGCGAGCAATCCCTCGCCATCACGGGTCGCACCTGATGATGGTAGGGAATCGATTGACCTTGATTTTGGTGAAGTACCCCTCCAAGTTTTCCAGGCAGCTTTGACACCCTTAACCACATTACGAGTATTCTCTTTGACTTTTTGGGCTTGGTTTTTAGCACTGCTAATACTGTGGTCAACCTGTTGAACCACATGACCAGCACTTTTTACTCCTTGATTAAGATCATCTGTCAAGTCGCTGATTTCCAAGCCTGTCAGCCTAATGGCTTCTAGGGTTGGTGGTAATTCCCGATTTAGGGTATCAGCTAATTTTTCCACACTACGAGCTGCCCGCGCTAACTCTTGTACAGCAGGCAATAACGTTACCAAAACAGCGGTTAAACTAACTGCTACGAGCAGAAAGGACAGCCCGAGCCAAAATAGAGGATCAATCACAAAAAATCCTAGGATGTTGGGAAGCCCCGTCTATGGGGGAGAGGGGTGATGACCGTTGATTTATTATACAGGTTAACCTGTGCTATGATTCAGTAACTGGCAATGGAAAATCGGAGTTTACGACTTTTTTGATCAAGCCCTCGCCTGCAGTAATTAAGCTTAAGTCAACTTAACTGACTAGGCATTAGGTGCCCTTGACCTTGGCGAATTAAATTCGCCAGGGGTCGCACCTCTTGAAGTGTTGAAAAAACACCCTTGAAAAAACAGCATTAAGCTCGCCCAAACTTTCAAAGCTAATTTATCAAGTAAATATTAATAGATCAAATACCTTGACAGATATGGATTTAAGGTAACAGGGGGCAAACTAGGCCGAATTACTGAAAGCCTTGAACCGCAATGTTTATAGCTCCGTTTACAAATCAGCTCTCATCAATTTTATGCTATCAGTTTTCGTGACATTTTACAACGTATTTGACAACGTTTAGTGATATTATTGACTAATACTTGCAGCATAGGATAAATTTTTCCATTTCCGATCTTCGCGAGTCGGCTAACCCACACAAAAACAGGGCGTTGCACTTGTAGGGGGATAATTTATGGAGAAGGGGAAGAAGCGGAAGAAGCGGAAGAAGGGGAAGTAAGAAAAAACCCATGACATCTGGCCAATCGGCAACACCAAAACAAGAAGTAGACCTTCTTACCCCCCGTCCGGGTACCCTAAAGCTAATGTTGATTAGCGGACGAGTTGGACTCTGCGGCAACTTCCGACTCGGACTTTATTGGCTCTACGCTTTCAGCCACAGAAGCTTTTTCAGCCACAGAAGCCTCAAGACCTGCTGCGATCGCTACCTTTAGTCGAGCTAGGGTATCATCCCAGTTACGCAGTGTCGAATCGGAAAGGCGATCTGCCTGTAGTTGTACACTGCTAGAAAGATCTTCGGCTAATTCGGGTAAGGCATCTGCCGATTTTTTCAATAGCTTGCGCGTATCGCGACCAGTACGGGGGGCAATTAGCAACCCTACCACTGTTCCTACGGCACTACCCAATAGCATGCCACCGATAAATACTCCAGCACTTTTTTTTGACATCTTTTGATTTGTGTTCCTCCAACAGTTTTAGATAAATGGGATGGATAAAACTTTTATACTAAATGGTTTTGATTTATTATCCTACAAGTAGCTTGATAATTGATCAGTAGTTAGTAGGGTAGGAGTGTGGCGTTTCTCACGGGAGGTACGGTGAGGGTGATCTCAGTTGCCCCTAAGGATTGGTGAGGGCTATGGTGGGAATACAACAACCCGATACTAGTCACAAGCAGATCAATCGTGCGATCGCTCTTGAGGAAGTAAGCTGTTCTTGCTGGTCGGTTTATTACTAAAGCGCCACCTAAATCCTCCAATTTTTTGAAGCATACCCAACAGTAGAAAAATTTGCTTGAGTGTGTGTAGCTGAACCTGTAATTGTTGATACTCCTCTCTCAAACCATGAATACCTACTTGTCCAAGAACAATTGCCTTGGGAGCACTATATAACTTTTTAGAGATACCGCGTTCAACCCTTTCCAACTGATTAGCGATAGATGAAAGCCACTGTCCCAATCGCCACACTTGGCAAGCAGCGTATAGACACAACAGGGAGAGCACAACATTGATAACGATTACAACTATCATAATCAAGATACCAGTGATACAATTGACTTTACAATCATAAGATGGCTAAGGTTGGGCAATTAGGAGAGAAGTTAGTCGCTAGGTGGTTACAAACCCAAGGCTGGGTGATCCTAAACCATAACTGGCGCTGTCGATGGGGAGAGATTGACCTAATTGCCAAAGGAAACCCGATGCCATTGGCTTTTGTCGAGGTTAAAACTCGCAGTCGAGGGAATTGGGATGCCGATGGTCGAAGAGCGATTACACCACAAAAGCAAGCTAAACTCCGGCGTACAGCTGAGTTGTTTCTGTCAGAACATCCAGATTTAGCTAATTTACCCTGCCGATTTGATGTTGCTCTTGTCCGTTGCCAGAGCCTGAGCCAACCTTTACAGTCTACAACCACAGATCAAGAGATCGAAAGTCAGATCGTTGAGCTAGCTCAACCGGTATTGGTGGCAGGATATAAGCTGATTCTACAACACTACATGCAGTCAGCTTTTGATTAGCTACTCGGCTTGGGTGTTGGGTTTGGCTGCTAGCTCATGTTTTTAATCGTCAAGATTGCCTTTTGGCTTGCTTTTGCCTGATTTTTTCGGGACAAGCTTCTTGGTATAGTGAGCGCCCTTTATCTCAACAAACCTAGCCTTGAGAGGTCTGTCGTCTCTCCAGGTGGGAGTGTCAAAAACATACGATTTTTTCAGGCAGACAGATTCTCCGGTATTACCTAATCTTAAAGAAGAAACAGATACCCATTGTCATAGCTTGGTATAAACTGAATCATATCCATCACTCCTCAAGAGTATAAAAATGGAAAGCCTCACCATTGCTATGGTCGAGTGGATCATAAAACTGTTCCGCGTTTACCTGGTCGCTGGTTTGATTTTTGCGGTTCCTTTCGTCATCTTTGGGGTGCAACGGGTTGATCCCAATGTCCATGGATGGGCGATCGGCTTTCGCATTATGATCATTCCCGGTGTGACTGCCTTCTGGCCGATGTTTGCCACTCGCCTGTTGAGAGGCAAAACTCTTCCGACTGAACGCAATGCTCACCGTATATCGGCTAAACGACTGACCTGAAAGGGAAATGCCATGATTCTCGCTCGCCGTAAAACTCACTTTTACTCCTTTGTGGTACTAGCAGTTGTCCTACCAGTGTGCTTCTTGGCAGGGATTTTACTGCGTCCTAGTTACGAACCAGTGGATGTAGCTACCAATAAATTATTTACACAGGCAGGCTTCGTGACACCAACCCAACCCAGAAAGGCAATTGGCTCAACTAAACTTAACGATGGAACATTTCGGTTTCATGTTGAAACCTTTGTCAATTACCAAGGCAAACTGGTCATGGAACTGAAGTCTCTTTCTTTGCTCCAAGTTCCTGACCCCTTGCTGTATTGGGAAGCTACTAAGGAAGCCCCCACAGAAATTAGCGATCGCTCTATACTGCTAGGCAATCTGGCAGGGTTATCTCGTAAACAATTTTTGCTTCCTCCCAGTGTGCGAGGCAAAGCGGGACATTTGCTGATCTACAGCCAGGGCCAACAAAAGCTGATTGCAGCTCTACCATTGCCAGCCAAAATGACTAGAATTTATCGTTATTAGTGCTTAGTAAATAAACGAAGGTTTACTGATAGTTAATAATAACTAATAACTAATGACTAATGACTAATGACTAATGAGCAATATAGCGGTTTTTAGCCTAATGAGGTACACAAAACTTTTTACCTCTTTCCTCTTCCGACTTTACTGCTCCCTGCTCCCTGCTCCCTGCTCCCTGCTCCCTGCTCCCTGCTCCCTGCTCTCTAAAAGCCAAAAACTTGTACCTTACTAGCTTAAAAACCGCTATAGCAATAGCAATTAACCTTTAGGAAAACAATGAGTGTTGCCTATAAAGCTGTTCTGTGGAACCGCCAGAAGTTTATTTACGATGCTATCCTTCTGAGCCTAGTTGTCCTTTATATTGTACTTTTCATCAATGTTACCCAGTGGTTCGATAGCAACATCGACATCAGGGGAGTCAGGATTCGCGCCTTTGGCTCAGCTGCTTTCATCCTGCTGCATGTGATTTTATCCATTGGTCCGCTAACTCGCCTGAGTCCAAAATTCTATCCCCTCCTCTACAATCGGCGTCATATGGGGGTTACGATGTTCTTCTTAGCTCTCCAGCACACCCGCCTTGGCCTGCAATGGTACCACGACTTCGGCAATCTCGAACCTCTGGTTAGTCTGTTTGTGAGCAATACTAACTATTTTACCTTTATTCGCTTTCCCTTCCAGGTTTTGGGATTTGTTCCCCTGGTGATCTTGTTCCTAATGGCAGCCACTAGCCACGATTTCTGGCTGGCTAACCTAACGGCTCCGGTTTGGAAAGGTTTACATATGAGTGTTTATCTTGCCTACGGACTACTGACAGGTCATGTCCTGCTCGGAGCACTGCAAACTAACAAGCATCCAGTTCTGACCCTTGCTGTTGGTGTTGGACTAGTGTGGATTGTGGGAGTGCATTTGGCAGCAGGGATTCGGGAGTTCGGGCGGGACAATCAGGACCTTGTTACAGGAAACGAAGAATTTGTGGATGCGGGCAGCATCGCAGAAATCCCGGAAAAGCGAGCTAAGATAGTCACTCTCGGGGGCGAGCGGGTAGCAATTTTTAAGTATGACGGTAAGATTTCTGCTGTTTCCAACGTTTGTCAGCATCAGAATGGCCCTCTAGGGGAGGGAAAAATTGTGGATGGCTGCATCACCTGTCCATGGCACGGCTACCAGTATCTGCCAGAAAATGGTGCTTCCCCCCCACCCTTTACAGAAAAAATCCCTACGTTTGATATTAAATTAGAGGGCGATCGCATTTTGGTGAAAACTATACCGAACCTTCCTGGGACGAGCGTCAGCCCTGCTGTAATCGCCATGGAGGAACAGACATGACTACCAACAGCGAAGGTCAAAACACCGATGAATTTTATATCGGTTATGGTAAGGTGCCGACCGCTATCAAACGGTTTCTGTTGATATTGATTCCCGTCCTAGCCCTGGTGATTCTGATTCTAGGGGCTGTCTTCCCCTTAATTCATGACCAGTTTAATTCTGGAAAGGTCAATAAGGCTCAAGAGTTTGAAGGGTTGCTGTTAGGACAACCTGTTCCTCACTTGCTGGTACCCCGTCCAGGGGATACCTCCTCCCAAGCCCCCTACTCTCGCTACTTGCTCACGGGTCCGGGAAAAACCTCACCCAAGTCCAGCGTTTTGGATCAAGTGGGAAAGTGGGTCAAGCTAACCGGTAGTCCAGTTTATCGCAACAACCTTACGGTGATAGCAGCTCGCTCTGCAGAGGCAATTGACCCTCCTTCGGGAGCAGTGAAACCGGATGCGGGTAAATCTCTGGGTGAGTTCTCCCTCTTAGGAGAGATTGTAGACAGTAAATGCTACCCGGGGGTGATGAAACCAGGACAAACTAAAACCCATCGCTCCTGTGCTATTCGCTGCATCAGTGGTGGTGTTCCTCCGGTGTTCTTCGTGTACAATCAGCAGGGGGATAATCTTTATCTGCTCCTAGTAGATCGGCAAAACCAGGCGGTTAACTCCCGGATTTTGGATAAGGTAGCTGACCCTATCCGCATCACTGGGGAAGTAGTTCAATATGGGGATATGTTTGTCCTCAAAGCTGACCCGGAAAGTTATGAGCTGGTGACTCAGTAAAGCTGGGGATGATGGGCAATCGATGGGTAACGGAATTACCCACACTCTTCCGATTCCCCACGCTTGTAGAGGATTTGACAAATGATCTGATATATGTATTAACAGAAAAGGATAGATTTAGGTATTCCTATCCCCCCCCTTTTACGTGTTACCTAGTCATTGATTTACCCATTCCTCGGATTACTGGACTAATGCTTTACTAGGAAAGAATACACCACTCTTCCTCAATAACGGAAATGATTGCCAATAGTATCAATAACCTTAATCCCAAATTGCTGCTAGTTGTCTCCCGAGCCCTGGCAGCATTGCGACCCTCGGTGATTGCTTTCCTAATTGCAAACGCTAGTATGCTCAGTGGCGGGAAGGAAACACCAATATCGTTTTGTAACGTTCTGTTTGTTGGCAATCTCTGTGCGTCTTTGGCAGTGGTGGCTTTTTTTGGAGCGATTCCTATTCTAAATGAACTCCGAAAGTTGAATGTAAAGCTGCTTCTGGGACTGTTTATTAATGGTTGTTTAGCAGCCTTACTGTCTGCACTGATTTTCCTGGGGCTACAACACACTACTGTCACCAATGCGGTCTTATTGGGGCGATTTGGACCGGTACTCTATGCTCTGGCAGGAGCAATTTTCTTTGGCAAGCGTATTCTGAAATGGGAATGGATTGGCTTTTCTATGATTGGCGTCGGTATTGTTGCTATTGTTTTCACAAGCAGTAATTATCAAATCAATCAGGGAGACCTTTTAATCCTGGGATCAACCTTTTTGTATGCAGTCACGTCGATTATCGGCAAGTTGACCCTTTCTAAACACAATAGTTTGTCGGTAATTGTCTTCAGCCGTAACTTTATATCAGCTGTAATATTTTTCGCGATCGCTAGTTATTTATTTGGTCCGTCTCATTTTGGAGATGTCTTTTCAGGTCAGCTTTGGATGGTGATGAGTATCTATGCGCTAATTATCATCGTGATTACCCAATTTCTCTGGTACGCTGCCCTCGAAAAGTTAGACTCCAAGACGGTGGGTAAGTGGACTGTATTATCTCCCGTATTTGGTGTGATTTATGCGCTAATTCTCAATGGAGAACGCCCTTCGCTGATGCAAGTAATAGCATTTATTGTGATCATGATTGGAGTGTCGATAACTAACTTTAGTAAACAACAGCCCCAACCAACACAGGAAATTGCAGCTAGAGGGGAAAGTTCTGCCTCTATGTAAGTAGATAGCAGTTCTAAATTCAGTGAGGTAGTTACTAGGAGTTGTTAGGGAGTAGGGAGTAGGGAGTAGGGAGTAGGGAGTAGGGAGTAGGGAGTAGGGAGTAGGGAGTAGGGAGTAGGGAGTAGGGAGTAGGGAGTAGGGAGTAGGGAGCGGTGCGACCCGTGATGGCGAGCAATCCCTTGACCGTAGGTCACGCGGGGCGCGTTCGCCATCACGGAAAGCGCACCGTAGGGACAAAAATTTTTGTACCTCATCAGTATGATAATTTAAATAAAATGATTATAAAAGAATTAGCAATCGGTATAGTTTAATCAACTTGTAATTTAATGAAAGTAAGAAGTAATATAAGAAGTAATGTAATATGAAATTACTTTCCATTTGCAATCCTTCTCGATACTCTAGTCCGTTACTGGACATACCCATCTTTTACCAACGGCTAGCCCTCGACGAACGATTTGAATTCTTCCACATCCCTACGGAGGGCGTCTTCACCCAAGGAGCAAATACTGAATTGATTCAGGTAGCTCCGGTGAAGGAAATACTACCTTACACTACCTTTCTCGAATTAGATTCACAAGTCCGGGATTGGCGATCGCTAGAGGAGTTTGACTTGGTATTTTGTCGCACTTTAAAGCCTTTTCCTGAAGGATATCTAGATAGACTACGATTGTGGGAACCTTTTGTAAAATTTGTCAACAGTCCTACGGGAATTCATGAGCAAATTCAGCAAGAATTTCTGCTAAAGGTTGCTAGCAAATTTACACCATACATGGTAGTAACTGGTAACTGGATGGAAGCATTGACTTTTTTTGAAAAGCACCAAGTTATTGTGGCTAAGCGATATAATAGTTGTGGTGGTAGAGGAGTTTTTAAAATTTGGTATCATAATGGTCATTTTTTAGTGGATAATCCCTTTGCAGGTACCAGGGAGTTTACTCACTTTTCGGAGGTGATGAATTATCTAAAAGGTTCCAAAAGCAAACCACTACAATTTGTGCAATACTTGCAGCGAGTTGATGCGGGAGATAAGCGGATTGTTGTGGTAGATGGGGAAATTTACGGTGCCTATATCCGCCGCTCGAAAAGTGGTCATTGGGTCCATAATGTCAGCGTAGATGGAGAATGTTTCTTATCAGATATCAGCTCTGAAGAAAAAGAAGCAATTGACGCCACCGTTGAACACTATCGCTGTCGGGGTATACATACCTTGGGATATGACTTTTTGATGAATGATGAGGGTAACTGGTGCATTAGCGAAATCAATGGAGGAAATATTGGTGGCTTTGCTAGATTAGAACTGTTAACCAACCAATCGATAATGGAGCGATTGTTCACCTGGATGATTGAGTTTTATCGAAAGCCGAGAAAAAAGCTATCGTTGTGTTTGGTTGAGGATTAGGAGTTTTTAGTTCTCTAAATTATACTTGAGAGAGAGCAAATAATTACGGGCAAAAAAATAAGTGCAGAAAAATGTCAACTAAACAAGAGAATTTCTGTGCAGATTTATCAGAGCATCCCAACATTCTGGTAAGGCAATATAAAGATACTGATTTCCAAGCAATTGCATCTATCTATAACGAGTCTATCGCTGCAGGGAACAGTACGATGGATTGCCAATTTTATACTGCTGAGGACATGGAAGGACTCGCGAATAAGTTTGGCGATCGCGAAACCATACTGGTTGCAGAACGAGAAAGCTGTATTATTGGGTGGGGTGTCATCAAGCGCTATAGCCCTCGCTTAGGCTACCGTGTTTGCTGCGAGATTTCGATTTATTTTTCTTTAGGGGAAACTGGTAAGGGTTACGGCAGTATTTTACAAACAGCATTGCTCAAGAAAGTTGAGGAGTTTTGCTATCATCATGTCGTTGCTAAAATTTTGGCCTGCAATCAAGGGAGTATTGAATTTCACAAGCGATTTGGATTTGAGGTTGTAGGTGTTCAAAAAGAAATTGGGTTTTTCAAGGGACGCTGGCACGACATGGTTATTATGCAGCTTGTTTTGTCCCATATCCTACCTTACCGTCCTGAATTATAGCACTCTGTGTCGGAGTTTTGAAGATGGAAAGATGGGAAGATGGGAAGATGGGAAGGAGGTCGAAGAGGGGTAGGGATTTCTTTCGCGTTTCAATCGGGCTTGCTATAGCTTGAAGAAATCTTTGGTTATATGAGGAATAATGATCATGTGTCCTGAATCAAAAGAAGCTGAGATAGTTCTCAGTCTTTTTAAGACGATAGTGAGTAATTTATCAGCTTTATCTCAGCCTAGAGCTTTAAGGTTTATACAGTAAAGTCAACTAGTGAGGAATTATTAGTTAGGTAAATCTAGGGATGAGGGATTAAGTATTAGGGATTAGGCTTTGAATAGTAAACTCTAACACCATTACCCTAACACCATTCTCCCACCTAGTAATACTATCAATTTCGGTTAATCCATTCGTAGGATGGTTAATCCGATTTTGTTAATTTTCAATTTTTAAGTCTCCATTTTCAGAGAATCAAGTTTTTTAAAAAATTAGAGGATGGCAAAATGATTCAGATTATTCAGGCAAACTCGAGTTCTGTATCCGACAAAAGTCTTCCCGAGAGTATCCAGCGCTTAATTAGCAATATCCAAAGTCAGTCGCTATTGGTACCGAAAATTGCTCGTCTGTGCATTTTGGATGCACGCATCTCACCGGAAGATTTGATGGGATGGGCTGACTTTGATCATCCCATCACCGACAGCTACGGTCGAAAGCTACTGTACGAGTGCGATTCCTTTGAAATTATGGTGATGTCTTGGGCTCCAGGAGACTACAGCACGATTCATGACCATGGCACAGCCCAATGGGGAGCAGTACAGTGCTTTGGCGAGGCGGAACACTACGTGTATACCTTAACAGATGGAGTGCTGCAAACCCTGAAGCGGCTGGACTATAGCTCTGGAGAGGTAAAGGCGGTAGCTGACGATATGATTCACCAGATGGGCAACCCCGGAGAATCCTGCTTTTTGAGCCTTCATGTATACGGGTGCGAAAACTCCAAGGGCTCCATCACTAGCAATGCACGAATATTTGACCTGCTTGAAGGCAGTATTCAACGAACTGATGGAGGGGTGTTCTTCTGCTTGCCAGAGACACAAATTAAAGAGCGGCACTACGGCTTACAAGCAGACGCTGACACCATGCTCAGGCACCACGAAAAAATGCGCGATCGCATTTGTCGAATCCTTGCAGTAGAGGACAATCCTCTACTCCGCTCAAAATTAGCTGTGTTAGATGAGCAAATTTCACAGCTTAAGTAAGCTAAAGATAATTGGTAATTATTACTTTTCAATTTTCAGTTTTCAATTTTAAAATGACCAATGACCGAAAACCCTGAGGGCGCAAGCCCCTGGATTCTAATTCTATCCATGGGGTTAGCCTTTTAAAGTTACCGTAAGAATAGTGGAGCCTTAATCAATAAGTTTTTTACCCTTTTCTGCATAGCCTGCCAACTATAAAGGCTCCACTATTCTAAGGTTTCGTCTTTTGAGGGAATTTATTCCCTAACTGTCCGGGACTTTGGCCCTGAAATATCGACTATAATAGTAAGTAAAGCCAACGAACTAAGGAGGTGGTTTTAAGTGTTGGTTATGGAGTTCAAGGCTGTCCTAAAAGAGCCTCAAAAGTTGGCAATAAATGAAGCCATTAGAACGGCTCGTTTTATCCGTAACAAGGTACTTCGGTACTGGATGGACAATCGTGGAAAAGGAAAGAAAGAACTCTATCGATACAACACTCAATTAAGGGAAGAGTTTGAATTTGTTAAAGACCTCAATAGTCATGCTTGTCAAGCCTCTGTAGAGAACGTAGAGCGGGCTATCAAGCGTTTTTTTGATAACTGCAAGAAAAAGGTACCTGGAAAGAAAGGTTACCCTCGTTTCAAGAAGTATTCTCGATCGGTTGAATATAAGCAGTCTGGTTGGAAATTATCTCCAGACAAAAAATCAATCAAGTTTACAGATAAAAAAGGGATCGGAATAGTTAAACTCAAAGGGACTTGGGATTTATGGCGACAGGATATAAAGCTTATTAAGCGGGTTCGGATAATCAAAAGAGCTGATGGGTATTACGTTCAATTCTGTGTCAAAACAGACAATAATGAGCAACTAGAGGCTACTGGCTACACTATTGGTCTGGATGTAGGATTGAAAGAGTTTTATACTGATTCTGAAGGCTACTTTGAGCCAAATCCCAGGTTTTACAGGACTGGGGAAAAGCGTTTAAAATTTTATCAGCGTCGGGTATCTCGGAAAAAGAAAGGCTCAACTAACCGAAAGAAGGCAATTAATAGGCTAGGTAGACATCACTTAAAGATAAGTAGGCAGCGTGAAGAACATGCCAAGAGACTGGCACGTTGCGTAATTCGGTCTAACGACCTGATCGCCTATGAAGACTTAGCGGTGAAAAACCTAGTTAAGAATCATTGTCTAGCCAAGTCTATTAATGATGCAGGTTGGTATCAATTCCGGAGGTGGCTGGAATATTTTGGACAAAAGTTTGGCAGAATAACTGTTGCAGTCAATCCTGCCTATACAAGCCAAAATTGTTATATTTGTGGCGAAATAGTCAAAAAATCCTTATCGACTCGCACCCATGTTTGTAAATGTGGATGTCAGTTAGACCGCGACCACAATGCTGCCAAAAATATCTTAACTAGAGCCTTGAGTACGGTGGGGCACACCGGAACTTTATTTAACGCTTGGGGAGAGGATACCTCTACTCTTTCTGGTTCCGGCCTGGAAGAGCAAGTAACCTCGTTGAACCAAGAATCCCCTGCCTTCTAGTCATGGGGAGTGTCAATAAATCAATCCAAACTAATTTGAGAACCCCATAGATCTTGAGGTAGAAATGAGCGGTCCATCGGAATTGGTGCTACTGGTTCAGTTAGGGTAAATTTGCCACTCTCAATCCATTGCTTTAATTCCATAGCAACTTGCCGGGAGAGGAAAATACTAGCAAGAGGAGCTACACGCACTAATTTACCATCAATAGTGATTCGACCAGACTTCAGCTGAGCGTAGCTGACTAACCCAAAGGTTGGACGCACCCGTCTAGGAATGGCAAAATCTACCACTGGTGCAACAATGTCTTGATCTTGTACAGCACAACGTTGCACTACTTCTTCATTCAGTACTGGCATTGGTACGCCCACACCCAGCATCAGAGAGGGGCCATAATTTTTAAAGTAACAACCCCGCACCCATTTCGGGTTCATTTGCTTGGCATCTCCAATTAAAGCTAGAGTTGCTGCTGGTCCTATGGGTGTTTGATTGGGAAGGCGTTTTTGCAGTGGGAAGTGTTGGGTCCCTTCCCAAGCAATATAGCCAATACCTCCACCCATAAAAATCCGCGTGCCAATACCCACTAGCTTGAGTTGGGGATCATTGATTAGGGGTGAGATTGCTCCTGGGTTAGAGTAAACCGCATTGGAGAGTTTGGGCTGCAACAAACCCAGATAAGTATACAAGGGGCGATCGCCTCCATTCACCCCTACAATGAAGTTTTGATACAGATTGCGAGGATTGAATAAATAAAACTGATTAATCCTATCCTTAGTAATCGTAGTCTCAAAGGAGCCTCTAGGATAACAATCTGTCACTTGTCCGAGGGCTTGCAGGTGGACGGGTTTCCCAGCAATCAGGTCTTCAATGACATGACCACCACCCCTTTCCCTATGTTCTTCGGTATCTGGAATCTCACGGTTATCTGGGTAGTCAACAACTTGGGTTGCTCCCAAAAACAAATCCACTGCTCCGAAGCCAGTGTAAGCTGGAACTCCATCTAACCAACATTTGCGTATTTTCACGGGTGGGTCAGTATGTCCCAAATTCATGATTGCTCCGGAAGACTCCATCTGCTCAAAGGTACCGGTAGTAATGATGTCTACTTCTTTCGCCGCCTGAGTGACACCGATGTCTGCCACCCGTGCTTTTAATTCTTCCACTGTCCACACTACGGCACAGTTACCCTCGATTTTGTCATTAATTTGAGCAATGGTTCGCATAGGGATTGGGAATGGGGAGAAAGGTTTTCCAAAATATCACTTGCCAGTGGTATCTTAGCTCACCTCAGTCAGCTGAGCGTGATCATAGGCAGTTGTTAAAATCCATAGCTTGCGTTTTAACGGCTGAAGGCTGATGAAGGTTTACTCTTCCTCCTTATCTATCTGATCTGATTTGTCGGATTTGAGGTGATTGTCTGATTCAGTCCTATCCTGGGAATCCTTTGATGTAGTTGGGCTGGCTAATTCAGGATTTGGTGATGCGATCGCAACGGTTTCTGTCGCTGTCTCGGTATCTCTGATTGATATCGGACTAGTTTTCCATTGATCGAGGATATCTTTAATTAAAACTTCTTTTAGCCAAACCTGACCCACTACGGTTAATGGTAAAGCTAACAGTAAACCTAAAAAACCAAAGAATGTCGCGAAAAATACCTGAGCTAAAAGGGTTACTGCTGGTAGCAGGGATACCTGTTGCTTCATCACCAGGGGAGTCAGCAAATTACTTTCCACCTGCTGAATAATGATGTAGAGAATTAAAACAGCGATCGCTTTCCAGGGTGCATCTAGTAGAGCGATCGCAATCGGTGGGACTACACTCAATCCAGGACCAATATTGGGGATAAATGTCAAGATACCTGCCAAAGCCGCCTGTGCCAGTGCCAGTTTCACTTGTAGGATGACCAAACCCACAAAACTTAAGCCAGAAATGGCAGCAATGTTAACGAGAATGCCTACTAACCACCCCCGTAAAGAGTGATCACATAGAGTCAAAATTTCATCAACTCGACGGCGATAGAAAGACGGGAAAAGTCGTATAAAGCTTTGACGATAAGCCTTGGGGTCAGCCAATAGCATGATAGTCAAAACTAATACCAGCAAAACTTGGGCTACGACAGCCAAAGAGTTAAAGGCAATGGAGAATCCACCACCCAATAACTGATTAAGTAACGGTTGTAGCTGTTGAATTAGCTGATCTAATTGGATCTCGGGGAAAGTAATCAGATCTGGAGGAATATCCGCTGACAACACCTCCAACCACTCACCTAATTTTTCTATACCCCTAGGAACCTGATCAATCAGCTCTAGCACTTGCTCTGCGAAGGGTGGCACAATTAGCCAGTAAAACCCTACCGTGAGGGCAAGCATTAGAAGAATTGACAGCAAGACAGCAAAAAGCCGTTTGATGCCAACCCGGCGGAATTTTTCCACCAAGATATTTAAGGCATTGGCAAGTACCACAGCAGTAAATATCAGCAGCAGTACTTGACGGATTTGCCACAGGATGTATAACGAAAGGATAAAGGCAAGTAGACCAATCCATGTGCCTAGACTCATGGTAAAACCTCGCAGTGGCTCTAGCAGTCCCAGACCTAATTTTAGTTCTATGGGGCTCAAAAACCTGATCTTACCCTAATGCTACAGATTTTAGGTTTGAAAATTTTAGGTTCTAAAACAGACAGGATGCGATTAGCCCGAAGGGCTACGCTACGCGAACGCTCCGGGATCAGAAGATGGGGGTGATGGGGTGATGGGGTGACAAGCAGCTTTAAAGGTCGGGTGGGTATAGGTGGGGTATCCTGCCCATAATTTTGATCAATTAGCGATCGCTTGCGTTCATGATCCCATAGTTCATGATCACCTTGGGAAACATAACTATGCTCTTTTGAGTCTAATTAATCGCTTATACTCATCCTCAAGGAAGATATATTTAATGTTTATTTCCCATCGTTGGCAGTCCAGAATCGCTCTACTCACCGCATTGGGGATCACTTCAACTGTGGCGTTACCAATGTTGATAGCGACTCAAGCTACTGCCCAGTCTAGATTCTACATCGAGCCACAGTTGGCTCAATTTACCCAAGTCATCATTCCTGCTGGGACTTTGATACCAGTTGAATCCGACGACGCCAAGAGAGTTATTGTCACTCGTAATGAAACTCTACCGATAACGGTGATAGTAGCTAGAGATGTAGTCTCCTTTTCAGGAACCCTCCTAATTCCAGCAGGTAGTGAGATTGAAGGTGAAGTGCGTCCAGTTCAAGGAGGTTCTCAGTTTGTCGCCGAAGAGTTGATTCTCAGGGATAGTGATCAATCCTTGTCCCTTGATGCCACCTCCGAGGTTGTCACCAAAACTGAAACTATTACCAAAAACACTGATCCCGATTTGCTCAAAGGTGCTGCTATTGGTGCAGCTGCTGGAGCTGTACTCTCTGAAATCTTTGGTAAGCTTGAGTTTTGGGAAGTTTTAGCTGGTGCTGGACTCGGTTTGGTTACAGAGCTTCTCCTTGCAGGAGGTCAGGAAGACGTAGAAGTAGTTGTCATCGACCCTGACACAGATTTAGATATAACCTTGAAGTCTGATTTAGTCCTTAACCTTGACAATCGCTAATTTTAAGGATGAAGGATGAACCCTTCACGCTTCACCCTTGACTTGATAATTAATAATTCATCCTACCCGACGTTGACACTCCCCGGTCATTAGACGCGGGGATTCTTGGTTCATAGAGCCAACTTGCTCAACCAAACCGGAGTCAGGAAGAGTAGAGGTCGATTGTTAGAGTCGATGTCCCCTATTAAGGGGAGCACCTCTCCTTCAGAACCGTGCGTGAAGCTTTCGCCTCACACGGCTCCTAGATATCCTCTCCTTTCGGAGTGCTCCAATGTATCTGTTGATGACAGCTTTGGTGGACTGCTAATAAATTCTTAGGTTTCCAATTGTCGTGGTTTCCATCTATGTGATGAAGGTGTACAGATTCGTCTTCTAAGAATTTCAACCCACAGAATCCACAGGATTGTTTCTGCTTTTTCAAGGCTTCTGAGGTAGCATCAGAGTATAATCGTGAGTTTCGATTACTCCAATAGACTAGGTCACCGTCGTAAGGTGACTTAGTCCCCCTTACATTTACATGCTGGTTTTGTTTGTAACCTACCTTCGGGAATCCCTTTTTGCATAGCTCATCAGCTCTATACCGACTTACTTTCTTTTCCTTTCGGAACTTTCGGTGGGCAGTGTTGTTGATGAACCATAAGGAGTCCCGGGAACTGCTCATATCGCAGTTCTTGTGGTAATTTCTCCAGCCTCGCACGATAGGGGCTAGCTTTTGGGCTTTTACTTCAGCACCAAAATTCGAGCTGTTGACTACGGCTTTAATCTTCTTTCGTATATTTCGGTGGTTTTCCACTGAGGGAATTGACCGAAATTTTCCGTTTTTCTGGACGCGGAAATTCCACCCCAGGAAGTCAAATCCGTCTGTCGTTTTAGTTAGCTTGGTCTTTTCTTCACTGATTTCCATCCCACGCTCTGCCAAAAAGACTTTGATTTTATTCAGTATCTTTTCAGCGTTGTCATTTGGTTTTAGAATTATCACCATATCATCTGCGTACCGCAGACTGGGGTGAATTTCTTCTATTCCGTTAAGTGCGATATTGGCTAGTAAGGGACTCACGACTCCTCCCTGAGGGGTGCCCTGCTCCGGAAATTCTGGGTTTATTCCGGCTTTTAGACATCGGAATATTCCCACTTTTATCTTTGCCGGGGCAATCACTTTGTCCATTATGGAGGAGTGTGATATACGGTCGAAACACTTTTTAATGTCTAGTTCGATAATCCTTTTTGTTATGCCTTTAGCATCCGATTTCAGATGTAGTTGGAGGCGTTTCTGCACATCTTGTGCGCATCTGCCTGTTCTGAAACCATAACTGTGGGCACTGAACGTGGCCTCATGGGCTGGTTCTAGGGCATATTTAATTAGACATTGCCAGGCTCGGTCAGCGATGGTTGGTATTTTCAACATTCTTACTTTCCCATTCTTTTTAGGGATAGGGATTTCACGAAGTCGGTTATGTCTCCAGTCAGAGGCACAATCGTTCAATGTTTCTACCAACTTGACACGCTGTCTGTAGGAGAGGCTTGACAAGCCATCTACTCCAGCCGTCTTTTTCCCTTTATTTAGTTGTGTCACTTGACGGACTGCCAAAAGCTGTGCTGAACGGGATTTCAGAATCAGTTTTTGTAGAGACCGCGCTTTCTTCAAGTCACCATCTCGAACCGCTTTATACACTCGTTTTTGTAGGCGGAAAAGGTTTTGGCGGAGTTTCTTCCACTTCTGACTTTTCCAGAGGTCGCTATATCTGTTTGACATGCGTCTACCCATACTCTCCTAGAATTTGTGTACTCTGGATACCCGTGCCCAGTTTACGAGCACATCCTACCCGACAGTGGGGATTAGATTTGGCATAACTTACCGAGGATTCGACCATTCCTCAGACCCATAATTGCTGTCGTTTTTACTCGTTCCATTGATCAGATTGTTATGACGATTTAGGGCAGTCCAATTTGCCTATCCTCTTCTCGGAGTTTACAGCTATCGTGGAAAGAACGCTGTGAGAATGAAAGGATGACGTCCGCACCATGTGGTTCCCAGATTGCGGCTTACTCTTTAGACACTTTTTAAGGACTTTCGTTAATCTACCCGTGTCGTCTTCCCATTAGCGGTAGGGAGCCTATCTGCTTTAGCCCTAATTCCGCCCTGGTGCCAGCGTCACTCTGCAAGATGCCGCTTGCTCGGTGTGGCCAGATAGGGTGTCACTTGTCTCCTCAAGGGGTGGGTTTTCACCACCATCCGATAAATAGTTAGGATTTCGGGAACAATTCCCGCGAATCCCCTAAGTCATACCCCTCCAATCACTGGAGGCTCCTACTTAGAACGAGCCGCACCTCCACAAGAGTTCGGATCTATGATCCAGGTTCCGGTGTGCCCCACCGTACCCAAGGCTCTTTTTAGTATGTTTATTGCGGCGTTGTGGTCTCTGTCCAATTCACACCCACATTTACAGACGTGAGTCCTAGTAGATAGTGACTTTTTAACTACCTTGCCGCACTCGGAGCAGTTCTGGCTTGTATAGGCAGGATTTACCGCAACGGTGACTCTACCAAACTTCTCACCAAAATGCTCTAACCATTTTCTAAATTGATACCAACCTGCATCGTTAATAGATTTAGCTAGACAGTGGTTTTTAACCAAGTTTTTAATCCTTAAATCTTGCCTTACGGCACGCTGCGCGAACGTAAGCGACCAGGTCGTTAGACCGGACTACGCAACGTGCCAGTCTCTTGGCATGTTCTATGCGCTACGCGCAGGCTACGCCAACACGCTGCCTACTTATTTTAAGGTGCTGTCTACCTAATCTGTTAACGGCTTTCCTACGGTTATATGAGCCTTTCTTTTTCCGGGAAACCCGGCGTTGATAAAACTTTAATCGTTTTTCTCCAGACCTATAAAAACGAGGATTTGGTTCTGTACTTCCTCTAGAATCGGTGTAGAAATCTTTTAGTCCTACATCTAATCCTATAGTGGCATCGGCGGGGTCTAATTGTTCTTTTACATCGACAGAGACGCAAAATTGAACGTAGTAACCATCCGCCCTCTTGACAATACGGACTCGCTTAATTTGCTTCTTGTCGAAGCGCCACAAGTCCCAAGTACCTTTGAGCTTCAGCTTTCCGATTCCCTTCTTATCACTGAAGGTGATTGACTTTTTATCAGGAGAAAGCTTCCATCCTGATTGTTTATACTCAACCGTTCGCGCAGCGTCGGCTTTGCCGAATCTACAGTGCTTCTGGAAACGGGGATAGCCTTTCTTCCCAGGTACTTTTTTCTTGCAGTTCTCAAAGAAACGAGAAATTGATGACCATGCCCTTTCAGCCGCAGCTTGTCGAGCAGTAGAGTTTAGTTCATTAGCAAAAGAGAATTCTTTAGCCAGTATTTTTGAGTACTTGCTAAGGTCGTATTTGCCTGTTCCTTTATTATCCATCCATAAACGAATACAGCTATTACGGATAAACTTAACCGTCCGAATCGCTTCGTCTATTGCTTGATATTGAAGGGGTTTACCGTATGCCTTAAACTCTATTATGTTCACCAGAAATCGACATCTTATGTTATATCATTACTCTAACATACTCAGCATAATCTTTTAAATCAAAATCAAATCTTTTTCACGGCGGCTAAAGACCGCTGCGACCCTTCATCCCGGAGACGAAACCTTAGAATAGTGCAGCCTTACAACAAGATCTGTCACTTTTGATGCATAGCCTACCAACTTGCTTTGGCTGCACTATTCTTACGGTAACTTCTGACCCGCTCTAAAGAGACGGGGCGGGTATCGGGGATTTTTGGTAAAGCTATCAGGGGAACATCGTTAGTCTTTAATCTTACCCTACACCGAATTGCCTTGGCCGAACATATTCGATAATTCATCCTTAACCAAAAATTACTGTTACCTTAATATTTATCTATTATTATCTATTACTATTAACTAGTTAGCCACCAGGTCGTCAGGATAGCTAAGCTGATGGGTCTTTATCCCCGCCTTATCTGGAGTACTATCTTGGTATTCAGTAGTTTAGTAACACGGATTCCAATGTTTGTTTAGACTAATGTTTGTTTAGACAAAACAGAAGCATGAGATAAGATATTTTATCTTTACCATTCTCTAGCTGATTTTTACACCTTTACAATTGAAATGCTGGCGTTCGCTTATAGATTCGTCAGATTTTTTTTGTTTTTATGGCTCTTCCGTACCTCCTATAATAAACTATCGCCAATTTTGATAAAGTTAGCAAAAAAGCTATCTAGATCTGCTTCGTTAATGTCTGGATTGGTGAGAATCAAGCGAATTAGAATCTGTTCTTGATAGTGAGCGTAATTGACTAATGCTTGACCGGAGCGCATTAATTGATCACGTATCTCTAGATTCAGCTGATCTAAACCATGATTAGACAGACTGTTATTCCTGGGATTATAGCGGAAACAGATATTCAAAAATGTTGGTTTAACTATCAATTCTAAATTCTCACAATTGCGAATATAATCCGCCGCGTAGCTGGCGAGTTCAAACAAGCGGTCAACCCGTGCTTCATAACCATTTTTGCCGTAGTATTTCCAGGCTAGCCACAGCTTAAGGGCATCTACTTTCCGCCCACACTGCAAGGACATAGTTCCCAGATTATAGGCACTATCTTCATCATCGTGGAAGATATAGTGGGTACCTTGACTAGAACAAGCCTCCAATAAAGTCCCTGGTTGTTTAACCAGAATAGCTGAACAAATCAAGGGCACCCCCATGAGTTTGTGAGCATCCCAAGTAAAAGAATCTGCTAAGGAGCTACCTTGCAACAGGTGCTTGTGCTGGTTGCTGAACAAAACCGGAGCACCCCAAGACCCATCCACATGTAGCCAGAGTCCATATTTGCTGGTAATTTCTGCAATTGAGGGCAACGGATCGAATGCACCGGCAACGGTAGTGCCCGCAGTAGCTGTAACAAAGAAAGGTGTTTTTCCTTCACTTAGGCTTTGTTGAATAGCAGCTTCTAATTGTTGCGGGCACATGCGCTGATCGCCATCGGATTTGACTTTGACTACATTGTCTATGCCCATGCCCAACAAATTTGCGGCTTTGAAAAAGGAATAGTGAGCCTGATCGGAGATGAATGCTACTAGCTGGTGATTTCCCAATCCCTTGTTTTTGGCTTCGGGTAGGAGTTTGTGTCGCGCACAAAGCATGGCGATCAGATTAGCATTACTCCCTCCTGTCACCATCAACCCCTCACCTTGAGGAAAACCGATCAAGTCGTTGAGAGCCTCAATCAATTTAATCTCGATCAGGGTAGCTACTGGAGCAACTTCATAGGTATACATAGAAGTATTAGCAGTACTAGTTACCATTTCTGCTAATAATCCAGTTATCTCAAATCCACCCCAAAGCTGGTTGAAAAACTTGTGGCTACTAGTCCGCACGCTGTGGTCGAGGTACGATTCAATAATCGGAATTAAATCCGCTAAGGGAACTCCGTTTTCCGGTAAGCTTAAATCGAGTTTTTCCTTAAGGGTTTGAGGGCTTTTGTAATCTATTACCTTGGTGTCGGTATTTTGATTTTCCTGCAAATAGTTAAGGAGTTTATCAACAGTTAAGTTGATGGTTTTTTCAAACTCGATCATAATTTAATATTTGGTAAAATTGGTGATTTGCTAGAATTGATAAGGGTGGATATCCTAAAAGCTGTTTGACCCGGTGGGTGGAATGGGCATCTTGCCCGTTACAATTTTCGGAGATGCTGTCCCGACGGTGACGACGAGGCATAAAATGAGGGCTCGCCCGTCCCTAACGCACCCTACCCAACTATCAAAGTGCTACTAAAACCTCGGCAAGTTTCCTCTTGGTGCTAGCGAATACTTCATGTTGTTGATTGTCCCAAATGCTAACACGAGAATTAAGCTCGATGATTTTCGGTTGACCGTTAACTAGGGCAAGATCAATGCCATAAAACCGGTTACCGTACTGTACCATATGTTTTTCAATTTGTTCGACTAGATCTAAGACAGTGCTAGGGATAAGCTCTATTTCTACAACACGCATCTCGCCTCCTTCAGTCACGGATGCTACTAATTTGCCTGAAGCTGGAGTACGTACTATAGAGTGAACAATTTCCCCGTTGAGGAGTGCTACACGAAAGTCATGGACACCATCAACAATACCGGGTATACCTGAGCGTGAATCGAGAAACTCTTGCACTAAAAAAGGATAGGGGCAATCCTGCTTCTTTAAGAAGTCATCGTCTCCAATGTGGACATTTCTGGCTTCAAGACCATCTACTGGCTTGACAACTTTATACTGTCCTGGTATACTACTTAGTGCATCAAAAAACTCCTCTTGGCTGTTAACAAGATAGGTTTGGGGAGAATAGTCACTGAACAACTGAAAGGTTTTATATTTGTTGGTGCAAATTTCGTTAATTTCCTGACAGTTAAGAACTGGGATAGTTCCATCAGAGCTAAACAATCCTTTATCGAAAATGACATCAGCTTTGACAGGACCGGTTTCTATCACTTCTCCATCTCGTAATTCCCAACTCTGGGAAAATTGTCCTGACCCTAGATAGGAAGATTGGTGACGAACAACACGAAAATTGGCACCACAAGCTTCTATTGCTTCACCAAGTTGGGCAATGTGTCGTATGTACTTTTTTTTAGTAAATGGGTAGGCAAAGGTGCCTGCTTCCTCAAAAAAGACAGCAACAGTTTTCAAGGTTTACCTCAAACTGTGGGAATCAAATAAAAATTATAGCAATTTTTATTTATTGTCTTGTGGACTTGAGCTAAAAACCTGTAGAATTAATCCCGCAGCAGGTAATGTGCATTACTGACAAGGCTAACAACACTTCAACCTTAATAACCTTCAACCTTAATAACCTCCAACCTTCAACCAACCTCCAACCTTCAACCAACCTCCAACCTTCAACCAACCTCCAACCTTCAACCAACCTCCAACCTTCAACCAACCTCCAACCTTGGCCAAAAGGCCACGCTACGCGAACAACCTTCCACAAAAAACCTTGAATCAACCGATTAATCTATTCGAATACGAAGCCCTAGCGCCGCAGTATCTATCTCCCATGGCACTGGATTATTACGCCAGTGGTGCTTGGGATGAAGTAACACTACGAGACAATCGTGCAGCGTTTGAACAGATAAAACTCCGTCCTCGGATGTTGGTGGATGTGAGTCAACGAGATTTAAGCACACAAATCCTAGATCAGTTTTTCCCCATACCGATTCTGGTTGCTCCCATGGCATTCCAGTGTCTGGCCAATCCAGAGGGTGAATTGGCAACAGCAAGGGCTGCAGCTGAGGTAGGGGCAATCATGGTGTTGAGTACCATGTCCACCAAACCCTTAGAAGCTGTAGCCCTTGCCGGGAAACAGAGCCAACAAAAGCAGGAGGCAACATCCCATATCCAAAATCCCTCATGGTTTCAGCTGTATGTCCATCGCGATCGCACTCTCACCCGTAGACTTGTGGAACGGGCGGAGGCAGCTGGTTTTAGTGCCCTTTGTCTGACCGTAGATGCACCAGTGTTGGGGTGTCGGGAAAGGGATCGACGCAATCAATTTACTCTACCGGTAGGGATGGAATTGGCTAATTTAGCGACTATGACTGGTCTGGAAATTCCCAAAACCGCAGGAGAATCGGGTTTATTGAGCTATTTTGCCCAGCAAATTGACCCAACACTGACCTGGCGGGATCTGGAATGGTTACAATCGATCACTACTCTACCGGTGTTAGTCAAAGGCATTTTGCGAGGAGATGATGCTCTCAAGGCATTGGACCATGGAGCCAAAGGAATCATTGTATCGAATCATGGGGGTCGGCAATTGGATAGTGCGATCGCATCCATCGATGCCTTACCCGAAGTGGTCGCAGCTGTGGGAAATCATCTACCGGTATTAATCGATGGGGGTATCCGTCGAGGCACTGATGTCCTCAAAGCCCTAGCCTTGGGTGCATCAGCGGTGTTGGTAGGTCGTCCGGTGTTATGGGGATTAGCTGTAGCAGGAGTTGCTGGAGTACGCCATGTCTTGCAATTGTTACGAGATGAATTGGATATAGCCATGGCTTTAAGTGGCTGTACTAAGGTCAAAGATATTGACCGTAGTTTGGTTAAAATTAAAGATTGACCAGAGCAATTAAGCAATAACTAGTCACCAATAATTAATGACTAATCAAACATTTGGCTTAGTAATATCAATGACTTTGCTGAAGTTCTACAAAAAGTAGGTATGTTATCTTTGATTAGAAAAATCACTATATAAATTAGTATTTATTGGTAATATTTGGATACTACTATCTCACTAAATCGCCACTTATCAGGATGATGATCAGGGTTATAAAAGCTTTGAGATTAATCTATTTATCTATTGGAAAGTGAAATAGGCAGCTATTGTGCATCATTACCTGGGATAATTGCCAATTTCAAGCCCTGTGGCTAGTTGAATAGCCTTGAGACTAGTAAGTAATTATTAGTCTCAAAAATTCCCAGGCTACTGCGTGAGTAAGTAAAATCTATTATATAGCCAACCATCTCCATATATAAATCCAGAGCTATATCAATTTTTGATCAGAATAAATAGGGTGCTATTACCAAAACACTAAAATCCTCAAAATGCCGAAAAATTAATGAAACTACCGAACTTATTAAGCACCCTTGGTGTAGCATCCATTATTACCACTTTAGCCGTAGTAGATATTCCCAAACCACTGGAAACCTTTGCCTATACATCTCCTAGTCAGTCAACCAGTGAAGGGATAGGAGCAAGCAATGATGTTTTGATTGCCTCTGGACGTAGTGCAAACTTTGAGGATGGAATATTTTCTGTACGCCTTCCGGAAACAGGCACTCTCGGACAAGAGCTTGATAATTTCATATCTGCTAATCCTAGTTTCAATGTTGATTCAAAAGAGAAGTGGGTTAGTAACATCAAAGTCTCTTCTCTGAGCAGAGGTTCTATTAGTAATGGAAGTGTACCAATCACTGCTAGATGGTCTGTTCGATTATGTTGGACCAATACTTTTGCCTTAAAGAAATGCGTTGGCGGCTGGATCAACAAAAGTGAGGACTTTGAAACTTCATGCTCTATCGGGGCACAACCACGCTATCTTCGTTGTACAATGCCAGGTAAAGTTAGCGAATTGGTAAGAGAAGGTAGCATTTTAGTTAACTAAAGTGTATCTATTATTATCCTAATTTGACTATTTAAAAACTGAGCTGTTTGTCATCAAAGCAAATCCCAAGCTCTTTACAGCGATTGTACCTTTACATTTAAACCAACCCTAGCCAGCGCCATAGCGTCAGCTTGGCGTTTGGTAGTTCACCACTTTTCTATATCCCCTGGGCTTTGTTTACTACTAACTCACTCTAACAAATTTAATCTAACTTATTTAAGTTAGTTTTTAAACGAGTACGCACATATTTATATACTGTGGCATAGGGTATATCCATACCACACAATTCTTTTAACCAAAGTTGCACTTCCCCATAACTACTAAATCCTTCCGATTGTTGTAATTTAACTCGTAATTTTTCCTCTACGTCCAGGGGAATCTTTCTTGGTCTGCCTGACTTTTTGTTATGCTCTAATAACGCTTCAATTCCACCCCGACGATATAGACTAAACCACCGTGATACTGTAGTGCGGTGGCATCCTAGTAGCATCGCTATATGCTCGATACTATTACTCGCTCCTATTTTGAGCCAATACAGAGCTTGGATTCGTTGTTTATGACTACTTTCTTTTAGAGAGTTTAGTAGTGCTTTAAGTTCCTCTGGAGATTCTTTAATTTCTAATTTAACAAGACATACCATACTATAGAATTTATCAATTCGGTGAGGTACAAATTTCTTGATTTTAGGGAGTAGGGAGTAGGGAGTAGGGAGTAGGGGGGAGAGATTGGGGAGTAATAAACCCGGGCGCGGGGAAAGGGGAAGTGGAAAAAAATCTTGTGTACCTCATGCACCTGATAATTGCTATATTAACCTTTCTTGCCTAATTCAAATATAGCATTATTTTTAAAAATTGCTAGAGCACAGGGAAGAGGGAATAGGAAACAGGGGAGATTATAAAACACATTCTAAGCTTTGCTTAGAATGTGTTTCTTTTACCTGCTCAAAAGTCCCTGCTCCCGACTCCCTCAAAAAATTTGTTACAAAAATTTGCAAAATATGTTATAATATGATATTTTTTTTGCTATAGTATAAGGGTGGGCGCTGAGACGCCCAGAGTCAAGAGCTAGCCCGGGGAGAGTCCAATACCTACGGGCTAGCTCTGGCTCTCCTATCACAAGGAGATAGTTTAATGATGACGTATTCTGAACGCCTTCATCCGTGGGTGGTCATTCGGTTGTTACCACAAATGCAGCGAGTTGTTGTTGCTCGCTTTCGCAATCGATCGGATGCGGAGGGACATTTAGTGGCTCTGAAACGATTAATGCCGGATGCGCAATTTATAATTATTTTCGATGTCGGTAATCGGATCGATGAGGAATCATAGGGGATAAATCTCATGTAGCGGTTTGGGACTTTAATCACCATTGAGTTTGATGATCGATTTTAAAATGCTATAGCCATCAATCCTTCATCAAATTCTCAGATATCACTCACCTTGGTTTCATGTTATCCCCTCACCCTAAGGTTAGGGATTCCAGCCACAGCCTCTGATGCTGGGGTTGGGCAGTTGCGTAGGGTGCCAGGTGCGTAGGGTGCGTTAGGGACGGAAAGCCTATGATTTTCCGCCTCTGAGCGCCTGGGACAGCCCGTCCCGTAACGCACCACCCACGGAAAGCCTATGATTTTCCGGCTCTGAGCACCTGGGACAGCCCGCCCCGTAAAGCACCACCCACTGGCTCGCACTCATTGGGTTCGCAGTGGCATCTACGCAAGGAAAGCACGATTATGAATAAATTACTTAAAATAGCCCTCAGCACTACTTCCTTCGTGGGGCTGTGTTTGATGGCACTAGTCGTACAAGCCGGTAGCTGGGATAATTTCAAACTCCGTTACTTCCATCTTACTGCCTATCTCCACAACCAAGATCAAGAAATCACTGACCTCCAAAAACAAAACCTTAATCCAGCCAAATTCACTCGCATTAATTTAACGGAACTCCTCAATGGTGGTCCCCCAAAAGACGGTATTCCTAGTATCGATAATCCTAAGTTTGATACCGCTCAAACCACACCATTTTCTAAAACAGAAACTGTGATTGGTGTGGTAGTTAATGGAGAAGCCAAAGCCTATCCTTTCGGGATCATGAATTGGCATGAATTGGTGAATGACACAGTTGGTGGAGTTAATGTTAGTGTATCCTATTGTCCCCTTTGTGATACTATAGTTGCTTTTAATCGCAGCAGTACAACCTACGGTGTTTCAGGCAAACTTTATCAAAGTTGCCTAGTGATGTATGACCGTGCCGATGATACCCTTTACTCCCAACCTTGGGCGATGGGTATTATTGGTGCTAAAGTCAATCGTAGTCTTAAAACAATTCCCGCTATCAAAACTACTCTTGGCGCTTGGTTAAGCAAGTATCCCAACAGTAAAATTATCTCCACTGACACAGGTCATAACCGGGCTTACTTCAGCTATCCCTATGGTAGCTACTATACCGATAAGCAAATTATTTTCCCAGTCAGGAATCAACAACGACTTACCCTCCATCCCAAAGCTATCGTTAGCTATGTCTGGGAAGCAGATCAACAAACCCCTAAAAACCAATTCTCTGGGGCTAGCTATCAATTTGTCCATGATCAATTAAAAAAAGTCGGCGAAAAAGTTGTAGAATTCAATGGTCGTCCAATTAGAGCACGTTGGGATAGCCAACTCCAAACTGTATTAGTAGAAGAATTCGATGGCACTCCCATCCCCAGTTCTACTGCTTTTGCCTTTGTGTATGCAGCTTACTTTGGTAAATAACGTTATAGACCAGAAAATTAACCCAATTGAAAACTGCAATAACTCATGACTAATATAGCGGTTTCTATCCTGATTAGGTAAACATGATTTTTTCCCTGTTCCCGTCTTGATGCAGTCGCTCATGGGGGAAACCCCCAAGACCGCGCTGCATCGCTGTTCCCTGTTCCCTGTTCCCTGTTCCCTGCTCCCTGTTCCCTGCTCCCTACTCCCTAAAACCCAAAGATTTGTACCTGACCCAATTAAAACCGCTATAACCATGACTAATAACCACAATATCTTAGTAATTATCCCTGTTCTCAATGAAGAAACCACTATCACTGGGGTGATTAAGTCTCTTCAATCCTATAATTTGAACAATATTCGGGTAGTCGATAATGGCAGCACGGACAACAGTATTTTTAAAGCAAAAGAAGCCGGTGCAGAGGTAATCTGTGAGCCTATTCCTGGTTACGGTCGAGCCTGTTGGCGGGGATTGCAGCAACTAGACCGAGATATTAATTGGATATTATTCTGTGATGGGGATGGAAGTGATGACTTAAGTTATTTACCCCAGTTTCTAGCTGCTAAGCATAAGTATGACCTAATTTTAGGTAACCGCCGCGCCACAGTAGATGGACGTAAGGCGATGACCCCAGTGCAAAATTTTGGCAACTGGCTGGCTACCTTCCTGATCGGTTGGGGTTGGGGACACTGGTATCAGGATTTAGGACCATTGCGCCTAATTCGCCGTTCAGCTTTGGATGCAATCCAAATGCAAGATAGAGGGTTTGGCTGGACAGTAGAAATGCAAGCCCGTGCGATCGAATGTGGTTTGCGAATCTGTGAAATTCCTGTTGGTTACCGTCGCCGACAAGGGGGACGCTCGAAAATATCTGGTACCCTTTCTGGTAGTGTCCAAGCAGGAACAATAATTTTGATGACTTTAGGTCGTCTATATCTACGTCGCATTAAGCTAAGCCAGGCAGATGGAACAATCGGTAGAAGTGTTGAAGAAGGAATAGGGAATTTCGATCAATCCTAGTTTCACATCTCAAATGAAAACGCTATATATATGGCTTAGTTCTCTACTCCTGTTGTTAGGTTGTATCTTGATTGTGCCTCATGGGGATTTCCGAGAGGTGGGAGCTGTGCCTCGATTTTGGTTAGGTATCAGTGTGATCAGCTTAGGTTTTCTCTTGTCTTGGGGATTAAGCGTCTATACTAGATATCCTGCGAAAGTTGACAACAGGAAACTTGAGATTTACCAACAGACAATCAACATTAACAACAACAGTATCAATACAAAATTTTGGCAAGGAGTCTACAAAGGATTTACTAAATCTATTAGTATCAAGTACTTCCGAAAACTCAAAAGTTACCACTCAGGACTAAATTTTTGGAGTACTACCATCCTAAGCAGGCTGCTGTTGCTACCAATGTATCCTGGAGATGATGTATGGCGCTATCTATGGGAAGGGTATATTCAAACGTTAGGGTTTAGTCCATACCATTTGCCGCCTAATGCTACTGAACTGATTCCCTACCATACGGAATGGTGGTCACTAATCAATCATCCTACTGTTTCTGCTATCTATCCACCAGTAGCGCAATTAGGTTTTCGGATTTTAGCGCTGATTGAGCTTAAGGTTTGGTTGTTCAAAATTGCATTTATCTTAGCTGACTTATTAATCTGTTGGTTACTCAGTCGTCGATTTGGTTATCAACAGGCAATCTTCTATGCCTGGAATCCTTTGGTAATTTACTCCTTTGCTGGTGGTGCTCATTACGACAGTTGGTTTATTTTACCCCTAGTTGCAGCTTGGTTAGTCTTTGACCAAAAAACAGAGAGTTTAAGGCAGACAGAAATAAAAGAAATAGAGGAAAAGTTGGACAGTGGGACAGTAGCAGAATACTCCTCATTTACTGACCCCTTGATGTCTTCATCGAATCACTCCCTGACCTGGTGGCACTGGATTGCTTCAGCTTTGCTGGTAGGAATTAGTATGGCAGTGAAGTGGATGTCTTTGCCAATTTTAGGGTTTATAACCTGGCAAGCTTTCCGAAAAGTAGGGGTAAAACTAGCAATAGTAGTGTTATTGTGCGGTTTCTTACCTTTTGGCATCACTGCTCTCCAATTTTGCTCTAGTGGAGAATGTCCTTTGATTCCTACTGGATCAGTGTTTGTATCCCATGGTCGCAGTGCGGAATTGATTCCTTATATTGTTAGCGAATATTGGGAACCCTCTCGCTGGGTTAATTGGATTTATGCTTTTCCCCTAGGCTTAACGGTAAGTTGGCTAATTTTGCGATCGCGCAATTTCCAACAATTCACGGAGTGGTACTTTTTTTGCCTGCTAATCCTATCTCCGATTATCCATGCTTGGTACTTCACTTGGATAATTCCTTTTGCTGTTCCTTCTCGGAATCTGGGAGTACGTTTAGTCAGTATCTCTGCTTTTGTTTACTTTGTACTTCAGCATCGCATGGCTTTAGGTAACTACAGCTGGTATCTAACTCCTCAGGAGCGATGGTGGTTATGGTTACCGTTTATTTTGGGTTGGTTTTGGACCCATTACCATAATCCTAATGTTGCTCTCAACCAAAACTCAGATTGATTAGGTTTAATCAAAATTGCCTAGGTCAAGGTAAGCTATCAGCGAACAGCGATTAGCGCTACGCGCACGCTACGCGAACAGCTATCAGCGAACAGCGATTAGTGCTACGCACACGCTACGCTATCAGCTTTTGAATAAAACAGGTAAGCATTGCTTTAATCTGAGTTACATCTTTTGAATAAAACAGGTAAGCATTGCTTTAATCTCTGTTACATTAGCTGACGGCTGACGGCTGAATGCTTACAGGTCAAGCATCTTATCGGCTAAGTCATCTGAACTACTATGAATACATCCAAGAGATTACTAACCCTACTTCCAACCCTGATTATTCTGACAAGTTGTACACTTTCCGTACCGATAAATCAAGCACCAGCAAAAGATTCTCAAGTACAAGTAAATAGAGGTACTGACACGACTTTATTGAATTATTACGACTATGCTACTGTCCTAAAAACCCATGTCAACAATAAAGCGCTAGTTAATTACCAAGAATTGCAGAAAAAACCAGAGCAGCTGGAGAGGTTTAATGCCTCCTTAGGTGCTGTTGATACTAGCACCTATCAGTCTTGGGATGAAGCGGAAAAGATTGCTTTCTTGATAAATGCTTACAACTCCTTTACTCTAGAATCAATTATTGACCAAAACCCTCTCAAAAAGAGTATTCGGGACATTAAAGGAGTCTGGAAAGGACGCGAATTCAACATTGCTGGAGAATCTAAAACCTTAGATAATATCGAACACAAGACACTGCGAACGCAATTCAACGAGCCCCGAATTCATATGGCTTTAGTTTGCGCCGCTATCAGTTGTCCTCCCTTAAGAAACGAACCTTATACTGGGGAAAAACTCGATAAGCAACTGGATGACCAGACACAGAAATTTATAGTTAGTCCCCATGGCTTTCGTATTGATCGTCAAGAAGGTAGCGTATATCTTTCTTCCATCTTTAAGTGGTTTGGGGAAGATTGGAAAAAAACCTATGGTGTCGATGACAAATTTACTGGTAACGCCAATCAACGGGCGGTGTTAAACTTTATCAGTGACTACCTTAGTTCAGAGGATCAGGAGTATCTTGAACAGGGGAATTACAAGATAAAATATCTGAACTATGATTGGTCACTTAATAAACAATAACCAATAACAAATAACCAATTAAGCATAACTAGGTTGATTAATTGATTATTATAGGGATACGTGTAGGAATTGTGAGAATTTTTGTTCCCTGTTCCCTGTTCCCTGTTCCCTGTTCCCTTTGCTATAAGGATTTGTTATGGTTTGTTATTGTCTAAGACATCTTTGGCGACAAGGCTAATTAAGTGGTATATTCTGCATTAATCTTGACATAGTCATAACTCAAATCACAACCCCAAGCCTGACCAACACCATGACCATTGCCCACATTAACCTGAATTAAAACCGTATCTTCTTTAAGATAAGCACCAACAGCAGCCTGCTTAAGATAATCACTAGCCTGTTGACGGTCAAACCCTAAGGGTTGACCATTTTCCATCAGCAAGACATCCCCTAACTGAATCCGCAGGTTTTCTTGCTCAAACGGTACTCCTGCACGGCCAGCGGCTGCGGCAATTCTGCCCCAGTTTGGGTCTCGTCCAAAGATAGCAGACTTAACCAAGGATGACCCAACAATGGTCTTAGCAATTTGACGAGCCCCTTTATCATCCGGTGCACCAGTGACTTGGACTTCAATCAAGCAGGTGGCCCCTTCTCCATCCCGTGCGATCGCTTTTGCCAAATGCTGACATACTGCTGTCAGCATCCCCTCCAACTTCTGAGCTGCTGGTCCGATTTCTGTAATCGCTGATGTTCGGGACTGACCATTAGCCAAGGCAATTAGAGTGTCATTGGTGCTGGTATCCCCATCTACGGTAATTTGATTAAAACTTTTATCCGCTGCCCGCTGTAACATCTGTTGCCATAGGGAAGTAGAAACTGCAGCATCGCAAGTTACAAATGCTAGCATAGTCGCCATGTTGGGATGAATCATACCAGAGCCCTTAGCAATACCACCTATCCTGACCGGACGGTCATCAATCATGGTTTCCAGAGCAATGGATTTAGTGACTAAATCCGTGGTAATAATCGCTTCAGCTGCTGCATCGGAACCAGTTTCTGATGCTTGTGCGACCAATTGGGGAATGCCTGACAATAGAGCATCCATCTTGATGCGTTGACCAATCACCCCCGTCGATGCCAACAAAATCGAATTAGGTGAAACATTGAGTGCTTCACCCAAAGCTTTAGCACTAGCTAGAGCATCCTGCCAACCCTGCTCACCCGTTGCTGCATTGGCTTGTCCGGCATTACACAAAATAGCACGAGCACTAGCTTTAGATTGTAAGCATTGACGGCAATAATCTACACAAGCAGCCCGGACATGACTGGTGGTGAACACCCCAGCTGCGATCGCATCCACCTCTGATAATATCAACGCTAAGTCTGGCTGACCCGACGGTTTTAAACCTGCGGTAATGCCTGCTGCCTGATAGCCCCTGGGAGCTGTTATCCCACCACTAATCTCTTGCCAGTCCGACATGATTCCTCCATTTCAACCATAATTCATGCCCGATCCGGGATTATATCAACTCTTCTGGACTTACGCACCAAGCGTATTGATCTGTAGCTTGATGTGTAGCTGTAATTTCCCAAATTAGTATAAAACCTCAAAACTTTACAAAAAAACAAAAAAAGGGGTTACACCCCTCATACAAAATAATGTATATTTTGATATGTAGATGCACCCTGATGATCGGGAGGGTCACGTCAGTGACTCTCCTTTTCTTTGTTATTTGTGATTGGTAATTAGTGATTTAGTGATCAGCAACACCTGGCAAGACCGTTGCCTCAATCACCCTTGAGCTTCTTGCCCAAAATTTGGTTAGTCAGCTTAGGATCAGCTCGTCCGCTAGTTTTCTTCATCACCTGTCCCACAAAGAAACCTTGCAGCTTGGTCTTACCATTGCGATACTGTTCGAGTTCCTTAGGATTGGCGGCCAGTACCTCATCAATAATGGTTGAGAGTTGATCCGGGTCAGAGATCTTAATCAAACCCTTACGTTCCACCAGTTCCCTAGCAGAACCCCCTTTAGAGAGTAATTCTGGCAAAATCTCCTTGGCAATCTTACCACTAATGGTGTCATTATCAATCAGGTTGATCAGTTCTGCCAGAGTCTCGGGTTTGAGAGCAATCTCTGTAATAGCCAGTTTCTCAGTCTTAAGATAAGCAGCAATATCTCCCATTACCCAGTTTGCAGCTTGTTTAGGATTAGCATTAGCAGCAACAGTTGTTTCAAAATACTCTGCCACTTGACGATCATCCGTCAACACCCGGGCATCATAGGCAGAAAGTCCCAGTTCACTTTCATAACGATGCCGCTTCTGGGCCGGAAGTTCTGCTAGCTCACTGCGCCATTGCTCTAATTGTTCCGTTGAGACTTCAATGGGTGGTAAGTCAGGTTCAGGAAAATAGCGGTAATCGCTGGATCCTTCCTTAGTCCGCATACTAATCGTGCGTTGACTACCCTCTTCCCAAAGGCGAGTTTCTTGAATAATCGATTTTCCAGCTTCCACAGCTGCGATTTGCCGGTCAATTTCGTACTCAATCGCTTTCTGGATAGCATTGAAGGAGTTCATATTTTTGATTTCTACTTT
Organism: Moorena sp. SIOASIH; assembly: GCF_010671925.1. Lineage (GTDB taxonomy): Bacteria > Cyanobacteriota > Cyanobacteriia > Cyanobacteriales > Coleofasciculaceae > Moorena. Next base: position 896,318 of record NZ_JAAHIH010000003.1, on the reverse strand, counting down.
GGTGCCAAACTCCTTCTGACCTACAGGACGTACAGATATATTGACATCACAACGCAGGGACCCTTCTTGCATGTTGCCATCACTGACACCGATGTAGCGTACAATCCGACGCAGCTCTTGAGCATATTCTGCTGCCTCTTGACCAGAGCGCAGATCCGGCTCTGATACTATTTCAATCAGAGGTACCCCAGCACGGTTGAAATCTACTAGGGAGTAGGTAGAACCAGCCAGTCGGTCACTACCAGCATGAACCAGTTTCCCGGCATCTTCCTCCATGTGTAGGCGAGTGATACCAATCTTTTTACGGATAGGATTACCGTCATTATCGGACAATTCAATTTCCAGTGAGCCATGCTCAGCAATGGGCAAGTCGTATTGGGAAATCTGGTAGTTTTTGGGTAGGTCAGGATAAAAATACTGTTTCCGGTCAAATTTGCTGTAGGGAGCAATCTGGCAATTGAGTGCTAAACCCGCTTTGACAGCATACTCTAGTACCTTTTGATTCAGAACCGGCAACACTCCTGGCATCCCCATACAAATTGGGTCAATATTGGTATTAGGGGTAGCACCAAATTTTGTGGAAGAGTTAGAAAAAATCTTGGTTTCGGTACTAAGCTGACAATGGGTTTCTAAACCAATGATTGCTTCGTATTGAGTTTTAGCTGGTGCAGCAGTAGTCATTGGATGTTATAATTAAGGGTTAAGATTATTGATGGAACTTAGGGCATTTTTTGTCCAGTCTTCCCAATAATGTACACTATTTCATTAGCTACAGCGTCAATCATTCCAATTACTGGCAGGATTCGATTTGACAATTTTTCTGTAACTTTTTATATTTCCAGCTTGGGAATTGTTCGACATTTTTACATACCATTATTATAGCAAATTTGTCTTACGATCTAATGTCGTAAGTGTACTGTTAAATTGCTTTTTTTTACTAAATACTTACGTTGAATCCATAGGCTGGCTGATTAAAATTAGAGACTGTTTATAAAGTAAATCTTAAGACAGCTGAATATTGGTGAGTTACGGCGGACAGCTCTGTTAACAGGTGAGCTTTTCTGTTGGTGCGGGTTCACCCTTGTCGGCAAACCAGACCGGGGTCGCACCGCAATCAGCTGATCATCTTTCCCTTTTGTGATCAGGAGTCTGGGAATATCACAGAATCATCCTAATGTCCAGATCACGTGGCTATGTTTTAGTCAGCCATTTTAGATTAATGTGACTAAAGATTCGACAGGTGCGCTTTTGCGCACCTAAGAAAACAAAGGTTTTTCATGAGCTAGGCGATGGACGAAGTCCCGCTTTCAGCGAACGCATATCAGCCTGTGATCGCCTTTTATCAAGCAATCAACTAGTGCTCTTATTACTTCAAATCAGGGGTAAGCATGACTAATCGAGAAATTTTACTAACAGAAGACTACACTCGCCCTTGGGCTCTTATGCGTCTACTGCCTAAATGCCAAAGGTACACAGTTGCTAGGTTCTTTAATCGTCAGGATGCTCATAACCATCTCCGATTTTTGGATCGGTATATGCCAGAAGCAGAGTTTGAAGTAGTTTTCGATCTGCCTGTTAATGAGCATAGTGATCAGCTGCTGTAACAGGTTAACAATCATTGACACTCCCCGCTCGTGCATAGACGGGGATTGTTGGATCAACGATTCGACTTGCTGCGGATGGTTTACACCAACCACGATACAGGTTAACTCACCCCGTCAAACCGCTGCAAAAGCCTATATCCGTCATGCCAGCCTCTTACGGTTTCTTAACACCTTGCCCTAATCCTTAACATTAATTCGACAGAGTAAAATGGTGCTTATTAATGAGATTTCAAAAATTCTGAAATTCTCTCCACTGCCCTTTCTAAAACCGCTGGTTCCTGTACTAATGCAAAACGCACATAGCCTTCACCAGCCTTGCCAAAACCAGCTCCTGGAGAAACAGCCACCCCAGTGGCTTCTACCAAGCTAGTACAAAATTTTACTGAGTTCCCTGCCCAAGGTTCTGGCAATTTTGCCCAGACATACATAGTGGCTCGTGGCACTGGCACTGACCAACCAATGCGGTTTAAAGCATCGACAAAGGTATCCCGCCGCTGTTGATAGGTGGTGACTACAGGTTTAACAATGTCTTGAGAACCATTCAAGGCTGCGATCGCACCATTGAGAATCCCCCTGTATTGGTTAAAGTCAATTGCCGCTTTCACCTGCCGCAAAGCTCGAATCAATTGAGCATTACCGATAGCATAGCCAATCCGGAAGCCTCCCATATTGTAAGACTTGGAAAAGCTAAAAAACTCAATCGATACAGTTTTCTGTGGGTCTGCTTGTAAAACTGAGGGAGCAACAGAGGTGGGATTGAGGCTTTCTGGAATTTTCCCGATCTGCTCCCGATTGCCTCTGGTATCTTCAAAAACGATATCAACGTAGGGAAAATCGTGAACTAATACCAGGTTATGGCACTGACAAAACGCCACTGCTTCCTCAAAAAAAGACAAGGATGCGATCGCAGTAGTGGGATTATGGGGATAACTCAACACCATCATCCGTGCTTGAGCTAGCACTGCCTCGGGGATATCCTCAAATACAGGCAAAAAATTGTTTTCTGCCAATAGGGGCATGGGATAAATCTGACCACTGGCTAGGTGGACACCACCGGCATGGGAAGGATAGCCTGGGTCTTGTAGCAGAGCAAAATCCCCCGGATTAAGCACAGCTAAAGGTAAATGAGCTGTGCCTTCCTGAGAACCAATCAGTTGTAGCACCTCAGTTTCTGGGTCAACCGGAATACCAAATCGTTTAGTATACCAGCTAGCAGCTGCCTGACGAAAAGCTTTAGTACCATGAAACAGCAAGTAACCGTGAGTGCTGGGCTCATACAACGAGGCTTCAATCGCAGCACACACATGGTTGGGAGCTGGTAAATCTGAAGACCCTAAGGATAGGTCAATGATTTCTTTCCCAGCAGCTGCCAACGCTTTTGCCTGGTCCATATCGGCAAATACATTTGCTTGCAGGGGTTGTAAACGTTGGGCAAACTGCATTTTAATCTTCGTTGTCTATTGTTTTCGAGACTTTCCCATTGGTTGAGTTGGCATTGCTGACCTTGAGGCTTATTTCCCTAATCTAAAGGTTGTCATCCAGCATACTCTGCAATTTAGCTTTGCTAATTGCTCCCTCATGGGATTGGGCTAGCTCACCATTTTTAAACAGTCTTAGAGCAGGGACACCCTCTACCTTGCACTTGGCAACGGCATCTTTATTTTGGTCTACTTCCATCTTAATGACTTTTAAGCGATCGCTATAATTTTCCGCAACCCAGTCCACTGATGGCGATACTAAGCGGCACGGTCCACACCAAGTTGCCCAGAAGTATACCAGTACTGGCTGCTGGGCTTTTAAAACTTCGATTTCAAAATCTTTCTCTTCGATTGTAATCACATTACTCACAACGGTATCCCCTCAAAAGACTGGATTAGACTGCATTGACACAATTTATATTTTAAGTGCTTGAGCTTCCCCCCAGCTCAAGCATGGGGGATGATAAACAATTATTACGAGATGAGCCTCAAGCCGCATCTGGACAGGGTGCATCTCATTTTTGCTGTTTGACCAGATGGTGCGTTACGGGACGGATTGTCCTAACACTGGCTACCAATACAATAATGGCTCCCCCGTCCCTAACGCACCCTACTGGCGTGGCAAGCCTTAAATGTTGCATTATAAAAATGGTACGATGCCAATTTATCAAGGCTTTTACCCAAAAATCTATTGCACTATTTTAAGCTTGCCACGCCACTACGAACATTTACAAAAGTGAGATGCACCCTCTGGAGACGTTGAGTATAGGATATTTTCCTATGACTGAAAACATCATACCGTTTGCACGAGATCAAAACTCCCTTTTCAACGAAGTTTAAATCAAGCCGTCGGAGTTCTCAGCCTTTATAGTTTATCGGCTTTTATAAAATCTAAATTTATACAATTGCATAAAAAATTGCACAAAAAAACGGGTTAACCCGCTATACAATTGGTCAACCCGTGAGCTTGGGAACGCCTAAATGGACTACTTTTGCAGCACCAACTTAACGTTGGCATTGTTTAGGCCACGCTGCTTGACTTCTGCCAAGGTCTTGTTAACGGCATACTTCTGGTTGATGGAGTTGATCAACTCGGTTTGGTTGTGCTTCTTAGCCACACCCCAGAGGTCAGCAATCAGGTCAAAGGTGCCATCACTGTTGCGAGACCAACCGAGATCATATTCACCTTCGAGAACGGCAACCAAGTCAGCGCGAACTCGTTGACCATTGTAGCCGCGAACATCAGCTTCTGTCTTAACAGTGATTCCCAGGTCACACAGGGAAGTCTTCAGGATTTCGGCATCGGTGATTTTAGTGCGCAGAGTGCTAAAGTGAGACATGTGGATTTCCTCCAGAAAAGGTATCAGAGAAACGACAACGTAGCGTTTTACTTTTATGGCTAGCCGCCGGAAACGATTACAAGCGGCTACTTATCAAACTGCTAGCAATGATGTTTTGCTAGCCTTTACTCCTGTTGGGAGCAGGAGAAAGCCTGTTAGAACTCCATACGCTGATATTCAGCTACGGAGGATGCAGCAGGTCGCGCGCGTTGCCTAGCCCAGTCCCTCAGGGCTGCAACCTGCTCTGTCATGGTGCGCGATAGAGGCTGAGTTGATTTAATCGCGGCAATAATATCGAGTTGAGTAAACTCCCGGTCTTGAGCAAATGCCTCATACATCGCTGCCACCAGGGCTTGTTCAATCTCAGCCCCAGAAAAACCTTCAGAAACCTTAGCTAACTGTTCAATGTCAAAGCGGTCAATATCTCCACGCCGCTTTTTCAGGTGAATTTCAAAGATTTGCTGGCGTTCTTGAGTGTTGGGTAAATCAACAAAAAATATCTCATCGAAACGACCTTTGCGCAGGAATTCTCCTGGTAGGCGCTCCACTCGGTTTGCTGTCGCCATCACAAAGACTGGTGAGGTTTTTTCTTGCATCCAGGTCAGGAAAGAACCAAAGATTCGACTTGAAGTACCCCCATCAGAGTCAGAAGAACCGCTGCTACCAGCAAACGACTTATCAAGCTCATCTATGAAGAGAATAGCTGGAGAGATTGATTCTGCCGTCTTCAAAGCATTGCGCAGGTTGGCTTCCGAGCGCCCTACCATCGAGCCATCGTATACTCGCCCCATATCCAGGCGCAATAGTGGCAGACCCCATAAACGAGACGTAGTTTTGGCAATCAGAGATTTACCACAGCCAGGAACCCCTAGAATCAACATTCCCTTCGGTTGAGGCAAACCATATTCTCTCGCCCTCTCGGTAAAGGCATTAGAGCGCTGCTTGAGCCAACGCTTCAGTTCCTCTAAGCCTCCTATAGAATCGAGAGTTTCATCTTCTTCTATATACTCTAGGATCCCGTTGCGGCGGATGATCTGCTTCTTCTCGGATAGAACAATATCGACTTCAGCTTCGGTGAGACGACCAGCTTTAACGTAGGCTTTGCGATAAACCTTCTCTGCTTCATCCCGCGTCAAGCCTAATGCTGCTTTGAGCAGCTTTTCCCTAGTTTCTGTAGTCGTTCGACGAGTTTTACTCTGATCCAGTTGGTGGGATAGGACTTGGTTAAGTTCCTTAAGGTTTGGTAGGGGAAAGTCAAGCACAACCACTTCCTTTTCCAACTCAATAGGAATCTGCTGCACGGGGGACATTACGATGATAGACTTTTTAAGAGACTTCTTTGCTTCCTCCCTAAAGCTTGCCATCGCATCCCGCAACCATCGGGTAGTTGCTGGTGCATCTATAAAGGGATGTAAGTCCTTAAAGATGTATATACCAGGTTCTTTTTGTTGAATTACCCACTGAACTGCTGCCTCAGGAGAGACCGTATTGTGCTGAGTGGTGTGGCGTGATTGACCATACTCAACAATCCCGTGAGTGACGGTCCAAACGAAGACTCGTTGCTGTTGAGACTTCCTTTGAGCAATCATTGCTATTGCCCTCTCTGCCCGCTCCTCCTCGGGAGTCACGAGGTAGATTAGAGGATATTGAGCTTGAATGAGAACGTTTATCTCTTCTTGCATAACTCTACCTAATATTAGAGACGGCTTACAACTGCCCAAACATCTTCAACTGAACCACTGAGCTAACTAAGTCTGCTCTGCGAGTAGTAGATTAATTTGTCTACCTTAACTTTGGCTACCTTAACAAGGAACCAATTCCTCTTCTCCGTGAGAATCGGTACTGGAGCATACTTTTGCTGTTACCTTTTCTACTGGGAGTTCTTCCGATATCACACCAGGTTGGTTTTTCAGAGCAACTAATTTTCCCTCTGAGAGAACCAGGTCACTAGAACACTCAGGACATGGGTATAGTTTATGGGTTTGTCCATATTGCTCTACCTCTTCAACCACGTCTTGGTGTTGTATGTAGAAGATAATCGCCTTCTCAACCATAGCTGACATTGATTCAGAATCAACAGCCGCTTTTATTTTGAGCCGACGGTGCAATCCTGGTGGAAGATAAAGAGTAACTTTTTGCTTGTCTTGCATATATTTTTTATATTGTTGTACCCGGGTATGTATTTAACCTTATCGGCTTCCTCTCTAGCTGTCAAGACATTAAGCTGGTATGACGGCATAATTGTTACATTACTTAATATTATGACGGCAGGAAGATGGTTATCTAATGGATAAGCAAGGGATGCAGCACGCTCAAAGGGAGCGATTGTGAGGCCAAAGACGGTTTCCACGGGGCTGACAAAGTAAGGACTAACGACTAAGGCATTACCTTCAGTCCTCCACGACATATCAGTTGTCCAGTTGTGAGGGTAAGTTCCTGAAGCTCCACCTCTGGTCCTAAATTTATTAGAAACCCATCTAAGCTAATAGGGGGTGCATCAGGGTCTATCTGAACTTGCAAGGGGTTCAGTTCGAGTTGGTGGGGGGTAGCCAGTTGGATACCAGCACGAATTACTATCAGCTTTTTACCAACATCAGGATTAGTTGAAATGCCTCTTAATGTCAGCTGTCCTATATTGATATTAATCTTTTGCCAGCGTATTTGTGGCTGTTTGGGGTCGTTACCGGGTTGAATGATATCATCTGATTTAAGGAATGTATTTAATAACTCCGTCAAAGCGTTAGATAACAAGGGTGCTTCAAGAGATGATTGCAGGTCTGGTTCTAGGAGTAATAGCTGACCCACTACGGGAACTGGTTCTAAAAGACGTAGGGGTTTACCCTTAATTATCTGACCCAGGTTGAGTCTAATATTACTGCCTTCGAGCTGAATTTGGCTTAGATGCAGTCCTTGATAAACTGCTTGCTTGGCAGCAAGGGCAACCTGAGGAATGTAACCAGTCAGGATTTGGCGATCGCATCCTACAATGCTTAGTTGCAATGTAGCAACTTCCTCTACTTGCGATCGCAGCCACAGCCGTAGCGCTGGGGAAATAACTTTGCTGATAATCTGGCTTGGCTTTTGCAATGAAGTTTTCGGAGTTTTAACCAAAAGAACACCTTCTTGTACTATTTGTACATAGTATTTTTGTACATAGTATTTTGAAGTCGTTGTCTAATGGAAATCAACTCCTGGGCACACTATAAGCATAAGGCAAACTAAATTCAGCATCACCATAGTCCAGAAGACAAAGCTCAAGCCAAATGTTGGGTCATGGAGGAAAGAGTACAAAAAATTCTTTCACAGTGGGGTATTGCGTCACGGCGTCGAGCCGAGAAGATGATAGCCGCAGGACAAGTGCGCCTAAATGGTACGACTGTACATTTGGGGCAGAAAGCTGATCCAGAAACAGATCTAATCGAAGTGGATGGCAAACCGATAAACCCCTATCACCGACCTCAATCTATCTACCTTTTACTGAACAAGCCTGCTGGAGTAGTTTCCACTTGCCGAGATTCCCGGAATCGTCCGACAGTAATTGACTTATTACCGGATAAACTAACCAAGGGTCAGGGGATTCATCCTGTAGGAAGGCTAGATGCGGATTCTACAGGTGCATTACTACTGACCAATGATGGTGAGCTAACATTTCGCCTGACCCATCCTAGTCATCACATACCTAAGACGTATCAGGTTTGGGTACGGGGTAATCCCCCAGAATCGGTACTGCAAACTTGGCGTGAAGGTGTTAATCTGCTGGGTAAAAAAACGTTACCCGCTCAAGTCCGTGTACTTAAGCGTAAGGGTCAATCCACACTTTTGGAGGTAGTCTTAACCGAAGGTAGAAACCGACAGATCCGTCGTGTTGCTCAACTGCTAAGCTATCCAGTGATTCATCTACATCGTACTGCTATTGGCCCGATTAAATTAAATCTACCAGGAGAGCCAATTCTTCCTTGTGGTGACTACCGTGCCTTGAATGATGTAGAGGTGAGTTTTCTTACCAGTAAATCCACCATTGTTCAGTAAAAATGCCAGCAGATGTCGAGGAGTACCGTGTATGAATGAAAACAAAGTCCCGTTGCAGGAACAACAACAGAAGAAGCTGGCAGAAATGGGTTCATACCTGTGCCAGTTACGCACTCAACAGTCTAAAAGCATTGGGGAAATTGCCACTTGCACCCGAATTAATGCACGATTTTTGAGGGCAATAGAGCAAGGCAAGCTAGACCAATTACCAGAACCTGTGTATGTTCAAGGGTTTATCAAGCACTTTGCGGATGCACTAGGCTTAGATGGAGACGAGTTTGCCAAGGCTTTTCCCACTGGGGTAACTGTACAGAGGTCAACACTTTCCTGGGGGAACAGTTGGGTACCTCAACTGCGACCGTTTCATCTTTATTTGTTCTACATTTGCTTGGTTATTGGTTCGGTGAGTGGCTTATCTGTCCTCATCAACCCTTCTAAGCCACAAATAACTGATAAGGAACCAAACTCGTCTCCAGCTCAGTCGTTACCGATACCCGGTAATTTAGATCAAACTAACTCCCAAGCACAGTTAGCCTTAACCAAGATACCGTCCAGTCCAAATAAGCCAGTTCAGGTGGATATCACTCTCAAAGGTAGATCTTGGCTTCTGATCGTGGCAGATGGCAAGAAAAAATATGAAGGCATCCTAGAAGAAGGAGCCCACCAGACTTGGGTTGCTAACGAAAAACTATTTGTTAAAGCTGGCGATGCTGGGAATGTAATCGTTGAGTTCAATAACCAACAGGCAAAGCAGATGGGGGCTCCTGGTGCAGTAGAAGCATTAACCTTTGCCGCTAAACCTAGACCCTCTCTCCAGTAGTCAAGCTTTCTAGGGGAAAAGCATTAAATGAATCAATATTAAACATTAAAAAAGCAGATAATTGGGGGCAAAAACCTATAGCTTTTCAGGAATAAATCAAAAACTATAGCAAAACCAAATATATCATGAAAACCAATGCTAATTTAGCCTAAAACCCAAAACTGTTCGGTTCTCTTTCCTAATGTTCGCTTCTGTTATGAAGTTACCTTTTTTAATCAATTAAATTTGAACATCTCAAATGAACATTATCTAGCAAGTACTTAACTTATATAAAGTCCAGTGAATCCCTTGTATATCATAGGATTGTTAATTGGCGATTGTAAATTAATAATTAACATTTGTCAAATTATAAACAACCCTTAATAGGATTAATTGTTAAAACTATTCGAATACAATATGACTAGGCTTACTAGTGAGAACTGAAGGGAGCACGACCGTAAGTGTGAGTGAGGATTTTGAGGCGATTAGCCAATTCTTCACTCAACGCATTCGGTTGATAGCGCCATTGCCAGTTGCCTTCCACGGTACTCGGAAAATTCATTCGAGCATCTGTGTCCAGACCTAAAATATCTTGGACAGGAATAATCGCTTGATTGGCAATACTACTGAGCGCTAATCGGATTAAATCCCAATGGATGCCTTCTTGGCTGACTGGTCCGGAGTAATTAATTATAATCTGCTTATCCTCAGCAGAGAGTTTTTTAAACCAACCTACTGTTGTGTCATTATCATGGGTACCGGTGTAAACCACACAGTTGCGGACATAGTTAAAGGGTAAGTAAGGGTTACTTGATCCCCCACTAAACGCAAACTGTAAAATTCTCATACCAGGGAACTGGAACCGTGAACGTAATGCTTCTACTTCTGGAGTGATGATCCCTAAATCTTCGGCAATAATTGGCAAATTGCCCAACTTGTCTTGGAGTACTTCAAAAAATTCTTTTCCTGGTGCCTTAACCCATTCTCCAGTGATGGCAGTTGTTTCTCCTTGCTTGACTTGCCAGTAGGCTTCAAATCCCCGGAAATGGTCAATCCGCACAATGTCTACATACTCCAAGATGGTTTGGAAGCGTTGTATCCACCATCGGAAGTTATCTGCCTGTAACTGTTCCCAGTTGTAAACTGGATTACCCCACAACTGACCTGTGGCACTGAAATAGTCCGGAGGCACCCCAGCCATGAGTGTGGGTTCGCCAGTTTCGTGATCAATGGCAAAGATTTCCCGATGAGCCCAGACATCAGCACTATCGTGAGCCACATAAATTGGAATATCACCAATAATCTGGATCTGGTGATGGTTGGCGTACTGTTTGAGAGCTGACCACTGGCAGAAAAACTCAAACTGTAGGTATTTGTAAAAATAAATTTCATCCTGCAATTTCTGCCGCCAATACTCAACTGCTTTGGGTTGAGCCATAGCAATGTCTCGTTCCCAAGTATGCCAGCTACTCTGGTCAAAGGCATCACGAACAGCCATAAATAAAGCATAGTCTTCCAACCAGCTGGCTTTTGCTTGACAAAATTCTGTAAATTTCTGGTGCTGTTGGGGTGAGGCGTTGGCACGAAAGCGATCGCAAGCTTGGTAAAACAGGGGCATCTTGGTTTGAATTACCTGATCATAATCCACTGAGTCAAGGGGAAACTCTGGTAGATTGGCAAAGTCTTCATCCAACAGCCGTCCCTGCTTTTGCAATTGTTCTGGACTAATGAGTAGGGGATTGCCTGCCATGGCTGAGTAAGAGCCATAGGGAGAGTTACCATACCCAATCGGACCAAGGGGCAAGATTTGCCAGTATTGCTGGGCGCTTTCTGCCAAAAAGTCAATGAATTGATAAGCCCGTAAACCTAAGTCACCAATACCAAAGGGACTGGGTAGGGATGTCGGATGGAGCAAAAGACCACTAGATCTCGGAAAAGGCATAAAAAAGCGATCAACAATAGTAAGTAAGCCTTACGACATTATCACCGTAGCACGGGTCAAAAAGGTTTAAGGGTTAAGGGTTGTTCGCGTAGCGTGGCCCATTCGCGTAGCGTGGCCTTTTGGCCAAGGCCAAGGCCAAGGTTGTTCGCCCAAGGCGATTCGGTTTAGGGTAGGTTAAAGCTTGAAGGGGTGACAACCTACTTGTCACCCCTTCAGGTCAACATCGACCGTGAGCGATCAATTACGAGTGGCACAGGGGCAACAACAACGTATCTTCTATTTCTTTGCGCACCGTCAGACTCAGCTGACAATTACTATTGAGGCACTCTACTAGCAAGTGATTAGCACGGCTATAGTGCTCTAACCAATCTTGGGATGTATTGCTCAAATGCCATTGGTGACCCATATTACGATGCTCTATCATCAAGGCTCTTAATTGTGATACCCATTCCGGACCATGACTTTGCCACCATTCTTGAATACTATCTCGGTCGTCATCATCTAGGTCAGGTAGCTGATTTTTAAGCTTCTCTAGAGAGTCTCCGATAGACTCAATCCCAGTCAGGTGATTCAAATCAAGGGCAAGGTAAAGAGCACTGAGTCGGTCGTAAACTAGTTCTGGTGTCATAGCTTGGGCAACAGCTAAAGCATGATCTAAAGCTAAATCTAGGGCAAGTTCACTACCCAACTCCCCTCCTAGTCTGTGATCAATAGCCAAAGCTAAGGCTTGATTCCGGGAAAGAGGATGGCTAGGAGGAAGGGCAAGGGTCATGTAAAACGCACGCACTGCTGCTGGCTTGTAGGGAGTATAGATCTCGAGGGATTTGATCTCGATCCAGTTCAAGAACTTTGTCAAGTTATCATCTAAAGCCATAGCGCTTGGTGTCAGTTTGACTGAGTCAAGCACCATTTCTGCACAGACTAACCGATTAATCTGTTGCTTGATCAGCAACAATAGCTGATCAGCATCTGGCAACATTTGTGCTGTGAGTAAAAATACTTCCCGCCAACGTTTCTCCTGTAGGTGTTCGACTAGCTGTGACAAAGACATCCCAGTGCCGATCACAATCGCTCTGGCGGTAAAATACTCTTGAAATGTCAGATGAGAGAATGAGTAAATTCGTCGTGCCCGCTCTACCAATAGTCCATGCTGCACCTCAATAGATTTGAGTACTGCTAAGCTATCTAATTCTAGAGCTGCCTGGTTGCTTTGAGTTGCTGGTAATTTCCTTAAATAATCAGCAATTAATTGTTGCAGCCGAATTTCTTCAAAGAAATACTCCCCTTGCTCAAAGGTGATAACTGCTAATTGAGAAAGTAATTCTAGCTTGTGGGGCAAGGATAAATTACGATAAATATCATCTCGCTTTACACCCCGGGCTTCATCCCAGCGAATCAGTAGTAAGTCTAGTCCTTGCTGGTAAAGATCAGAGCGTTTTACAGGAAAGTCAGCTTTGGTTTGAAAAACCAGACAGGCTAGATTCAGCAAGACTGGTGTTGTTGCTAGTTCTCTAATTTGCTGATTTTCTGGCAGCTTCATCTGCTCGATAAACAGAGATGCTTTCTCCAAACCTGATTCTGGGTCATTCCTTGCTACCGCCACAAACCACTTTTTAGCAAAGTGTTGAATTTGTGCTGGTTTGAAGTCAGCAATCTCAACCTCAGTAAATCCCTGAAATCGATACTGTTGAGCTGCAATGCGACATGTGATGATCAGCTGATTTTTGTAATACTTTTCCGAAATTTTGCGGATTTGTTGAATAACTTGATTACTGGCAGTTTCCGGGACTTCATCCAAGCCATCCATTAAGATCAAGGCTCTGCCATAGCTGAGTATAGTTTCAATATCTTGTTCTGAAATACCACAACTTTGAAGCTCTTGATTAATGTAGTTAAATAGGCTGAAACTACATTCGATCATAGCATCCTCGGCAAAGTTTTTCAATCGAATCAAAATCGGAACCCGATCCGATTGAAAATTTCCTTGATTGCACTGAATAGCCAGATATTGCAAAAAGGTGGTTTTCCCAGAGCCAGGTTTACCTAGCACCATCATTTTAGGATAGCGTTCTACCGCTTGCAGTCCTGGTATGCTTTCCCGGCGCACTTTGCCTATACCCAAGCGGTCAAATTCTTCCGCTGGGAAGCCTTGCAAATCGTCAATTTCCAACCATCGTTGACTAGTGATTTCTTCGAGAATATTCACATCCACGTAGATGTGATCTAAACTAACCGGTCGAGCAATATCTAATAGGCGTAGAGTGCCACACTGATTTTGAATTTTGTCATGGTAGTGCGATCGCACTTTGGTGACGATGGCATCAACTCTACTTTTGTCCTCAGCTGCTTTCTTTTCTGCATCTATCTGAGCATCTTCTGGTATAGCGACAATCTCTTCCATCTCCAAATCCAGATGAAAGCAGATTTCGCTAAAAACGCGGCGGTCAACGGGTTTACCGGCAAAAAACTTCCAAATCGGTTGGCGAGTTTCTATGCCGATTTCACCCGCAAAATATTCTTGTGTCCATCCCTTGCGTTCAAAAGCCTGTTTGGCTTTTTTGATGCCGTCTGGAGATGCCTGGAGAGATCGCTTTGCCATAGCTCAAGCTTAATTTACTGAAAAATCTTTCGACACTCACCTATAGATTTCCCGAAAAATAGGTCAAGAGCCACAACGAACTGATCACAATGGAAAATTTTTGATCATACTGGGTGATGGGGTGATGGGGTGATGGGGTGATGACGTGATCAGGTGATGGGGTCAGAAGTATATAGAAATCCTCAATCATTTGTGAAAAAGAACCCATGGTGAGATTCTTACTTCTCTTCCTCCACTTCTGGTCTGAGACCCCTCTTCCCCTCTTCTGGTGTTTCACAACTCAAATCGGATTGCTATATTTTATTCTATCCCACTCTCCCAGTCCGACCGTTGGTTGTTCTCGGACAAAAGATGACGTTAAACCTCAGGCAAGAAGATATCGATTTTGCCTGCAAGCCTTTTCCCTTTTCACCCTCTTCCATTTCTGGTGAGTGATTGGTATACATCAACTCAAACACAACAAAAACGCAATCGCAAACATCCAAACTTCATCCTGAAACTATAGCATCAATTCAGTAATTTTTCGTACACTTTAGGCGTTCGGTGAAGAGGACTGTGAACCATGAATAACCCTAGGATAACGACCGCCATTGATTACTGAATTGGGGTCATAGTAAGCCTTATTTCTAGATCTCAATCAACTTAACTCTACTTATGAACCATCGTTATTGGAGAACCTTGATCGAAGCAGCTGCTCTCACTACCTGCCTGATGTTTGTCAATGGGATTCCCCCAATGACTGAAAATTTTATCTCTGGAACCCTTATGAATAATAAGTTTTTCCAGAAAAATTATAAGGATGGCGTTAAAGAAGTAGTCGCTCAACAATCTACTTACCCCTTGAATAGTTTATCACTATCATTCTTAGGGAGTGTAGACAGTTTACCTGAAACATTATGGCATGTCAAGTTTCACCAATTAACAGCATCAACGGTGACGGGGGAATATTTCATTGATGATTCTGCCTTGAGCTTAGGGAGTTTTCAATGATGATATTCATAGGTTTATTAGACAATAGATAATCAGGAGTTAAAATGTTACAAGTGTGTCTACAGCAATCCTGGCCCCAGGATAAACCAATTAGCAAAATTGTATTTCCAGCAATTTTACCAAGCAGCTTGGGAAATTTTGCCACCTTATGCTTGATGTTATCTCCAGAAGAAATTCAGTATTATCTATTCAGCAAGCCCCACAGTCAATTTGTCTTCATCAATTCGCCTCATCCGATGCTACTATGGGTTACTGTACTTCAGTCTACAGCACAGGACTCTCGGTTACTCCCTTGCTATCTAGACTTGAAAACCTCGAAAGTTCAGACCATTACTCGTTGCTTAGCAGATAAAGGCTTCTATCGACTACTGTTGTTTTCCACTGAAGAACCACAACGCTGTAACCAGGTAATGACCGTAACGCTTACACCCCAACAATGCCAAATGTTACAAGAGTCGGCTAATACTGGTCAAACCTCACAACCTATAGCTCAACCCATAGTCAGCAGACGCATACTAAAGCTCAAATTTGAACAACTTAAATCCCAAGTGTTGAATAAATGGGATGCTCTGGACAGGTTTAATTCCCCAACCCAGGCAGAACTTGCTCATTCCATTTCCTAGTTCCCAGCTTTTTATAACCTTAGGTAGTATTATATCATTGCTAGTATGATATAATAGGCCTTTGAATACTTATCATTATGGGAAGCTGACTGATTAGTCATTAGTTATTCGGTACAGATCACAAATAAATTACTAATGACTAATTAAAATTTATTCACGATCGAGATTTTCCTAATTGTTCACAATTGGCAAGAACTCCTTTCTCTGTGATGAATATTCCCAGGCAATTCCGTCTGGATCTTTACTTTTACTCCATTCTGAAAAGTCGGCATCAGATTTACGTTTACCAACTGTGCTGGCATGAACATTCAGTCGCTTGGCTAATTCGGCTTGGATCAGAGGTTGATAAACTTTCTTATCCTGCTTCTTTTTGACCGAGTTTTTTTGATCACCTGAAGCATCAGCAGTCAAGGCAGCTAGTTTCGAGGCGACAGATTCTTGTGATCGTGGAGTTTCTAGCATTTTTGGGATATCACTGCTAGAGAACTCATCTTTTTGGACCTGTAGTTCTAAAGACGGGGTTGGTTGACTGGTGTTGGATTCACTCTCAGGCTCGAAGGAGGATTCACTTTCAGGGTCGAAGGAGGGTTCACTCTCATCAAAGATACTACCGAGAGCGCTAGCAGTCAGAAAGTAATAAACAGTGCCAATGTCATCATAGGTTTTACTCTGAGCTCCAAACTCCTCTGCCTTTTTGTCTAAATACTGTTTGGCTGCAGTTCCAGAAATATCTGCCTTGATCGACAAGTCCATGGGTGTCAGACAGCCTTGGTTATCTTTAATCAGTTGATTGAAGAAGGGATTAACTTTGCGAGTCCACTTCTGCCATTGGTATTGCTGCCAAAGCCTGATGATGATAATTAGGGTAAACATGGCCAGTACGATCGGCCATGCCTTTAGCAACAGAACCATCACCAATGCGAAGGGGATGATCAGAATGAGAATTCCAGTGGCACTGCTATCGATTACTTTTCCAGTCATCGGACTTCACGGGGTAGGGAAACCGCGTCTTTTTAAAGCGCGGAGGAACTACGACAAAGCGCGGTTTTAACCGCACCTTCTCCCTCGCTCAACTGCTTGGGAGGGGGTATACTAAGTAGTTTATTCGTTTACGAGGCATTAAGGGGCTATCCAGTGACATCCTCCCGACACCGAGCTGACGCTACGGTGCGGGCTTCCCAACCTCACAGTTAGGCATTCCTGCGTAGCACTTATCTAGATTTAAAATCCCCGACAGTACGCTACGTCCGATATGAACTGCCGAGGAAGCCTCGGCAGACACGGACTTGTCAGCAGGCGGTTTCCATTCCCCAATAGTCCTTGGGTACTTTTCAATTCCACGATTGCGAATCACTTCTGCACTGGCAACATCACGATTGCTAGAATATCCACACTCTTTGCAAGTATGCCAACGAATTGAAAGGTTATTGTCCCATTCAGCTCCACAGTCAGGACATTGCTTTGATGTCCCCCGATGGTCTACTGTGGCAAAAAACTTCCCTCGTTTCCAACAAACCCATTTCAATAACGCTCTGAACTGACCAAAACTTGCGTCTAGAGAATGTTTCCCTAAAAAACCTTTAGCCATCACTCGGTAATCAATATCCTCAACAAAAATCGAGTCAGCCTGGTCACAGAGACTATGGGCTACTTTGAGTTGCCAGTCTTTTCTAGTGTTGTCAATTTTGTGGTGTAATCGTGCTACTTTAACTTGTGCTTTTTCCCAATTTTTAGACCCTTTACATTTTCGAGATGCCCTACGTTGCAGCAATTTAAGCTCGCTTTGTAAGTCTACAAAAAACTTTGGTCTAGTAATTTTTAACCCATCTGATGTTGCCAAAAAGTAATTTAATCCAACATCAACCCCAATGGCACGACCATAAGCGGGGGTATCAGGAACAGAGACATCAGCAGAGATGGTAATGACAACAAACCATTTTGTCCCTCGACATCTTGAAACCACTCGGACACCCTTGACCCTGAAGCCTGTGGGGATTTCTCGATGTAAATTAATGTTAACCAGTCCTATCATCGGTAGTTTAATTTGATTCCCGACAATTGGTGATTTCTGGAACTGAGGAAACAAAAAAGATTGATAACGACCATACTTTTTAAACCGTGGAAAACCCTGACCTCTGTGTTTAAATGTTTCCCAAGAGTTATGCAGTCTCTTAACCACGTCTTGTGTCACCTGAGAATGCACTGCCTTAAGTTCTGGTTCGGTTTTTTTCCATTGGGTTAACTGTCTTTTCTGTTCCATATATCCAGGAAAAGGAATATCGGTAGACATGATATATTCCTGGTATATCGAACAGCGATCAACTAGACACTTTCTACTATTCATCCAGTCCTTTAAGTCTCGCAAACAACGGTTATAAAGTCGTCTACAAGTCTCTAGCCAACTCAACATTAATTCTTGCTGAGCTAACGACGGATAAATGCGGTAGTTGTAGTTCATAGTTAAAGTCATGCTATTATTTTAGCACATCAAAGACTGATGATAAGGTTGGGTAGCATAGACCCCGTCCCGGCTATCATCCCGACACCAAATCGAACGCGCCCCGCGTCGGGCAAAGCCCGTAGATTATGCTGGGGGGCTTCCCGCCGGGTTAGCTAAAGTCGGGACTGTGGATTATTAGTAATTGGTAGACATTTCTACCATTACCGATGGCCTATTCCCCGTAAGAGTCACGGCTTCTTGCTAGTAGTCTTAGTTAACTCAGGTTAGTTAGGGAAAGACGTTTAAACATCGCCACCCGTGCCTTGGTTGCTAAGGTATCATCCAGTGGTTCTAAGGACACTGGTATATGATACTTTTGCTTGAGGGCAGTTTGGATCAGCCAATCAGCCAGAAAGGGGTTTTTCGGTAACAGCGGACCGTGGGAGTAGGTTGCGATCGCATTGCGATAAAATGCTCCTTCTGTGCCATCTTCCCCATTGTTACCATATCCTTTGACCACTTGAGCTAGGGGTTCCACATTACCTAAATAGGTACGACCACCATGATTTTCAAAGCCAATCACTACTGGATTTTTCCCGAGCATAGCCTTTAAGTCTTGGGCTAAGGGTGATGCAGTAATCTCAAATACCACATTACCAATGCAACGGCGAGCATCTACGCCAGGATGCTTGCTGACCAAATCCAGCAACCCTAATCCCTGAATCCGCTTACCTAGAGCTGGTTCATAGTAGTGACCTAGCAATTGAGGTGAGCCACAGGTAAATACCCCCGGTGTACCTCCTTCAATTTTTTCTTGTAGGGCATTGGCTTTGCTACCTTGTAAGTCTCGCATAACAATTTCTTGCTGTCTATCTTGAGCACCACCACCCATGAAGATATCCACTTGATAGAATTGCTCAGCAGGGGTTTGCTGATCCAGGGGAATTACATTGACTCTAATGCCTCGCCACTGGGTTCGTTGTTGTAAGCAGATGACATTACCGCGATCGCCGTAGGTACTCATTAGGGTAGGGTAAAGCCAGCCTATAGTTAATTCTAGTTGTTCGGAATTCATCTGTCCGCCTCCCGGTCGTCTCCCGCTATAATCTTTGATTTAGCGGCGAGACGTGCCATATAAACACCTGGGGTTCCCCCAGGTGACAGGCACTCAGGAAAGGGAGGACAGGGTTTAGTTTGTATAGGCATAACCATCTTTCCTATGAATAAATTGACAATATTTGTGACTGATTCCTTGAACCAATCCTGATTTAGTTGAAACATTGAAAGACCCTGATTTTCTGGTCGCGACCCGTCCTACATAGGTACCAATCTTTTTCCCTTTGGTTACTACTGCACGAACTATGTCGCCTGTCTGAAAGCCTTTGTGAAACTTAATTCTGGAGCAATGACGAGTGGGAAACCCATACTTATTGGTTCTACAGAGCTGACGAGTACCGTGTCCCTTTGCTGTTATCAGCAACGGTAGGGTTACTTCAATAATCAATGTTTCAACTTTTCCAACATTTGCTGCATCTAACCAATGAGTTTTAGGAAGACTTTGGCGGCACCTATTGAATTTAGTTAATCCACCGCTACCTACTTCAACAGGTAATCCTATTGATTTGAGTACGTGATATAGCTTCCAACGGGTTGTATTTACAGAAGCCGCATCAGCCAGTGGACGCTTAGCTTGACATAGTATGCGTTTCAGGAGGCTAGGCTTTTTCGACAGGAAAAGCTCAATATCTTGGTTGGATTTAGCTTGGTTACATGGACGACACGCGATAGCCAAATTAGAAACCCGATTAGAACCGCCTTTGGACTTTGGCTTAATATGTTCAATTTCTAATTGAGTTCCTGTCACTCCGCAGTAAACACACTGGCGATTCCATTTCTCAAGTAGATACTCACGAAGTTCATAACCGTAAAGTGTCCCTTGTTGGTATTCGATTCCAGATATTTCAGGATTTTGCAGCTTTTGAGTATCGAACCTAACCAATTCTTGGGATATGCCGGTGACAGGACAGAATCGAATCAATTTTTTAACCCAAGTCAAAATATTCTGAACTCTAGATATCAGGCTAGGCGCTAACCAACCTTTTGGTCTAGTTCTGTTGAGAAATCTGGGCTTGCGGTATCGAGTTTTGCGATTACGTCTACTGCGCCTCAATTGTCTACGATAATTCAAAGCAACTCGAATTTGGAAACCTCTATGAGTGAGTTCGGCTCCCCAGATTAACCGTGTTCCTTGAACAATAGCTAGACCGCTTGTTTTTGCGACCGGGTCTATTTTTAATTGGTGCTCGTGAGTTACTGGATCCTTTATCTCCTCCGTCAAGATTATGGTAAATGGGTAACGACGATAGACCTTTGCTTTTCCTGTCGAAAGTAGAATCCTAGCTCTCGCAGGTTTACATGGGTCTAAGGGTTGTCGATTTTTGTTGAGTACAAAGACACGCATAATTGTGTTTTCTCCTATTACTAGGGTTAAGTTCGCTGAGTGCTTCGCACACGCTGGCGCGAACGCCAATGTTTTTTGAGTTTGTCTTGTTAACAGCACTGTCTTAACCCGTTTATGACTGTTTAACTGTTAACCACAGAGCAGAAGACTAGCGACGCATCTAAGGGTGTGATAGCTCAAAAAACGTAGACTCAAAAGTCTGAGGCTGGTCACGTCGTGAGCTTATTCAAGCCCCCGTTATACCGCGATTAGCGGTTAACGGTGGGTTCGTGACCTTGGGTTGAAGGTGATTTGGTTGTTCGCCTTATACTGTCTGCTGAGCAGTTATGACAGAAGCTAATCCAAGCTTTTGCTTCGCACCATTGCACTCCAGATTAGAGAATGCTATTGACCTGGTCAAGTAATAGAAGTTGACAAGGGATGCAGTGGCCTGACGGGGGTTGCCCCCACTCGCGCTTTGCATGGCTGACAAAGTCCGATACCTCGACCAAGCACTTGATCAGGATATTTCTATGACCATTACACCCCATCATCCCATCCTCTCATCACCCGATTATCAATTTACTTAGTTTTCTGATCACTTAACCGATGCTGTAGGAGACTACAATGAAACTTGTGGTTTGCTGCCTATGGATAAATCAATGCTGCAAGCAATCTCTGCTCTAACCCTAGGGTTCCAATTTACTTCTCCTGGGCCAATAATCGTTGAACTCGGACCCCTAACAATCCGCTGGTACGGACTATTGATTGCCTCAGCAGTGTTAATTGGAGTTAGCCTGTCCCAATATCTAGCCAAGGGCCGTAACGTTAACCCAGATTTGTTGGGCGACTTGGCTATCTGGCTGGTGATTTCTGCGATTCCTGGTGCCAGACTTTACTATGTCTTGTTTCAGTGGGAACAATACGCCCAGCGTCCAGACCAAATTATTGCGATTTGGAATGGTGGGATTGCCATTCATGGCGCTATCTTGGGTGGTATCTTAGCTGCAACAATTTTCGCCCGCCTCAATAAACTGTCTGTCTGGCTGTTAGTTGATCTAGTAGTTCCTTCTCTGATATTAGGTCAAGCAATCGGACGTTGGGGTAATTTCTTTAATTCTGAAGCCTTTGGCGCTCCCACGGATTTGCCTTGGAAATTGTATATTCCACCACTACAGCGTCCCCCAGGCTTTCAGAATTTTGAATATTTCCATCCCACCTTTCTGTATGAGTCTGTGTGGAACTTATTGGTCTTTGGGTTACTGATGACTCTGTTCTTTCGGGATTTACGCCGCAAACCCCATCTGAAGGTAGGGACGATGGCTCTAGTCTATATGGTTGCCTATAGTACTGGTCGCTTCTGGATTGAGGGATTGCGGATGGATAGTCTGATGCTCGGTCCATTACGCATTGCTCAAGTGGTCAGTTTGGTTGCGATCGCATTGGGAGTTGCTGGTTTAGGGTGGCTGTATTGGATGGGTCGGTCTTTGCCAGATGTTGTTCCAGCGGATAATCAGCAGTGGGATACGGTTTCTAAATAAAAAAAGCCCCAGAGTTTAGCTCTAGGACTTTACCAGGGTGCATCTACCACTTTCTTTTTACTGGGTAGATCAGGTTAATCCGGACAATTTTGGAATATACCAATTTGTTAGAAGTTGTGATAGTGGGAAGATTGCGCGTAAGCTATCAGCGTGTCGCGTATCAGCCAACGGCTGAATGCTTACGATCGCGCAACGGATGATTCGAGGGCATGTTACCTATAGGTGAGTCTCTGGTATAGCAGTCCCCAGGGCAGTTAGGACATGACAAAAGTCTCAAACCTAAGTAAGCGCAAGAGTTTGACTTCTGACTTCTGACTTCTGACTTCTGACTTCTGCTATAACTCGGGAGTAATCACAAATACCAATTCCCCTTTACCAATTACCAATTACTCAAGCTTGACAATATTCATGTTCTCGTAAATTATAGGAAACCTCAAATTCCAGAAGTTTCTCCAACGTTTCTAGCTTCTTCAACCCAGCTATCAAACAAATCTTGATTATTTTTAATCCATTCTTGGCTATGGCGATGGATATCTGCTGGGGTATCTTCCCCATTTTTTGCCCGTAAGCTTTCAGCATTAATATCCTCAATCCGCATCTTAAATAGCTCAAAGAATCGTCTGGCTGCTGGGTTGGCTGCTAGGAATTTTTTGTTGGCCACAAAGCGGATTCGATCCACTGCGAATCCGAGATTTTTCCCATTGATTGAGGTATGTTTTTCTGTCAACCCTTTCTGGGGTCCTGGTAAATTGGTTTGGGCAACTTCTAGCCAAACCACATCCTCACCTGGTTTTAATACCGTAGCCAGCCACAGGGGAGTCCAAGTGTAGTAAAGGACTGGTTTTCCTTGTTTGTAGCGAGCAATGGTATTGGCAATTAGGACGCTATATTCTCCTTGGTCATGTTCAACAGTATCCCTGAGCCCATAAGCATCTAAGTGATGCTCAATAACTAACTCACATCCCCAACCGGGAATACAACCAGCTAAATTTGCCTTACCATTTCCATCGGAGTCAAAGAGTTTGGCAATTTTAGGGTCTTTGAGTTGCTCTAAATTGGTGATATTGTATTTTTCAGCAGTTTTTTGATCAATCTGATACCCTTGCAACAGATCAGAAACAATAACTCCAACTCGCTCTAATTTCTTGTCGCCACCATTTTTTTCAAAGAATTCTGTGTGCAGGTTTTCCCAGTGGCTAGCGGTAAAATCTAGGTCGTTATTACCCAAAGCGATGTGGCGGGTGGTTGGCTGGAGTTCTTTGGGTTTTTCAATCTCGTAACCGAGCTTTTCCAGAGCTGTGTTAACGATGTGTGTAGTGAATTGTGATTCTGGAGAATAACCATAGGTAGAGCGTACCTTCAACCCTTTCCCAGGTAGGGCTATTTCTGATGCAGTTAATTCGGTTGTAGCTTGGGGAATTTGTTGCCAGCTGATCAAACCCACAAGCAATGCCACTAAAACCGTTACAGCAACAGTAGTCCCAGTCCGTGGTTTACTGGTTAACCTCAAACGCACAAAACCAATCGGTCCTCGCTCTAGCCAAGGGATTTGGTTGTTGGCTTGACTCACCACTTGAGTGATCCGGTCGAGCATCACCGCAATCAGCACGATGCTTAATCCTCCCACAGCAGCTAGTCCGACATTCACCCGACCGAGACCTTGTAAGACCATCTGTCCCAGTCCCCCGACACCAATCATAGAAGTCACCACCGACATCGATAGTGCTAATAATATGGCTTGGTTGACTCCAGCTAGGATAGTTGGCATTGCTAGGGGAATTTGCACTTCCCAAAGCATTTGTCTTGGGGTTGAACCAAATGCGATCGCAGCTTCGACAACTTCTGTAGATACTTGTCGGATTCCTAGGTTGGTCAGGCGAATCAAGGGGGGGACAGCAAAGACTAAAGTAGCGATTACTCCAGGGACTGCACCAATGCCAAACAGCATTACCACTGGGACAAGATAGACGAATGACGGGAGGGTTTGCATGGCATCAAGCAGGGGTCGCAGGAATTTCTCCACGCGATCGCTACTAGCACAAGCAATGCCAAGGGAAATGCCAATCACCACGCAAAAAACTACAGCTGTCACCACTAGCGCCAGGGTAGTCATGGCTTGTTCCCAAGCTCCAAAAAAGCCAATCAAGGTCAAGGCAATAAGGCTATAAATACCAATTTTCCCACCCGCAATTTGCCATACTATCAAGCCCAGAATAATCAGGAAAATTAGCGGAGGAATGGATAGGAACAGCGATTGTATCCCTTCCAGAGTCCAGGTAATGGGCAAGCTAATTGCTTGAAAGAAGGGACGGAAGTTGTCAACTAGGAAATTAACTACTGCGGTAATCCACTCGTCAAGGGGTAAGGTATAAAGCTCAAAGGGATTCAAGATAATATCTAGACCGACTTGGCTTTTTGCGATATAGTCAAGGGATAGAATTAAATAATTGAACACAATACTATTTAGAGCAACACTCTTATAGTATAGATTGTCCATTTATCTAGATATTTCCTTTGTAAGCATTCAGCTATCAGCTATCAGCTATCAGCTATTAGCGTGTCGCGTATCAGCTAGTAAGCATTCAGGCGTCAGCTATCAGCTAGTAAGCATTCAGCCGTCAGCTAATGCGCTACGCCCACGCTACTTGAGGTGCTATCAGCCAATGCGCTACGCCCACGCTGCTTGAGGTGCTTTTGAATGAAACAGGTAAGTATTCGTTTAATCTCAGTTCCCTGGCCTTTCGGCCAGGAATTCATAGTTTTTGGCTTTGAGTCGGTTGATATCTTCAGCCAGATAGCTTGTTTTAAACTGACCGCTGACGGCTGATAGCTGAATGCTTACATCAGCTATCAGCTGTTGTCTTGGACAAGCTTTTGAGGTTTGCCAATACTAGCGATAAGATCAGACTGTTCTACCATTCCTTTGAATGTACCGTCAGTATCGACTACAGCAACAGGAAGTCCGTCTCGGTAGAGGTGAAATATATCTTCTAGGTGGGTTGAAGGGTTGACTGTGGGGAAGTCCGTTTCCATCACTTCAGTAATGTCTTCGCTTCCTTTTTGGAGGACTGCTTCGAGCCATTGTTTCTTGACAATTCCAACAGGTTTGCTGTGTTCATCGACAACATAGATTTGTTGGAGGTGATGGTCTATCATCTGTTCCAGTCCAGCTCTAGCAGAGTTTTCTGTAAGAACTAAGGCAGGGGTTTGACGAGCAATTGACCCAGTTTTTAGGACTTGGGCGCGGTTAACATCTTGGATGAATGCACTGATGTAGTCGTCAGCTGGTTGGTTAACCAGTTCTTCTGGTGTGCCAATTTGGACTATATAACCGTCTTTCATCACTGCTATGTGATCGCCCATCTTAAGGGCTTCTTGAATATCATGGCTGATAAATACAATGGTTTTGTGCAGTTCTGTCTGGAGTCGCAGTAATTCATCCTGCATGTCCCGCCGAATCAGGGGGTCGAGGGCGCTGAATGCCTCATCCATAAGTAAAATCTCGGCATCTGTGGCTAAGGCGCGGGCTAAACCGACCCGTTGACGCATCCCACCACTGAGGGATGAAGGTAAATAATCCGCCCATTGGGATAAACCTACCACCTCTAAGGTTTCCAAGGCTTTTTTGCGGCGTTTGGCTTGATCTATCCCCCGGACCTTGAGACCATACCCTACATTTTCTGCAACTGTTTTGTGGGGAAATAATCCAAATCGCTGAAACACCATTGATACCTTGCTCTGGCGAATCTCTCGCATCCGCTTCTCATCAACATGGGCAATGTCTTCATCATCGATATAGATATTGCCGCTGGTGGGATTAATTAAGCGGTTAATACAGCGAGCTAGGGTGGATTTTCCGGAACCGGATAACCCCATGACCACGAACAATTCTCCTTTATTGACGGTCAGAGAGACATCGGCAATTCCTAAGACTTGACCGGTTTTTTCTAAGATAGAATCCCTACTCCCACCTTGCCGAAACAGTTTGAGGGCAGCTTGGGGTTTTTCGCCATAAATTTTAATCAGATGTTCAATACGAATTTTGGGGTTTGAATTAATATTAGTCATTATTATAGCGGTTTTCAATTAGGTGAGGTACAAATTTTTGGGTTTTAGGGAACAGGGAACAGGGAACAGGGAACAGGGAACAGGGAACAGGGAACAGGGAACAGGGAACAGGGAACAGGGAAAAAAAACTGTGTACCTGATAAGGTTAGAAACCGCTATAATTGGTTATTAGTTATTGGTCATTGGGGGAAAATGTGATTCGGTTTAACCCCTAGTTTCTAACAGTTACTCAGTATGCTTCGCACTGAGGCACTCAGCACTTTTTATTGCCATTTACCTTAAATTTCATCTGGGTTAATCCCTGCCTGTCGCAGTCTTTCTGCTAATTGCTCAGCTCGTTGCTCAGCTACTTCAGCTTGTTGCTCAGCTACTTCAGCTCGTTGCTCAGCTGCTTCTTCTGGCAAAGGAACTAGATTCCCATCCCGGTCATAAAAGCGCAGCCATACTGCTGAGGTTTCCTCAATGGTTCCAGACCATAGTCCCAACCACAAGCCTAAGCGCTGACACCATAGCCACCCTTGTTCATTTGGGGTTAGCTCCTGGTAGCCATTGTCTATATCTAAATACCATCCTTGCAATGAATCCGGGTCAAACGGTTGGTAGACAAAATAATTTGGAGTGCGGAAGGTCTGGCAGTAGATGCTCTTCTTTTTACCTGTATCAACTTGCTTTGTGGAGGGGGACATCAGCTCGATTATCACATCTGGGTAGCGACCTTGTTCTTCCCATACTACCCAGCCAAGACGTTCTCGGCTACCGTCTACATTCAAGACTACAAAGAAATCTGGCCCGCGAAAGTCCCGGTTTCGTGCTTGTTCACTACTGAAGTAAACAAACATATTTCCCCCAACAAAGTAATCGTCTCGGTCAGCTAAAGCAACGCGCAGTGACCGGATGAGGGCGTTCATGGCTATGCGGTGGCGGTCACTCTCCAAAGGTTCTCCATCATCAAAGATTAAATCGGTTGGTGGCATGGGGGGCTCCCAATCCACACTATCGGTTGCAGTTGGGGATACTGCTTCGGTCTTGGTTATGGTGGTCACAAAAAATCTACCGTCACGTTTGGAAACCTGGTATCTATTCACTGGGAAAGAAAAACGCACTAAGAGCGCGGTGTTAACCGCTGATACGAAGGTCTTTCCCCTAGACTAGTATATCTGTTCTGTAAACCTGATGCGATCGCAATCCTAAATCCTTTGTCAAAAATACTTCCGTTGACAATAGTGCTGAGTCCTGAATGCTGAATCCTGAGTAAAAACTGTCACTGTTCATGATTCAACAGTGTTTAAACCTCTAGTATAACTTGAAGGAAAATACGGGATTGAAACATTCTTTACCAAGACTAGATTGACGAAGTCTTTGCTAGTCTAAATCTGAAGAGATGTTGCAGTTACAGCAGTTTTAAATTGGCTGAGGTACAAATTATTGGATTTTAGGGAGCAGGGAGCAGGGAGCAGGTAAGAGGTAAAAAATGCTGTGTACCCGATAGCTATGAAAAACGCTGTGATCAATTAGGCTTCTTATTTTTTATTAAATAAATTACTATTGCTGCAACACCGGGCAAACGAGCCGATTCAATAAACTTATGGGAATTCCCACAAGCCAAAACCCCGCGTTTTTAAACCGGGTTAGAAGTTACCGCAAGAATAGGGCAGCCTTTATGGTTGGTCGGCTATGCATAAAAGGTTTAAAACTTTATGATTAAGGCTGCCCTATTCTAAGGTTTCGTCTCCGGGATGTAGGCTCGATGCGACTTGATTTGCAGTGAAAAAATATAGATAAAAGACTTGCATAGTTGTGATAAAAATGTTAGCATAATAGTCTAACAAAAGAGGTCGATTTATGATGATCATACTTGAGTTTAAAGCATACGGAAATAAGGCACAGTATCAATCCATAGACGAAGCTATTCGGACTGTTAAGTTTGTACGAAATAGCTGCCTTCGTTTGTGGATGGACAACAAAGGGTTAAGCAAGTACGACTTAAATAAGTACTGCAAGACTTTAGCCAAAAATTTCCCTTTTGCCAACGAGTTAAACTCAACTGCCCGACAAGCTGCGGCTGAAAGGGCATGGTCATCGATTGGCCGTAGGCCACGCTTCGCGAACGCCCGTTTCTTTGAAAACTGCAAAAATAAAATACCTGGCAAGAAAGGCTTCCCCAAGTTTCAAAAGCATTGTAGATCGGTCGAATACAAGCAGTCAGGATGGAAGTTATCCCCTGACAATAAATCGATCACCTTTAGCGACAAGAAAGAAATTGGGAAGTTAAAACTCAAAGGTACATGGGACTTGTGGCGCTTCGATAAGAAGTTGATTAAACGAGTTCGCATAGTCAAGAGGGCTGATGGTTACTACATTCAGTTTTGCATCTCTGTTGATGTGAAAGAGCAGTTAAAACCTGCTGATGCGACCGTAGGGTTGGATGTGGGGCTAAAAGAGTTCTACACCGACTCCAGAGGTAAAACTGAACCCAATCCCCGTTTTTATAGAGCTGGGGAGAAAAGATTAAAGTTCTATCAACGTCGAGTTTCTCGGAAAAAGAAAGGCTCATCCAATCGTAACAAAGCGATTAATAGACTAGGCAGACAGCACCTTAAAATAAGTAGGCAGCGTGTTGGCGAAGCCTGCGCGAAGCGCATAGAACATGCCAAGAGACTGGCACGTTGCGTAATCCGGTCTAACGACCTGGTCGCCTACGTTCGCGCAGCGTGCCGTAAGGCAAGATTTAAGAGTCAAAAATCTAGTAAAAAATCACTGTCTCGCCAAATCTATTAATGATGCTGGTTGGTATCAATTTAGAAAATGGCTAGAGCATTTTGGGACTAAATTTGGCAGAGTAACTGTTGCAGTGAATCCTGCTTACACAAGTCAAAACTGCTCTGAATGCGGTGAGGTCGTGAAGAAGTCACTATCAACTAGGACTCACTTTTGCAAATGTGGTTGTAAATTAGACCGCGACCACAACGCCGCAGTTAACATTCTTAATCGAGCCTTGGGTACGGTGGGGCACACCGGAACCTGGATCATAGATCCGAACGCTTCAGGAGATTTGACCTCTACTGTTCTTGATTCCGGTCAGGTTCAGCAAGTCGAGTCGATGATTGAAGAATCCCCGCGTCTTTAGACCGGGGAGTGTCAAGGCCTACAAAACCGTATCTGGATCGATTCCCCGTTCTTGTAATAGCGCTCTCAGACGTGCCACTTCAGCTTCCGCCTTTTCAGCTCGTTCTTGTCCTGTCAGCAATAGATTACCGTCACTATCCCACCATCGCAGCCAGATTTGGGTTTGATTCTGGTAGCTTCCCGACCATTTTCCCAGTTCTACTTTTAAAGGAGCAATCGGATAATGACCCCGTTCGTTCGGTGACATTTTCTGATAGAATCCATTTACGAGATTGTATACTTCTAGTTCATTGTCCTTGATCACAAATATGGCGTATTGACATCTCCCCCAGCTAAAGCACGGGGGATTCTCAAAGGATGTTACGTCGCAGGTTGAAACCGTGCGACTTCACTCCTTTTCCTGTACGATCTAGACAGAGATGTGAACAGATCATACCGGTGCGGGAGTGTCAATGCTCCCCTACCTGCCTTGGTTAGGTCGAGTCCTAACTGTACAGTTACTTTCCTGGCAATATTGGCTGCACCGTTGCAGTCTGCGTTAACCAGGTGACCGTTGGAAGACTTATACAATCCACGTTTCATCCTTTTGCCCGACGGTGTCCATCCTGTGGGTTTTTCACCATGTTTTGGGAGGCTGTCGTCGTCAAGGTAAGACGCTTTACTGGTGTACGCTTCCTCAGTAATTGTTAGTTTTATTCCATATTCTCGACAGAGTTGTTTTAGTCTTTCTATTAATCTCTTGGTGGGGATGACCACAAACTTTTGATTTCCTCGTCGCCCCATGTTTGTTCGATTTTTCTGCCCCTCATTCCAACCAATAATAAGATTTCCGATACGTTCGCGTAGCGTCGGCTTTGCCGAATCGCTTTGACAACGGTTGATGATAAATCTGGCCGCTTTATTGACAGCATCGCGCATCTGATTATTACGCTTCCTCTGAACTCTATCAAGGTTGGCATCCCAGTAAAACTCAGGTTTTCCAGCTTTGTACTTCGCAACAAGACGGGCATATCCTTGGTTCATTGACTTGAGCTTACGACCATCAATTATCAGACTCTTTCCTTGGGTCGAAACTCCAGTCAACCAGTTATCGCCACCGTGATCGAAACTCCATGCCTGGGAATAGTCTAGGTTCGGATCTTGTTCTACTGGTTGTTTCCCATCATCTATTACCCAATCAATCCATAGTTGCCCATAGTAAGGGCGAATTGTTACCTCTTTAACCCAGTCTGGGTCTATAAATTCTGGGGCTTCTAGTACAATTTAACCTAATAATTCTGGCTTACTTTCCTTACTTATAGACGGATCAAATAATCCTTTTCTATAGGTGAGGGCTTGTCGCGGAAAAGTAACAGCAGCCAGTCCTCCTTTATTTCTATACCTAAGAAGCTTTGGCCTGTCTACTTGTCCCTTGTAATAAAGTGGAACTAGCTGATTGTAACTTGTGATTGATTCAGCCACAGATTTAAGGGTCTGCTGTGCTGATTGGGCGGCCATCGCCTTGTAATGGGGATTGTTCTTCAGCTCTTTGCATAGTTCGGCATACTTTACACTACACTTATAGGTTTTCCATCCGTAGCGAAGTACGTCTTCTTTCCAGTAAGTAGTAAAAGCTTCTGGTTGTTGTTCTAGCCAACTATAATGTTTTTGTTTGGAGTAATATATCGCACAATTCCACAGACTGTTAGCGTTTTCACACTGAAACAGCCAGAAAGCTTTTTCTTCGTCAGTAAATGTTGCTTTTACAGGAATCGTTTTGTACATCGCAAGCTATCACCTCCTTATATATATTATGACCTATTTATATCAGAAAAGTTCCACGTTTTCGGGATACGACTGGATAAATCCAGTCGCTCTGTTTCACCCCCGGTCTAAAGACACAGGGCTCTCACATTTCGGGAAGTTTTGGTAGACCCAGAATTTACCAGGACGCTGACCCTTTTTCTTATCCTTGGTCTGAGGGGTAACAGTTGCTAGCTGAGCCAGTGATGTTTTGTCCCGTTCCTCACTCCCATCCCTGCTTGCCAGTTCGATAGCAATCAGGGGTGGAATGTATTCCCTACGAAGGACGTAGGAGCGACGAATCTGACCATCAAGCTTGGGGGAAACATCCGGAATATAGAACCAATCAGGAGCTTCGGCTCCTGTCTCTGGGGGGTCGGTTTCTCGCCAGTAGATGCCGCAATCTTGACCAATGATGTACTGACCATCAGGGTGAAGCTGTTGCAGTACTGAACCAATTGAATCGGTTAGGAGCAGAGTTTGGGGATGCTCTTGAAAATTTTTGCCTACGGCACGCTCCGCGAACACAAAAGTGCCATCCGACTCTGGTAATTGGGTGTGGTCGGGAAAGGGTTGGGAAAAATCTGGGTTGGGAGTGAGGGTTTTCGGTTGAATATTTTGAACCATCCCACTAGAAATTAAACTGGGTTCGCAGCAGTCCAACCCCAATGGTATCATTTTCATCATTGTGTTCTGGATCGATAATCACCAAAACACCAGGAGTGATAAAGATTCTATCAGTGAGTGGGTAGCGATAAGACAGTTCGAGATGGTATGATACATCCCGATCGCGACGACCAGCAACATCATTACTAGCTAGCCTCGGAGGCATGCCAACTATGAGATTCAACTGGCTGCCTAGTTTTCCGATGTCTGGGAAAGCTGCGGTAACTGCCCAGCTCCAAATATCTGCTTTTGATCCGGTTGATCCATCGAAATCATTGTTACGGGGTGAGGATTCTGCGATCGCATTGCTATAACCAAGCCAACCCCCTAGGGTAAAGCGATCGCTAAATCGATAGCTAGTGGATACACCTAAGCTATTTGATGAGGTGGCTGTATTTGAGCCAAAGGGAGATTGAGCGAATTCGCTACCGAGAAACGATGCAGTGTTGGCTGCTTCAGGAGAGTAGTACCGGACATAGGTCAAGGCCATACCAAAGCGATCAGAGGGAGTAAGGGTCACCTGAGCCAAAGCACCAAAGGCACCATTGAACAGTCCAAAGTCTGAATTAGAGGCAGAACCAGTGTAATACGCTGCTCCAGTAGCAATCAGGTCATTGAATTGATAGTATATCCCAGCACCAGCGCCAAAACCCAAGTCGTAGATGTAATTATTGAATCCAAAACTGGAAATGGAAAATGCTGGATTGAGGGTGGGAATCAAAGCAGTTGCTCCCTGACCTGCTGCTGCTATAGATACCAGACCTTTATTACCTAGGGGAAACCGATAGAACAGCTGGTTTAATCTCACATCATTGCCGGTATTAGTGGCAAAACCAAACTTTGTCATGGCTGTGCCGGTGAAACCAGTGCTAAAGTTACTGGTATTCCCTGCCCGAAGTCTAGTGCGCAAAAGGTCTCGACCAGTAAAACTGGTGTCAAAGTTGAGAATTGCCCGGCCTCCCAACAGAGTATTAGTATCATCAAAATCTTCCGTTGGGCTTTGACCAGAAGGAACTGCTTTTTTCCCGCCAAAGCCAGTAGCTAGAGCAATATCTACACTCCCACGCAAGATAGTAGTAGTAGAAAACTGGTGGTCTTCGAGGAAAGTAACCCGCCCTTCCAAGTTATCGACCCGAGCCTGTACAGTAGCCAATTCACCACTGAACTCTTCTTGTAGCCTTTGCATTGCTGCTAAATCAGCTTCGGTTACCAAGTTGGCTGTTTTCCCAATAATCATGGCATTCACCCGATTTAGGCAAAAATTCAAGCCAAAAGCAAACTCGTAGCGAGTCAGGGCACGGTTACCGCGATAGGTGTCATCCTCGTAACCAGTCAGGCATCTATAGCGCTTCAACAAAGACTGTAGTGCTTCGTAAGCCCAATCCGTAGGTTGGACATCAGACAGTTCATAAACTGGTGTTACCCGCTCCATTGGTCCATTACTCAACGGGTCTGTCACACCTAAGTTTTGGGATATATCTAAACTATTATCTGGACTATTATCTAGACTATTGGAATTAGTCTGAGTAGATGGGATGTCTAATAGTTTAGAAATCGGTGCTACCTGACCCATGGACGGATTACTCACAGTGTCTGCCACCTCTAGGTCTGGCGGTGACTCCAGATTAGTCAAGCTAGCTGTCGATATCCCAGAATTGGGAATAGAGGTAGTGGTCTTAAACTCCAGTTGATGGTGGAATTGGTCGGTTACAGGAGTTTTTGGGGGAGTTTTTGGATACTCTTGCGCTAGATATTTTGGGTTGGTATTAACATCTGACCAATCTGCTGTCAAGTTTTCTGGTTCGCTATCAGCCATAGCGGGGGTAATGGTTACCAAATGGACACCAAGTACTATCGGTGTCAGTGGTAATCCACCGCAAAATTTTTTCACAAATCTCCTCACACAACAAAAATAAGTTGAATTTTGTCGTTCTATGGAACAACCCTGATGTTGTTATTCACAGCTTCGATGGCTCGGTTAGCAACATCTTCCGGTATCCGAGTGTACTGTAGATCTTCGTTCAAGTCTTGACCTTCAGTCAGAATCCAATTTATCAGGTCTTTAACCCCTTGGGCTAGTTCTGGTTTAGGATACTTTTCGTAGAGAAACAGCCAAGTTATACCTACAATTGGATATCCCTGTTCTGGGTCATCTATATTTTCGATGGTGAAGTCATCATTGAACTGCACATTGGCTAGGGCTTTATTGGCTTGATCAACGGTAGGCTTGACGTAGCGACCTGCTCGGTTTTCCAGCCTGGCCATTGGTAGGTTAAGCTGTTTAGCATAACTCGCCGGTACATAGCCAATGGCACCGTCAATTCGCTTAACTTCGCTAGCTACTGGTCCATTTCCCGGAACACTAGAGAAGACCTTAAAGCCCCAATTAGGTTTTCTACTGGCTCGGATTCTGCCATTAGTAATTTCATTCAAATATTTAGTAAAAATAAAGCTAGTACCGCTAGTGCCTGAGTGGACAACTACTTGAATCTTACGGTTTGGCAGGCGGGAGTTAACTTGCTTCCAATTAGAAATTTGACCTGTGAAGATTTTACCTAGAGTTTCTCGGGATAGCTTAACATCGGTGGTTATTCCTTGAAGATTATAAACCACAGCCAAAGACCCCCCAGCCGTTGGCACCATCAACAAACCCCGTTTCATTGAGTTTCTCTCTACAGGAGTTGGAATTACATTGCTCGCTCCTAAGTCAACGGACTGATTCAGAAATCGTCTAATCCCACCACCACTGCCAATGGCACTGTATTTGAGCTTTACATCTGTTGTTTGTTCTTGGTATTCTCTAAAGTAACGCCGATAAAGGGGTTCAGGAAATGTAGCTCCCGCACCAGTCAGGGATTGAGCGATCGCACCACTGATAGAACCAAAGCCAACGGTAACGGTTACCGCTGTTGCTGTTAAAACCTTTTGCCAAAAAAATTGATAGCCAATCATTAATGTATCCTTAATTTATTCTAGTATTACAATTTTTAGTATTCTTAATCCTATAGATTACGCGTTCGCTGAAAGCGGGACTTCGTCCATCGCGTCAATAACAATGTAAGCATTCAGCGGTCAGCCGTGACCCTTTGGCTCACGCTACTTGAGGTGCTGTCAGCCTTCAGCTAAAAGCTCACGCTATGGAACCGTCAGCTGATGTAACAGAGATTAAACCAATGCTTACTTGTTTTATTCAAAAGCACCTCAAGTACCTCATTAGCTGATAGCTGATAGCTGATAGCTGAATGATTACATAACAATATAATTTATATGACGACCACTTCAAGTCTAAAGTTTCGCAAATTTTACTGGCGTTATAACTGGGCAATAAGCGTGGGCAATAAGCGTGGGTAATCAAATTTCTTTCATCGGAGAGTGTACCAGAAAACTCCAAGCCAAGTTTAATGCTATTTTACAAGAAAGGAAACATTTTTTTGGTGTGACATGGAGATGAGTTTACTGCGAAAATTTAGCTTGACACTGGTTTCATTCCTTGCACTTAGTCTCCCAGCTGGCAAGGCATTGACCCAAAGCTTTGGGGGGATATATCAAGAGATTTCTATCTCTGAAGTTCCAGCTCCTGCTATCACTGCGGCTACTGTTGCTGCTGGTGTCTCACCCACGGATGCAGCAATCGAGATTGGGGGTGATGGGAAGCTAATCTATGGACTGAGTGGTCAGAACTCCCAGGGCAACCGCTTTGAAGTGGATGTCAATGCCATTGGCGAAATTCAGCAGGTTGAAGAAGAAATTGACCAGAGTCAGGTACCTCCAGAAGTACTCAAAGGTCTAAGAGTCTGGCTACCTGACTTCCAGCCTACTGTGATTAGAAGAAGCGTCCGAGCCACAGACGTTATATACGAATTCAATGGTAAGGATGTGCAAGGCAACAACCTTCAAGTTGAAATGCCCTCTAAGGGTGGCAGGTTGATGCTCTTTACTTTTTGAAGCAAAAACTAACTTTGCTGTGCTTGGTGTAAACCGGGTGCATCTCCTAAAAGCTGTTTGACCCGGTGGGTGTAACTATCATATGGGTTATAACAACAATATAGGTTGCAACAGTTATATAGTTTTTAGTAGTTATTTAGGGTAGAATAGTTTTCTTGGGGTGGAACGGGCATCTTGCCCGTTACAATAATCTACCCTACCCCACTACTATGTGCCAACGGTGATATTTTGATTCACTGCTTGGATGGCTTGGCGAGCAATATCGTCTGGAATCCGAGTGTACCCCAGTTCCCCGTTAAGGTCTTGACCTTTAGTCAGAATCCAATTAACCATATCTTTAATCCCCTGGGCTTTGGCCTGATTGGGGTACTTCTGGTACAGTAGCAGCCAAGTTAGACCTACAATTGGATAACCATCGGCTGGATCGTTAAGTTTGAGGGTGAAGTCTTGGTTAAACTCCACATTGACCAGCCCCTTACTGGCTTGCTCAATACTAGGCTTAATATAGCGACCCTCTTGATTTTCTATCCTAGCGCTAGGGAAATTGTTTTCTAGAGCATAATTAGCCTCTATATAGCCAATGGCACCGTCAATCCGCCGCACTTCGGCAGCTACTCCACCATTTTGAGGACGGCTTGAGAAGACCTTGAAGCCCCAATCTGGTGTTGGACTAGGTTTGATCAGACCATGGGTAATAGCACTCAAGTAGTTAGTGAAAATGAAACTAGTACCGCTGCTATCTGAGCGCACAACAACTTTGATGTCTCTTCTGGGGAGGTAAGTGTTAACTTGCTTCCAATTACCAATTTGACCAGTAAAGATTTTCCCTAAAGTATCGCGAGATAGTCTAACAGAACTCACTACACCTTGGAGATTGTAAATGACTGAAACAGCTCCCCCGGCTGTTGGCACCATTTGCAAGCCCCGTTTCATCTGACTTTTTTCCTCATCGGTTGGGGGCATATCAGTGGCAGCGAAATCAAAAGACTCGTTAATGAATTCCTCAATACCACGACCACTGCCAATCGTACTGTAACTTATATTAACGCTGGTTTCTTGTTGGTATTGGGAAAAGTAACGCTGGTAAAGGGGTTGGGGAAATGAAGCACCGGCACCAAACAATGGTATTGCACTTGCTGCCTTCAGTGAAATCAATACAATGGCAACTGTAACTGTTAAGGTTATCAATGTCCGACGGGACTTGATTAGAGCTAAACTCATTAGTCTATAAGAATTTAAGGATAATTCAAGGGATAAGCTATCAGCTATCAGCTATCAGCTATCAGCTGTCAGCTGTCAGCTAATGCGCTACGCGCACCCTATGGGAATAGCTTATGGTTATGGGAAAACCATGACATTTAAATTTTTGTTAAGTGATCCGGATTAGCTCCTCTAGCACCTGAAGTGAAGCAGGGATAACAGTTGCTGGAGTTTTGCGATTGACCGTAGGTCACGCTTCGCGATTGGCCTTTGGGCCACGCTACGCGAACGCATCCTCCTCCTCTACCAGATGTTCGTGATGGGGAGGTGATATAACAGCTGAAAATATCAAAAAGACTGGCATGTCCAGTAAGCGATGGGAAAAGGTAGTTAAGAATATCCTTTCATGACGGAAGTTTTCCCAGTGATAGGTACTAGACGGTAAATTTACACTTATTGATACACTTACACATTATGGGTTTGTAGAGTCGAATTAATGGAAAGACTCACTCTAGCTATATAAACTAAAAACCCCGCTCAATTACTGAGCGGGGTTTGTGTACTTGTTGTATTTACTTATTCGTAGACGAACCCAGTGAAATGAATAGTTGAGTTCATAAAATCCGTTCCGACCAAATATGCGTGCTCTATAGGGTTTTCAAAGGAGTTGTAAATTCATATATTGTCGAAAAATGCAAGAGGGAATAGGGGCAATAGCTCCAGAGTTTTATAGTAAAATAAAATAAGACCTGTTCAGTTGACATCTCAAATAAAAATGCTATACCGCAACCGTCAGACCTTAGTCGCTAAAGTCAAAAACTATTGGGTCAAAGGCGTTATGAAAAAATCCCTCTATCACCAGGTACTGATTGAATTGGGATTAGAAGAGAGACCTGATGCCATTACTAATCCTTTTAGCGAAATTATAGAAGTCGGGGATGACTCACCTCAACCCCTGCCCGAAGGGACTAAAGTAATTGATGTTTTTGACAAAATTGGTACAGTAAGAACCCTACTCATTTTAGGAGACCCAGGGTCAGGAAAAACCACAACCTTACTCGAACTCACCCGGGATTTAATTGTTCGTGCTGAAAAGTACCGTAATCAGCTAATTCCTGTAGTCTTTAACCTCTCCTCTTGGAAAAACAAAAAGCAGACGATAGCAGATTGGTTAGTAGAAGAACTGGGGAATAAATATGACATTCCCAAGAAAATTGGACAAGCTTGGGTAAGTCAACAGCAACTACTACCATTGCTTGATGGTTTGGATGAAGTAAAGGCGAAGTACCGAGACCACTGTATCGTAGCCTTGAACCAATTCCAGCAGGATTATGATGCCAATTTGGTAGTGTGTAGTCGGATTAAAGACTATCAAGCCCTATCCAACCGTCTGAATTTTCAGAAAGCAGTTTATATAAGATTGCTTAGTTTAGAACAAATCTATCATTACTTGGATAGTCTCGGGAATGATTTGATTGGTTTAAGGAAATTAATTGCAGAGGATACAGTATTACAAGAGTTAGCCCAATCCCCCTTGATGCTAAATATTATGACGCTGGCTTATCAGGGAGTAGCAGTTGAGGATTTACCTAAAACTAAGGCGGTGGAGGAACGGCGCAAGCAGCTCTTTGATGCATATATCGAGAAGATGTTTAAGCGTCGGAAGACTAATCAGCAATACAATGATGCGCAAGTAAAGCACTGGCTAATTTGGATGGCGCAGAGGATGGTTGAGGAGTCGCAAACAGTATTTTTAATTGAAAAAATGCAGCCATATTTGCTAAGAAATAGAAAGCAAAAACAAATTTACGGGCTAATGGTCGGGCTGATGTTTGGGCTGATGGTTGGGCTGATGTTTGGGCTGATAATCGGGCCGATGGCAATGCTGATGTTAGGGCTGATGTTTGGACTGATGTTTGGGCTGATGTTAGGGCTGATGGGAGGATCAAAAGAAGAAATCAAAACAGTTGAAATACTTCATGTTAATTGGAAAAAAATCTTGATTTACCTGCTGATTTGCGGGTTGATAGGAGGGCTGATGGGAGAGCTGACGGAAGGGCTGATGGCAGGGCTGATGGCAGGGCTGATGGCAGGGCTGATACTTGGGCTGAGGAAAGGGCTAGAGAGTTCAGAAATTGAAACAAAAACAAGTCCAAATCAAGGAATTTGGAAATCAGTTCGTAATGCTATAACTGTATGGCTGATGTATGGGCTGATAGGAGGGCTGATGTTTGGGCTGATGGGAGGGCTAATGGAAGGGCTAACGGAAGGGCTAACGGAAAGGCTGATGACAGCGCTGATGGGAGGGCTGATGGTTGGGCTGATGGTCGGGCTGATATTTGGGCTGATGGTCGGGCTGAAGAATGGTGGTCAAGCCTGCATCCAACACTTCAGCCTCCGCCTTGTCCTCTACCGTAACAATTACATCCCTTGGAACTATGCCCGCTTCCTGGACTATGCCGCTGATCGCATCTTTTTACAAAAAGTAGGAGGAGGCTACATCTTTATTCACCGGATGCTGATGGAACACTTTGCCGAGATGGAGCCTGAGAATTGATAGATTACTCTAGCATTTTGATTTGAGATGTAAACAATATCAACCAGTAGTTTATAAGCCGATTGTTATCTAAAAATTAATGTCAATTCCTAATACATTGTTTCCTCATTCGCACGAAAATCATTAACAACCAGCTTCATCCATAGTAGAATCTGAATAGATTGAAAATAAGAAAGCGATCGCACCATTACAAACTGCTGCGATCGCACTTATAGAAAACCTCAAACTTTGGCGTTGCTGATTCTAGGTATGGTTTTGCCCCCCTAACCCCCCAATTCTGGGGGGAATAAGACGTTCAAAGTCCCCCAAAGTTGGGGGATTTAGGGGGCTTTAATAAAACCAAATGATCGCGCATTCATTCCTTAATTCAGCAACCCCCAAACTTTAGCCACTACAGAAATCCTTAATAAAGCCCTTAATTGGGGTCAAGAGAATCACCCATAAAGCAATCTTTATCATAAGATTACATTAAAACTCTCCACTCTCAATCTACCCTAGGAGCAACGGTTTCCTGCCCGTTTTGCAGCAGCGTCACGCTTTCCACCGTGCCGTCTGAGCCTTGGTTAAAGACAACTCGCAAATCAATGACCCGTGCAAAAAACTCAGTTTCGGAGGTAGGATAAAGGTTCAAGATAGGCTGCCCTGTTGCCTGAATCCGCAATTGATTGGCTTGGGTGGTTATAGTTACCTGGAACTCAGGAGCAACCTGATAAGTTCCAATATAGCCTTCGTATACAGACGGATCTACCTTCACCACCTCAGAAACTGTGGGTTTGGAGTAGGGTTCCCCAAACACAATTGCTGCCAAATCCTGGGAAATTCGCTCTATATTGGCGGTTTCTAAATTACTGAGCACAGCAACACTCACATCCTGGTCTGGGTAGTATACCAGATTAGTCACAAAGCCGTTAATTCCCCCACCATGACCAATGCGCTGATGCTTGGGCTGTTTGTTTATTACCAATCCATAGCCATAGAACAGATGGGGAGCTTCCTCAGGATTCATCGGTACTAAGAGAGAGGTCATAGTAGCGATCGCCTTATCCCTTAAGATCGTTTCATCTCCCACCCCATGGTCAAACAAAAACTGATTCCATCGAGCCAGATCCTCCACCGTGGAATATAGTCCTCCGGCTCCCTGTGGCACGAGCATATTAATATACTCTGCCTTGAGATAGCCGTCATCAGTGAACTGATAACCATTTGCCAAGCCATCAATCACCGCCAAAGGATACTCGTAACCTGTGTTCTCCATCCCCAAAGGCTGGAGCAAATGCTCCTTTAGATAATCGCCATAGGACTGACCCGATACGGTTTCAATCACCTGGGTCAGCAGAATATAGCCTGAATTGCTGTAGCGAAACTCTTTTCCCGGCTCAAATTCCAAGGGGAGGTCTTGGAAGCGGGCAATCAACTCCTCAAGGGTCGTAGGTTTTGCCATCCATTGGGTATAATCCTGAAAACTAGTTAGGTTAGGAATGCCCGCCGTATGGGTTAGGAGGTGATGCAAGGTGATGCGATTCCCATGGGGATAATCTGGCAAGTAGGTAGAAACAGGAGCGTGTACATCAACCAACCCCAGATCCTGGAGTTGTAGAATCGCAGCAGCAGTAAACTGCTTTGTCACCGACCCCAACCGAAATCTAGTCTGGGGGGTATTGGGTAGCTGGTACTCTAGGCTAGCCATGCCATACCCCCTGGTAAACACAGTTTTACCTGTTTTGAGTACGATAACCGCCCCTGAGAACCACCCAATTTCATGGTGGGCTTTGAGATAGGCATCAATTTCGGCAGAAATACCAGACATTTGGTGAGCAGCGAATTTCATTTTTGATTTCAATCGATACATTTGTATCTTATTAGAGAATAATCTGGCTTGGTAGTACCCTTCAGGGTACCTTTTATGTGAAGATTAATTAACATTAGACTTCTTGTGAATTAATTCTTAATTCTTAATTCTTAATTCTTAATTCTTAATTCTTAATTCTTAATTCTTAATTCTCTCCTCCTTCAAGCATAATCGATCCAATAACTCCCTCGGAATAGTCTCAAAATATTCTAACAAAAAATCCATGCCAGGGTTAGGTTGCTGCCCGTAACGCACCACCGGGTCTGCTATATTAATTATTCATTAGTGAATAATCACGATTCAGGATTATACTTAACCTAGACACAAACCGTTACATCTCGAAAACTACTTCTGTCCTATTCCCTTTTGCCTGTTCAACACATCTGGCCCAATCTTTAATTATATCAAATCTAATCACTAATGAGTCCGATAATAGTACCCCAAAGGGTACTGTCAAAGGATTATTGTATTGCTCATAATTAAAAGGAAACTGAAATCTAAGCATTAAGCATTAAGCATTAAGCATTAAGCTATCAGCTATCAGCTATCAGCTATCAGCTATCAGCTATCAGCTATCAGCTATCAGCCATTCGCGTAGCGTGGCCTTTGGCCAAGGCATGTGGCCAGGCTATGGGAACAGTTTATGCCCATAGCGCAAACTACTTGAGCTGCTTTTGAATAAAATAAGCTGACGGCTGACGGCTGTTCGCGCAGCGTGCGCGTAGCGCATATGCTTACATATTGCCGAACCTACGGCTAGTGACAGTGGTGCAAGATATCAGGGAAAGCAACTAGAGTAAACCATTGAGTTAGGTATATATCCTAAATTTATAGTGATGGCAGACTATAACAATCCCGAATCAGAACAAACAGAAAAAGCAGAATTTTGTGAGCATTGTCACCAAATTAACCTGATAGATAATGAGGCTCAAACCCCGATTCAGGGACAACAAGCGATCGCAAAAAATCGATTAACTACTGTTCGACAGGCTCCTGGCTGCTCTACTTCTGTTCTGCGGGGACTAGACCAGCAGCTGATTGATGAAATGAATAGCATTGCACCCAATAGCTTGGTAAGTTTTGCCGACCTAGATGTAGATAATGGTCCAGCAGTTCACCCTTTCCTTCAGGCAGCAGCTCAGGAGTCCCTGGCACGGGCAATTAAGGCTCGTGGTCGGACCCTTTCGGTCAATTCTGCTTACCGAACTATTGCTCAGCAACTAATGCTATTCAATCATGGTAAAGTTAGACGCTGTGGTATTGGTTTGGTTGCCCCTCCTGGTAGAAGTGATCACCAACGTGGTTTAGCAATAGATATCAATGACGAGCAAGGCTGGAGACCCTATCTAGAGCGGGAAGGGTGGAAGTGGTTTGGACCTGCGGACAGGCCTCACTTTAACTATAGGGGAAGAAGTAGACGAGACATCGGTCGTCTTGCAGTTAGAGCGTTTCAGCGACTCTGGAACCGATATAATCCCGACAATCCCATTGCTGAAGATGGGATTTACGGACCAAATACTGAAGCGCGACTGAATCAATCCCCCATACTTGGCTTTGGAGAAACTAATGATTCTACTCCAGAGGAGTCTCTGGTTAGAAGACTCAGCCTGACTAAACCCTATCTCGAAGGTGATGATGTTCGCGAAATTCAGGAAGCTTTACTTCAAGCAACTATTACTGTCAATGTAGATGGCGTTTTTGGTCCCGCTACTGAGAAAGCTGTTAAGGAATTCCAGAAGCTAAAGGATTTAACAGTAGATGGTATTGTTGGACCTGCAACTCGCTCGGCTCTGGGATTGTAAGCTGATTTTTAAATTTGTTAGCTATCTTCTGTCACTCTAGGCAGAAGATAAGCGCGTTTGTATCTAGGTTGTAAACACACGAATTGCCGAAAAAGGCATGCATGCTAGAGGCAAAAGGCAAGAGCGTAAATAAATATGGAGTTTTATTGGACAATAAAAAAATACTATTAAGCTTTACCTATCAAATACAAACGCTATAGCTAATATCCCAGTACGTTTAATCACTTCCTATTAAGATTAATGCTTAACTATTCCCGATTCCCGATTCCCGATTCCCGATTCTAAATTCTAAATTCTAAATTCTAAATTCTAAATTCCAAATTCTAAATTCTAAATTCTAAATTCTAAATTCTAAATTCTAAATTCTAAATTCCCGATTCCCGATTCCCGATTCCCGATTCCCGATTCCCGATTTCCTCTATTAATGACTAGGTTTTTGATAAGGTTAGGGCAAGAATCACCACGATCAAGGCGGCTAGTAGATAAACCAGCACTGTTGCTAAGGTTCTGGGTAGGAATGGTCTGACTGCAGCTACGGCATAGTTGAGTACAAAGGCAATCAGAGCAGCAGTGAGCAAAATGCTGATTAACTCACCCACATAGCTTAAAGCACTGAGGGTTACCGATCCAGTGATTAAGATTAGTAGCCAAGTGATCAGTAACCGTTGAATTGGTGAAACAATAGAATTCATTGACAATCGGCTCACGCAATAGCAGTGTAAGTATTCAGGTATCAGCGGTCAGCGGTCAGCTATCAGCTATCAGCTATCAGCTATCAGGTTTTGAATAAAATAAGCTGAAAACTGTTCGCGTAGCGTGTGCGTAGCGCATAGACTGACGGCTGACCACTGACGGCTGACCACTGTTGGCGTAGCCTGCGCGTAGCGCATATGCTTACATAGCAGTGACTGGTAGGAGCAGTAAGGTTCCCTAATGATTATCCGATCTACCAGTCAGATTGTGAAGTCGGTGATTATATCTGACATTAGGGTCAATTGTCAATACTTGTTGGTAAAAGATAATTAAGCTCAATAGTCGGGAGCATCGTTTATTATCTATGGAAAAGGAAAACCAAAAGAATCAAAAGAATCAAAAGACTAAAACTAGAGTCTCCAAAACCTTGAATCTTTTCAGGAACTTTGGCTTAAAGGCAATTCCAATTATGATGGTAAGGAATTCTCTGGTTGAGGAATCAGAACTTACCCTCAATTTCTTAGTCTTAATCATTAGCTCTTGTTTAATTGCCACCTTTGGACTAGTGCTCAACAGTGCTGCGGTGATTATTGGAGCGATGATTATTGCTCCTCTGATGTTGCCCTTAAGAGGATTGTCCTTTGCTACCTTGGAAGGAGATTGGCAACTGTTACGGAGTAGTTTTGTTTCTATTGCTGTAGGCACCGTACTCGGTATAAGTTGTTCTTGGTTGGTTGGTACAGTTATCGGATTCCCTGAATTTGGATCCCAAGTTTTAGCAAGAACTCAACCCAATCTGATTGATTTACTGGTTGCGATCGTGGCCGGGGGAATTAGTGGTTTCTCTAAAATTCGTCCGTCTTTAGAAGATGCGGTACCAGGGACAGCGATTGCAGTAGCCCTCATGCCTCCCCTTTGTGTGGTTGGGTTAACCCTATCCCAGGGAGAATGGGCCTATAGTCAGGGAGCATTTCTCCTCTATATTACTAACCTGATTGGGATTAACCTAGCTTGCATGATCGTCTATTTCTTTAGCGGGTATGCTCAAAGTACTGAACTGAGCCGGTCTTTAAACTGGGGATTCTCGTTAGTGCTGATTGCTGTATTAGTGGTGCCCCTAGGACTTACCTTTTGGGACGTGCTTGAGCAAGGAAGAGTTGAGGAGCCAGTTCAGGAATTGATTAATAAGAGTCCATTGTTTAACAAACCAGGTATAGAAGTTTCTACTTGGACGATCAATCGGAAAGCTAATCCTCCTTCTATCGAAATGGATATCCGTTCAACAGAACTGAT
The DNA here is from genome assembly GCF_010671925.1 of Moorena sp. SIOASIH. Lineage (GTDB taxonomy): Bacteria > Cyanobacteriota > Cyanobacteriia > Cyanobacteriales > Coleofasciculaceae > Moorena. The sequence continues at coordinate 851,512 of NZ_JAAHIH010000003.1, read as the reverse complement.
TACACCGGAACAGGTGAAGCGGTTTGAGGATTCGGTTAATATTAAGCTAGGTAAACCGTTTAAAGTGATAGTTGACGTTACTCCATTTATGCCAGTGGAATCGCCTAATCCTCAACCTAATTAACTTTAATTTGACCTAACCAACTATAGCAATTCGACCTTCGCTAGGGAGATGGGGAGATGGGGAGATGGGGAGATAGTGCCCACCCCACCTCCCTTTCACGCCTATTAACCTGACAATTTGTTCCGATTAATGAAACAGCTGCGTAGGGTGCGTTAGGGGGGCCTCATTTTCCGCCTCGTAGCCAGGGTTTGGAGGACCCGCCCCGTAACGCACCACTGTGTCAAACAGCAAAAATGAGATGCACCCGAGAAGTGGTAAAAAATCCTGTGTACCTAAGTTCAATGCTGTGCCAAAGGTTCCTCTTTCGTAAACTTCAAGCGAAGTACTTGTTTTCCCGTTGGCTCGTGATGCTTTTCGTCTAAATACTCAAAGCCATAACTTGAATAAAACTTACGACCAATCGGATTGTCCTTGAATACTTCGACTTCAAGATTGCCATGAAGTTCTTGGGCTTTATTCATGAGTGCCCAGCCTACTCCCGCGCCCTGAAAACATGGCTGTACAAATATTGCTCCAACTTCCGAACCAATTAGAGCTATAAAACCAATGACTTGTCCGTCCTTCTCAGCTACCCAGGTATCAGCATTGGGTAAATACACATTCGGAATGTTGTAACGTTCTAGTTCTAAAAATTCTTCTGTTAAAAATGGATGAGCTATCTTTGATGCATTTTCCCATGAAGACATGACATCATTTAAGTCACTATCTTTATATTGTCTAATGATCAACACAGTGGAGGATTCCTTTTCAAGTAACACTCGCTTTAATCCTACACAAAATACTACAAGCCGCCCAGGGTGTAATACAACTTTGTTATTCCCGGGACGACTTTAAAGGATAACCCTGCTGCTTCAGCTTTTTTCTTTAAAGCTTACTCCATTGCTTCTGCCTTCTGTCCTCTGCCTTCGATACACTTTTATTATGGGTATTCAACCGGACTTGATCTAAGGGAGGTTTTTGAAAATGATTAGTACAATTAGTAATACTGGTAGTAATACTGGGAAATTATTCACTATTGGTCATTCTAATCTCAGTATTGAGGATTTTATTGCTTTACTGGAGCAGCACGGAATTACGGCGGTGGCTGATGTGCGATCGCATCCTTACAGCCGTTACTTACCTCATTTTTGTCAAACCCCTCTCAAGGCTGAACTATTGTCGGCAGGAATTCGCTATGTGTTTCTGGGTAAGGAGTTGGGGGCAAGACCGGCTGATCTCAGTTGTTATGTTGGTGGTAAAGCCTTATATGAAAAAATTGCCGCCACTGACCTGTTTTCAGCGGGTCTTAAACGGGTAATTCAAGGGGCTGAAACGTACCAAATTGCCTTAATGTGTGCTGAAAAAGACCCGATCACTTGCCATCGGACAATTTTAGTCTGCCAACATTTAGTTAAATCGGGGTTAGAGATTAATCATATTCTCAATGATGGCAGCTTAGAGTCCCATCAGGATTTAGAAGAAAGGCTACTAAGCTCTCATGGGTTAAGTGATTCCCAAATCAAACAACCGAAGCAACTTTCCCTATTTGATGACCCGACATCTATGGATAACTGGGAGAATTGCTCTCGGGAGGATAGACTTAAGGAAGTTTATCATAGGCAGGGGGATACTATTGCTTATCTAGCAAAGGGAGTAGGGAGTAGGGAGTAGGGAGTAGGGAGTAGGGAGTAGGGAGTGGGGAGTAGGGAGTAGGGAGTAGGGAGTAGGGAGTAGGGAGTAGGGAACAAAAATTATCACAATTGATTTAGGATTGCTATCAATATCCTGACTATGAATAAAACTATTAATTTATTTACGATTGGGTTTACTAAAAAGAGTGCTCAACAGTTCTTTGAGCTTCTGATTAATGCTGGAGTAAGGCGAGTTATCGATACCAGACTCAATAATAAATCTCAATTAGCTGGTTTCACTAAAAACAAAGATTTTGAATACTTTTTGCAGCAAATTGGGAATATTGACTATATACATCATCTAGAATTGGCTCCGACCAAGGATATCCTAGATACCTATAAAAAAAATAATGGTGATTGGGAAACCTACGAAAAACAGTTCTTACAATTAATTACAGACCGTGAAATCGAAAAGACGGTATCACCAGATTTATTAGATGGTAGCTGTCTGCTGTGTAGTGAACCTACTCCCCATAACTGTCATCGCCGTTTAGTAGCAGAATATCTGAGTCAAAAATTGGGAACTATAAAAATAGTTCACCTATGATTTATCCCAAATCCGCTTTGCTAAGACCATAGAAAAGCATCAGTAAGCTATCAGCTATCAGCTCTCAGCTCTCAGCTCTCAGTTATCAGCTCTCAGTTATCAGCTCTCAGTTATCAGCTCTCAGCTCTCAGCTCTCAGCTCTCAGCTCTCAGCTTTCAGCTCTCAGCTCTCAGCTCTCAGCTCTCAGCCATCAGCTCTCAGCTCTCAGCTCTCAGCTCTCAGCTCTCAGCCATTCGCCTGTGGCGAAGCTACAGCGAACAGCTTTTGAATAAAATAAGCTGACCGCTGACCGCTGACCGCTGACCGCTGACCGCTGACCACTGACCACTGACCGCTGACCGCTGACCACTGACTGCTGAATGCTTACGTCTAAACTAACCTTACTTGGGATTAGATAGCACCATGACTCAGATTATTTGCTTAGCTAACTCCTGGAAGCGTGGCGAGAGATGTATCGCGGGAATTAATTCCCTTAAACGTCAATGGATTCGTCCTGTATCTGATTTACCGGATGGTCGCATTCCGAAACCAATGCGTCAGATTGCCGGAAGGGAACCAACTTTACTGGATATTTTAGATATTCCTTTGGCTAAAACTGGACCAGACTTTGGCTTTGAGTGTGAAAATCTTTTGGTATTACCAGGACAATGGCGACGAGTAGGACAAGTTCCTGCTGGATATCTTAATAAGTTTTGTAGCAGGGAAAAATACATTCTCCATAATAATCAGCGCTATGTAACGGTGAGTTTCTTGCAGTCATTACCAGTAGAGCAACGATGTACACTACAACTAGTGAAAGCTGTGGAGTTCTTGGTTCAACCTATTGGTATCAGACGTGAGGGTGTAGAAAAATGGGAAGGTTCACTGGTAACAGATTTTGGACAAGAATTGACTGCTACGATTACTGACCCCGTATTTGTGAGGCATTTAGAGTTAGGGTATCGACCGCAAAATCATTGTTTGGTTACGGTTAGTCTGAGTATGCCTTGGCGACCTGACGATTGGAACAAAGATGGTGACCCTTGTTGGAAGTTGATAGCGGGTGTTATTGAATTATCTAACAAATCAGGGAATAAACTGAGAATAGGAATGGATGATGATCTTCCTTTTTAGAGGTAATCAGGTAATCAGCTGCAATTCGTATTACGTAAGCATTCAGCAGTCAGCGGTCAGCCGTCAGCTTAAAATAAACCTGTTTTCCTTATGGCCACGCTACTCGAACGGGAGAATTTAATAGTTTGAGATTTTATCCAATTGAAAGTCTGGGTAAAAGCCCATATAAACATATGCTGATAGCTGATAGCTGATAGCTGATAGCTGATAGCTTACCTACTAACTAGCTTTTTATAATCAAATCAATCATACTTTTATAATTGTATACAATAATATAAGATTGATGGATAATCCCGAAGTAACCATGGGAGACCCTAGTGATGCTAGTTGAGTTTAGCGTAGAAAATTATCGCTCATTTAAGGAGCGCCAGACCTTGAGCATGGTGGCATCTAAGAAAAAAACTGGCCAGAATAGCAATAGTTTCCCCATGCCTAATGTCAAGTCTCTGCGCCTACTCACCAGCGCTGTGGTCTACGGTCCTAATGCTTCCGGGAAGAGCAATCTGGTGCGTGCAATCCAGACCATGCGTCAGATTGTGCTAGAGTCAGCCACTGGCATGCAGCTTGGCAGTAGATGGAATATCGAACCATTTCGGTTAAATGCTGACTGCCAGAACAAGCCGAGCTGTTTTGAAATTATTTTCATTGAGGATAATATTCGCTACCAATACGGATTTTCCTTAGACCAAGAGCGGGTGTACGAAGAGTGGCTAATCGCGTATCCCAAAGGACGTGCTCAAACTTGGTTTGAGCGTAACTATTGTTCAGAAGAACAGGATTATGATTGGTATTTTGGGCCAGGGCTGAAAGGCGAAAAGGAACGTATTAAGGGTTTTGTTCGCCCCAATTCTTTATTTCTATCTCATGCCGCACAAAATAACCATATTCAGTTAGGAAAAATATTTACATGGTTTAGATATAAGTTAAAATTAATCCCAGCAAGTTTAGACTATTTATATAAATTTACTGCTTTAAAGTGTGCAAAAGATAAAAATTTCTTGGAAAAAATTTTTAAGTTGATTAAAGGAGCTGATATAGGTATATCAACTCTTGATATTGAACAGCAAACTATTGATGGTTATGTCAAAAAAGTGCCTGATGAAATTCAAGAAGATTTAAAAAATAATATTAATAAAATAATTAAAACTATCGACAAAAATAGGATTAATGATAACTCATCAGAATTAGAATCAGTTATAACTTATCCTCAGGTGTTAGCGCTATATAAAATGAATGACTCTGACCAAACAATAGCCTTTGACTTAGAGGATGAGTCTGATGGTACCCAACGATTATTTGAAATGGGAGGGTATTGGATAGATGCTTTAGATAATGGAGAAATTTTAATTATTGATGAACTAGACCGCAGCTTAAATTCAGAATTGTCAACCTATTTAATCAAGGAATTTAATGACAAAGCAGCTAATCAAAATAATGCTCAATTGATTGTTACTACCCACGATACGACTTTCCTAGATCGAGAGATATTTAATCAAGACCAGGTATGGTTGATGCAGAAAGATAGTAACAATAGCACTAAGCTCTATTCCTTACTAGATTTTAAAATTCGTGAGGATGAATCCCTACAGAAAGGCTACCTCAAAGGTCGATATGGAGCGATGCCCTTTGTTAGTGGGCTGGATAGTTATGATAGCTACAAGACCAGAAAGCATTAATCTGACTATAGCATCAAGGGTCAGATAACGAGAGTCAATGAGTTTTTGCCTCCGCCCCCCTACCGAGAATGGCAACAAAATCACTAGCGGATTCGTCAAGCATCCCGAATTATCATTGGTCACTCGACTCGGTGACTCGAACACTATGACGCTACACTCCAGACTCTATCGCTATTGTTGGTTAGGATTACTGGTGATGATTGTGCCACTTTCCGCTTGTGCTAGTAATGCTTCCCCTGAGCAGCAATTGCAGGAAAACCAGAAACGTTGGGAAACTCAAAAGCTAGATAACTACCGGTATAGATTGCAGGTAAGTTGCTATTGTATTGGTGACGTCACTAAGCCAGTATTTGTAGAAATCCGTAATGGTGAAACGACTTCCATTGTTGCTACTGATAGCGGCAAACCAGTTAATCGGAAGTATTTTGACAACTATGATTCGGTCTCGAAGCTTTTCGATGTTGTCCAAAAGGCTATTGATCAGGATTATTATAACCTTGATGTTACCTACGACCCTACCTTAGGTTATCCAACTAAAATTGATATGGACTTCAGAGCACAGATAGCGGATGATGAAAGAACTTTGACTATTGATAATTTTGAAGTACCAATGGATTAGAAATATTATAGCAAAGGGAACAGGGAACAGGGAACAGGGAACAGGGAGCAGGGAGTAGGGAACAGGGAACAGGGAACAGGGAACAGGGAACAGGGAACATTAGTCAATTCAAGATATCATAATATTTTTTGGTGTTATGATAAATCGGAATTAAAGTATGGTAGACAAAGTAATATTATTTATAATAATCCCAATTAAACTGTTTTTGCCCACAATAAAAACTCAAAAAATCCTACTCCCTACTCCCTACTCCCTACTCCCTACTCCCTACTCCCTACTCCCTAAAACCCAAGACAAAATTACCTCATATACTTAAAAAGTGCTATAATGAAAATCACACCATTACTGACACCTATTGTGGTAGGTTGTATAGTTACAGCTGCTCCGGTAGCCTTGGCGGATAGTCCCTTAACTAGTACTCCTTTTGCTAAGGCATATAAAGATGTTGATATAATTACATATGCCTCGGTTTATGGACTTAATGATAAGGTTTTCCAAAACCTAAGCAATCCTAAGATTACCCATGATGTGCGAGCAGCGATTATCAACCAACTTGGGTTTTCTGTTGAGCCAAGCCAGAGGGCTAATCAGTATCTTGAGTATATTGCTCGCAGCCGTAGTCAGCAGCCATCAGCGATTACCCTTGAGATGTTAACGGCAGCCGAAGCACTAGCGCTAGGGTATTTACTAGCCATGGATGACCCTACTTTGGAGAGTGCTGTTGCAGTAGCCAATCGCTCTAGATCAAGCAGTAGTCTGGGGCAGGTTCAGCGAGCTAATGCTCTATTATTATTAGATGCAGCAGTTGTGAAGGATCCTGAGGATTTCTCTATTGCTTTCATCCGTAGCCTGGTTCGGGCACAACAGTCATTACGGGCAGGGATTGGGAATTGGTGTGCGGTTTACCAGAATGTTTTTTCGGTATTAAAGGACTTTCCCCGTCAACGAAACATGCGCCCTCAAGCAATTGATATGGTTAACGATTATATTAGAGGCTACCGGAACTATTGTAATACTCGCTCTATTTCTCGATGAGATGGGATTTGGAATGCGATCGCAAAAGCTTATCCTGTCTTGTCTAGAATCGAGAGCGATCGCAAAAGCCTATGGAGTTTCTAGTCACAATCGATGCGATCGCAAAACCCGATCCTGTGTCTAGTCTACAAGAGCGCGATCGCAAAAGCTTATCCTGTCTTGTTTACAATCGATGCGATCACAAAACCTTCTCTTTACCTGCTCCCTACTCCCTACTCCCTATCTACAACTAAATCCCACAGCACATCAATACCACTGCCCACATAGCCTGAATCCTGGTGTTGTTCAATCCATTCAATTACAGTAGGGAGAATATGATTGGATATTTTGCCCAATTTGCCCAGGGCTCTGGCTGCGTCGCTACGCACACCAAAATGCTCATCTTGAAGGCGTTCTAGTAGGGCGTTGACTACAGTTTCTGAGTTGTTGCCCAATTTGCCTAAGGCATCGGCTGCATCCTGACGCACATCAGAGTGATTATCCTGAAGCAGTGCAAGTAGAGCGTTGACTACAGTGTCTGAGCTGTGGCCCAATTTAACCAAGGCTTCAGCTGCCGTTCTACGCACATCAGAGTAATTATCCTCAAGCATTGCTAGTAGGCGCTTGACTACGGTGTCTGAGCTGTGGCCCAATTCACCCAAGGCATCGGCTGCCCTCATACGCACATCAGGGTCATTATCCTCAAGCCCTGCTAGTAGGGCATTGACTACGGTGTCTGAGCTGTGGCCCAATTCACCCAAGGCATCGGCTGCCCTCATACGCACAGTATCGTGATTATGCTCAAGCAGTGCTAGTAGGCTTTTGACTAGGGTTTCTGAGCTGTTGCCCAATTTAACCAAGGCATCGGCTGCCGTTCTACGCACATCAGAGTCATGATGCTCAAGCAGTGCTAGTAGGCCGTTGACTAGGGTTTTTGAGTTGTTGCCGAATTCACCCAAGACATCGCCTACCGTTATACATACATCTTTGTCATTATCCTCAAGCAGTGCTAGTAGGCGGTTGACTAGGATGTCTGAGTTGTCGCCCAATTTAAGCAAGGCTTCGGCTGCCGTTATACTGACAAAAGAGTGATTATCCTCAAGCAGTGCAAGTAGAGCCTTGACTACAGTTTCTAACCTGTTTCCCAATTCACCCAAGGCTCTAGCTGCGGTTATACGCATACCAGAGTCATTATCCTTTAGTAGTTCTAGTAGAGCCTTGACTACGGTGTCTGAGGTGTTGCCCAATTTACCCAAGGCATCGGCTGCCCTTCTACGCACACCAGAGTCATTATCCTCAAGCAGTGCTAGTAGGGGGTTGACTACGGTTTCTGAGCTGTTGCCCAATTCACCCAAGGCATTGGCTACCATATAACCCACAAAAGAGTCATTATCCTTTAGTCGTTCTAGATATATTTCAATTACCTGATCTTTTTCCCCTAACTCAGCTCGATACTCCAGCAATCGTTCATCATCAATTAAATCAGATTGCTCTTTCAACAATTCCAATACCTGTGCTTGAAAATCCGTTTCATTGAAACTAAAAATTATCTGATCAACCTGATTCCTAATATTATCACCAAGCCGAGTCTCACCACTCACCTCTAACTTAACCAACCGCTCTAAAATATCTTGCACCAACCCGCGATCAGCACCACGCAAATTCTTTTGATTTTCCGCCAAACAATTACCAGCAAACAACAAATCCCGATGCAACCACTGCTCATAGTCACTCTTATTAGTCAAAACTGCCTTAATTGCCCTCGCCGCCTTCTTCGGTTGTTGTTGTGCTATCAGCAATAGTAACACCTCGCGCCAGTGGGAGTCATGCAAATGCTCCCGAATCTGATTCAAAACAATCTCAAAATCCCCGTCATTATCGGCTTGATAGTCAATCTCTTCAGCACACAAATATTCCTGAAAGGTCTTATGGACAAACCCATAACAATCTTGCCCCTGCTCATTCAACAAACCGGTGCGATCGCGAATCAATTCTACAAATCGTTTCGCCTCTTTCTCGGCTTCATGAAGCTTCACCTCCTTCATGGCTTTAATCTGCTGCTTCAACTGATCAATCAACTCATCCCGGTCAATCAGCGTGCCACTGTCGTTATTTTCAACATTTTCCTGGCTATGAATCCAATAAGCCAGGGATTCCATCAACCGGCGTAAATCATCCAAACCCAAATGGGTTAACCGCTTATCACTACTTAACTCTTTATTAGCATCCCAAGAGGTTAACAAAGTCTCCACCGCCTTGTCATAAAGCTTATGGCGCTCCTTGGGCAATACTGCTTGATACCGATGAATCAAGGCAATAATTGTCAACAATAACGGATTTCGTGCCAACAACTTAATCCGGTCATTATCATCCAGAGCCTTTCGTAACGTCTGCTTGCGCCTTTCCGCTTCTGCTTGGTCTTGAAACCGACTGTTATACCAGTTATCAATAAAGGTCGAAATTTTCTGGTCATCAAAGGGTTCAATTTGATAGTGGGGAAAGTCCTCAGTGCGGAAAAAGTCGCGCCGATAACCAGCCGGTCTAGATGTAATAATAGCGCGATTTCTGTCAAACTGTCCTAAAAAACTATTGATGCGCCTAACCACATCATACCGTTTAGCGTCTTCTGCTACTTCATCCAAACCATCCAGCAATATTAAGGCTCTACCATCAGACAACCAATGGTCAAAAAATCCTTCTGGTAAGGGTTTGACGGCCATGGTTTTTTCAGCAAACATCCGGGCATAGTCGATTAGGCTTTTATCTGGATGTCTGGCCAAGTCTCGTATCCTAATTAAAATCGGTAGCCAGTCAGTATCATCATCTAATCGCACCTTAGGCTTGCCCTGAGCTAACATTACCGCAAAATAACTCATTAAGGTGGTTTTACCGGAGCCTGGCGCACCTAATATCACTACTCGTCTTGACTGATTTTGACTTAATAACTGATTAGCCAAAAATTTCCGGCCAGTCCTCTTTTCCAACAGCGCCCTTTCTGATTTTTCACCACTTTCCTCTGTTAACCGTTCCAATTCCAAATCCCTAGCAGTTGATACCTCTTCCACCACATCTGGCATTACAAAAATCTGGGCTAACTTCTCCGATTTTTCTACTTCTTGCCCAGCCACAGCCATGCCAGCAAATTTAACATCATTAAACCAGTTTGCTAACTGGTTACAATAATCCTGTTTAGCTACCTGAAACTTTAGATAAGTAGCAGTTTGCTGAAAATAAGCATTAACAAAGGTCTTTATCCAATCCTGTAGACTTGCTTTTTGATTTAGTTTAATGTTGTTGGTTTCAGCTTGCTGTTGAAATAGCCTGACTAAAAAATCACAGTCTGGCTTTCCTTGATTAAGTAAGGGTTTGGTTAATTCCTTCAAAACCTCTGGATGAGTAAAATAGTTGCCCAAAAAATTCTTAGATCCCTTGAATCCATCCGGGCCGATCTTATAAAATAAGTGCTCTTTAATATAGAATTGTTTTTCCCATTGATCAACTGCTTCTGCTCCAGCTTTGATCGCTTTTTCGAGATCGCTTTTATTCAGAAATTGCGCTATACCCTTTCCTACTTTGACTGCAGCTAACAAAGATGACGCTATTTTCGGTATTTCCAAAATAGCTGAAAGTGATAATACTTCAAACATCGATATTTAATTATTTTATTGAATTAATTTAATTATAGCCCTGGCTCCAGGGAATCGGTAATTGACCAAAAGCTGTAATAGTTTGTTACATGATTTTAATAAATGCTAGAGAAAGCAATAGTAGCTAGGAGCTACTGGGGTAAAGCACTTCGTTTAATTCTTAATCCTGATTAAAATGCGAGGCTCTGAGCTGCTATGGGATTGACCTTCATGTCACGCTACGCGATGCTCTGAAATAGCCGCTATGCGATCGCTCTGAAATATACCATAAAAAAACGCTCTCATAAAAAACGCGATCGCTACTCCTAAATTAAGCTAAAAAAACAAAAAAAATAATCTAAAATATTTCACTAATACCCCCCCAATAAAAAAATATTACAAAAAAAATCTGAAAAATACTTGACAAATTAAATAATGATTTATTAACATAAAAATGTCCCAAAAATCAACAAACAAAACATTATGGACATCGAAAACTTTCTCCCAAACTTTGAGTATAATCCCAACAATCCTCATTTCCCTGAATTATCTGGCCAAGCGCAGCCAGGACGGGAGCAAATCAAACATATATTGATCGGTTCTCCCAAAACCGTGCGGGTCACAATCTATAATCTTTATAGCCGTGGCTACGCACAAGTTCATGAGTGGAGCACTCCTCAACCTACCGGAAATTCTGGTGAGGTGATCAGTATATTGAGTCGATATCTGTTGATAGATTAAGATAGGAACTTGCCAGGGATTCCAATCCCTGGCCACAGGTCAAAACTCAGGAGAAAGTACGAAGTCTAAACTATCAAACCTAAGTTGGTATGTTGTTGATTTGGTGAACACATAGTCAAAAACCCTAGGGCTATTGACTATTACAAAAAATCATTCGGTCAAGCATTGGAATTAACCAGAACTTGACCGAATTTTTTTGTCAGCTATCAGCTGTCAGCCGTCAGCTATCAGCTAGCAGGGAATCGGGAATCGGGAATCGGGAATCGGGAATCGGGAATCGGGAATCGGGAATCGGGAATCGGGAATCGGGAATCGGGAATCGGGAATCGGGAATCGGGAATCGGGAATCGGGAATCGGGAATCGGGAATCGGGAATCGGGAATCGGGAATCGGGAATCGGGAATCGGGAATCGGGAATCGGGAATCGGGAATCGGGAATCGGGAATCGGGGAGATGTTGCGTAGGGTGTGTTAGGGGCGGGCATGCTTTCATATTCGTTCTACTCTTCGCGCCTGGAACAGCCCACCCCGTAACGCACCACCTAAGGACTTGTGAGAGTGCAATAGTTTTTTAAAACACCCAAATAACCCACATCACCCCTATCCTTCATGCAATAGTTTTTTAAACACCCAGATAACCCACATCACCCCTATCGTTCATGCAATAGTTTTTCTAACCCCACTCCCCACACTCCCCACACCTCCCACACTTCCCCCCCTGGCGTTCATGCAATAGTTTTTCTAACCCCACTCCCCACACTTCCCACACCTCCCACCCTCCCCACACTTCCCCCCCTGGCGTTCATGCAATAGTTTTTCTAACCCCACTTCCCACCCTCCCCACCCTCTCAACCCCTTGCATCTTTTAAAAAATTATGTTATGTTAATTAGTATCGTAAACACAACGGTTTTTCGCCATGATGATTTCTACCGCACAAGCCGCTGAATTACTAGGTATCTCTGCCACTCGCGTCCGTTTCCTGTTGAGCAAGGGCAGAGTTAAAGGAGCTTATAAGGTCGGTAGAACTTGGGTGATTCCCTTATTTGATGGCATGCCCGTGGTTACCCCTGGCACTCGTGGACCAAAGCGGAATTGGTCAAAGCGTACAAATTACACTAAAGCTGTGATCCACGTGAACCAGAAAGTGATTCGCCAAAATCACAACACCGGCGAACGGAATCCGGTGATTACCGTAAAACGAGGCTCTAAAAACACTTACGGTCATACCGTAGAAGTCAATGGCCCTTGTCGGGTCATGTATCGCCCGGATAATCCCCTACACTGTGGAGCACGGGTATGGATTGAGACGATTTCTGACTTTAAGGTGAGCTGAGCGGCCAACAGTGTGCTTGAAATCTCCCGTACTTGAAAGATAGGAGATTCTAAAAGGTTGCGAAGTGGATGCAATCGCTCATGGTGGAAACCACACCACTTGCTCCCTGTTCCCTACTCCCTACTCCCTACTCCCTACTCCCTACTCCCTAACCTCTAACCAAAAGTTGACCCATTCCAACCCCACATATGTCTCTGGGCATCAGCAAACTCAATATAAATTCGGTTAAGTGCTACACCCAAGGTCTCATTAATCGTCTTGCAAAAATCCTGACTCATGGCCTTAGTTTGAGTGGGCTTCATGGTGCCAATATTTTTAATTTCCACATAGCAAACTGGGTCAAAGCTACCAGCAAACGTCATAGCAACACCAGGCTCAAACGCTGTCATCACATAAGCTTCTGGTTTCCCCACATGCTCGGCTAGTTTTCCGGAAAGGTTTTTCAGCAACCCTTCAACCGCTGCTGATTCTGGAGCATCAATAGAAGTTTGAACTTTAATTAGCGGCATAGTTTTGATATAGCGGTTTGCGACTTTCTTGAGTACATATTTCTGGATTTTTAGGGAACAGGGAACAGGGAACAGGGAACAGTGAATAGGGAATAGAGCAGTTGGCATTCAAGCTAAGTTATTGGCGTTGCTGAATTAAGGAATGAATGCGCAATCATCTGGTTTTGTTAAAGCCCCCTAAATCCCCCAACTTTGATGCTGCTGGCGAATTCGTGAAACCCTTATTCTTCCGTAATCTGCTCCCCTCTCCCAACCTTGGGAGAGGGGCTGGGGGTGAGGGCTGATGCGGCTTCTTGGTTTATTAAGAAATATTTCGCCAACAGCATCCCCCATGACCGCACCGGTAGTCGCTCATGGGGGAAACCCCCAAGACCGCGCTGCATCGCTTTAGGTCAATTCTTGCCCACTGTTCCCTGTTCCCTGTTCCCTGTTCCCGACTTCTGTAAGAAGTCTAATCTCTAACCGCCATACTGCCAACCAGTGCTTTCCAGTAACAACTGATCTCCTTCCCGATGAATGCCAGCACCAACGACTTCAGCAACAAAGACTGTGTGATCGCCTTCTTCCACAGTTCCTCTGACCTGGCATTCTACATAACCGAGGGAGTCAGAAATGATCGGACAACCAGTTACTTCTCCTAGGTAAAATTCTACATCAGCAAACTTATTACCAACGCGACTTTGGGGTTTGAAAAATTTTGCTGCCATATCTTTTTGCCCACTATCTAGGAAGCTGAGGGCAAATACCTGTGTTTTGGTAATGATGCCGTGGGAGCCAGTATCTTGTTTAACACAGTTAACTATTAGTGGCGGTTTGAAGGAAGACTGCATCACCCAGCTGACCGTGAAGCCATTGATTGTTTCTTCACCATCCCTGACCCCACAGATATATAGACCATGGGGAATTTTGCGCAGCATGGTCTTTTTTGCTTGTTCGTCTAGCACGAGTCTTTCTCCCTATTTTCTGAGCGTTCGCGTAGCGTGAGCTGCGGTCAATCGCGTAGCGTGACCTACAGCCAATCGCAATTAGTTTACAAAATTTTGGTTTTCAAAAGACAGGATTGGGGATGTCCTTTTGCTGTCTAAACATGCGCTTAACTCGATGTAGAACACCTCTGGGCTGAAAATTATGCTTATACTGCCTGAATTCCCCAGCATCTAGCCAAACCCCGTGGCATTGGAAACATTTTTCGTACCAGATGCTGTACTCATCAATATCAAGCATGCGGATCATTTTGGCTCCACAGCGGGGACAGCAAATATCATGTTTGATCTTATTCAGCTCAGAGCCGATTTCCGGGTCTCCAATATCTAGACTCTCAGAACCTTTAATCTTTTTGAGTATTTCGGCCTCCAGGGAATCAAACCAAATGCCTTTGCAGTTGACACAGCGGTCTACTTCAATGTCATGGCAGGTAACTGGCTCTAATCTTCCTGTACACTTTGGGCAATTAAGTTGCTTCACACTTCCACACAAAAATTAACCTAACCTTATTTATAGTTTACACAATCGAGGGGTAAGGACGAAAGAGGTGGGAGTGTTCAGGATGATAGAGACGGGAACGGGTTTTAAGGCCATCACGGTTTAAAGCGGTCTTTAGTGCTGGACTGATTAGGTAAAGGGTTGTCCGAATTAGGTTGTGCTCATGAGTAGTTGCTGCCATTTTGTCAAGGTCAACTAGCCAGATTTTTTCATCTGGCCAGCCAATGCGGAAGCAAACAGCTACCGGTGTATCGGCAGAATAGTGTTTTAGGAGTTTGGCTTGAGCGGCTTCTACATGACGAGCACTCAGATAGAGACACAGACTAGCTTGATGGGCAGCTAGGGATGCTAATTCCTCTGAGTCGGGCACTGCAGAAGCACGACCACTAATCCGGGTAAGGATAATTGTTTGTACTAATCCCGGTATAGTTAGCTCAACACCAAGTTGTGCTGCTGCTGCTTGAAAGGCGCTGATGCCTGGGATAAGTTCAAAGGGAATAGAGGCTTCTGAGAGAGCTTGCATTTGCTCGTGGATAGCACTATATAGAGTCAAATCTCCTGAGTGTAGCCTGACCACAGATTTATGCGATCGCACCCGTTCAATCATCAGTGGCACAATCTGTTCTAGGGTTTTGTTGCCAGAGCGAATAATTTCGGCATCAGCACGAACACTCTCTAACATCTGTTTGGGCACTAGAGAATCTGCGACGATAATAACATCTGCCTTTTGGAGGATTTTTAAGGCTTTGACAGTTAATAAGTCTGGAGCGCCTGGTCCAGCACCGATGATGTAGACTGCTGGTGCTATTGAATTCATATAGTTTCGGAAGTATTGTTTAGGAGATAGTATTTTGGTAAGCATTCAGCCGTCAGCCGTCAGCCGTCAGCCGTCAGCCGTCAGCCGTCAGCCGTCAGCTTTTTTATTCAAAAGCTGTTAGGTGTAGCCTGCGCATAGGGCATAAGCACCTCAAGTAGCGTGGCCACAGGCTGATAGCTGATAGCTGATAGCTGATAGCAGGCGCGATCGCTGCACGGGGTCGGATGAGTAAAACGAGCAAGGATTTTCAAGCAGTCCTACCAGCACCCCCGATGCTTGTTTGCTATCTCCCGTTGATTAGCTGACGGCTAACGGCTGACGGCTGATAGCTGTCTGTCTACCTGTCTGTCTACCTGTCTGTTTAACTGTGAGTGACCAACAATCAAGCCAAGGTTCCGAGCACCTTATAGATCAAAGAATTAACGAAACCAAGGGCAATTGCGCCAATCAAAGCGCTCCAAAATCCCCAGCGCAGTCGGAATCCCGTTACCAAAGCTGCGGCTAAGCCAAAAATAATCGCGTTGACCACAACAGCAAAAACCCCAAGAGTCAAGATAGTCAGAGGAAGAGATAAAACAGACAGGATTGGTTTCAATAGGGCATTGAGAATGCCGAACACCACTGCTGAAACCAATGCTTTCTCAAAACTATCAATCTCGACACCAGTTGGTAGTTTGGAAATGATCAACAAACTGACGGCAGTAACCAAACATGCAATTAAAAGACTAATAATATCCATGGGTATAACCCCCTAGAGCACCACTACTTAAACATTAAAGCGGAAAAGCATCACATCTCCCTCTTGCACAACATAATCTTTACCTTCTGAGCGAACTAACCCTTTTTCTTTAGCAGCGGTCATCGCCCCAGCGGCTACCAAATCCCCATAAGCAATGGTTTCTGCCCGAATAAAGCCTCGCTCAAAATCCGTGTGAATTACCCCAGCCGCTTGGGGAGCTTTCATACCAGCAGTAATAGTCCACGCCCGAGTTTCCTGGGGACCAGTGGTGAGAAAGGTACGTAAGCCCAACAATTCGTAGGTAGCGCCAATCAAGGATTTTAATCCCCCTTCTTCCACACCAAGGGACTGAAGAAAATCGTCTCGCTCTTCTTCAGGTAACTCAATTAGTTCTGACTCTACTTGAGCAGAAACCACTACCACTTGAGCATCTTCCGTAGCAGCAATTTGCCGCACTTGCTCAACCCAGTCATTACCAGTGGCTAAGTCATCTTCAGACACATTAGCGGCATAGATAACTGGCTTACTAGTCAGTAACCCCAATTGCTTGACTGACTCAGCTTCTTCTTCTGTTAAACTAATCTGGCGCACTAATTTGCCTTCATTCAACCCAGCGCTCAAGGTTTCCAAGGCATCAAGTTCCATCTTGGCATCTTTGTTACTACGAGCTTGCTTCCGGGTACGCTCAATCCGGCGTTCGACTTGCCCTAAATCCGCTAAGGCTAATTCTAGATTAATTACTTCAATATCCCGTGCTGGGTCAACGGAGCCGGAAACATGGATGATGTCATCATCATCAAAGCAGCGCACCACATGGACAATAGCATCGACTTCTCGGATATTGGCTAGAAACTGGTTACCCAAGCCTTCCCCTTTACTGGCTCCCTTGACCAAACCAGCAATATCCACAAACTCAATCCGAGTTGGCACGATTTTCTCAGATTCAGAAATCTTTGCCAAAACCTGCAACCGCTGATCTGGCACAGCAACTACACCCACATTCGGCTCAATGGTACAAAAGGGGAAATTCGCAGCATCTGCCTTGGCATTGGCAACTAGGGCGTTAAATAAGGTTGATTTGCCTACATTGGGCAGTCCAACAATTCCGGCTCTTAGCATAGTAGTCTAATATAGTGCTTTAAAATGGACAATGGAAAAAGGAGAATTAAACCTATCGGTCAGTTGTTCTACTGTTGTACCAATTGTTGTATCAATTGTTGTATCAATTTTCCCATTGGGATTAACCATTCTCAGGCACAGCCTCTTGGAAAGGTATTGCTCAACCTCCTAATGTACTCAAGTCTACTTGGGTCAGCGGTCAGTTACCAATTACTCATTACCTATTACGAGTGCGATGGGTAAAGCCCCCGCGATTCATCCGGGGGATATAAGCGAGGTTGACGGATTTATTCGTCCGAAAACCCACTTCTGTAGTACCATAATGATGGTTGGAATCGAGAGCGTGGAGGCTTTTTCGGATCCTAGCAAACGCGAAAGTCTGCATTAAAGACACTTTTGAGGCGCGAAAAACCTCTTTAAAAACGTATGGACTCGACGGAGTACCGAAACACAAGCAAACTTTCAATAATCAACATAAAAAAGTACGGCGGGGCACGCCGGAACTGAGATACAAAGTATCTCAACGCTTGCGGAGACGAGACCGCTTGGGTTTCGATGCTAGAGCTGGCTAATTGCATCGTTTGATGGGTTAATCGGTAATAGGTTCGGAACAGTGAAAGTTCCCTTTGAAACTTGAAGTCACGTCGCTGAACCAAGAATCCCCCGCGTTTTAACCGGAGGAGTGTCAACAAATCTCTAAACTATGCCAACAACAGCTGATTTTCTGATCTACACTCAATGGGCAGGTATTCTGACTTTAGCCTGTGGCTTGATTGCTATACTCGGTTTTATCTTCAAATGGGGTCTCCGGTTTCGCCTGGTGGGAGTCACTGGGTTTATGCTAGTGCTAACCGCTAGCTTGTTCTCGTTATCGTTAGTACCCTTTACCCGTACTACCATTCCAGGGGCAATCCGATATACTGTAGTCTATGATAATGGTGGCAACCAAACAGTGATTGCTTTGTCCCCTACTGCGACAGAGTCGGAAGTAGAAGCAACACTGCGCCAAGCTGCTAGTAATTTTTATTCCTATGGACGCCTCGGTGGCGCAAATAACCAGTTAACGATTCGAGCCCGGACGATTATCCATCCCGAAGCTGGTGTATCCAAGCCGGTATTGTTGGGTAAGGTTATGCGATCGCTTTCCGAGCGTGATGATCCAGATATGGTGATTGAAGTCTATTCGGAAGAATTTGCTCAATTGCCTCAAGAGTGATCTAATAATAGGTTTAAACTGACACAAGGCGCGAAAGCAAGGCAGAGGGAATCCCCCCTAACCCCCCGCCCGGAAGGGGGGCAGGCAGAAGGCAGAAGTAAAGGAGTAAGGTTTCAAGACAGAATGTTTTTTATCACTAATTATCCGGACATGATGTGAGAACTAATGGTCTTTCGCCGACTCCCGACTCCCGACTCCCGACTCCCGACTCCCTACTCCCTACTCCCTACTCCCTACTCCCTACTCCCTACTCCCTAAAACATGGGACTGTGTACCTCACCCAATTGATAACTGCTAGATCGTTAACTGCTCAGACTGATTAAAAAATTGCCGTGTCAAGCCATAAGTTATCAATAAGGTTGCAATTAAATTGGTAAATGCGAGCATAAACATAATTAATATCTGATAGGAAGCAGCATTCAAGGGATCAATACCACTTAACAATTGACCTGTGATGATTCCCGGTAAAGTCACCAGTCCCACTACCATCATGGAGTTAAGAGTAGGAATCAACCCAGCCCGAATCGCATCCTTACGGTAACCGGCTACTGCTTGTTGTCCCGTTGCCCCTAAGCTTAAATGGGTTTCGATTTCCAGAGTGCTGTTGCTAATGGTGCTAACTAGGCGTTCCCCTGCGATCGCAGCCCCATTCATGGCATTGCCCAGCACAATACCTCCTAAGGGAATCAGGTACTGGGGTGCATACCAAGGTTCTGGTTGAATCATCAATAGATTTGTATAGACTAAGGTCAATGCTGTACTGAAGAACAGGGAACTGAATACTATTGGTAACAGTCTCGGTATCTTGTGGTTACTAATCCGATTGCGGGCAGTAATGGTACCAATAGTCAGCATTACCATTAAGATACCTAAAACAGGGATCGGGTGATCTAGGGCAAAAATTAAAGCCAGCACATATCCCACAACAATGAGTTGTACGATAGTTCGGCCAGTTGCGATCGCTAGTTGAACTTCCAAACCCAGCCTTTGCCAGCTGGATAAACCAATTGCGATCGCCATCATGCCCAATCCCCACACTAAATCGCTAAGATCGAGTTCAATTAAAGAATCCACCAACCACCACAGCTAATTTGTTTTAATCCATTGTCTCAGATCGTCTGTTAATTGTGATGGCAGTTAAAAGTTAACCGGTTGAAGGTTAATAGGTTGAAGGTTAATAGGTTGAAGGTTAACCGGTTGAAGGTTAGAAGACTAGTTTTCAAGCATCCACCATCCCAGCTTGGCCAATAGGCCACGCGATCGCGTTCAACCTTGGCCAATAGGCCACGCGATCGCGTTCAACCATTCAACCTTGGCCTTTGGCCACGCGATCGCGTTCAACCTTAAACCTTCAACCATTCAACCTTCAACCAGATAACCTTCAAACCTTCAAACCTTCAAACCTTCAACCAGATAACCTTCAAACCTTCAAACCTTCAAGGCCAGGAATCAAAAGTAAGCTACAGGTAAAATTTGAACCCTTTTTGCGAAAAATTCTGTTTTAATTTAAACACAATTGAAGGTGTGAGGAACAAGTGAATAGTATACCCCCTCTTGACTTAACACGGCAGTACCAAGTTATTGGAGAACAAGTCAGTGCTGCTGTCCAGGACGTTCTTTCATCTGGACGTTATATTGGTGGTCCAGTGGTAGAGCACTTTGAGCAACAGTTTGCTGCTTACATCGGTACCCTGGAATGCATTGCATGTAACTCTGGTACAGACGCTCTCTATCTCGCCTTGCGAGCTTTAGATATCGGACCCGGTGATGAAGTAATTACTACACCCTTCACCTTTATCGCTACTGCTGAGGTAATTGCTGAAGTTGGTGCTACCCCAGTCTTTGTCGATATCAATGCCGAAACCTTTAATATCGATCTCAATCAGATTGAGAAAGCGATTACCCACAATACTAGAGCAATTATACCAGTTCACCTGTTCGGACAGCCAGTGGATATGACTGCTGTAATGGATATCGCCAAGACTCATTGTCTTGCAGTCATTGAAGACTGCGCCCAAGGGACTGGTGCTGAATGGGTGGGAAAAAAGGTTGGCAGTATTGGACATATTGGTTGCTTTAGCTTCTATCCCACCAAGAATCTGGGAACCTGTGGCGATGGTGGTGCCGTAACTACCAATGACAAAACTATTGCGGCATCAATACGGATGCTGCGAGACCACGGCAGATGCTATGGCTATTACCATCAAGTCAATGGTATCAACAGCCGTTTAGATGCCCTACAAGCGGCTATTCTTAACGTAAAGCTACCCTATCTCGATGGCTGGAACAATGCCCGTCGTCAGGTAGCAACCCGGTATCACCAGTTATTGCAACCATTACCTGAGATAATCCGGCCTCGGGAAACCCCTGGGGGACACTGTGTCTGGAACCAGTACACCGTTCGCCTAACTCAAGATAGCAGCAATAGTAACTATCGGGACGAGGTACGCCAAAAATTAAAGCAGGCAGGTATTAGTTCTATGGTCTATTACCCCCTGCCGTTACACTTGCAGCCAGTCTACAAAGACTTAGGCTATCAAATCGGTCAGTTTCCAGTTGCTGAGCAAGTCTGCCATCAAGTATTGTCCCTGCCAATGTTCCCAGAACTTACCGTTGAGGAACAGCAACAGGTAGTTTATGGATTGAAGGACTATTTAGTTTAAAGGTTGAAGGTTAACAGGTTGAAGGTTAACCGGTTGAAGGTTAACAGGTTGAAGGTCAACAGGTTGAAGGTTAACAGGTTGAAGGTTAACAGGTTGGAGGTTAACAGGTTGAAGGTTAACAGGTTGAAGGTCAACAGGTTGAAGGTTGACAGGTTGAAGGTTAACAGGTTGAAGGTCAACAGGTTGAAGGTTAACAGGTTGGAGGTTAACAGGTTGGAGGTTAACAGGTTGAAGGTTAACAGGTTGAAGGTTAACAGGTTGAAGGTTAACAGGTTGAAGGTTAACAGGTTGAAGGTTAACAGGTTGAAGGTTAAAGGAGTAGTTTTCAAGCATCCAACCTTCAACCATCTAACATTCAACCTTCAACCATCTAGCATTCAACCTTCAACCTTGAAACCTTCAACCTTCAACCTTGAAACCTTCAACCTTCAACCTTGAAACCTTCAACCTTCAACCCTTGAAACCTTCAACCTTGGCCAAAGGCCACGCTACGCGAACACCTCTTTACCCTTGACACCTTCGAGGGATTCTACCAAGCTGCGAACCGCTGCCACCATTGCCACTTCGCTATCTAACTGATTGATAGCCGAACCAACGCCTACACCAGCAGCACCAGCGGCAATGGCCATGGGAACGGTCACACTGGATAACCCGGAAGCACACAACACTGGTACTGACACAGCGCGAGAAATTTCATAGGCAGCTGCCAAGGTTGGTGCTGCTTTTTCAATTAAACCCAAGGTGCCAGCGGAGCGAGGTTTACTGCTGGTACCGCCTTCAGTTTGAATAATATCGGCACCCGCTTTGACTAATTCTGCCGCTAGTTCTACTTGCTGATCTAACTTTAGAATGTGGGGGACAGTTACTGATAGGGTTATATTGGGGAGTAATTTACGGGTTTCAATGGTCAGTGCCAATACGTCCGAAGCATCAAACCACTGTCCCTGAGCATAAAAGCTATCAAAGTTACCAATTTCAATCAGATCAGCACCAGCTTGGATAGCAATCACAAACTGCTTTGGTGCTACAGCAGAAACACAAATTGGTAAATCCGTTAACCCTCGTGCCAACCTGACTAGATCGGGGCAGGCGGCAATATCGACAAAAGTCGCACCACCCCGTGAAGCTGCTTTGACTACAGCAGCAACTTTCTGGGGATCAAAAGTATTTAAGCCACTAATTACTTTCAGGCAACGACCTTGGTGGAAGCCTTCGTTTAGTTTGTGATGCATAATCATATTTTCTGTTTACCCCTGTATTATCAAGCAACTTTACCTAATTTTTAATTAACTGTAGGAAATTTTTTTTCTCTCTGAAGAATTCCGCCAAACCCGTATATTTACGCCTAAACTAAAAGCATATCGGTGCTGATGGCTACTCCTTCTATATAAAAATAAATGAATTTCCCGCAAGTCAAGCTATCTCCTTTTCACAGTGATGTCTTAAAGAATACCGAGTTAGGTCAGCTTTGTGGCAAAAAGCAGCTGTTTCGCGATCGCTATGAAGTGTTACGGATGATTGGTCGAGGTGGTTTCGGTGTAACCTTTCTAGCCAAAGATACATCCTTACCGGGTGAGCCGTTTTGTGTCATCAAGCAACTTTGCCCCAAATTCAGTGAGCCAAAAGCATTACATAATGCTCGTCAGCGGTTTGAAAGAGAGGCAAAAATTTTGAACAAACTGGGGACTCACCCCCAGATCCCCATGCTGCTCGATTATTTCGTAGACCATGGAGAATTCTACTTGGTTCAAGAGTACATTCGAGGCATTACCCTAGCTCGGTTGGTGAGGCGTTCTGGTTGCTTATCCCCAGGAGCCGTTAAAGGTTTTCTGCGAGACATACTACCGTTATTGCAGTACATCCATGACCATGGGGTAATACATCGTGATATCAAACCTCAGAATATTATTCTTTCTAATGATGATGGTCGGTTGGTACTAATTGATTTTGGGGCAGTTAAGGAGTTAATTGCCCCAAAATCAATTAGCAGTGTCAGAAACCCAACTACCCATTTCATCGGTACGGTAGGATTTGCACCACCGGAACAGTTTAGCCTACGACCCGTGTATAGCAGTGATATTTATTCCCTAGGGGTTACCTGTCTTTACCTACTTACTGGAAAAGCCCCCCTACAATTTCAGAGCGATCGCCAAACTGGTGAACTGAAGTGGGCCAAAGCATTGGACTTGAGTGATTCCTTTGCTAATATTCTCAACAGAATGCTGGCTATTTCCCTCAAAGACCGTTATTCAAACGCAAGAGCGATCCTAAGGGCCTTGGATCATAAATTACTTCAAGAGAATCTTGCCGAGTTTCTAGTTATTCAACCTCAAGCTAATCAACACCAACGACAGGCAAAGCAAAACACCGGGAAAAGTCAGAAGTATACACCTCCTACAGAAAAAACTGCGATCGCGATTCGAGAATGGAAACAAAGGATGCAAGCCAGACACCGCCACAAGGATATACAAAGAGTTGAGCACCTATTTAATCATTAGGCTAAATTGGCTATGGCAAGGATTCGGGACAATAAAAGACTTACGGCGAATAAATTCGCCATTGGTTAGTTTTTCATCCTTCATCCTTCATCCTTCATTTTCCATTCTTTACAGGTCAGCCAGTATTACGCATACCAGCAGCAATACCGTTGATCGTCAATAAGGCTCCTCGTAGTAACTCTCCCTTACTATACCGGGATTGAACCACACCCAATGTTACCTGGTTGCTATGTTGACGTAGGCGTTTGAGCAAAGATACCTGTAAAAATCCTAAGGGGACGATGGTACCATTACGCAACTGTACAGACCGTTGTAAATTTGGGTCGCCATCTAGCAGTGTTTGGTGTCCTGTGATCGTCAGGACTAAGTTGCAGGTAAGGTTAAATTCCTTGGCAATTTGCTCAAACAAATGCTCGAAGCGTTCCAGGTCTTCAGGGTTGGAAAGTTCCTTGACATAGTGGTCAGCAATTTGTAGATCCACTTTGGCTAAGGTCATCTCTACTTTGGAAATGACCATTTTGAAGAAGGGCCATTTTGAGTAGAAACAGCGCAATAGGTTGATATTTTCCTCTGGATCCTGATCTACAAAGCTTTGTAGGGCAGTGCCAACACCGTACCAGCTCGGTAGCAGGAAGCGGCTTTGAGTCCAGCTAAAGACCCAAGGAATGGCCCGCAGACTGCTTAAATCCTTCTTCCCTGATTTACGCCGTGCAGGTCGAGAACTAATTTGCAACTGGCTAATTTCTTGAATTGGTGTCACTTGATGGAAGAAATCTACCAGATCCGGTTGCTCGTGAATCAGAGCTCGGTAATGGGTACGGGAGGTCTGAGCTAACTCCTCCATAATTTCATTCCAGGGCTGGATATCATCAAAGCCATTATTTAGTAAGCTAGCTTGAATCACTGCTGTGGCTATTGTTTCCAGATGATAGAGCGCTAGTCCTGGAAGAGAGTACCTAGAAGCAAGGACTTCCCCCTGTTCCGTAATTTTGATTCGCCCATTGATACTGCGACCTGGTTGCGCCAGGATAGCTTCATAAGATGGACCACCACCACGACCGACTGAACCACCACGACCATGGAAGATCCGTAAAACAATACCGTACTCTTGGGCCACGTGCTCTAAGGCTTTCTGAGCTTTGTGGATTTCCCAGTTGCTACTGAGGAAGCCAGAATCTTTGTTACTGTCGGAGTAGCCGAGCATTACCTCTTGTAAGTTAGGAGAGGTTAAAGCTTGTTCCCGTAGCGTGGCCGAAAGGCCAGGGTTATTTGGTTGTTCGCCTTTAGCGTTCGAGTAGGGTAGGTTTAATTGGCTAACCTGCAACTGTTGATATCCACCAGCCAAACTAGCACGATACAAGGGTAGCTCAAACAGGGATTTCATTACTGCTGGAGCACGCTTGAGGTCTTCGACTGTTTCAAACAGTGGCACTACGCGAATGGTACTTTGACCAGTGGCTGGGTCATACAGACCAGCTTCCTTCGCCAACAAGAGGACTTCCAACAAATCGCTGGCCGTGTGACTCATGCTGATGATGTAGGTTTGGCAGATTTGGGGACCAAACTCTTGTTGCAGCTGCCGCACCATCCGGAAGGTTTCGATAGTCTCGCAGGTTTTCTCCGAAAATGGCAGTTCTGCTGGGATTAATGGACGTCGGGTTCGCAACTCAGCGGTTAACCACAAGCATGCTTCGGATTCCGATAGCAAGTTGTAGGGCTTAGGCAAAACTTGCAGGTACTCAGCAATTTCACTCAGGGCTTCTGAGTGGCGAGAACTTTCCTGGCGAATATCTAGGTGAGCCAGGTAAAAGCCATAAATTTCCACCTGACAGATTAAATTGTCTAACTCACGACAGTTCAACCCGGTTTCCACCAGATTACTCTCAATCAGCTTTAGTTCTGCCAAGAATTCTTCTCCAGAGCGGTAAAAACTCCAGCTTTTACCATTAGCCATCTCATCTGGTACAGGCATACCATTGGCAAGCTGTTGGTTTCGCTCACGGGTGTTTTCCAGTTTTTGCTTAACGTAGGTCAGTTTAAGTCGATAGGGTTCTTGCCGATAGCGAATGGCGAGCTGTTCGTAAACCTCTGGCAATTGAGAGCGGTCTTGTTCTAGAGAGTCCAACAGTTCCGGTAGGACATCACACCAGTGCAACGACAGGCTCAATAATTCGGTCAGATGGCTAACCTCATTTATATATTTCCCCAGCACCAAATTCCTCTGATAGCAGGCAGTTTGCCAGGTAATTTGGGGAGTGACAAACGGATTACCATCCCGGTCTGACCCTACCCAAGAGCCAAAATGACAGAAGTTCTTAGCGGGTGGGTTCAGCCAGGGGAATGAACCCTTCAACGCTTGCTTGAAACGACTATACAATTGGGGTATTGTATCAAACAGTACTTCGTGGAAGTAGTGAAGAGTGTAATCTACCTCATCAAGTACTCCCGGCTTAAACTGATGTAGCTCATCGGTGCGCCACCACAGGCGAATTTCTTCCATGAGCTTTTGGCTACATTCAGTCACCTCCCAGGACGAAGTGATTCCTAAGGTACCATAGGTTTGCTCCGCTTGGTCTAATTGTTCCAGAATCTTAGCCATCCGTCGCTGTTTACCCCGAATGGTACGACGAACGATTTCTGTGGGGTGAGCTGTGAAAACCAAGCGAATATCAAGATTGTCAATCAGCCGCTGAATTTGACCTGGTGGCACATTCTGCTTGTGTAAATGGGGAAATAACCAATCCAGTAGCCCTAATTTTCTTTCGGATCCTTGGTTTTCCTGGTGGCTCTTTTCGATAACATTGGTAACGGCACCCCCTGGTTGAGTAACCTCATTGCCTATTTCCACCTCTTTGTCAACAGTTACAACAGTTGAGAAAGAGGAATTACCATTTTTTAAAATACCTTGGCCGAAGGGGCTTAACTCAGGTTCAGTGCTTCTTCGGTAAGAGCGGCGTCTTGAGAGTTGTTGATTTCGTTGTTCATAATGTTGTTCGACAATATTGATCAGCTGAAAGTATAGAGCAAAGGCTCGTGATGCCCGGATAGCCTCATTAAGGTCAAGCTGCTTGATTAAATCAGCTACTGAGGATTGAGGATCTTCAGTGGCTTGCCCTTCTGGAGAACACAATTCCCGCAGTTGCTTGAGTAAATCGACCAGTTCCTGACCACATTCAGATAGGAGAACAGATTCCCACAAATCCTCTACAATTTTAAGTCGATGGCGCAGAAACAGGTCAGAAGTAGCTGGGAAGGTTGATTCTTGATTAGATGGAGATGGGAGAAAACTCATAGGCTCTATCTATTCCCTATACAAAGCTGATCTATTTTACGGGTTTGAGGTTCTTTGGAGTAAGTGAACTACCCCGACCTACTTCTCCTGAGGTCGGGGCTTCCAACTTCACGGAAGAATGCCTTAACTTGGACGGGCGTCCACGTCTTGGTCTTACTTCTTCTCCATTGGCGTTGACCTCCCCCGTCCCAGAGGAGGATAGCATCCTGATCCCTTCTGCTCTAATATTCTTTGCCGCATTGCCATCTCTGTCGTGGTGAGTTCCACAACTTGGACAAGTCCAAGCTCTTACATCAAGCGGCAACTCTTTGATTTGGTAATGACAATTAGAGCAGGTTTTAGAACTGGGGAACCACCGATTTATCTCTACCAATACTTTCCCTTCTTTTTCGCATTTATAAGATAGGAAATTTACAAAGGTTCCCCAGCCCAGATCAGAAATTGCTTTAGCTAATTTATGGTTACGAACCATGCCCTTGACATTTAGGTTTTCGACTACCACTACTTGATTATGATTCACTATCTTTCTGGATAATTTGTGTAGGTAGTCTTGGCGGACATTTCCAATCCGTTCGTATACCTTAGCTACAATCTTTCTGGCATTTCTACGTCCACTACTGCCTTTTTTCTTTCGGGCAGCAATACGTTGTTTTTTGGCTAGTTTCTTTTCGTACTTAGCTAGATGCTTGGGATTCCCAAACTTAGAGGTCTTTTCGCCGTCATAGGTGATCGCAAAATCCTTGATCCCCAAATCAATCCCGATTACCTTCCCTGTCGTCGTAGACGACTTTGCTCCTAGAGCTTTCCGAGCCGCTCCGCGAGGGTTTTCATACTCGATTAGAACAGAAGCATAATACTTTCCAGAAGGAGTTTTACTGACTGTTACAGTCTTGATTTCTCCGTCTAGTGGGCGATGAATTACCGCCTTTACAACTCCCAACTTTCCAGGAAATTTAAGGAAATCGCCTACCTGTTTTACGTTTTGGGGAAAATTAATTGACTGACGGTGATGGTATGATTTGAACCTGGGATACTTGGCTCTACCTTCAAAGAAATTTTGGTAAGCACGACTAAGATTAAGACTCACAGATTGTAAAACCTGAGAGTAACAATCTTTCAGCCATTCAGTTTCTTTTTGTTTTTTGAGTTTCGGTAACATAGAATTGAGTGCAGATTGTTTCAAGCCTTTTCCAGTTTCTTTGTAGGTTTCTATACACTGATTTAGGGCATAGTTCCACCACCAACGAGCACAACCGAAATGTTGAGCTAACACTTGAACTTGCTCTTTCGTGGGATAAATCCTAACTTTGACGGCTTTATGTTTCACTGCACTCAACCTCGTTATCGACCTTGCTTAATATTATATGTATTTTGCATTAAAATGTCAAGGTATAAGCTAAATACTTGGCTCGCTATCCATCCCCAACCTACTTTGCCCTAGGCCACGCTACGCGAACGTAGAGCTTGGGGAATTCCGCGATTCTTTGTTAAATTTATTGGGAAAGCTCATGGAAGCTTAACATCTTTACATTAACTTTAATAGTAAGCCAACTTGTTGAGTATCTGTAAAAATTATTAAATTTATCAAATGTGACTATTGGGTGTAACTGTGAAACTACTAATCTTTATGAGTTTTTCTTGAACCATGACCCCAGTGTGGCTAATTCCCCCAACAGATTTACAACTATTGAACCATGATGTCCATCTCTGGCGTGCGCAGTTGGAGCTGAGTGGAGTATTGATTGAGAAATTGGCAACCACTCTTTCTGAGGACGAGCAGCAAAGAGCTGAGCGATTTTACTTTGAGCGGGATCGGAAGCATTTTATAGCAGGTCGGGGTCTTCTTCGCCAAATCTTAGGTCGCTATTTGGGCATGAACCCACGCCAAGTGGAGTTTTGTTATGGAAAGCGGGGCAAGCCAGCACTCAAGGAAACTTGTGGGGGCAAAAGACTCCGTTTTAATGTTTCTCACTCTCATGGACTAATTCTGTATGCTATTACCCAGGATCAGCGGATTGGCGTTGACCTAGAATATCTGCGACCAATGCCAGATGCTGAGCAACTCGCTCAACGTTTCTTTTCCCCCCAAGAGTATGCCGTGATTTGTTCTGTGTCTGAGGAGCAAAAGCATAAGGCATTTTTCCAGGGATGGACGAGTAAGGAAGCCTATCTCAAAGCTATTGGTGAAGGACTAGCTGGCTTGGAACAGGTCGAAGTTTCTGTAAATCCAGCTGAACCGACTGCCTTGCTGAGCATCAACAAAGACCCTCAGGCAGTTTACCGTTGGTCTATCGCTGGTCTAACCCCTGCGCCGGGTTACTTTGCCTCGTTGGTTGTCGAAAGAAAAGATTGGCAGTTAAGTTGTTTTGATTACACCGAGAAATCAGTGTCTGGTTGGGGTGTGGGCTGATCAGGTGTAGGGGGAAATTAGGCCGTAATAGGAACTGGTTAATCGTAACTGAACCAGACCAAGTACTTTGCATCGGAATGCGATCGCTTATATCATGTCGGGATAATTACCCTTAATAAAAATTTCCCCCATCTCCCCATCTCCCTATCTCCCCACCCTCCCCATCTCCCCATCTCCCCACACTTCCCACCCTCCCCACCCTCCCCGCGCCCGGGTCCCTTAATTATGGGTATTCAACCAGACTTGATATTAGGGGTGACCGGGGGAGCCTCAACACCCGTTCATCCCGAATGGGTGTAGGATGTTCCCCTAGAATGGCACTAAGTAGGAATAGGTTGTCACATCTCCCACACCTTTTTATATGGGTATGGCTATAGATTGATAGGGCTGAGTTATCTTAGTTGGGTAGGTCGTGACTTGTCGATCATCGCTAGGCAAACTGGCACTCCCCTGATCCTAAGTTAGGGTGTCCACATTAGCCTCTGGAGTCGGCCACAGTCGCTTCATTCAACATTTGTTTTTTTAAAATTAACTCAAACTACCTTGGAAAGGAGTCAGTCGTGGCAAGTCATAAAATCCTGGTAATCGATGATAGTACGGTAATCCGCAAGCATGTCAAAGAGATGTTACCTAAGGGGTTTGAAGTCCTCGAAGCTAAAGATGGGGTGGAGGGAATTAATTTAATTCGCCAGGCAGAACCTAACTTTATCATGTTAGATTTTATCCTGCCCAAAATGAGTGGATTTGATATTTTTAAGGAACTTAAAAGTGATCCTAAATTACAAACAATACCTCTCGTATTAATGTCAGGCAGAAAGGAAGAGGTAACTGCTAAAATTAAAGAACCTTTTAATTATTTTGCGTTTATTGAAAAGCCTTTTAATAAAAAGCAGCTGACCGAAGCTATCAAAGAATCTATGCAAAAGGCTAAGAAGCGACCAGCAACTCCTGCAGCAGCAGCAGTTAGTGCAGCTACCGCTGAGTCATCGGTCGAATCAGCTCAGGAAATTGCGCAGTTGAAGGCAAAGGTGGCCAAAATGCAGAAGGAAATTGATGCCTTGAAGAAACAGTTAGGTCAGCTGGTAACCTTTATTAAGCAAAAGTTGAAGTAATTTATGGAAGTATGAAGGATGAAGTATCTTCTTACTTCATACTTCATCCTTCACTAATTTTTAGTCCAACTCGCGGCGTCCTTCTAAGGCTCTAGCTAGGGTGACTTCATCTGCATATTCTAGGTCTCCCCCCATCGGTAAACCAAAGGCAATCCTGGTCACTTTGGTAAACGGCCTGATCAGTTGACCTATATATAGTGTGGTTGTTTCCCCTTCTACACTGGGATTGATAGCTAAAATGACTTCTTGAATCGTTTTCTGGCTGACTCGTTGTACAAGTTGCTGGATATGGAGTTGTTCTGGACCAATGCCATCCATGGGGGAGATCACTCCTCCCAGAACGTGGTATTTACCTCGGTACTCGCGGGTTTTTTCAATGGCAATCACATCCCTTGAGTCGGCAACTACACAGATAGTCTTCTCGTCCCGGTTGGAATTGCGGCAAATTTGGCAGACCGGTTCAGCAGACAAGTGAAAGCATACTCTACAGAAACCAACTTGTTGTTTGGCTTCCACCAATGCTTGCGCTAAGGCTTTGACTTCTGGTGCTGGACGCTTGAGGATATGAAGGGCTAGTCGTTGGGCAGTCTTTGGACCAACTCCAGGCAGGCGTTGTAGCTCTTCAATTAAGCGAGCGAGGGGGCGTGTGTAAACCATCTACTCAAGATAGGGAATCGGGAATCGGGAATCGGGAATCGGGAAGTTAGAAGTTAGAAGTTAGAAGTTAGAAGTTAGAAGTTAGAAGTTAGAAGTTAGAAGTTAGAATCGGGAGTCGGGAATCGGGAAAGTGTTGATTAACCATTGAGCCCTGCTAGATCATGGGATGTTTAGAATTACAGTGGAAAAACTAAACATTAGAATAGCCTCAGCTATAAGATAAATAGATCTAGCTAGATCTGTGATCGCATTTTATCCGCCCCTATGAGTACAACCCCTGATTTCCTGAGCCACCTCAACCCTTCCCAACTTCAAGCCGTTGAACATTTCTGCGGTCCGTTGTTAGTCGTTGCTGGTGCAGGGTCTGGCAAAACCCGAGCCTTGACCTATCGTATTGCTAATCTGATTCTCAAACACAAGGTCTCACCAGAAAATATCTTCGCAGTGACGTTCACTAACAAAGCTGCACGGGAAATGAAAGGGCGGATTGAGCAAATATTTGCTCAGCAGCTGGCGGAACAGAAGTATGGTCAACGGTTGGAGCTTCTGCCAGAAGACCAACAAACCCAGTTGCGATCGCGTGTTTACAAAACTATCACCAAACCGTTGTGGATTGGCACCTTCCACAGTCTGTTTGCTCGGATTCTTCGCTTCGATATCAATAAATATGAAGATGATCAGGGACGGAAGTGGAATCGGAACTTTTCCATCTTTGACGAATCCGATGCCCAGACCCTGGTTAAAACCATTGTCACTCAAACCTTAAATCTTGATGACCACAAATTTAACCCCCGTTCTGTGCGCTATGCCATCAGCAATGCCAAAAATCGTGGTTTTTCTCCCCAGCAGTTTGAGCGAGAACAGTCCAATTTCCGGGGACGAGTGATTGCTGATGTCTATAGTCACTACCAAGAGCAGTTAGCTGCTAACAATGCTTTGGACTTTGATGACCTCATCTTAGTGCCAATGAGGCTATTCCAACAGAATGAGTCGGTCTTGAGCTACTGGCATCAGCAATTTTATCACATTTTAGTGGATGAGTATCAAGATACCAATCGGATTCAGTATGAACTGATTCGCTTGTTGACTACCAATGGCGAAACTCGAAAGAGTCAGTGGGATTGGCAGAATCGCTCAGTTTTTGTAGTAGGGGATGCAGACCAGTGTCAGCCACCAGGTACTCAAGTACTCACTACTGAAGGATATGTTCCCATCGAAGCACTAGACCCAAATCAACATCGGTTAGTCAGCTATAACCCTCATTCTTCTGCAGTAGTTGGCAGAGTCGAAGGTTATCGTTTCAACAAAGCCAGTCGTCCTTTTAGTGGCCATCTGATTGAGGTAACGGTTGATAGCCAAACTACTCGCTCCACACCAAACCATCGATGGCCAATCCGGTGGAATCAGCAAGCTAAGGAAAAGACTCATGTTGTCTACCTAATCCGCCGAGGTCAGTGGTACCGAGTCGGATGGTGCAAGCTATTTAAAAGCGATGGTGGATTTCAGTTAGGCTATCGAGCCAGGGTTGAGAAAGCAGATGCCGCTTGGATTCTGGTAGCAACCGACAATAGGACAGAAGCTTCCTTCAAAGTGTCTTATATTGCCGCTCGCTACGGTATTCCCACTGCCCCGTTTGAACCAATTAATGGTGCCACTGAGTACACCCGTCAGATGCTGGAGCAGTTATTTAATGCACTGGGTGATGTGTTACCAGAACGGGGGATTTCCTGTCTTCAAGACTTTGGACTCGACCCAAACTACCCCATTTACAGCCCTGACATTGCCTATCAAGGTAGACGGGGTAAAAGTACTATCGAGCTAGCAGCGATTAATTTATTACCAGAACTGATGGATATAGCTGTCTATCAGGGTGGCAAAACAGTGGTTTGGAAACCAATTAGGATTCAGCGTCAGGAATACAGTGGCTTGGTGTATAGCCTAGAGGTAGAGAAGCACCATGTCTACTTTAGCGATGGATTGCTTACTCATAACTCTATCTACAGTTTCCGAATGGCAGACTTCACCATCCTTCTGGATTTTCAGCAAGACTTTGGTGATGGTTTACCGGACCAAGATACTCGCACTATGGTCAAGCTAGAAGAAAACTATCGCTCTAGGGAAAATATTCTTCAAGCTGCTAACCACCTGATCGAAAAGAATACCCAGCGGATTGATAAAGTTCTGCGAGCAACACGGGGTATCGGGGAAAAAATCTATTGTTTTGCCGCTGATGACGAATTGGAAGAAGCTCAGTTTGTAGTCAGTCAAATTATCCAGCTAAAACGACACAATCCAGAACTGGATGGCGGCAGTTTTGCTATTCTTTATCGTACTAATGCTCAATCCCGTGCCTTTGAAGACGTTTTGATCAGAGCGGATATTCTCTATACTGTAGTTGGTGGGTTAAAGTTCTATGACCGTAAAGAAATTAAAGATGCTCTCGCTTACCTCAGAGCGATCGCAAACCCATCCGATACTGTTAGTTTATTGCGCATTATCAATACTCCTCGACGAGGAATTGGACAAACTACCATTAACAATCTGGTTGCAGCTGCCCAAGAATTAGGAGTTCCCCTGTGGGAAATTATCAGTGATGAGACCTCAGTTCATACATTTGCTGGACGGTCAGCTAAAGCAGTAAAGAAATTTGCTCAGCTTATGTCTCAATGGCAGCAGCAATTGGAAGAGCGATCGGCATTAGAGATTCTCAAAGGGATTATGGAGGAGTCTGGTTATATTGGAGATTTAAGAAACAAAGGCACTGAAGAAGCTGAGAATCGATTGGAAAATATTGTGGAATTGTTTAATGCAGTCCAGCAATTTCAAGAAGAAAACGAAGAAACGAGTTTAGAAGGGTTTCTTGCTAATGCAACTCTTGCCTCTGACATGGATAACCTGGAAGAGGGCAAAAAAGCAGTTTCTTTAATGACCCTTCATTCTGCTAAAGGGCTAGAATTTCCCATTGTCTTTCTAGTCGGTCTAGAGCAAGGACTGTTTCCTCACAGTCGTAGTCTTAGGGATCCTGTCGCGTTGGAGGAAGAACGGCGTTTGTGTTATGTAGGGATTACTCGCGCTCAGGAACAACTGTTTTTGTCCCATGCTCATGAGCGACGCTTTTATGGGAATCGGGAACCGGCTAACCCTTCTCAGTTTCTCAAGGAGTTACCCTCAGAGTTAATTGAGAGTAAAGTGGGAATATTTTGATAGTCTCCTAGGTACTTGATACTTCAGCCTTTATGCTTCATCTTAGACAGATGCCTTGGCAATTTCCTCAAAGACTAACCCAATCCCTAGGAGCAATCATAATTCTCCTAGGTTGTATATTAGCAGTTGGTAAGCTACAGCAACCCCAACTCAATGCCCTTAAACAAAGCTCCAAAAACATCTCACCCGCAGACCTCCAGCGAGACGTAGAAGCAACACAAGTGTATCTCAATCTCCTTGAGAGACTACCTACATTTGGCTTCGATAATGTATTAGCTGACTGGGTATTTCTGAATTTCCTTCAGTACTTTGGTGATCAAGACGCTCGCCGAATTACTAGCTATCAGCTTAGCCCAGAGTACTTTGAGATTATTATAAACCGAGACCCCAAATTTTTAACCGCCTATTTCTTTCTATCTAGTAGTAGCTCCTTATATGCAGGAATGCCAGAAAAATCCGTCGCCTTAATGGAAAAAGGACTCCAGTCACTATCCCCTAAAGTTCCAGCTCAGTCTTATTATGTCTGGCGTTACAAAGGAATTGATGAATTATTATTTTTGGGTGACCCTAAAGCCGCCCAACAATCC
The DNA here is from genome assembly GCF_010671925.1 of Moorena sp. SIOASIH. Classification (GTDB taxonomy): domain Bacteria; phylum Cyanobacteriota; class Cyanobacteriia; order Cyanobacteriales; family Coleofasciculaceae; genus Moorena. The sequence goes on along the minus strand of NZ_JAAHIH010000003.1, from coordinate 816,744 downwards.
TTTGAAAAATCAGCCGATTGGGCAAGTCAATCCCCTGATGCGCAAAGTCAAAACGTTGCTGAAATTTCCCGCAACACTGCTAAATTTATAAGTCGCAATCCTACTAGTAAGATAGCTCAAGTAAGTGCTTGGTCAATGGTGTTAAATAACTCCCCTGACCCTCGCACTAGCAAAATCGCTATTAGTAGAATTGAAGCCCTAGGTGGTAAAGTTATCATCACACCAGAAGGAGCAGTTAAAATTAAAATGCCCCAGACAGATTAATAGTGTTTGTGGTTGTTCGCGTAGCGTGGCCAATAGGCCAAGGTTAGAAGGTTTAAGGTTGAAGGTTAGAAGGTTTGAAGGTTTAAGGTTGAAGGTTTGAAGGTTTGAAGGTTTAAGGTTGAAGGTTAGAAGGTTTGAAGGTTGAAGGTTTGAAGGTTTGAAGGTTTGAAGGTTTGAAGGTTTGAAGGTTGTTCGCCTTTGGCGTTCGGTGTAGGGTAGGTTGAGGATTGTTCGCGTAGCGTGGCCGAAAGGCCAAGGTTGACGACTCGGAGATCGCCATGACCCATGACCCATGACCCATGACCCATGACCCATGACCCATGACCCATTACCCATTACCCATTACCCATTACTAAAAAGCCGACACTAATCTCTATCAACATGGCTATATAATTGCTATTAGTAACTGATTTAGTAATAACCCTACACTAAAACCTGTTAGAGAAACCCCACAGATAATCCAGAAAGCCTGCCATTCACCGTATCCTTCTGTTTGAAGATCTAATCTGGTTAAGGCAGCAGCAGCAATCAGCACCAGGATACGGCTAGAATAATGAATCCAGCGCAGGATGATAACGGCTAGGAAAGAGCTGAAAATTACGGAAACAAAAGCTTTAGCATCAGATTTCATCCAAGTCCCGTACAATTTTCTAATCTGATACACTGGAGCAGTTATAGCCAAAGCCATCAACAAGATATAAACTGCTCCGATCAGCCAGAGCCATAAATATTCATTAAATAAGGAAGGATGTGATCCTGATGTAGTGTGTTCTACCCAACTCAATTCCTGACCGTCAACAGATATCATCCAGCCAAAAATACTATGGCTTAAAAGAAGAATTGATAATGAAAGCCAGGGAAGTTTTTTGATTAACCACATTTTATTTAAATAATCCCACGACTACAATGCGTGGGATTTGAGGTCATTAATCATTAGTCTTTTGTTAATTGTTCATTGTTAATGGCTAATTGTTAATTGTTAATTGTTAATTTACCATTGACAATTAACCATTGGCTATTTTTAGATGACCAATTACTAATGACTAATCACCAATGAGTTAGGAGGTCAGCTGTCAGCTGTCAGCTGTCAGCTGTCAGCTGAGGTAACAGAGATTAAACCAATGCTTACCTGTTTTATTCAAAAGCTGTTCAGTGTAGCTTGCCCTATGCCCATAAGCTGTTCGCGTAGCGTGCGCGTAGTGCATTAGCTGATAGCTGATAGCTGATAGCTTACCTTAGGACTTAGGAGACATTGCTTGAATAATGTAATCGAAGTAAGGAGCTGTCAGCTCAGCCTCCTCGTCGGTGAGGATTGCCAAAGATGCCTCTTTTAAGCAATTTATCGCTTCTGACATCCCTGCCATTGGTACACCTAGGGCATTGTACATTTCTCTTGCCCCGATGATACCAATGTCTTCAATAGGTTTCTGATCACCAGCAAGTACACCATAGGTGACCAACCGCAAGTACCAACCATAGTCCCGTAAACACTGATTCCGTTCACGCTGACCATAGGCATTGCCTCCTGGTGCTATGAAGTCAGGGCGTTTCTGCCACAGCTGACTGCTGGCTTTTTGTACAATCTTTTTTTCATTTTCCGACAGGGTGGCAACAATGCGCAATCGCTGCTCACCGCTTTGCAAAAAATCATTGATACTTCTGAGTTCACCAGAGCTGAGGTATCTCAGCTCGTCGTCGGCTTTGAGAATGACTTGACTAACTACACTCATGTTATTAGTTTATGGAGTTTTTTATTGAGTTACTCAGGCGATTCATCCCAAGCTAAATTACAGATTTTAGCTTGGGACTTCTTGCCAGAACTTTTAATTAGTAGTTTACCGACTTTGGGTAACACAACGGAAGGGCATTGGGCATAAGATGAACAAATAGAGCAAAACCGATGCATACTTGCTGTCATCGATATTTTCTTTCCCCTGTTCCCCCATCCTTTACATCCCCTAGAAGCATCCGTTGCCCCCTCTTGGCATCTCAAGCTGGCATTACAACAAAACTATCAGGATTTACGCAAAAACGCTATAAGTACTAGGATACCTTAATAATACACTCTACAGGTAGCGACGGGTGCGCCCACCTGAGGCGGTTTCCACCATGATCGACTGAATCCGATCTCACTACTCCCTACTCCCTACTCCCTGTTCCCTTTGCTATATAATGCCAATGATGATAACTAATCAGCCCAGCCCTGAGTGTTGGCAACAAGGTCAACTGATTGAGGTAATGATTACAGACCTCAGTGATAGTGGTGATGGCGTTGGACGCCTAGGAAATCGGGTCGTTTTTGTTCCGGATACTGTCACAGGGGATAGAGCTTTGGTGCGCCTGATGCGGGTCAAACCTAACTATGCCACTGGTAAGTTACACCAACTGTTAGTGGAATCCCCTAATCGTGTTCGTCCCCGATGTATCGTCGCGGATAAGTGTGGTGGTTGTCAATGGCAGCATGTTAGCTGGGATTATCAGCAGTTGGCTAAGCAAAATCAGGTGATTCAAGCCCTCAAACGCATTGGTGGATTTAGCGAACCCGCCGTAGCACCAATCTTAACCACAGATTCTCCCTTGGGCTATCGAAACAAAGCTACCTATCCCCTCAAACGCTCAGCAACGGGTTCAGTTCAAGCGGGTTACTACCAAAAAGGTAGCCACCAGCTGATTAATCTTAATCAATGCCCCGTGCAAGACCAGCGATTGAATCCTCTGCTAGCAGAAATTAAGCAGGATATTCAGCAGTTGGGATGGTCGATATACAACGAAAGCCGCCACCAAGGACGATTGCGTCACCTTTCGTTACAGATTGGACAACGGACTGGCGAGATGTTGCTGACCTTGGTCACAACCGATCTGAATTTAAAAGACTTGGATGTCCAAGGGCAAACTTGGCTAAATCGTTATCCCCAACTGGTTGGTGTTTGTGTGAATCATAACCCCCACCGCAGTAATGTCATTTTTGGTTCCCAAACCTATTGTGTTGCCGGTCAGCCATACTTGAGGGAGAACTTTGCTGGTCTTGAGTTGCGGCTGCGACCAGATACGTTTTTCCAAGTTAATACTGAAGCGGCTGAGGTTTTGTTAAACCTAATCATTAAACAGCTAGCCCTGAAGGGGGATGAATGTGTAGTTGATGCTTACTGTGGCATTGGGACGTTTACTCTACCCCTTGCTCAACAGGTAAGTCAAGCTATCGGTATTGAAGTGCAAGCCGCATCAGTAGAGCAAGCTGAGCAAAATGCCTTGATCAATGGGATCACTAATGTGAAATTTCAGGCGGGATCAGTTGACCAGTTACTCCCCCAGTTGAATATAGCGCCAGATATTGTCTTACTTGACCCACCCCGTAAGGGATGTTCTCCAGCAGTGATTGACATCCTCAGGCAAGTGGCACCAAAACGGATCGTTTATATCAGCTGTAAGCCAGCTACCCTAGCACGAGACCTCAAACTCCTTTGCCTCAGCGGTTACTACCAGTTAACCCACATCCAACCTGCTGACTTCTTTCCTCAAACCTCCCATGTGGAATGTGCTGCTTTTCTTGAGCACTGATATCGACATTGCTCGATTGTGGAACACCCAAGGCAAATCCGAGATTAGTCATGGGGAATTGGTGATGGGGAATTGGCAGCTTACCCAACGGTTGCACGGGCATCTAAATAGTTTCTTTATCTATAGTTTCAATTATCTACATCAATTATTTACCTATTTCACTGGTATTTCATGAGGAAATTACCCAGAAGGGTCTGGTCTGGGCGAAAATTTTCTGATACTATAGACGTAGGGAATCAGAAAAAAACAAGGTTACAGAATATGAGTAACGCTAAATGGCTATTATAGCGCTATTTAAGTATTTTGGCCATTGAGCTGATACGTACAGCAATAGGTAAAGCAGCGACATTAGTGAAAAACCTATTGAACTAATTAACAGAATAATTAACCATAGAGAGGTTGTAGTTTAGCTATGCCAGCAGGAATCTTCATGTCTGAATATAGAAGCCAACCTCAAGAAATCGAGAGTTCCTAGTCCGGTGATCCCTGAGCACGATTCTGCCGTGCTTAGGGGGAACCCGATCAAAATCAGGTATCTAGCCTCCTATTATATCAAGTCCACCAAAAAAAAGCTAGGGGTTTCTTGAGTGATTGCCACATCTTTGAGTCCGGCTGAGTGCGGTTGGGAAACGGTTAGCTTTGCTTCTACCCTTTACCTTTGCCCGATCCTCGATTTGCTTCTTGAACAAATTCCCAATAAATGGCAACCGGAACTCCGGCTGGGATTACAAGAAGCATTAGTGAATGCAGCAAAGCACGGTAATAATTTAGACCCAAGTAAGACCGTAGAGGTTCAATTTTCAGTAGTCAATGGTGAATATTGGTGGGTAATTTCAGATGAAGGGTCTGGTTTTACCCATGGTGACGACCAAGAGACTACCGACGCTAGCCTACCCTGCGATGAATCAGAAAGCGGTAGGGGCATGAGCCTCCTTCACCAAATCTTCGATCAAGTCCTCTGGAATAACCAGGGAACGGAAATTAGGCTTTGTAAACAAGTGAAGCATCCCTCTAAGCGCCCTCTATTTTCCTAATCCCCTATTTCCCTAAGGGTGGCGTTTCCCATGAGTTGGACACGGGGGAGCTGAAATAGAGCGGTCTAGCCATCCAGAGGCTTGGCGCAATCGTTCAAGGGCTTCTTCTGGATGTTCATTGAGCAGAAATACCAAAGCAGCAGCAGCCTGCTCACTGGCTCGGGCGGAGCGATTAGACTTGAGGCGATGCCAATCATTGGGTCTGATCGCCAAACGCTCTGCTAAGGCTTGAGCCAATTCCAGAGTGCTAGGTTCGATCTTAGCATCAGTTTTGGGGAATTGGATGGATTCAGGCATTGTTTTTTGAGTGCTGAGTGGGGGAGTGGGTCAGTGCTGACCTACTCAAGAGTATTTTAACTTAGGATTTAGGATTGCTATATGCCTCCAGAATCGTTTCACTCATCTTACCGTAGTTCAGGAAAAAATAGAGAGGATCAACAAGATGTTGATGAGTTTGAAGAGGAATTGGGTCAGATAGAGCGATCGCTTAATACTCTCAAGAAACGTTATACTCAGGTGCAGCGGGATCAGCGACAGCAAGCTCAACTCCAGGAGCGTCGAGAGCAAGTTAGGAAAGACTTGCGCAAGACTAAAAGTAATAATACTAATAGTAATCGACAAGCCCTAAAGGCTGAGTTAAGGCAAATCCAGGAACAACTGGAAGTCCTGGAGCTGAATTTAGAGAGTCAGTTGTTTTCTTGGAATAGTCTACGGGAACCGTTTTGGCATGGGGTGCGGTTTGGGGGATTGGGTTTGGTGATTGGGTGGATACTTAGGTCTTGTGTGAGTTAGTTACTTGTTGACAGTTGTTCTTGTGTGCCTAAAGCTAAATTCCTAATCCTCGTATCGAATAATCCAGTAACTCCATCGGATGCATTAAGGTAATGTCTTTTCGTTGCAGCTTCAAATGCTTCTTGATCTGCAATGAACAGCCTGGATTCGGGGAAGCAATCAACTCTGCGCCAGTATTCAATAAATTATTTACCTTTTGTTGTCCCAGCTCATCCGCTACTTCCGGTTGCAGCATGTTGTAAACTCCAGCACTACCGCAACACAAGGCGGCATCCATCGGTTCCCGTAAAGTCACTCCTGGAATTTGCCGCAATAACTGTCTCGGTTGTACACTAATCTTCTGTCCATGTAATAGGTGACAAGCATCCTGATAGACAATAGTCAATGGCTCATCCCTAAGCGGTGAAAGGGTTGCAGTTAGTCCCACACTAGCTAGAAATTCCTGGGCATCCCTCACCTTACCCGCAAATTCCTGAGCTTTTTGGGCATACTCCGGGTCATCTTCCAGGATGTGACCATACTCCTTCAAGGTATGACCACAGCCAGCAGCATTAATAATGATGGCATCAACTTCTGTGCCCTCAAAGCTATCTATCATCTGTCGTGCTAAGGCTTGAGCTTGCTTGGTTTCTCCTTGGTGTTCTGGCAAAGCGGCACAACAGCCCTGGGTTTTGGGAATCACCACCTCACAGCCATTGGCGGTCAACACCCGCACCGTTGCTTGATTGACTGGGGAGAAAAACAACCGTTGCACACAGCCAAGTATTACTCCTACCCGGTAACGCTTCTTACCCACAGGGGGAATTACATCGGGTAAATTATCCTGAAACGAATCTAGAGTAACCTTTGGCAGCATTGACTCCATGGCTGCTAAGCGAGGAGATAGCAGTTTGAGCCAATTCGTAGAGCGCACTAATTTCTGCACGCCCAAGGTCTGGTAGAGATACAAAGGAAACAATAATGAACGCAATCGCTTTGGATAGGGAAACAAGCTAAAAATTAGCTGTCTAAACATCCAATCTGGAAAACTACGAGGCTGATTTCGCTGAACTTGATGACGAGTGGATGAGATTAGTTTATCGTACTCAACCCCAGATGGACAAGTTGTCACACAAGCTAAACATCCCAAACAAGAATCGAAATGTTGTGTGCTCCCCTCGGCCAGGGGAGCTTGCCCTTGACTGATTGCATTCATTAAATAGATCCGACCCCGAGGGGAATCCATCTCTTTCCCAAGCACCCGGTAACTCGGACAGGTGGAAAGACAAAAGCCACAATGAACGCAGGCATCAATCAATTCCTGCTTCGGCGGTTTTTGAGCATCAAAACCATTTTCCTTATTAGTGGTTAGTTGTTGGATATTGGTCATTTTTTAAAGGTTGGAATGTTATTTGGTTGAAGGTTGGAAGGTTTAAGGTTGGAATGTTTAAGGTTTAAGGTTGGAATGTTTAAGGTTTAAGGTTGGAATGTTGAAGGTTTAAGGTTGGAATGTTGAAGGTTTAAGGTTGGAATGTTGAAGGTTTAAGGTTTAAGGTTGGAATGTTGAAGGTTTAAGGTTTAAGGTTGGAATGTTGAAGGTTTAAGGTTTAAGGTTTACTGGTGAATGGTGATTAGGAATTTATCATTGATGATTGATATAGCGTTTCTGATACTTATGAGGTACATTCATTTTTATTACCCTTACTCCCGACTCCCTACTCCCTACTCCCTACTCCCTACTCCCTACTCCCGACTCCCTACTCCCTACTCCCTACTCCCTACTCCCTACTCCCTACTCCCGACTCCCTACTCCCTACTCCCTACTCCCTACTCCCGACTCCCTACTCCCTACTCCCTACTCCCTAAAACCCATAAATCAAATTCCTCCAACAAATCGACCAGGACTTAAAACATTTTCTGGGTCAAACTTTCGTTTAATTCCACGCATTACCTCTAATCCATTACCTTGATATCCCCAAATATCTAACTGTTGCTTCAAGATTATGGGAGCTTCTAATACTGTTATAAATCCTTGTTCAGATTCACAATAACTGCGCATAGTTTTAATCATTTCTGAACTAACTGCTTCGGAGTTAAACCACACTTTACCTAAGCCACTTCTAACATGAATCACTCCCAATCCTCCTAAGCTTTCCAAGGTGTTCAATGTCTTAGCCGCAGCAGTTGGTAATACTCCTATTTTGCAGACAATTGTTGAGGATTGTCCCAATTTCCCAATTGAGTTTGCTAATGATTCCCATAGACTGGTGTCATCCCCGTTACTATAAAAACTATTCCGTAACCCTAACTGTTCCGCAACTGACTGTATTCGAGCACATTGCTCTTTCACACTGTCTGCTACACTTTGGAACCTTACCATCAATCCCATGTCCTGACCAATCCCTAATTCTGTGACTAACTTAGGGGATAATAAGTCTAGTGCTGTGGGAGTCAAGCCTGAGGCTAATACTGTTTTTACAGCTGAGGCAATTCCATCCATTTCACCTGTCAACACAATAGTTTCTGCTGCTTCTGGTATTGGATATAGCCGAAAGGTTGCCTGAGTGATAATTCCGAGGGTGCCATAGGAGCCAGTAAACAGCTTCATCAAATCATATCCAGCCACATTCTTTACCACTCGACCCCCGGCTTTAGCGATTTGTCCATCACTGCGGACAAAGGAAATCCCAAGCAACATATCCCGAACGCCTCCATAGCGTTGACTTAGGGAGCCGCTGTCTGCGGTAGCAATAATACCTCCAATGGTCGCTTCTTGGGGATAAGCTGGATCTAATGCTATAAATTGTCCGGTTTTTGATAAAATAGCTTGTAAGTCAGCTATTTTAACTCCGGCTTCTACGGTAACTGTCAAGTCTCCTACGGCGTGGTCAATGATTTGGTTTAGGTGCTTGGTACTAACTACCACATCAATGTCTTTAACGATACCTCCCCAGCCTAATTTACTGCCGTTACCACAGGGGAGGAGATGATAATGTTGGGAATGAGCGAGACCTATGACTTGGGCTAGTTGCTCGGGTGTGCTAGGGTAAACCATAGCTTTGGGAAGGGTGTCGGGAGCAATGGCTGGTTTGATTCGCTCTTGCCAGCTTGGGTCTAGGTTTTCCCAGGTGTAGATATTGGAATTTCCGACAATTGGTTCGAGGGTTGAAGCGATCGCATTCATAGAAGTTGAGGGGGTTTGTTGATCAGATTGTGGGATAATCCATATAGTAATCGTAATGGATTGGTGAACAAAAACATATCCTGATCGTCTTTCCTATCAGCCCATAACTGTGTGTTAGAGCTACAAACAGTACAGCGAACCTTTATTGAGAGAAAGCGGAAATGTCTGTCAATTATGCTGATTCCTATTGGCAATATCTCGAAAGTGCTGGTCTGAATCTGGATTCAGAGGCTTTATCTACTGTAGAGACCAGTATTGAAAGTACGTCTTGGGATAATCCGACTTCTGCTATAGAGTTGAACAACTGTGCGGTATTAGCATTAGTTGAAGCTGAGCAATGTGAAGATTCATCCCTACGTGCCATGTATCTGGAGATGGCTTTTGAGGCTTTGAGTCAGGGAATTGAGTTGTCTGGCCATCCCCTGTGTGCTGCTCATTTAGCTCTAGTTTTCGCCATGACTGGAGAAATGGAGCAGGGGATACAAACAGCATTTCCGACGTTAATTAATACCCTACATCCTGCTGATATTAATGAGCAATCCATGCCTCTAGGACTAGTTTATCTACCTCCTGGAAATGGCTTTACAGATAATCGGTATGAGCAATTGGCTCACATTCTAGACGCTGAAGATGGCTACGCTCAATCAATTTTTTTGTTAAGTGAGGTTTTATGTCGCTCACAATTGGTGTTTTATAATGCTACGGGATTAAGATTTATCCATCTTGCTGTTCAACTATTCTCAGATTCCCCCTCTATTCATTTAAAGTTGGGAATTGCTAGCCTGATCAATAGTCAATGGGAAGGATTATTTAATTTACACCAGGCTAAAAATTTGGCTCCATATTCTGCTAGGATTATACAATCCCTATACCTCGCTTATCGAGATTTAGGACAGATAGATTTAGCCAAGTATTGGCGAAATATGGGGCTAGCTAGGGCTGGCGAGATTAGGGACGAAAATTCGGATTTAATCGGGTTTGAATGGACTGAATTGGAGCTTGAAAGTTCATTTACTTATGTGACCTTTGAAGACCAGTTACTATTAGCGGTTGAGCCAAGTCTCCGGAGTTTGGTGACAAGTGTGTTAATTGCTCAAGGAGATTGGTTTGAAAAAGAAATGGAGTTTTGGCGCAACTGGCTCCAACCTGGGATGACTGTTATTGATGTTGGTGCTAATGTGGGAGTCTACACCTTCAGTGCTGCTTTACGAGTAGGAGCAGAAGGTTGTGTGCTAGCGGTTGAACCGTTTTCTGGTTGTGTTCGTTGTTTACAAGAAACCTGTACTATTAATCAGTTAGACTGGGTGAAAGTGTGTCCAGGAGCAGCTAGCGATCGCAATGGTACTGCTCAACTGGCTCTTCATGGTGCTAGCGAACTTAATGAAATTGTTTCTAGTGATGAACAAGCAACTGTAAAATCTGGTAGTTTTGAGGAAGTTTCCTGCTTTACTTTAGATAGCTTGATGGAGCAAGAAGCTATTAGCCAAGAAGCTATTAGCAAGGTTGATTTGTTGAAAATTGATGCAGAAGGTCACGAACTGCAAGTTTTAGCAGGGAGCAACAGGATTTTGACGGAATTTACCCCAACGATACTATACGAAAATATTGCAGGGAGTCGGGGGAGTAACCTAGCTGTTGCTGATTTTCTCAGAGACAGAGGCTATCAACTATATCAATATCAGCCTTACCTAGGGCATCTAATTCCGATAAATTCTAGGGAAGATTTACAAGGAAGACTGAATATTATTGCGTTGCCTGAAAATATAGCAAGGGAAGAATAGTTGAAGATATAGTATTTTGCTTTCAAGGGAACAGGGAACGGGGAACAGGGAACAGTGCTAATATTTGATGGTTTCGGTACTTCAATTCATTGTTGTCACTTCCGTTATTATTTTTTTGTACTGGTGGAATAGCTCATAAAAAAGTAGTTAAATAAGGCAAGAGGCAAGAGGCAAAAGGCAAGAGGCAAGAGGCAAATGTTGATTTGAGAAACTTTTAAAGAAGAAACTAGACTGATTGCCTGTGTAGTCCTAAACTAACTTGTCACTCCCTCAAAAGTGAACTGCTGACAGCGTTCCAAAAATCGCAGGGGAACCTCAAGACAACTACCCCAATGGAGATGAACATAGGAAGCATGGAGCTGATAGACTTGCCAACCTTCAACTCCAACTTTTCTCTGGTGATATCCCCGTAACTCAAACAAGGGATTGGAGGGCATGACTGTCAAGTGGGAGCGATGAAATTCATGTCCCCAAACCGTTGCTCCGGCAGGTAACAAGGGTCCATCGACCAAAGCAGTTGCCTGTCGATATCCTAAAGTAAGGGATTTTCCCATCACCGTAACCGTGGGTAATACCCCCACCATTGACCAAGATTTCCCGTCAAAATCTGTAATCCGCTCCCCTAAATACATCAATCCGCCACACTCAGCATAAGTGGGCATTCCTGACTCTATTGCTGTTCGCACTGACTCTCGCGCACTAGTATTTGCCGCGAGTTGCTCCGCAAAAACTTCTGGAAAACCACCACCAAAGTACATCCCCTGTACATCAGGAGGTAAAGTCGTATCGGTGAGGGGACTCCAATACACTAACTCTGCTCCTAGCTGTTCCAAACTATCGAGATTGTCTTGGTAATAGAAACTAAAAGCGCGATCGCATGCTACAGCAATTCGGATTAGGGCAGATGGCCGGTTATTAGAGGTTACAAGTTGAAGGTTGATAGGTTGCAGGTTGTCTAGAGAACTTTCAACCTGTAACCGGCCAACCTTCAACTGTGAAGAACTTTCAACCTGTAACCTACCAACCTTCAACTTTGAGTTAAGCTGTAACCTCTTAACCTTCAACTGTGAGTCAAGATGCTCCCAATTAAAGCAACTCTGTCCTAGATCAGCAAGTCGGTTAATCAAAGCATCCAGTTGAGTAATTTCAGCAGTAGGTATCAAGCCCAAATGCCGATCGGGAATAGTTATATTATCCTGACGCTGTAGCTCTCCTAATACAGGAATGTGTAAGGGTTCCAGAGCATCTTTGAGCAATTCCAAATGCCGTGAGCTTCCGACTCGATTCAATACTACCCCAGCTATGGTAATTCTGGGATCCAAGGATTGATAGCCATATGCGATCGCAGCGACGGAACGAGATAACCGAGAGCAATCCAACACTAATAACACTGGCACGTCTAACAGCCGCGCTACATGAGCTGTACTGGCAAAATCATCCTTTCCTGATGCTCCATCAAATAACCCCATCACCCCTTCAATCAGGGCATAATCTACTCCCTGGCAATGGCGGTAAAAGCAGTCTTTAACATAACCTTCAGAGGTTAATACTGGGTCTAAATTCCGACAAGGACGTCCAGTAACCCGCTTATGAAACATCGGGTCAATGTAATCCGGACCGACTTTAAAGGATTGAATTGTATAGTTACACTTGGATAAATACGATAATAGGGCGAGCGTAACTGTTGTTTTGCCCACCCCACTACGTTCACCAGCGATGATTAAAGCCATTTAAGAGTTGAAGGTTGTTCGCGTAGCGTGGCCGAAAGGCCAAGGTTTTTAGGTTGAAGTTTATCATGGAAGGGTTAAAGATACAACTTGCTAACCTTCAAGGCTTCGTTCAAAACTTCAACTTGTTACCGTCAACTTCAAAATTTCCTTGGTCACTGCCATACTTTCTTCGTATAGCATCTCCCGACCCCAACGTTGTAATTGCTGAGAGAGCAAAAACTCAGTCTTTTGGTCAAACAAAGGTGATACCTGCTGAATGCGGCAAGACTGAGCCCCACCACCAGCTTCCATCCGCATACAACCTGTGGTTTGTGAACACAATACAGTGCAGCAATCAGCTTGCAGATTGGTCGAACCCAAGCGCAGGCTAATCAAATCACCTGCCACATCTCCGGCATCGGCTACGGGAATAGCTGCCAATTCTGCTTCTACAGGTTCCTGGTTGGGTCTGATAAATTTAACACGCCGCAGGTCGTAATCCCCACCTTCTTTGATATCAGAGGTGGGAAGCCATTCTAAGCGAGACGCTAACCAACTGAGAAACATCAGTGCTTGAGCCTCATTCCCTTTTTCGTAATCAATGGTAACTTGATCAACTTCGTAGATTGCCCCACGACGTTCTGGTGGGTCAAATGCTTCTGCGGTTAACTCTTGCCATGCTGCCAACCGTGCCCAATTTAGGTCAGCCACTGGTGTGCCCTGATTGATCAGCTCACACATTTGTGATAACTGTTCCTCTGGATTGCTAAAGCTACTTGAGTCAACAATGACGGTATTACTTAGCCCTGCTAAGCGTTGGAACAACCCATAATTAGGATCAGGAGTTCCCTTCCACCAGAGGAATTTCGGCAGTTCTGCTAACATCAATTCCGAAATGATACCGCTAATCCGTTCCAAAGCAGCAGCGGTGCCAGTTAGGGTGATGTATTCACAACATATTAATGTACTCTGGCTTTGCTTTTGAATTGGGCAAGAGGCAGAAACCTGAGCCTTAACCCCTTCATCTTCTCCGGCAATAGGACAAAGGGCAATAATGCGACAGGGGTTAGATGCTGCGATCGCATCGGCAATTCCAAATCCTTCTAAATCACCGGAATACTCTAGATTCTTCTGTCTCTGTCCCTTCTGGAGAGATTCATTGTATTCCTCCCGTAGTTTTGCCTTAGTCCCCTCATCTGCTTTACCAGTTCTTTCCAATCCGTAGGCTTTCTGTGCTGCCTTGAGAGCAGCGACCATGCGCGGACCTACGATACCATCAATTGGACCGGAATAATATCCCAGTGCTGCTAATAGCTGCTGGGTTTCTTCGGGTTCATAAACCACTAAACTAAAGGTCGTTGCCCTGATCGCACTGGGAGAGTCACCGTTTTCACCATAGCTTTGCCAAATTTGACGCAGTTCCGCTTCAATTTCACCCAAGGAAACATCTTTGGGTGGTTGTATCGAAAGCACCGGAGGAGATTGTGTAGCCATAGCAATTCACTTGTTTTTTGTCAATAGTCATTACTCACTAGTCATTAGTCAGTAGTCACTAGTCATTAGTCACTACTGACTAAATAACTTAAAGTCTGCGCCAGCGACGTCCATCCCGATTAATTAGGTGTTCGGCTTCCTTCGGTTCCCAAGTTCCTGCTTCATACTGAGGTATGGATGCTGGATCAGCCGGGCCATCCCAAGCTGCTAAGGCTGGTGTCACTACCCGCCAGGCTTCTTCCACTTCATCAGCACGGGTAAACAAGGTTTGATCCCCCAACATACAGTCAAGTAACAACCGATTATAGGCATCAGCGGTTGCCACGCCAAAGGAAGAACCGTAGCTAAAGTCCATATCTACGGTGCGGGTGCGCAAATCTGGTCCTGGCCGTTTCGCCTCAAAACGCAGAGAAATTCCCTCATTAGGCTGCAAGCGCAGGGTTAAGACATTGGGGCTAGTCTGCTGAGCAGCAGATTTAAAAATCATTAAGGGAACTTTACGAAACTGAATTGAGATCTCACTGACCTTCTTCGGCAGTCGTTTACCCGTGCGCAAGTAAAAGGGAACTCCTTGCCAGCGCCAGTTATCAATCAGTAGCTTGAGGGCGACGTAGGTGGGGGTAGTGGAATTCGGGTCAACCCCTTTCTCTTCCCGATACCCAGGCACTTGTTTGCCTTTCATCCAACCTGCTGAATACTGACCCCGCACTGCTGAATTTTCTAGATTATGAATATCTGCCAGGTGAGTAGCTTGAATCACCTTGACCTTTTCAGTACGGATACTGTCAGCGTCCAAAGCATTGGGAGCTTCCATGGCCGTTAGGCAAAATAGCTGCATCAAATGGTTCTGCACCATATCCCGCAGTGCCCCGGATTTGTCGTAGTAACCTGCCCGTTCTTCTACCCCTACCGATTCGGCTACGGTAATCTGGATATGGTCAACAAACTGCCGATTCCACAACGGCTCAAAGATAGCATTACCAAAGCGGAACACTAACAGATTCTGAACAGTTTCTTTACCCAGATAGTGGTCAATGCGGTAAATTTGCTCTTCCTTGCAGACTCTTTGTACCACCCGGTTGAGAGATTGAGCTGAACTTAAATCCTTCCCGAAGGGTTTCTCAATTACCAAGCGCTGCTTCACTGGGTCAGTCAGCATTCCCGCTGCCCCCAATTGCTGGATGGCTTCTGTAAAGAATCTGGGAGCTACGGCTAAATAAAATACCCGGTTTCCCCGTGTTCCCCGTTTACCATCGAGTTCTGCCAAGAAGGCTTTCAGCTTCTGGTAACTTTCGGCTTTATCCATGTCACCGGAACAGTAAAACAGGCCATCAGCAAAGTCTTGCCACAACTCCTCCGATTGAGTCCCGTCAGAAAATTCCTCAATTCCCTCCCGCATTTGTTCCCGGAAGTAGTCATGAGTCCACTCTCGACGGGCAACACCAACGATAGTAATTTCTGGTGGTAAACGTCGTTCTCGTTTAAGCTGGTAAAGTGCTGGTACGAGCTTGCGTTTGGTCAAATCTCCGGACGCGCCATAAATCACCATAATCAATGGTTCTGGCGTGCGCTCCTGTTGCAAGCCCACTCTTAAGGGATTTTCTAGCAGAGTAACCATCTTTGCCAATTGAAGGTTATTAGGTTGAAGGTTATCAGGTTAAAGGTTAAAGGTTATTGTTACCCAGGTGTTCGTTTTAGGGTAGGTTGAAGGGTGACGGTTAAGACTTTCCATTAGCTTTCTATCGAAGCTATTTTGCCACCCGACAACCTTCAACCTAAATTAACTGGCAACCTTAAACGTCTTTCTATTACACGGTAGCCAATAGTTTGACTTTGCTTTCTAAAGATGATATTAAGGAATCAAAGGGCTTGACAAATTTAACAATCCCTTCCTCAAGTAATTCATCCATAACTTCGCTGAGATTGATATTGACATCAGGAGCGTTGAGAGAGTTTATGGTTTGGTAAGCTTCTTCAACACCTGTCTCAATCCGACTTTCTGGGGAACAGTGATCGGCACAAGCTTCGATGGTATTGGGAGGCAGGGTGTTGACAGTATTCGGTCCAATGAGTTCATCAACATACATCACATCGCTGTAGGCAGGGTTTTTGGTGCTGGTGCTTGCCCACAATAACCGTTGTACCTGTGCACCTTTTGCTGATAGAGCTTTCCAGCGATCGCTTTGGATAATTTCTTTGTACTTCTGGTAGGCAACTTTAGCGTTAGCGATCGCAACTTTGCCTTCGATTCCCTTTAGCTTCTCTGTCACATTGGGGTCATCGACACCCGCACTTTTTTCCTCCAATTTGGCATCCACTTTGGTATCAATGCGGCTGAGGAAGAAACTAGCTACAGAAGCAATCTTGCTAATATCTTTCCCTTCTGCCGCTCGTTTTTCCAAACCCCGGATATAAGCCCAGAATGTCTCAACGTAGCTTTCTACAGAGAAGAGCAAGGTGACATTAACGTTGATGCCTTCACTGATAGCTTGCTCTACTGCGGGTAAGCCTTCTGGGGTACCGGGAATCTTAATCATCACGTTTTCCCTACCAATAGCTTCGTAATAGCGTTGGGCTTCGGAAATCGTGCTTTGAGTATCTTTGGCGATAGTGGGTGGTACTTCAATGCTGACGTAACCATCTAACCCATTGGTTTGGTCGTAGACAGGTTTGAAGATATCACAAGCATTAGAAATGTCTTCAAATACCAGGGATTCGTAAATTTCCATCACCGACTTCTCGGCACGAATACCGGCTTCGATATCTGCATCGTAGATGGCATTGCCTGCGATCGCTTTTTCAAAAATTGCTGGGTTGGAGGTGATCCCACAAATTCCCCGCGATTGAATCAGTTCTTTAAGTTCTCCAGACTCAATCAGGGTGCGGCTGAGATTATCCATCCAGATACTCTGACCATAATTTTTTTCAATCTGAAAAATCGGATTATCTGCTGTCGTTGTCATTGCTTAGCTCCTTACTTGTTATTTGTCAAGGGTTTACAGTTATTTGGTTGTTCGCCTTTGGCATTCCCTTAGGGTAGGTTGGTTGGTTGAAGGTTAGTTGGTTGAAGGTTGGTTGGTTGAAGGTTGGTTGGTTGAAGGTTAGTTGGTTGAAGGTTGGGTGGTTGAAGGTTGGTTGGTTGAAGGTTAGTTGGTTGAAGGTTAGTTGGTTGAAGGTTGGGTGGTTGAAGGTTGGGTGGTTGAAGGTTGGGTGGTTGAAGGTTGGGTGGTTGAAGGTTGGGTGGTTGAAGGTTGGGTGGTTGAAGGTTGGTTGGTTGAAGGTTGGTTGGTTGAAGGTTGGTTGGTTGAAGGTTGGTTGGTTGAAGGTTGGGTGGTTGAAGGTTGGTTGGTTGAAGGTTGGTTGGTTGAAGGTTGGTTGGTTGAAGGTTGGTTGGTTGAAGGTTGGTTGGTTGAAGGTTGGTTGGTTGAAGGTTGGTTGGTTGAAGGTTGGTTGGTTGAAAGTTATTGGCTTGACTATTGGCCTGACGGTTGGTTGGAGTTGGGCGAAGCCTTTCTCAAAGAGTAGCCGTCGCCTTACCCCAAAGGAGAAACCGAAGGGTAGGGAGGTTTTCAAAGCCACCTTCAACTGATTAACCTTCAACCAGTTAACCTTGGCCAAAGGCCACGCTACGCGAACAACCAGTTAACCTTGGCCAAAGGCCACGCTACGCGAACAACCGCTTAACCTTGGCCAAAGGCCACGCTACGCGAACAACCAGTTAACCTTGGCCAAAGGCCACGCTACGCGAACAACCAGTTAACCTTGGCCAAAGGCCACGCTACGCGAACAACCGGTTAACCTTGGCCAAAGGCCACGCTACGCGAACAACCAGTTAACCTTGGCCAAAGGCCACGCTACGCGAACAACCGATTAACCTTGGCCAAAGGCCACGCTACGCGAACAACCGATTAACCTGCAACCGATTAACCTTGGCCAAAGGCCACGCTACGCGAACAACCGGTTAACCTTCAACCTTTTAACCCTTATCTACGTGCCCTGCCACTTCCAACTTTTCTTGCGCCTGCCTTGCTTTTTCCTCGATGAAGGACTTGACCAAAGCTACATCCTCTTTGCTGCCAATAATTAATGGAGTACGAGCATGGAGGGTTGTTGGCACAACATCCAAAATGTCTTCGGTACCTGTACTGGCAGCGCCTCCGGCTTGTTCTATCAAAAAGGCTAGGGGAGAAGATTCGTATAGTAGACGCAACTTCCCTTCTGGTTTTTTCAAAGTACCGGGATAAAGGAATACACCGCCCTGATACAAGATGCGGTGAAAATCTCCCACTAATGCCCCACCATAGCGAGCGGTATAGCCTTCATGGCGATGGACATAGCGAACATAGTCCCGTATGGATTCTTCCCACTGCCAGAAGTTTCCTTCATTGGTGCTATACACTGGGCCATGTTCTGGTACCTCAATGTTTTCCTTCGACAGGATAAACTCTCCCAAGGTTGGGTCGAGGGTGAAGGCATGAACACCCGTGCCGATGGAATACACCAGCATTGTGCTAGGACCATAGAGAACGTAGCCAGCAGCAATTTGCTTATGCCCGTTTTGGAGAAGATCACGGGCTTCCCCGTCTAGATCCTCTCCTTCTTGCTTACGAATCGAAAAAATCGAACCGACATTCAAGTTGGTGTCGATATTGGAGGAACCATCAATGGGGTCATACAGCAGAGTGTAACGTCCAATTGGGCAATTCTCCGGGATATAGTAGGGTTTTTCCATTTCCTCGGAGGCCAAGCGACAGACGAGACCACTTTGCTTAAATACCGAGATGAAAACATCATTGGCATAGAGATCCATCCTTTTGACAGATTCACCCTGCACATTGACTTCACCCGTGAATCCTAACACCCCTTCCATCAAACCAGCTCGGCTCAAGCGTTGAGAAATTAGCTTGGCAGCTAGGGCTATGCGATTCATGAGGGCACTTAGGTCTTGTGCCTCCATGGAAAAACTTTGGAGTTGCTCGAAAACGTGACGGGATAACGTTTTACAATCCCGATCCAAGGCTCTTTCTTGAGTTCTAGGTTCAGCTACCTCTGCCATAATTTTTGTCCTCCCTAGGTCTTAGGGCACTTGGTGTGTCAGAGATGTTGGTGTTCGCGTAGCGTGGCCTATTGGCCATCGCAAGAGTACCGATTGGCCCAGTGCCTAGTCCTCTTCACCTTCTATCTTAGGGAGGCATTTTTAATGATGCTTAATAACTTTAGAAGAAATACAGAAATCAAATCTTCACACCATTTTTCTTGTCTTTGAGGCTATACCTGAGGTCAAATTGATGTGAACATAGGCATTGCAACCTTAAACGGAGATTATGGGAGAACGTAAACGCATTGGCATTCTTACCAGTGGTGGAGATTGTGCTGGTCTAAATGCGGTGATTCGAGCTGTGACTCACCGAGCTGTCGGTACTTACAACTGGGAGGTGCTTGGCATCTGTCGGGCTACTCAGGGGTTGATGCAAAATCCGCCTCAAGCGATTAACCTAACTTTGGACAAGGTGGATCGGATCTTGACTATGGGTGGTACAATGCTTGGCACCACTAACAAAGGCGACCCCTTTGCTTTTCCGATGCCGGATGGCACACTATGCGATCGCAGCGCTGATATTGCTGATGGCTATCACCAACTGGGTCTAGACGCTCTCATTGGTATTGGGGGTGATGGTAGTTTGGCGATTTTGCGCAAACTTGCCCAACAAGGGGGGATGAAATTGGTAGGTATACCCAAGACTATCGATAATGACGTTGCCATTACCGAGCGCTCTATTGGGTTTGACACTGCCGTTAACATTGCCACCGAAGCTCTAGATCGCTTACACTTCACAGCGGCTAGCCACGACCGGGTGATGATTTTGGAAGTGATGGGGCGTGATGCTGGTCACATTGCTATCAGTGCTGGCATTGCAGGAGGGGCTGACGTTATTCTCATTCCAGAAATTCCTTATACCCTTGACAATGTCTGCCATAAAATTAAGCAGCTTCAGGAACAAGGGCGAAACTTCTGTTTAATCGTAGTTTCCGAGGCGGTTCGCACTGCTACCGGTGAGGTGCTTCAAAGTAATGTCGGATTTGGTGAATGTCGATTAGGTGGTATTGGTCAATATCTAGCCCAAGAGATTTGTAATGCCATTGGAGCGGAAACCCGAGTGACAGTTCTTGGACACACCCAGCGGGGTGCCACTCCTTCACCCCTTGATCGCTTAATTGCCTCAGCCTTTGGTGTCGCAGCAGTTGACTTAATCGCCAATGAACAATATGACCGGATGGTGACATGGCAATATCGCCAGGTTGTGAGTGTACCGATTGAGGAAACGATTAAGCATTATCAAGCTGTGAATCCGAACGGAACTCTGGTAAGAACCGCTAGAGGATTAGGTATTTGTCTAGGAGATTAGACAGTTTTTAGATCATGAACGTTTTAAGTACATGAATCTTGTTGACTGTTGACTGTTAGTGGTCAACGGTCAACGGTCAACGGTCAAATTGAGAACTCTTAAAGAACACTTAATCAGTTATACCAATTAGATGATGAATGCTTCCCCCACCTCGCGTACCAGGTGGGAGTGTCCGTCTTGATTACAAGGGCTTATCCCTCGCGACAGGCGGCATTCTCGCGCCTGCTTCCAGGACTTTTGCTGGACTGTTCCCCCAAGTCGTTTCCGCTATGGGGCCATGTTTAGAATCTCTCACCTAGAGTCTGACGTATATAAACCGACTACACAGGATTTACAGGTTTGATTTCCCTTTCGTTGAGAGGTCGTGCCTCCAGGTTGTTCAGAATCTTGTTCTGCCCTTTGCCGTACCGCTCAACATAAACCTAGTTATAGCACAGAATTTGTCGTTTCTTGACCGGATTGACCGGACAGAAGGCGTAAGACATGTGAGCCCCTAACCCCCACCTGAACGTTCGCGCAGCGTGGCGATAGCCAGGTGGGGGAATACGTCGCTCAATCTTGTTCAACAGCTGATTACCAACTACCAGGAATTGCGCCGTGGAGCGTTACTACGATTTTCCCGAGGTCTGGCTTTATTGACCCTGATTCTACGTCCCATCCACTCAGCACCATCCAACTGAGATATAGCTGAGTCTTCTTGAGCTGATTCTGTCATTTCCACAAAGGCAAACCCGCGCATTTTGCCGGTTTCACGGTCTGTGGGCATAACAACTCGTTTAACGGTGCCGTAGTCTCCAAAAACTGTTTTTAAGTCGTCTTCGGTGGCTTGATAGGACAGGTTTCCGACGTAAATGGTCATGTCGATCGATGAGGCAGAACATAGAACTAAAGTTCAGAGGCACAGAAGAACGGAGTACAACGTATTTTGGTTACTCACGGTCATGTCTGACGAACCAGTGGTAAATTTCGACAGTGGGCAACCACCTAAGGGGAAGCAATATCAAAATTTTACCCTAGTAATCCCTGAACTTGTGAATACCGTTTCATGATAGCTCACTTACGGGATTATCAGTGGTTGTCTAGTTGACACTATTTAATAATTCATCAAAAAAATGTATTGGGGTGGTGCTTAAGCACCAATTAGACCCCAAACACCCACGCTAAATAAAGTTGAATTAGCTCTTAATCAATGGAAATCGACTGCGGACCCTTATTTTTATCATTTTCGCTTCTGTTATGACCATCTTTGTATACCTCAGAGCCATTTTGATCCTCTAGCCAACTCTTGAGAGGATCATCTGAGAGATTCAGGCGGAACACTCCTGAAAAAAATCCGCCCAAAAAAGCTACAGGCTGCTGAGTAAATTCTTCAAAAATTGGTGTCAGTTCATTGAGGAACATGAGTTGCTCTCCTGGTGCTGGTTGTGCTGCGAATTGCGAATAGTTAAGTTGTATGAGTGATTAGATTGGGATTCTAATTGGGATTCTAACGTTTTGTCAGCCAACTTGGGAGTTGGTTCCATCCTGGGCTTGAAACTACCCTACATTTGCGCTATTTTCTGGGCTATGTCTCAAAAAAAATGCCTATTGCTCTTTGGCGATCGCCCCTAGCTCGCGCACTCCACCAAAATCGGAGCCTACCTTATGCCCGTTACTTCCAACTGGCAACCGTTGACCCCAAGGGCTATCCGGCTAACCGCACCGTAGTTTTTCGAGGTTTTTTGGACAATTCCAACCAACTCAAAGTTATTACCGATACCCGTAGCCAGAAAATTCACGACATTAATCATCATCCCTGGGGAGAAGTTTGTTGGTACTTTCCCAACACTCGCGAACAATTTCGTTTAGCAGGCCAGTTGACCCTGATCACTGCTGATTATCCTGACGAAGGACTTCAACAAGTCCGCCAACAGACTTGGCAAAATCTTTCTGATCCAGCTCGTTTACAATTTGCTTGGCCTGACCCTGGTGTTGCCAGAGTAGCAGATAAACAAGCCTTTTCCCCACCACCACCTGCCCTAGATCAGCCTTTGCCAAATTTTTGCCTATTATTGCTCGAACCAGTCAAGGTGGATCACCTAAGGTTGCAGGGTTTCCCCCAAAACCGATGGCTTTACTACCAAGACAGTTCTGGGGAGTGGTTTCAAAAAGCTGTTAATCCTTAGCTTCGGGGTCACACGAAGTTTTTCTGTGGGGAACGGCAGGGACAACCTTCAACCTTTAACCTTCTAACATTAAACGACTAGATCAAATCCCATAACTATCTAAAAACTGCCGAATTTCTTTATTCTGGAGATCACAACATGGGGCATTAGCCCCCTTCTCTGGAGCATCCAGTGTTGAAGAGTGATCAGACATCATTGATGCCATTAAAGATCTTTGGTTAGTTAACTCTTGGAGCTGTTGTTCGAGAGACTCAATCCGGTCTACTAAAGCTCGAATTACCTTGGCTTCTGAGTCAGGCAAGCTACCATGTTCAAGGGGATTGACTCGTACACCCGAACGATAGACAATCCGACCTGGTATACCGACGACAGTACAATCGGAAGGAACATCTCGCAAGACCACTGAGCCAGCACCAATGCGGACATTATTACCAATTTGGATATTGCCTAGCACCTTAGCACCAGCTCCCACCACCGCATTTTCTCCTAGAGTAGGGTGACGCTTGCCACTTTCCTTTCCTGTACCGCCGAGGGTAACACCTTGGTAGATTAGACAGTAGTCTCCCACAATGGCGGTTTCTCCAATCACCACACCCATACCATGGTCGATAAAGACACCATGACCAATTTTGGCACCCGGATGAATTTCAATACCTGTAACAAATCGGGATAACTGACTCAGCAGTCGAGGAATGAATGGAATCCCAATCACATGTAACCAGTGACAGCAGCGATGGAACAGTAGAGCTTGTAGACCGGGGTAGCAGAACAAAACCTCGAGCCAGTTCCGAGCAGCTGGGTCACGCTCAAAGATAATACGGAAGTCAGCAATCAGGGCAGATAGCACTAGGGTTCACCGTAATTAATGCTTGAACAAATTACTAACTAGTTTACCGTGTCTTGATGCAATAGCGAGTGGGGGTTTCCCCCAAGACCGCGCTACCTCGCTGCATCGCTTTTTGGTTACTCAACAGCGGTCAGGGTGTAATCCCACCGTTGTCCTCCCTCAAAGGCACCAACCCAGATTTGGTATGTGCCAGCTGGCCAATTTTGTGCGGTTATGCTGGCATCTTTTTTGGAACCTGTATCATCTCCACAAAGGATTTGATTGTTGGGAAACTGAATCAGTAAAGTGGTATCCTTTCCCCCTGTGTTGACCCCTATAGTTAAACTGGGTAAATCTGCCTCCAAAACCATCAGGTGATCTGGAGTAGGGTCTCCAAAACCAATACAGGGATCATTGTTGCGATCGCTATTCGCAATCGATGACAACGAGTAAGCACCACCGGTGTGACCACTGACCTGTCCCTGACTTGGGGAAAAACCAGGTGATAAGTTTAAAGAAGCAAAATTCGCTGTCTGAGATAAAACGGGCAGAGAATAGAGGGCTACTATTAAAGCTATGACTCCTCTAACACCTTGTCGTACCATTGTCAAAACCCTCCTAAGACTAGTTGTTACTATTTCCTCCCTATTTGAGTACGAGTAAACTATAAAAAATTACAGTACTTACTTAGATTTTCCTATAAACCTCTGTTGTTTGATAGGAATACCTGTGACACTCTGCTATCTGCCACATTAATTATTATTTGATACCTTTTGCGTTAATTTATTCCTTAGCAATTATATATCAGTTATCAGCTATCAGCTATCAGCGAACAGCGATTAGCGCTACTTGAGGTGCTATCAGCTATAGCAATCCTAAATCAATTGAGAGAATGTTTGTTCCCTGTTCCCTACTCCCTGCTCCCTGCTCCCTGCTCCCTGTTCCCTGTTCCCTGTTCCCTGTTCCCTGTTCCCTTTGCTATATAAGTTATCAGCTATCAGCCAAGACCTGAATACTTAGATGGACAAATCCCCAAACTTTCAATTCTGTAAAATCTCGAACTATTAAATTATGGTGTTCGATGTTTATTTTAAGCATGATAGCTGACGACTTACAGCTGATGTTAATGCTGATCGTAACTACTTTAAATATCGCTACATATTAATCAGCTACCATAGCTGATTACCCCATCACCTGCTCATTATATTTAGGGTGAATAAATGAAATTGGGATTAATAGAGGTAAAATAAAGGTCAAAACTAAGAAAACAAGCGCGTTACAGCTATTTCAGTCCTATGGTCGCTCAATCCTTTGATCAACCTCTGCTTGAAATCAGTGTTGAACAACTGGCAAGGCAGATGGCAGATTCCCCGGAGCAGTTACAGCTTATTGATGTCCGAGAACGGCAAGAAGTTGCGATCGCTTCTATAGAGGGCTTTGAAATTCTGCCTTTGAGTGAATTTGCTCAGTGGTCTGGGGAAATCTCTACTCGCTTTGATCCCGCAGTTGAAACCATGGTCATGTGCCATCATGGTATGCGCTCGGCTCAGATGTGTCAGTGGTTAATCAGTCAGGGGTTCACGAATGTCAAGAATGTAGCTGGGGGTATTGACGCATACTCAATCATAGTTGATCATAGCATTCCTCGTTACTAATTGCAGCTCACTGCTAACTACTGCTATGAGTTGATTCTGCTATCTTAGAACAAATGTTCTTATAGCAAATGTATTAATAACCAACTTAATGCTTGGGTGAGCAGACCCTGCCATACCTATGGATAAATCCCAGATACTTCCAAATTGCACCAAAACCAACCCTGATTTTTGGTGATTGATTGGGATATCTAATTATCACCCCTACTGTTTTGGACTAAAGCAGGCTTAACTAGACCCAGCTTTTAGGCAAAATTCCATTCCTAGTATGTTTGATCACCTTAATGGTAACTCATCTCTCTAATTTAGACTTTTTTCCCTTTAAAATTAAGTTCAGCTTTGGTTCAAAATGTCTCGCCAACAACTAAGTTTAACAAGTCGGCAACAACATATTCTCTGGGCGACTATTCGTCACTATATTGCCACGGCAGAACCGGTTGGTTCTAAAGCCTTGGTTCAAGAATATGACCTGAGTGTGAGTCCAGCGACGATTCGCTCTTGCATGAGTATGTTGGAAAAAGTTGGACTACTATATCAACCCCATACCTCTGCAGGTAGGGTTCCTTCTGATTCAGGTTATCGAACCTATGTTGACCAGCTGATTCAACCGTCAGAAACCTTGAGTCAGTATGTTGAAAATTTACTGGCAGAGAAGTTGAACTGGGAGGAAGCTAAGTTTGAGGTATTGCTACGGGATGCTGCTCAAATTCTGGCAACGGTCAGTGGATATATTGCTTTAATTACTTTCCCTGACAATCGCACTACTCGCCTGCGCCATCTACAGTTGATGCACCTAGAGCTAGGACAGGTGATGTTGATTATAGTTACGGATAGTTATGAAACTCAGTCGGTATTGATGAATCTGCCCCAGTCAGAGGATGATAGCACGGTTGATGAGTCGATTGTGGAGCGGGAGTTAAAAATATTATCTAACTTTTTGAATAGTAAGCTGCGAGGGCGAACTCTCACGGAATTGGAGAAATTAGATTGGAGTGAATTAGACCGAGAATTTGTCCGCTATGCGGATTTTTTAAGCAATTTATTAACTGAGTTGACCCGTCGCACTGTAGTACCTAAGTCCAGCCCGATTATGATTCGTGGCATCTCAGAGGTGTTGCGTCAACCAGAATTTTCGGAAATAGACCAGACTCTAGACTTGCTGCATCTGTTGGAAGAGGAACAGGAGCAACTGTGGTCAGTAATCTTTAAGGTACCGGAAGAGTTGGAATTTAAGTCTCGTGTGAAAATTAGGATTGGTGCAGAGAATTCCTTGGAACCGATGCGTGGCTGTACCTTGGTGTCTGCTAACTATCAGCAAGACCAAGTCCCAGTGGGAAGTGTGGGAATTATTGGACCAACTCGCATGATTTATGAAAATGCGATCGCATTAGTGGAAGCAGCGGCAGATTATCTAACTGAAGCCTTGAGTCAACCAGCTTGAAGGGAAGTGTTACCTACTCCCTTTGCAGATCATTTTGACCCCCGATGGATCATTCGATCCACAATAAACGCAGCGAAAGCACCAACGCCAACACCAATCAAAACATGAAATAGCACAAACACCACACTGTAACTCAAGCAAGGGTAGAGTCCAGCTTCAGGTTTAGGACAATCTAAGGATCCGTTCCGGTCTAGTTTGCTCAGGATCACTTCTAGAGGTTGTTTAGCGTCGCTTTGGGACGAAATACTACTGACGGCTAGACCAGTACCGACAAAAGTGATCCAAAGTTGTTGTCTTTTCTCCCGTTCTGCTTGTTCAATTTCCACAATACCTCTGATTGAGGAAATCGCTTTGTCTAACAAACCAGAGCTATGAGCAAAATAGCTTAAGTTTATTTGAATTTGATTTTGATAAGTAGGGCTGATTTTATGCTCAAATACTGACAAAAAGCTTAACTCTTCGTCATTGGGTAATTTTTCTTGAATTTGTTGAAGCTTTTCGGAATAATTGTGAGTATTAGTCTTGATGGTTAAGCTATAGCGTTCTAACTTTCCCAGTAAATCTGAATAAGTCAAGTCTAGCTTTGGCAGTATTCTCAGCTTTTTCTTAAAGTCCAGCAGTTCTGCCTGAGATAATACAGCAACTTTCGCCCCCCTAGCCCCCCAATTTTGGGGGGAATTATTCGCCCCCCTAGCCTTCAAATACTGGAGGGAATTATTCGCCCCCCTAGCCCCCCAATTTTGGGGGGAACTTGAGTTAAAGTCCCCCAGAATTGGGGGATTTAGGGGGCTTGCAGCTCTCGGTAGTGAGGTGAATTTATCTTGTAAGCTCTGATTATCTTTAATTTGAGCCGTTTCATTGATTATTTTTTTAATATCTTGATAGTGTTGTTTAACATTACTATAAACCTCCCGGCTGAGTTGATACGCTTTAATAACTTTTTGGCGATAAAAAAATAAATCAATAAAGTATTGATAAAAAAAACAAAAATTTTCCTCCGCTCGGGCACCATAGTTGCCATTCACCTCTTCTCCTAAAAATAGCCAAACAAAAATTTGGCCATAGTCTTGAGATTCATGTGGAATGCCATATTCAAAAATTGGACTACCAAATAATTTACCTTCTTGATACAGCGGTGGACAGTTATCCTGATCTTTTTTTCCCAGAAAATTCTGCACACACTGATCAGCTATCTCTTTCCATAAATGGGAATCTTGCTGTTCCTTCTGGGGTAGCCAAGCAGTTAGTAACATAATTTGTCCTAGGGAACTGTTAATGTTACTAGGAAGAAAGCACTGGTCTGGATTAAAATCCTTGAATACAGTCAGGTCTACGTCTTCGGTTTTCTGATTATTCTCACGTTCAGGAATACGAATATTTAAACCGAGAGCATAACTATCATAGATCTGGATTGGACAAGCTTGACCAGTAATCTTTATTCCTTTGCCATGATTGAGAGATAATTTACCCTCCAACGGTAAGAGAATATTATCCTTAGTGGCTCCTTTTAGTAAAGCAATGCGGGAATCTTCGGCAACGTCTTTCAGGTCTAGCTTCTGTTGAATTTGGAATTTAGCACAAATCTGATCGTACTTGTGCCAAAGTAGTTGGCTATTATAGTCGGTGTCTGCTTGGGAATCACTACTAGATACATTTATAAGATGGAAGGCAAAGAGATGAATATTAGGTGCGTAGATTTTGTGAGTCATTGTTTGAGATTTTTAGTAAGCATTCAGCAGTCAGCCGTCAGCAGTCAGCCGTCAGGTTATTGTATTCAATAGCTGTTCGCGTAGCGTGCGCGTAGCGCATAAGCTGATAGCTGATAGCTGATAGCTGATAGCTGATAGCTGATAGCTGATAGCTGATAGCTCAATGCTTACTCTTGTCTTGATCCTGTTGATTAGTTTTAGCTTTAATAACTTCTTGGTTGGTTTGTCGCAGTTCAAATAGGTTTTGAATAATACCTGCTTCGGAATTAGATGGGAGCTTGGGCGAAGTGTTTAATTCCTTATCAGTCTCAGCAAATGGGAGTACAGTATCTCTGACTTCTGTATGGGTTTGTAACCAATCAGTTAGTAGATCATCTAATTCGTCTTCTGTTGGAGTGTCTAACGGTGATAAAATTTGGGATAAGTCTTGCAAGTCTTCAATTTCAAACTTTTCAGAGTGAGTTTTGAGTGCTTGCGTAAAAGCTTGGATAATTGTTGAAATTTCCATATATTTTTATTTAGGTAACTACAATTATTATTGTCCAATGGCGCAGTAAGCCGCCCAATAATAAGGAGACTTAAAGGGTGTTTCTTGACTATTGAAAAACCGGAGTACTTTCTTGATTTTTTTATTAAAATTAGTATCCAAATTCAACTCTTTAGTTAACTGTTCAGCCCAATCTCGCAATTCCTGTACAGTGGCATCCCGCAGCCAGAGTTGCGCTTGATTCAGGGCAACTGCTAAGGACATCTGGTTTAGCAGATTCTGATAAAATTTAATCATCAACAATGCTGTAGATAAATCGTCTACCTTCCATAGGCTACTAAGCACTGCTGGACTTCCCGCAACTAGGAAACCAGTGGTCAAACCAACGTATTCATCAGTAAGTTTGGATTGAACTAATCCTGTTTCGCAAGCAGAAAGGGTGACAAGGCGACATTGTGCTAATTTCTGTTCTGATTTCAGGGCAAAGATGGCATCTAAGGTGAGGCATTTATCTAAGTCAAGTACTTTATCGTTACCCAAATCTAGATGTTGTGCTGGATTAAGTTCAACTGGTGCAGAGTTGAGGTACGCATCTGCAAGGATTAAGGCGGATTTCTGAGGCTGCTCAAGGTTAAAGTAACCGTGAGAGCTAAAATGGAGACAGTGGTATGTGTTGAGAGCTTTGCTATCTATGGCGTCTTTAGTGGCAGCGTTTTCCACGAGGACATCTGTATCCGCTGGATTGAAGTAGCGTTTAATCACTTCTACTTCGATGTTGGCATAACTTAAGTCACCCGTGGGGTTTTGAACCGCAAAAAGGTGGGTAAAGTCCTGGCGTTTTCTGGTTTCGACAAGTTGGAGTAGTTGGCAGCTAGGGGCGTAACTTACCCCTGCTGGAAAGTGATCTATCAGAATTTCAGATGTAGCTTCTCCCTGCTTACTGTTAATCGGTAAAGCATGAAGGGGTAACCAATGGAAAACCTGATGGGGAATTAAAATTAAGCGATCGCACTCTGGGGCTATTTGCTTAATGATGTCATCTATGTGCAGAATCTCAGCCAGCCGATGTAGACGGTTACTCAGGTCGTTTTGCCAATCAGTTTTTTTGGTGTAGTAGGCTTGCCAATATCTATTTACCCAATTTACCAATTTGTCTAAGTGGGAAGATGCCACTTCGTAACAAACATACCTCATTAAGCTGTAGGAGCCTGATTATACCGCCCACCTCAAAAAATATATTTGCCAAAATGGGATGCTCCATTCCAAGTCTTCTAACTTAGAATGCCAAACTAGATTGCGGGTAAAGATGAAAGTGATCAGCTTATCCCCTGTAATGTAAAATTCTACAATGGCAGTGTGGTCATCCAAATTGTTCTGAAATTGCTCAAAGTTAAAGCTAGAACCGATAGGTAAATATTGGTCTTGTAAATCATTGCGCTTCTGTCGCAATTGTTGGAGATGTTGTGCTAGGGCGGTTGGATTTTCAGCTTTACCCTGTTGGATTTGATATTGACCTGCCGCTATTTTATCCCTGTATTGTTCTAGTTTAGTAACAACTTCTGGGGGAACGATGGTTTTCAGGTCACGGCTGAATATCTCTTCAACTAAATTGCCGGTTTTGCTCCGTTCAACATATTCAATCGCTTCAGTGATATTAGTTAATTCTTGGCAAACTTCTACGATGCCTCGATATACTTTATGCCATTCTTCAGCTAGTTTAGTTTTGTATTATTCTACTCCAGAACCAGAAATGATTTCATCTCGCAGTAATTCTACTGTTTCAATGGCAGCCTCAAAAGCTTTGTAAGCTTTAGGGAATTTTTGAGCATTTTGGTAAGCAAAACCAAGGTTATTGTTAGTCTCTAGATACTCTTGGGGAAAAACTTCACGGGTGTGTACTTCTAAAGTCAATTGGTAGCAAGGGATGGCAACTTCGAGGTTTTGTGCTTTGGGACCTGTGATTCTTTCACAGTAAGCATTACCGAGATTGTTTTGAGTCATTGCCCATTCATAAGGAAAACCTTCACGGGTGTAAACGTCTAAAGCCAATTGGTAGCAAGGGATGGCATTTTCGAGGTTTTGTGCTTTGGGACCTGTGATTCTTTCACAGTAAGCATTACCGAGATTGTTTTGAGTCATTGCCCAATCTTCAGGAAAACCTTCACGGGTGTAAACGTCTAAAGCCAATTGGTAGCACGCGATGGTATTTTCGAGGTTTTGTGCTTTGGGACCTTCGATTCTGTCAGAGTAAGCAATACCGAGATTGTTTTGACTCCTTGCCCATTCATAAGGAAAAGCTCCGCTGGTGTAAACGGCTAAAGCCAATTGGTAGCAAGGGATGGCATTTTCGAGGTTTTGTGCTTTGGGACCTGTGATTCGCTCAGAGTAAGCACCACCGAGATTGTTTTGAGTCAATGCCCAATCAATAGGAAAAGCTTCATGGGTGAATACTTCTAAAGCTAATTGGTAGCACGGGATGGCCTGTTCTAGGTTTTGTGCTTTCTCACCTTTGATTCGGTCACAGTAAGTATTACCGAGATTGTTTTGAGTCTCTGCCCATTCATAGGGAAAAGCTTCACGGGTGTAAACGTCTAAAGCCAATTGCAAGCAAGCGATGGCATCTTCGAGGTTTTGTGCTTTGGGACCTTTGATTCTTTCACAGTAAGCAGTACCGAGATTGTTTTGACTCCTTGCCCATTCATAAGGAAAAGCTCCGCTGGTGTAAACGGCTAAAGCCGATTGGTAGCAAGCGATGGCATCTTCTAGGTTTTCTGCTTTGGGACCTGTGATTCTTTCACAGTAAGCAATACCGAGATTGTTTTGAGTCTCTGCCCATTCATAGGGAAAAGCTTCACGGGTGCATACTTCTAAAGCTAATTGGTAGCAAGCGATGGCATTTTCGAGGTTTTCTGCTTTCTGACCTTCGATTCTGTCAGAGTAAGCATTGCCGAGATTGTTTTGAGTCATTGCCCATTTTTCGGGAAAACCTTCACGGGTGTAAACGTCTAAAGCCGATTGCAAGCAAGCGATGGCATCTTCTAGGTTTTCTGCTTTGGGACCTTTGATTCTTTCACAGTAAGCAGTACCGAGATTGTTTTGAGTCTCTGCCCAATCAATAGGAAAAGCTTCACGGGTGCGTACTTCTAAAGCCGATTGGTAGCAAGCGATGGCATCTTCTAGGTTTTGTGCTTTGGGACCTGTTATTCTGTTAGAGTAAGCAGTACCGAGATTGTTTTGAGTCTCTGCCCAATCAATAGGAAAAGCTTCACGGGTGTAAACGTCTAAAGCCAATTGCAAGCAAGCGATGGCATTTTCGAGGTTTTCTGCTTTGGGACCTTTGATTCTGTTAAGGTAAGCACTACCGAGATTGTTTTGAGTCATTGCCCAATCAATAGGAAAAGCTTCACGGGTGTAAACGTCTAAAGCCAATTGCAAGCAAGCGATGGCATTTTCGAGGTTTTCTGCTTTGGGACCTTTGATTCTGTTAGAGTAAGCACTACCGAGATTGTTTTGAGTCAAAGCCCATTGTTCGGGAAAAGCTTCACGGGTGTAGATAGTTAGTGCGACTTCATAGCCAGTGATGGCAATTGAACTATTCCTGGCTTGGTCACCCAAGGGAAATTTCTGAATTAGATTGCTGAATTCGACAATAAATGCTGCTAGTAATTTTGCTTCATCTGGTTTTACTTTAGCCAGCCTAGTTGTTCCCCAAACCCGCAATTTTTCTGCTAAATTGTCATTAATTTTGTCTGTATTTGCTGCCAGTAATGGGTAAACTACCTTTTTATTACCCCTACTATTTTCGGTTGCTTCTAGTACCTGTAATATAAAGTCAAGTTGGGCATCAGATGTATTGTCAGCCATTGCCATCAACTGCTCTTCAATAGTTATTGAAACATTATAGCGTTTCTTAAGAAGTCAGAAGTTAGAAGCCAGAAGTCAGAAGTGAGTAGTGCTGTATTAATATCTAACAGACGAGTACCCATTTACCGCAAACCAGTAGTCGTTTCTCGCAAACCAGTACTATTTTCTCGTTAACCAGTACTGGTATATAACAAACGGGTACCCTTTTCTCACATACGAGTACTGGTTTTCCTTGACCAGTACTGGTGTATAACAAACGGGTACCCGTTTCTCGTTAAACTCTACTTGTTTATCATTTAACAGTACTAATTTCTCAGTAACTAGTAATTGTTGACAATAAAATAGTACTAGTGTATTAAAAAACGGTACTATTTTGTTCTTAACGAGTACTATTTTCTCACATGGGAATAGGGAATAGGGAATAGGGAATAGGGAATAGGGAATAGGGAATAGGCAAAAGGCAAGAGGCAAAAGGCAAGAGGCAAGAGGCAAGAGGCGTGTTAAAAAAGCAGATATAGCAATCCGTGTAGAATTGGTATATAGCACTACGCATTAAAGTTAGGACATTGATACAACCAGCAAAAGGTGCGCACCTACGCTTTTGTAGTTAACTTTTGCCTATTGCCTCTTGCCTCTTGCCCTTGCGCGTAGCGCTATAACTGATTCAACCAATTGGTCAAATCCACTTCGGTTTCAAAATCTAACAACGCTTCTCCTAAATCCTCCAACTGGTCAAAAGATAATTCCTCAATTTGATTTTGTAATTGGGGATTGATCTGACCTAGGCGACGGCTAATTTGACGGATAATTAAATTCACTTCATTACGCTTTCCTTGTTCTAATCCCTGTTCTAATCCTTCTTCTAGTCCTTGTTCTAATCCTTGTTCTAATCCTTGGCGAATAATTCGTTGATATACTACTGACTCTTGCATCATATCCTCCCGAAAATAGGCTTGAATTAACTGCTGATCAAATTTCACCCCAGCCAACAGTTGTACGCAAGCAGATAGGTTACGCTGCTGTTGTCTATCTTCAATCATATCGATTCTGGCTGCTACCTGGGATAGCAAGGTTTCTGGCACTTCAGTTTGTGCTAATACGGCCAAGGGTAGTAACCCTGGGGTGGTAAGTAACGGTTGTGGATCACATTCCCAAATCCGAATCACCCGGTAGCGGAAGGATAGGTTCCTCTCGGTAAATTGATTGACAAATACTCCGGCTAATCGGGTTGGTTTCAGAAAAATTATTACCTGTTCAATATCACAACGATACTGCCGATATAACCTGACCCAATAATCCAGCATCCGCAGGAGTAAGGGAGGTTCAGATTGGGGTAAGGTTTGAAATTCCAGATGCAAGATAGCATCAGCAACTCGCACAAAAAACAAGGCATCTGCTCGAATTGGCTCTGTGCTTAATTCCGTGTTGAGAATTTCGATATCCTCTGCTGGTTCGTAGGTTTTATAACCAACGGGTAAAGGCTTGGGGATATTGTTCAACAAGATATTTTAGGGTACTGTCGTAAGTCATTTACCAAAGAGAACAGGGAACAGGGAACAGGGATTAGGGAGTAGAGAGTAGGGAAAAGGGAACAAAAATTATCGCAATTCATTTAGGATTGGTATTACATATAAAAGACAACTATAGCAATTCTAAGACTTTTAAGGTACAAATAGCTGGGTTTTAGGGAGCAGAAAATAGGCATGCTAGCAATACTCAATTAATAATTAATTATTAATTCTATAATAGCTTTTTTTATTACTCCTCAAATCTCCAAAAAAAAACTTTTTTAAACCCTTGACAATTAAAACTATAATGATTACTATAATCAATATAGACCAAGTTAAACTTTTTCACAATGTCAGACAAATTTACTCGCAATTTCAAGAAAAAACCCACTCAGCACACTCTCAAAGGGCCTCGTGAATCAGTAATCAATAGTATCCAGATGCTGTATTCCCTAGGTTATGCAGAAATCGCGGAGTGGACTCCTCTAGAAGCGACCGATATTCCAGGAGAAGTAATTACTACTATGACCAAGTATTGGTTGTTGCCATAACACCTTAATTTTCTGGGGGGGGTTCCCCCCCTTGGCCTTGGGTTTCGGAAATTTCTGACATATGTGATTGACATAGCCGTGGATAGTATTTCTACGGCTATTTTTTTTTGTTTTAGGATATATAGTAGAAGTCAGAAGTCAGAAGTCAGAAGTCAAACTCTTGCGCTTATTTAGGTTTGAGACGTCATGTCCTAACTGCCCTAGAAACCCTATAGGTATTTAGAGGATATGTGAAAAGTTTTTTTATACTGATTTTTGCCCCCCTAGCCCCCCAACTTTGGGGGGAACAAGAGTCAATTTGCTTCTAAAAGTCCCCCAAAATTGGGGGATTTAGGGGGCTTGGATGTAGCCAATGAGACTTCTCAGACAACCTCTTAGATTAATGTAAAATTAATGTAAAAAAGGGTAATAACTTTTTCAACTTTATGGATAAACCTTCCCTATACCAGCATGACTTCTATGCTTGGACTCAGCAGCAAGCCCAAGCACTGAAGCACAAGCAATTTTCTGAGCTTGATTGGCAGCATCTGGAGGAAGAAATACAAGCTTTGGGAAGACAGGAATATCGGGAATTAGTAAGTTGCCTTTGCGTTTTGCTTGGTCATCTGCTTAAGTGGGAGTATCAGCCAGAGAATCGTAGCCGCAGTTGGTTTTTGAGTATTCGAGAGCAACGTCGGGCAATTAAACGGCATTTACGGCAAAACCCCAGCTTAAAGTCTCGCCGGTCGGAAGCAATGATGGATGGCTATGAAGCAGGTATTGACTTAGCGTTGCGGGAAACTAATTTGCCACTACGAACGTTCCCAGAAGCTTGTCTTTATTCCTTTGATGAGGTGATTCAGGATACTTTTTTGTGTGATACTAGCGAAGATTGGGAAAATTAGTGGGACTGACGCAGTTAAACCAAAAATTAAAGGTTTCAGCTATAGGGAACAGGGAACAGGGAACAGGGAACAGTAGTGATAAAAATGTAGTGATTAGGCTAGGGTCTGGTCAAAGTAACCGCAGCTAAAATCACGAATTGTTTACCACTACCTCCTCTGATAAAAAAACCGTAAGCATATGCTCAGAGCTGAGAGCTGTTCGCGTAGCGTGCGCGTAGCGCTTAAGCTGATAGCTGATAGCTGTTCGCGTAGCGTGCGCGTAGCGCTTAAGCTGATAGCTTACACAAAACCTAATTCGTGATATAATCCTGTAGAGCTTTAACTCCCAGTGGTTGCGACTGTAGTGAACGAATTGCGGCTGCTGTTGCTTTAGCACTAGCAATTGTAGTCACAATCGGAATCTTATAGCCTAATGCGGTTCGACGAATTAACAGCCCATCGGCATAGGCATCTTCTCCAGAAGGGGTATTAATAATTAGCTGAATCTTTTGATTCTTAATCCAATCCAAAACATGGGGACGTCCTTCATGGAGTTTTAACACCAACTCCACATCTAGTCCATGCTCTTGCAGCACCTTGCGAGTCCCATCCGTTGCCACTAACTCGAAACCCAACTCGATTAAGTCTTTCGCCACTGGTACTACATTTTGCTTGTCTCGGTGATTAGTAGAAACGAACACTGTGCCAGACAGGGGTAAACGCTGACCAGCTGCTAATTCTGCTTTGGCAAATGCCTTCCCAAAATCTGTGTCAATCCCCATTACTTCCCCAGTAGAACGCATTTCTGGTCCGAGGAGGGTGTCTGTACCAGGAAATTTCTCAAAGGGCAATACCGCTTCTTTGACTGCAATGTGCTTAGGGCTAGCTTCTTCAGTAAACCCAAGGGATTCCAAGGTCTCACCGGACATAACCCTAGATGCTAACCCGGCCAGGGGTACCCCTGTTGCCTTGGACACATAGGGAACTGTTCGGGATGCTCTGGGATTGGCTTCGAGAATGTAAACGGTTTCCCCTTGCACCGCAAATTGAATATTCATCAACCCCACCACCTTCAGGGCTTTAGCCAGCTGGTAGGTCCAAGTGCGCATAGTTTCCAAAGCAAGGGGTGTTAGAGAGGTGTGGGGTAAAGAACAAGCGGAGTCTCCGGAGTGAATCCCCGCCTGTTCGATGTGTTCCATGATGCCACCAATCACTACCTGACCAGTGTGATCTGCGATCGCATCCACATCTACCTCTACTGCATTCTCCAAAAACTTATCTATCAGAATCGGATGCTCTGGTTCCACCTGCACCGCAAACTTCATGTAGCGTTTCAAATCTTCATCGGAATAGACAATTTCCATAGCCCGTCCCCCCAACACATAAGACGGACGCACCACCACTGGATAACTAATCCGCTTCGCCACCTCTAGTGCTTCCCCATAACTGCGAGCAATTCCATTGGGTGGCTGCTTAATATCTAACTTCCGCAAAATCTTCTCAAACCGCTCCCGATCCTCAGCTACGTCGATTGAGTCGGGGGAAGTTCCCCAAATTTGGGTTACCAGTTGTTGGTTGCCAACCTTCAACCTGCTAACCTTCAAGGCTTCTTGCAACGGGACTGCTAACTTAAGCGGTGTCTGTCCCCCAAATTGAACAATAATCCCTTCCGGATTTTCCGCCTCAATAATATTGAGTACATCCTCTTTGGTCAGGGGCTCAAAATATAAGCGATCGCTTGTATCATAATCTGTAGAAACTGTCTCTGGGTTGGAATTGACCATGATTGTCTCAAATCCCTGCTTACTCAGAGCATAAGATGCATGACAACAGCAATAGTCAAACTCAATTCCTTGACCAATCCGGTTTGGTCCCCCACCTAAAATCATCACCTTCCGCCGATCCGAAGGCATTACTTCCGACTCTTCTTCATAAGTGGAGTAGTAATAAGGTGTAAATGCCTCAAACTCTGCTGCACAGGTATCTACTAGCTTATACGCTGGTACTACTCCTAGATGCTTACGGTATTCACGCACCTCATCTTCCGAGGTCTTGGTAGCAAAAGCAATTTGGCGATCGCTAAATCCCTGACGTTTGACTGCCCATAACTGCTCTTTGTTCAAAGTTTCCAATGGGGTACGTTTGAGGAATTTTGAGGTTTCCAGCAATTCCGCCAATTTATCCAAAAACCAGGGGTCAATTCCTGTGAGTTCCTGTACTTCTTCTAGGGTCATCCCTAGCATCAAACCATGACCCACCGTGAAAATACGTTCTGGATTCGGGGTTCGTAAACCATAGCGCACTTGTTCGAGAGATGGCAGCTTCTCTTTGCGATCGCATCCCCACCCAAACCGTCCAGTTTCCAGGGAGCGCAACGCTTTCTGAAACGATTCGAGAAAGGTCCGTCCAATCGCCATCGCTTCTCCCACTGACTTCATCTGAGTCGTAAGGATTGGTTTACTACCGGGAAACTTCTCAAAGGCAAACCGGGGTACCTTAGTTACCACATAGTCAATAGTTGGTTCAAAGGAAGCAGGAGTTTGTTTAGTAATATCGTTGGGAATTTCATCGAGGGTATACCCCACCGCTAATTTAGCAGCAAACTTAGCAATCGGGAACCCTGTTGCTTTCGAGGCTAGGGCAGAACTGCGGGAAACCCGAGGATTCATCTCAATTACAATGACCTGGCCATTGATGGGATTCACAGCAAACTGAATATTTGACCCCCCGGTTTCAACCCCAATCTCCCGAATAATTTTAATCGAGTAATCCCGCAACCGTTGGTATTCCTTATCCGTCAGGGTTTGAGCGGGAGCAACAGTAATCGAATCCCCAGTATGAATCCCCATCGGGTCAACATTTTCAATGGAGCAGATAATCACTACATTATCTGCCAAATCTCGCATCACCTCTAACTCATACTCCTTCCAGCCCAACAAAGACTTTTCCACCAGGATTTGAGACACTGGCGAAGCATCCAAACCCCCCTGAGCCATTGTTTCGTATTCTTCTTTGTTATAGGCAATACCACCACCACTACCCCCCAGGGTAAAAGCCGGGCGAATAATCAACGGGTAAGAGCCGATTTGTTGTGCGATCGCTTTAGCCTCCTTGAGATTATTCGCAATTCCCGAAGGACAGACCCCTACCCCAATCCTTTCCATTGCTTCCTTGAACAACTGGCGGTCTTCAGCCTTTTCTATCGCCTCTAGCTTTGCCCCAATTAGCTCCACTCCATGCTTTTCCAACACCCCATTCTTAGCTAGGTCAACCGCAATATTCAAAGCCGTCTGACCCCCCATGGTTGGCAGTAAAGCACATGGTTGCTCTTTTTCGATCACCTTCTCGACGATTTCTGGAGTTAGGGGCTCGATGTAGGTACGGTCAGCCGTTTCCGGGTCAGTCATGATACTAGCTGGATTAGAGTTTACCAGTACCACTTCATAGCCTTCTTCCCGGAGTGCCTTACAAGCCTGAGTCCCGGAATAGTCAAATTCACAGGCTTGTCCAATCACAATCGGACCAGAACCGAGGAGCAAGATTTTGTGAATATCGTCGCGGCGGGGCATAGTGGTTGCTCTGTGGTGAGATAAACGTTATTAGATCCTGACCATTATATGCTTGCTTGCCAAATTATTCCCTAGTTATTTATCCAGCTTTTACAATTATCCAGCTTTTGATCCAGCTGTTACACCAAAGCCCCAATTTGTTAACCGTTGAATGTCAACGGTTAACGGTCAACGGTCAACGGTCAACGGTTAACCATTTTGATTAAAGCTGTCAAACTAGAGGTAGCGATTTTGCCTGTGAGTGCTATGACCGTTGCCAATAATTCAGAAGCCACTGCGGAAGTCAATGTAATGGCTGAGTCAGAAAGTATTATCATTCCACCATGTGATTTATGGAGTGATGAACCCCCCTTGGAAAGCGATCGCCATCGAGATCAAATTGAGCTGTTACTCGCTTGCCTGAAGTGGTGGTGGCGAGAACGAAGCGACTTCTATGCTACAGGGAATCTCACTATCTATTTCAGTCCTGAGCATATTACCACCAGAGACTTTAGAGGACCCGACTTTTTTGTAGTACTCGGTACGGAAAATCGACCCCGCAAAAGTTGGGTAGTATGGGCAGAACAAGGAAAATATCCCAATGTGATTATTGAACTGCTCTCTAACAGTACAGCTAAAGTTGACAAGGGATTAAAGAAAATCCTCTACCAAGATACTTTCAGGACACCAGAATATTTCTGGTTTCACCCCGATACCCTCGATTTCCAGGGATTTCGCCTGATGGGAGGCCAGTATCAACCCCTCGACCCTAATACTCAGGGGTGGCTGTGGAGTCAGCAGTTGGAATTATTTTTAGGTGTGCATAATTCCCAGCTACGGTTTTTCAGTGGAGATCAGCAATTGGTCCCAACACCAGACGAGAGAGCTCAAGCTGCTCAACAACAAGCTCAAGCTGAACGGCAACAAAGAGAACTCGCAGAAAAGCGGGTAGAGGAATTGCTCGCTAGACTCAAAGAGTTAGGTGATCAGTCAGATGCTTGATTGTCGCCATTGCTCCAACGGGCATTGGTCAACTAATTATAAAACTAGGTAAATCCATGATAAGCTGATCGAGTGTTGTTACGGGAAAAGGGACTGAGGTGATTGTTGATTATTAACTGATCAATGCTCAAGCCAGTTCTCAGATAAGCGTTCGCGTAGCGTGACCTACGGTCAATCGCAAAATTGGAAGCTATTTCCCTAAGTTATAGATTTATAACTTTGAGATGCACCCGTAGCGATAACCCGTCAAATCAGATTGCTATAGCGCTGGTGTCTATGAGTGGAACAAAAATAAGTGAAACACAAATAGATTTTACGGGCGCAAGCCTTGCGCCCGTAAAGTCTCCGCCCTTGATAGTCTGTTATAGTTTTTTATAGTTTAAATTCAAAAATTATCAAGGATCCACCCAGCGACCATCAGCTTTAATTAAATTAATCAATTCCTGTACTCCTTGATCTTCAGGTACCTTTTTAATTTCCTCCTTACCGCGATACAGAGAAATATAGCCTGCTTGCTTACCCACATAACCATAGTCAGCATCAGCCATTTCCCCAGGGCCATTAACAATACACCCCATCACCGCAATATCTAAGCCAGTGAGGTGTTTAGTAGCTTCCCGAACCTTATTGAGCACCTCCTCTAAATTAAATAAAGTACGACCACAGGACGGACAAGCCACATACTCCACCATAGTTTTCCGCAATCCCAGAGCTTGCAGAATACTGTAGCAAACAGGAATCTCTTTTTCTGGGGCTTCCGTAAGAGAGACACGAATCGTATCACCAATCCCCTCAGCTAGCAGAGTAGCAATACCAGCCGTAGACTTAATCCGTCCATATTCCCCATCCCCAGCTTCAGTAACACCCAAATGCAACGGGTAATCCATCCCCAACTGATTCATCCGCCTTACCATTAAGCGATAGGCGGCTAGCATCACAGGTACCCGTGAAGCCTTCAGGGAGATCACCAAATTGCGGAAATCTAGGGATTCACAGATACGAATAAATTCCAGAGCAGATTCCACCATCCCTTCTGGGGTATCACCGTAGGTAAACAGCATCCGTTCCGCTAGGGAACCGTGGTTCACTCCGATGCGCATAGCTTTCCCTTGGTCACGGAGGGAAATGACCAGGGGTTCTAGGGTTTCCCGAATTTTTTCCCCAATTTCCTCAAATTCAGCTTCAGTGTATTCACTGCGATTAGCTTTGGGCTTTTCAAAAACATACAATCCTGGATTAATCCGTACCTTATCCACATGCTTGGCAACTTCCAGAGCAATTTTCATGCCATTGTGATGGACATCAGCTACTAGAGGCACCGCTTGATAGGTCGCTGCTAGTTTCTCTTTGATTTGGGCTAGAGCCTTAGCATGTGCCATACTCGGTACAGTGACACGGACAATCTCGCAACCAATCTCGTGCAAGCGGCGAATAGCAGCAACGGAACCATCGATATCTAAGGTATCTTCATTAATCATCGATTGCACCACCACCGGGTATCCCCCGCCAATAGTGACATTAGCCACTCTGACAGGGCGGGTTTGACGGCGGTGGATAGTAGTATCGAAAGCTGGTAGTGTAGCAGCCCTTTGAGGTGTGCTTAGAGTTTGCATAACCTGTTAGTTGCTTGGCGTAGCGAAAATAGTAGGTTCTTGTATTTATTCTCTTAGGTTCCCATAGAATCAGGCGCTTTTGGCTTAGGGGTGAGAGTTTCCTACTCAGGAAAGTCGGGAATCACCCATTTAGGGGGTTGAGATAGTTTCTTGAGCCGTGCTTCCTCTGCCAACTCCAACATTTTGTCCAATGAAGTACCGTTAATGAACTGGGATGCCTCAGCAACGTATTGTTGATTGGGGCATTTGTCACCTAAGATACAACCGTTGATGCAGTCTTGGGCACAATTTACATTAACTTCCACAGTACTCTCCTTATGGTTATAGCTCGTAATGACCACCCGGGCAAATTACATTCCTGATTGGCTAAAGTCATTGCTATCAATTTTACGTTTTTCAGGAGTCGCTTGTTTGTATCAACTTGCTTTTTAAATTCAAATATCTATATAATATATAGAATAAAGGAATTTGTCTCTATGGTAGAGAGCATCTCAACGAACAACAATAATCAGCCCAATAATACCCCCGAACATGAGGATATTAATAATGATGATATTACTGAAGCTGAACTCCCGAAGCAAGAAAGCATTCAGCGTTATCAAGAAGTCATATATCAGTTTTTTTTGAAGGGGGTAAATGGAAATTATCCAGAAACCGTTTTGTTGGACTTTAAGCAATTGTTCATCTCTTGTGAAATGACGGCAAACCTAGAGGTAAATAAAGCGTTATTGGAAATTATTTTACACAACGATTATCAGGTATTTGCCAATACATTTAAGCGAGCATGCTATATAGTAATCAATAATTGGTATTCTCAACGAAACCTAAACTATATTACCAAATTAATCAAGAGTCTTGAAACTATTCAAAATCAAACAAAAAATAGCTTTTCTCAACTAGTTAATCGTCAGAGAAATTGGCTAGTGAGTTTTATTAACAGTGATGAGTATAATCAACTCAAGCTTTTTAATGAAATCAATTCAAATGCCAAGAGAGATTATTGGAGTTCTCGCTATGCGTCTTATTTATTAGTTCCTCAATA
Organism: Moorena sp. SIOASIH; assembly: GCF_010671925.1. Taxonomy (GTDB): domain Bacteria; phylum Cyanobacteriota; class Cyanobacteriia; order Cyanobacteriales; family Coleofasciculaceae; genus Moorena. The sequence continues at coordinate 774,271 of NZ_JAAHIH010000003.1, read as the reverse complement.
TCTTGATCATAAAAATCCCATAGAACAGCGAAAAATTGCTATAGATATAGCCAAGCAATTAAAAGACAAATTTACATTTGATCTAGCTAGGTATACAGTTCACTATAATTCTCCTGTCTTAAAACCTGAAGACACTTATAATCCGACCAATATAGGAAACGAAGTTATTGATATTATTAAAAAAATTGAATCTAAACAGCTATGGTCTAATTACAATTACCAAGCCCGTATTTTTGTCAAGCAAATTAAAAATCTGAATTATAGAGACTTTAAGCAAAGTCTGAAAAAATATTTATTAATTTACGTACATAATCATAAATCCTTAGCCATAGTAAATAGCAAAATTTCTCAAAAAATCGATCAACTCTACATTGACTATAACCAATCAACTATAACCCTTGACTTAATTCTGCGCACCTGCAGAAGATTAGTCGAGCTTTTTACGACTGAAGATAGCCAGGAACCATCTCCTCTATTTATTTTACTAACAACTCAAGAATACCCGCTTACTATTGTTAGTATTTTGCTCAAAATTGTTTTAATTTGTAAGTACGTCAAAGCTCATCTAGACGTTTGTATTGCTAAACTAATTCGCTATTACGAAAACTCTCCAGAGCAAGAGTGTAAGTGGTTTATAAATTTTTTGGATATTTTCAATATTGTTATAGAAATTTACACTCAAAATATTCAATATAATCTCATTAAAATTGAAGATAATCAGCCAGATAATCCGAGGGTTATTTCTTCGGATAGCTATAGAGTATTTCCCCAATTAAAAGGGTCTGACCTGCGTGGTACTAATCTTAGTGGTGCCGATTTACGTAATACGAAATTAAGGGCTGCTGACCTGCGTGGTGCTAATCTTAGTGGTGCCAATTTAAGTCAGGCTGACTTAAGCCTTGCCAAACTCAGTGGTGCTAACTTAAGCGGTGCTAATCTTAGTGGTGTCAAGTTAATCACAGCTGACCTGAATAGTGCTGATTTGAGTAGTACCAACCTAAGCGGTGCTGATTTACGTCGTACTAATTTACAGCAAGCAAATCTAAGCAATGCCAGTTTGAACGAGAGTAATCTGCTTCATGCTGACTTACAAAATGCTGATTTGAGCGATGCTAACCTAAGTGGTGCTAGTCTGCAAAATGCCAAACTCAGTGGGGTCAACCTTAGTGGTGCTAACCTTAATCGAGCTGACTTACGCCATACTAAGCTCAATCATGCCAACCTCAGCGGTGCCAACTTGAAGCAAGCTAACCTGAACAACGCTAACCTGTGTCAAGCCAACCTGTGTCAAGCCAAGCTAAACCATAGCAATCTCAATCACGTAAACTTAGATGGTGCTAACCTCACTCAGGCTCACCTGCGTGGTGCTTCTCTGAATTATGCTAGCTTAAGGAAGACTAACCTTAGCTATGCTCAATTAAGTCATGCTCAGTTGAGTTATGGAGACCTCAGTGGTAGTGAACTCAGTTATGCTCAACTGCGTCACGTAGATCTGACTAATGCTGACTTGAGTCAGACAAATTTGATGGATACTAACCTATTTGGTAGTAATCTTCATAAAGCCAATGTCCAAGGTGCTAAATTTTGGTATAACGCAGTTTTGCCCGATCAAATTAAACCTGAGCTAGAACAGCGAGGAGCTATATTTATTGTTAATGGTTAATGTTAATTTTTAATGGTTAATGTTAATTTTTAATGGTTAATTGACGAAAAAATAAAAATGATTAAGTTTTATAAGCATTTAGCTATCATTACTTAAGCAGTCAGCTCAATGCTTAGGAATGTTAAGTATTTAATAGGACACAATGCTACAGTAAAAGTGTCTGATATCAATGAACCTGCTTTTGCATTTTTGCTGCCATGAGTGATTCTGCTTCCCTAAACACCAGTAACTTTTGGGACTTTGATTTTACAGCCCCTCAACCGAGCCAGGATACGGATTTGCTGAGGCAGCTGAATTTCGTTCCAGGGTTAAAAGAGATTCTCATGGTGCGTCAGGTTCATGCTCTGGAACACGCTACTGTATGGGTTCTAAGTCAGCGCTATGGTGCTAGTGGTGCTGGTTCAACCCTAAGCACTCCTCCATCAGATAATAATTCTATAGGAGGACTATCAACTGACCAAGGATTTTATCTCTATGGTCAGGTAAATTTGGCTGACTTGAGACGAGCAGTACCAACTGCCCTACAGCGACTGACTCGGGGAGAATGGGATATGGCTATCCACCCCCGGTGCGGCACGAATCTCTCAGTAGCAGTGTTTTTAGGTGCTGGACTAGGGTTGGCAGTTCATCTGTTACTGCCGCGAGGACCGATTGAACAACTGTTGGGTCTTGGCTTTGCAGCGGTGGCTGCTACTCAACTAACACCTGATTTGGGCAACTTAGCCCAACGGTACTTAACTACTGCCATTCCTTTTAACCTGGCGATTGTAGACATTAGGGAAACATCTGATATCTGGGGACGTCCAGCCCATTTTGTCCAGATGCGATGGATTGACTAGGCTTGAATTGTGATTTGTCCTTGGTTAGATGAGTGCAAGAGAACCAACCCACTTATACCAATCCTTAAAAGTAAGACTACAGATGGAGATGGGGAGATGGGGAGATGGGGAGATGGGGAGATGGGGAGATGGGGAGATGGGGCAGATTTTGATTCATGGTAATTATCCGGAAATAACATAAGATGCAAGCTTTAGATGCAAGCTTGGCCACGAAAAAAAATCCCACATTCAGACGTTATATATCTTACATATAACGTCTGAACTTTGTTTATTTATCCTGGCTACGAGAACATTAACTGTTTCACCGAAAGCGAAGCTTTTCAAGTAGGGCGTAAGCTGACTGCTGATAGCTGTTCGCGCAGCGTGCGTGGCACAGGCTTCTAGCCTGTGAGGTAGCGCATAAGCTTACGGTTAGTTAAAATCTAGCGCCACAGTTTTGCAAAAACTGAGCTCAGTTTTTGAGTGAATCCCAAGCTCTGGGATTCACTAGCTTCTTCAACCCCCGGTTCATCCTCTGGTGAATTGCCAGGGGAAATATAGCCTGCAGGAACCACCAGCAACGTAATCCCGTGTCGGCCCAGCACAGTCACTTGGTCATCAGGCACAAGGGTAACTTGGGAATCATGATCACATAACCGGGCGGGCCAGTATGTGGCTTTAAATTTGACTCGCCCAGGCTTGGTCGGGGTAATGGTACGTTCTACTTTGCCAACGCCTGGTTGTGGAAATAGGATGGAATCAGGAGCCTGTACATTAATCATTTGTGTGTTCACCTCGTTTGACTGATTATGTTATTCTGTTCAGCCTGCTTGGTACAAAACGTTTTAACCAGGGAAAATCTGGCAACGTAGGCTGAATGTGAAATTTTTTTGCCTTAAGTGGCGATTAACCCGTGCCATAGATCGGTTTTCAGTCAAGAGAGCATCGGTATTCTCCAGTGATATAGGTATTTTTAGCGTCAACAGAGAATTCCGATCTTCCTGAAAATTAGCCTTAAATTCGGCAACGGAAACGTTTATTGGTTACAGATTAGATACACTTCCCGGCATCCAAGGAATGACACAAGGAACCATTCTTCCTAAGGAGAGTAAACACTTCGGGATTAGAGAAGTTAGAGAATTAGAAACATTTTGTTAAAATCCACATCCTTTAAAAGTTTGGTAAGTGCACTACTGTATCAAGGTACTGTCCTTAAAACCCTGGAGTAGGACAAATGCGTTAACTGATACACCCTGAAACGATTGAATAACGCTTTCAACCTAAACATGACCTAGAGTGATTATTTAAGGCTCAACCTAGATACAAGACCGCAGACGCAACTGACAAGCTGTAGATACATTGAAGAATCAGTAGATGCACTATGTATTCTTATTCTACGTGTGTAGCCAAGAATCTGCCACCCTAGGGTAAAAGATTTTCATAATACAACAGACAATTGCTACGATAGGCAACTTCCTCCAGAAATAATACCAAATTTTCGATAAAATTGTCACTTATCTGTTGGAGGCGGGAAACAAGCTGAAAAATTTCCAATCTCTAAGTCTACTATAAGTTTACATCTTTGAGAGAAAATTGGTATAACAATACACAATTCATCATTTTACCCTGACATCAAAACTATTAAATTATGCAAACTGTTAGTTTAATTCATGCTGATTCCTATAATAGACAACTCTTACGAGCTTCCTTGAAAAGGCTGCTAGAACCTTTGGGAGGGATGAGTGCTTTTGTTAAGAAAGGTAATTCGGTTCTGCTTAAACCTAATTTACTTACTGCTGGTCGTCCTGGTAAAGAATGTATCACTCGCCCTGAAATTGTTTACTGCGTGGCTCAACTAGTCAAAGAAGCTGGGGGTAAACCCTTTTTCGGAGATAGCCCAGCCTTTGGGAGTGCTAGGGGTGTGGCTAAGGCGAACGGCTATCTGCCAATGATGGCAGAACTTGATATCCCTATTGTCGAATTCCACGGCAAGGGTTATGAAACTGCTAGCGAAACCTTTAATCATCTGCGTTTGTCTAAAGAGGCCATGAATGCGGATGTGGTGATTAACCTACCGAAGGTGAAATCCCACACGCAGTTGACCCTGACCATGGGGGTGAAGAATTTATTCGGTTGTGTTCCGGGAAAAATGAAAGCCTGGTGGCATATGGAAGCGGGTAAGGATGAGACACGCTTTGGGGAAATGCTGGTGGAAACAGCACGGGCGATTAATCCGCAGTTGACTATCATTGATGGCATTATAGGTCAGGAAGGGAATGGTCCGATTGGTGGTGAACCCAGACATTTGGGAATCTTAGGAGCATCGGAGGATGTCTTTGCTCTCGATCGCTCAATAGTGGAAATTCTCAATGTTGAGCCAGCCCTGGTTCCTACCCTAGCAGCTCAAAAACGGCTAGGGTTGTTGCCAGACTTAGCAGAGATTGACTTTCCTTACCATCGACCTCTAGAAATCCAAGTGAGGGATTGGAAACTACCTGATACTATGACACCGATTGATTTTGGTATGCCTCGAGTAATTAGGTCTACCTTTAAGCATTTATATATCCGGCTTATCAAAGAGCCAATTAATGCTTATGGTAAAAGCTAGACATTCAGGGGTATTTGGTAAAATTTGCTACAACAGCATCCTAGATTAACCAAGTAACCTAGAGTTACCCTCCGATTGCTTAACCATGCCGCCCTATTGCTAGCGGCGGTTTTTTATTGATTAGTAATTAGTCATTGGTGAATACCAGAAAACTTGTTACTGGCCACAAAGCACTAATCACTAATTACTAATTACTAATCACTAATTCCTAAGCTGGTGATTGGTGAATACCAGAAAACTTGTTACTGGCCACAAAGGACTAATCACTAATCACTAATTCCTAAGCTGGTGATTGGTGAATACCAGAAAACTTGTTACTGGCCACAAAGCACTAATCACTAATTACTAATCACTAATTCCTAATCACTAAGCTGGTGATTGGTGAATACCAGAAAACTTGTTACTGGCCACAAAGCACTAATCACTAATTACTAATCACTAAGTAGTCATTGGTAACTACCACAACACATAGTCCAACTTTGTATAATTAAGTACTGTCTAGCTGGACTATTGGTCAAGTCCAGCAAACAGTGATAGACTTTTTCCTTACTTATAAGAGAGCGAAGGTGGCATTGAAAAAGTCAAACAGCCTGATGCCTCTAGGTTTGAGGAAGTTGCGATTAGCCCGAAGGGCTACGCTACGCGAACGCAGCCATGTATACTTTGACCACTCAGCTATCAGCCATCAACAGTCAGCCTCGGACGTTATGGCCACTTGGGGAGATCCAGTAGGGGATTCCCGCTTTGGTTACAATAATGGCTATCTCTCGTTTATCTAAATTGGTGAGGACTCTGGCTACCTCACCTTTAATTGTGAATACATCAGTACTTTCCCCTGGATGCAAAGTTATCAAAATTAGGCAAATCTCTACCTTTTGAGGAGGTAAACGCAGCATGGAAGACAGCAGCAAAGAAGGGGATGAAGGCTTTCTAGTTGCTGGATGCTGAGCCCATCAAAGGTAAAATTTGGCTTCTTTGTAAAGAAGCACTGACTGACCAGGGGGGTAGGGTGTGGGGTGTGGGGTGTAGGGTTGAAGAAAGATAGTTTACTTATACCATATAATGACAATAGAATCTTATCGTGACCTAAAGGTTTGGCAGGTGGGGATGGATTTAGCAAGGGATGTGCTATGCACGCCACTCGTCATTTTCCCAAAGAAGAACTTTATGGAATGATTTCCCAGATTCGCCGAGCATCAGCTTCAATTCCAGCTAATATTGCTGAGGGATATGGAAGAAAAACAATATTGCACAAGGTTCCCTCAAAGAATTAGAAACTCATCTTCTACTATCGAAAAGGGTGGAGTTAGGGTCGGGTGAAGTTATTGACTTCCTTCGAACGCCAATGGGAGTCCAATGGTAGATTACTATCAGCTCTAATTCGCGCCCTAGAAAACAAGAACTGATTTTCCCTACCCCCCACACCCTACCCCCTAGCCCCTGGTTGACTGACTAAAGTCAGTCAACCAGGACCAGGGCATGGGGGTGATTTCTCTAGGTATCTAGGAGAGTTTCCGTCCGCCAAAACCAGAGCCTCCAAAATATGATCCCATTTGCTTGGAAGCAGCACCCATTAACATAGAAGTGTCAAAACTTGGTCAACTAACACCTTTGGACAGCCATGTCAGAGCATACACTCTCTAAAACTATAGAGTCAATGGCAGTGGCAGCGCCACCCACTCAGGCCGACCTTCCCTGTGACGATGATATACCAATGGAAACCGCACGGCACAAAGCCCAAATGGATCTGCTCATTTATACCCTATCGCCTTGGCTAGATAATAGGTCGGATGGCTATGTCGGTGGTAATATGTTTGTTTACTACAGCGTTGCCCAACTCAAAAATAAGGACTATAAAGGACCAGATTTCTTTGTTGCTCTAGATGTACCCAAGGGAGAGCGTCGAAGCTGGGTGATTTGGGAGGAGGAAAAGGCTCCTGACGTGATTATCGAACTTTTGTCGGCAAGCACTGCTGAGCGTGACAAAAACGAGAAAAAACAGATTTATCAAAATCGGATGCGTGTGCCAGAGTATTTCTGGTTTGATCCGTTTAATCCAGATGATTGGGCTGGATTTCATCTCCAAAATAGAGTTTACCAACCGATAGAACCTAATGAGCAAAACCAACTGGTATCTCAGGCATTAGGTTTGAGCTTGGTGCGTTGGCATGGTGAGTATAACGGCATCGAAGCAACTTGGTTACGCTGGGCAAATTTGGATGGGGAGTTACTGCCCACTTCTGAGGAAAAAGCCGAGCAACAACAACAAAGAGCCGATCAAGAACAACAAAGAGCTGAACAAGAACGGCAAAGAGCTGATCAAGAACAACAAAAAGCTGAACAAGAACGGCAAAGAGCCGATCAAGAACAACAAAGAGCCGATCAAGCGGAGTCTCAGTTGCAGCAGGTGGCGAAGAGCTTGTTAGAGCAAGGGATGACGGTGGAGCAGGTGGCGAATTTAACAGGTCTGTCTCAATCTCAGGTGGCAGAATTTGGTAACTAAAAGGAGGGTTTTTCTGGTTTTCTTTTCCCTTGGTGGGTGGGCGCACGCCCTGCGCCCCTACGGTGGTACTTTGATTGACCTGAGGGTCCAATTATCTCCCCTTCGTGCGATTGGCCGTAGGCCACGCTACGCGAACGCATGACTTGCTTTAGTAAAAATGTACCAAATAAGAGAAAATTAAGAGACAATCCGATCAGTGTTGGCAATCGAGATATGCGATGCGCGCGTATTGAGCCCCTAAGCGAACCCATTAACACTGCTGTCTATTGTGTTGGAATCGATAACCAAGATCCAAATTAACGCTGATGGCTGATAGCACCTCAAGTAGCGTGCGTGGCACAGGCTTCTAGCCTGTGATAAGTGCGCATTAGCTGACTTCTGAATGCTCACCATCGTGAGACAATAGACCATTAGTTAAGCAAATGACTTCAGTGACACCTCAACCTGCCAAACATAAAAAAGCGAGAGCCTTAAAACCAAGTAGCCGACGCCCTGCCAAGGAACTGTGTAGCGAGTGCGGGCTTTGTGATACATACTATATCCATTATGTCAAGGAAGCTTGTGCATTCTTAAACCAGCAAATAGCTGACTTGGAAACAAAAGCCCATGGACGTAGTCGCAATCTAGATCATCCAGATGATTGGTACTTTGGTGTTAACCAGAAGATGATCACGGCTAAGAAGATTAACCCCATAGAAGGGGCGCAGTGGACAGGAATTGTCAGTACCATTGCCATGGAAATGCTCAAGCAGGGTAAAGTTGAAGGTGTAGTCTGTGTCCAAAACACTAAAGAAGACCGCTTTCAGCCAATGCCGATCATTGCTCGTACCCCAGAGGAGGTGTTAGCAGCACGGGTGAATAAGCCTACCTTGTCTCCTAACCTCTCTGTGTTAGAGCAAGTGGAACAATCAGGGATGAAGCGATTATTAGTAATTGGTGTTGGCTGCCAAATCCAAGCATTGCGATCAGTGCAAAACGAACTCGGTTTAGAAAAACTCTATGTTTTAGGTACGCCCTGTGTAGATAATGTCAACCGTGAGGGGTTGCAAAAATTTCTGGAAACCACCAGCCGTTCACCAGAAACGGTGGTACATTACGAGTTTATGCAGGATTTCCGGATTCACTTTAAACATGAGGATGGCTCGATTGAGAAAATACCTTTCTTTGGCTTAAAAACTAATCAACTCAAAGATGTGTTTGCCTCCTCTTGTATGAGTTGTTTTGATTATGTAAACTCCCTAGCGGATTTAGTGGTAGGTTACATGGGAGCACCCTTTGGTTGGCAGTGGATTCTGGTTCGTAATGACATTGGGCAAGAAATGTTGGATTTGGTGCAAGACCAGTTGGAAACTCAACCAGTCATGTCAAAAGGCGATCGCAAACAGGCAGTGCAACAGAGTATTCCTGCCTATGACAAGGGAGTTACGTTACCGATGTGGGCAGCAAAAATGATGGGAGTGGTGATTGAAAAAATTGGTCCGAAAGGATTGGAGTATGCTCGTTTTTCCATTGACTCCCACTTCACCCGCAACTATTTATATTTAAAGCGCAATCATCCAGAAAAGTTAGAGGCACATGTGCCAGAGTATGCCAAGCGGATTGTAGAACAGTACAAGTTGCCAGAGTGAAAACTGAGTAAGCATTCAGCTATCAGCTATCAGCTAATGCGCTACTTGAGGTGCTACACCGAACAGCTTATGGGCGCTTCAAGCTACGGGAACAGCTTTTGAATAAAACAGGTAAGCATTTGTTTAATCTGAGTTACGGAAAGCTGTTCGCCCAGCGTGAGCCTTTAGCTCACGGCTGACGGCATTAGGCTGAATGCTTAAAAAACTCAGGGATTGGTGCGGTTCGGTAGGGTAAGCGATCGCGTGCCTTCCAACTCAGCTACGAGAGAAATTCTAGGTAATGGGTAATGGGTAATGGCGATGCTGATCAGCTAGCGATCGCAAAGGCTTGAGCTGAAATAACAACAATAGCAGCACGTAAGTATTCAGCCGTCAGCTGTCAGCCATCAGCTTCAAATAAACCTCGAACGGTAGAATTTAATAGTTCGAGATTAATCAGAATTGAAAGTCTGGAAAAAAGCCCATTGCGCATTGCGCATAAGCCCACGCTACGCGAACGGCGCACGCTACGCGAACAGCAGATGTAACAGAGATTAATCGAATGCTTACCTCTTTTATTCAAAAGCTGATAGCTGACGGCTGATAGCTGAATGCTTACAGCAGCACTAACTCAATCACCAATGACCAATGACCAAGCTGACGGCTAAATGCTTAGGAAAAGTCAGCAATTACTGTTGATTGGACAGGAGATCAGGGAACTCTATAAATGTAGACCATTAGATTGGTCAGTATCATCACTTATACCAAATCCGAGTTAAATACCCCCTTTTTAATTCAGCCCGAAGAAGCTTGTACAGACATAGCATGCTACGTCTCTACATTTCTATAGCCGCGACCTAAGCGTCGTCTGGGCGCTTAGGGAGGTTAGAGAAACAGATTTGGGATCACCCATACCCAGTTCCTGAAATCCACCAGTCTGTCATGCTGTTTAACTCCCCAGAATTTATCTTTCTGTTTTTACCCCTGACTCTGTTGTTCTTTTTCCTGCTGGGAATAAAGGGCTATTATCAAGGAGCAATAGCTTTTTTGGTAGCGGCATCCTTGTTATTCTATGCTTGGTGGAATCCACCCTACTTAGCATTGCTAATTTTTTCCATCTTCTTTAATTATACCGTCGTTTATGCTCTTTCTCAACGATTCATATTATCGGTTATAACGAAATTAATTCTAGTTTTAGTAATTGCCGTAAATTTGGCTATAATTGGTTATTTTAAATATGCTAACTTTTTCGTAGATAATGTCAGCGTTATCCTAGGTAAAACGTTTAATATAAATCCGATTATACTGCCCCTAGCCATCTCCTTTTTTACTTTCCAACAAATTGCATATCTAGTGGATGCTTACCGAGGCGAAACCAAAGACTATAGCTTTTCATAATACTGCCTCTTTGTTACCTTTTTTCCGCAATTAATTGCCGAACCAATTGTCCATCACAAAGAGGTAATGCCTCAGTTTGCAAATAAATCCATTTATCGGTTTAACCCTGAAGATCTGGCGGTGGGGGTCACTATTTTCTCCATAGGGTTAATCAAAAAAGTCTTGATTGCTGACACAGCTGCTGTTTATGCTAATCCAGTCTTTAATGCTGCTGCTTCAGGAGAATTACTCACCTTTTATGATGCTTGGAGTGGTGCCTTATTTTACACGTTCCAACTTTACTTCGATTTTTCCGGCTACTCTGACATGGCTATTGGTGCAGCACGGATGTTTGGTATTAAGCTACCACTCAACTTTAACTCTCCTTACAAAGCAGTAAACATCAGCGACTTTTGGCGTAGGTGGCATATTACCCTTTCTAACTTTCTGCGGGATTATCTCTATATTCCTCTCGGTGGTAATCGCAAAGGGGAATTGCGACGCAATCTCAATTTAATAATTACCATGCTGTTAGGTGGTCTTTGGCATGGTGCTGGGTGGACTGAGTGCATCTCAGTTTTGAAATTAGACAAAAATTCGGGCGAAAATTCCCGCGCCCGGGCCCCACACTCCCCACACTCCCCACACTCCCCACACTCCCCACACTCCCCACACTTGCGATATTTTTTACAAATATGAGATGCACCCGGGTGGACTTTCGTCTTGTGGGGAGGGTTACACGGAGTTTATTTATGTATCAATCATCAATGGCGAGCTTTTCGTCAATTCCTAGGACATGACTTGGAAAAGAGTAACTGGTGGAGTAGCACTCTTAGTTGTTTTATTACTTTTCTTGCTGTGGTATTCGGATGGGTTTTATTTCGTGCAGATAATCTTGATAGTGCAAGTGTCATCTTACAGACAATGGTCGGCGTAAATGGTATATCTTTGTCAGCATCAGTTGTGGAATCACAAAAAAAATTACTGATAATTTTGTTGCTGTTTATCTGGCTAATACCCAACTCTCAACAATGGATGGAACAGTATAAGCCAGCCTTGAATCTACCTTTAGTAAAAACTTCTTCAAGTTGGCGCAGTCAACTGTGGAAAAAGTCGCAGTGGCAACCTAATCAAAGCTTTGGGGTTATCCTGGCAGTAGTTTTATTTATTGTTATAAAAATTATTTTAACTGCACCTGATAGTGAGTTTTTGTACTTTAATTTTTTAAAAAATATGGCTTACCTAATATATTTTAAATCAATTTTTTGTGGATTGTTAATTAGTTGTCTAATTTTCCTGTTCGCTGTATTCTTACAAATTGGTGCTCCAACAGGGAGTTCTCGCTGGACTAACGAGATATACAATATCAAGTCCAATATCGCTAACTCTATAGAAACCCCTAAGTTAGTTATAGTTTCTGGCTCAAATGGTTTATTTGGCATTAGCTGTAGTCAGATAAATAAAGAGACGTTCGTCAGTTGTCTTAATGGAGGTACATATGCTGGACTTGGTATTGATTACATCTTGACTCGTGCTCGTTCCTGGCTCAAGCCTGGAGATTTAGTTCTTCTACCTCTGGAATATGAGCATTATACAGATGATGGTAAACCTACTGCTGCATTGATTGACTATCTCTTGGCTCGCGATCCGAAATATTTACTATCACTTAATTTAATTAATCAATTTCGTTTCATCAGTGGAATACCCTGGAAGCGTGTGGAAGAGGGAATCGTAGTTAAATTTAAAACCCCTCAGCCCTGGAATGACTCTTATCATTCTGAAACTATTAATAAGTATGGAGATGAAACAGCTAATCGAAAAGCTGATATGACCAAAAGACACATCAAAAAGATTGCCAAAACAAATCCCCTAAATCAGATAGGTGAATCTATAACTTCAAGTCATGGAATAAGCACCATAATTAAATTTATAAATTGGTGCAAAAACCATAATATTAAGGTGATAGCTACTTGGCCGAATACAATCTGGTTTGATGTTTATCAAGAACCTAGACACCAAGAGTTTTTTAAAAGTATAGAAGATTTTTATCAACGTCTGGGAGTTCCTATTCTTGGTAAGCCAGAAGATTTTATGTACGATAAATCGATGTTTTATGATACGATTTATCACCTTAATGATTTAGGTAAAAATCACAAAACTAAACAGCTTATAGATTTAATAAAACCCTATTTACTATGAAGATAAACTAAGCCAAAAGGCTCCCGTACTATGATATCTGTGGAGTTCAGAATTCAGAATTACGAATTGAGCTGGAAAATTATTGAACTCTGAACTCTTAATTCTGAATTAAGACCCCATTAATGAGTCTTTCGATTCTCCTGGTGATGCCCCTATTTCTTCAGTCAATTGAGAGAGTTGAGTCGTTTCTGATTTAGGAATAATCACCGACTCTATACTCTCCCCCTCATCCAGTCGTTTAGCCACTTCTAGAATTGTATCTGCGATCACTACCGGAATCCTTACTGCTTTCGTTTGACCCAGATTCCACTTCGGCTTCCGACCACTATTTTCTCGATAACCACCACGGGGCATAACTTTACCTCACCTCTGAATCTGAAATAGTACGTTTTCCTTATATTTTACAATCTTCGGTTACTTAAATAGCTAGAGCTTGTAACACTTAACTAGTTAGTGATTTTTAGACAAAACCTGGTAATTGTAATTTTTTTTAGCTATTCCGGAGTTTTTATGCTAAAATAACCCTATAAATTTCAGCCAATGAGGTCTCCTAACCGGAAACTCCCAAAATTTCTGAAGTCGCTTTAACTGATATCTTGCACCATTGTTAGTAACCGTAGGCTAGAAAGAAACTTGAGTCCACTTAGGTGGACTTGGTTCGTCTAGCCAAAGACTTTAGCCTGAGAGCCTAGATTCCGGACTTGAGGAATGGTGTATATATCGATTGCCAATAATTAGCGTTTGTTACCTAGATTAAGGGGATATCATAGTCTGTTATTCTTTCCTCATCTGTAGCTGATATCCCGATCTCCCCATCACCTGATCTGATCACCTGATCACTTTTCTTGCCAGACTTTTAGCCAATTAGTTAGTGCTTGGGGCATTTCTGGATCTAGGGGTCGTTTCATAGCAGTAACAAAATCCTCATCTGGGTCACCTAGTCTTCTGAAGCTGTGATCCAATCCAGGAAAAATATGAGTTGTCACATTCCTATTACCAGCATCGATAAGTGCTTGCTGCATTTGTTGAGCTTCTTCTGGAGGTGTATTGTGATCTAAGGCACCATGTAAAATTAGTACTGGGCATTTGACCTTGTCCACAAATAAATAGGGAGGATTGTCAAAATGCTCTTTGCCCGGCGGTAGGTAATAATTAAAAGACCAATCTTCATCTCCGATGCGAAAGAACTCTTCACCCCTTTTTGCGCTAGCATAAATTTCATCAATCTGTTTGTATATCCAATAAATTAATGGCATATTTTCCTTTAATTTTTTGATAGTTGTACTATCTAATTTTTCAAAGGCTTCGGCTTGCCATTTGATTATCCCTTCTAGGTTGTTATAAATGCCACCTTGCCAAACAAAAAAATTAATGTCTGGGTCAGAAGCTGCCAAAATTAAAGCAATTACAGCCCCTTCACTTTGACCAAGAACTCCGATTCTACTGGTGTCAATCTCAGGAATACTCCGCATCCATTGCAATGCCATCCGAGCATCATCTACCAAGTCAAACAGCCCAGTAGTATTAAAATTTCCTTCGCTTTGACCACATCCTCGCTTATCATATCTAAATGTCGCTATCCCGATTTCCTCCAAAATTCTAGCTTCATCCCGGAACAGGTTTCGCTCTGGTAATGGTTTAGGAAACCAATCGGTTTTTGAATTATCTAGATTTCCGTCTCTTGTCTGAGGAAAAGACCCGCCAATGAATAGGCAAGCGGAGGGGTTTTCCACACCTTCTGGTAGGGTAAGTGTTCCATAAATCCTTGCACCCTTGGATTCAAATAATTCTTGTCTTTCCATTTTAAAAAAATCCTGATCACTCTAACTATCATTATTGGTAGCAGGAAGAAAGTCAATTGATAGTAAGCTATCAGCTATCAGCGTGTCGCGTATCAGCTTTTTAATAAAACAGGTAAGCATTCGTTTAATCTCTGTTAAGTCTACTGACGGCTGACCGCTGACCCCTGTTCCCGTAGCGTGGGCGTAGCGCATATGCTTACAATTGATATTAGTCATTTACTGGTCGAATCGGAACTTGAACTTCACTGCGCTTTAGGGGTTCCGGGACGAAGGGAGAATCATAGAAAAAGCGACGGGGTGTACCAACAACGGTATACTCCGAGTGTTGGGCTAACCATTCCTTCAACTGCTCAATACTTTGTTGGTAGCTCAGATAACTATAGCTACCTTTCATCCCAAGGCTGACTACTGTCATCGGTGGTATGTCTTCTACCTTAATATTCCCTTCAATCTGCTCAGGAGTGATATTACGACGGTTGTATAGAAATGATACATAGGCAACACCAAGCTGAGCAAGGGAACCTCCCTGGCTAGTTTCCAGGGTACTGATAGGATAACGAGTCTCTACCGGAGCAGTCATGGAAATATCGTTAGAGCTAATATGGCGGTACAGGGAGCCAAAAGCACGATTAGCTGCCTCAGACAGCTCCCCAGAATAGGCTACTGTGGCAGCGCGATAGGCAGGGTAGTGTTTGATTTCGATTTTGCCAGCTGGGGTAGGAGGTGGAAACCCTTCTGGTAGGGGAGCAGAGGCAGCACTGAACACTCTCCATCCCAGTAAGACAATTGCCAGTAAGCCTACAGGCAAGATAAATTTGGATAGCTTCATCAGGGAGTAAAATTAACTAACAGTGGAATACTACGCCTTGTTTAGGAAGTTCAAGATCATTATAGTTATAGGACGAAGGAAAAATTACGAATAACAAAAAGCGACTTGAGCATAAACCAAGTAACTAACCGGACTTGATCAGCATTTCCAAATAGATCAGGAAACCAAATCCTGATTTAGAAAAAGACCAAAAAATCATCGGATTGTCTTGATGCAGTCGCTTTTTTGCTCAATACTAGTTTCACATCTCCTTTTAAAACCCTATAACTAATGAATTACTGGTTGATGAAGTCGGAACCACAAGTCTATAGCATCACTGATCTGGAAAAAGAAGGGAAAACAATTTGGGATGGTGTTCGTAATTACCAAGCTCGAAACTTTCTGCGTGAAATGAAGGAGGGAGACTTGGCTTTTTTCTACCATTCCAACACCAAACCCCCTGGAATTGTGGGCTTAATGGAAATTGTTAAAAGTGAAGTAGTTGACCCAACTCAGTTTGACAAAACTAGCCCTTACTACGACCCCAAATCAAGTGTTGAATCTCCTCGTTGGCATACTGTGCTAGTGCAATTTGTCGAGGTTTTTCCCCATTTGCTAGAGCTTTCAACCCTTAAACAGGAATTTAGCGACCAAGAGCTATGGGTGACCAGACGTGGAAATCGCCTCTCGGTGATGCCAGTTTCTCAGGCAGTAGCTCATAAAATTATAGGTATCACTCAAGCCAAAAATCCAAGTCAAAGGTAATATTTCAGGCCGATGAATGAATGATCAACTTGTCACGAGCAGTAGAATGGCGAAGACGCCTAAGACTTTGGGGGTTATTAACCCTAGCACTGTTCTTGTGTGGCTGGCTGCTAATTAATACTCTGAGATTGAACGCAGCAGCATCAGCACCCGTGGATACCTTCTTTGTGCTAGGGGGGAGTATTCGTCGAGAAATGCATGTTGCTGAATTAGCCAAACAGTACCCAGACCAGCGAATTCTGATTTCTCATGGATCCCCAGACCCCTGCATTTGGCTAATTTTTCAGCGGGAGATGGCATCTTCGGAACAGGTTTGGTTAGAAAAGTGTGCCAATTCTACCTTTGGTAACTTTTTCTTTAGTATCCCAATTTTCCGACGGTGGGGTGTTCGTAAGGTCCAGTTAATTACCTCTGGCACCCATCTACCACGGGCTCAGTGGATGGGGCAAATTCTTCTGGGAGCTCATGGGATTTGGGTAGACACAGAGTTGGTGCAAGAGAAAGGTATTCCTGGTAATTTAGAATCCCCTCTCAAAACTGGGATAGACATTGCTCGCAGCTTGGTTTGGGCGCTGCTGTCTCAAGTCATTCAACCCCGATGCTCTGATCTAATCCAGCTCACGGATGTAGACATGAAGGCTTGGCGTGAGTCGGGTTTCAAGTGTGAGCGTCAGGGGGGAATTTCCTCAGGTGCGACCCGTGGCGAATTTAATAATTAGATGCGGAAAGCGCACCTAGGGAGATTTGACCTCTACTGTTAGCGGTGCAAACCAGGAGCAGCAAGATTCGTCGTTGAAACAAAAATCCCCGTCTCTGAGCGAGCGGGGAGTATCAACTTTAACCCAAAGGTTCAACTAGGCCATTATTTGACTATGCGTTTCCAGGGAGCAAAGCCATTTTCAACACCCTCAAGACTAGCAGCTAAGCTGGGGTAATGTCGGAGCAGAATACTTATGAAAGTGTTCTTGTCAATCCAGTCCAGACCAAATTGAGTATAGATTTCGGCAGTGTAATCCTTAGTAAAGAAGCGATCGCTTTTCAGTCGTCGGGATGCCATCAGAATGAATATCCGAAAGGCGGTATCGCTGAAACCAAATCCCTTAGGAGGATTTTCAGCAAACATACCTATCATTAGGTCTACACTATCGATATCATTGTTGTAAACCTCCCGCAATTCTTTCGCCCATTCTGGCTTCTCAGTGATTTCCTCGAAGGATTTAACTCGACCGCGACCAATCAGTTCCCGGAACTGGTTGTAGCGGGGAACTCCTCGCTCCCGATCTCGCAGGATATCTACAGCAGCTAAGTCAAATACTTCACCGTTGTCCCTCACTAGCTGCTGCAATTTCTTGGGATAATTGTAAAGGGTGACAGCACCTGGGTGGCTGATTCCAAAAGAGTAGAATAAATCAGCTATATCTACCTGTTCTATAATGGCCCGTGAGCGCTTGCCAGAAACTTCAAAAAAGTCTTTTGTCAGCAGCTCTTTACCGTCTTTAACCGAGTAAAACTGGAATTCATCGGGGATGAGGGGATGCATCCGATACACAGAAACGAATTCTTCGGTGAGGTAGTAGGGAGCAGTATGGTGGTCAGTAGATGAGCCAACAATGCCGCTGACTACTTCATTGTCCCCAATACGCCCAAAGCGATTTTTGAATTCCTGACCCAACATACCCCACCAATTCGCTCTCATGGCAACTTGCAAGGCGGGATGTCCCAGGATGCCCGGAGTCCATTCCACAGTATGAATTTTAGCTAGCAAGGCAGCATTAATCAGTCGAGCGTGGTCGAACAGGTCATCATCTGTCCAGTCAGGATATTGTTTTTTCAGATGATCACAGATAGTGTTGTGCTCTTTGACGAACAGGATATGCAACATGCTCAGTCCTATCCACCAGTTATCGTCAAAGCCCACAATATCGATTCCGTTCTCTGGGTTGACAGGTAACAAACCGTCATCACCAATGATCATCTTACCATCGACATGGCTACGCACCTTATCGATAGTTTCCTGATAACTGCCATAGATTTGGGAAGCATCCCACCAGTGAGTTTCTCGGTTGATAAAGGTTGGCGGATTGTTGGTATCGTCTTCAGAACGAGTGGGGTCTTTTGGAGTTTTTTCAATTTCCAGAGGTCGGTACTCTTCTGGCCAGGGGTCATCCTGTTCCAGAGGAATCTCGATTTTCTCCTGGGACTCATTATAGCCATGAGAAAACCAATCGTGGGTCTGGAATTGAATCCAGGCTGCAGCTGTTAGGTTTAAGGTCGAAGCTGGGACAAATTCATCCCGGGTCAATAACTTCCGACTGATCGTACGGGGGTTGGGATTGAGTAAATTCTTTTCGTCGGGGTAACCGTCTTTCAGGGGTACATTGCGTCCAAAGCGGGTGCCAGCCATCCCCATTTTGGGATCATTGGGGTCATTAAATGAACCATCCGCTGTACGAATTTTAAGATGGCGACCATCAGGACTAGGAGTGGGTTCAGGGGGCTCCCCTTTTGTGGGTAATTGGGAGGTATCGTGCAGGTTTTCTTCCCGCAAATTATCCCGGAATTTATTTAATTTTAACAGGGCTAGAGGAGTAGGAAACTCATGCCAAGGTTTCTTTGTCATTGTGCTAATTCCTTTAGTTTTTATTACCGAGGTATTTAGTGTTTTAGGTTGGGAGTGTCAGGAATTCCGGTCAGAGCTTACTGCTCACTCCTAAGCTATGGTGAATAGGACTGAGCATGATCTTAATTAATCCTTAATTCACCGTTGTCTAGCTCTTTCTATTTCTTAGTTTTTTATGTTTATCATAACTCATTAATTTATAAATTAAAGAGGATTGACTAATAAATCTAGTGTTGTATAATTTACAGGGATTGACAGTACCCATCTGGGGTACTCTTTGCTGATCACTCAACTGTCAATTAATTTCACAAGCCGTCAAGGGTTAACAAATTGGATATCCTTTTCTGGGAAGTAGGCTGGTAGAGGGTCTCGGGAGAGTGCATTGGTTTTGGATGTCAGCTGCTGCTGGTCTAGGAGAATTGCGATCGCACTCTTACACACAAACAGGATCAAATCCCTTCCGGGGCAAGTACGAGATCCTCTCAGAAACAAATTGGAGTAAGTCGAATTGTCCTGCTCGGTCGGATCTAGCCACCGTTGAGGTACAAACGAATCCGTGGATGGGTCTTTAGACCGGTCCCGTTGCATGATTGGGAAAAATTGCAGAATTTCCATGTCTGGGGGAATACGGGTGTTATTAAACCTGTCCCCAGCTGTTGTGATGTGAAAGGTTCTGGTCACTGGAGGGAACAAACGACCAGTTTCCAACAAACAAGCTTCCAAATAGCTGAGCTTAGCAATTGTTGAGGCTTGCTCCAAGGAACCCGTTTCCTTGATTTCCTGTCGCACTCGTTCGAGCACCTCTGGTCTAGAGGTAATCAGAGTCAGGGTTCTCGCCAGCAAGTCAGTCCCTGAACCAGTAAAAGTAAACATCCAGTGGGGGATTTGTTGCAGGAGTTCCTCTTCGGTAGTGTAGGGCTTTATGCCATGAGCCATAGACAACAGGGAGGGCTTTTCAGAGGCTTCGCTGCCTTCCCAAAGCTGCTCAAGAGTTTCATAGAATTTTTCTAAACGCTTAGTTTCAAACCTTCCCAATACAATCCGCTTGATCGGATTTCCCACCATTGAGAATAACACCTGTATATCCTTGATCAACCGCTCAGGAGCAACATTTTCCCCAAATACGATGCCAAGCATTGCCTCACCCATACATTTCCGGATATCCTCAATGTTGGACACTGGCTTTGAAAAAGCATGATGTACCTGTTCGAGGAAAGCCTGTTGGTACTGGTGCTGGGAACCTGTGCCAAGCACTCCCTCGTTATAAGGTCTCAGGCGCTGCCACTGCTGATCATGGCTGATAGTGAGGGCGTTGGGGGCAAGAAAAGACATACCATCCTTCTTGAGATTGCCTTCGATATAGCCTTGGCTGTCTGGTGGGTCTTGTAAAATGCGGTCTGATAAGTCACGCCCAGATACTAGCAAGACTTTCTTGAGAAGAAAGTTTAGAATGACATTTTTACTACCATAGCGTTTGATTACATCACCAATCCAACCCCCTAATACTTTTTCAAGGTCGAAACCACGGGGGTTACGGATAAAGCCACTGGCTAGATTACCCAGAAGCCGTAACAAGTCGAGTACATTGGTAGAAGGGTAGGTGTTCATTATTCATTGCTCATTGTTTTCTTTACAAATCTTACTTGAGGCTTTCCAGCAGACTTATCCATTGCTTGTATTTTCCTTAAGGCTATCAGCTTAAGCTATAATTTCTCACTGAGAGTATTGATTATTCATAATTCTCCCGATCACCCGATTAGCTAGATCACCGGATCAAGCCATGACCGGATCAAGCCATGACCGGATCAGGCCATGACCAGATCACCTACACAATAGTAAAGAATCAACAATTCTTATTATTAGCCCATCACTTCATCATCCCATCACACCATCACCTGATTTCATCACTGGGCCTGAGAACTAGTGGCTCCTTTCTTGCATGCTTCTCACCACTTGGGTTACTAGATTTCGGGGCATAAATCTTATACTCAGGGCAAGCAACTGGTTTTTGAGACCAGGGACAATAACAGTTCGATTTTTCATCAGACCAAGATAGCCAATCCTAGCAACAGTTTCAGCATTCATAATCTTTTGTCCACTAACCAGCTTAGAGTCTTCCATGTTTGCCCGAGCTTGAAAACCCGATTCTGTTGGTCCTGGGCACAGAGTAGTTACCGTCACCCCTGAACCCTTGAGTTCATTGGCAATTGCCTCAGAAAAGGATAGGACATAGGCTTTCGTCCCATAATAGACTGCCATCAACGGACCAGGCTGAAACGCTGCGGTGGAGGCAATATTTAAAATTTTTCCATACTGTTGTTGCACCATAGCTGGCACAAATAATTTGGTCAAATGGGTCAGGGCTACTATGTTTAGCTGCATCATGGCTAGTTCAGTAGCCAGGTCTGTTTCAGCAAAAGGTCCATAGGTAGCGAATCCCGCGTTGTTGACTAGTGCATCAACCTTGGTACCTTCCTCTTGCAGCTGGTCAAAGATCTCCTGTGCAGCTCCTGGAACTGACAAATCCTTCGGAATAACCCTGACGAATGTCCCAAATTTTTCCCTAAAATCCTCGGCCAGTTGAGATAGTTTCGACTCACTTCTGGCCACTAGTACTAACTTGTAGCCATCGCGAGCAAATAACTTGGTAAATTCATAACCAATTCCACTGGATGCACCAGTAATCAGAGCCGTTTTCGGACGATCATTTACCTGATTTTTTAGATTCATTTGAGGTGTATGTTTACAAAAATTAACCCAGTAAATCTTGAAGAATTATTTCGATAGCCTTTCCAAAGGAATTGGAAACAAGGATTAGAGTTTTTTCATTACAAAAAATCCCTAGATACTTGATTACCTCTAGCATGCATGCCTCTTGCCTCTTGCCTTTCCCTAAGGGATTATGTTCACAACTCAAATGGAAATGCTATGTAGGTTATAGTTATCCACTAGTAGTTGTAACTTAAATTACATTTTAAGCAGATCACCAGATCCTAGGGCAATGAAAAATCAAACCAATGAAGCACACAGAGGGACTCTAGTTGAGGTATAGCATACTTTTGAGAAATTTAGGGAGAATGGGGGCGCTAGCTGAGGTAGGTGGTTCAGCTGCCAAAAATCTCTCTATTGCCTTGATAGTTATCCTCACAGGGAGCTTTTCCAAAACCGGATTGTTGTTAAAAAACTTAATAATCCTGAAATATCAATGGTCGTCAAGTCATAATGGAAAGTGTTGGAAATTATAGTTTTTCGAGGAGAGACTTAACAAGATCCAACTGGGGAGCAATATTTTGTCAGGACTTACCCAAAATTGGCGAACAAACGCCCTTATACAAATTTGTGATAGTTCAATGACTCCTCCCCCAACCTAAAGCAAGGGGATGGGGTCAAAGGGGATAGTCACTGACAGTAATTTATTCCTAGCCTAGGGACAGCGCATAGCAGAGAATCGGGCATCAGACCAAATAATCGTCACAAAATAGAAAGGACAAAAGACAAATGACATCCTTATTGTTATTTACTCTCAATAAGAGCATTAAATAGTTTTCCTAAAAAAATATTCGGCCAGCATCTGGAATGCTAGGCATTGAGCTTGTAGCTTGCTTTATTCCAACAAAAGCCAAGATTCAACTAAATCAAATGGAAAAGGATATAATTTTTGAACCTTTGGAGTTCCGGAACTTGACCCTAAAGAATCGGATCTTTCGTTCTAATATCTCTGGTCGATTTGACAACTATGATGGTTCCGGTAACCAGGCACGGATCAATTGGGAAGAGAAATTTGCCCGAGGCGGCGTCGGTGCAATCGTCTCTTCCTTTACACCCGTCCAAATCCGAGGACGAATTTTACCTAACTATGCCACGATTGACCGGGATGATCGAATTCCTTTCTGGCGCAAGGTGGGCGAGAAAGTTCATGAATATGACTGTAAGTTTTTGATGCAACTGAGCCACTCTGGTCGTCAGCGGGATGTTGGTGGTGTGGAGAATTTGTATAATAAGGGTCTTAGTTCAACCAGTGAAACTGAGTCATTTCATGGGCTGGAGTGTCAGGCAATGACACGCAAGGAAATCAAGGAAATGATTCAGGCATTCGCTGATGGTGCCAGACGAGCTCGTGAGGCAGGACTTGATGGCGTAGAACTGCACAGTGCCAATGGCTATCTGATTACCCAATTTTTGAGTTCAGGCATCAACGACCGCAAGGATGAGTATGGCGGTTCTCTGGAAAATCGAGCTCGTTTCTTGCTGGAGATTATCCAGGCAATACGCAAAGAGGTAGGAAATGATTTTCACCTCCAGGCAAAAATCAGTGCAGTGGAATACAACGATGCTGTGATTCCTTGGGACAAGCCTGGAAATACCCTGGAAGACTCTATCCAAATCTGCAAGTGGGTGGAGGAAGCTGGAGCAGATGCGCTTCATATATCCACTGGAAGCTTATTTCCCCACCCGTTGAACCCACCCGGTGAGTTTCCCCAGGACGAAGCATCCCGATGGTACGAGATCATGCTCGGAAGCGGTATCTATACCTTCCGCAATTACTTACTGTTCCGGTATCGATTCCTATTTCCCCTCTTCTTGTTCTTATGGAACCGAGTTTACAGAAAGGATCGGACTCAGCCGATTATCGGCAAAGATGTACAGGATAAAGCCTTGGACGACTCCTTCCGGGAGTTTGTATCAAGTCAAACCATGCAAGAACTCCTAGATAAATACCAAGGTATTAGCATCAGTGATGCTAGGGAAATCAAAAAGCATGTGAATATCCCAGTCATCTGCACGGGAGGTTTTCAGCAAGCATCTTACATCCGCGAGGCGATTAGTGAAGGATTCTGTGATGCAGTTAGTATCGCCCGTCCTCTGGTTGCTAATAATGACCTAGTCCAGCAGTTTCAGCAAGGAAAAGACCTGCCAGACCGACCCTGCACCTACTGCAACAGGTGCTTGTTCAATGCCCTACAAAACCCTCTAGGCTGCTACGATGTGCGCCGATATAATGACGACCACGACAAAATGATTAAACAGGTGATGACTGTATTTGACCCACCGCCATTCTCCTAATTCTTGATTATCTTTGTCAACAACGAAGAATAAAAACCTCTTCTAAGAAACAGAAATGTTTCTTTACAAAAATCCCCCAAGCCGAAAGCCCCGTGTCTTTAGACCGGGTCAGAAGTTACTGCAAGAAGAGGGTCGCCTTTATAGTTGGCAGTCTGTGAGTTAAGGGTTAAATATGCATGTAGTAAGGCGACCCTCTTCTAAGGTTTCATCTCCGGGATGAAGGCGCTTCAGCGGCTTGACGCGCCATGAAGAAAATATCTGATAATAATTCAAACTTTGTCGCTGGCTGTGGTACTATAAAACAGTAACGGAGAAGGTCGATATCCGATGATCATAATTGAGTTCAAAGCCTACGGCAAAAAGCACCAATACCAAGCCATTGATGAGGCTATTCGGACGGTTAGATTTATCCGCAATAGCTGCATCAGGCTATGGATGGACAACAAAGGAACGGGAAAGTATGACCTTAGCAAATACTGCAAGGTCTTGGCTAAACAATTCTCATTTGCTAATGAACTGAACTCTACTGCCCGTCAAGCGGCTGCTGAGAGGGCATGGTCATCAATCGCCCGTTTCTACGACAATTGCCAGAAAAAAGTACCTGGCAAAAAGGGCTTTCCTAAGTTCCAGAAGCACTGTCGCTCAGTTGAGTATAAGCAGTCTGGTTGGAAGTTATCCCCCGACAATAAGTCGATCATATTTAGCGATAAAAAGGGTATCGGAAAACTCAAACTCAAAGGTAAATGGCATGTATGGCGCTTCGATAAGAAGCAAATTAAGCGGGTTCGGATAGTCCGACGAGCTGACGGGTACTATGTTCAGTTCTGTGTTTCAGTTGAAATTAACGAAAAACTAAAACCAACTGGAAATACTGTTGGCCTAGATGTTGGGCTAAAGAACTTTTATACAGATTCTGATGGGAATGTCGAACCTAACCCTCGTTTTTATCGAACAGGTGAAAAACGCTTAAAGTTTTATCAACGTCGATTTTTTCGGAAAAAGAAAGGCTCATCCAACCGTAGTAAAGCTATTAATAAACTAGGCAGAGCACACCTTAAAATAAGTAGGCAGCGTGAAGAACACGCCAAGAGACTGGCGCGTTGCGTAATCCAATCTAATGACTTGGTCGCCTACGAAGATTTAAGGGTAAAAAATTTGGTTAAAAACCACTGTCTTGCTAAGTCTATTAATGATGCAGGTTGGTATCAATTTCGGAAATGGTTGGAGCATTTTGGTACTAAGTTCGGCAGGAGCACTGTTGCAGTTAACCCTGCCTACACAAGCCAAAATTGTTCCCAGTGTAGCGAGGTAGTGAAAAAGTCCTTATCGACTAGGACTCACACCTGCAAATGTGGTTGCCAATTAGATAGAGACCACAACGCTGCAATAAACATCCTCGAAAGAGCTTTAAGTACGGCAGGGCATGTCGGAACTTGGATCATTGATCCGAACGCTTGCGGAGATTTGGCCTCTACTGTTCTTGGTTCCGACCAGGTTGAGCAAGCCGGGTCTATGAAGCAAGAATCCCCGCGCCTTTAGGCCGGGGAGTGTCAAGGTACATAGGTTGAGGGGGCACGGCTGTGTACCCCTACAAATGGCGTTCATTTTTGGATACAAGGGTAAGTCCTGATTTATTGAGGACTGAGCACTGAACACTGACGCACTATTTTATAGATCACAGCTAAGAAACTTATGAGTGAATCAGAAAACCCAACCCTACTCAAGGGTGCTTTAAAAAGCTTAAAGCGGTTTTGGCTTCTTATTATCGGAGTTGTACTGGTCATCACCCTAGTCATCGCTTGGCCGTTGATATCCAACTCCCCAGTTAGATATGCAGATATTAACGACCACTTTAAGTATGGTTCCATCGGCAGCGAGCCAGTGAATGGAGTTCCCTACTGGATCTGGAAAGTACTGCCAGCAATTTTTCCAGATAAGCTACCCGGTGAGGGTTATGCTTCATTAGGCTTTATCTATGAACCAGGGCAAGACAGACCCATTGGCTTTTCAAAGCGTCGGATGTTCGTTGACCGTGTTGGTTTAAATTGTGCAGTTTGCCATGCTGGTACACTGCGAGATACCCGCGATAGTACACCCCGGGTAATCACCACCATGCCTTCCAATACGGTCGATCTATCGGGCTACATCAAGTTAATCTCCGAAGTAGCATTTGATCCACGATTCAACGCTAACCGGATTTTGGCAGAGATTGCAGCCCAAGGGGAAAAGTTCAACCCGATCCAGAAATTGATTTATCGCTACCTGGTTATTCCCCAGACTCGGGATGCTTTAATGGCTCAGGGTAGCCTACTCGCCTTTTTAAATAACCAACCTGATCGCGGTCCCGGGCGGGTGGATACTTTTAATCCCTATAAATCCCTGCAATTTCGCTTCCCGATGGATCAGTTAGA
Organism: Moorena sp. SIOASIH; assembly: GCF_010671925.1. Classification (GTDB taxonomy): domain Bacteria; phylum Cyanobacteriota; class Cyanobacteriia; order Cyanobacteriales; family Coleofasciculaceae; genus Moorena. Next base: position 748,026 of record NZ_JAAHIH010000003.1, on the reverse strand, counting down.
CCCTGATGAACTGATTGGTGGTGCAGATTTTCCCTCGATCTGGAATCAGAAGCCTCGTGAGGGTTTGCAGTTGCACTGGGATGGTGATAACGACTCGGTGGATGAGCGGAACCTGAGCGCTGCTTTGGGTGCAGGGGTGACACCAACCACCGTAGATTTGGATGGGATTCAACGGGTTGCTGATTGGCTGTGGGAATTACCACCCCCGCCCTATCCCTATGAGATTAACCAGAATTTGGCAGCAGTGGGTAAGCCAATTTATCAAAACAACTGCGCCAGCTGCCATGCTTTTGGTGGTTCAAAGGTTGGCAAGGTAACACCTATTGAAGAAATTGGTACAGACCGATATCGTCTGGATTCCTACACCTATGAACTGCTTTCTAACCAAAATACCCTCTTTGTAGGCACACCAAGGCGTTTCAAACATTTCCGCAAGACCAATGGCTATGCCAATGTGCCCCTAGATGGAATTTGGCTAAGAGCTCCCTATTTACACAATGGTTCAGTACCAACTCTCAGAGACTTGTTGGAAACCCCCGAAAACCGACCCAAAGAATTCTATCGGGGTGATGATGTTTTCGATCAGGAAAAGGTTGGTTTTGTTTCCGATGTAGCCGAGGATAATACCAAGGAATTCTTTAAGATTGATACAGAAATTCCTGGCAATTTCAAGAGTGGTCACCTGTATGGAACTGACCTATCTCCAGAAGCCAAAGATGCCTTAGTGGAGTACATGAAGACCCTTTAATAAGGGATAACTGGACACATTTTTTTGTGTAAAACAAAATTTTTGACAACAAATAGATTCAACAAAGAGGTTCAATGAACGCTTACGCTAAATGGTTTGGTCGTGTGGTATGGCTTGGCATCATTATCAATGTGGTGTTTTTTGTCATTCCCTTATGCTTCTTCCCAGAAGTCATGCTTTCGTTATTAAAAATGCAAATCCCAGTGCCGATTATCTGGGTACGTGCTGCAGGATTGCTGTTGCTGGAAATCAGTATTTTATACATTCCTGGTGCCATGGATCCCTATCGCTATAAAGCAACAGCTTGGATGTCGATATTGGTCACACGAGGTGGTGGAGCTACGTTTTTTATAACCGCTGTCTTGTTATTTGGTCAAGATCTAGGATTTCTGAGTATCGCTTTGGTTGACCTTTTCTTCGCAGTTATCCAAGGAATTCTATTATTCCTTGCCCTGCAAACTGGACAACCCCTTATTTCAAAAATAGCCAAGGGATTCTCCTAACTTTTCGTAAATAGTGATACTTATCACCTAGCACTGCACTCAGCACTATCTAGCAGTAGGGAGAAAAATAACGTTATGGAAATGGTGAAGACGAAATTAGGGAAAATACTAATAACGATTGTGATTAGTATTTTCTTGCTGGCTGGAGTTGTAGCCTACGTGGGATGGTACAACCTATTTCGAGAAGACCCCAATCCTCCCACCTATTACGATTATGAGTCGCCAGAAGAACACTTCAAGTATGGTTCCATTGGCACAGAAAAGGCTGAAGGTGTACCGTATTTAATTTGGCTGGTGCTTCCCCGGATATTTCCCGATCAACTACCAAGACCGGGTGGTTATACGTCTTTGGGAATTACCTGGGAAGAGGGGAAAGAATTGCCCATTGGCTTTTCTAAAAAAACTATTGGTTTTCCCCGTCAGGGCCTAACCTGTGCTTCCTGTCATACTGCTACATTTCGCGAAAATCCTAAAGATAAACCTACCATTATTTTAGGAGGACCGTCAAGTAAGTTTGATTCTCAAGGCTACCTCCGATTTCTGCAAGCTTGTGCCAATGATCCACGATTTACAGCCGACTATATTCTTGGAGAAATTGGATACAATTATGAACTTTCTTGGTTTGATAAACTACTTTATCGCTATGTAATTATTCCTCAAACTAGGAAATCAATTCTCGAACTTGGGGAAGGATATGCGTGGATGGATTCCCGTCCCGACTGGGGACCTGGTCGGATCTCTCCATTCAACCCTGGCAAGTTTAGATACTTAGAGCAACCTCTAGATGATTCTGTTGACAACTCCGACATGATGTCGATTTGGAATCAAAAGATGCATGAAGGATTTGCCTATCATTGGGATGGCTTAGAAACGTCACTGAGGGAAACCATCCAGACTGGGGCAATCGGTGATGGTGCTACTAGGAAGTCGATTAATATCGAAGGTTTAAAGCGGGTAGAAGATTATATTACTGAATTACCTCCTCCCCCATATCCTTTTGAGGTTAATCAGACATTGGCAGCAAAAGGTAGTGAGATTTTTACCAATACCTGTGCATCCTGCCATGCTTTTGGTGGAGAACGGACAGGAACTGTTATTGAGATCGATGAGATTGGTACTGACCGCAACCGCTTAGATATGTGGACTCAGGAAGCAGCTGATGCTTATAATGAGTACGCTGAAGGCTATGAATGGGACTTTGACTACCTGCGTAAGACTAATGGTTATGTGGCAGTAGCCCTTGATGGACTTTGGCTCAGAGCTCCTTATCTCCATAATGGTTCGGTGCCTAACCTAACAAACCTACTAGAAACTCCTGAGAACCGGACGAAGGTATTTTACCGGGGATATGATGTCTATGATCCGGAAAAAGTCGGCTTTGTCTCGGAGGGAGCCAACGCTGAGAAGGAGGGTTTCAGATACGATACTAGTGTTATAGCTAACGGTAACCAAGGACATCTTTATGGAACTGATTTACCTGAACAGGATAAGAAAGCCTTGATTGAGTATCTGAAAACTCTGTGATCTCCTCAACTTTCTAAAGCACTAGCATATGGGGGAGTTTATCTGCCCCATATGCGGCAATTAAACTAATCGCTTTTAGTGAAATCTTTCACTTTGATTAAATCACACAATTAAATCAAAGTCTTCTATCTAGCAATTATCAAAATAACCAAACTTTTTTTTGGCAACCCTACAAGCTAAAAACTGGTATTTTATTTGTTTCCATTCTCAGTAATTTTGTTTAAGCGATCGCAAATCCCTCTTAGTTTGGTTTGACTACACACTGGATCTCGTGGTGCTGGCAATTCTGTGTTGGGCCATGTGGGTAGATCAAAACAGGGACAACAGGTTGGTGGTATGCCAGCGGTTTTAATGGGTACAGGCATATCACAACGGGAACAAGGCAGTATATCCCACTTGGGTGTTAATAAATCCGCAATTGCTTCCTCAGTTCCTTCCAGGTAACAATCACCAGTCTCTGGTGAAATGACTAGCTGCCAAATCGTTTCAAATTCTTGGCTGTAGTGCTTGCCATTTGTGACTGATTGTGGCTGCATAGCTAAAAAACCATTATGCATCACAACTTTTTTGCCTAACTGGAACCAGTAGGTGAGATAGCGTTTGACTTGTTGTTCAGATGCCATGGCTTTGTTAGTAGTTATTTGTTAGGAGTTATTTTTAATCCCCACTGCTGGTCTCTTCCCCCTCTTGCCATGGATTGGATTAGGTTTGAGGTGATTGGCCAACATTACCATTATAGGGTAATGGTTGACCCAGAGTACTGAGATTAAGCACATGACCACCGGTGACTAAGTAGACTGGATTAGCCAAGTGCCCCAAATAACGCACCACATTTCCCAAGCGATCGCGAAACGCCCTACCCATAGGATAAGCTGGAATCACTCCCCAGCCAGCCTCTTCTGCAACAAAAATTACAGAACCTTTAACCTGGGTCAAACTATTCCATAAGCTTTGTAACGTTTGGTGCCAAACGGTATCATCCTGTTCTAGGCAATTGGCAACCCAGGTTCCTAGAGAATCTACTAACAGGCAGTGATTGATGTCAGAATATTTGGTAATTGTTGCTGCCAAGTCCAGTGGTACCAAAAGGGTTGTCCATGAACTGGGGCGTCGCTGCTGATGTTTTTCAATCCGGGCAAGCCACTCTGGATCATCCGGGTTGGTTGTGGCAGTAGCGACGTATATTACCGATTTGCCAGTCTGCATCGCGAGGGTTTCTGCCCACTCGCTTTTGCCAGACCTGGATGGCCCGGTGACTAAAATTAAATTACTGCTCAATTTGGTACTGGTAAATTTGGTACTATTCAAGGCTATTGGGAGTTATATTGCCATTGCGCGAAAATTAATAAAGCTTATAGTTCAATAATGGGCATCTTCCCCCTTCAAATCAACTATATTTCCTCAAATCAGTCTTCATGAAATCAAAATTGCGACGGATCGAGACAACACTAAATCAGTTAGCAAAAGCTAGTGCCACTGATTCATCACAACCATCCCCAACTGTGGCTGATCAAACTAATCACCAACAAGCAGGTGTAGTAAGTCGTAGAACTAAAAAGGAACCTTCTTTCTCTATGGCAGTACAACCGTTCCCTACTCGCCAGGATGAACAGAAGATACCGACTCTGCCTAGATTGAAATACCCTAAACTGGGAAACCATCGCCATGGTGCTAACCCAGCTTTGGCCATGAATCTGTTGCAAGACATTGAGGGAATTGTTCTGGGTTGGCAGCAGGAACTGCACAAAATCCTCCGGCAAATTCAAGACCTATACTTAGAAGGACCAATTGTTGATGGCTGGTTAGAATCTCAAGCGAGTCAACCCCAAGATGCCATAGGAACCGTAAGACTAGCCAATGGTGACCGGATGATGGACTATGTGGATGAAGGGGTTGAGGAATCGAATACTAATGTTACGTATCAATCTCCTCGTACTGGTTACCGTCTTTGTGGCTTGGATGAGCAGGGTCAATCTTGGTCAAGGTCTTGTCCAGCAGATCAGGTTCCCAGTGTGAGCATGGCAATCGCTCGTTATCAAAAATTGCGACAACTATTAATTCGGAAAAAATACCTCGAAGATCGCCTCAGTCAACTAGCAGAAACATTAACTGTGATGCACTCTCAGCTGAATAGGCCTTAATCAAAGGTGCTGATCGGACCGTCAATTTTTGCGATTGACCTTTGGTCACGCTTCGCGATCGCACTCACTTAGGGTTTACCGAAAAAATTGGGTAATCGCGCCCCGTCCTTATAGGACGGCTTTATTTTTCAGCTAAAACTTGACAGTTTTCACAGAGCGTGTTATGATTATATGATAAATAAAAAACTAAAAAGCTAGATAAATACTATCTAAAAATAAGTAGGCAACGTAAAAAATATGTATCAGATGCATATTGCGTAATTTGGTCTAACGACTCTTTACGTCTATGAAAAAAATTAGATTAAAAAAGTATCTATCTATCTATATAAAAAAAAAGCGATGCAGTGGCCTCACGGGGGTTTCCCCCACTCGCGCTTTGCATCAAGACAAGGTACGGTGGGGCACACCGAAACCTGGGTCATAGACCCTCTACGCTTGGGGAGAGGAGACCTCTATTTTTCCTGGCTCCGGCCTGGTTGAACAAGTCATCTCGTTGAATCAAGAATCCCCGTCCTTCCAGGGCGGGGAGTGTCAATTACTTAGAGTCGATGGTTTGGAAGCTAAAAGCTACATCTAAAAGCTACCTGGAATCTCTCTAACAAAGCCCAAATGGGGCTCGATGCGACCTGTAGTCATGCTCACCCAAGCTAGTCCTTCCGAAGTTCCGATCCACAACTTGTTACCAGTATTAGGAGCTAATGCCAGAATACGACTAGAGGGTAGCTTGCCTAGTTTAGCCAACACTTCTCCACTGTCTCGTTTAATTTTAAATAAGCCATTATCCGTACCAACCCAAACATTACCATCTAGATCAAACTGCACAGCAGTGACATTACGTCCTCTTAGGGGAGTTACAGACCTGAACACTTCGTAAGTGTCTGGGTTAATCACCAGTAAACTATTAGGAGTGCCAGCCCATAGCATTCCCTCCGGTCCTCGGGTCAAGGTTTGTACCGTGTTTCCTGGTAAATCCTTGATGCGAGCAATCACAAAAGCACTAGCAGTATCCACTCGCACTAGCCCTTCTAGAGTCCCCACCCACAGCTGACCCTCTTCATCTAGGGTCAGAGCATTGGCACTGACACCGGGTAATTTTTGTAATGTTGTCATCAACAATCCCTGGTCAGGGCTAATCAGAGCCAGACCGCGATCGCTTCCCACCCAAAGATAGCCACGAGTGTCAATCAACAAAGACAACACATTATTAGACGGTAAGGTATAGTTTTGGGCATTAATTTCATTATTACGGGGGTCTATACGCAATAGTCCTTCATAGGTTCCTACCCAAATCCGCCCTACCCGGTCTTGAGTTATAGCACCAACAGTGTAATTCGGCAGACTGAGGCGAGTGCGGATTTTTCCAGTATTGGGGTCAATTCTAGTTAATCCTAGCCAAGAGCCCACCCAAAGCTCACCCGTAAAATCCGGTTGCAACGCAGACACCCGAAAATCCGCTGGCAGGGGCTGGGTTTCTTGCCTGAGGCGTTGATCAGGCAAAGGTCTAGTGGGAGGCGGAGGGTTTCTCAGGGAGGTGGGGGGGGATACCTCTTTGTTTACAGAGTCAGTGGATAACTGTGTCTGAGCGATCGCTGTTGAAAAATATGATAAATAGTTGTTTGGCTCACTGTCTGGGATTGACACAGGTAAGATTTGCCCCAGCAGTGTAGCACTGACTACCAGGCCGATACGGTTAGTTAACCGGTTAGTTATCCGGTTAGTTAACCAATTAGTTAACCATGCCATTATTTCCACCATCTTGATTAAGCCTTTAGTTGATCAGGACTTACCCTTGCATCCGTTGCACGGGTCCTAATTTTAGGGGCGATTGTCGGGGCGCAATGGTTGCGCCCTCACGATCTATCGCGCAACTGTTCAAGTTTTATTTATCTGGTTTTCTTTTCTAACCCCGCTGCCCAACCTTAGTCAAGCAACCAATTATAGTCAATTTTATGGTTTTTGTGACAAAAGTGTGAGAAATAGTTACATTTCGTCACGTTATAAGAGGAGCTGATACATTCCTAAAGAATATTTGAGGTTCAAGTGATCCAATTACCTGCTATATTTCAAAATGATTAAGAAATTCTGAATTGCCTTAGCGACTTGACCCACTAGCAACCGTGGACTAATCAGCGGAGCGGTGGGGTTAGTAAGTAAAGCTACAGGTAATCGGCAACATTAGCCACAAACAGGTGATTGTGGAATCAGTGTTGTGCCCTTCTTCAGGCTTAGACCACAAGCCTAGATGGGTTGTTTGTTCTCTTAGCTAGGAGCAACACACAACACTAAGAAAAGAAAATCTGTTCTAGCGATAGCAACATTCAGTAGTTCCTAAGGAAGCAACGCATGTCTTACTCATCAACCAGGACTCAGACAAAAGCTGGCTACGATGCCGGTGTAAAAGACTATAAATTAACCTATTATACGCCAGATTATACTCCAAAAGATACGGATATTTTGGCAGCCTTTCGCGTAACACCGCAGCCTGGTGTACCTCCGGAAGAAGCCGGTGCAGCGGTTGCAGCTGAGTCTTCTACGGGTACCTGGACAACAGTTTGGACTGACTTGCTGACTGACCTAGACCGTTACAAAGGTCGTTGCTACGACATCGAACCAGTACGTGGGGAAGACAACCAGTTCATCTGCTTTATTGCCTACCCACTGGATCTGTTTGAAGAAGGCTCAGTCACCAACATGCTGACCTCCATCGTGGGTAACGTTTTTGGTTTCAAAGCTCTGCGAGCACTGCGCTTAGAAGACTTGCGGATTCCCATTGCTTACCTCAAGACCTTCCAAGGACCGCCCCACGGGATTGTTGTAGAGCGGGACAAGTTGAATAAGTATGGTCGTCCTTTGCTTGGTTGTACCATTAAGCCCAAGCTAGGTCTATCCGCTAAGAACTACGGTCGTGCAGTATATGAGTGCTTGCGCGGTGGTCTGGACTTCACCAAAGACGACGAAAACATTAACTCCCAGCCCTTCATGCGCTGGCGCGATCGCTTCCTGTTCGTAGCAGACGCAATCCACAAATCCCAAGCTGAAACTGGCGAAATCAAAGGTCACTACCTCAACGTCACTGCTCCCACCTGCGAGGAGATGATGAAGCGGGCTGAGTTTGCTAAATCCCTCGATATGCCCATCATCATGCACGACTACCTCACTGGTGGCTTTACCGCCAACACCACTCTGGCTCGTTGGTGCCGTGATAATGGGGTTCTGCTGCACATCCACCGCGCTATGCACGCTGTGATTGACCGTCAGAAACACCACGGTATGCACTTCCGGGTCTTGGCTAAGTGCTTACGCATGTCCGGTGGTGACCACCTCCACTCCGGTACTGTAGTCGGTAAGCTTGAAGGTGAGAAAGGTATCACCATGGGCTTCGTTGACCTGATGCGGGAAGACCACATTGAGCAAGACCGCGAACGGGGTATTTACTTCACTCAAGATTGGGCTTCCATGCCTGGTGTAATGCCAGTGGCTTCTGGTGGTATTCACGTTTGGCACATGCCTGCGCTAGTGGAAATCTTTGGTGATGATTCTTGCCTACAATTCGGTGGTGGTACTCTAGGTCACCCATGGGGTAATGCTCCTGGTGCTACTGCAAACCGGGTAGCTCTAGAAGCTTGTATCCAAGCTCGTAACGAAGGTCGTAACCTGATGCGTGAAGGTGGTGACGTGATCCGGGAAGCTGCTAAGTGGAGTCCTGAGTTGGCAGTTGCTTGCGAACTGTGGAAGGAAATCAAGTTCGAGTTCGAGGCAATGGATACAGTCTGATGCCGTTTGAGGTGTGAAGTTTGAAGTGTGAAACGTCATACTTTAGACTTCATACTTTTTCCAAAAGACTGGGTTCAACCATGGATTTAAAACGAGTTGCGAAAGATACAGCCAAGGTGCTCGCTAGCTATATGACCTATCAAGCACTGCGGACAGTGGTAAACCAGTTAAGAGAAACCGACCCTCCCCGAGCGCTTTGGCTACAGTCTTTTTCCTCACAACAAAGTATCCAAGATGGAGACGCTTATCTTGAGGAATTACTGCGGGCTAAACCTGAATTAGCGTTGCGGATTATGACTGTGCGGCAACATATAGCCGAGGAAGTGGCCGAGTTCTTGCCTGAAATGGTTTGCACTACTATCCAGCATTCGAATATAGAACATCGGCGTCGGCATCTTGAGCGCATCACGCAATTCACTATTCCAGATAACCCGACTAATTCTGAACAGCAAACTGATTCGGATACCTAATTGGTTAACCGAAGACGTGACCTGCTATCCCCAAAATTGCATACCTATACTTCAACAGAGAATCAAACACAGAGTCAAAAACTATGAAAACATTACCAAAAGAGCGTCGTTACGAAACCCTTTCCTACTTACCCCCCCTGAGTGACGCTCAGATTATGCGGCAAGTGGAGTACATTTTAGCGGAAGGTTACATCCCTGCGATTGAGTTCAACGAAAGCTCTGAACCAGAGATTTACTACTGGACATTATGGAAACTGCCTTTGTTCAAGGCTACCTCACCTAAAGATGTGCTAGCGGAAGTGGATGAGTGTCGCTCTGAATACCGCGACTGCTATATCCGGGTTGTGGGTTTTGATAACGTTAAGCAGTGCCAAGTTCTCAGTTTCATCATTCACAAGCCCAATGACGGTGTTAGCCGCAGCCGTTGGTAACTGCAGCCTTTACTACTAAAGGCTAAGGTATTGATGCTTGCCTGAAATATTATTATTAGCCCCCCGAGCTTGATCGGGGGGCTGTTTAATTCTTGACCCTAAAATTCAGGGGTGAGGGAGCCAAAGCCCGTTCTGGTTAGGAAATCGCCGTTTTTTTTACAGGGTTTGATTTTAAAAACGTGAGTTCGACAGAGTTAAAAAAGGGCAGGAGGTAATCTACACTCGATAGAAACCCCGGTTGAGTTGAGCACTAAATATTAGATTATGAAATTGATGATATAAGCAAAAATAATTATATCATCAATTTCATAATCTTTTCTAAGTAATGCTTCTATAATTTAGATGCATTTGCCCTAGTTTTTATCCCATTCTTCCAAAGCAGCAATAAAAAAACTAGATGTGGGATGATTGAGGAGTTGTGCCAAAGCTTGAAGGCTTCCTGCTTTTAAGGCACTAAGTATCTTCTGGGACAGTTTTGGGTTGCTTTCAATATGTTCTATGACTTTAGTTGTAATTTTCAACTTTCCACTAATTGTCTCGGTGGAATATGACTTTTCTAGCTGCTCTAGAAGTTGTTGAATCTCGCTTGCAGCTTCAGCAAGATTCCTCTTCTGTTCTGAATTATTATATGTATTACCTGATACATTACCTGATACATTACCTGATACATTACCTGATACATTACCTGATACATTACCTGATACATTACCTGATACATTAATGGGATTATTATTATTATTACCAAGAGTTTTAATCGATTTATCTTCCACCTTTGAGCTCCTTAATCCATTGAATAGATTGACAATAATCAGAGTGTGATAATTTTTAAACCCGGCTCACAACATCCCCTTCAACATTAGCTGATACATTACCTGATACATTACCTGATACATTACCTGATACATTACCTGATACATTACCTGATACATTACCTGATACTATAGTATAAGCAATATCTCCCATGTCCAAAGTTTCAATTTTATTATTATCAAAGTTATAATTAATAGCTTTGGGTTCATTGCTATTCATCACACCATACAAACTCAAAATAACTTTTTGAATAAATTCTTTATCCCTACTTACTAAAATTTTATTCAGGCCATTATTTGTATAAATAGTCATTCCATATTTTTTTATTTTTTTATTTATAGTTTTCTTAGAGTCATAAATTAACCAAGCTCCAATAGCTATAACTACAATTATGTTTGAAGAAAATCCATACAATACAGTAGCCAAAGCTATTATCATTATAATAAATAAAACAATAGAAAGCTTGGTCATTGGCTTTTTATATGTAGCATTCCTGCTCAAATCAACTAATCCGATACTTGTAATATTATGAATTTGGTACACAACATTACCAAATATTAAACTTTTCCCTCTAATCTTTAAAAAAGATGTTTGAACTTCAGTTTGCTCACTAACGTCATCTGGCAGAAAATTACTCAACATACTTTTTTAATTGAACTCAAAATTATGGCTTGATAAAGATTACTGGCGTTGCTGGATTGAAGTTTTAAAGGGTGCATCTCATTAAACCTGTTTGACCCGGTCGGTGGAACGGGCATCTTGGTGGAACGGGCATCTTGGTGGAACGGGCATCTTGGTGGAACGGGCATCTTGGTGGAACGGGCATCTTGGTGGAACGGGCATCTTGGTGGAACGGGCATCTTGGTGGAACGGGCATCTTGGTGGAACGGGCATCTTGGTGGAACGGGCATCTTGGTGGAACGGGCATCTTGGTGGAACGGGCATCTTGGTGGAACGGGCATCTTGGTGGAACGGGCATCTTGGTGGAACGGGCATCTTGGTGGAACGGGCATCTTGCCCGTTATCAATATTTCCGGACGCACTGTTCTAACACTGGCTACCGAGAAAATGAGGGCGAACTGCTCCCTAAGGCACCCTACTGGAATGGCACAGCTAAAATAATGCAATAGTTTTTTCAGCTAAACCTTTGTTAAAACTAGATCCTAGTATTTTTATAAAGCAACATTTAAGGTGTACCAGTCCACTACGCAACTATGCACCTTTACAAAAGTGAGATGCACCAAGTTTTAAATGTCTACTAGAGATGGAATTAATATGATTTTTGGTTTAGGTATGAATTGGAATTTATTTCTGAGTAAGGGTTTTCTAATTTAGATGCATTTACCCTGTCAATAATTGGTGTACTTTGAAACAAGATTTGCACACTTAAACTACTATAACTATGGAGATTATTTCTTAGTGATTAACTCTATAGACTTCTATTTAGAGTTACCCATACCTATAATCAAATTTTAGGATCATCCAAGACCCTAGAGAGTTTCAAGCAGCGTGTTTAACTTGACCACCTGAAAATCAACACCTTTTATAGAATATCAGATCTAACCTTAGCTTGGCAGTACCCTTAAGGGTACTTTTTCTGAGCTGATCATATGATATGATGTATAATTTGTCTTACTGGTGCATAAAACTCCTGAAAGTATTACTATGAGAGACACCTCAGTAAAATAGAGCTGACAAGCATAGGGGTGACATGGTATTGCTCAAATTTCCCGTCAACCCCGTACTCGATAGTCAACTGTATACTCAACGGAGCCAATGGATTACCCCCAAGATAAACCCAGGGCTGTTTCATTCTCTATTGTTCGATTCGCTGAACCGACCAAAATGAAACAGCCCTGAGGGTGGTGGCATAATAACAATGGCAATTAATAATCAAAAATTGCCCGTTTTGTAGTGAGTAATAACGTAAGCATATGCGCTACGCGCACGCTGCGCGAACAGCCGTCAGCCGTCAGCCAAAGGCTCACGCTACGCGAACAGCTTAAAATAAACCCAGCGTAGCGTGCGCAATGCGCAAACGGTCAAATTTAATAGTTCGAGATTAATGAGAATTGAAAGTCTGGGTAAAAGCTGATCAGGAGACGTAACTCAGCATTATTCGAATGCTTACCTGTTTTATTCTTAACGGTTTCCTCCTCAACCCTGCCCATAGCGCATCAGCTGATACGCGACACGCTGATACGCGACACGCTGATAGCTTACCTAATCACTAATTCTCAGCTTCACAGGACTTAATCAGTTTATTGAAATCTTCAGGAGGTTCCGCACCACCAGTAATTTCCAGACCAATACTTAGAAACTCTTCATAGGGGTATTTTTCTTGTATTTTATCAATGGTACACTGACAAAATGCCTGAGCCTCTGAGCCCTTACTCCCAACACATTGTCCCATGTAAAAATTGATAAACTCAGGTGTATAGCCAATCTCAGCATTTTGGAGAATACTCTCAGCTTCTTCAGGGATAGTCAATGGTTTTTGAGGAATAGTCTCAGCCTCTTCAGGAATAGTTTCAGGTTCTTGGGAATAACCCACAGTTGGGCTGACGAGAGCAAACAAACAGGCACTGATAATTGATAGCTGGTATCGTTTGATGTTCATGCTTTTTAACCTCTACAGAAATTAGCCCATTCGGACTATTTTAACAATTGCACACTATTAGGTTTCCCATCTTTTTGCTGAAAGAAACATTAGGCAAAAATAATGCAGGCAAAAGGCAAAACAGCGTAAGCTATCAGCGTGTCGCGTATCAGCTAATGCGCTACGCGCACGCTACTTGAGGTGCTTTTAAATGAAAGAGGTAAGCATTCGTTTAATCTCAGTTAAGTCTGCTGACGGCTGACGGCTGACGGCTGACGGCTGACGGCTGACGGCTGAGAGCTGACGGCTGAATACTTACAAAACAGCTCATTAACAATTAACAATTAACTGTTGACAATGTTAAAAGGACTAAGGGAGTAGCCAAGAAATACAATACCAGTTTTTAGCTTGCACGGCAGGCCAAAAAAGTTTGGTTTTGTTGAGTATTCTAGATTAGATTAACTTAAGTTGCTAGTTATAGCGCTACGCGCAAGGCAAGAGGCAAGAGGCAAAAGGCAAAAGTTGACTAAAACAGCTTTTGCTGCTTTTATCAATGTCCTAACTTTAATGGGTAGTGCTATATCAGTGGGTAATTGTTAAAAAAATACCTCAAAATCCTTTCCACACACCAAATATTAGTATCCCTAGATACTCAATTCTCGATTATTGCTATCAAGAGCTAATCTTTCTAAGAATAACTAGCAACTTTCTTGAGATTACTTCGCCCACCCCACTTTAATTGGTATTTTTTTTAGATGCAAGTCCCTATTGACTACCAATAATCATCCCCGCCAGTAGCACAAAGCCAATCCAGACATTTTGGCGAAAAATCTCTCCATAGACAGATGTGGGATGATTGGGCTTTCGTAGTCTAGTATAGTGCCAAATCCACACTACTGTCGCTATCACTAGGGCTAACCAAAAGCCCAGTTGGAGATCCATCACAACCCCGAGGCCAGCAAGCAAGCTAGCAGTACCAGCAAAGAACACACCTACGGCATCAGCAGCATACTTACCGAAAAACAAGGCACTAGAGCGCACCCCAATCCTCTGGTCATCCTCCCGGTCTGGCATGGCATAGACTGTGTCAAATCCCAATGCCCAAAGTACCGTTGCTCCCCAGAGTAACCAGGTAGCTGGTTCTAGGGTTTTAGTAATGGCACTCCAACTAATCAGTACAGCAAAACCCCAAGCAATGGCCATAACCAGTTGCGGTACAGGAAACACTCGCTTGGCAGATGGGTAAAACACAATTACTGGTACAGCGGCCACGCAAAGCCCAAAGGTGAAAGGATTAAGATACAGAGCAATCACCCCAGCGCAGACCATAGCAACTAAGGCAACTACTACACCAACTTTGACCGATAGGGCTTTGGATGCCAAAGGGCGTGAGCGAGTTCGCGCCACTTGGGAATCAATATTGTGATCCCAAACGTCATTAATTACACAGCCAGCAGCACTGGTGGCTAAAGTTCCAAGAACAATCACAGCAACCAGGGGAATCGGTGGTTTCCCTTGGGCTGCTAAAAAAACTGCCCACAGTGCTGGCACCATTAAAATCAATCGTCCAGTTGGCTTGTCCCATCGCAACAGTCGCATAATGGCTAGCCAGGTGGGTATGGGATGGGGGTTTGGCTGGGTAAGCATAGCAGGAATGGTGACTTGTTTGTTAGTAATTTTGTTTATCGGTAATTTTCCGGATTGTTTCCTCGGATCAGAGGAATTTCAGAATAGGAGATAGTGCCTATTTTTTGTTAGTCTCCTTAAAGATATCGTTATTCATAGGTTTCGGGTTGATATCTGTAAGCAGGATACATCAATATGGTTAACTCACTGACCCAAGACATTTTCCTACATGTTTCCACTCCTGACAAAGAGCAAGAGCGCATTATTGCTGCCATCGATATTGGTACCAATTCCATTCACATGGTGGTGGTGCGAATTGATCCCAAACTCCCGGCATTCACGATTATTGGTAAAGAAAAGGACACAGTCAGGTTAGGGAATTGCAACCCCCGGACCGGTGAGTTGACCCCCGAAGCCATGAACAGAGCGATCGCAACTCTACAACGCTGCAAGGAACTAGCAGCTAGCCTCAATGCTGAAAACATCGTTGCTGTAGCAACCAGTGCTGTGCGCGAAGCTCGGAATGGCCAGGCTTTTTTGCACCAGGTATATACAGAATTGGGTTTATTGGTCAACCTAATTTCTGGTCAGGAGGAAGCACGACGCATCTACCTAGGTGTGTTGTCAGCTATGGAATTCAACAACCAGCCCCATATCATTATTGATATTGGCGGTGGTTCAACGGAATTGATCCTCGGGGATAGTCACAACCCCCGTTCCCTAAGTAGCACAAAAATAGGAGCCGTTCGTCTTACAAAGGAGTTTGTAACTACAGACCCGATCAGCCAAAGTGAGTTTCTCTATTTGCAAGCCTATATCAGGGGAATGTTAGAGCGAGCTGTTGACGACATCCAGGGTAACCTGAAACTCAGTGAACAGCCTCGTTTAGTGGGGACATCTGGCACTATTGAGACCCTAGCCAAGATGCACGCCTATGAGCATCTGGGTATGTTACCTAATCCCCTAACGGGTTATGAGCTCAGTCGTCAAGATTTGGAAAAAATGCTCAAGCGCTTAGCTGCTATGAGTTTGGCTGAACGCTCAACCCTGCCAGAGATGTCCGAGAGGCGTTCAGAAATTATTGTTGCTGGCACAATCATTTTATTAGAAGCCATGAAGCTTCTGGGAATGGAGTCGATCATAATTTGTGGACGATCACTCCGGGAAGGCTTAATCGTTGACTGGATGCTCACCCATGGATTGATTGAAGACCGGCTACGCTACCAAGATGAGGTAAGGGAAAGGAGCGTGATCGCAGTGGCCGGGAAATATCAGGTCAACCTGGACTATAGTCAGCGGGTGGCTAACTTTGCCCTGAGCTTATTTGACCAAACCCAAGGAAAACTGCACAATTGGGGAACACAGGCACGGGAATTACTTTGGGCAGCAGCAATTTTACACAACTGTGGCGTGTATGTGAGTCATTCCTCCCACCACAAGCATTCTTATTACTTAATTCGTAATGCTGAACTGTTGGGCTTTCTGGAGCCAGAAATTGAAATCATTGCTAATCTGGCTCGTTACCATCGCAAGAGTCCTCCGAAGAAAAAGCATGAGAATTACAATAATCTGGCCAATCAAGAGCATCGGCTGTTGGTGAGTCAGCTTAGTGCTTTGTTAAGGTTAGCTGTTGCTTTAGACCGTAGACAGATTGGTGCAATTCGGCATGTTAAGTCTGATTATCAATCCGATGATAAAGCACTTTATCTATATTTAGTTCCCGCTTTTGGTAATGATGATTGTGCTTTAGAACTGTGGAATTTTGATTATAAAAAATCGGTTTTTGAAGAGGAATTTGGAGTTAAAGTGGTGGCGAGTTTGGCATCCAAGAGTAGTCTGGCTCGTGATTAAGGCTAAGTAGTCGGGAGCTAAGCATATGCGCTACGCGCACGCTACGCTCTCAGCTCTCAGCTCTCAGCTCTCAGCTCTCAGCCATTGATAAATTATCAATTCCCAATTCGTAAGCATATGCGCTACGCGCATATGCTTACAACGCTATAATACCAATTTATATACAACCGACGTAATCACTAAATCCAATCTAACTGTGTCCAAAAATTCATGTACTCGCATTCTTGATTGCTTGTATATCAGCACTTATAAAAATACCTTACCAATGCGTGTTGACATCTGGAGCCAACTGAAATTGTCAACAGATCGCTTGCAATCTCTTCACGCCAGTAGCCAGGATATCTCGACCTTAAAGGAAAAAATTGCAGCTGGGTTCAAAATTCTCGAACCCCTCGAGCTCTACTGGAAATTTCCAGGGATAAATGCATTTCGACGATTGCAGCAGCACTTTGAGCGCCAGGAATATTCTCGACTTTCCTGGGAAGTGACTCAAATTATACGTTTGATGTCTAGCCGTGCTGAACTGTATGCCCAAGCATACATGGATCAGATTTTTGCAAGCGAACAGAAAGATGGACAGCAAATTATATCAGTCGATAAGTACAATCAAAACTCTAATCAACTCGATTTCACCGTCTTATTTATCGAAGACGACATAACACCAGAAAAAGAAAAAGAATTACGCCAAAAACTGGCAGAAATAGCCTCGGACAAAGACAAGTTTATTTATCAGCTAATCGTCCTTTCTAACTTTGAAGATGCCCTAACAGCTTTGATGTTGAATCACAGCATTCAATGCTGTGTTATCGGCTACGACTTTCCCCTGCGTTCAAACAACCGTTTGTCACTGCTCGAAGAATACATGAGTGGGTTAGAACAAGCTGAATTAGCTGGGGAATATTACCAACCGAGAGGTCTTACTTTAGGTGCGATTATACATAAGTTACGTCCAGAGTTGGATTTATACTTGTTGAGCGATGTATCCGTGGTTGATGTGGATGCTGAGACGAATCAGAATTTCCGCCGCGTTTTCTACAATCAGGAAGACTATCTTGAAGTACACTTAAGTATTATTCAAGGCATCGAAAAACGTTACGAAACCCCTTTCTTCGATGCCTTAAGAAATTACAGCAAAGAACCCACAGGGGTATTTCATGCCATGCCCATTTCCAGGGGAAATTCCATCTTTAAGTCTGATTGGATTCAGGACATGGGAGAGTTCTACGGTCAAAATCTCTTTTTAGCAGAAACTTCAGCAACCAGTGGAGGCTTAGACTCATTATTGCACCCCACTGGTACCCTTAAAGAGGCTCAGAGTTTAGCAGCAAGAAGCTTTGGTTCCAGGCAAACTTTTTTCGTGACTAATGGGACTTCAACTGCCAATAAAATTGTTGTGCAAGCAATTTTAACCCCAGGTGATATTGTCTTGGTTGACCAGAATTGCCACAAATCTCACCATTACGGCATCGTCTTAGTAGGTGCTCAACCCCTTTACCTCAATGCCTATTCCCTCAAAGAATATAGTATCTATGGTGCTATCCCTTTAAAGGAAATCAAGCAACAATTGCTCAAGTTCAAGCGCGAGGGGCAATTGGAGCAGGTGAAGATGCTGTTACTGACAAACTGTACCTTTAATGGCATTGTTTACAACGTTAAGGGAGTCATGGAAGAAATACTGGCAATCAAGCCAGATCTAGTTTTCCTCTGGGACGAAGCCTGGTTTGCCTTTGCTCGTTGCACCTCAACCTATCGAGAACGTACAGCAATGCAAGCTGCCACTGACCTTCATACTCGCTATCACAGTCCCCAATACCGAAAGGAGTATGCAGCCTTTAAGGAACAATTTGATCGGCTTGATCCAGAGGATGATCACACCTGGCTGAACCAGCGCCTGTTACCCGATCCAGATCAAGTCAAGATTCGGGTGTACTCAACCCAATCAATACATAAATCTCTGTCTGGGCTGCGTCAATCATCCATAATTCATATCTGGGACGAGGAGTTCAACCGTAGGTCGGAAATTGATTTTCTAGAAGCTTACATGACCCACACCAGCACGTCCCCCAATTACCAAATTCTGGCCTCTCTGGATTTAGCGCGGCGACAAGTTGATTTGGAAGGCTTCAAATTGGTTCATTCCCAGATTGATATGGCAATGGTAGTGCGGCAGAAGGTTAACACTCATCCATTGCTAGCAAAATACTTCAAGATACTTACTCCTGAAGAGTTGATTCCCGAAACCTATCGCCCATCAGGTCTGAAACGTTACCAAACTCAGGAAGATCCAGAAGTAGAGTTCCAGCGTATCGAGCAAGCCTGGGAGGATGATGAATTTGTTCTCGACCCCACGCGGCTGACTTTGTACATTGGCAAGACAGGAATCGATGGCTATACTTTCCAAAATTCTGTACTGATGGAACAGTTTAATATTCAGGTTAACAAGGTTTCCCTCAATACGGTTTTATTAATGACTAATATCGGGACAACCTGGGGTTCCGTAACATATTTGCTTGATTGCCTACATAAAATTGCTGAGGGGTTGGAGCAGGAATTGCGCCAATACAATCAAGTGGAAATTAAATTATTTGAAAACAAGCTGCAACACCTAACACTGAATTTGCCTTCTTTGCCTCATTTCAGCGAGTTTTACTCCGGCTTCCGTTCTCACCCGGCAACTAGGCAAGGGGACCTGCGGAGCGCCTACTTCCTGGGTTTGGACGAAGAAAAAATAGAATACCTCAAGCTAGACAATGAAATAGATGAGATAATGGCGTCTGGGCGAGAACTGGTTTCATCTACATTCATTATTCCTACCCCACCGGCTTTCCCGATTTTAGTTCCTGGTCAAGTTGTAACTGGGGCGATAGTCTTCCTAATGAAGCAGCTTGCTCCTGATGTCATTCAGGGTTATCGACCTGACTTTGGATTACCCGTATTTACTCAAGATGCTTTAGACAGTCTCAATAAAACTACAGGATCTGCAATGACTAAAACAACAGCCTTCACTCATTTAGCTATAGCTGTTACGAACCTTAATGCCAGTATTGCTTTCTACGCCAAGTACGGTCAGATGTCAGTAGTGCGCTTGCGCGTAGAACCAGGTACAGTTTGGATGTCCGACAACATTAGACCCTTTGCGCTAGCTCTACTTGAGGAAGAAGAGGCCAAGCCAATCTTGCCCCCGAGTCATATTGGTATTGCTTGTGTCAGTTGTGAACAAGTGGATCAGCTCTGCAAACTTGCTCGCAAAGAGGGTTGCTTACTTGAAGGACCTAAGGATTATGGTCCTCCAACTGGTTACGCAGCCTACCTAAGGGATCCTGATGGACACCATGTAGAAATTTCCTACGGTCAAGAGGCAGCTTATGAGTCTCGATATACTCCCTATACTGACCTAGCTTAATCAGCCACTTACAAAGGATGATATTATATCATACTTTAAATCTAAGTGCTAATAGCTGAATGCTGAAAAAAAGATTGACAGGTAAAGTCTTTCAGTAAAATGTTTCCTGTCAATCTTTATCAATTTAAGTTACACGATTTGGCTTTTGCCTAATCCTTAGCCAGAAAAATCCGCTGATAAAACCAGCCATTTCTCCCCTAACTGAACTAGGCTATTAACCCCAACACTAACTTAGATTAACTTTGAATACTTTTTGCTTTTCTGATTCTGCTTTCGGCAAACTCAGGCTCAAGATGCCATTAGTGTAATCAGCTTTCACCTGATCGTGTTGAATCCGTGTTGGCAAGGGAATCACCGGCTGAAACTTACCATAACGGAATTCTGAGCGTTTCATCCCATTTTCTTGAGTACTAGTTTCAGACCAACGCTTACCACTAATAGACACGGCTTGCTCTGTCACCCGAACATCAAGATATTGACAAATATAGATAATAGATAATTTGAATCTCAACCATATCCGAGACTTTTTAGCTACCAGAATCTACCAAAGGCAAACTCTGGCTCGCCAATGCAAGCTGATTTCTCAGCCAGGGGGTATCTCCCAAGGCTCTCAGGAATATCCCGCGAGCGCCATTGATGTCTCGATCCATTGATCGGCCATCAATTTTTGACTTAATAGTCTTGCTGCCACCAATATTGATTAACTCACCAGTCCAGCTAACCGTTTTACTGGTATAGGCTTCACAAACATCAACCACTACTTTTCCTGTTTCTTGGGCTTTATGTTTCAGAAACTCCTTAAATCGGTAGTGAGCGAAAGAAAGTAAATTCCGAACAGTTTTAGATCGGATTTTTCTGTTCCCTTTTTTGGCCATTTCTGACGTCTCAAAAGTGGGAAGCAGTATCACATCAAAGTTATCAACTAAAAATCGGGCAGCCTTGTGATGTAACTCGTTGACTAGATTTTGGATTTTAATGACCATTCTTCTAGCGGCTTTTCTCATTCGATATTTTTGTTTTCCTTTGGCCTTACTTATCTTGGACAAGAGACGATTCGGGCAAAGCCCGACGCTGCGCGAACAAGATGAGCACAAAGTCGCTGAATTCGGGAAAAGTCACTTTCACCAATTTTACCAATGGAATTTTCACTAAAAAATGTCAAAAATGTCCTAACACCGGGGTCTAATGCAACTACTCTACCTTGGTTTTCGGCTTTGATTTGAGCTGTATTGTAAGGGACTGTCAGGTAATAATTCCCATTATTACTAGTCAATCGACAATCACAAATATTACCCGGAAGAGTCTCAGCAAAGGTTAATTCGCCTAGTTTTGTGTGATAGACACCCTTTACTGAGACAGCTGATTTTGGAATATAGCAGGACTGAACGGGATTCTTGCGAGACCTAAAGCGAACGCGATTAATTTGTCCAGTCTTTTTGTATTTTTTTTTGGCCTCCCTAACAGCGGTACAGGCATCCTTTATTGCTATAGATTTAATTTGATAAGGTACTGCCTTGCACCACTCGGGAAGCCCATTCAATATACCGGTTTTAATGGCTTTCCAGTTAGCTTTAACTTCACCATCTTTCGGCGAAGCCGACGCTACGCGAACAAGAATTTTGACGGTCTTATTAAAGACGTAACGGGATACTCCAAACCACTGACGGATGATTGCACGTTGTTCAGGATTTAGGAATAGTCGGATCTTTTTTGATTTTTGACCCGTACTTCCTGAGTCCGTGGACGCAGCAAGAGAAGACGTGAATGATTCAGAGAAGATCTGTGGTAAGTTCTGATCAAAGACAACTTTCAGGTTGGTCGAGAACCATGATTTTTCCACCGTTGATACCGACCAAGTATTCAATGAGTTCAAACCCAAATCGGGTAAGTCTGTCTCGACAGGCAACAACAATTGTGAGCTGATCGCCGCACATAAGTCGTTCCAGTATGGCTCTAAGCCCTTTCCTTTTGTAGTTGAGCCAATAGCCGACGTCTTGGATGATTTCGGCTTCTGGAAACAAGGAGT
This sequence comes from Moorena sp. SIOASIH, assembly GCF_010671925.1. Lineage (GTDB taxonomy): Bacteria > Cyanobacteriota > Cyanobacteriia > Cyanobacteriales > Coleofasciculaceae > Moorena. The sequence continues at coordinate 726,120 of NZ_JAAHIH010000003.1, read as the reverse complement.
GCATATAGGCGACTTGTCTGAGGAGGTCGTCTCTTTGTTTGCTACTACTGACTCGGCAATAACAGATGGTAGCTTCTCTGATTCCTTTTCTTTTTCCAAGGCTGAGCAGACTTGTTGTTTCAAAGAGCCTAATTCCGCTTGGTGTTCGTTCACATTTGATAATGCCATTGTCTGCGTACTTCCCAAAAGTGTTCTTGGAGAGTCCCGTAAGTTCGACCGCCTTAGCTCGGGTAAAAGTGCCATCGTTTTAATTTACCACATCTTAGTAGCTAATGGTAGCGAATGCTACACTTTTGCTAACTGTCACACAACCCCAATATCTCAGGGGAATTTTAACGAATTTGATTACGATTCTACTTAGTTATCATTCAGGTTGTGGTAGCGGGCGCAGGCGTAGAGGTCAAATAATGCTCCGACTAGGCTACAGGTAAAGGCAATCACTAATACTCCCTGAATTGGGGATCCATTACCAAAAATAGTCAGAAATTTCAATAGCTCAGTTGTGGCAGTAAGACCAAACCCTGTCAAGGCCGGAATGTATCCTATTATACCAAAACCTGCCAGTAAACCAATAACTAGTGCCACTGGAGCCATAAAGCTCAGAAGGATTGTTATTACCAAAGAACGGAGAAAGTTTGGCAAAATGCTCATAAAATTTAACCGCATAAGCAGGTGAGTTAAAAGCCAGAGCCAAAGTATGACTTGGCACTTTCTACCTTAGGCGAAATCCCTGTCGATAACCGAAAATGTCAAAAATCTTAAATTTTCATTAAAAATCTTGGTAAAGGTCTGTGAATCTGGATCATAAAGTTTGGTTGTTGGTGGCTTCTTAAGGGCTACCGGTAGTCGGTTAAATTGATCGGCCTCAAGGTCCCTGGCTTGATATATCAGTGATTTCGGCTCAGTGGCAGGGGACTTCCAACCCTAAAAGACCCTACCCAATTCCTGAGAAGCTGTGGATCAAAAGTTATCATTCCTGTTAAGATTCTTCGTTGATTGCGGACAGGTTAACTCGTCCCAGGACTCAAGTACGTGGGATGAGCTAGTACGTAACTCCCTTTCTTAATAACAAATCACTAATGACTAACGGCGATCGAATCAGTTACCAATTCCCAGACAACTTCATATGGGGAGTAGCCACCGCTTCCTATCAGATTGAAGGAGCAGTAAGTGAAGGAGGACGCAAACCTAGTGTGTGGGATACCTTCAGTGGTACCCCTGGAAAAATACTTAACGATGATACCGGTGCTGTCGCTTGTGACCACTACCATCGCTACAAAGAAGATATAGAGCTGATGGTCAAACTAGGGATAAAGGATTATCGCTTTAGCATTGCTTGGCCTCGGATTATTCCTGACGGGCGTGGCAAAGTCAATCAGGAAGGGGTTGATTTCTATAAGCGCTTGGTGGATTGCTTGTTAGATCACGGCATTACTCCCCATGCCACTCTATTTCATTGGGACTCTCCCCAAGCCCTAGAAGACAAATACAAGTCTTGGCTTTCTCGCCAGATGGCCTTTGACTTTGCGGATTATGTTACTGCTGTGGTCACTCAATTAGGCGATCGCATTACCAATTGGATGACCATTAATGAGATCATGTGTTTTACTCACTTAGGCTATGGGGTTGACCAGGACCCGATCCATGCTCCCGGTAGGCGTGTTAAATCCATCAAACAGGTATGGCAAACCTCTCATCATGCCCTTTTAGCTCATGGTTTGGGCTGTCAAGCAATCCGTAGTGCTTCCCGGGTTCCCTGTTCTATAGCCTTTGTGGATAACTTGTCAGTCACTGTGCCAATCAATGAGTCACCGTACCATGTGGCAGCAGCAAAAAAGGCATTCCCTTTATGTGGGCAAAATGGCGGTATCATTATCCCTGCTCTGACTGGTGCTTATAGTCCTGAATTACTTGAGGTGTTAGGAGACAATGCCCCAGACATCGGACCATGTGACCTACAAATTATTCATCAGCCTCTGGATGGGATTTGTCTTAATATTTACACTGGTACCTATGTCCGGGCTGCTGACAATCCACAGGGGTACGAGTTCCTTGGTATGCCCAAAGGCTACCCTCGCATGAATCTGCCTTGGCTGAATATCCTACCAGATTCCATTTATTGGGGGATTCGTCATGTCAGTGAAACCCTGGGGCGACAGGATTTGCCTATGTTTATCACTGAGAATGGCTGTGCGGCACAGGATGAATTGAATGCTAAGGGTGAGGTGATTGATACGGACAGGATTCTGTACCTCCGAGAGTACTTTAAAGCAGCCCATCGCGCTGTTAGTGAAGGGTATCCTCTTAATGGTTATTTCCTCTGGAGTCTGATGGATAACTTTGAGTGGTATTGGGGATATGATCGGCGCTTTGGCATTACTTATATTGATTACCCAACCCAACAGCGTATTCCTAAAGCTAGTTTTGAGTGGTATTCCCAGTGTATTCAAAATAATCGGGTGGTTTGATCATTAATCGGAAAAACCCGATAAAACCCAATGGGTATAGTGGTAATCCGTTACTTTAACCCTAGGGATAGGGTTTATGGGGAAGTCCTGGTAGCGATCGCATTTGATCTGGTAGCGATTGACCTTGGCCAAAAGGCCACGCTACGCGAATGGTCACGCTTCGCGTTCGCGTAGCGTGGCCTTTTGGCCATCGCTATTTTGGTTTACCTATTTTTGTTTGCTAGTACCCTATTATTATCATTTTGTCAATACTTACGTAATATAATTTTTACTTATTTACATTATTTAATAACCTGAGGGCAAATTACTCTCAAACCCCTTTACAAAACTAAATATATTACTTAATATAAATACATGAAGGCGCACACAAGCCGGACGAACCTCGATAACTTCATATTCATACCCGCAATCATAAGAACATGACTACTGTATTACAGCAGAGCAACACCTCTGTGTGGTCTCAGTTCTGCAATTGGGTCACCTCTACCAACAACCGCCTCTATGTAGGCTGGTTTGGTATCTTAATGATCCCAACTTTGCTAGCTGCTACCACCTGCTTCATCATTGCTTTCATCGCTGCTCCTCCTGTGGACATCGATGGTATCCGCGAGCCGGTTGCTGGCTCCCTGATGTACGGAAACAACATCATCTCTGGTGCTGTTGTTCCTTCTTCTAACGCCATTGGCTTACACTTCTACCCAATCTGGGAAGCTGCTTCCTTAGATGAGTGGCTATACAACGGTGGTCCTTACCAGTTGGTAGTGTTCCACTTCCTGATTGGTGTATTCGCCTACATGGGTCGTGAGTGGGAACTGAGCTACCGCTTAGGTATGCGTCCTTGGATCTGCGTCGCTTACAGCGCACCAGTTGCAGCTGCTAGCGCCGTGTTCCTGATCTACCCAATCGGACAAGGTTCTTTCTCCGATGGTATGCCTCTCGGTATCAGCGGAACCTTCAACTTCATGTTCGTGTTCCAAGCTGAGCACAACATCCTGATGCACCCGTTCCACATGCTAGGTGTAGCCGGTGTATTCGGTGGTTCCTTGTTCTCTGCAATGCACGGTTCTTTGGTGACCTCCTCCTTAGTGCGTGAGACCACCGAAACCGAGTCTCAGAACTATGGTTACAAGTTCGGTCAAGAGGAAGAAACTTACAACATCGTGGCAGCTCATGGCTACTTCGGTCGTTTAATCTTCCAATACGCTTCCTTCAACAACAGCCGTTCCTTGCACTTCTTCTTGGGTGCATGGCCTGTAATTGGCATCTGGTTTACTGCACTGGGCATCAGCACCATGGCATTTAACCTGAATGGCTTCAACTTCAACCAGAGCATCATTGACTCACAAGGTCACGTGATCAACACCTGGGCTGATGTACTCAACCGTGCCAACCTAGGTTTCGAGGTAATGCACGAGCGTAACGCTCACAACTTCCCTCTAGACCTAGCTGCTGCTGAAGCTACTCCTGTAGCTTTGACTGCTCCAGTTATCAACGGTTAATTTCAACTTGGCATAATACGCTAAGTTAAAACAAAGCGCTCTCCAGATGGGGAGCGCTTTTTTGTTTGTCTGTCATTATTGGAGTTCTCAGGTTTTAGGGAGTAGGGAGCAGGGAGTCGGGAGTCGGGAGTCGGGAGTCGGGAGTCGGGAGTTGGGAGTCGGGAGTTGGGAGTCGGGAGTCGGGAATAAAATTTAGATGTAGCTCACGCTTACTAGGAAACCCTATAGTCATTGGTAGTCATTGGTTCTTTGTCAATACCCCTTTACCTTTTGTCTTTACTGTTGCTTTTAATAAAAATTAATATAAAATTGCCGATAACTTTATAAAAAATTTAAATTTGTCTGTGGTAACTGGGTTTACTATCAACAGAAAAATACTATCAAGTCCGATAGCATCGATATATAGCAATTCTGATCACGAGTTAGGTGCGCTTTCCGCATCTAATTATTAAATTCGCCACGGGTCGCACCTGAGGTAAACAGAATTTTTTCCCTGTTCCCTATTCCCTGTTCCCTACTCCCTACTCCCTACTCCCTACTCCCTACTCCCTACTCCCTATTGAGATTTGCTATAACCAAGACCAATAACCAAGGACAAAGGACCAATGACTAATGACAACTGAAACCATTGTCATCGTAACCAGTATTGCACCAGGAAATGTTAATAAGCAACAAGCAGCTATTAATAGCTGGCTTACTCTAGGATTTGAGGTTGTTTCATTAAATATTCTAGAAGAGATTGAGAAACTCCAGCCTTTATATCAAGACATTAAATTTCACAGAGTATTTCGGGATGGACGAGAGCATTATGGTAAGCCTTATGTTTACATTGATGACCTCTTATCCTATTTGCGTGAGTACGGTAGCAAAATCTGTGGAATTGTTAACGCAGATATTATCTTAAAAGCTGAGCAGGATTTTACAGAATTTATTCGAGAGCAAACTCAAAACTCTATCCTGCTTGCTTCACGAGTCGATATTGATACTCCTGAATCAATCAACGGCGAGATTTACGATGTTGGGGTTGATGTGTTCTTTTTTGAAAAAGAACTGCTGGAAAAATTCCCATCCTCTGACTTTTGTCTTGGTATTCCCTTTTGGGATTTCTGGGTACCAGTGATTGCTTGGCAACAGGGGTTAACCATAAAAGACTTAGTGTCTCCCGTTGCCTATCATGTCAAGCACTCCACCAACTATAGCTACGAAATATGGCAAAAATCAGCCCTCAATTTTACCAAAATATTTGCTCCATCGCGGTATAATTCTTATCAAGAAAGAGCTGATATCAACAAAGTTGATTATGACTTAATTGGTCACATTGATAACTATATTGTTCAGCAATTCTTGACAATTTATCAAAACATTAAACAACCGATTATATATAAACCCAGATTACCTGATGCTCAGAATCCGGTCTATAGCCATACGAATACTAAAAATCACGATTATAATTCCTTGGTATGGTTAGCCTGGACCTGTTATCATTCTGGTAATTTCACCACCATGGCTGAGGAGTTAAAAAACTCCCTAAGCATTACCCCTTACCAACCAACAGAAACAATTTCCGATTGGATAGAGCAGTTTACCACATTTTCAGCAGCTTATGGTTCTCCATTCAATTCTTATCCATTCAGTAACCTACCGGAATGGCAAGAGCTAATACGCTCTACTCTGCTTAATCGACCATTTAGTACCTATAAATGGAAACCCAAAGTATCCATCATCACATCAGTCTTTAAAGGGGATAAGTATATTGAACACTTCCTCAAGGATATTACCCAGCAGACGGTTTTTGCTGAATGTGAATTACTATTGGTCAATCCCAATTCTCCGGGAAATGAAGAGCCTGTGATTAAAAAGTATATGACCAGGTATCCCAATATTATCTATATAAAATTGGATGAAGACCCAGGGCTGTATCAAGTTTGGAACATGAGCATTCGACTAGCCCGTGGTCACTATATTACCAACGCTAATCTGGATGACCGCAGAGCTCCCAGACATATCGAAGAGCATATGAGAGCCTTGGATGAGCATCCTGATGTGGACGTGGTTTGCGCTCCTCTGAAAGTTACGATGCAACCCAATGAAACCTGGGATAATAATACGGCTCATGCTGTCTGGTATGTGGGATTTCCGGAGTATTTTGGAACCGAAGACTTTTTTCAAGAAAAGTGGTGGGCTGAAGGGGAGGAAAAAGGTAAGATCGGCTCCCAAAATCTTCCCCATTGTATGCCGGTATGGCGGAAGAGTGTCCATGAAAAAAATGGCTATTTCGATGAAATTGGCTATGGCGCGAGTGCTGATTGGGAATTTTGGTTACGTTGTTCAACCAACGGTTCTAAATTCATGCTATTGAGGGAACCTTTAGGAATTTATCTAGAAGACCCTCAATCCTATAACAGGCGGTTTGAATCAACGGTTGATTTTGAGAAAAAAATTCTACAGGAGTATTATGTACCGCTAACTGAGAAATCCAATGGTAATGGAAGCCTTGATGTCTCGCAAACTGAAGAGCAGGATTCAGGGTTTGAAGACTCTGGGGATTATCCGAAAAAACTCAATCTTGCCTCTGCTTTACAGTATCATTATGGGGAGCATCGCTCTGGATGGTCTTATGCCATGAATAGCTTGAAAGCGTTACATAATGATGCTGGAATCTTGGTGGATGGCTTCATAGAAAAGAAATTCGCCTGGGGTTCCGATCCTGGAGATTGTAACAACACACCAACTGCTTATACAGAGCCTTGGATTGGATTCATCCATTGCCCTCCCTATGCCCCTAAATGGTTTCAAGAACACCTGTCACCTCAGGCAATATTTGCAACTCAGTTGTGGCAAGAGAGTATTAAGTATTGTCAAGGTCTATTTTGTTTATCTGAAGACTCTCGTCGATGGCTCCAAAAGCAGCTAGATGTGCCAATTGTCAGCATCATCCATCCTACGGAAACCCCAGATGTCACGTTTTCGATGGATAAGTTTTTGGCAAATCCTGAGCCAACTATTATCCAAATTGGGATTTGGTTGCGGAAGATGCACTCTATTTACTATTTACCGGTAAAAAATTACAACAAGGTGGTGTTACGTAAACCCTATTCAGGGGAGATGTTACACACTGAAAAACAAGTATTTAATTTACAGCCCAATTACAGTTATGTGCAGATAGTTGATTATTTGCCCAATGATGAGTATGATGAGGTCTTGTCAAAGAATATTGCTTATTTGGAGTTGTATGACACCAGTGCCAATAACGCGATCATTGAGTGCATCGTCAGAAATACGCCGGTTTTAGTCAATCCGCTGCCAGCTGTAAAAGAGTATTTGGGCGAAGACTATCCTCTTTACTTCCAGTCTAGACAAGAAGCAGCGGCCAAAGCTGAGGATTTTGCCTTAATTGAGGAAACCCACCACTACCTGCAGCACCACCCGATTAAAGAAAAGCTGACCAGCGATTATTTTTTAAAATCAATTGTTAAATCGGAAATCTATAAACAGTTATCGTGATGGAACGAATTGACTTATGAGAATATCCCACAAGCATAAGTTTGTATTCCTCAGCAAACCTAAGTGTGCTAGTACTAGTATTCGCAAGGCATTGGATCCTTACACCGATATTGCCAGTACCGATAAGAAGCGACATTACCATCACCATGTGCCAGCATCTCTGTTAAAGCAGCATTTTGAGCGTATGGGTTGGAACTGGAACAGCTACTTCAAGTTGATTAGTATCCGAAACCCTTGGGATATGCTGGTTTCTCTGTACTTCTATGCCAAGCCAGATCACCGAGGTATTTATTGGTGGGAAACAGCAAGAGCAATCCGTGTATCCGAAGACATTATCGAAAAATACCCCTATAACCCAAACACCAGGATGCCATTCAAGGAGTGGATTAAGACAGGAAAATCCTGGGACTTGAAGGAGCAAAAATTTCTTGATGATTTGTCTACCTATACTCTTCCTTACTATGTATTTGATGATCAGAATAATTTCCTAGTAGATTATGTTATTCGTGTTGAACACTTAGAGGAAGACTTAGATTTTGTTTCGTCAAAGCTAGGACTAAAGCTAGATTCTTTGAAGATAAATACCAGCAAGCACGACCACTATAGTCAGTATTATGATAGTGAGTCCAAAGCAATAGTATCCGAGATGTTTGAGTATGATATCAACTACGGAAAGTATTCTTTTTAAACTAGGGAATAGGGAATAGGGAATAGGAAATAGGGAATAGGGAATAGGGAATAGGGAATAGGGAATAGGGAATAGGGAACAGGGAACAGGGAATAGGGTTTGACGGTTTGTTTGATAACTGAATAATATCCAATTTATAGCGTTGATCAGACTTATGAGATACAGTCAATTTTATTACTCCTATTCCCTACTCCCTACTCCCTACTCCCTACTCCCTACTCCCTACTCCCTACTCCCTACTCCCTACTCCCTACTCCCTACTCCCTACTCCCTACTCCCTACTCCCTACTCCCTACTCCCTACTCCCTAAAACCCAGGACTTTTTCCCTCACCCAATTAATAACTGCTATAAAATGAGACTATCACACAAGCATAAATTCGTATTCATTGGCAAGCCCAGGTCTGGTGATACTAAGATTAGACAAGCACTAGATCCTTACAGTGATATTGTTAGTACAGATAAACCGCGATACAACCATCCCCATGTGCCAGCATCTATGGTTCAACAGCATTTTGAGCGGATGGATTGGGATTGGAATAGCTACTTCAAATTCACTTCTGTTAGAAATCCCTGGGATATGCTTGTCTCTGTGTACTCCTTTGGAAATCCTGATCACAATGGCTTCTACTTTTGGGAGAAACAACAGTACAATCCCAACAAAAAAATGCCCTTTACCGAGTGGATCACTAAGGGTAAATCCTGGGATATCAAGGCAGGTAAGCACTTAACTGATTTGTCGGCTTACTCACTGTCATACTCAGCCCTTGATGATGATAACACGTTTCTTGTGGATTATGTTATCCGTTTTGAAAATCTAGAATCAGACTTAACTTTATTGGAGTCTATGCTAGGACTGAAGCTGAATTGCCCTAAGATAGAGCAAGACAAACAGAATGATTACACTAATTATTATAATCAGGAGTCTATAGATAGAGTCGCTAATTTATTTTGGTATGACATTAAGTATGGAAATTATAAGTTTGGGGTTGAAGTAGTTGGCTAAGGCAAGAGGCAAGAGGAACCCACCCCTAACCCCGACCAGGAGGGGAAGGCAAGAGGCAAGAGGAACCCACCCCTAACCCCGACCAGGAGGGGAAGGCAATAGGCACCCACCCCTAACCCCGACCAGGAGGGGAAGGCAAGAGGCACCCACCCCTAACCCCGACCAGGAGGGGAAGGCAAGAGGAACCCACCCCTAACCCCGACCAGGAGGGGAAGGCAAGAGGCAAGAGGAACCCACCCCTAACCCCGACCAGGAGGGGAAGGCAAGAGGCAAGAGGAACCCACCCCTAACCCCGACCAGGAGGGGAAGGCAAGAGGCAAGAGGCAATAGGCAATAGTAACCCACCTTCAACCATGTCTTGATCCAGATGCTCTAATTACTGGTCTTGTTTGGATTGATAAGCAGCGCGATCGCATGATCTAGATCTGGCGTAGGCGTAGGGTGGGCAGTGCTTACCTTCGAGATGGTCAGGTTTTAAATTGGTATTATGCACTGCCCACCTGAGGATTAATTTTATGAAAAATGTAGACAATTAATTAATATTTTATAATTAAGTTACTGTTGGTGGGCAGTGCCTATCAAAGCTATCCCAAGCTGGAAAATTTATCTGAAGCTGCTGGCGTAGGGTGGGCAGTGCTTACCTTCGAGATGGTCAGGTTTTAACTTGGTATTAAGCACTGCTCACCTGAGGATTAATTTTATGAAAAATGTAGACAATTAATTACTATTTTATAATTAAGTTACTGTTGGTGGGCAGTGCCTATCAAAGCTATCCCAAGCTGGAAAATTTCTCGGAAGCACTGCCCACCCTACGATTTATTTTATTAATTTACTTCCTGGTTGGGATTGATAAGCAGCGCGATCGCATTATCGCACTTAGTATTATCTAGATGTAGGGTGGGCAGTGCTTACCTTCGAGATGGTCAGGTTTTAACTTGGTATGAAGCACTGCCGACCTGAGGATTAATTTTATGAAAAATGTAGACAATTAAGTACTATTTTTTAAAAACTTTACTGTCGGTGGGCAGTGCCTAGAAAAGCTATCCCAAGCTTGGAAATTTCTCGGAAGCACTGCCCACCCTACGATTCTTTTAAATTTGTCTGAAGCACTGCCCACCTGACGATTAATTTTATTAAGTTCCTGTCGCTGGGCAGTGCCTAGAAAAGCTATCCCAAGCTTGGAAATTTCTCGGAAGCACTGCCCACCCTACGATTTATTTTATTAAGTTACTGTTGGTGGGCAGTGCCTATCAAAGCTACTCTAAGCTTTGTAATTGCTCAGAAGCACTGCCCACCCTACTATTCATTTTATATACGATTAAGTTTATCAAAAATATAGACAAATAAAAACGATTTTATATTCCAAAACTATCCACAATTATCACCCTACCCACGGTCTCCATTATCTCCATATTTCGTAATAAAAAAAAATTTCTAAACCCCTTGACATACTAATTAACTTGTTGATATATTAATAATGCCAACAAAATTAACGAATAATTGGTCATGACGAAAAATCTTCCACCCAACTCCGATGAAAATACCAGCCCTGAAAACCCTGGTCGCAAACCGAAGAAAGTCAAGCACATTTTGGTCGGTTCTCCTGAACAAGTTCGGCATACTATTTATGCCATTTATGCCCTTAAATACGCCTATCCCGACGAGTGGAGCACTCCCGAACCTACCGAAAACCCTGGTGAGGTTATGACCACCTTGATTCGATATTTATACGTAGACTAGGATAGGGTTTTGCCAGGGTTTGACGCCCTGGCGACCAGGAGTTGTGGAGGTTATTTTTAAGCTATCAGCGTGTCGCGTATCAGCCATTCGCGTAGCGTGGCCAAAGGCCAAGGCTGACCACTGACCACTGACTACTGACCACTGACCACTGACGAATGTATTAGTTGATCAATCGTTATTCAGATTTGAGTGCAGTTAAGCTGTACTTGTTGACGTTTACACAATAGAATTCGGTCAAGCATTGGGGTTAACCAAAACTTGACCGATTTTTTTTGTTTATTGGTATAGTTAGAGTACTTATTAATTGGGTGAGTTACTTTCGTCCTGGGTTTTAGGAAGTAGGGAGTAGGGAGTAGGGACTAGGGAGTAGGGAGTAGGGAGTAGGGAGCTTCGGAGCAGGGAGCAAGAAATAAAATTTAGATGTACCTCACCCTAACTATAAAACGCTATAGTTATAGGAGTTCTGAATTGGGTGAGTTACACAAGTTGTGGATTTTAGGGAGTAGCGATCCCCCCTAACCCCCCTTAATTAAGGGGGGGAAAGGAGTAGGGAGTAGGGGTAAGAACAAACTGGTGCATCTCAAGGTTGTAACTCTATAACGAGCGCGATGCAGCGCGGTCTTGGGGAGGCAGCGCGGTCTTGGGGAGGCAGCGCGGTCTTGGGGGTCTCCCCCATGAGCGACTGCCGTGGTTTCCCCCATGAGCGACTGCCGTGGTCTCCCCCATGAGCGACTGCCGTGGTTCCCCCCATGAGCGACTGCATCAAGAAGGGAACGGGAGTTGTGTTTTAGCCTTCAATGGTCATATTGTTGCCAAAGCTCAGATGCACCCGAAAAAACCAGGAAAAATGGACAAACAAAGACTACGAGCATACCTCAAGCTGATCGAGCAAGTGCTAACTTGTGCCAGCGGTGAAGAATTCCAAATTCTTGAGAGCAACCGTGAGTTAGTGGATTCAGAGTTATTGCAGGTAATGGCACAAGTAGCAGAACAACTGACAGCAGATGGCAAGCAAAACAGCGCTGAAGTTTTACTGGGTCTGAGGAGTGAGCTTTTAGACATGCTGGGAATCTCAGAAACCCCTACCTCAGCTAATCCCTCATCCCAAGACTATCTGGAATTTTTGACAGAGGTATTGCTGGCAATTGACAACAGCGATAGCGACCCCAAAGTCATCTACCCACTCCTGGCAGCCAACCTAGACAAACTTGATGATAAGTTTATCGATATCCTGCAAACCTGGGCAAGTGCTAAACTCTCAGAAGCTGAAGCAGAATACATCGCTAGAGTTATTTGGGAATTCAGCAACCTGATCCAGCAGTTTCCTCTAGGCAATAAAGCCAATAACATCGAAATCGCCATTGCTGGTTACAAACAGGTGCTAAAGGTCTTTACCCGTGAGAGTAAGCGGGAAAGTTGGGCAGCGATTCAAACCAACCTGGGTCAAGCCTACAGAAACAGAATCCGTGGGGACAAGGCTGAGAATCTAGAACTTGCTATTGCCCATTACCAACGAGCATTGTCAGTTTACACCAAATCAGATTTCCCTATCTATTGGGCAATGACTCAAACCAACCTGGGTCAAGCCTACAGAAACAGAATCCGCCACCCCAGGGCTGAGAATCTGGAAAAAGCGATTGCCCGATACCAACTAGCCTTGTCAGTTTACACTCAATCAGACTTCCCCTACCATTGGGCAGGGATTCAAACCAACCTGGGGGAAGTCTACAGTGACAGAATCCGTGGGGGCAGGGCTTATAATCTAGAACTTACCATTGACGCATACCAACTAGCTTTGGAAGTTTACACCCAAGAAGACTTCCCCATCGAGTGGGCACAGACTCAAACCAACCTGGGCAATGCCTACAGTGACAGAATCTGTGGCGACAGGGCTGAGAATTTAGAAGTTGCTATTGAAGAATACCAACTAGCTTTGGAAGTTTACACCAAAGAAGACTTCCCCATCGAGTGGGCACAGACTCAAACCAAGCTGGGCATTGCTTACAGAAACAGAATCCGTGGGGACAGGGCTTATAATCTAGAACTTGCCATTGAAGCATTTCAACGAGCTTTGTCCGTTCGCACCAAACAAGACTTACCCATGGCTTGGGCAATGACTCAAAACAACCTGGGTAGTGCCTACTTTAAGAGAATCTGTGGTGATAAGGCTGAGAATCTAAAACTTGCTATTAAAGCATTCCAACTAGCATTAGGCATCTCCAGGAATTGCTATGTCTAGTTTGGCATATTCAGTCAACTACGCAACTCTATTCCCAACTCCCTACTCCCTACTCCCTACTCCCTACTCCCTATTTCTTTTTAAGAGAAACTAATGATGGGACAAAAGCAGAGAGTCGTAGATGAATTATCTTCGCTTGATTAAACAAGCCATCTTTGATTAAGTGAGGCAGAGCCTGAGGTCTGACATTGTAAATATTGTTGTCTATCACCTTTACTTTGCCTCCTTCTTGCTCGAAGAACCCCGATTGTAATAACTGGTTGAAATAGTACTGGTCACCAAAATGTCCTGCTCTCATATCTGAGTCATCTTGTTCTGACATCAGAGTAATCCAGCCATCAATCATTTTAGTAATGAATTGGCATTTTTTCAAGGCGAATACTCCTGTATTCATGTGTTGAGGGCATTTATAGCCAATAAATTTAGAGGGCTGTTTACTATAGTCAACATGAGGTTCTTTTGCTATACATAAATGACAGTCATCAAGAAACGAAAAAATATCGGAAATATCCCCAAGTACAAAGGTATCTGTATCCATAAATAAGGTTTTTTCGTAAGGACTCATTTTCAAGATATCTGCTTTGAGTTTATGAGGATTTTTGTTCCTTTTTAAAGGATAGACTGTACAGCCATCTAACTCCCCAATGGCGCAATCGGTAAATAGGGAGATCGGGATGGTAGGATTAGATTTATTGAAAAACTTATAAGCATTAATAAAGTCTTGTTTAAAGGTTTCTCCAATGGCTAAATAAATTACACCACAGTCGTGGCTTGAGGACATCAAGTCATTCCTTTGACTAGGGTTTCCCTGGAAACCTTTACTATGGTCTTTACTATGGTGTTTAGACAGACCTTCTAATAAAGCCTCGCCAAAATTATCCTCTGACCACTGGAAGTTAGGGTTAAGGGACATCCCTAAACGATACTCAGCCACTGCTTCAGCTGCCATTCCTTTTCGGGCTAGGGCGTTGGCTAAGGTGATATGATACTGATGGTGATCAGGGTTGAGTTCAATAGCCTTACGGTAAAATGCGATCGCAGCTTCGAGATGACCTTGTTTCTCCAAGACATCCCCCAAGTTGTGATGAGAGGAAGATATCGTGGGGTTAAGCCCAATCGCACGACGGTAAGCGATGATAGCTTGATCAAGCTGACTATTTTCTGTGTAAGCTTCCCCTAATTTATGCTGAAAGCCGCAGAAGTATTGTGCCTTTTCTGGTATTGCCAGTAAATCAATTCTCTCAGTGTTGAGGCTTGTTTTTGGTTGTATTGGTTGTAAATCGTAATTATGCCGCCTCAGAAAATCGTAAATCTCTTGTCGATTCCCGAGGGTTCGTTTAAATACATGCTCGTTAATCTCAATCACCATCCGAGGTTGATGGTTATATATCGTCTCTTCGGCTCCTTTGAGTGCTTTTAACTCCCAACCTTCTACATCAAACTTGATTAAGTCTAGCTGGGTAAACTCAAAGGAATCTAATCGAACAGCTCGAATGGTTTGTGAGGAATCGGAATAGGAGCAAAAACTCTCTCCTGTGTTCGGTCGAATCACCAAATTCAGGGTTTCTTCTTGGTCTGAAAGGGCATAGTTATAGGATTCTGCCCCTGGTACATTTAACTTGAGACATTTATAAGCTTCTGGGAGGGGTTCAAATGCTAACACTCGACCAGTTATACCGACCTTATTCAAGTAAGCAATGGTGTGATCGCCAATGTTGGCACCAACATCAATGGCAACACCACCCCTTGGTATATGGGGTAAAATCCCGCTCAGCAGTGATTGATCGTGATCTAAGCGTCCTACTTTTGGGATTAATTGAGTCCTGTAGGTATCATTTTCAATTAATGCAATACCATTCCAAAATTTGATTGCCATAGTTAGGTTTTAAAGGGAACAGGGAATAGGGAATAGGGAACAGGGAACAGGGAACAGGGAACAGGGAAAAAATCCTGGGCTTTTCTAGAGTAGTTATGATAAATTAATAGCTATAGGCAAAAGGCAAAAGGCAAGAGGCAAGAGTCATAAATTATTCTAGTTTATTTAGTTTAGTTTATTAATACTAGATGCCATTAGTCTAGTTTATTCTTTAAGAGTTGATCAAAAAAACTTTTGCCTCTTGCCTCTTGCCTCTTGCCTTAAAATTTGCCTCTTGCCTCTTGCCTCTTGCCTCTTGCCTTAAAATTTGCCTCTTGCCTCTTGCCTCTTGCCTCTTGCCTTAAAATTTGCCTCTTGCCTCTTGCCTCTTGCCTCTTGCCTTAAAATTTGCCTCTTGCCTCTTGCCTCTTGCCTCTTGCCTTAAAATTTGCCTCTTGCCTCTTGCCTCTTGCCTCTTGCCTTAAAATTTGCCTCTTGCCTCTTGCCTTCAAACTTTTGCCTGTTCCCTGTTCCCTGTTCCCTGTTCCCTATTCCCTATTCCCTATAATCCTCAAGATACTTCTCTCATTTGGAGCCAGAAGGAACCTCCTCCTTTATTAACACCAGTCATTTCGGGGGATTGCCAAAGGGATGACATTATGGCTTTTAAGTATGGATCGTAAGCGATGAAAGCGTTTGGCAAAATAATATCAAATTTACTGCCTTCTGCCAAGAGGTAGGCGGCTAATACATACTGTTCAGAATAATGACGCTTGTCCCATTTTTGAGGATAATCATAGGGTAAAAAGATATCATGAAACTCGACAAGTACACCTGGCTTTAATTTGTATAAAACATCTAAAAATATTACTGTAGCATCGGAATTCATGAATACTCTATGGGAATTATCGACAAATAATATATCCCCAGATTCCAGTTGATCAAAAATAGCAATATCGACAGTTTCGACCGGCTTTCTAATCACTTCATCACAGATTAAATCAACTTCTGCTCTCGGCTGAGGATCGATAGATATAATCTTAGTGTTTAGCCCACCATCTTTTATCGCTCGCCTAGCGAATTTTGTGGAGTTTCCTGACCCAACTTCTAAATAGAGTTTAGGCTTCTTCAAGCGTATAATACTATAAAGCGATACGGCATCAAGACCAGGGAGCCAGGGATTGAATAATGATGGCTCTGGGGATTGCTCTTTTATGGCTTTATTGGCGAATTTTAGCAGATTTTCCTGGTATTGTAAAAAGCTATTGAGATAAGTTTTGTAAGTCTCTCTCCCTCGATTAATTATTTCATACAGCTTGGGATGAGGAGGCTTCCCATGCCCATATCTCGATTTTTGATTTATGGGATAATCGAAATAGAGGAACGTGCCGTTATAGGATTTTTTAGTTTTCATTTTTGATAGCAGTTATCAATTGGGTCAGGTACTTTCGTTTTGGGGAGTCGGGAGTCGGGAGTCGGGAGTCGGGAGTCGGGAGTCGGGAGTCGGGAGTCGGGGTAACAAAATTGACTGTACCTTATAAGTATCAGAAACGCTATATCAAGGTTGAAGGTTAGAAGGTTGAAGGTTAGAAGGTTGAAGGTTAGAAGGTTGAAGGTTAGAAGGTTGAAGGTTAGAAGGTTGAAGGTTAGAAGGTTGAAGGTTAGAAGGTTAGAAGGTTGAAGGTTAGAAGGTTGAAGGTTGAAGGTTAGAAGGTTGAAGGTTAGAAGGTTGAAGGTTAGAAGGTTGAAGGTTAGAAGGTTGAAAGTTGTTCGCCTTTGGCGTTCGGTGAAGGGTAGCTTGAAGGTTGCCTCTTGCCTCTTGCCTCTTGCCTCTTGCCCGCCCCCCTTAGTAAGGGGGGTTAGGGGGGATTCCTCTTGCCTCTTGCCTTCCCCTCCTGGGAGGGGTTAGGGGTGGGTTCCTCTTGCCTCTTGCCTCTTGCCTCTTGCCTCTTGCCTCTTGCCTGTTCCCTGTTCCCCATTCCCCATTCCCCATTCCCTACTCCCTACTCCCTACTCCCTACTCCCTACTCCCTAGCTTGCCTTGTTTTTCCAAAACCCTGGTCAACTGAGCTTTTACTTCATAATTTTCGGGTTGGATCTCGAGGGCGATTTGGTAGAAAATGATGGCTTGGTCTAACTGATTTTGTTTGACTAATGTATTGCCTAACTGTAGATACAGTTCAGGATCGTTGGATTGTATCCCTAATGCCTTGTGATAATTATCGAGATTATCTGGATTTGTCCGAATGGCTCGACGATAACAGCTGATTGCTTGATCTAAATCTACTTGGACTCTTTCTCGAAGCACATTTCCTAATTTTTCCTGTATCTCGGGATCATCTGGCTTTAACTGTATAGAGCGGCGGTAAGACCCTACCGCCTGATCGGACTTTCCCAATTCAACCAATACACCTCCTAAACTACTGTGTAACTGAGGATTGCCTGGATTTAATTCAATAGCACTGCCATAGGCGGTAAGGGATTCATCCCAACGGTGGAGTTTGCTGAGGGCATTTCCTAAGTTTTGGTAAAATTCAAAGTACTGGTTGGAGCATAGGGCTATGGCTTGGTTTAAGGCTGCTACTGCTTCGTCTAACTTGCCCTGTTCGGTTAAGGCTAGCCCTAAGTTATGGTGGGACCAGGGATTGTAAGGATTGAGTTCTATGGCTCGCTGGTAAGCTGTTGCTGCTTCATGCCAATTCTGTTGTGTTAAGAGTAAATCCCCTAACCAATGGTAAGACTCACAACAGTTGGGATTGATATCGAGAGCATAGCGATAGGCTGCGATCGCTTCTGCTATTTTTCCCTGTTCTCGCAAACTATCTGCCCATTGGTGAGCGGCTAGCCAAGGGTCTTGTGATGGGGGTTCATAATCTGGTTCTTGCCACTGTCCCAATTCTTCCAATGCTTTGCGCAAGGGGTAGTATAACTCAGGATTTTCTGGGCTGAGGTCAATGGCACGACCATAAGCGGTAACTGCTTCCTGCCAATGCTGGAGTTGGGTGAGAGCCTCCCCTAATTTGTGGTAAAACTCAAAGAACTGGTTAGGGGATAGGGCTATGGCTTCTTGATAAGCAGCTACGGCTTCTTCTAGCTTCCCTTGTTGGGCTAAGGCTAAGCCTAAATTATGGTGAGTCCAAGCATTGTAGGAATTGAGTGCTATGGCGGATTGGTAAGCTGCTGCGGCTTGCTCCCAATTCTTGTTTTCTCGATATAAATCCCCTAGCCAATGGTGAGACTCAAACCGGTCGGGATTGGTGTCAATAGCATCGCGATAGGCTGCGATCGCTTGTTCCAATTGTTTGGTTTCTCGCAGAGCATCGGCTAAGCTCTCTTTAACCCCATTGATGCTGGGGTTAATTGCTATAGCGCTACGGTAAGCGGTAATGGCTTCATACCATCGAGTTTGCAAGCTCAGACTATCCCCGAGATTTTGGTAAACCCAAGCTGGCTGGTCTTGATTTAGTGCGATCGCATTTTGGTAAGAGGCGATGGCATCGTCTAAATTTCCCTGTTGCTGCTGACATTTTGCCAAGTTAGGATATACTACTTTCCCATTTTCTGGGTCACACTGACTTGCTTCCTGGTAAGCGCAAACTGCTTCATCAACTCGATTGGTTTGCCTCAGAGCATCCCCGAGATTTTTGTAGATCCAAAACGGATGGCTAGGATTGAGAGCGATCGCATTTTGGTAGGATGCGATCGCATCGTCTAAATTTCCCTGTAGTGCTTGAGCTTGTCCTAAATTGTGATAAAAATCCGGATGGTCTGGCTCGAACTGCATCCCATTCTGGTAAGCCACCATCGCCTCATCCAGTTTTCCTTGGGCTCTCAGAGCATCCCCGAGATGTTTGTAGACCCAAAACGACTGTTGGGGATTGAGGGCAATTGATTTTTGGTAGCTTGCGATCGCACCTTCTAAATCCCCCTGGTGAGCCTGAGATTGTCCCACAAGGTGATAAATCCCTGGATTATCTGGCTGTAACTCAATTGCTTCCTGGTATGCTGCAATTGCTTCACTCTGTTGTCCTTGCTGTCTCAATTGATTTGCAATACTTACAGAAGTTTCAACCATAGCTAGTTCTATTTGGGAGCGCATCCTAATACTGTTTCTTTATACTGTTATTGAACGATGGTTAAAAAATTGTATTCGTTCTAGCAGTTTCTCATCGAATTTATTGTGGTATCTTAGGGATTTCGCCAAAACTTTATTATAGCTAATCGCTTATACCTAACCGATTCGATTTTCTTATCTAAAATAGATTTTGTATTGGATATCTAAACCTTTGAGGTCTTTTTTTCTTGGACAATAAAACTGAGGTTCTCTTTACCCTCTTGCCTTTTGGCTCTTGCATGCAGGGCTTTTTCGGCAATAAGTGTGTTTACAACTCATATACAAACTCTATAACCATACCATCAATATCAACGATTAGCAATCAGCATAATGGCGCAACCGTTGTATATCAAGCCCGAGATTCGACCAACCCTAGGCATCAGCATTTTCACGGTGCCTAAGCCTTTTCTAGGTAAGATTGGTATCATCCAGCACAACGCTATTACCAGCTGGACTTTGCTCAAACCCAAGCCAGAAATTATTTTATTTGGTAATGAAATTGGTACAGCTGCGATTGCTCAGGACTTAGGACTTAATCATGTTCCTGATATCGAGTGCAATACCGATGGCACTCCTCTACTCGATAGTGTGTTTGCTCAAGTCCAGGAGCAAGCAACTTACGATATCATCACTTACATCAACGCTGATATTATTTTACTGAAGGATTTTCCCCAAGCCATTCAACAGGTCTGCCAACACCTAGACACATTTTTAATTACTGGACGACGCTGGAATCTTGACCTGTCCAATCCTATAGAATTTCAGTCCCCCACCTGGGAAGACACCCTGGGTCAACAGGTCTATCAGACCGGTTGTTTAGGGGCTCATGATGCTAAGGATTACTTTATCTTTCCTAAAAATTTATTTCCTACTATCCCTAAGTTTGCGGTAGGACGGGGATATTGGGATACCTGGATGGTAACTACTGCTGCTATGAGGGGTTATCCCATCGTCGATGCCAGCCAAGTGGTGATGGCAGTGCATCAAAATCATACCTACGCTCATCTCCAAGGGGGCAAAAATGAGGCCCATATGGGGAAGGAAGCGCAACAGAATAAAACCATTGGCAATGTGCAAGCACAAGGCACGATTGCGGACAGCACCTGGCAGCTAAAACCCTGGCGTAATCAATATTCACCACGAGTTAGTGTGATTATTATTAGACTTCTTTCAGAAGAGGGAATTTCGGAACAGGGAACAGGGAACAGGGAACAGGGAACAGGGAACAGTGGACAAGAATTCAGGCAAACAGTATCAAAAAACTACTTTGACAAGAGGTCTATTATTCTTCAAAACAATAGCGCGCTAGTTAAGCGAGCAGTGGAGAGTGTGCTGGCTCAAAACTATTCCGACTATGAAATTATTGTGGTGGATGGGGCTGGTAATAAGGGAGTAGGGAACAGGGAACAGGGAACAGGGAACAGGGAGCAGGGAGTAGGGAGTAGGGAACAGGGAGTAGGGAGTAGGGAGCAGGGATCCCCCCTAGCCCCCCTTAACAAGGGGGGAATTGTTATTAAAGGGGGATGCGTTCGCGTAGCGTGGCCTACGGCCAATCGCAAATGGGGGGCGTTGTGCGATCGCGCTCTTGAGATGGCCCAAGGAGAATTTGTCACCTTTCTCGATAGTGACAGTGTTTTACTACCAGATGCCCTAGAGAAACAAGTAGCAGCATTTGACCGGGAATCCTCTACCCTAGATTTACTATTGAGTGGCTGGCAACTGGTTGAGGGAGACAAGATCACCCAGGTGACGCCATGGCAAGACTTACCGGATTTAGAAGACTTACACATCTGGAAGTTAGAGAAACTGTGGCAACCGTTGCGTCAAAGTAATATTATGTTTCGTCGCAGTCGTTTAGACCTAGTAGGGGGCTTCAATACGGAATTAAATCAAGAGGCTGCGATGGTAGAAATAATATTAAATCTAGTATTTTTGAGAGGAAGCCGAGCCCTGTGGTTGCCAGAAGCAACTTGTAGCTATTTTGGGCAAGGTAATACTATTGAGAAACAGTCTAGTCCAGTTGCTGAAGATATGAAAAAGGTGATTGATAGTATCTTTAAGCAACCAACAGTCAAGGGATGGATGCAAAAATTAAAAGCTAGAGCCTATCGATTTGAAGAGGGAATAGGGAGTAGGGAGTAGGGAGTAGGGAATCGGGAATCGGGAATCGGGAATCGGGAATCGGGAATCGGGAGTAGGGAATCGAGAGTAACAAAAAATATTCAACTTTTAACAACCTTATTGAAAAAGCAATGCAGCGCGCGCTGCATCGCTTTTTCAGTTGCTTCCTTGGGGAGAATTCCAGTAGCGAAATCTAAGTTAGTTCACTGCTGAGAATTTTCTCCAGACTCAACAACTTATTATTCGCAAATCACTGGAAAATGGTAATTGCTGCCGAAATCACTATCGTAACAAATATTGCCATAGTCGTCGATGCCAGTGAACCAGATCTGGATCTCATCACTACCCCAATAGCAATCAGGGGTAGTAAACGTTCCAACCTTGACGTAATCCACCGCAGGGGGGTTAAGGGACTTAAGGGGGAATTTAGTAATCTTGCCGCTGTTATCAGACATCACGTGGCCTGTTACAGTAGTTGAATCATCAAACTTAGGACAACTTCGATTTGCAGGCGAAGCTAACCTGAGGGAGTCATAAAAAACATTAACTTTCTGGCCAGGCGACGATATCGGACCGCTTTGGAATTGAACAAAATCCCCTGTTCCGGGCTGGATTGCAAACTGGAGTCCAGGACTATATTCAATTTCAGCAGCCTGTGCAGAAGCTACCGTAAAGGAAGGCATCCAAGTCAGAGCTATGGCAATAACTAATGCCAATAGCGCATTGCGTAGTTTTTGCATCATTAATTTTTTTTTTCTTATCGTAATGATTGGGTTGACCGGTAGTTAACCTACTTGTGCTGCCTCGTAACTTTTTTTTGTGAACCCCTACAGTTGTTACTGCCCTAGTACAGTTGTTACTGCTCTAGCTTCTTGCTATTAGGAGCTCAAGTAACCTCGGGCATTTTAGATTAAAGGAAAAACACTTGTCAAGAGGAAAGAAAGGAAATCTGCGGCGGGTGGGAAGTGTGGGAATTTTACCGGGAATTTTTGCCAGCGGCCAAAGGGGGTTTCCCCCACTCACGCTTTGCATAAAGACAGTGAGATGTACCCGATAGGGAGTAGGAAAAACCTTAAACAAATTTTAAGAATGTAGAATTAAGAATTAAGAATTAAGAATTTAGAATTAAGAATTAGGAATTTAGAATTTAGAATTTAGAATTCTGCCTTCTACATTCTGCCTTCTACATTCTGCCTTCTACATTCTTAATTCTACATTCTGCCTTCTACATTCTTAATTCTACATTCTTAATTCTACATTCTTAATTCTACATTCTTAATTCTACATTCTTAATTCTAC
Organism: Moorena sp. SIOASIH; assembly: GCF_010671925.1. Lineage (GTDB taxonomy): Bacteria > Cyanobacteriota > Cyanobacteriia > Cyanobacteriales > Coleofasciculaceae > Moorena. The sequence continues at coordinate 703,589 of NZ_JAAHIH010000003.1, read as the reverse complement.
ATTCTTAATTCTACATTCTTAATTCTACATTCTGCTTTCTACATTCTTAATTATCATATCCATACTTTATCAAAATAGCTTTAAAACATTTATTAAGCTTATCAATAGTGGCGGCTTGTAACTTTTCTTTATAATCCCCTGGGGTAACTTTACGGATGTGTGATGCGGGATTTTCTTTAGTTGGAAAAATATCGTGCTTCTTAGCTATTTCCTCTATTTTATTCTCTTCAAGCTCTACTTCCAAAAAACCGATAATATCCCCAACCCACTGACGCTTATTGAAAACGATATCTTCATACCTAAACAGTTTGAATAACTGATCTTCAATCTTGCTGTACCTTTGAATTATGTTACGAAATATCGGTGCTTGTTGAATGGCATACTGGTCTATATCCATGTCTTGTAGTCGCTGGCGATTTTTCCAAAGGGCATCACCTACCTTACCTGGGGGAATAACATGACTGTTCTTCATGGAAAAATAATGGGATACTACAATATCCCTAGGATCGCGAATCAGTAATATTTTCTTAAAACCACTCAAATCGAAATCATTAAGATAGGCAGGGAGATATCGAGAGCCGTAAAAGCCATATCCAGTTTTGACAAAAATGTCACAGATATCGTTACCAAACGCACTTTCTTCTACCCCTTGATTAAAGGAAGTCTTGGCAACACTAATCAGTGGTATCTTTAAGGTAAAACCGATATCTTCAATAATTTTGTCCTGCATCACACTCCCTGATTTATGGAGCGCGAATACGAAAAAACTAGGAATAGCACCAGGGGTAGGTACTTCAATAGAGACTGGCTGATTGTCTCGTGTATATAGAATTTTTTTCATTGGTTCAAAGCTACTATATAGCAGTTCCCAAATAGGTTTCGAGAACTGCTATAGATATTTTTATTCCTATAGATAGTTTTATTCTATTACTCGATTATGCCATTAGCCTTGAGCTGCTCCAATCGTAACTGATTTCACTAATAGGCTAGCTAATCTCGAATCAATGGATGATAACTGACCCACCCCTGGTGATTCAATCGATAGCACAAATGGAGCGTTTAAGGTTAGGCTCCCAGAGGGAATAATTCCTTCAAACACCCAAGATTTATCGGACTGCTGCTGAACGTCTCCATCAATAGGGTTACCATTTACCTTTACTACCATATCGCTAATAAACCGTTTCTCCACCGCCATCATTCCTGAAACTCGCACTTGAAGCGGCTTGATAGTATTAATACCGTCAATAATCACACTACCTACCTTCTCCATCCAGCGAACTGGTGTTCCATTTAATGTCTCAGGTGATAACCAACCGATACCATTGAGATGGTCATCCATGAGGATAGATAATTCATTGTGTTCCCGCAACGGTTCCCAATCCAGTTGCTCTGTAAATGTAATTCTCTCAATCAGTACCCCTAAATGACGATTGGACTGATCAACATGATAGGTCTCGGTCTTCAGGGAAAATAAATTGAAGCCTTCAAGTAACGAAATCGGTAGGGTAAATACATTAACCTGATCGATCCCAGAGTGATGCACTGCTACCCGCAATAGTAACTTACCCTTTTGCCAAACTTCAAGGAACTGACCCTGAGACACGTTACGGCAGGCAATGACTAGCTGACCCTTTCTGGGATTATCGGCAATGATGGCAAACTCGCCCTCTGGCCACAGTAACCACTGGCTGGGACGAAAAAGACCAATTTCTGGTAAGGGTTGTTCTAATTCTCCAAAACCCTGACGGGTATAACCTTGAATACCAACCCCAGAGATAATACTATTGTTGTTTTTGGGAATACCGCTTTTAATCCCTAGGGGTTGAGTAAGTTTGGGAGAGCCTACGGGAGAGTCTACTAAAAATTTACTCGCCCTGGGAATTTGGAGCTGATCGACCCAACCGCTTTGGTCTAAGGCCACCATAAAACTGTGATAGCTCGACTGTAAGGAGAACTGGTTGGCTATATAAATAGCTGCGGTTTTCCCCAACAGGTCTAATTTGTGCCGGTCATAGTATAATTCCTTAATTACCTTAGCTAAGGCTTCTGGGGTTTTTTGGGTCACTACTCGTCCTGACACTCTATTCAAGATGGCTTCTTTGACACCACCTACTCCATAGCCAATGGCTGGTGTTCCACAGGCTGCTGCTTCTATAAAGGTTTGACCAAATGCTTCTTGAAGGGATGGCCCAATAAATACATCGGCAGCGCTGTAGTAACATGCTAGTATAAAGGGGTCCTCGATATATCCTGTACTCCAAACATCAAGGTTTTCTGCGATCGCAGAGCCATGACCAAAACTAACAAGTAGGATATTATCGAGATTGGCAATGTCTAGGGCTTTGAGTAGATACTTAAATCCTTTGCGCTGATCGTTTACAGATTGACTACCAGTGAGTATAATAAATTTATCCTGAGGTAAATTCAGCTGACGACGAGATTCTGCCTGGTCTAAGGGCCGAAAGATATCTAAATCAATGCCATAGTAAATGCTATGAAATTTACTTTCGCATTCTTGGAAATTCCGTCGAGGCTGGTGATAGTCAAAGGCATAACGAGCCCAATTAGTCGTCCAGTGACTATCCCCTAGCACTAACAAAGTTTTATAGCTCCCTAAAAGCCGATGTTTTTTACGAAAAGCATCGGCTATTTTCTCTGATGCTAAGCTCGGGTACTCATGGCTAGTGGGACATTCGTGATCACATAGGGTGGTATAATTCTCACAATCCCCTACATAAGCACAGCGTCCGGTAAGTAACCACTGGTCGTGCATCACAAAGATGGTGGGGAAATGACTGGTAAGTCTTTCCAAAATGTCCAAGGGATTGGTAATATTATGGATATTGCCCACTACGACTAAATCCGGATTGAGACTAGCAATTAATTGATAAACCTCTGACCCTGTGCAGTCTACGGGAGTCAATGACCAGTCTAATGTGCCAGCAACGGGAATTACTTGATGCCCTGCTAAGGCTAAGGATTTGGCAATGCGTTGGTGAGCAATCCCAGCCCCTCCGAGAAATCCGGTATCGTTGAAGCACACAATGCGGAGGCTATGGCGTTGCCCAGGCTCTTCTGTCGCCTTAGACTTAGGACAGTTGAATTTAGTCCGCAGTGCCTCTGATACCGATAGTAATTCCGGCTCATACTTATCTTTAGTGCTAGTCTTTTGGTTTTCATGGATACGGTATTGAGCGACAGGATAACCAATTACCTGTAAGGTGGCTCCCTTAGCGGCAAATCGCGCCCACAACTCGTAATCCATACTGTAGAAGAGGGATTCATCTACTGAGGCACCACACTTTTCCCAAATGGTGCGGGTAAACATGACTTCTGGCTGATAAAAGAATTTCCCTGTTAGCCAATTCCTTTCTACATCTAAGATTTCTTCAAGGGACATCAGTCCATTAGCACAGGATGTCAAGTGTTGCTCTAGGGCTACGCCATCTTTAAACAGTTGACAGACACCTGCTACCACATCAGCACCACTGGTGTAAAACGCTAGCGCTACCCTATATAAGGCTCCTGGCGCTAATCGGTCATCACTATTAAGCCAAGTCAAGATTTCCCCAGATGCGTACGCAAATCCTTTGTTCAAGGCTTCACTTTGGCCACTATCGGGTTCACTAACCACATAGGTAAGGTAGTCTCGATATTGATTAACAATGGTGATGGTTTCATCAGTAGAGCCCCCATCAATTAGGATATGTTCGACATTGGGATAGTGCTGATGAATCACTGATAATATGGTTTCTTCGATAAACTCACCTTGATTCATCGAAGGGGTAACAATCGATATCTTTGGCCAGGGGCTGCCATCGGGGAGAGTTTGGGGGGGATGATAGGGTTCAATGAAAACGTGAGGCCACTTAGAGATATCGTCTTTTGTCCTAAGCTCTGGATTAATCTGTCCAGGGAGCAACCTAGAGTTATCGTCTTTTGTCCTAAGCTCTGGATTAATCTGTCCAGGGAGCAACCTAGAGTTATCGTCTTTTGTCCTAAGCTCTGAATTGCTATATCCTTTTCGTTCTAAGGCTTCCCCTAAATTCTGGTAGACGGAAACATGAAGACTGGGGTCAATATCAATGGCTTGTTCGTAACAGATAATTGCTTCATCCCACTCCCCAATTCTGGCTAAGGCTTCACCGAGATGGCTATAGGCGTTAGCAAAATTCGGGTCAAGTTCGATAGCTTGACGATAGGCTGCGATCACATCAAGCCACTGTCCGGTTTTTGCTAATGCTTGTCCCAAGTTATAGTAAGACCACGGCCAATCGGATTTCACCTCAATCCCACGGCGATAGGCAATAATTGCTTCATCCCACTGCTCCAAGGCTTGTAGGGCATCACCTAAATTTTGATAAGACCATGGGAAATCTGGTTTGAGTTCAATGGCTTTTCGGAACACATCGGCTGCGTCTTGCCACCGTTCTAACTTAAGCAAAGCATCGCCCATGTTGTTATAAGACCAGGAAAACTCTGGCTGTATCTCAATGGCTCGACGGTAAGCTGTTACTGCTTCTTCCCACCGTTGCTGCTTAACTAAGGTATCTGCCAAATTATGATGGGCTTGTCCAAGATTCGGTTGCAGTTGAGTCGCTTTGAGATAACAAGGGTAAGCTTGCTCCCATGCTTCTTCCTCTGTGAACAGGTTTCCTAAATAGAAGTAAGCTTTAGCATCTTGGGGATTGTTTTGAACTGCTTGCTGATAAAGGCTTAGCAGCTCTTGCTCTTGTCCTTGCTTTTTTAGCAAATCCCCTAGTCGATGGTAAGCATCAGACAAATTAGGTTTCAATTCAATTGCCTGACGATAACAGGCTATCCCTTGGGCTAATTTCCCTTGGCTGGTTAAGGTATTACCCAGATTCAAGTGTTCTTCAGCGGATACCGTATTCGGTTCCAAGGTCAGAGCTTGATACCAATAATCCGCTGCTGCTTCTGGTTGATTGGTTTGAGTTAGAACCTTGGCCAAGTTACGGTAAGCCCCAGCAAAGCTGGGATTAATTGCGATCGCTTTTTGATAACATGCGATCGCATCTTGCCACTGCTGCCGCTGAGCATAAGCACTACCTAAATTTGCCTGGACTTTAGCTGAATCTGGATTTTGCTGAGCTGCCTTGATAAACGGCTCAAGCTCTTGGTCTTGGTCTAGATTAGACTGAGACGCTCTAGAGTCAGGAAGTTGAGCTAGATGATTGCCTTGAGAGAGTCGTGCTGTGCGATCGCGGATCCTGTCCAATTGGTCTCGGTCTAATTGGTCTGGTTGCAATTGGTCTCGGTGCAATCCTTCTGGAGCAGTAGGGATAGGCTTTACGGTTGGATTGGTGGGATTAACCGTGATTTGAGATGGGCTAGGCACGATGGCAACAGTTGATGCTTTTATCGCCCCTCCTCTGTAACGTTTAGGGGGAGTGATTGACACCTGCTGCTGCTTCTGGTTGTCTACCAATTCGGGAACAATAGCCTGTTTCAGGGCATCAGACGAGTTAGCTTGATTGTGGGTGTGACCATTTATCTGACTAGTTAACTGACCATTTATCTGACTATTTATCTGAGAAGCTGGTAACTGAGAAGCTGGTAACTGAGAAGCTGTTAACTGAGAACCGGTCCGATAAAATTGGAGTAATTTACGATAGTAAGCATTTGCCTCTTGCCATTTCCCCTGGCGATTCAAGGCTTCTGCCAGGTTTTGGTAAGCTACCACCGACTGGGGATTCTGCTCAATTACCTGGCGGTAACAAGCGATCGCTTCTGTTACCAGACCTTCCTTAAACAACTGATTCCCTAGATTAAGGAAGTCCTCTGGTTTAGATTTATCCAACTCTAGCATCAGCTGATGATAACAGCATTTAAGGACTTCCTTTTGGTTTCCCACCTCAGTCCATACTTTAGCCAAGTTGCGATAAGCCCCAGCCAAATCTGGTTTTAGCTTAATCGCCTTTTGATAATATGCGATCGCATCTTCCCAATTCTGCTGACCGGCACACAAGCTACCTAGATTAGCATAAACTTCCGCAAAATCCGGCTCAATTTCCAAAGCTTGGCCATAGTAACCCATAGCTTCAGTAGTCTGACCCATAAACTGTAGCGCATTTCCCCAAATCTTGTAAGCCTGGGCCGTATCTGGGGCAATTTTAATGGCTCGCTCACAGGCTGCGATCGCCTGTTGCCATTGTCTTTCCTTCAAGTAAGTCTGCGCCTGTTGTAGATAAACCGTTACTGCTTCCAAAAGACCTCCTGACTGATATTGTTTACAATCGCCCTCACTAGAGCTAGGTCCCCATTGACCTATAGATGGTTCTCTTGATTGTGACTGATCCAACTCCACCGTTTCTAGTCCAGCCAATTCAATCGCTTTGCGATAGTAAGCAGTGGCTTGATCGAATTGACCTTGTTGCTTCAACGTTGCTCCTAGACGTTGGTAACCCAGACTCGATTTAGGGTCTAGTTCAATCGCCTGGTGATACTGGGTCACTGCTTCATTTAGTTGACCTTTTGCCCACAGGTAATCCCCGTGATTAATACATGAGTCGGCTGTTTTGTGTTCTCCTGCTAGGGGGATAGTTCCTAGATTATTGTGCTGATTATTGTGATAATTATTGTTTTTATTATTCTTTTGTTCTCTAGATTCTTCTGATAACCAGTTAACAAAGGCAACAGGGGGCAGATGACCATTATTCCCATGCCAATGGGGATAATGGAGTCGATGGGGAGTGAGCAGGGTATCTTCTGCCATTGAGGGCAGCAGGTGATGTTTGGGGGATGCCGAACTAGTCAGAAAGTATCGTTTGAGTCGATGGAACATTTCCAAAGGGAACAGGGAACAGCTGATCTGGGAGTCGGGAGTCGGGAGTCGGGAGTCGGGAGTCGGGAGTCGGGAGTCGGGAAAGAGAGGAAAGTGTGGGAGGTGTGGGGAGATGGGGAGATGGGGAGATGGGGAGATGGGGAGATGGGGAGGGGTAATAAAATTGACTATATCTGACCCTTACTAGGAAACGCTATCCTCTCAATCTACAAATTAGATATCGCTAGGAATTATAGCTAATTTTTATTAAAAAATGGGTTAATCAGTTATTGATAACTCAGTTTTGTTAAGGAAATTATTGGCAAACCAAATTATTAGCAAATAAGTACAATTATCTGTGTGATTTAATTGACAATTAAGCACACCTTTACCGAAGTTTTACACAAGGTTTACAGACGCTTCATACTATAGCATTCAGCCGTCAGCCGTCAGCCGTCAGCCTAAGGCTCATGCTGCTTGAGGTGCTTATTTTATTGAAAAGCACCTCAAGCAGCACCATTTGTAGCACATACAGCGGTTTGCACTTCAATTAGGTACAAATTTATGGGTTTTTAGGGAGCAGGGAGCTTCGGAGCTGGGAGCTTCGGAGCAGGGAGCAGGGACTGAGGCCGTGGGCCACGCTACGCGAACGGAAGAGGAAAGAAGGAGAAAATCCTGTGTACTTGATAGTTATGCAAACCGCCGTAAGCTGATACGCGACACGCTGATAGCTATCTTAAGAGTTACTTTATTAACAGTCTCTGAGAGTTAAATAAGCCATGAGAAAAATAGTGGTTGGGGTAATGGGGCCTGGTGACAAGGCGACTGATAGTGACATTAATCGTGCTTATCGTCTCGGTCAACTCATTGCTGATAATGGCTGGGTACTGCTGACCGGTGGCAGAAATGTGGGAGTAATGGATGCTGCGAGTCGGGGAGCCAAAATGGTTGGTGGGTTAACGATTGGTATCTTACCCACCAAGGACACAAGGGCCATGTCTGATGCTGTCGATATTGCCATCGTTACGGATATGGGCAATGCTCGCAATACGATTAATGTACTCTCCAGTGATGTGGTGATTGCCTGTGGTATGGGCATAGGAACAGCATCAGAAATTGCTCTGGCTCTCAAAAGTTGGAAAAAGGTTGTTTTGTTGAGTGACCATCGAGAGAGTCAAGAGTTTTTCTGTAGTCTGTCCCAGGAGAATGTGTTGCTGGCAACAAGTCCAGATGCTGCTATTGAGTTGGTTAAAACTATTTTAAGTCAGGCTTAGATCTGTTGTAGATGTAGGCCAGATGGCAAGTAGTGTGTCAGTGCAACAGTTTTTGAGTGATTAAAAACAGCAGGGGGAAAATGCGTTCGCGTAGCGTGGCCTACGGCCAATCGCGTAACGGCTCTAAAGGAGCATTGCACTATTTGATGATCTGAAATTACCTAGTTTTTTTTGGGAATCCTATGACTTGGCTAAAACTAGTTTAAGTAAGGATTTGATTTTTTTCATACTTAGGCTAGATGACAAAAATATGATAACCTAAATTAGTAATATTTAATTAGTAAATCCATTCGATATCAAGTACTATTTTCATAGAAATTACGGAAGTAAAACTTATAATTTAGTTCTATATTGGTTGAAATAAGTCCCTTGGCTATCGCTAAAATTTTTTCCTATTAATAGGAAAAAATAAAGAAAGAAGTGTAACGGTTTCGGACAATGCTCAAACTTAAATCTCTAGGTTTATCCATTCTTGCCGCATCAGTTGTTTGCCATAGTCAAGCACTTGCCTCTGTGCCCGAGTTTGTACTACACGATTTTACTGACTTTTATTTTTGGCAGCTTAATCCAGAAATGTCAAACAATAGTCTTAAGTCTGACCAAACACAGTACAACCAAGAGTGGTTAGCTATTAAAGAAACTTTGAAAGACAGGATTGTCTGGAGGAAATTACCTACCTGTGATGGTTATACTGATGCTCATGAAAACTATGCTGGTGATCTAAATTATAGTTATTTCGTGAATGATAACCAGGAAACAATTACAGCATTAATCAATGCAGTGTTCTATTCTCGTCACCCTGAGTTAAAGGGGCGTAAGATTAGACCAAGCGAAACCCACCTAATTCGAGAGTGGAACTTGATCAAGCAGAGTGTTTCATCATATAGTTGGTGCTAGTAAGCTTGGCATCTCAAGTACAGAATAATTGACACAATACTTTTAATTATTACTGTGTCAGTGCAATAGTTTTGTTGGGAATCATACGTGATTTCCCAGCAGGACTAAAATGCGTTACCGTAGCGGCTCCAACATCGCACTGGAACTAATGCACAAAAAGTCCTGAAGACCCCCTATAGGAAAGGAAGACTAAAGAAAGAAGTGTAACGATTTCGGACAATGCTCAAATTTAAATCTCTAGGCTTATCGATTATTTCCGCCTCCGTTGTTTTCCATAGTCAAGCACTTGCGTGTGTTCCCGAGTCTGTACTAGACCGGTTTACTAACTTTTATTTTTGGCAGGCTAATCCAGAAATGTCAGACAAGAGTATCAAGTCTCACCAAACACAGTACAAAAAAGAGTGGTTGGCTATTAAAGAGGTTTTGAAAGACAGGATTGTTTGGATGGAAATACCTAGCTGTTATGCTGAGCATGGAGACTATGGTTATGAGGTGAAGGATTACGTGGAGACAATTACAGCATTAATCGATGCGGTATTCTATACTAGTCACCCTGAGTTAAAGGGGCGTAAGTTAAGGCCAAGTGAAACCCACTTAATTCGAGAGTGGAACTTGATAAAACAGAGTTTTTTATATGATCCGTGCTAGTCAGCTTGGCATCCCAAGTACACAATAATTGACACAACACTTTTAATTATTATGTAAGCATTCAGCTATCAGTTATCATATGTCAGCTATCAGTTATCAGTTATCATATGTCAGCTATCAGTTATAATTTATCATCTGTCAGTTATCAGCTATCAGCCATAAGTTATAAGTTATCAGCTATTAGTTATTAGCTTATGGGTTAGGTCACAGGCTGGAAGCCTGTGCCACTTTGAGGTGCTTTTGAAGAAAATAACCTGACCACTGACCACTGACCACTGACCACTGACCACTGAATGCTTACTGGTATTGAAAATTTTCTGCATAACTATTGGTGATTACCCCGATAAGTCTATAGGTAAGCATTCAGCTATTAGCACTCAGCATTCAGCAGCTAGTGCTTTAGCTGAATGCTTACGGAAAAATAAAGAAAGAAGTGTAACAATTTCAGACAATGTTCAAACTTAAATCTCTAGGCTTATCCATTCTTGCCGCATCCGTTGTTTTCCATAGTCAAGCACTTGCCTCTGTGCCCGAGGGTGTACTCAACGATTTTACCAACTTTTATTTTTGGCAGGTTAATCCAGAAATGTCAAATAGGAATATCAAGTCCCACCAAACACAGTACAAAAAAGAGTGGTTGGCTATTAAAGAGGTTTTGAAATACAGGATGGTCTGGATGGAATTACCTCGGTGCTATGCTGATGAGGGAGACTATGGTTATGAAATTGAGGATTACGGGGAGACAATTAGAGCAATAACCGACGCGGTATTCTATGTCCGTCGCCCTGAATTAAAGGGGCGTAAAATCAGACTAAGTGAAACCTACCTAATTCGATAGTGGAACTGGATAAAACAGAGTTTTCCATACAGTTTTTGTTAGTCAGCTTGGCATCCCAAGTACACAATAATTGACACAACACTTTTAATTATTATAGCGGTTTCTAGCCTAATGAGGTACACAGGATTTTTCCCTGTTCCCTGTTCCCTGCGTTGCTTAATCATGGAATGAATTAAAGAGCTTTGTAGAATAGGCATCTTGCCTGTTTCTAATCTTTTTCGGCATCTTGCCTGTTTCTAATCTTTTTCGGCATCTTGCCTGTTTCTAATCTTTTTCGGCATCTTGCCTGTTTCTAATCTTTTTCGGCATCTTGCCTGTTTCTAATCTTTTTCGGCAGGCAGGATGCCCACCCTACTCCTATTGATTCGAAAATTTAGCAACCCCAAAAATTTGTTACAAAAATTTTCAAAATATGTTATAATAAAATATTTTGTGTGCTACAATAAAACTATGCCATGAACGCTAAAACGTTCCATGACAAGAGCCAGCCGACAGATTATCCACAGTCCCGAGGCTGGCTCTAGATCCCCCATCAAAGGAGACACGATTAATTATGACTTATTATCAACGCCTACACCCGTGGGCTATTGTTCGCCTATTGCCGCAAATGCAACGGGTGGTTGTTGCTCGCTTCCGCAACCGGTCTAACGCCGTTCGCGTAGCGTGACCTTTGGTCAAGGGGCATTTAAAGGCTCTGAAACGGTTGATGCCGGATGCTGAATTTGTGATTGTGTTTGATGTTGGCAATGATTCTATGGGTGAGTAGGGAATAGTTGTTCGCGTAGCGTGGCCAAAGGCCAAGGTTGTCAGGTTGAAGGTTGTTCGCGTAGCGTGGCCTTTTGGCCAAGGTTGAAGGTTGAAGGTTGTTCGCGTAGCGTGGCCTTTTGGCCAAGGTTGTCAGGTTGAAGGTTGTTCGCGTAGCGTGGCCTTTTGGCCAAGGTTGTCAGGTTGAAGGTTGTTCGCGTAGCGTGGCCTTTTGGCCAAGGTTGTTCGCGTAGCGTGGCCTTTTGGCCAAGGTTGTCAGGTTGAAGGTTGTTCGCGTAGCGTGGCCTTTTGGCCAAGGTTGCGGCAGGAAACGGGCAAGATGCCCGTTCCACCAAGATGGCCATTCCAGCTACCTGATCAAACAGCTTTAATAAGATGTACCCCTACTCCCTTGCCTATACTTAATTCTAATTATTAAGTTGTTGTGCATTTAAATTAGATATTCTTCCGTTAGAAAAACCCCCCTAGTCAATCACAGCAAAAGCTTCAAGCTTTGGTAACTAGTCATTAAAAATATCTTGACAAATAATGTTATGTATGAATTGAACAAGCGGAGGCTCTCTAATGCCAATCACAGCAAGAGATTCAAGTTTTATAAAAAAATCATGAATAAGGTATTGACAAATAGTGTTTTATATGAGTTTGTAACAACAAAAATATGTATGTATACATGTATACATACATAAAAGTAAAGAATTGTATACAATAAGTGCTGATGAAAAAAAGTCTGGTAATCTAATTATGGTGGATGTGTTGATTCAAGAAATTGACAGCCACTAAACTGTTAACCGTAAAGGATGATTCGATATGCAAAATCAAGAATCCAATACTCAAGTAAAGCCATTCTTCGCTCACTTCCTAGAAGAGCAAAAAGCTGCTCCTGACCAATCTGAAACTTCTGGTCAGCAAACCCTGAAGTATCCTTCTGATTCGGAAGAAATTGAAACCCAGAAGTATCCTTCCGATTGGGAGGAAAATTAATAAGGATTAAGAGGTTATTTTGAAGAGGTAGCACCCTCAACAAAGGACTGAATAATCTATCGGTAGTGGTCGTGTTTATAAAAAAAATACGACCACTGAATCTGATTAAAAGCCTAAAAATCTAACGATTGCGCTTTCCCAATGGAAAAGAAAAAGTTTTATGTCTTCGTCCGGTGACTTAATTTTATTACTTACCCACAGTGGTGACTTTTTCACAATAGATCGAGTAGCAGAAGCCTTGTCAAAAAAAGGGGCGCGACCATTTCGCTTCGACACAGATAAATTTCCCTTAGACGTGCAACTCAGGGCAAAGTTTGATCAATCCCAGAGCAGCTATAGGCTGAAATATGGCGCTGAAGTGATCAGTAGCGAGGACGTAAAAGCAGTTTGGATGCGCCGTATTTGGCAACCTAACCTAGGTGAAAATCTTGATCCCCAGTTCCAAGAATCTTGTATTCGGGAATCATCAGCAACATTATCAGGACTTTGGGATAGTCTCAGAGGAGTGCGATGGATTGATGATTTAGCAAAAGCCGGAGCTGCCAACAATAAGCAGCGTCAATTGCGGGTAGCCTCTGAGGTGGGTCTTGTGATTCCTAAGACTTTAATCACCAATGATCCAGAAGCTGTAAGGGAGTTTTTCCAACAAGTTAAGGGGAAAATGGTAACAAAGCTGTTAAAGGCTTTATCCTACAGTATGGAATATACTCCTTTTTTCCTTTATACCAGTATTGTTAAAGAAGACGATTTGCTGGATGCTGAATCCCTGCGCTATTGTCCGATGGTGTTTCAAGAGCAAATTCCTAAGCAGTTGGAACTGCGAGTGATATATGTTCAGGGCAAGGTGTTTGTAGGAGCGCTAGATGCGTCTATTTATGAAAAATCTACAGTTGATTGGCGTCGCCCTAATACTGACGTAGGAGCATGGCAACACCACGAGCTTCCTGATGAAATCGTGGCTCGAATAAAAGCCTTGATGGATAACTTTGGCTTACTGTATGGAGCTTTAGATTTTATCGTGACACCCTCAGGAGACTATGTGTTTTTAGAAGTTAACCCCGGAGGGGAATGGGGCATGTTAGAACGAGATTTGGAACTCCCCATTTCTAATGCGATCGCAGAAGCTCTGATTTCTTAAAAGCTATACCTTCTGTAAGCATTCAGCCGTCAGCTGTCAGCCGTCAGCTTTCCGTAACAGAGATTCAAGGAATGCTTAGCTGTTTTATTCAACAGCTTTTCCCTTAGCTTGCCGATAGCCCATCAGCTGATGATAGCTGTTGGCGTACCCTCCGCGTAGCGCATTAGCTGATAGCTGATAGCTGATAGCACCTCAAGTAGCGTGCGCGTAGCGCATATGCTTACTACCTTCTTCCCTGCTCCCTACTCCCTACTCCCTACTCCCTTATAAAATAAAATGACAGTATTAATCATTACATTTAGCCAAGACAACGAGAGTATTCCTCTAGTTATCAAAGCCATTGAAGCTCAAGGAGGAAAAGCATTTCGTTTTGATACCGATAGATATCCCACCGAAGTGCAGCTAGATATTTACGAGGGCAATTCTCAGGGAGTAATTATTACGGATGGGGAACAGAAGCTAGATTTGAGTGAAGTGTCCTCGGTTTGGTATCGACGGATGCGCTATGGGAACAAAATTCCCGACACCATGGATCAGCAGTATCGAAACGCTGCAATTAAGGAATGTCGCGTCACTGTTAGGGGTATGATTGCCAGCATCAAGGCATTCCACTTCGACAAAATGTCTAATGTTGATGTCGCTAACAATAAGCAACTACAGCTCCAAGTGGCACGAGAGGTGGGCTTGATTACGCCCCGTACCCTCAGTAGCAACAATCCAGAGGCAGTGAAGCAATTTGCTTCTGAATGTCAAGAGCAGGGTATCGTTACCAAAATGCTATCTTCCTTTGCTATCTATGGGGAGCAAGGGCAAGAGCAGGTTGTTTTCACAAACCCAGTCACAGCGGAGGATTTAGAGCATGTGGAAGGACTGCGTTTCTGTCCGATGACCTTTCAGGAAAAAGTGCCCAAGGCTCTAGAATTACGAACCACGATCGTGGGACACCGTATATTTACTGCTGCGGTGGATTCCCAGAGCTTAGAAGGCTCTACTTTCGACTGGCGCAAGGAAGGCCGAGCGTTAGTTAAATCTTGGAAAGCCTATGATTTACCCGAAGATATTGAAAAAAAGTTGCTCCAACTGATGGCTTATTTTGGTTTAAACTATGGAGCCATAGATATTATTCTTACCCCTGATGGTCGGTATGTATTCCTGGAAGTTAACCCGGTTGGGGAATTTTTCTGGTTGGAGACGTTTTCCCCCCACTTCCCCATTTCTCAAGCTATTGCTGAAATTCTCCTCACGAATGCGTCATAATGAAAGCTGATCAAATCCCTCAAGTTACTAATGATGAAGCAGAAAAGTTACAACAAGAATTAGAGAATAATCTAGAAAAATATGAAGAAAAGCTAGATAATGTTCAAGATACAGATACAGATACAGATAATAAGACAGATAATGAAATAGAGAAAGTACCGGAAGAACTAGAGACGCATTTATACCGGCGTCTATTTGACTATGGTTGGCAGCATAAAGCACCCTTTTTATTCGCTATAGTATTAACTATCTGTGCTTCATTTATAAACTTCTTTATTCCCCAAGTTAATCGCTATGTTATAGATGTAGTGATTCCCGAAAAACAATTTAATATGCTGCCTTGGGTAGGAGTAATTATCCTATCTATGACTTTAGCAGCCGGTGCTTTGCTATTTTTTCAACTATATGCAATTAAAGTATTCGGACAAAAAACTATTGAGAGCATTCGCCTAGATTTATATCAACATATTCAAGGTCTATCCATTAGTTTTTTTGAAGGCCAACGCACGGGCGAATTAATGTCACGGTTAGCAAGGGATGTGGATATAGTCGGGCAATTACTGTCTGCTAATTTAATTGCTATATTAATCGATAGTTTTGCGTTTATTGTCGTTTTCATCTATATCCTTGTCAGTAACTGGCTGCTGGCAATCATGATTGCCCTTACCTGGCCTTTAATCATTTATCTTTTACAATTTTCTCAGAAAAGACTACAAAAAATATATCAATCGGTTAACGATCAAGCTGATTTAATTAGTAATCACTTACAAGATACTATCTCGAATATCAAAATTATCAAGTCTTTTGGTAACGAGCAGTATGAAATTAACCGATTTACTGAATTTAGTCGTAACTATCGGGAAGAGAATCTTAAGGCAACTCGGTTTTGGTCTATATTCGTACCGATTATTAATACCCTGAATGAACTGGGGAATTTACTGACATTAGTTTTCGGTGCTTGGGGAGTGATGGTTAGCCATCTGACTATTGGGGAATTAGCAGCCCTGTTAACCTATGTCACCCTTTTAAATAAACCGATTAATCGGTTTAATGGATTAGTCAATATTATCCAAAGTTCAGGAGTATCAGCCAAAAGAATTTTTCAGATTTTAGATACTAAAGTAGAGGTAAAAGAGAAGGAAAATGCGATTAACTTGACCTCGATACAGGGCAATCTCAAATTTGAAGGGATGGAGTTTGCTTATCACAACAATCAGTCAGTGATCAGAAACTTCAATTTAGACATTAAACCGGGGATGTCAGTGGCTTTAGTGGGTTCTTCTGGTTCGGGAAAAAGCACTATTGCTAAAATAGCCGCTCGGTTTTACGATCCCCAAAAGGGACGAGTATTACTTGATGGACATGATCTACAAGATATTACTTTAAGCTCCTTGCGATCGCATATTGGCATCGTGCCCCAAGAAACCTTACTGCTCTACGGCACAGTAAGAGAAAACATCGCTTACGGTAAGCTAGATGCCACAGATCTCGAAATTGAAGCAGCAGCAAAAGCTGCCAATGCCCATGATTTTATTATGGGTTTCCCTGATGGTTATCAATCCATTATTGGTGAGCAGGGTGTGAAACTATCAGGAGGACAGCGACAACGGATTGCGATCGCCCGAGTTTTGCTCAAAAATCCCCAAATTGTTATTTTAGATGAAGCCACCTCTGCTCTAGATTCTGAATCAGAACAACTGATTCAAGAGTCTATTAAACAGCTTTTTAAAGGACGCACTAGCTTAGTGATTGCTCATCGACTTTCCACTATTGCTGATGTTGATTTAATTGTAGTTCTGGAAAAAGGCGAGATTGTGGAAACTGGAACCCATAGGGAATTAATTGCTCAAGGGGGAAGGTATGCTTATCTCTATGAACTGCAATTTGTGAAGTCAGGAACTTAAGTAGGACAACGGCAAAAAGGGTGACCGGGTATGGGGTAGCTCTGTGGAAGACAACACAAGCGCTAGGACTTCCTTCCCATAAACACCTCCAGTAGCGTGGGCATAGCGCATTAGCTTAAATATAACTACTGATAGCTAACTGCTAATAGCTGAATTATTACTATGATAGATATGCTCCTAGAGACGATATCACACTACTCTAATCAATGCCCACGCTGTTGAAATTGGCAATAATTGCCGCCCATTTATTGGTTTATCTGGTTGCTGCGGTTAACATCTGGATTTTTTCTTATTGGAGTCAATTCTATACTTCTGTTGTCAAGGTGCGATCGCTACCACTGATCTACTGTGGCTATGCTTGTTTTGCGATCGCTAACTCCTACGAAATCGCTGAACACATCGGCGATGACTGGGTTTATGTCAGCCAATTTTCTGATCTCAATCGGTTATTCTATACCTTTATTACTGCTGGCATGTGCTTGATTGCCCTGGGACTGAAAAAATCCCGCTTTCTGGATTTGATATTGGTTGCCAGCATGGTTGCTGTCCCCCTACTTTATGGTGTGCAAGAGGGGAAAGGATTAATGCAGTTGGTGCAATTAGTTCCTTCGATAATTTTTGTCTATAACTGGTACGTAGTTATGAGGGACTGGCGAGTTTTTCTATTCCCATTATTCGCAAATCTGATTGCCGTTGGTTTTGGTATGGCCTTGATTGTTACCGGAAAGCAGGCGCTTCATCTGTTCGTCGGTTCTCCTTCAGCCATTGGCTTACTAATTCTTGGGCGAGTTGCGTGGGTAAAACCAAAAAGGCATTCCAAGGAATAGCTTTGGGATGTTACAGAAAACGACTAAAAAAAACGACTGGTTACTTTACCAATAATCTGTTGAGAATCCACTAAACCAAAAGAGCGGCTATCGGTACTTTCTATTGGGTTGTCTCCTTGTAGGAAACAACGTCCATCTTCCAGCACCACAGTTACCCGTTTCACCAATCGCAACTGCTTTCGGTAAGGGTGTCTAGCCACAACAATGTCACCAACCTTGGGCGGCATGTGCCGATAAGCTCTCGGATCAATTAAGATTTCCTCTCCTGGTTTGAGTAGGGGAGTCATGGATGCTCCTGTAACTCGGAAGCGCAACCGTTTTCGCAGTATCCACAGTATTAGCAGTATTAGCTCAGGAATACTGTTTTTGGTAAAAAGCATTTGAATTAAGAATGTAGAATTAAGAACTAAGAACTAAGAACTAAGAATTAAGAATTAAGAATTAAGAATTAAGAATTAAGAATTAAGAATTAAGAATTAAGAATTAAGAATTAAGAATTAAGAATTAAGAATTAAGAATTCTACCTTCTACCTTCTACCTTCTACCTTCTACCTTCTACCTTCTACCTTCTACCTTCTTAATTCTACCTTCTACCTTCTACATTCTTAATTCTACCTTCTACATTCTTAATTCTACATTCTTAATTCTACATTCTCAGGTTTAGCTAGCCTTATACCAGACGATATCGCGATTCTTGGTTGCCCAGAAAATCTTGTGGATATTCTCTACTGCGGTGAGTAGCTCATTGGCGTGGTCAAGGCTAACTTCCACCTTGCAGGCAGAGCATAACTTTGCGGCTTTCCAGAAGGTATCGTGTAGGTCTGGGAACTGCTCCAAGTGTACTGGCTTGAAATAGTCTGTCCACAGGATCAGTATTTCCTCTTTGGTCTTCTGAGCCTGCTCTTCCTTAATAGCAATGAACCGGGATAGGGTATTTTGGTAAGCAACTACTGCCGCTGGATCATTACTCGCTGGCTGAAGATCAAGGATCTTCTTGGTCATGGAGAGTACTGCCTCAGCGGTGATACGTGCAGCAGCTGGGTCATACACCCCGCAAGGTCCGTCGCAGTGGGCATGGACTTCTGGAGCAGGGAACCACTCTTTGAGCTGGGCAATAACTTTTTTCAACATATTTTTTAGAGTTCGCTTGTGGTCAGAGCACGTGGCAAATATCGGTAAGGGAGGAATAGCCCCAGGATAGCCAATGGCTAATCAGGGTTTTTGACATTAGTTAACTAACTACGTTAGTTAAATCTATTCCATCCCCCCCCTACCCATAGTAAGTTATACCAAGTTGTGTTCTAAAGCGATAGTAGATCTGAAGATATGGAATCGGGAATCGGGAGTCGGGAGTCGGGAATCGGGAATCGGGAATCGGGAATCGGGAGTCGGGAATCGTGGGAGGTGTTGGAAGATGGGGAGATCTCATAGAGTTTTGCGTTCGCGTAGCGGCTCTAAAGGAGCATCGCACCAGAAAACTATCCTCATAGGCCACTTGACTCTGTGATCTGCTGGGGGTGGAGTTGCAACTGTTTTCAACTATGCTAGAATTTCTAAAATTAGCTCAGAGTATAAGTTTGGTAGCAGTCCACCGCCATGGCAATCGGGGATAAACCCAAGCTTTCAAAACTAATGTCTAGACGTGATGAGTTACATTTCTCCCTGCGCCGCACTCTCGAAAAAGACGGGTGGACGATTACCGATGACCCGTTCATCTTAGTGTTAGGACAAACGCTCTTGAAAGCTGATTTAGGAGCCGAAAAGTTTTTCGCAGCTGAAAAAGAAGGACGTAAAATTGCTGTGGAAATTAAAGGCTTCGAGTCCCCTTCAGTCATTAATGAACTCGAAAAAACTATGGGACAGCTTCAGCTTTACCAATGGGCTTTGGAGATGCAAGAACCAGAACGGCAGTTGTTTCTCGCTATCAGTCAAGCAATTTATAGTAAACACTTCCAAAAAACTATTTTTCAGCTAGCCGTCGAGAGAAATAAAATTAACTTGTTAGTGTACGACCCAGAGCGGGAGGCTATTGTTCAATGGAGCAATCACTAAGCTATGCAGATATTCTGAAAAAAACGCTGCAAGAGGAAACTCGCGCCCAACCTCGCTTACAAGCGATTCGGCTTTATCCTGTCTGCGATACTGATTCCGGTCACTTCTTGGTTCTGGCCACTGGCTGGGATAAGCAACGGTGGATTGACTCGATTCTGTTTCATGCTCGCTTGGTCGATGGCCAAGTCATTATTGAAGAAGATAACTTTGAGGAAGGGTTATCTTCTTCACTTATTGCCGCAGGTATCCCAGCAGAAGATATTATTACTAGCCTTGATTTTGAAGGTGATGCTAACCCAGTGATGGCGACCGCCTCCTCCGCCGGGGTAAGGTTTTAGGGATAGCTAGATCTTAAGATAGGGAGTCGGGAGTTGGGAATCGGGAGTCGGGAGCGGTGCGACCCCACGCTTTTTCAAAGCGAAGCCTGAACGCGCACCGTCGGGATAAGAAACTTGATTGTACCTGAGTTGATCCAATCGGATTTTTACCCTAGCGCTAGTTAATCTAGTTTTAGGGTAATTTAGGGCGCTTGGTTTTGCGTTCGCGTAGCAGCTCTTTTGGAGCATCGCACTCATTTAAAGCCCAAGCAATTCATCTAACGCGGTTAGTTTTGCGGACGCACTGACTTCAGTTAGTTTTAAAATTACAATATTATAACATATAACTATCCTAAATACAAATAAATTTACAGTTCTTAAAATTTTGTGTTACCTTAATTATAAAATTAGACAAACTTCAACTTAAATTGATGAATAGTAAAGAGTTAGCGCAATATATAGAAGCTACCGACGGCATATCCAAACCCTGGTTACTCGTGCAACTGCGTCTGAAGAAGCTTCAGGAGCGGCGCGCCACCCTATCATCGGAAGCATATATCAGAGAACTAGAAGATATTCACCAGGATTTGATGAATTTAGGTCAGTGGTGGGTAGGTAGAGAAGACGAAGTTTTTAATCCTTGAGGTTTGTTTAACGGTAGAATCTCAGTGACTATTCTCTCGTTGCCATAAAAGAGCCTGATCAAGTGGGTTAACTCTGAGGATCATGGGTAAAGCTAAAAAGAATAAGTCTGAAGTTGAAAATATCCATTTTCAAGTTAAAAATAATACGCCTGAATTTGAACAGACCACAGAACAGACCACAGTTGAGGTTAATCTGAGTGACCCTGACTATTACTTCAATCGAGAACTGAGCTGGTTGGAGTTCAATAACCGAGTATTACATGAAGCAACGGACCCCCGAACACCTCTGTTAGAGCGTCTGAAGTTCATGGCCATCTTTAGCTCTAACCTGGATGAATTCTTTATGGTGCGGGTGGCTGGTTTGAAACAACAAGTGCTAGCACAAGTTAGTAAACGGACACCCGATGGTCGGACACCCAGTGAACAACTCGATGCCATCAGAGTGCGCCTGTTACCGATGGTAACTCAACAGCATCAACACTGTGAGCAGGAACTGCGACCCCTGCTAGCCAAAGCAGGGATTTACATTCTCGACTACGTGGACTTGAACCAGAAACAGCGGAATTACTTGGAAAACTACTATTCCGAGCAAATTTTTCCAGTTCTGACTCCCCTGGCTGTGGACCCCAGCCATCCCTTTCCTTACATATCCAATCTCAGCCTGAATCTGGCGGTAGTGGTGAAAGACCCGGAAACGGGAGCAGAATTGTTTGCTCGGGTCAAAGTTCCTCGAGTCTTAAAGCGCTTTGTACCCCTCCCGGAAAAATTGCAGCAACAAGAGAAGGGACAAACTACTACTTGGACTGGTGTTCCTCTCGAACAAATTATTGCCCATAATGTGGAGTCTCTGTTTCCAGGGATGAAGATTCAGGAGTGTCATCCCTTCCGTATTACCCGCAATGCTGATTTGACAGTAGAGGAGTACGAAGCCGATGACCTGCTGATAGCGATTGAAGAGGAACTACGGAAACGACGGTTTGGACGTTCTGCCGTGCGCATGGAAATTCCTGTGACCACCTCCAAGTTAGTAAAGCACACGCTGATGCGAGACCTGGAACTTGAAGAAACCGATGTCTATGAATTTGAAGGTCTGTTGGCACTGGGTGACTTGATGTCCTTGATGGCATTGCCACGGCCAGAATTGAAAGACCCTGTGTGGGAACCAGTGGTGCCCCGACGCCTGCGCTTTCCTATCGGGGAAGAGAATGTGGAAGATATCTTCAGCGTGATTCGCAGTAGGGATTTGCTGGTACACCATCCTTATCATTCCTTTAGCGCAACGGTAGAGCGCTTTATTACCCAGGCCGCTCAAGATCCAGATGTCCTAGCCATCAAAATGACTCTATATCGCACATCTGGTGATTCACCCATTATCGATGCCTTGATTAGAGCAGCAGAAAATGGTGATCAAGTGTCGGTACTCATAGAACTAAAGGCTCGTTTTGATGAAGAAAATAATATTGTCTGGGCAAGGAAGTTAGAACAGGCTGGAGTCCATGTAGTCTATGGTTTGGTAGGTTTAAAAACTCACACCAAAATTGTGCTGGTGGTGCGTCGGGAGGGGGATAAAATTCGTCGGTATGTTCACATTGGGACGGGGAATTATAATTCTAAGACTGCCAAACTATATACTGATTTAGGACTATTGAGTTGCCGTGATGATTTAGGAGCAGATTTGACAGATTTGTTTAATTCTTTGACCGGTTACTCACGGCAAAAGTCTTATCGAAAGTTGTTGGTCGCACCATTTAGTTTACGCGATCGCATGATCGAAATGATTGGGCGGGAGATTGAACATTGCCGCAACGGGGGAACAGGTCGTATTGTTGCCAAAATGAATTCCCTACTAGACCCCACGATTATTTCGGCTCTCTACAACGCCTCACAAGCTGGTGTAAAAATTGACTTGATTGTGCGGGGAATTTGTGGTCTGCGTCCTGGTCTTAAAGGAGTCAGTGAAAATATCCGTGTGGTAAGTGTCGTGGGTCGTTTTTTAGAACACTCACGAATTTTTTACTTCCAAAATCAGGGTCAAGACGAAGTCTATATTGGCAGTGCAGACTGGATGCGTCGTAATTTGGATCGACGGGTAGAAGCAGTGACACCAGTGGAAGACCCAGAGATTGTCAAAGATTTGGAAGAAATCCTGGGAATTATGTTAGCAGATAACCGTCAAGCTTGGGATTTACAGCCTGATGGCACCTATATCCAACGACAGCCAGCTCAAGGGGTTAAAGCAGAATCGGCTCATAAGATTTTGATGGACATGGCGTTGCAATCGTCAGGGATGGGATAGTGGTAGAATGTAGAATTAAGAATGTAGAATTAAGAATGTAGAATTAAGAATGTAGAATTAAGAATTAAGAATTAATCCTTCAATCCAATTTTTTCCATAAACACTGTTGATGATGGCAGGGATGGTATTGTCCACCAGGGCTGATGTTCCTCTAGGGACTCCTGGTCATAGTGACCAGAGGCAACGGCAATCACACGAGCACCAATGGCTTTGCCACAGTGAATGTCATGGGGAGTATCGCCAATGACGTAAGTCTTTTCTGATGGGATCACACCATACTTCTCGGATGCGATCGCTAAAGCTTGTTGGGCAATATCAACTCTAGTTTCAGTTTTATCGGAAAATCCACCACCACTAAAGTAATCAGCCAAGCCATAATAGGTTAATTTTGCCTTTGCTCCTGCTTCGATATTTCCTGTCAGCAACATCGAAACCACATCAGTGCGATCATGCAAAGCATCTAGAATTTCGATTACCCCTTCAAGGACATATCCTTGTCGGCGGGGCAAACTCTTAGGCAAGTAGTTAATGTAGCCTTCCAGCAGTTGATCCACCAATTTCGGTTCTGGGGACAAACCGTACTCCTGTAGAATATTAGCCGCAATTATTGGGTCTGTCATTCCTGCAGTTTCTATATTTGTCAGTGAAACCGTTTGACCAATTACCTCACTCGCAGCATCTTCTAGGGCAAATATCCCGGCTCTTTTTGTGGTTAATAAAGTGCTGTCGATGTCCCAAAATAAAACGGTAGTCATTACACTTCTATGGTACTAAAACTTGAGGCAATACTTGTTAGTTAATTACCAGTTATTATTATAACATTTATGTAAGCTATCAGCTTTCAGCTTTCAGCTTTCAGCTTTCAGCTTTCAGCTTTCAGCTTTCAGTTTTTAGCATATGCGCGTAGCGCATATGCTTAGATGTGCTTTTCCCCATACTTTCCATTCTGATTAATCTGGAACTATTAAATTCTCCCGTTCAAGGTTTATTTTAAGTAAGCTGACGGCTGAATGCTTACCTTGCCTCTTGCCTCTTGCCTCTTGCCTCTTGCCTTTCTTTAAAGGAGTATATTCACAACTAAATTTTAAATTCTACATGATACTTTTATTAATATCAAATGCTAAGCTTTCAGCATCTAGCCGATGAGCACGAAGCACTTCCTGATTTTGACCGCATTTAGGAATATCTAATACTCCAAATTGCCTTACCTGTATTTGCCCAGACAATCCTAATTCTGCCAAACCACTTACAATCCGATCTCCCTGTCCTCCTATCACATAATGGTTATCTAGGGTAAACACCCAGGAGTAACCTTGGAGGATTTGCTCCAACCAGTCTAAATCTACAAAATTTAGCCAAGGCAAATTCACTACTTTTAGGGTGATACCGTGATTCTGAGCCAATAACTGGGCAGCTTGATAGGCTTGTGGTAGCAGCACGGGACCGTAACCAAATAAAATAGCATCTCGCCCCTCAGTTAAGGCAATCCCCTGACCTAACTCCAACTGATAATCCTCTGGCAATTGATAGGGAATCTGACAGGGGATCGAGACTAGCCTTATATAGCAACTACTTATAGTTCGATGCAAACAGTAGTCTAGAGCTAGGGATACTTCTGCTTCATTAGCTGGTTCAATCATCACCATATTCGGTATCGCCCCTAAGGCGGAAATATCCCTTACCGATTGGTGAGAATGACCAGGACCACCCGGTAGCAACCCAGCTAGGGAGCCAACATAAATAATCTTAGTCCGTTCGGTAGCATTATTATAGATTTGCTCATTGGGTCTGGTGGATAGGAAACAAGCAAAGGAATGCACGATGGGCAGTAACCCTTTCAGTGCCATCCCCCCGGCCTGGGATACCATATCTTGTTCGGCAATACCACACTCAAAGAACCGTTTCGGGAATTTGTCTTTAAAGGGAATCAACCCACAATCGAGCATTAAATCGGCATCGAGTACTACCAGGTCTTGATTCCGTTCTGCTTTGGCAACCAAAGCTTTAGAATAGGCACTAACTAGCCGTTGCGCCCCATCAACTAAAGCAGGTTTAGCATAGGATACCATCTCTACCGCTAAGGGGGATGCTCCAATTTGTTCCAACTGGGTATTGGCAGCAGCAATTAGTTCTGCCACTCCCTTAGTGTAGGCTTCATCATCCGGTGCGCCACTATGGAAGCGATATAAGTTGTCTTCTGGTGTGATGGCTGTATGTTCCATAAAGGAGATTCCTTTTCCCTTAATGGTGTCAGCAATCAGGATTTTGGGCTGGTTAGTGACTGCTTTCAATTTTGCGATCGCATTCCCTAAAGCCTTGACATCATTGCCATCACAGCGGTCCACATACCAGCCATAGGCCGCAAACTTCCGTTCCAAGTCCCCCAAATCACTCACTTCGGACACCCAAGTATCGGACTGGATTTTATTATGATCCACAATCACAGTCATCTCATGGAGTCCCAGATTTGCTGCTGGTTGGAGAGACTCCCAAAACTGACCCTCCTGCAACTCCCCATCGCCAGTTAAGAGATAAACGTTGCCCTCTCGACCCATCAGCCGATTCGCGCTAATCATCCCCTTAGCCTTAGAAACCCCCATTCCCAAGGAACCGGTATTGGTTTCCAAGAACGGAATGGAAATATCTGGATGACCAGGAAGTCCATCTAGCCGCCTCAGGCTATGGATACGGTCAAACTCCAGCAAACCATAACCAATCAACACCGAGTACAAACCTGGTACATCGTGACCTTTAGAGGAAAAATAGATATCCCGTGGTTGATTAGAGTTAGTTTTCCTAACCCGTAATTCATTTAAAAACAGCCAAGAAACAATATCTAAACTACTAAAACTACTACCAATATGCCCTGAACCCGCCTGTTTGATCATATATAACGTATTGATTCGACAGTAGGTAGCAAAAAGCTGAGTATGAGTTTCGGGAGTAATGTCTAAATCCTTCAGGCGTTGAAACTCCCGAAAGGGTACTAGAGATAGATTTGTCATTGGTTATTGGTTATTGGGGTTGTTGGTTATTGGGGTTGTTGGTTTTAGGGAGCAGGGAGTAGGGAGTAGGGAGCAGGGAATAGGGAACAGCGGATCTGGGAACAGGGAGTAGGTGGATAAGGTTTTACGTTTTTTTGATCACTGAATCATATCCAATTTAAATGCACAACAGCTTAATCGGTTACTTATTTACTTGCTTAATTTTTAGTTTTTAATCCGCCATGTTAAAGGTTAAAGGTTAAATTTACGAACAACCAATACTTATCAGTATTATTAAAGCATAACTATTCTTAATGATAGCTAAAATTAAACAACTAATATTTTAACTCAAATAGCGGTTATCATAGTAATAAGGTACACAGGAGTTTTTTCCACTTCCGACTTCCTTCGTCTTTCTTCCCTACTCCCTACTCCCTACTCCCTACTCCCTACTCCCTGTTCCCTAGCAAATTGAAAAAACTACATTGGTTTCTGGGAAACCACAGGTAACTGAGCTTCTCCCTGTGCTATTAAATATTCCAGATACCACCAATCTTTCAAGTCATTAATATCTAATCCCTCATGATCATGGGTAATAAATGGCATAATCACCTTTCCAGCAATTGTATACTCTTTCAGCACCACTTTTGACCAAGCAATTTCTAAGCTAGCATTTTGCACATAGACCTCTGGCAGGGCCTGATAGGGAGTACTATGCCAGGGAGTATGGGGGGTTGAAGGTTGGGGGGTTGAAGGTTGGGGGGTTGGAGGTTGTTCGCGTAGCGTGGCCTTTTGGCCAAGGTTGGGGGGTTGGAGGTTGGGGGGTTGGAGGTTATGGTTAACCTGAGAATTGCCTAATTCAAAAGTGTTCTGCTCAAGCAACGGTTTCATCAGGTTGCCTTTGAGTACCCACATTTTCCCAGGATGCTGTTGGCATTTCTCTACTGCCCGTAAGGAGTCTACTTGATCAGCTTGAGCCAAAAACTCCTGCCAAGCTCGTTGAATGGTCTGGGGTTGGCGACAAGGACTGGTTGGTCGCAGGATGCTGAAGCAATCAAAGTCTCGCCCCAGATTACTCAAATGCCTCAGGGTGTAATCAATCCACTCAATATCTGGTGACTTGTCGGTAGCATACTCTGGCGGACGCAAAAATGGTACCTCAGCGCTATAGTAACGAGCAATGTCCGCCACTTCCTCTGAGTCAGTGGAAACAATCACTGCTGAAAACACTTGGCTTTGGGTTGCAGCAGCAATAGTATAAGCAATTAACGGATGCCCTTTTAAACGACGAATATTTTTACCAGGTACTCGTTTGGAACCAGCTCGGGCTGGAATCAGGGCAACTACTGTCGGAGTTTTAGAATCTACCAATTTTCTTGATCTTAGACAATAATCTTGCTGGCAAATTTTTGATCACCACTTTATAGTTTACAGAAATAGGGAGTCGGGAGTCGGGAGTCGGGAGTCGGGAGTCGGGAGTCGGGAGTATAACGGGCATCTTGCCCGTTACAATTTTACGAGTAATTGTTGGTTTTATAATAACTCAGTATGGCAGTTAATTAGCTATTAGTAATTACTAGAGTTTAATACTTGTCAATATTGACAAGTATAGTGTATAATTATATAGGTTTTTATCAATTACTTTAAGTACAAATTACTGGGTTTTAGGGAGTAGGGCATAGGGAGTAAGAATTGCCCCTTGCTACCGTGAACTAAATCCCAGAGCATTTCCTTAATAAGGTAAGAAACTTGTTCGCGTAGCGTGGCCTTTTGGCCAAGGTAAATCATCTGTTAAATCATAAGTAGTAAAAAACCGTTCTAATAAAGCAATACTAGGTAAAAACTAACAATCACAGCGTGTAATCGCAAATCACACTATAAAAATCACACCATAAACAGAATCTGCACTAGTTTAATCAGAATGATAGCGGTGATACTACTTAGGATTTACACATAATTTTTACCCTATGCCCTGTTATCTGTTACCTAAAATCCAAAACGTACTTCAAGCAATTGATAACTGCGTTCGCGTAGCGTGGCCTTTTGGCCATCGTAAACATTCTATTGCAGCAAAGCAAATGACAAACTCAGATCAGTTTGATACCCGTTTCAACCTTTTACTAACTGCCATCGAGCGGATCGACCAACAGATTGAACAGCTTGGTCACAGAACCGATTCTAATGCTCGTGCTATCGAGCAGACCAACCAACAGATTGAACAGCTCGGTCACAAAATTGAACAGCTCGGTCACATAACCGATTCTAATGCTCGTGCCATTGAAGCTCTAACCAATACTGTCCATGAGTTCAAACGAGATCGCGCTCAAGCATACTCTTTGATGGCAGATTTAGCTCAAAATCAATCCCGAATGTATGGCATGATGGCTAACTTAGATGAGCGACAGGAACAACTGTCTAACCGACAGGGTGAGATTGTGGAAATTCTGAAGTTACTGACTAAATCTAATTAAGATTTAGAACCACTAGCCGTCAGCTATCAGCTATCAGCTATCAGCTATCAGCTATCAGCCTATGGGCTACAGATGGTGCTACTGTTCGCGCAGCATGCCCGTAGCGCAATTGGTGCTTTTGAAGAAAATAAGCTGACCGCTGACCGCTGACTGCTGATAGCTGTTGAGAAAACACTAAAAACTATTGCAGCAAATGACAAACTCAGACCAGTTTGATACCCGTTTCAACCGTTTACTAACTGCCATTGAGCGCATCGACCAACAGATTGAACGGATCAGCCAACAGCTCGAAGAGCTTCGTCAAAGAACCGATTCTAATGCTCGTGCTATCGAAGCCCTAACCGATAGTGTCAATGAGTTCAAACGGGATCGCTCTCGACTGTATTCTGTGATGGCTAATTTAGCAAACTCTCAGTCTAATTTAGCTCAAAGTCAATCCCGAATGTATGGCCTAATGGAGAACTTAGATGAGCGACAGGAACAACTGTCTAACCGACAAGGGGAGATTGTAGAAATTCTAAAATTATTGACTAAATCTCAACCAGGGTAAATCTAAGCTATCAGCTATCAGCACTCAGCTGATAGCTGATAGCTTAAGCAAAAATAGTGGGATGGTTATAGCGTTTATCATAGCTATGAGGTACACTTATTTTTACCCTATTCCCTCTTTCCACTTGCGCATTCCCTGCTCCCTGCTCCCTGCTCCCTAAAACCCAGATATTTGTACCTCATGGGTATAATAATTGCTATATCATCGATAGCTGTTAACATCCGAGTCACCCCTTCAGTTAACTTACACACAACTAAGGTGCCATAACGTTATCAGGAAACTGCCCAAGCACATTACCCGCAGGCCCATATTGGCAGACGACATAGAAGGCGTTATATTTTCTACCTTGAATAGTTTTGACGCCCTGGGCTGCACCACACCCTAATTGGGTACTATTCTTCCACACCACCTGAGTAAAATGCCCGGTCCTCCCAGAAAACCCTGGATTGGCATAGTCATAGGCAGAAACCTCTTGGTACCACTTAGTCACTGCTTGGTTCCCTAGGGTAGCTGTGTCTACAGAGGATGCTGTGGTATAGGAGACAAAGAGATTTTCTCCCACATTGGTGTTACTGTGTTCGAAAACGCCATTGCTTGCCAGATGATTCGCCCAGCTTTGAGCACTGTTGTTGAGAGAACTACTCAGGGTCATATTAGGACTATGATGGGTGCTCCGATAGGTATTGTGCTTAGACAAACTTGTGCTGCGCAATGTACTTAAGTTTATTCCTGTTTGCCCCATAACTGAGTTACTATTGATTATCCCCAAGGGAATTATCGTTGCCAAGCCGAGATAAACAATCCTCAAGAATTGCTTCCGATTCATGGACTTACTCCTTACTAGGTAGGGAAAAAATTTTTATGTCTGAGATCACAAACCAATAGACTTCTCCGCAGCAAATAAAGTTCCAAATTGTAGAGACGCGCCATTATGAGGTATAGTCTTCTTTGAGGTTGATTCCCTGTCTTGATGCAACGCATCACTATTCCCTATTCCCTATTCCCTATTCCCTATTTCCTAATACCTGACTCACAAATCACTACCCGTTAATTAGAAACCAGTCCCCGTTAATTAGAACGAGTACCCGTTAATGAGAAACGAGTACTGGTGTATAACAAACTAGTACTCGCTAACTAGAAATGGGTACGACTTCACGAAAAACGGTTCCCGTTTGTTACACAACAGTACTGGTTAACGAGAAATGGGTACCCGTTTGTTAGATACCAGTACTCGTTTGTTAGATACCAGTACTGGTTAAGGAGAAATGGGTACCCGTTTGTTACACAACAGTACTCGTTTGTTAGATACCAGTACTAGTTTCTCGCTAACTAGTACTAGTTTCACTTTAACAAGTACCCAGTTTTCATATAACAGTACTCCAAATTAGGAAATACCATGGCCTTAGCACCAATATAGCTCAGTAAGGGGGATATATGAGCTTGTTTAGGATAAACGAGACCATAACGTTCTAGTTATGAATACAATTTGGTCTCAGGTGTACGGTTTAGTGAGTCATAAATTATGTGTGAGCTGTCAGCTGTGAGGGATTAGCTGAGTAGCGATCGCGTTTCAGTTTTTTCCTACTGATAAGTAATTGAGCCTAAACCTTTTGTTTAGATGGGGAAGGTTTAAGCTTACGTTTGATGGTTGAAGCTAAGCCGAGAGTGGCAAGGGTAAAGATACTTATACTATGAGTGGGTTCAGGGACAATCACCGGTTTCGCAGAAAAACTAATCGGTAACTCACTATCTTCCGGTCCTAAATTTTCAAAACCAGTGATCAATGGCGGTGCTGAAAAAACTTCAAAAAAACTAGGGGGCTGCAAAAAACTAGCGAAAAAGACATTAACAAAGTTTCCAGCTGAGGTGGAAAACCCAAAGCCGTCAGTTGTTAACTGATTAGCATCAAGACTAATTAAATTGTCAACTTCAAAAGGTTCGTTTCCCGGTGTAGAAGTACCAGTAGGTTGCAAACCAGTAATGGTTTCGCTGTTGCGCGTGCCAGTAATTTCAGAAATCAGGAAAAAACCCAAATCATCAGGAGTATCATTAGTAGTGAAAGTACCACTGGCTTCGATACCAGGAGCAGAATAACTCCAGTTCCAATTTAAAGCTGAAGCTGCCTGGGGTGCCACCAAAACTAATCCAGAGGTAGCAATCAGGAGTGTGGTAGATAGCATAGTTATATTTTTCATCTGTCCGCCTCCCTGTTTAGTTTGTATAGGCATAACCATCCTTCCTGTGAATAAATTGGCAGTATTTGTGACTGACGCCCTGCACCAATCCTGATTTAGTCGAGATGTTGAAAGACCCTGATTTTCTGGTTGCAACCCGTCCTACATAAGTACCGATCTTCTTTCCTTTGGTTACTACAGCACGAACGATATCGCCTGTTTGAAAACCTTTGTGAAACTTGATTCTGGAGCAATGACGAGTGGGAAACCCATACTTATTTGTTCTACAGAGCTGACGAGTGCCGTGCCCCTTGGCGGTTATTATCAAAGGATGGGTTACTTCAATAATCAATGTTTCAACTTTTCCTACATTCGCCGCATCCAGCCAATGGGTTTTCGGAAGATTTTGACGACACCTATTAAATTTAGTTAATCCGCCGCTACCTACCTCAAGTGGCAATCCTATTGATTTTAGTTCGTGGTACAACTTCCAGCGGGTAGTATTAACAGAAGCCGCATCAGCTAAGGGACGTTTAGCCTGATTTAGTATGCGTTTTAAGAGACTAGGGTTTTTGGAGAGGAAAAGCTCGATGTCTTGATTTGATTTAGCCTGATTGCATGGATGACACGCGATCGCTAAATTAGAAACCCGATCAGAGCCGCCTTTAGATTTGGGCTTGATATGTTCGATTTCTAATTGAGTATCCACCGCTCCGCAGTAAGCGCATTTACGATTCCATTTTTCAAGTAAATATTCCCGAAGTTCATAACCGTAAAGTGTACCATGCTGATACTCGATCCCAGATATTTCAGGGTTTTGCAGTTTCTGAGTGTCGAATCTGACCAACTCTTGAGAGATTCCTTTAACAGGACATAATCGAGTCAGCTTTTTAACCCAAGTTAAAATATTTTGAGCTCTAGACATAAGACTAGGAGCTAGCCAACCTTTTGGTCTGGTTCTATTAAGAAACCTGGGCTTGCGGTATCGAGTCTTGCGATTCCGTCTACTGCGCCTTAATTGCCTGCGAGAGGTTAAAGCATCTCGTATTTGAAAGCCCCTATGGGTAAGTTCGGCTCCCCAGATGACTCGCTTCCCTTGGACAATAGCTAAACCGCTTGTTTTTGCGCCAGGGTCTATTTTTAATTGATGTTCGCGAGTGATTGGTTCCTTTATTTACTCCGTCAAAATGATAGTAAATGGGTAACGACGATAGACCTTTGCTTTGCCTGATGAAAGTAAAATTCTTGCTCTCGCCGGTTTACAGGGGTCTAAAGGTTTTCGATTATTGTTGAGTACAAAGACACGCATAATTGTGTTTTCTCCTATTGCTAGGGTAAAGTTAGCTTCGTCAATGTTATTTCTCGGTACTTTCTCAGTTACACCGACCTAACTCAACTACGTCTGTTTAATAACTGAGTTCTAGAGCTGGGGACTAGCTACGCATCCCCAGGTAGGAACTTAAACACTTAGAAATAACGTAGTTCTCGAAGAACTCAGACTGGTAAACGATGAGCCGGAAAGCTCCCGCTATACTCGTGGGTGAGTTAGCGGTGAGTTGTTTACCGCAAATTTAGGGTTGAACAAAACTGGAATTTAGACTAAAAATTAAATAATAACTCAATACATGAAGCCGCACAACATGATTATCCGAGATGCAGAAATAAGGGATCGTGAGAGCGTGCGCTCCTTACATATGTCGGCCTTTCCGATCGGGGAGGGTGATCTTGTGGCAGGTCTCGCTGATGACCTCATCTCCAATATTACGGAGCCTTGTACCCTATCATTGGTAGCGGTCGATGACAATGAAATAATTGGAAACGTTGCATATAGTCCTGTATTTATTGGCGAAAAACCAGATTTCCATGGGTATATTCTGGCACCACTCGCTGTTAAGCCAGAATGCCAAGGTAATGGTGTGGGGAGTAAACTAATTGATGCTGGGCTTAAGCGATTGCGTAGTATGAATGTGACTATTGTCTTCGTGTATGGTGATCCTAGGTATTATGAACGATTTGGCTTTAAAGCAGAGTTGGCAACACATTTCATTACTCCATATCCATTGGAGTGGCCTTTTGGTTGGCAGGCGCTCCTACTTGGTGAGATAGAGAAGCCAGATGCTGCTGTGAATATCAAATGCGTAAAGTCTTTAAATAATCCTAAACTATGGTAACAAGCTGGTAATATCAAGTCAGGGTTTTATAGCGCTACGCGCAAGGCAAGAGGCAAGAGGCAAAAGGCAAGAGTTTACTACAACAGCTTTTGAGCTTGTATTAAAGTTAGGAAAAATGAAGAAAAATTCAAATCGCTCAATCCCTTGATTAGTAAGCTTTTTTCTTCACTATTGCCTATTGCCTATTGCCTATTGCCTGGCGCGTAGCGCTATATCATGTCAGGATAATTACCGTTAATAAAAACCTCCCCCATCTCCCCACACTTCCCACCCTCGCTCTAATTATGGGTATTCAACCTGACTTGATATTACAACTGATTTAGGATTGCTATAAAACTTTCAATTAGGCTTTAAAACCATAGTCTTATCGTTAGTTTGAGCCAATTTGCCAACTTGGGATCTTACCAATAGATAGTTCAAGTTATCGGAAATAATGCGAGTTGTGGGATGTTCCTCTCCCAAGGGTTTGACAGCAATGTGTAGAGCCTGTTGGTAGAGAGTTTTGGCCTTTTTGTAGCGCCCCTGGCATGAGTACAGTCCGGCCAGGTTGTTAAGGCTGGCGGCTACATCTGGGTGTTGTTGACCCAGCAGGCGTTTCCTCAGGTCTAAGGCTTGCTGGTACAGGGGTTCCGCTTTTTCGTAGCGCCCTTGGCTATAGTACAGTCCTGCCAGGTTGTTGAGGCTGGTGGCCACATCTGGGTGTTGTTGACCCAGCAGGCGTTTCTTCAGCTCTAAGGCTTCCAGGTATAGGGGTTCGGCCTGTTCGTATCGCCCCTGGCGCTCGTACAGATAAGCCAGGTTATTGAGGCTGCTTGCCACATCTGGGTGTTGTTGACCCAGCAGGCGTTGCGTCAGGTCTAAGGCTTGCTGGTAAAGGGGTTCCGCTTCTTGGTACCGCCCCTGGCTTGAGTACAGTGCTGCCAGGTGGTTGAGGCTGGTGGCCACATGTAAGTGTTCTTGACCCAGCAGGCGTTGCCTCAGGTCTAAGGCTTGCAGGTAAAGGGGTTCCGCTTCTTGGTACCGCCCCTGACTTGAGTACAGTGCTGCCAGGTGGTTGAGGACGATTGCTACATATGGGTGCTCTTGACCCAGCAGGCGTTGCGTCAGGTCTAAGGCTTGCTGCAACAGGGGTTCCGCTTCTTGGTACCGCCCCTGGCTTGAGTACAGTCCGGCCAGGTTGTTGAGGCTGGTGGCCACATGTAAGTGTTCTTGACCCAGCAGGCGTTTCATCAGGTCTAAGGCTTGCAGGTAAAGGGGTTCCGCTTCTTGGTACCGCCCCTGGCTTTTGTACAGTCCCGCCAGGTTGTTGAAGCTTCTTGCCACATCTGGGTGTTCTTGACCCAGCAGGCGTCTCCTCAGGTCTAAGGCTTGCTGGAAGAGGGGTTCGGCTTCTTGGTAGCGCCCCTGGCTTTTGTACAGTCCGGCCAGGTTGTTGAGGCTGGTGGCCACATCTGGGTGTTGTTCACCCAGCAGGCTTTGCCTCAGGTCTAAGGCTTGCAGGTAAAGGGGTTCGGCTTCTTGGTACCGCCCCTGGCTTGAGTACAGTAAAGCCAGGTTGTTGAGGCTTTCTGCCACATATAGGTGTTCTTCACCCAAGCGCTCTCTAACCGTTGATAAGCACTGCTGATACCAAGGCAATGCTTGTTGGTAAGCGCCTTGACCATGGTAAAAGCGGGCTAAGCCAAGAAAAGGCCAGATTAAATCTTCGTCATTTAAGTATTCTTTTTGGTTAGTGGCAACTTCCACCAGGTGAGGGATAGCAGGGGTAATTGCTAGAATGTCGGACTGAATTAGGGTATGAGGAATATCCTTTGCTATTGCTACGATAGCTGAACAAACCCCCTGTTTTAGGTTTTCAATATTAGCTAATTGTTCCCCCTTGATACTCAAAAATTCTCTAATCCGTTCATGAAATTGGTAGGTATTCTCATCCAACTTCTGGAGTAGATACTTTTGAACTAAGATATCCCGATTAACGACCAAATCAAAGTCCAAGCTAGTAGCCCTAGCCGCCTCGGATACTAATGACCATGGCATAGGAGCCAAGGCAAACAAACTCAGGAGACCGGCCATTTCTTGAGCTGAGGACTCTAAAGCATCCCAATTGAGTTCCAGGACAACATCTGTACCAGAGTCCTCTTCTTGAGATTGCTTCTGCTCTAGGAGCGATAAAAGTTCTTCTAGCATCATGTACTCCCTGGCTTTGAGTATAGCGCTGCCGCATTGTATAATCCTAAAGGTACACAGCCAACGAATTGACAGAGTTTTGTGGCAAACTCTAACTCTTTTTGAACCAACTCCTTTCCTAACAACTGTGCTAATAACTCTAGAGCTTCAGTTTCTGGTAATTCTCCTAGAGGAAGTGACGGATAGGGTAACTGTGAGCTACGAGTAGTAATTAACACCCTAAATCGAGAACCCATGGGCGGTAAGTAATCTTGGATTTCCTCGATGTTAGTGACATTATCAAATACTAATAAAACCTTACCCGGTCGCCAGTTTTTCCAGCAATAAGCCAGTTGGCTAGCAATGGTGAGATTTTCAGGAATCTTAAAACCAGGAAATTCATTCACAAATGCAAATTCCGAGAGCTGAGTGACAATATCGACTCCCTGGATATTTAACCAACAACAGCCACCGGGATAATCTTCTAATTTGTACCAAGAGTATTGAATTGCTAGTTCTGTTTTCCCTACTCCCCCCTTACCTCTAATATCAGTAATTGCTACAATATTATTTTGCTGCAATAGCTGATATAACTCTTCCAGTGGCTGCAGTCTATCCACAAACTTACAGGCTTAAGTACTGGGTATATTGTGGGCAATCTCAAAGGGATTAGGATGATAAACATCGATATCACTATCCCAACTGCGACGATAAAAATAGGTTGGTAGTTGTTGTTTATTTAAACTAGCAAATTGTTGCTTAACGTGATCAGCAACTACTTGCATATCTGGCAGCCAGTCATGATGCTCCAACGCTTTTCTTACGGCTTGGGAAAAGTATCCCGTTTTTTCCGAGGAGTTAACTTTCGCTGTCTCCCCTTCTCTCGTAGCTAGTAAGACAAACTGTTGACTGTTTTTCCTAGGTTGACCACTAGGAAACTGTTTCCCTCCTAAAATAGTTGGTCGCCCTCTTGACTCTAAAACATAATTAGCACAAGCATCGACTATACAAATATGATTGGTAATCCCAAAGGAATCTGAACCTAAAAGCAGTAACAGGGAATTAAAATCTAGATTTTGCCAATTAGTTTTACTAGCATCAGCACAAATTAGCCTCCGATTACGCTCCGAAGTAATTAAACCATGGCCTGCCCAAAATATAAACAGTAACTCTCCTGGTTTTTGGGACAGATCATTAGTAATGATATCAACTAGATTATGCTCCGTTGCTGGCTTTGAGGTTATCTCAAAGTTATTAACCAGTGTACTATTTTCAGATAAAGGAGACAAACAGAGCCTGATATTATCTGTTGGCACGCCTCGTGATAACAACCAATTAGCAAACTTGATGGCATCATGAACGGGACCATTAACATTCCAGTTTTTTGCTTGATAGTTCTCGATACCGACAATCAACCCATAGGTTTTTTCTGGCTTAGCAGTAATAGTCATGGAGTGCATCTCACTTTTATAAATGTCCCGTAGGGTGCGTTAGGGGCGGACTTGCCATGATTTTTTGCGTAGCCAGGGTTGTGATAGCCCGCCCCGTAACGCACCACCGGTTCAAACAGCAAATATGAGATGAACCCATAGTCATGGTAACCTCGGGATAATTGCTTTCCAAGTAGCAGGATTTGTCCAATAAGCACTATGAGCTTGGGGAAACGGTTGTTTACTATCCACCAAAACATCTTGGACTTTATTAGGAAATAGAGTAGCACCAATGTAACTAAGGAAATCCCGTAAATCATAAATATTCAACCACTCCGGAAAAAAGTCTGGCAGAGGCTGACCAAATTCTAAGCTAGATAAGGCATTAATTTCGTATAAAAAGGGAGCTTGAGAACCCACTGTAATTAATAATGTCACCTGTTTAATTGGTTGCATCACCAGTAAATCAACACAAGCAATCCCTCCTAAACTATGAGCTAATATAACAACTGGTGGTTCAGCGTCTTCTATCGTTTTCTGGATAAAATTACGTATTTGCTGACCCCGACTTTGATAGAGTATGATATCACCAGGTGTAGGAGTATTTGCTTCAGTAATTGCACCCCTTTTACTCCTCACCCAAGCTGTCGCTGGACCGGCCAAGAAGGAAAGTGGTTTCTGGAGCCAGTCACCCAATCCCAATTGCTTCTGCGAACCCAAAGCATCACTGAGTGATTTCACGAGTTGATCACGCAATTCCGGCTCAGGAATTATGATGGAATCCTGATTGTGCTGCTGACAGTCAAAAATTCCCTGAGCAATAATTGCTCTTGCGATAGTATCATAACAGTCACTATCTGAATCAGAGACTTGGTTTAATACGTCTTGATAAACATCACTGCGAGTAACATGGCGTCGTGCCTGATCAAACACTTCTGCTATGCCCGCTGCTTGTAAGTTAGCCTGGAATTCTCCAGTAGGAGTCAAAGCCAGCAACCGGTCATGTAATTGATCACCTGGTTGTTCTCCAAACGGATTACTATCACCAGCAGCCCTAGGTTGAAACGACAATAATCCCAACTCATAAAGGGGATTCTGATATAACTGCTGCCAAAGAATAATATTTTGCTCTTCTTCTTCTCCCTGATCCAGAGCTAAAGTAGCATCAAACAATGGTATCGATGCCCCTTTAGCATTGAGCTTACTCCCAAATTGCTCACCCCAAAAGCAAGGAACAACGGTAATGTCCGGACGTTGTTTAGTGACAAACCCCTCAACTATCTTAAAGGTTTGCTCATAGGCAGCTTGCCTAACCCCTGTGCCATGGACAAATACGAGAGTTGTCATAGTTGAGAAGATAGTTGATCAATATCTATATATTTTACCGTCAGCGGTCAGCGGTCAGTCGTATTCTCAGGTCTGTCCTATAAAATTCTGTCACTATCAGCTATAGTTAGGTTCTTGTGAGTCATTTCCCACTCCATGGGGAAGTCGGCTTTGGTGTAAACGGACAAAGTGAGTTGGTATTGGGAAATAGCAAGGTCAAGATTCTCAGCCCTGTCGCCACGGATTCTGTTTCTATAGGCTTCGCCCAGGTGGTTTTTAGTCTGTGCCCACTCGTAGGAGAAGTCTTCTTTGGTATAAACTGCCAAAGCTAGTTGGAATGCTTCAATGGCAAGTTCAAGATTCTCAGCCCTATCCCCATCGATTCTGTCACAGTAAGCTGTGCCCAGGTTAGCTTGAGTCATGGCCCACTCGATGGGAAAGTCTGATTTAGTGTGAACTGACAACGCTAGTTGGTATTGGAAAATAGCTTTTTCGATATTCTCAGCCCTGTCGCCACAGATTCTGTTTTTGTAGGCATTGCCCAGGTTATTTTGAGTCATTGCCCAATCCTGGGGGACGTCGGATTTGCTGTAAACGGATAAAGCTAGTTGGTATTGGGAAATAGCAAGTTCAAGATTTTCAGCCCTGTCCCCACGGATTCTATTTTTATAGCTATTGCCCAGGTTATTTTGAGTCATTGCCCAATCAATCGGGAAGTCTTCTTTGCTATAAACCGACAAAGCTAGTTGATATTGGGCGATCGCTTTTTCGATATTTTCAGCCCTGTCGCCACGGATTCTGTCAGTATAAACATTAGCCAGATTGTTTTGAATCGTTGCCCAACTTTCCGGGTTACTCTCACGAGTAAATACCTTTAGCACCTGTTCGTAACCAGCAATAGCAATGTCCATGTTATTAGCTCTATTACCCAGAGGAAAGTCGCTAATCAAAGTACTGAATTCCCCAATAACGGCTGCGATCGCTTCTGCTGTTTCTGGTTGCGCTTCTGAGAGTTTAGCACTTGCCCAAGTTTGCAAGATATCGATAAAGTTATCATCAAGTTTTTCTAGGTTGGTTTCCAGAAATGGGTAGACGAATTTGGGGTCACCATTGCTGTTGTCAGTGGTCAGTAATACTTCCTCTAAAAATTGCATATTGATAAATCCTATAAGTATACCAATCAATATAGCAATTATACGACTTGTGAGGTAATATTTAGGTTTTAGGGAGCCTCGGAGCAGTGAAGAGGGAAGAATGATAAAATCCTGTGTACTTGATAGTTATGCAAACCGCCGTAACTGACCACTAATAGCTGATATAAAAAAAATCGGTCAAGTTTTGGTTAACCCCAATGCTTGACCGAATTCTATTGTGTAAACGTAATTGAGTACAGCTTAGCTTTACTCAAATCCAAACAAAAACTAAATCAAGGAATCCATCTGAGATGGGGCAAGGGGACTCCCGTTATACCCGGCACGGGTTAGCGGGAGGGGAATTGCCGCGCTTCTAGTAAACTACCCGATAGGGTATCCTTATTTTCAAGATTGATATTCATAGCCGTCAGCCTTGTGAATAGTTTTCAAGTATTTGGGATGTACGTCAAATTTTTGAGTTGGTAGTTGAAGGGTAAAGCTAGGTCTAAAGCGAATTGCAATACGTCCGACATATTGACCAGCAAACTTACCTTTGATGACATCAGCTTTAACAATATCACCTGTTTGAAAACCCTGAAAAAACTTAGCTTTTGGAGCGTGAGCTTTCGGAAACCCATATTTGTTAGGACGACAACGCTGCCTAGTTCCGTGTCCTTTAGCTGCAATTAACAGCGGTTTTATTCCCCTGATAAGTAGCCGCTCAGGTGTTGATTTACCAACACAAGAAGCATCAGTCCAATGGTGTTTTTCAATCATTCTGACCTTACGGTTAAATTTGGTCAGTCCCCCAGAACCTACTTCTACAGGTAACCCGGTTTCTTGAAGTCTTCTATACAATTCCGATCGGGTAGTATTAACCGCAGTCGCGTCTTTAAGTGGAGTCTTGGTTTTCCCCTTAATTTTTTTCAATAGTTCAGGCTTTTTACTTAAAAAATCTTCTACAAATTTGCTACCTTTTTTCTGATTACAAGGTCTACAAGCTAAGGTTAGATTGCTTACTCTGTTAGAACCTCCTTTTGATTTGGGGACAATGTGTTCTATTTCCAATGGGGTGTTTTCAGCGTTGCAGTAGACACATTTTCTCCCCCATTTGGCAAGCAAGTATTCCTTGACCTCAAAGCCGAATAACTCACCGCGTTGATATTCGACCTCGCTAATTTCAGGGTTTTGCATTTGCTGCAAATCAAACCTGACCAACTCTTGAGAAATAGCGCTAATCGGACAGACTTTTCTAATTCGTTTCACCCAAGTCTCAATATTGTTAATTCGGCTTTCAAGAGATGGGGGTAACCATCCTTGTCTAAGAGTTCTGTTCAAAAAACGAGGTTTGCGATATCGAGTCTTACGGTTGCGTCTACCTCTCCTTAATGCCCTGCGAGACTCTAGAGAATCCTTAATCTGTTGTCCCCTGTGAGATATTTCTAAGGCGCTTGTGACACGTCCTGTTTCTTCTTGAACAATAGCAATCCCGCTTGTTTTACTACCAGGGTCTATCTTTAAACGATGTGAATGAGTGACAGATTTTTCTAAAATCCTGTTTTTTAACACAATTGTAAATGGGTACCGTTTAAATACTTTAGCCCTTCCCATGTTCAATAGCTCTCTTGCTCGTGCTGGATGGCATGGGTCAAGAGGTTTCAAGTTTTTGTCTAGTACGAAAACTCGCATTACTTTGAGTCTCTCCTTTCGGGTAAAGTTGGCCTCGACAATGTTATTTGAACTTGTTAGGTACAACTCACTGGCTTAACTCGTTACACCTGTTTAAAGCTGTACGAAAGAGCTGAAAACTGGCACGCATTATCAGGTTTCATAATTCAAATAACGTAGGTTTCTCACGAACCTTAGTCTGGTCAAGTTAGAGCTTAAAACAAGCTCCCGCTATAGTTCGTTAGAACTTAGCGGCGAGTTCTTGACTCTTATCAAGTTACTCAGTAACTGCTTTCCAGCAAGTACATCCTAACCCTGTTTACATTATACCCCTCCACGTAAGCATTCAGTAGTCAGTGGTCAGTAGTCAGTGGTCAGTAGTCAGTGGTCCGTGGTCAGTAATCAGTTTTCAGATTATTTTATTCAAAAGCTGATAGCTGATAGCTGATAGCTGATAGCTGATAGCTGATAGCTGATAGCTGACGGCTGATAACTGATAGCTGATAGCTTAAAAATAACCTCTGGAATTTTTGGCCGCCAGGGCGGCAAACCCTGGCAAACTCCTATCCTAGTCTAAGTACAAATACCGAATCAAAGTGGTCATAACCTCACCAGGATTTTCCGTAGGCTCGGGAGTGCTCCACTCGTCGGGATAGGCGTATTTCAGGGCATAAATGGCATAAATAGTATGCCGAACTTGTTTAGGAGAACCAATCAAGATGTGCTTGACTTTCTTAGGTTTGCGACCTTGATTGTCAGGGTTTTGATTTTCATCGGAGTTGGGGTTAATGTTTTGATTCATGACCAGTTATTGTTTGAAACTATTTACATTATTAATTTATAAATAAATAAATATACTGTCAAGGGGTTTAGAAAATTTTTTTTATTACGAAATATGGAGATTGTGGAGAGGGTGGTGAGTGTGGTAACTGTGGGGCGAGTGGGAATATAAACTAGTTTTTATTTGTCTACATTTTTGCTAAAATTAATCGTAGTAATCGTAGCAGTAATCGTAGGGTGGGCAGTGCCTAAGACCAATTCCAAAGCTTGTAATCGGTTAAGTCAGCACGGCCCACCGACAGACAGTAACTTAAATATAAAAAATAGTTAATTGTATTATTTTTTAATAATGTTAATCGTCAGGTGGGCAGTGCTTCATACCAATTAAAAAGCTGACAATTTCGAAGCTAAGCACTGCCCACCCTACATCTATAAAATAGGAGTTAATTGTCTATAGTTTGAATAAGATTAATCGTCAGGTGGGCAGTGCTTCATACCAATTAAAAAGCTGACAATTTCGAAGCTAAGCACTGCCCACCCTACATCTCTCTTGCCTATTGCCTATTGCCTCTTGCCTCTTGCCTCTTGCCTCTTGCCTGCTCCGCTGTATGGGATGATATTAATAGCTTTGTGGAATGGGCATCTTGCCTGTTCCCACTCTTATCATTATCGGGGAGAAGAATTAGTGGACAGCAGAAAATACGCCCCAGCAACCCAGCGCAACCGGGAAGCAATTTTACAAGTACTTTTAGAGATATTACCAGCCACTGGCACAATTTTAGAAATTGCTAGCGGTACGGGAGAACACGCTATATATTTTGCACAACAGTTAAAACCTCGAAAATGGATTCCTTCCGATATTGATGCTTCCCTCCGTGAAAGTATCATCGCCTGGGCTAACCATTCCCCTACGGAAAACCTTTATCAACCCCTTGATATTGATGCCAGTCAGCCGGTTTGGAAAGTAGAAAAGGAAATACTATCAGAAATACCAGATATTGTAGCGATGGTGAATATTAATATGATTCACATTTCACCATGGTCTACTTGTTTAGGATTAATGGCAGGTGCTGGTCGTATCCTTTCATCAGGAGATCTTCTATATTTATACGGTCCCTACAAACAAGGTAATAAACACACTGCACTTTCTAACGCTGATTTTGACTCCTATTTACGAGAACAAAACCCAGAATGGGGAGTACGTAATTTAGAAGATGTTGTAGAGGTTGCCAGTAATAATAATCTCATCCTTGAAAAAACTTACCAAATGCCAGCTAATAATCTTTCGGTAGTATTTAAACATATGTAAGCAGTCAGTGGTCAGTGGTCAGCGGTCAGCAATTATTTGCGTCTAAAACGATTACCCTTGGATAACCGTAATCCAAGGGTATATAACGTTACTTATAGTAATAAAGGAAACAGGATTTTTTCCCTACTCCCTACTCCCTACTCCCTACTCCCTACTCCCTACTCCCTACTCCCTACTCCCTACTCCCTACTCCCTACTCCCTTACGATCAAAATTGCTCAGGATCAATATTAATATAGATATCCTTCAACTCAGAATAGACATCCAAAGCTTCTGTGCCTGGTTCACGGGTACCATTACCAGATTGCTTGAGTCCACCAAAGGGCATATGAGGTTCACTGCCATAGGTACCGGCATTCACTACAGCTACTCCAGTTTGGACTTTCTCACAAAACCGTACTGCACGGTGAATGTTGCGAGTGTGAATCGCAGCAGTTAAGCCATAGGGGGAATCGTTAGCAAGAGCAAGAGCTTCCTTAAAGTCTTTGACCCGGTAGAGACTAGCAATCGGACCAAATAATTCACATTGAGAAATTTCCGCGTGGGGGTCTACATTCTCTAGCAGGGTCGGTGCCATATAGAAACCAGTAGCATGGTCAGGGTCCTTTAAGCGATCGCCTCCCACCAGCACCGTTGCTCCTGCTTGCTGTGCCTGTTTCACCGCTGCTATCATGTTAGTCAACTGTTGCTCATTAATCACTGGACCAAGGTCATCCTGGTCAGTGGAACCTAATTTTAATTCCTTGGTTTTCTCCACTAATTGGTCACGGAATTGATCATAAATGCTATCAAAGACAATGATTCGACTAGCAGACGCACAACGTTGACCAGCATTACTGAACACTGAGAGTAAGGTCCACTTGATGGCATTGTTCAAATCCGCATCATCACACACCACCAAGGGATTCTTACCCCCCAACTCCAGGGATACCCTGCCAAAGCGCTCCCCAGCTACCCGTTGCACAATTCGTCCTACTTCTGTGGAGCCGGTAAAGCTAACCACAGCCACATCATTATGAGCAACCAAGGGAGCCCCTGCTTCTTCACCATATCCCTGAATAATATTTAGTACACCAGGGGGTAACCCAGCCTCTTTAGCAATTTGTCCAACTATCCAAGCAGTGGCGGGAGTGTCTTCTGCTACTTTTAA
This sequence comes from Moorena sp. SIOASIH, assembly GCF_010671925.1. Classification (GTDB taxonomy): domain Bacteria; phylum Cyanobacteriota; class Cyanobacteriia; order Cyanobacteriales; family Coleofasciculaceae; genus Moorena. The sequence continues at coordinate 659,656 of NZ_JAAHIH010000003.1, read as the reverse complement.
TACAGCGCTATTGCCACAAATCAGAGCTGGAAAGACTTTCCAGGCCACATTAGCAATGGGAGTATTGGCCGCAATAATTAATCCAGCTACTCCGAGGGGTTGACGCACAGTCATGGCATATTTATTAACCACACCGCTGGTAGTGGTGCGACCATACAACCGTTGTCCTTCACTAGCGTAGAATAATCCTAATGCGATCGCACCGCCAGTTTCTCCATAAGCTGAACCATAGGACTTACCGGTTTCTGCTGCTACAATCTTGGCAATCTCCTCCTGACGGGCTTTCATACCCAGGACAATCTCGTGTAAGATAGTTCCCCGTTGTACCGGGGGAGTATCAGCCCAAGCCGGTTGGGCCTGTTTAGCTGACCTTACCGCTTGTTCAATATCTGCTGCTCTTGAGCGAGCCACCTGACATAGCACTTCACCATTGGTGGGGTCTAGCTTATCAAACCATTCTCCTGCCACTGCTGCTACTTGTTGACCATCAATCCAGTTCAAGACTTGGCTGGGTAAATAGTCTTGTGCCATTATTTTTCCCCCCTTGGAAATATCTCATGGTGAGTAATCATACCAAGAGAAGCTCAAACAATAGCAATCAAGATAGGGAACAGGGAACAGGGAACAGGGAACAGGGAGTAGGGAGCAGGGAGCAGGGAGCAGGGAGTCGGGAGTCGGGAGTCGGGAGTCGGGAGTCGGGAGTCGGTAAAAGTAATAATATTTGCTTTTTTCAGTACTGAAATTGATTGTTATAACTTCCGATATTAAGTTTTTTTGTAATGGTACAAGTTCTCAGCAATCCTAATTCCTAGGTGAATAATACTGCCCTGGAACCCACATTCATTACTATAGCGTTTTTCCTAGCTATGAAGTAAACATAATTTATTCCCGATTCCCGACTCCCGATTCCCGATTCCCTATTCCCTACTCCCTACTCCCTACTCCCTACTCCCTATTCCCTCTATTTAACTCCCAAAAGATATTGGTCTATCGTTGAAGTATTGTGATTAACCAAGCGAGCATGAAGTGGCTTTCTAACCCACCCAAACCAAGGGAAATTGATGGCAAAGGGCGATATATATTGTATAATAATCACAAACCTGGGTTTTTTTCCTGGTCGGCTACCGAAATGGAAACATCTGGATGTATCGGCAAATATCATTGTCCCCGACGCACCAGTTATCGAATAGAAATATTGCGGATCAATGAAGCGACTGACCCAGTCATCCCTGAGTCTTCCCCCTGGGTATAATCGGTAGATTTTATGGGATTCTTGAGCTGGGATTAGGGTCAGAGGACCAGACTCTTCTGTCACATCCTCTACATAAATATATAGCTTGATTTGCCTAACTCCTTCCGGGTCTAAATGAAAAAATTGAGCTCCTCCTTCATAGATTTTTTTATTTGGCGAGTAGAGTAACTTAACGCCATTGATAATTGGTAATATCCCAATGTATTTTGTTACTATACTTACTAAAGTAGGATCACAAGCTAGTTTTACTAAAGACTCCGTAAGTTTAGAATCATCTGGATGGATACCTCTGAGGTATTGTTCCTTTCCTTTCCCTTTTTTGGTAAAAATAGATTGATCAACATTAGCGATATATTCCCGACATTTCCCAATCACTTGGGTAACCGGAGCCAACTTTTGGGGAAACCACACTAAAAATCCATCTTTTTTAGGTATACTAGGTAATTCTCGGTAGCGCTTAATGACTTTAATTCCTAAATATTTGCGAATACTATAAGTAGGAAAATTTAAAAGTTTACTAATCGTTTCGTAACCGTTGCGCTTGCCGTAGGGATAGTTAAAATACTTCTGGTTTTCAATAAATACTTTAGTTATTAAAGGGTGCATCTCAAAGTTGTAACTCTATAACTCAGCCATGAGCGACTACATCAAGACAGTAAAATACACCCTGATTAAAACATGATTAAAACAATTTAGTTATTAGTCATTAGTGTTATTGGTAGTTTTCCCTTTCCTTGACAGCCTGGTTAAAGGGTGCTTCAACACACGTCCACCTTACCACACGGTAAAACCGCCATCAACTCTGAGTTCGATACCTGTGACATAAGCAGAGGCATCGGATGCCAGAAACACTAATGGGCCAAGTAAATCCTCAAACTTCGCCATCCGTCCTAGAGGAACGCGATCGCAAAATTGACCTTTGAATTCCTCATCCTGTCCACCCAATACTCCTCCTGGAGAAAGGGCATTAACCCGGACACCAAAGGGTCCCCAGTGGGTAGCAAAGTACCGGGTTAAATTCACCAGTGCTGCCTTCGATGCCCCATAGGCAGGGGGTTTTAAAAAAGGAGGGTCGCACTCCAGATGCTGATAAAACCGGGCATCGGGAGATACGCTCCCATACAACGAACCGATATTAATGATTGAACCTCGTCTAGCTTCCACCATTGGGCTACCGAAGACTTGGGTCACCTGGAATGCTCCCAAGACATTAACCTCAAACACATTGCGGCAAATCTCTAGGGGGATATCTTCCAAGCTGTAGGTTTTCACTGGACCAGGAGGTTGGTCAATCCCAGCATTGTTAACAATCACGGCAGGAATGCCCATGTCGCTCAGGATGCGATCGCGGATTGCGATCATGGCAGTGCGATCGCATATATCACCCCGCTCCAAACACAAACGAGTCTTGGGATAATGCCCTTGAAGTAGCTCAAAGGAGCTTGGCACCTGAGCTGATGGTAGGTCTATCCCCACAACCGTTGCGCCAGCATCCAGTAATGCCCGACTCCACACCGGTCCAAGTTTACCTAAGACTCCAGTAACAATAGCGATTTTGCCAGAGAGGTCAAAATAATTCACGAAGCCAACAACACCCTACAAAGCAACCTTTTCAAGATTTTCCACCAACCCAGCCAAAGTAATCGACTCATCCACCCTTAGGGGTTTGGTTAAGACTTTACCAATCACATTGTCCAATTCATAGGGGGGTAAACCATCCCCTGGGGATTTCATCGCGATATCCTCTGCCCTTAAAACATGTCCTACAGGTAAATTATCCGCAGCAACCAGTTTTTTCCCCATCTTCAAGTAAGCAGGACGTTCATTCAGGTGTACCTTCTTCACCCCATCCCCAAAAGCTTGGCGAGTGCGTCTGAGGTCTCTTACCATCTTGCGCAACCCTGTCGGTTCTAACGAGAAAGCATGGTCTGTTCCTTTCATCGCCCGGTTCAGGGTAAAGTGTTTCTCAATCACACGAGCCCCGAGAACATAAGCCGCCACTGCCATCGCGATACCGTTGTCATGGCTAGATAGACCAATCACAATATCACCGAACAGTTCCCGATAGGTCTGGATCACCTTTAGGTTAAGTTCTTCAAAGTCCGCTGGATAGCTTGCAGTACATTGGAGGATACACAACTGGGGATTAATCGGCATGATCGCATCGTAAACCCGTTGCACATCCTCTAAAGTAGCTGCACCAGTGCTAACGATCATCGGCTTCTGGAATTGGGCAACATGTTTAATTAAGGGCAAGCTCTTGAGGTCTCCAGAAGCGATCTTATAAGCTGGCATATCCAACTCACCCAAAAAGTCCGCACTCGGAATATCAAAAGCAGTAGAGAAAAACGTAATCCCTACTTCTTCAGCATACTTTTTCAGTTCCTGATATTCGTAAGCACCAAATTCTAGAAACTCCCGATGCTCACCGTAGGTCAAACCAAAACTATTTTCATGGTCATAGGGCTTGTCGAAAGCAGCTTTAGTGTAAAGGGCACGATTGTCTCGTTTTTGTAGTTTTACAGCATTCGCTCCGCATTCCTTAGCAATCCGGAACATTTCTTTACACTTTTCCAAGCTGCCTTGATGGTTATTCCCAATTTCAGCAATTACAAAGCAATCGCTATCATCATGAATTTCAAAGCCATTAATAGTCAGTCTTCGAGACATTTTACACTCCTACAACCAATAAATTCCTATTGGTTTTTTACCACTGACCATTGGTTTACCATTAATTAGCTGAGATTTCAATACTTATTTGTCTTTTTGTCAGCATTCAGCATTCAGCGGTCAGCGGTCAGCGGTCAGCGGTCAGCCGTCAGCTGATAGCTGATAGCTGATAGCTTATAGCTTATAGCTGATAGCTGATAGCTGATAGCTAATAACTTATAGCTGATAGCTAATAACTTATAGCTGATAGCTGATAACTTATAGCTGATAGCTGATAGCTGATAGCTGATAGCTGATATAGCAGTCGCCAGGGCAGTTAGGACATGACAAAAGTATCAAACCTAAGTAAGCGCAATAGTTTTACTTCTGACTTCTGACTTCTGCTATAGCTGATAGCTGACCGCTGATAGCTGATAGCTTTCACGATAACGGCTCGACTTCAAATGAGCTCGGTCGTAGATATCCTGGACAATGTTGAATTAAGTGATAACTTTTACGTTGGGTAGTAATCGGATCGGTAATACTAATATACCGACTGGTCATGATGTTGTGCCAATCCCGAGGGATGAGATTCCAGAAGATCGGTTGGTCTGAATTGTAGTGTTGATCAAACCCGATCCCTTTACGAAACAATGCCCAAAGATACTTTTTCAGTTGCCAGAACCAACCCCCTTTGGCATACTTTGAGTACCGTTCCGCATAAAGGGCTTTATACTGCTTTTGCCTCTCCATCATTTGGGCATATTCTGGAGAATTAGGATCCGAACTCCAATTCCGGTAATGATGAATAGCAATCTTTTTAGTATAAACGATATCATGCCCTGATAATAAAACTTTCGTGGTCAAATCCGGATCAATCCCATAATCTCGAAATACTTCACAGAATCCACCCACCTGTTTTAATACGGAAGTTCTCAGCACACCTTGGTTAACATTTAACACACCAATTACTGAGACACCACCGATGTAGGGAGCACTCACGAATGGGCCTTGTTTATCCCTTACTTTCAGGGCTACCATCCCGATCTTCGGCTTTTCCTCAAGTATTTTTACCGCCGTATCTAGACCCTGGTTCACGATTACATTATCATCACTGACCCAACACACATAGGGAGTATCTACCAGTCTGAACACATCATTATAGGCTTTAGCTTGACCAAGCTTTTCTCCCACCAAAATCGGAATCACCTGTGGATTTGAGGATGCGATCGCATTTAAATACTCAATAGTGCCATCATCAGACCCCGCATCAGTTACATAAATTTTTGTAGGGATTGATGTTTGTTCAAGAATACTAGTAATACATTGCTTCAGAAGACTCAATCGATTATAGGTACCAACAACAACAGAAAGTTTCATGGTTCCTTAACTCCTCACCTTCACTCCTAAACATTAACCACCCTAACGGACATACAAACAATGGCAGAATAGTGGCTGTCCAGACTTGATAGAATTAATTTGATTTTTAATTCCCGCAAATCTGTAACCTAACTCTACCAAACATTCATGCACCTCTTCAAATAATGGTTGTTCCTTATACAGAGGAACAAATGACATTTCAACCAGAACACATCGCCCTAGGGAAAATAACTTTTTCCCTCCCTTAATCACCCTATCCTCAACCCCTTGGACATCAATCTTTATAAAAACATCTCTCTCAAATTGATCAGACTCTAATTCTGACTGTAATAGGTCATCCAGGGGGCAAACCTTTACTTTAATTTCACTTTCTCCTGATGTCTGTGGAAATTCATTCTTACATAGTTCACTTATGCGTAACATCGAAGAAGCTGGCCCATAAGAATTTTCATAGAATAACTCTTCTCCTTCATAATCCGACAAAGCCACATTAAAAATTTTTAGATTAGGAATCTTAGCCGCTTTTCCTTCCAAGTCCGATAGATAAGATGGCAATGGTTCAAATACATAGGTCTGTTTAGCATTGAAGTAACAGGCTAAAAATTCCGCAAAATCCCCATTATTTGAGCCAATATCAATCACCGTTTTAATCGAATAGGTTTCACGAAGCCATCGCCATAGCTCCCTGCCTGGATCCGGACTCGCTTCCACAATTTGTTTGTAGTCTGAAAGCCTTAGCAACTTTAAATTCATCGACGCTAACAGACGATTTACCAACCGACTAACTTTCTGTTTCACCGAAGCCATTTATTTATTTAGTTACTCCTATACAAGTTAATAAACTAAGTTCATAAACTGGTCTGCTGTTCTAGTTTTGTCCTCATAAAACCTAGTTACTCGTCTCCGGAGATCCCGCTTATATCGATGATAATAAATTCCTTCCCATCGCTTCAAGTAAGCCTCTCGGTCATGATCTAAAACAGCATTGTTAGTCTGGCGAACCGCTTCATTTCGATCATAATAATGTTCAACATAAGCTCCTGGACAATCTACAATATTATAATTAAGCTGCCACATCTTTAAACAGAGATCCCCATCAGCTTTATAAAAGATATATCGCTCTTCATCCGCCCAGTCAACTGCTTCTAGGGCTTCTTTTAAGTACATACCATGATTAACAAACAGCTTGCCCCCAAGGGTATGTTGTACATAGTACTCTTGATCCTCTGGCCAATTCCGAAAATAGAAAGCTACTCCCCCTATTTTTCCGCCAGCTTTTTCCACGTCTTCAAACTTCTCCAGCCCTAAATTAACCGCATTTGGTAATAGCAGACAATCATCACTGATCATCAAAATGTATTTCCCTTTAGCCGATTTAAAGCCAAGATTCATAAAATACCCCCAACTGCGACGCTTGAGTGGCTTCCCTTGGAATTCCCCTCGGTTATGTTGGATGATAGTAATAATATCTTTCTGCTGAATTAGCCATTCTAAAGAGCCATCCGTTGACCCCCCGTCAATCACAATGATTTCATAGGGAACGCGAATCTGATTATCTCGAACACTTTGAATTGCTTTTTCCAGTAAAGGTCTACGGTTATAACTCCCAATCACCACCGAGACGATGCACGTTTTCTCAGAGGTAATTACCGGTTTAGCTAAAGACTTTAATATCTTCAAATGACTCAATTGTCCTGGATTAGCTAGTCCTGGATTAGCTAGTTGGGTAGGATACTGAGTCAATGAGCTGTGATAAAACTTTTTGACTTGACGAAAAGGCTTAGCCAGAATTTTGATATAGTTCACAAGGCACTCCTGAACACACCTGTATGGAGCCATCACCATTAAGCGATTCAGCTTAATCTGATCTGGCTGTTATAGTTGCACCCTAGGGGATAATGATATCAAAGTATCCCATTGTTTATGTTATAATAACAAGTCCTTAATGGATAGATAAATCTAAAAATTTTCTCAAGTATTGCCAACAAGACCAGTGCGTAGGGTGCGTTAGGGGCGCGCCTTGCCATCATATTCAACTTCGTAGCCAGTAGCCCCGTAACGCACCACCGAAGGGCTTGCTCCGCTCGAAAATATTGATAACGGGCAAGATGCCCGTTCCACCAAGATGCCCGTTCCACCCAGATGCCCGTTCCACCCAGATGCCCGTTCCACCAAGATGCCCGTTTCACCAAGATGCCCGTTCCACCCAGATGCCCGTTCCACCCAGATGCCCGTTCCACCCAGATGCCCGTTCCACCCAGATGCCCGTTCCACCCAGATGCCCGTTCCACCCAGATACCCATGCCACCCACCGGGTCAAACAGCTTTAATGAGATGCACCAGATGCTTCATCCTTAATATCATGTCAGGATAATTACCCTGAATAAAAACCTCCCCCATCTCCCCATCTGCCCATCTCCCCATCTGCCCAAACTCCCCGCGCCCGGGCCCCTTAATTATGGGTATTCAACCAGACTTGATATTAGACGCGATCAATTCCCAACCGTTCCGCTGGATAGATAAAAGGAGAACCAGACAAGATTCCATCACAGATAATATCCAAACCCGGATCTGCACCAGGAAGTAATTGCTCTAGGCTAGTAATATTCAGCTTCACGTAAGGATTTTCAGATAGAGGTTCCGTAAATTGTAGGGGAATCATCCGTCTGAAAAAGAAATGGTAGGCGTACATCCTCGCCCGTTTAAGGGCATTGGAATCCAACCGTTCACCAAGGGGTAGCTTATCCAAGCACTGGAAATACTCCTGTGCTGTCGAAGGATCCATCGTGATTCCCTTATCTCGGATCCAAGCTTCACCACCAACGATCACCGGAATGCCTACACTGGTCAACTCTACTCCAGTTTTTGTCCCATAAATAATCACCGAATCGCACTCCATCATCGCTGCGTAGGTACTCACAGGACTTTCTGGAGGAATGATGAAAATATTTTTAGGCAATTGAGACCAAACCTTCTTGATTTCTGCCAACAAGGGTTGGCGAGAAGGCAACGTTCCCCGAATCTCTGCCGGATGAATCCGAATCAGCAGTTGTAAGTCAGGACGTTTAGCAAAATACTCAATCGTTTGGAGTACCCACGTTAGCATATTCGGGAAAGCATTAGCGCGATAGTGCAACTGGGCATCCCACATTACATTAGTGAGCATCCCAATCACTGGCTGGTTCAGGTCAAGCCCCATCTCCTCAGCATTTCGGCTAAATTCTTCATCAGGTTTTTCATGAAACCAAATCCAGTCCCGAGTGCCCTGCCATCGACTTTTCAAATATTGTAGGATGTCATCTGCCATTGCCTCAGTCCAAGGCATGGTTTCCCAGGCATGGAGAGGCTCACGGAGCATAGTGTGATGATAAGTGTCTCCGTGGCTAAAAATAAAGCAACGCTTGCGATAGGCAATGGTCCAGTTAATCACCCGCACTTGGCGTGAGCGACACACCTCACCAATGATGCCATGAGGTAAGTAGATGCCATGATTGAAGCAAGCAGCCTTAAAATTATACTTAGACAGTAGCTTACTCATAGCATAGGCAGTCAGCAAAGCACCTTCAAAATACCGACGCACCACGATTTCACTGTTGGGTTCGTTATCTAGATTCCCACTGGTAAAATAGCGCAGCGCCCCAGCATAGGCGTGTTCACCAATATTCCAGTTGCCCAGGCAATAGTTTTCAATCTCTGATAGCCGCACGTGGGCTGCGATCTGTTTTGCCTCTAGCCTGTCCAGCCCAGTGAGCAGTTCACTGAATACATGGTTCGTCAAATGCAACGGTTGATACAGATAACCACCGGTTGCAAAACACTTTTGGCACTTGATCGTTCCTAGATCATAGTTTTCAATCCTTTCTTGAGGTGTATCCAGTTTTTGAAGATTGAGGCAGGCAGGCAGAGAATGGTCACACAGGAGAGTATGAACCTGCGCTCCTCTGAGGGTAAGGGCTACTGCTAGTAGGCTTTCTGGTAGTGACAGTGGCGCTGACCCCCCTACGGTAGTTGCTATTAGCACCATTGGTCCGAAGTGAGACCGTTGCTTGGCTTCTCTCCAGAGGGAGGGGTTAGTTTCGATAACAGGTCGCCAATCTAACAAGTTACTTTGCCCTAGTTGCCAAGAAAGCAAGGGACTTGGCTCTAGTTCGTCAGCACTAGTCAGAGACATAAATCAAGTCAGATACTTACTTCTCAAGGGATTATACCAAGTTCCTACTCGACAAATTTCCCTAAACTATGATAAGAATATACACACCGAAACAGAACGGTTGCGCGTCCGCGCCGTAACCAAAAGTGCGGAGTGGGAACACGACAGGGCGAATTTCTTCGCAGTATATGTTATGGTTCTAGGAATGCGCATTTACGAACCAGTGGGGAGGCTAACTTGAATCCCTATATATTCGGTTCTATATCTTCATATTCGGTATATTCGGTGTATAAATTATGACCTTATCCCTCAAGGCTAACACCGCACGGTGGCAATTTCAGCGCTATTGGGAGTTGCTGTATATATTAACAGAGCGAAATCTGAAGGGACGTTATCGAGGATCGCTTCTGGGAGTATATTGGTCTTTGTTAAATCCTTTGATTATGACAGGACTATATACAGCAATTTTTGGTGCTACCTTTGCCTCTTATTATGACAACTCAACCATTAACTATATTCTGGCTGCTTTTACTGGGTTGCTTGTGACTAACTTTTTCTCCGCTTCAACCAACCAAGCATTAGTCAGTGTAGTTGGCAATGGTGCCCTGTTGAATAAAGTTCGCTTACCAATCAGTGTCTTTCCAGTTTCAACCATTGCTGCTAACGTGTTTCAGTTAGCTGTTGGCAGCTTTCCTCTCCTAGCTATTGTCACGTTGCTTACTTCAAAAAGTGTAGTCAATTTGCTAGCGTTGAGTCTTCCGTTAATCGCCTTAATTTTGGTTAGTATCGGCATCGGTTTTTTGGTCAGTGTTCTCTATGTTTTCTTTAGGGATTTACCCTATTTCTATGAATTAGTATGCTTTGTGATATGGATTAGCTCTCCAGTCTTTTATCCAGCAACAATTGTCCCAGAGGCGGTTAGACCCTTTTTGTTTTTAAATCCCTTATTGCCGATTATTGAAAGCATTCGACAGATTTCTTTGTCAGGAGGTTTGCCAGATGTAGGGTTAATTGGACACTCATGCCTAAGTGCCATAGTAATTGTATCCTTAGGCTGGACTTGCTTTCGAGTTTGGCAGCCTCACTTCATGGATTTGTTATAGATGACAGAAGAAGTTATTAGACTCGATCGGGTTTCATTGTGGCGAAGAACCCAAGAAGAGTTTTCCTATGACCTCAAGAAAACCATACTATCATTTTTGGAGGGAAAATACCGCAAACCTTCCAAGAATTTAGTCCTTGATGACATTCATCTAGCAGTAAAACCTGGGGAAAAAATCGGTATCATTGGACCGAATGGTTCAGGAAAATCAACCCTGCTTAAAGTTATCTGTGGAATCTTACAGCCCACAGGGGGTCAGGTATGGATCAGAGGTGAAATCGCTCCTCTGATTGAGCTAGGAGCTGGATTCGATCCGGAACTTTCCGTAGTGGATAACATCAAACTCTATGGGGTGATGCTAGGTTTCTCTAAACAAGAGATGAAACAGAGAACCCCATCGATTTTGGAGTTTGCTGAGCTAGAAGACTACAAGTTAATGCCAGTCAAGGGATTATCCTCAGGGATGTCAGCGCGGCTAGGCTTTGCCATTGCCACTGATGTACAGCCAGATATCTTAATTTTAGATGAAGTGTTATCCGTAGGGGATCAAAGTTTTAGAATTAAGTGCCAGCGACGCATGGAAAGATTTTGGGAGGCTCATGCCACTGTTTTAGTGGTCTCCCATGATTTATCCTTTGTGCGCCATTACTGCAAGCGAGTGATTTGGTTAGACAAAGGCAGGATAAAGTTAGCGGGAGAAAGCAATGAGGTAGTCGATTCCTACTTGAATAGTGTCAAGGAAGTGGTTTAACCTTAAAAAAAGTTAAAACTTTTAAACAAAAGTTAAAAGCTTAAGGTAAATGAAAGATGGTAATCTGACAAGTTGGAATATAGTTAAACCTATAGTTAAACCAGTATTATCACCCTAATAGTGATAATTCCGAGGAGGAGTGTGTGAGGATTTCAATTATCACTGTATGTAAAAATGCTGAGCGGTTTATAGAGCGAGCGATCAAGAGTGTCGTCTCTCAGACCTATGAGGATATAGAGTACATTATTATTGATGGCAACTCCCAAGACAAAACTAAGGAGATTGCTCATAAATATAGTGATCAGATTAGCCGATTCATTAGCGAACCTGATGGCGGTATCTATGAAGCAATGAATAAGGGAGTTAGGTACTCCTCTGGTGAGTTTATTGGTTTTATTAACTCAGATGACTATTATCTTGATGATCAAGTTATCCAAGATACCGTTAACTTCCTGTTGGCAAATCCCTCCTGTGATTTTGTGTATGGAGACCTAGAGGTTAGAGAGCAATCTGGGTCTACCATTTTAGTCAAGCCTCCCATGCCTGAAGACGTAGCTGATGAACTGATCTGTGGATGTTTGCCTCACCAAGCCAGCTTCTCCAGAGCTAACTTGTTTTTCTCTAAGATAGGGCTTTTCAATGAACGCTACAGAATATCATCGGATTATGAATGGTTTCTGAGGCTAATCCAGAATGAGACTGTGAAATTGTGTTACTATCCTCGCACAATCACATCCTATTATGCAGGAGGCATTTCTAGTCAGTTAAGACTATCCCTACCTGAATCCTATAGTATTCAGAACCAATGCCCAATGTATCAAGATTCCTACTGGTTGAACAGAAGAATCCTCAAATATCAGGAGTTCGTCATTAACCTAAGAGAATGGCTTCAAAATGCCGAAAACGGTAGAAATACACTCAATCTCAACTATACAGCTCTTGAAAACAAATATCAAGCCGTTGAAACGGAATACCATGCCCTAAAGCTTGAATTAGAGCAAGCCCGGGCGAAAATTGCTGAAATTGCGAAAATTGTTGAGATGGAAACCGGTATCAATCAGAATGGACAAAGTGGTAATATCAGACTAAACTTGACAAATTTGGAACAAGTATGATTAGTCTAACCGGTTAGACTAACACCTTAGACTAATAGGTTAAACGTTATCTCTTGCCAAAGTTATTGCCAAGTTTTTTTCAGGTGTGTGTGAGGAGCTGTTTCATATGCCAAGTAATAGGTCAAAATCCGAACTAGATTATTTAATTGCTCCTGAGATTAAAGACGACGATTTTTATAGAGCAATTCAGAGGATAGCTCGGGAAGAAGATATCAAGACGGTTCTAGAAATTGGGTCTTCATCCGGTGCGGGAAGCACCGAAGCGTTTGTCAAGGGGCTCAGGGAAAACCCGTCTCATCCAGTGTTATTCTGTATGGAGGTTTCACAACCTCGTTTTACTGAGTTAAGGGAACGCTATCGGGAGGATTCTTTTGTTAAGTGCTACAATATTTCATCAATTTCCCTAGAGCAGTTTCCTAGGGAAGATCAGGTTACGGAATTTTATCATGCCCATCGCAGCCCTCTCAATAATTACCCTCTTGAACAAGTCTTGGGTTGGCTTCGTCAAGATATCGATTATGTTAGGGAAATGGGAACCTCTGGAGATGGGATTGAAACGATTAAGCAAGAAAACCAGATCGAGGATTTTGATCTAGTCTTAATCGACGGCTCCGAGTTCACGGGTCAGGTGGAATTAGACCAGGTTTACGGATCCAAATACATCCTACTTGATGATATTTGTACCTACAAAAATTATACTAATCACCATCGGTTATTAAGAGATAAAAACTATAAACTGATTGATCAAAATGCGTCTGTGCGCAATGGTTACTCCATTTTTGCTAAAGCGGGTAGTCACCACTCAGCTGGGCAGTCAGGTCAAGTCTCAACCCCTCTTCCCATCAATTTTTTTACCATTGTTCTCAATGGTGAACCCTTCATTCGCTATCATATTGACGTCTTCAGTAAACTGCCATTCCCATGGCATTGGCACATTATTGAAGGTGTAGCGAAATTGAAGCATGATACTGCCTGGAGTTTAGCGACGGGTGGGTATGTCAGTGATGAAATTCACCACAACGGTCGTAGTATTGATGGCACCACAGAGTATCTCGACCAACTGATGGAACGCTACCCTGACCAGATCACCGTCTATCGCAAACCTGATGGGGTTTTCTGGGAGGGCAAGCGAGAAATGGTGAATGCTCCCGTTGGCAATATCCAACAAGACTGTCTGTTGTGGCAGGTAGATGTGGATGAGTTGTGGACAACTGAGCAAATCTGTAAAGCCCGACAGATGTTCATCGACCAACCTGACAAGACGGCTGCTTTCTTCTGGTGTTGGTATTTTGTTGGGGAAAATTTAATTGTCAGCAGTCGCAATTGCTATACACAAAACCCCAAACAGGAATGGTTGCGCGTCTGGAGGTTTAAACCGGGAGCTTTCTGGGCAGCCCACGAACCCCCAAGGCTAGTCCAACCGTCGTCAACTAATCAGTCAACTAATCATGGGCATGGGCAAGATATAGCAAGCATCAATCCATTCCTACATCGAGAAACCGAAGCGCAGGGACTGGTCTTTCAACACTTTGCTTATGTAACACCGAAACAGTTGCAGTTTAAGGAGAGCTACTACGGCTACCAGAATGCTCTGGCCGAGTGGCAGACACTACAGCAGCAGTCTGAATTTCCGGTTTTTCTGCGTCAACATTTATCTTGGGTTGAGGATGAAACCCTGGTTGAACCGGCGGATATCTGTGGTATTGTGCCGATTGCTCAGAAGGAGCCTGACGGCGAAAAATGGCAGTTTTTGCAACTGGAAGAATTTCAGCAACAAACTATGAAGATTGAAAGACCATTCCCCCAAATTTTGGTTGATGGGGTATTTTTCCAATTTTTTCCTAACTCTGGGATTTCCCAAGTCTGGAAGTCTTTGCTAGAGGAATGGGCAACTAATGGCTTTGGGAACCATGTGATTGTTTTAGACCGGGCTGGAACGGCTCCGAGGATTCCTGGAATTCGCTATCGCCCTATTCGAGCTTACGATTACAACAAAACGGGAGCAGATGCTGACTTGTTGCAGGAAATCTGTGATGAAAAAGGGACTGATCTATTCATTTCCAGCTACTATACCGCACCCCTATCTACTCCTTCTGTATTTATGGCTTATGACATGATTCCAGAAGTGATCGGTGCCAATCTTAACGAAGCAGGTTGGAAAGAAAAACATTACGGTATCTTACACGCCTCCCGTTATATTACGATATCCGAAAGTACTGCTCGAGATCTGATTAAGTTTTTCCCCCATATTTCCCGGTCAAAGGTAACGGTAGCTCACTGTGGTATCAAGAAGGTTTTTTCCCCGGCAAGCGATGATGATATCAATGAGTTTAAGACTAAATTCAATGTGACCAAGCCCTACTTACTATTAGTAGGGGAAAGGACTGGTGTTAATGGGTATAAAAACGCTATCTTTCTGTTCAGAGCATTATCTAAGCTGGTGGATAAGCAAGAGTTTGGGGTGGTTTGTGTAGGTGGTAGACCTGAGTTAGAACCTGAGCTAGCTACCCTGGCAGAAGGAATAACAACGATGGTTCTGCCCCTGAGTGATGAAGAATTGAAAGTAGCGTATTCTGGTGCGATCGCTCTGATTGTCCCCTCTCTGTACGAAGGCTTCGGATTACCAGTTACCGAAGCAATGGTGTGTGGTTGCCCTGTAATTACCTGTCGTCACTCCTCTCTTCCTGAAGCAGCTGGGGAAGCAGCATTGTATGTGGATCAATCTAATCTTTACGAGCTGATTGATGCGCTGTACAAAGTTCAAAACCCAGAGGTTCGTAAGCAGTTGATTGCTGATGGTTTTGAACACGCGAAGAAATTTTCCTGGTCAAAGATGGCCGATACCGTGGTAGAGGTTCTGGTCGAAACTGCTAAGACAATCAAAAATGATGGTACTGGTATAGGTTCCCCCCTTTGGGGAGAATTCAGGAAGTTACAGGCTCAAATCCAACAACAGCTACCCCCAAGTCCGTCCCTAATTCAATTTCAACCAACTCAGCTTCAGTCAGGGGATCTCGAAGAGCAATTGAGGTACGCAGAGGCTCAACTTCAGCAAAAACAGTGGGAACTTAAAGAAGCGGGGTCAGCTCTAGCTGCAATGCAGTCCAATCAATTCTGGAAATTGCGGTCAGGCTGGTTTCAACTAAAACCCCTGTTAGTTCCACTAGTTAGTCTAATTTTAGGGATAAACTTACTACTGCTATCTACCGCCATGTATGCTGACAGGACTCTAGTGCAACTAATCTCATTCGTTTCTCCAGTCCAAGGAAATCTATTCTTTAGTCTTGGCGGTAGTTTGTTGTCCATTGCACTAATGTTAGGTATGGTGGGCTATCTTGGCTATATGAAGCCTCAGGTTCTCCGCAGGGTCAGAATTGTCATGGGTAGTGGGGGATTAGCGTTGATAGGTTTGACGGTACTACAGAATATTAACCTGTTGTAGATAACTTCCCAGTTTTCCAAGTCTTAATTCTTAAGACCCTTTATTTTTATTCCCTCTCTGGGGACTTAATTAAAAAAAGGGTTTTCAATCCGGACTTGTGATCAGACGTAAGTTCGAGCTAATTTATCAACACCTCCCTACAACAACAAGATGACACAAACGTTAAGACATATCTGTTGGTGTGGAAATACTGAGCTAACTGAATTTTCCCCCGACTACTTTGTGTGCTATCAATGTGGCACTCTAGTGTCAAAAACTGGTTTGAGGACTGAGCAGATCCGTGTACAGGATGATAACCATGACTTCTACGGTAAAGAGTACTGGTTGTCTCATCAGACCGAGCATTATGGTTTTCCTGATATTCGTCAACGAGCCCGTCAAGACTTACCAGAGCGATGCCTCCACTGGCTGCGTACACTGATGGCTTATAAACTACCGCCAGCCAAAGTGCTTGAGTTAGGTTGTGCTCATGGTGGCTTTGTGGCAATGATGGGCTGGGCAGGTTTTGAGGCTATGGGTCTGGAGCTTAGCCCTTGGGTTGTGGAATTTGCACAACAGACATTCAATATCCCCATTTTGTCAGGACCGATCGAGGACCAGCAACTAGAACCAGAATGTTTTGATGCCATCGTACTCTACGATGTCATGGAACATTTACCTGATCCAGTGGCTACCATGAGCCATGGGGCATCTCTTCTCAAGGAAGATGGTATTTTCATTGTCCAGATGCCCAATTATGAAGAGGGTAAAACCTATTCAGAGATGGTTGCTCAAAAGGATCATTTTTTAGAGCAAATGAAATCTATTGAGCATATCCATCTTTTGAGTCGGCGAGGGGTGTCGCAATTCTTTAAGAACCTTGGTTTTGAGTTTCTGCAATTTGAACAACAGTTGTTCGACTATGACATGTTTTTCGTAGCTAGTCGGCAGCCTTTGGTGCGCTATACTGATGAGCAAATTAGTTACTATCTGCTCAAGAGTCCATCTGGGCGAATGGTTCAGGCATTACTGGACAAATCCTCTGACTTTAATAAACTCCAAGTTCAGTATCAAAACATCCAAGTTCAGTATCAAACTAGCGAGACTAGGCGTGCTGAGCTTCTGAAGATTATTGAGCAACAGGATCAAGAGATAGCTTCCTTGCGCTCTCAGGTCAGTGCAACTGTGACAGACCTCCAGCAGACTAAATCGCAATTAACCCAAGCCCACTCAGACCTTCAACATACTCAGTCACAATTAAATCAATCAAACTCAAACCTTCAACATACTCAGTCACAATTAAATCAATACCACTCAGAAATTCAATATAATCAATCACAATTAACCCAAATACACTCAGAACTTCAGCATACTCAGTCACAATTAACCCAAATACACTCACACCTTCAGCATACTCAATCACAATTGGCACAGTCACAGGAAAAAATTCAGAATTTTCAGCAAAATCAATTACAGCAGATTCAGAACCAACTGAACGAAGCTGAGGCTAAGTTGAAGGTAATTAATGTAGAAATTGCGGCCATGAAGACCAGTAAGTTTTGGAAATTGCGATCGCTCTGGTTCAAATTTAAAGGGTTTGTCGGTTTACCTACAGATAACGAATAAAATTTTCAATAATTAACGTTAGCTAAAACAGGAGTTTAATCATGGTTAATAGGGTGCTCAATCAAGTTGTCAGTGCTAAGGAACCATTCAACAGTTATGAGACGGTGAAAGAAGCTGTTGAAACCATTGATGGTTTCCTAGTTCCTGGTCAAGAAGAGTTCTTATTTAATAAAGTGAAGTCCCTTCCTGAGGATGCTCTGATTGTTGAAGTTGGCTCTTATAAAGGAAGGTCTACGGCAGCTATGGCTTTTGCCTGTGTGGGGACTAATCGAAAGATATACTGTATTGATCCATGGATAGGGCAATGCCACGACATACCAGAAAAGAGTGTCTTTGAGGTCTGGAAAGAAAACCTTGATAAATACCAACTGACTCCCTATATAAAATCTTTTCAGGGATATTCTTTAGAAATTCTGAAGCGTTGGGGTGAATTAACTGGAGAAAAGACGATTGACTTCGTGTTTATTGATGGTTCTCATGAATACTTAGATGTGCTGACTGATTTTGGGTTATTATTACCCCTGATGAAAGTTGGGGGATGGATGGCTTTTCATGATATTATTGAAACTTGGCCTGGATGCGACTATCTATGGCATGATATTGTAAAATTTCGTCTTACAGACCACGAGTACTCAACGACCCTTGCCTGTGGTCGAGTTAAAACGACTCAAGAACTCTCCAAGGAGTTACAAGAACTTCATGAGTTGCGGACATTGCTAGTTCAATCACAACAGCTTCAAGATAGCGGAAGCCTAGAATTGCAACAAACTCAAACTAAACTTCAACAAACTCAAGAGCAATTACAACAAACTCAAGAGCAATTACAACAAACTCAAGAGCAATTACAAAACACCCAAGTAGAGCTAGTTCAATCCCAACAGCTTCAACAGAGTAAAATTACAGAACTGCAACAAACTCAATACGAATTACACCACACCAAACTAGAAGTGGCGGCCATGAAGACAAGTAAGTTTTGGAAATTGCGATCGCTCTGGTTTAAATTTAAAGGGTTTGTGGGCCTGCCTATAGATAATGAATAAAATTTTCGACGTTGCTTAATGATGGTATGATTTTGCCTCCCTCGCCCCCCAATTTTGGGCAGGGCTGTTTCAAAGTGTAATAAGTTAAAGATGAAAGGAGATAGGGGGATAGGGGGATAGGGGGATAGGGCAATACACCAAAATTTACCGAAAAATAAGCTAATTTAGCCATTAAAATCTGACGAATTAGTCGGTTTCAATCAACTGAAATTACTAACAATTCGTGATTCGGAGCAAAGAGCATGGTTCGATAAATACCGGCATTAATCCCGACTATTCGTCGAAAATTCTCCCCATCTCCCTATCTCCTTATCCATTTTTGGCGAGCAATGTTACAGCCCTGCCCAATTTTGGGGGGAACAAAACCCTCAAAGTTCCCCAACATTGGGGGAGCAACGGGGGCAAGAGGCTCATGCTTTCAATAATTCATTCTGGCTCTCCCAGCGTGGCTAAGCTGTTCAGCATTTAGATTGAGATACCTAAATTCCTGAAAGGGAACAGGGAATAACTAATTTAAATGCACATCAGCTCATAATGGAGAGAGGCCGAAAAAAGGAAAAAACTTTTCTTAAATTTGCATTTTTAAATTAGCATCTTTTTTAGTAATTGATCTTACTTAGTCTAGGAGAGCAATTTATTTTGATTTTTGTTATTCATTGATGCTATCTGTAACTATATAACGAGGTCTACTTTTTACTTCTTCATAGATTTTTGCCACATAAGTTCCCATAATACCCAAGCTGATCATTAAAAAGCTTCCTATTACTAACAAAAGAAGTATTACTGTTGTAAAACCGGTAACGGCTTCTCCAATAATCTTGAGGTAAAGAGTTTGGAAACCAAGAATTACTGAAAATATTAGAAAAACAATTCCTAATATAGTAACTATATGTAATGGAAATGATGAAAATGCTGTTAAGCCAGTTATAGAAAGATTAAATAGTTTTAAAATAGAAAATTTTGATTGGCCTCTGACACGATGTGAAACTTTAAAAGGAATTTGGATCTTTTGAAATCCCAACCAAACAGTCATCCCTCTAAAAAATAGGTTAGATTCTCCCATTTTTCTCCAAGCTTGAATGACTTTTTTGTCTAAAAGCTTATAATCAGAGGCTCCCCTTAAGTCATAGCCTGACAACTTATTCATAATCCAATAGAAGAGATTAGCACTTATTTTGTTCCAGACAGATTCTTTTCCACGATCAACTTTAACTGCTTCTACAATGTCACACCCTGTTTCATGCCATACTCTGATTAATTCTGGTATCAAAGAAGGTGGATGTTGCATGTCTCCATCCATAACTATTACTGCTTCTCCTCTGGCTATATCTAACCCAGCAGACAAAGCAGCTTCTTTGCCAAAATTTCTTGATAACTTTCTTGCTTTTATTTCTGAATAATCCTTTGATAAAACTTGGAGTATACTCCAAGTTTTATCAGATGATCCATCATCTATGATTATTATTTCATATTCGGGTTTTAGATTTATTTTTATGAATTGCTCAGATAGTTCAGGAATAAGTACCTTTAAGTTTTTTTCTTCTTCATATACAGGAATAACTATAGATATTTTCATAATAATAAGTGCTGCTTTTCCCTGACTATAGGAATCCTAGATGATTGATAAAAATAAGTTTGGCTGATCCGAGCCTTGTCGGCTTAACTTCTTCGGTAGTGGTGAAGATGTAGTGGTTTGGCTAAAGTAAGCGTCAAGGTTGCGGGTTTTCAAATCACTACTTGTATACCACTACCACTTGTTCTTACAAATGACTTAGGATTGCTATAGTATAATATACCTTGATTGACAACAACTATAGACAGATATCAGGGATTTTTGTAAACTTTTATTACTGGATTCAACACTTCTGTTCCCATTGCCTATAGTATAGTCCCAGCTAACACCGATGAAAGGCTAGCAGTCTAAGCAATTCTGGATTCGGTCAGAGCCTGTCACATTTATGGAGACTTTGGTTTTATCGGTAACTCGTGGACATTGCCAATCCACCAACAGACCCAAAACCACATTGAAGCCAAGATAGCCAGCCCACCTTACGCTTGTGACTTCCCCGTCACTATAATCAAGATGTCTTAACTTTTCAGACTCTTTCCTCTTGCCTTTCATTTGACATTAGGCGTCATTAAATTAAGATTATTGAGAATCAGCCTTGGGGGGAAATCTTTGACTGAAGGGACTTTCAGAGATGCCGTGAAAAGTCAGCTCGTGTATTAGAGTATTGAAACCATTTTACCGTAAGACGATGGCTGTAGACTTTTTAAAGTTAAACTAATACATTTTATTTATGTTTAAAACTCTAAATAACCGCAAACTATTAAGCAATTTTATTGTCTTTACATTGATTGTAATTACTTTTTTTAGTATAGCCTATCAAACCGGACTAATTACCTCTGGTTTTCGGTATTTTATTGACGATCATCAAATTCCTCAACTGTCTTACGATCTGAGTAATAAAGGATTTTATAAAACTGTATATACTTGGCTCAATATTGATAAAAGTGTCAAGAGATTTAGACCTTTTTATATAATTAATTTAGTCACGGCAACTCAACTATTTGGAATTAATTCAACCTTATGGTTTTTGTATATTACTCTCTTAGGAAGTTTGACAACTTTTTTCCTTTTTGTATTTGGTATATTATTGAATTTTTCAGTGTTATTTGCGTTAATTTTTTCTATATCAACGTTGCTAGGATCGCAATCAGAGATATGGACAAGACCAATAATACCAGATGCTTATGGAATGTTTTTTCTATCGGTATCACTCGTTTTTTTGGGACTAAGTTGTAAACCAAAATATAATGAAGGCTTTACTAATGTATTGTTTGTTATATTTACTATTTTTATGTCTCTTTGTAAAGAATCTTATCTTATTTTTATTCCTACATTAATGGTTGGGAAACTATTTTTATATAAATATGAAACACAACATTCACTTTGGCAAACTATCAAGCAGAATAAATTTCCTTTACTATTTATCACTTCTACATTTGTATTAGAAATTTATTATATTATTTTCTATTTGGGAACTGCTGGGACAGGATATGCAGGATTAGATAAAAGTAGCTTTAAATTTTCTTCAATTTTATCAACCAGCAATGTTTTGTTTACAGAGAGCCTTTTAGGCATAGCTTTGATTGGTTTAGGATTATCTCTAATTTTGACCAAATTAAATCGAGATTCAATCTTAATGCCACTCAGGGAGTTTGCCCCTTTTTTGATACTCCTATTGGTTTCCGCAGCTCCTCACATTTTGCTCTATTCTAAATCTGGAATAGCTGCTGGTTATTATTTATTTCCTGCCATTGTAGTAGCTTGCCTTTTTCTGGCAAAAGTTTTGTCTTATATTGCTCGTTATTCTGAATGGTTAAGTCTTTCCATGGTAGCCATATTATTGGTGATTTTG
Organism: Moorena sp. SIOASIH; assembly: GCF_010671925.1. GTDB lineage: Bacteria > Cyanobacteriota > Cyanobacteriia > Cyanobacteriales > Coleofasciculaceae > Moorena. The sequence goes on along the minus strand of NZ_JAAHIH010000003.1, from coordinate 637,748 downwards.
TTAAATAAATTTTCATTAGTTTGGAATATGTACTCTCTACAAGCAAAGGATAGTAAGTACATCAATGATCTATTGAAACAAGTTGAATTATGCACTCCTAATAATGAAAATTTTTTAATAGTTGCTAATCCGCGCGTGCGTTATGAAGTACTTGCAGGAAGTTTACCAACAGTGCTTAAACACGTTATTAACAGAGACAATTTTTTGATAGCAACCTATGGGTTAGAAAAGACTAATTTTTATTCAGAAACACTAAAAGAAAGTGAAAAAATTTGGGAATTTCTCAACCCGGAAAGCGTTATTGGATTATATCAAAACAAAACTATTTTGAATACAAAAAATAAAAGTGATATTGAAGCCGTTATAATTTTTGATGGTTTAGATAATGATTTTATAAAGACAAATAAAGACTGGTTTAGCCCTCAAGACTATGATTTCCATGAATTTAAAGTTAGCTTTTCTCTAGTTCACTTATATTGTAAACAATAACTTAGAACGCAGAAATGGTGAATGTCTTACAGCGGTTTGCACTTCAGTTAGGTACAAAGTTTTGGGTTTGTAGGGAGCAGGGAGCAGGGAGCAGGGAAGAGGGAAGAGGGAAGAGGGAAGAGGGAAGAGGAGAAACAATGTGTACCTGATAGTTATGCAAACCGCCGTAACAAAAATTTACATTTACAAAAAAAAGTTGATTCCTATTGACAGGCGATCGCTTCAAAATCCGGTAGTGGTACACAGGTAGTGATTTTAGCTCCCGTTAAGCTCTTAGGCATTTAAAATGCCTAAGAGCAAGGCAGAAGCCAGAAGGCAGAAGGCAGAAGCGATGCAGTCGCTCATAGGGGAAACCACTCGCGCTTTGCATCAAGACACTGGTTGGAATGAAGCTCACCCCACCTGAACGTTCGCGTAGCGTGGCGATAGCCAGGTGGGGGTGTTCTATGCTAATCTAGGACTAACCTTTGCCCAAAGATCACATAAACAGACCCAGCTTCTAGGTGGTCGTCCAGAGTTTTTACTGAAACGACCCTCACCACCATTTCTGTGAGTGAGTTTAATTACACCTCTAGCACCGATATTGTAAGCGCCATTAAGATTGGCCGTAGGCCACGCTACGCGAACGGCATTAAATTGCTTACCTGAGGAGAAGGTTGCTAGGGCATAATTCTTTGAACTACGTTTAACTTTGCCCGAACCATCATAGGCAAGTTTTGAGCTATAAGCTGCTACAACTTCTACTATCTTGCCGCCCAATTCAGCCCACTTCATCTCAGTAAAATCACGAATTTTTGCTTTAAGCCAACCGTGAAACCTTTGTCGAAGGTTAGACCGTTTACGTCCCCCTTTTGGTTTCCAACCCAAAAGGTTCTCAAATACGATTGCTAAGGCCGTAGGCCACGCTACGCGAACAGAGTTGAACTTTTCAGCAATCTCGACAATTCGCTTAGAGACAATGTGACCGATTTGGGTGTTGATTCTTCGGCATTTTTGATAGGTCTTAGAGCAAAAACCTTTATGAAGTTTTCCGCCCTTACCCATCGTTTTAGATGCTCGTACGGATACAGATTTTAGTCGCTTATCCCTACGGTCTATGTCTCTCCCGGGATGAATGAATTCCCTGTGGATTACAGTGCCGCTATGGGTTACAACTGATATTGTAGCAGTAGTATTAATTCCCAGGTCTATCGCAGTAACGTTAGCTTCTGGTTTTCTTTTTTCTGGTTTACAGGTAAATGGAACGGATAAGTGACAGCTCCTTTCATTTAAAACCAATGATGGGGACATCATTTTGTTAGTTGCAACCAGGTGACGCTCTCTGAGGCCAGTGATTTCAACGGTAGCCCAAACCCAGTCATATCCATTGAAAACCTTGATTTCGACTTGGTCATAACCATGCAGCTTGTAACATTGTCCCTTGTAAAGGGAGGGATAACAGCCGGTGTCTGCATTTAGCTTTGGAGGCTTAGCATCCTTTCTTTTTCTGCCTCCCGACTGCCACTCCCGATAACGAGTAACAAAGCTACTAACTTGACCAGCAGAGAAGGCAATCGCAGCACGACGTAGATAGCTAGGAAATTTATAAAAGGCTTTCTTGAATTGAGGGTATTTAATACTAGGACGTTTAGCTGTTTGATGCATTAACTTTTCGACAGCCGGAGTTAGTTGATCTGCTGTCAGTTCTCCCAGTTCAGACCAGTGAGTGTAAATAATACCAACTAAAAACTGACAAGCGTGGCGATATACCTCAACCGTTTTCCCTAGCAACTCCTTTTGAACTGGGGTTGGGTTGAGTCGCCACTTATCAGTTCTTATGATTTTATTTGGCGTTTTCACTGGCTCAATAAACTCTCATATAGTTAATATTCTAGCTTACAAAATACAAGACGACAATCGCTTATTGGTGTTCCATTTTTTGGCAATTAATTGTTGTTGTCGCTCCTTAACCCCCACTTGGACGAAGTGGGGGAATGCGTCGCGATTTTGTTCAATTACCTTTTTTCAGGATGTTCAATAATTGCTCTGTTTTTCTTTTCACAAACCCCCCGATTATCTTAAAGGGATGAGAGTTGCTTCCCTTTGTCTCCCCCGCAGCTCTAGGAGGAAAACTCACAATTTTTTGATAGTCTAAAGGGTTGAAAAAACGCTCAGGAGTAAAGGGAGGCGAAAAGGCATCATTGACTAAATCTTCACGCACATAAAATCCATTGGCAGAATATAATCCACAACCTACTAACACCATACCATTATGGCGAGCTAGCTTCTCTAAAGATACAAGAGAAGCTCCATAAGCTGTAGAATTATAATCCCAGCGATAATTAGGGTCATAGGGCATGATCCATTCTTGAGGTGGTGGATAGGAATGATTATGCTCTAAACAAACAACTCTAGGTTGTATAACCGAAATAGCCTCATAAACGTAATAGTCATTACTATCAATATCCACTGAAAGAAAATCAATTTCTCCAGTAATACCACCCCTTTCAATTAAATCATTAATATTTTCGGCGTTAACTACCGCTTCGATAAATTTTAAGCGACCTTCCCCAATGGCATCTTGATAATTTTCTCTAATAGTTTTTGCATAGTCTGGCAAGGATTCTATCCACAATCCTGTCCATCCCTTTTCTAAAAGATAATGACTATTGTTTTCTCGCCCTGTTTCTGCTCCAAACTCCACAAAAATTCTTGATTTTATCCCAATTCTATTAAAGATTTCCTCTATAATGCCGTCTTCATCCGATTGAGAGTGTATCTTAAATCCAAAATGCTCTAACCTTCGTGGATCATCCCCTGCTCGAATCTTGCGGTCTTGTTTAATTTGTTCTATAACTGAATCCTGTTTATTCATGACTGTATTACCTCACACCGATCCAAATATTACCGTCTTCGGGGTTTGATTAGCAACTGATACTGCTGACAAACTTATAGCGGTGTCCAGGATTCATGAGTTAATTGAACGATAGCCATCCCAAGTCAGTTGAGCAGTCTTTTGCCACGTGAAAAGCTTAGCACGTTGCCGTCCTTTCTGAATCATAGATGCCCGCTGTTCTGAGTCTTCTACAACTATCTCCATAGCGTTAACTAGTCCATCCACAGAATCTGGCTCAAATAAACTAGCTGCATCTCCTACTACCTCAGGCAAGGAAGAGGTTAAGCAGCAGACAACTGGACATTGGCATTCCATTGCCTCTAGGGGCGGTAAACCAAATCCTTCATAGCGGCTGGTATAAATTAGGGCTTGGGCATTACAATATAGGGTTTTGAGTAGGGCATCATCACCCCTAAGATAGATGAAATTTTGTCGCATATTATTCTCTTCCATAACCCTTAATTCTGATTCCAAAAAATCACAGGAACCCCCAAAACACAGTAATTTGAAATTATCTCGTAATTTAGGACTAGCAGCAAACGCTTTGAGGACTATTTCAAAATTTTTATATTTTGAACGAGTTCCCACATAAAGGAAGTAAGGCTGACTACGGCAATTCTTTGGTAACTCACATTCCTTGGCTTCTTGAATTCGACTTGCCCAATAGGTTACTTTAGTTTTTTCCGGATTAACTCCCAATAATTCTACTAAATCATTTCGGGTATTTTCGGAAGCTACAAAAATTAAATCGGCTTGTTCAACTAGCTGCTGCTTATTTTTAATTAATGGCTGAAACTTACCTTGTCCTGATAGAAATTTTTCCGGAATCATATCATGGATTGTGATCACAAGTTTCTTAGGGTTAACAATCTCCACTAAGTCAGCATCATAGTAGCTAGGATGATAGATATCATACTGTCTACCGAATCTACGGATAAACCATTGAAAGGAGAGTTTATTGATAGTGTCATTAATAACCTTACCCCTCGGCAAGGGCAATTTAGGTATCACCCAATATCCGGTGAGTTGATCGCGATACTCTGAAATATCATACCCATCGGTCTTGATACCACGATGCCAATGAATTGAGCAGTCAGAGTTTGGCGATAACTCTCGGATTAACTCAATAAAAATTCGGGATATACCACCAAATTTCTGGATAGCAAACATTTGATGGTCGTAGAGAATATCCACCGATTACCCAACCCCCTTAGGTGATAGGCTTTTTGTATAAAAAAGATCAGGTTCTTTTAGTTGATCACTATCTTGCTGTGTCTCTAAATTATGATATACTTTACTCAATTGATGTTCACGCTCTGAGCCAGAAACCATTAGGAATAAATTAGCGCTTGTAGCACTCCCTAAAGTTAGGGCTGCTTCTGGAGTTGGTATGGATTTGAGTTCTTTCGGGTTAGAATCTACGATCCAGCCCCGGAGGTTTTGATTGTAAAGATTCACAAGAGAGGACATCAATGCTTCACGTCGCTGCTCATTTAGATTCTTGGCACTCACTTCCATCATGATCACTAGATTTGGTGAGCGCTGAATGGTTGCCATGGCACCATTTAATACGGCAAATTCGTATCCTTCGACATCAATCTTGATGGCATCTATTTGGGATAACCCCAACTCTGGAAGTATCGAGTCTAGACTACGGACTGGAATTGTGAGCTTTTCACGCAAGACAGACCGCTTAGTATCATCCATACCACTAAATGCGGATTCCTGGGTAATATAAAAGTCTGTTTCTCCATCTTCAGCACCGACGCATAGGTCATGGCAAGAAACTAACTGTTGTAAGTGGTTAACTTCTACATTTTGTTGTAAAAGCTGGTAGGCATCTGGGTTAGGTTCAAAGGCATGAACACAACTGGTGGGACTTAATTTTGTAGCTGATGATACAGCGTAGTAACCAAAGTTTGCTCCTACATCTAGCACAATGGAATTGGCATCGAGCAGACCTAAAAAGAGCTGGGCATCAAAGTATTCTTGGTAATGGCCATAGTAAAAGTCGCACCCCAGTCGATCCCCGACATCAACATGGAATGTCAAGCCTGATGGCAAATTCACTGCTTGGATATCCCGAACCCCTACTGGATGGAGTTTCTCTCGAAGCGATCGCAAAAACAAGGTGTAGGGTACCGCCAAGTTGGGAAAATCCATCGCCTGAGGCAGAAAATGGTGGAATACCTGAAGATAAATCTCCATCTTATCCAACTCATTTATCGACTCATGGCTAGGTAAATGCTGTTCCTGACTATCCATTAATTCGTAAACTCGTCTAGTTATTGTTTATAAAAATTATACTTTGGCGTGACAATCTCAGGTGAGGGAACTAAATCACTGACTTGTAACTCTACTGTAGATGCTAAAAATATGCGGCGTCTTTGGTGCTTGGTCTCCGTTTCCCAGAAATCTTCATGGTCTACATAACCCTGATAGTCGTATAGATAAGGAAATCCTGAAACTTGGAGCATTTTCAGCAAGCAACTTCGACTAGGAATCATGGCATGGTAGGTTAAGCCCTGAGTTTCGTTTTTGCCTTCTTCAACTAGATAGGTAACTGGTTCATCGAAAGGAACATTCATACTTTCAATAAATAACACTTTTTGGGTTAATAACTGCAAATTACGAATGACTTTGAAGGGATTTTCTGTGTGATAGAGCAAGCCGAAGCAAAACACTAAGTCGGCTCCAGCAAATTGAGACATCTGTGGGGTAGATTCAACATCAACCTGATAAAACTTAGCTTCAGTTACCCGTTTACTCGCTTCTTCAACAAGTTCTTGTCTACCCTCTAAACCAATTACATTTACTCCCCAATTCACCAGCTTTTCAGAAAACCAACCGGGACCACAGCCCACGTCAAGGCAACTGGTAAAACTTAATCCCTGATTGAGTCTAAGCTGATTGAGAACGTTTTCCGCTACAGCCCAGCGGGCTTGATTAATCGCAATATAGTAAGGTTCATCAAATAACATGGTTCTAATTTCGATAAAATTTCGATCACAAACTTATATAGCAAAGGGAGTAGGGAGTAGGGAGCAGGGAGTAGGGAGCAGAGGCACCCTCCCCACACTACCCACACCTCCCACACCTCCCACACTTCCGACACTTCCCTAGATTATGGGTATTAAACCGGACTTGATATCAGTCCCAGGGGCAGCAGTGGAACTTATGGCAGTTTTCCGTGATGCGATCGCGACACATTCCGGTAAACTGAGGGGTGGTTTATCGTATGATCTAGTAGCAATGAAAATCGGGCAAAAAGTAAAAGTGTTTCGTCTAAGAGACCGGGTAGGCAAGGACATCGCAAATAAACTGGGAAAAGTAGGCACGATCACAGATTATAAAATGACCGATGGCAGTGGAGTTGGCGTAACGGTGACATTTGAGGACAACTCCTCTACCTGGTTCTTTGAGGATGAATTGAAAGTCGTAGACTAGATTTTAGTAACCGCGATCGCACCGAGGCACGAGACTTGCACTATGGCACGGATTCTAACATTTCTGGGTAAAGGCGGCACAGGTCGCACTACTGTGGCAATTGCTGCCGCTAAGCAGCTGTCGAGCCTCGGTCAACGAGTGCTACTGGTAGGACAAGACCCAAGTCCTAGCTTTGGACTGCTACTGGGGCTATCCCCAACGTCTGACCCGGTGGAAATAAGTCCTAACCTCCGGGTAGTACAGCTAATGACTACAGTACTACTGGAACGCAGCTGGGAAGATGTCAAAAAGCTAGAGGAGCAATATTTGCGATCGCCTACCCTAAAAAATGTCTATGGTCAAGAACTGGGCATCTTACCGGGGATGGATCATGCTTTAGCCCTCAACGCCCTTCGGGAGTACTACAAAAGCGGTCAGTATGACGCGATCATCTACGATGGCACCTGCTCTCAAGCTACCCTGAGAATGTTGGGAATGCCAGAAATTATCAGTTGGTATAGTCGTAGATTTCGCCAAGTCATGGCAGATTCTGACCTGGGCAAAGCTCTTTCCCCCTTTATCCAACCCGTCACTAGCGCCATCCTAAATGTGTCATGGACGAGTGATGACTTTGCTGGTGAATCAACTAATCAGGCCAACAATATGTTGGAGGATGGAAAAAGTGCGATCGCAGATCCCAATCGGGTCGCATCCTATCTGGTCACTACCGATGACCCCCTAGCCATTGCCACAGCCAAGTATCTGTGGGGTAGTGCCCAACAAGTGGGTGTTACTATCGGTGGTGTGCTGGTAAACCAAACCCCGGTAACCCCAGCATTAGAATCGGAATTTGCCCCTCTAGTCGTTAATGCTCTTCCCACTTCCCCACCAGGGGAAGATTGGCAATCCCTGATCGATGCCCTGCCAGATTTTAAACAGGCATCCCAGGCACCCAGACCCATGACTATCGACATTCCTGGTCGCAACGTTCGTTTATTCTTACCGGGTTTTAACAAAAAGCAGGTGAAACTCACCCAATACGGTCCAGAAGTCACCGTTGAAGCGGGGGATCAACGGCATAATATCCTGCTTCCCCCACAACTTAGTGGTCAATCCGTGAAAGGGGCTAAGTTTCAAGATGGCTATTTGATAATTTCATTCTAGGTAGTTGCTATGGCTGAAGAAAATCTAACTGAACAAAGTGCCAAAACCCGTCAGCTACTGGGTATGAAAGGCGCAGCTCCTGGTGAAAGCAACCTATGGAAGATTCGCCTGCAGTTGATGAAGCCAATTACCTGGATACCCCTGATGTGGGGGGTAGTGTGTGGTGCTGCTTCCTCCGGTGGCTACACTTGGACACTCGAAGACCTTCTGATGGCAGCCGCCTGTATGTTGCTTTCTGGTCCGTTGATGGCAGGGTATACCCAAACCCTGAATGATTTCTATGACCGCGAAATCGACGCCATTAATGAACCTTACCGTCCTATCCCATCGGGAGCCATCTCTATCCCCCAGGTGATCACCCAGATTGTGGTGCTACTCCTAGCAGGTATCGCTCTTAGCTACGGACTTGATGTTTGGGCTGGTCATGAATTTCCGACACTCACCTGTCTTACCCTAGGTGGTGCCTTTCTAGCGTATATCTATTCTGCCCCACCCCTGAAACTGAAAAAAAATGGTTGGCTGGGAAACTATGCTCTCGGTGCCAGCTATATCGCCCTTCCTTGGTGGGCAGGTCATGGCTTATTTGGTCATCTTAACGGGACTATTATGATTCTGACCCTGTTCTACTCCCTGGCAGGGTTAGGTATTGCAGTAGTCAATGATTTCAAGAGTGTGGAAGGCGATCGCGAATTGGGCTTAAAATCCCTACCGGTCATGTTTGGTGTTACCACAGCAGCTTGGATTTGTGTGGTGATGATTGATGTCTTTCAAGCAGGGATTGCTGGTTATTTAATCAGCATTCATCAGAACCTCTACGCTGCTATTCTCATCCTATTAATCATCCCCCAAATCACCTTCCAAGATATGTACTTTCTTCGTGACCCCCTGAAAAATGATGTCAAATACCAGGCTAGTGCGCAACCGTTTTTGGTACTAGGGATGCTGGTTGCTGGTTTGGCTTTGGGTCATGGGGCAATTTAAAATAGGGAACAGGGAATAGGGAATAGGGAATAGGGAATAGGGAATAGGGAATAGGGAAAAAATCCTGTGTACCTAACTAATAGCTATGATAAAGGCTATATATAGGGTTAAACCGGACTCGATCTGAAGGCTTATATGATGTTCAGCTAATCAGTTATGAAAAAACTTAGCTTCCTTCTGGTAGGCAATCTCCCTCCTAATTCCCTGTTCCCTGTTCCCTGTTCCCTGTTCCCTATTACCTACTATTTATAAGTGTTCAACCGAGCATGATATTACTACTTACAGTCAATCGGTCAACCCGGGTAAGAAGCGATCAAATCAAGGTTTTTTGGAAGTTCTCCACCATGGGGTTTGTCTAAGACTTGAATCTTGTAGCCCAAAGATTCTAACAACTGACAACATTGCTGATAGACAGGTCGTCCATGGATAGACAAGAAAATGGTAGGATGAGCACTTTCCAACAGAGATTTGGCACCAAGTAGAACGAACTTCTCATGCCCCTCGACATCAATTTTGATGCAGTCCGGCACAGGAAGTTCACCACTGGCGATCAGTTCATCTAAACTGACCATCTTGACTTGAAGTGTTCCTTGAGAAGAAATACCCCCCTGATAACTACCAGAAGTTTCTCTAAAGGATGCCATACCAGAGCGCTCTGAAACCGCTGCTGCCATAACTGTTGCATTGGTAATGCTGTTGATAGACAGATGTTTTCTTAAGTAACCAAGGTTTTGGGGTAGGGGCTCAAAGGCAAAAACTTTTCCCTTCTCACCGACTAGCACCGAAGTCAATAGTGTAAAGAAACCAGCGTGAGCTCCAATATCAAATACAGTGTTTCCTAATTTCACAGTTTTTTCAAGCACCCGTTGGTTGTCATACTCATAAGTCCCTAACCAACAGCCGTTTCTCCCAGCACCAACTATCCATTTTTTACCCGCGAGCTTACCTAGCCAGATCGGCATTGTCATCTCAGGAGGAATTAGCCTTAAGGGCAAACGTAAAAGCTGACCAAAGAGGCTTTTTCGGGAAATCTGTTCCAAATCCATAGTTTGATTACCTGATGAAGCTGAAAACTATTAGAGTTTCTATTGATAGAATTCCCGAAAGTTATGGTCAAGTAACAGCTTTACCTTTAGTGATCAGCGGTCAGCGGTCAGCGGTCAGCGGTCAGCGGTCAGCGGTCAGCGGTCAGCGGTCAGTGGTCAGCGGTCAGCGGTCAGCCGTCAGTAGTCAGCTTATTTTATTCAAAAGCTGTTCGCGTAGCGTGTGCTTAGCACATAAGCTAATAGCTGATAGCTATTAGCTGATAGCCCATAAGCTGATAGCTGATAGCTGATAGCTTAAAGTTTAAGACTACCAGTATTGACCACAGGTTGTATATTTTGCTCAGCCGTCAAAACCACTAGCAAATTGTTAATCATTGCTGCTTTTGTTTCCTCGTCTAGCTCAATAATTTGGTGATCCTTTAGCCGCTTGATGGACATTTCCACCATGCTTAAGGCACCTTCGATAATTTCTTGACGAGCTGCTATTATAGCTTGTGCTTGCTGACGCCTTAGCATCACTTGGGCAATTTCCGGAGCGTAGGCTAAATAGGAAATACGACTATCTATCACCTCGACACCTGACACCTCCAAGCGAGCCTGTAATTCTTCCTTGAGAGCTGCTGCAATCTCTTCGGGGCTGCCTCTGAGTGACGCTAGCTTTTCTTGATTAGTATCGTAGGGATAACGACTGGCTAAACCACGGATAGCAGTCTCGCTTTGGATGGCCACAAAATCTACATAGGAATTTACGTCAAATGTGGCTTTGGCTGAGTCTACAACTCGCCAGACAACTACCGCAGCAATCTCAATGGGGTTGCCTTTCGCGTCATTTACCTTCAGCTTATCGCTGTTGAAATTACGCACTCGAAGAGAAACCAGTTGCTTGGAGGCGAAAGGGTTAACCCACCAAAAGCCAGAGGTACGGACACTGCCAACGTAGCTCCCTAAAAACACTAGCACTCGGGCTTGGTTAGGCTGCACAGTCAGAAAGCCTTTTAGGGCAACCAAGGCTACGATCACTAGACCAATACCAAATAAGTTGTTGGTATAGATCAATAAGTCGTTGATATTGGAAAACCCCACAAGACCTTTACCTAACCACACACCAAAACTAGCGATCGCAATAATCCCTACCAGAGCAGCAAAACCATTAATTTTAAAGGTAGGAATTTCCTGAATACGTTCCATTTTCATGTATCGTTTATCTATTGCTCTGTGTTGTTTTAGCTAATTGGCTGATACATCTATTTTGCTTGGTTTATCGGGGGTTTGACAGTACCCGTAGGGGTACTAATGACTAATTTGATGGTAAACCTGAATCATTTGTTGTGCGATCGCATTCCAACTATAGTGCTTTAAAGCATACTCCTGAGCCTTGACTCCCCGCAGTTGGCATTCCTCTTTATTTTGAAGGGCTTCCCGTAACTGTCTAGTCAAAGCCTGAACCTCGCAAGGACTCACCCATCCTGCTTCAGCATCTTTGACGTTTTCCCAAATATGGACTTGGTCAGAAATCACCACTGCTGTCCCAGCCACCATCGCTTCCGCTACTGCAATCCCAAAGTTTTCGTAGTAAGATGGCAGCACAAATACATCCGCATCATTTAACAATGCTGCTTTCAAGTCACCGGTCACGAAACCAGTAATGGTGGTATTTGATGATAGACTTGAAGCCTTTATCTGGTCTATGATACTATTTTCATAACTTGGGTCTTGAGGATTAGTTCCCGCCAAGACAAAGTGAAACTGGAATCCTTCGTTTAATAGCTTCTCTAGAGCTGGGATAAGTAAATCCAATCCCTTCTTCGGGTCAATACGAGACATAAACAACACTAAGGGTTGGTCATGGGGAATCTTCAATTCAGTACGTGCTCTCCCTTGTTGTTGCTCGATTGGCGGCGTTACTCCTAAGGGAATCACGATATCAGGGGATGCTGTCCCAAAACGTTCCGAAATCTTAGCTTCCTGTGGACTCGTAAAGTGTATACCAGCTGCTCCAGCTAAATTCGGTTTCTCCCACAGTGCGGCATAGATGCGCTTTAGCTGTTGTTTTTTCCGCAAATCCGCTGGGTCAAGGGTACCTAAGGGACGCAATAGGTAGGGTAATCCCTGTTTTCGGGCGATGGTAGCCGCTGCTGTACTCACTGGGGAAAATAAGGCATGGATATGGGCTAGGTCAAATTCTGAGGCGTGTTGCCATAGCCAGCTTAATAAGTCGAGGGAAAATTTATAGCGGCGAAAGGGAGAACAACGGAAGTATCTGATCTGATAACCATCCTGTTCTACTGGTTTATCCAGGGGTACATCCAAAGGGGGTTGACCAGCATCCCCATTAGAGTTAGTAGTTAGTACTGTAATTTCTACCCCTTGAGATGCCAGAGCCTGAGATAGTCCCTTTACCATTTGACTCGGACCACCATATACCAGGGAAATCGACGGGACGATTTGTAAAATTCGCATGGGATATTTCTTAATACCAAGTTGCGTTAAAGATAGCACTATTCCTAATCAACCTTAGGAGCAGTCACGACCTGACGCCATCATTGAGCAACTTCTAGATTACTTATCCTGTCCCTGCACTAATTCAAAATACTCTTCCATCTGTGCTAAAGCTGCTTTTGCTTCTTGGGGAAATTGATCAAATTTGGCAGTCTTTTTGAATTTATGTAAAATTTCCTTACCCTCTTTGTTCTTATGCATTTTGATTAGTACTTGTTTGACTTCCTCAAGTACCTTAGGATCCATATCTGGTGCAGCAACTACCACCTGTCGAGGAAATTTGTTGGTTTCTGCCAAGACCACTAGCTGTGACCGTTGACTCTCTGGCAATTCTGCAAAGGTTTCACTGTCAGTAGCACCAGCATCAACATTTTTGCTCAATACCCAGCGCACAGTGTTGAGGTCATCACCAGCAAAAACATATCCCACCTGATTCTTAGGCACCTCATGATTCGCTTCCGCCTTCTCCACTGGATTCATACCGGCTTTCATCAGATGAGACAGAGGAAACATATAACCTGAGGAGGAGAAGGGAACCTCTAGGGCAAGCATTTTGCCTTTTAAGTCTTCCAGAGATTTCAGACCACTATCTTGGCGGGCGAAAAATATAGTACTGTACTCAGCAACACCCTTCTTCCAGCGGCGCAGGATGACCTTAGCACCAGTTTGGTTAACCATATACATGGCTGGATAAGGACTATCCATGTAAAGATCCACTTCGCCAGATTTTATCCATTGCGCCATGGTTTCTTGATCAGAAGCAATTTTGACCTCCCCCTGACCAATTCCTGCCTGATCTAAATTAGCTGCCAGGTAATCAGCAACCCCTTGAAAACGTTGCTTTCTGGCTGGATTCACAGCAATGTCCCCTAGCACAATCACTTCTTTAGTTTGAGATTCGCTCTGATTTTGACAACCCCATAGGGGAATTAGGATCCCAATCAGGGCGATTGTGGTTACAACCTTTCGGAACATAGTTTACTCTGTCTTTGACTAGCTGACTCAGGAGATTTACCGAAAAAAGTATCCTGAAAAAAACCTGAAAAAAAGTAGATGCACCCTTGAGTAATTTCAGGTTTATCGAAACGAGGGAGTTTGAGGGAGCTATAAAACCCCGTCGGACATGACGAGTGTTCGCTGACGAACACAATGTTATAGGGCGGTGAGACATGGACTCCCTTAAGCCAATTGAGGGGTTCGATGCCCCGATAATTGGCAAATTTATTAAATATTTACACAACATTATAGCCCATGTAAGCTATAATATGGCCATGCTAACAATGACCTACGAGTACAAACTAGAACCAACTGCCGAACAGATTGAATCTATCGAGCAAACCCTAGATATTTGTCGTTCTGTCTGGAATTTTGCCCTTAGGCAGCGTAAAGATTGGTGTGCATCTCGTAAGTCACCTATTAATGCTTGTTCGATTCAATCCGAGTACATCATTTCTGCCGACGAACCATTTCCGAATTACCATAAGCAAGCCAAGCAATTAACTCAAGCCAAGAAACTCTATCCTCATCTGAAAACAGTTCACTCTCAAGTACTACAACAAACCCTAAGAACTTTAGATAGAGCTTGGGACGATATGAAAGCCAGAGGTTTTGGTTTGCCTCGCTTTAAGAATAAGTATCGGATGCGGTCGTTTGTCTTTCCACAGTTAGGAAAAGACCCAATTAGAGATGATGGGATTAAGTTCCCAAAACTGGGATGGGTGAAATGGCGACAGTCAAGGCCTATTCCCTTTGGGTTTCAAGTCAAGCAAGCGAGGATAGTTAGAAAAGCATCTGGTTACTTTGTGATGCTGTCACTACAGCTAAATGTCAATGTCTCTAGTCCCATGCCTCACGGTCATCCTAGAGGTTTGGACTTGGGGTTTGACAAGTTTGTAGCTACCAGTGATGCTGAAGAGATTAAGCGACCTCGATTTGAGATCACCCTACAGCGCAAGCTGAAATTGCTGCAACGTAGGCTAAAGAATAAGCAAAAAGGGTCAAATAATAGACACAAGCTAAACCAGAAAATAGCTAGACTACATCAGCGCATATCTGACACTCGTAAAGATTGGCACTTTAAACTAGCTCATCATTTGTGTGATGGTGCTGGCATGATATTTGTTGAAGATATTAATTTTGTCTCATGGCAAAGAGGAATGCTTTCAAAACAAAGTGCCGATGCTGGTTTCGGTCAATTTGTGAATATCCTAGAATGGGTTTGTTTTCGACGTGATGTGTATTTTGCCAAGGTCAATAAAGATGGCACGAGTCAGACTTGCCCTAATTGTGGCGCACACACTGGCAAAAAAACTCTAGATATTCGCTTTCACCACTGCGATGAGTGTGGATACAGAACCACAAGAGATGTAGCAGCTAGTCAGGTTCTTAGAAATAGAGGGTTAAATGCCGTCGGGCAGACGGTAGTAGAAAATGTCTGTGGACTGGAAGCGACGGGGAGTATCGGTCACGATACTCTAGTTGGCACGGGTCGAAGCAGAAAACCTAATTCGCGAGAGTTAGGAATCCCCTCCCTCAAAGTGACTGAGCATAGCGAAGTTGCGCGCGGGAGGGGAGGATGTCAAGAACTTATGGTTCCCATTGACTAGCTATATCTAACATTCTGTTGTTGAAGGAGTAACATTCATAAAAATAAACGACCCTAACTCAGAACAATTACAATGAGACAACATAACAAGCTAGGGATGTTGCCAAATTGGCTAAATTCACAAAATTTTACGAATTTTGCTAAAATTAGTGAGATCAAGATGCTCCCTAATCATTGGTCTCGATGTATTCCTGGTTTAGCTGAAGCTGAAATCTGAGCCACTGAGATCCTCTACACTCACTCCTTCTATGAGAACCTTTCCACCATCATTGGCCTGAAACAAAGTCCCATCTTCGGTGTTAGTTATCCGACCTTCATAGATAACCGAATTCAACCACTCTTGAGGATCAATATTGCCCCAACCGTGGAATTCAATTTTATCGACACCTACCTCAAAGTCCTTGATGACATCAAATTCACCGGGTAATAGACTTTTATTCTGTTTAAAAATAAAGTGATCATAGCCTTCACCACCAGTCATGACATCACTGCCACGACCACCATTTAAGATATCATCGCCACTGCCACCATCTAGGATATCATCATGGCGACCCCCTTTAATCGTGTCATCGCCATGGTTACCATCTAGGATATCATTACCCCTTCCCCCTTGGAGAAAGTCGTTATCTAGACCACCGTCAAGGTCGTCACGACCTCGACCACCTCTGATGGTGTCATTACCACTGCCACCATCAAGGTCGTCATGACCCCGACCCCCTTCAAGCTTGTCATCACCTTGGTTCCCCTGAATTAAGTCATCACTTCGGTCACCATGAATTGTGTCATTGCCTTCGAGACCCTTAATGATATCATCTTCTTCAGTACCAACTAGTTTGTTATCCCCCTCATCTCCCACAATGCTTTGATCGGGAAGGATTGACTCGATTTCATAGATGGTGGTCGTGCCACTCACTTCATTGGCTGCTACCAACAGAGGTCTGCCATTGGGACTATCTTCGGCAGAAATGAAGGTCAATCCTTCTGGCCCAAGGTCTCCTGCTGTTCCCGCCGCAGCATCACCGCTAAAATCCCGGTTGTTGATATATTGCACAAAGGTAGGATGAGTGGGCTCACTCACGTCATAGACCATGATTCCACCAATACGCTCTAAGCCAATAAAAGCGAAGGTGCGTCCATCAATTACTCCTGTTACCACTCCCTCGGGTTCCGGTCCCTTGTCATTACTGCGGGTATCAAAGGAGTTGTTGGCGTCATTGTCGGAGTTAAAGTCATCAGGGAGAAATTCCGCAGTGATGCGCTCGAAGTCATCGCCACTGTCGAAAACTTGATTGCCATATTCATCCGAGATCGAGAAGGAACGACTCCCGAAGGCAAAAAGCTGATCAAAATCACCGTCACCGTCTGTATCCCCTAAGGTGTTTGTCACTATCAAGGAACCCAGGTTTTCAGCTTGTTGGAGTTCAGCCGCATCGGGGAAAGCATGGGGATCTAGCTTAAGGTCTCCGACTAGGGCTTCTTCACTAAAGCCCTCAAAGTCCCGGCTATCCCCTTCGTTAGCTGTAATTAGGAAGGTTTTGCCGTCTACCTGAAATGATGCGATCGCATCCGGCTGGAACATTCCGAAAACCGGCCAATTCTGGATATTAATCCCATCATCTTGATCACTAGCATCAAAGCCATTACCGGGAAGACTGTGGTCTTTAAATCCTAAGGGCAAGATATCAGTAATTTCGCCACGATTGATATCTAGCACAGCTAAGGCATTATTTTCTTGCAGGGTAATCCAGGCTGTTTGGGAATCCTCAGACACGGTAATGAACTCAGGTTCTAAGTCTTGGGCTACTGTAGCACCGGGACCAAAGATACGTACTCCCTGCTCTTGCAATTGATCGATTTGAGGATTAAATGCTTTGAAGTCAGCGTTAGTAACAGTAGCTTGCTTAACCCCTCCAGAGATGTCGATAATACTAACAGACCCTTCTGGATCAACTGTAAATTCATTATTGGGTTCTCCTTCATTAGCTACCAACACTTTTTGACCATCAGCGGTGAAGGTCAATGCATCAGGTAGCGCTCCAACAGTTACCGAATTCAAGAAATTGCCATCAGTGTTAAAGAAAATAACTTGACCAGGATTCTGTGTATTTTCATCTTCAACTGCTACGGCAACAATACCATTATTCACCGCAACACTGTTGGTACCTCCCCCAAAATCATTGAGGCTAATTTCAGTAATTTTGGTAGGATTAGCAGGATCGCTCAGATTCAGTACATCAATGGCATTATTAGCGCCATTGACTACAAACAGGCGTTGTGAGCTGGTGTCATAAGCAGGAATTTCAGCAGCACCATCGTCAAATATACCGGTTTCAAAGGTACTAATTGTTGATAGTTTTATATAATTTGTCATGAGTAAGATTTATATTTTGGTTTTAAATAAAAAGGGAATCGGGAATCGGGAATCGGGAATCGGGAATCGGGAACAGGAAACAGGGAACAGGGAACAGATAACATTAGGAAAGAGAAACAAATAGTTTTTGATGTTATCAAAGATTAGGATTTATTTGGCTGGCTTATATATTGGCAACTAAGTTTAAAAAAATTGCTTTAATGTTTTCATAATCAATAATATTTTTTTTAAAATTCACAAAATAGACAACTATTAAACACAAAGCATCTCCCTGATTAAGCCAACTATTTAATCAGAAATAAAACCGATAAACTGTATTTAGATAGTAAGGGTAATTTTTAGGATTACTAGTGGTTAGGCCAGCTAATAAACAAAATTAACTAAAAATCACCTATATAGCAATCCTAAATCATTTGTAAAATATGCAAAATCGTAAATCCTTACTGGGCAAGGTTTATAGCGATAGCTTCGGCCAATATATTTCACGAATCATATAGGATTGCTATAGTTAGGTGTACATCAATAACTACAGGGCTATATTAAGTAATAAAGAACTATTTCACTTAATTATGTGGCCATCCTGGCAATAATTTCAAAGGATAGGACTTACCCACTGAAACGAAAAATTAAGGGTTTAGCCAATAAGTCACAGGTAAGCTATCAGCCGTCAGCTGTCAGCCGTCAGCCTTGGCCACGCTACGCGAATGGCTCACGCTACTTGAGGTGCTTTCCGTAACTCAGATTAAACGAATGCTTACCTTTTTTATTCAACAGCTGTTCGCAAAGCCTGCGCTATGCCCATAAGCTGATAGCTGATGGCTGATAGCTGATAGCTGATGGCTGATAGCTGAATGCTTACAGGAACAGGAAAAAGGGAACAGGGGGGATTCTTGTTCCCTATTCGGAAGTTAAACAGTTGTGACGGTTAACCTTCTTCAAGGTCACCAATATCCCGCTTCAGAGGTCGCTTGTAGGTAAAGGTGAAGGTATCGCCACTCTCAATGACCTGGCGGATTTCCCCATACATGGGATAGTCACCCACTCCACTGACACTTGCCCAGCCCCGCGCCCTAGTTAATGCCACAAATAGCTGGTTACGCAAACTCACATCACTCTCGTTCCTGGCAACATTATCAACACCGACCACATACACCATATCGGCTTCATTACCCTTAGCACGGGGCACACGAGATATAGTTACCCCACCATCTTTCCAAAAGCGATCGCGATCAACGTGGGGCCATTGAGGCTTTAGTTCATTCAACTCCAATGCTGTGGGAATATAAATATCAATGTCTTGCTCCATCAAAACAACAGCGACATGATTTTCTAATTCAATTGCTTCAGAACTGGAGCCTAAAACTAGCACTAAGATTTCTTTACTGGCTTTCAGGTCATCATCAACCAGATTATGCATAATCTTATCGGCCAACGCACTAATTTCTTCCTGACGAGAGCCATAGGTTTCAAAGTCTAATACTGGTGCGCTCCACAATTCAGGAACTGGATTGGGGGAGTTTTCTTTTGGACGATGGATGGTGATTTGTTGACCGGGAATAAAGTTTCCTTTGACTTCATAACCAATTTTTTCCCAATCCTCCTTTCTGGTAATTCCAGTTAGCATTCCCTCAGGACGTAGCAACCCCATTCCTAGCCCATGAGCAGCGGTGAGAATTGAGCCAGGAGTGCGGTAGCAGCGCCGCATAACTTCAGATTTTTTAATACCACCGGGGTATTGTGATCCTTGTGACAACAGTCGGCTGAGATTTTCACCAAACAGTTCTTTTGTGGTAGGAATTTTTAAGGTGTCTAGGCTTTGAGCTTCGTCATACGCCCAGATTAAGCGCCGTTGTTCTGGCTGTTCTGGGTCAACGGGTCGTAAGGCTTGATAAGCTAGCCAATAAATTGCTTGTTTGCCCTGGTATTTTAAGTCATCTTCAGTAACTAAGTCTTGTCCTTCATCAATTAAAATGGCATCAAAGCAGGGTTCAATGTTGATTTCTTCCGATAGCCGTTTACAAACTTCTGCCAAACCCCGATTGGGCTGTCTTTGCCGAGTATCCCCAGCGGATTTGGGTCTAGCGCCATTTAACTGGCAAATCGTGCTGTACAAACCAGGCTGATCCTTAGCACCCCAAGCATGAAGCACTCGCAGTTTGTGGTTAGTCTTGTGGTCATACTGGATATCACCATTGCTGAAACGACGCAGCCATCGATCCACTAACCCAATCATTAAGTCGTAGAGGGTGCGACTAAAAAATACTAACCCAATTCTCCAGTCTGGGTGCTTCAAGTGCATATGAGCGGCTTTTTGGCATAGGAGCACTGTTTTTCCTGACCCCGCAATCCCCCGCAGCCGCTGAAACCCAGGAGGGATTTCTTTTCCAATGTGTTCCTGCTGCCAATCTAATTCGTAGAGTTGTTCTAAGTAAGTGGCTACAACACTAGCGCGAGTTTTGCCTTCGGTAGAGACTAGGGTACGCGGAGGTTTACGGAAAATTGGTGCTCCGCTGATCACGGCTAAGAGTAACTTCCACTGCTGATCATCTATGTCTTCTCCTGGTATCACTGATTCAGTTTCTTGAATACACTCTAGGAAGCCAACTTTACCCAGTTGGTCTTGGAAGATAATGGGAGGACAGTCTGGGAGTTGCTCAAAACCGTGGTGTTGCCATTGTTCTTGAGTAATTAGAGGAAGAGCAATCATCGCCCTACCGGTAACTTTGCGCCAAATAGCAGGTTCGCGATCGCAAAAAGCGAGTATTGCTTTTAACTGATGTTCTGCTTGTTGGTAGGGATGTGCTTCAGTGGTGGAACAGTTTTGGAGTTGCCACTGATCACCATCAATAGTAATGATTTGATCAATGGTGATAGATTGGATTTCAATTACTACTAGACCAAGGTCTTGATCAGTAATCAAAATATCAGGCTCTTTAGAGATTTCCCCTACTTTAGAAAAAATAGGATAGCGCCAGTAGCCAATACAATTGCGTTCTGAAAAAGCACTGCGAGTGGCATCCCACACTCTTTGTTTTCCTGTTTCTTCACTTTCTGTGATCGGTTCAGTGGTAATAAATTTGCGACCCTGATCTGTATCGATAACCGACATTTGGGCTAATTTCCTTTAGTAAGATTTACACCGGTTTTAAGGTGAGGTACTTTCGTTCTGGGTTTTAGGGAGCAGGGAGCAGGGAGCAGGGAGCAGGGAGCAGGGAGTAGGGAGTAGGGAGTAGGGAATCGGGAATCGGGAATCGGGAATCGGGAATCGGGAATCGGGAACAGGAAGAAAATCTTTTGTACCTCATAAGTATGGGAAACGGTAGATTAAATCCGTATTGCTATAGCGCGTTACCATCTCCCCACATCTCCCATACCTCCCACACTTCCCTGTCTTTCCCTACTCCCAGCTCGGAAGCTGCCTAAAACCCAAGACGAAAGTACTTCACCTAATTGAGAACTGCTATACGGCTTTATACAGTCCTAAAGCTAGAGTTCCCAAATTGTCAGCTATGGAATACAGGGTGTAGGGAATTCCAATAAAATTCAAAATTCAGGGTTTAGGCAATCAGGAATAGAAAAAATTGACAAAATTGCCAAGCCAATATCTGTAGAAACCCATCAGGTAATTAGATTGATTCCTGCATACAGGACGATACAAATTTCCATACCAAAAATAACTTATAAATTCTGTTCGAGGGTTGTAGTACTTCGTTTTATGGTACTACCGGCGGAATGTGGGTTATAATGTAAATGGGTTAAGTAAAAATAGGGGCTGAGAAGAGCAATGAAGACAGCACTGATACTAGTAGATATTCAGAATGACTACTTTCCTGGTGGTTCTCTGGAACTAGTGGGAATGAATTTAGCTAGTAAAAATGCTCAACATTTACTAGAGCATTTTCGGTCAAACAAGTTGCCAACGTTTCACATACAGCACTTTTTTGAAGCTGATTCTAATGCAGGCTTTTTTATCCGAGGTACTGAAGGAGTTGAAATCCATGAGAGTATTAAACCCCTTCCTGGTGAAACTGTAATCCCGAAAAATTATTATTGACGCAGCCGAAAACCGCCCATTTTTAAAGGGCGGATAAAGGCAAGGAAGCGCTTTTAAGCGCCGTGATTTATAATCAATTATTCAATGAATACCGATACAATGATTTTTCTGTTTTTGGATAACTCTTGAGCTTTTTACCAAGTACTAGGAGTTCAAAAAATGGTATGTCTTTTTTTTACTTCTTCATAATGTACGGGTATCCCCCTAATTCTTTTTTGTTTTTTGGTTGTCATTTCTATAATAAGCGTCTATACTAGATATATATTAACAGATAGGTCGAGCCAATGCTAGTTTATGAATTTAAGCTCAAAGGTAAACAATATCAATATAATTTACTTGATGAAGCTATTCGGACTGGTCAATTCATTCAAAATTCATGTTTGCGTTTATGGATGGATGCTAAGCCAGAGGACAAAATCAACCGTTTTGCCCTTAACAAATATTGCAAAGTATTAGCTGATAATAACAATTTTCCTTGGGTTAAAAAATTGAACAGCATGGCTCGACAAGCTCACGCTGAAAGAACTTGGTCATCTATTTCTAGGTTTTATGACAATTGTAAAAAACAAATCCCTGGGAAAAAAGGTTTTCCGAAATTTAAAAAAAATTCTCGTTCAGTTGAATACAAAACCACTGGCTATCAAGTATCTATAGATAGGAAAACTATAAAATTTACTGATGGGTTTAAAGCTGGTACTTTTAAATTAGTTGGTTCAAGGGATTTACATTTTTATCCTTTAAAATCAATTAAAAGAGTTCGAGTAGTTAAAAGAGTCGATGGTTACTATGCTCAATTTTGTATTGATCAAGAAAGGCTAGAAAATACTAACTCAACTGGCAAAGCTATTGGCTTAGATGTTGGAATTAAAGAATTCTACACTGACAGTAATGGTGGTACCTGCCATAATCCTAAATATTTAAGAAAATCCGAAAATAAATTAAAAAGACTACAACGGAAATTATCTAAATGTAAAAAAGGTTCTAAGAATAGGAAAAAGTTTCAGAAAAAATTAGCTAAACAGCATCTCAAGGTATCAAGGCAGCGTAAAGACTTTGTAGTTAAAACTGCAAGGGCGCTATGTCAATCTAACGATTTGGTAGCCGTTGAAGACCTACAGGTGAAAAATATGATTAAAAACCATAAATTAGCTAAATCAATATCTGATGCTAGTTGGTCAATGTTTAGATCTTGGTTAGAATACTTTGGGAAAGTATTTGGTCGTAAAGTTATTGCAGTTAAACCACATTTTACTAGTCAAAATTGTTCTAGCTGTGGGAAAATAGTTAAAAAATCACTATCAATTAGAACTCATGTTTGTAGTTGTGGTTGTGTTTTAGACCGGGATGAAAATGCGGCAATTAATATTTTAAATAGGGCGGGGCACGCCCAAATTAACGCTTCTGGACAGATTAACCTCTGTCAGTTGGGTGAAAACCTAACTGGTAAGTTAGCTGGATGAAAGAAGAATCCCCGCGTGTTTAGACCGGGGAGTGTCAAGCTGATGTGATTAGTTTATCGGATTTTTCGTAGGGATTGAGCCGAGATAACAACCAGTGCGATTCGTTATTCAAGACTGATAACAATAAGATGAATTGTTTAATCACAAAACATCTTATTGTTATCAAGCCCAATTAATTAACAAATTAAATCTTCTCATTCATTATTTGACTGATGACCCTAACCCTTAACTTACCACCAGAATTGGAGCAATATCTCTTACAGGAAGCCAAGCAGCAAGGGATTTCCCTCGAAGCTATGGCATTACAACTTTTGGCAAACTCTATTCTGGTAAGGCAAAAGCAAGCTGAAGCGGTAAATCTGCTTCAGTCGTGGATTGATGATGAGGATATTGAAGAGCAGCAACAAACAGGTCAGTACTTGATCCATGCATTGGATCAGGATCGACTGTCTGAGCGTGAGTTATTCCCGATTGAGATGAAAGGTGTAACTTGGTGAGGGGAGTGATAGTGTTGGATGCAGGACCTGTTGGTCTGATCACCAATCCCAAGCTGTCTGCTCAGAGTGTTGCTTGTGCTCAGTGGCTTCAAACTCACTGACGGTGATTTTTATTCAGGTAAACAAATGTAAAACCTACTCCACTTAGGAGTTTGAGTTGCCTACAATTAATGCAGTCTGTTGTCAAAAAGACGTTAAAGAAAACTCGTAACAGGAGACTGTATTCATTAATGGGCATACAAATCAACAATCTAGAACACATTACCGAAATGCCTAAGCAAAAACCGGCATTCGGTAGTTCACCAACAATGACTAAGCCCATCCAAGGACAGGATGAAGATACCCTGACCAACGTGGTCGGGGGTTTGGCGTCCTTGAGGATCTTCCGAGAGAGGACTCCAAGATCCACAACAAACAACCCAATTTTTGCTCACATGCCACCTTATCCCAAGGAGCTTCCTCTCGACGTCCTGGTGGAGGGAGACGAAGACTCGAATGTTGTGTGGAAAAATCTAGAGGAATTATTTGGCTCTTCCATCAAAATAGTGTAAAGTGTATCTCTTGATACTAAATACCGTCAAACGACTGATGGACTTTCATCTTCCCGATTCCCGATTCCCGATTCCCGATTCCCGATTCCCGATTTCCTATTCCCTATCTCCTATTTCCTCCGCACTCTCAACCAAATCAATCAACTCAGCTCGATACCCCTCTAAATCTACCCCTTCGGATTCCTTTGCTAATTGTAATGCTTGGTCAAAACTAGCTTTACCTTTGTAAGGAGAATCTCTTAACACCATACCAAAACTGGCAACGGCAGCGGAAAACTTAAAGTTATCGGAAGCATCGTCTAGCTTTACAGCTTTGTCAACCAAGGGATAGGTCAGGAGTTGAGAGGTGTTACCGTCAGGCTCTTTGTAACGTAACTTGACCTGCATTAATTCTTTGGAATTAGTGGTTGAAGCAGCATTGGATTGATATTTGAGAGGGTCAATATCCGGTAATTTGACCTTAGTTTTCGCTCCCACAGGAATAATTTCATACAGTGCCGTGACCGTATGTCCAGCTCCTAATTCTCCGGCATCTTTAGTATCATCATTAAACTCTTCATCCTTGAGCCGCCGATTTTCATAACCAATCAAACGATACCCTTGGACTTTTGCAGGATTAAACTCTACTTGAATCTTGACATCTTTGGCAATCGTGAGTAGAGTTGCTCCGATTTCGTTAACCAGGACTTTCTTCGCTTCTAACTCGTTATCAATATAAGCATAATTGCCATTTCCTTTATTAGCAATTTTCTCCATCTTGGAGTCTTGTAAATTACCGGTACCAAATCCTAATACGGTCAGAAAAACTCCTTTTTTTCGCTTCTGTTCAATTAGTTTAACTAATTCGGTATCACTGGATACTCCGACATTAAAGTCTCCGTCGGTTGCGAGAATAACTCGGTTATTTCCTGATTTAATAAAATTATCTTGGGCAAGTTTATAAGCTAATTTAATTCCTGCTCCCCCAGCAGTAGACCCCCCGGCATTGAGATTCTCAATCGCTGTTAAGATTTTATCTTTCTCGTTGCCTGGAGTAGGGGGTAAAACCACCCCAGCAGCTCCAGCATAGACGACAATACTGACCTGGTCTTCTTCTCTCAATTCATTGACCAGCATCCGAAAGGCATCTTTGAGCAGGGGAAGCTTATTGGGATAATTCATGGAACCGGAGACATCCAGCAAAAAGACAAGATTGCTGGGAGGCAAATCTTCAATGGCCATCTTTTCCCCCTGGATACCAATGTGAACTAATTGGTGAGTGGGATTCCAAGGAGCTTGGGAAATTTCTGTGGTAATGGAGAAAGGGCGATCGCTTTCTGGTTCGGGATAGTCGTAGTTAAAGTAGTTAATTAATTCTTCGATACGGATGGCATCAGTAGGGGGGAGTTGACCATTATTAAGGAAACGACGAAGATTGCTGTAGGAGGCGGTATCAACATCAATAGCAAAAGTAGACAGGGGATTATGCTTTACTCTCTTAAAGGCGTTCTCATCAATGGGACTATAGTTTTCTCTGTTGCTGACTTCTGGAATAGCTTGCTCTGGAATTGAGCGACTAGGAACTGATTTAGGTTTAAAGGATACATTTGGGCTATGGGAGAGTGGCATTGAGGCTCGGGGTCTCAAAACTTTGTTATTGAAATTCTGATTAACGCTATCCGCCGACCTCCCGACCGGGGCTGATTCCATAGCTGGTGATTGGCGCTGTCTTTGGTCACGTTCTACGTCTTTCGCTACAGGTAGATTAGAGCTTTCTTCTAATTGGGCTGATGGCTGATTGTGGCAAGCTGTTGTGAGCTGTGCCAAGATAGCGACCATTCCGGAAAGGAGGAATAGTCTAAGTAATTTGTTCATTTGATTTGCCCTCTGTATTGCTTATTCCTAAGCTAATCGACAACAGAAGGCTGGTTGTTTGTGTTTCGGTTTCTGTAACGGTAATAGGCAAGAGGCAAGAGGCAAAAGGCAAAAGGCAATAGTGATTCATCGTAGGGTGGGCAGTGCCTAGCAATCCTATGGTTAGCAAATGAATCTTTCTGATGCACTGCCCACCCTACTTGAACTTGAACTATTGCTAGATTTTTATTTATTCAGAGGAAATTAGGCTTGACATTGGTTGACACTGTCAAAGAGAAAAGGAGATAAACGATCGCTCTTCGCCATGGGATATACTGATACACTTAACCCTGTTTATAGCGGTTCTCATAATTATGAGGTACACAGAATTTTTTCCCTATTCTCTATTCCCTATTCCCTATTCCCTATTCCCTGCTCCCTGCTCCCTGCTCCCTAAAACCCAGAAATTTGTACCTCACCCAATTGAAAACCGCTATATAATGACTATTAAGGAAGATCATCGTGTCCACTAAAAAATCTTCAATCTGGGGAGCGACTTCGTTAGTAGTTGCTATTATTGCCCTCTCGTTTGCACCAATCCTGATTCGCATAACTGAAAACGAGTTAGGCCCTTATGGAACCATATTTAATCGTTTGTGGATTGCCAGCCTAGCGTTGGGCCTTGGCAATGGTGTAAAAATACTTTGGGATAAGCAGAGCGGACGCTTATCTACTACTGCTAAAAAGGCTTATACTTGCCAGGATTTTTTCTACTTATTTCTTCTTGCTAGCTTGGAGTCAGCTTGTCTAGTGACTTGGGCTTGGTCTCTGACAAAAAAATTTGGGTTTCAAGCCCCGTCCTTCTAGGCAGGGCTGTTTCATTCTCAATTTTTTGGTTTCCTGAACCTCTCGACTGGCAAAAGTTTCGCACCTGTTTTTCTAAAATTAAACCCAATAGTATAAAAAAACGGCGATTTGCGTGACCTTAAGGGGCTTTCAAGCCCTCACCCATGAATTTGAGTCCGACTTTGAAACAGCCCTGCGTCCTTCTAGGACGGCTTTCTTGACAGTTTTATTTTTTTGAGCTATAGTTTACGTAGAGTTGTTCCACGTCAAATGATCGTCTTAGAGTTCAAAGTCAAAGGGAATAAAACTCAATATGCCGCCATCGACGATGCGATCAGGACGGGTCAATTTGTACGCAATAAGTGTCTTCGATATTGGATGGACAATAAAGGCGTAGGACAAAAAGACCTTTATCGCCATAATACGTGGCTCAGATCTGAGTTTCCTTTTGTCAAAGATTTGAACTCTCATGCATGTCAGGCTTCTGTGGAACGGGCTTATAATTCAATTTCTAGGTTCTATAGCAACTGTAAAAAACAAGTCCCTGGGAAGAAAGGCTATCCAAAGTTCAAAAAGTTTTCCAGATCAGTTGAATATAAAACATCTGGCTGGAAGCTTTCCCCTGATACAAAGTCAATCTCCTTTATTGACAAAAAAGGAATAGGCAAACTCAAACTCAAGGGGACTTGGGACTTGTGGCGCTACGACCAAAAACTAATCAAGCGAGTTAGGTTAGTTCGCCGCGCAGATGGTTATTATGTTCAGTTCTGTGTAAAGGTTGATGTAAAAGAGTCTTTAGAACCAAGTCATACCAACATTGGGTTGGATGTAGGACTAAAAGAGTTCTATACAGACTCAAAAGGAGACACAGAGCCAAACCCTAGGTTTTATCGAAAAGGAGAAAAGCGCTTAAAGTTTTATCAGCGTAGAGTTTCTCGCAAAAAGAAAGGCTCATCCAATCGTAAAAAAGCCAGAAATAGATTAGGTAAGACACACCTCAAAATAAGTAGGCAGCGTGAAGAACATGCCAAGAGACTGGCACGTTGCGTAATCCACTCTAACGATGTGGTTGCTTACGAAGACTTGAGGATTAAAAATCTGGTGAAAAATCATTGTCTTGCCAAATCTACTAATGACGCGGGTTGGTATCAATTTAGAAAATGGTTAGAGCATTTTGGCCAAAAGTTTAATAGGCAGACAGTAGCAGTCAATCCTGCCTATACCAGCCAAAATTGTTCAGACTGTGGCGAGGTCGTTAAGAAGTCTTTATCAACCAGAACCCACGTCTGTGAGTGTGGTTGTGAATTAGACCGAGACCATAATGCTGCGATCAATATTCTAAAAAGAGCCTTGGGTACTGTGGGGCACACAGGAACCTGGATCATAGATCCGAACGCTTATGGAGAATTGGCCTCTACTCTTCCTGATTCCGGTCTGGTTGAGCAAGTCAGCTCGTTGAAGTAAGAATCCCCGTTCTTCAGCGGACGGGGAGTGTCAAAAAAACAAGTGTTGCTAATTCTAATCTGCTCCACAATACTACTCCTATCTTTGCAGCTGTTGGCGGATGGTTACTTTTAAACCAATCCTTTAATCCTCGCTTCCTAATCGGCATGATCCTGGCCTTAGGAGGAACTTTCATAATTGGTTTTCATGATTTTAATCTCGCTCAAGATACATTGATAGGGGACAGCGTTGCATTACTGTCTGCCTTTTTCTACGCGGCTACACTTTTGGTAACAGAACATCTCCTAGTTAAATTTGAAGCAAACACACTTTTACTATGGTTTTATAGCTTGAGTAGCCTATTGTTGTTACCATGTACATTGCTATTTGAAGATAGATTATTGCCTGCTTCTTTTTCAGGATGGTTTGCTGTTATTTCCCTAGGGCTTTTTTGCTCCCTAATTGGAGCCAGTGCATTAGTCTATAGCTTGAAACAATTTTCATCTAGCTTTGTGTCTCTAATCCTATTGCTGGAACCCATCATTGCGGCATTCTTAGCCTGGCTAATTTTTGCTGAGGAATTGAGTTGGTTAAATGGCTTGACGTTTATAATCGTATTATCTGGGATTTATCTGGCTAAATCAGATGAAGAATTAGATAATATTGGCTCTACCGAAGCTACTTAAGATCTAAGCATTAAGCGATCAGTGGTGCGTTACGGGCCGGGCTCTCTCAACGGATGTCAAGAGTGGGAAAATCAAGGGAAGCCCGTCCCTAACGCACCCTACACCACTGCCCACCCTACTTGGACTCATTGTCTGGTGGGCAGTGCCTAGCAAGACTATGGCCAAGCAAATGAATCTCTGTCAAGCACTGCCCACCCTACTAAAACTCCCTATCAGCTGATGCTTACCTTAAGATTAATCGTCTGGTGGGCAGTGCCTAGCAATTCTATGGTCAGCAAATAAATCTCTGTGAAGCACTGCCCACCCTACTTGCACTCACTGTTGCTAGCATGCCTATTGCTAGCATGCCTCTTGCCTCTTGCCTTAACTATTGCTAGCATGCCTATTGCCTCTTGCCTTAACTATTCCCTATTCCCTGTTCCCTGTTCCCTATTCCCTATTCCCTGTTCCCTATTCTCTGCTTCCAATTCCCGATTTGCCCGCTGCCGTGCTTTGATAGCGTCTCGGTAGTTTGGCTGGTAGCGCACTGCTTTATCATAAGCAGCGATCGCTTTTTTATACTTGTTGCGTTTCACTAAAGCATTGCCTAGGCTATACCAGGCTTGGCTGTAGTCAGGTTTATAGTTAACTGCTTGTTTGTAAGATGTGATGGCCTCTTTATATCGTTCCAATTTATAGAACGTATTGCCTCGACTGTACCAAGCTTGGTAAGGACTGGATTTTAGTTTAATGGCTTTGTAGTAAGCTTCCAGGGCATCTTCATATCGCTGGACTTGATGGAGTGTCCAACCGCGACTGTACCAGGCTTCATAGGAATTAGGCTGGAGTTTAACGGCTTGCTCAAAGGACCCTAAGGCTTCTTGGTATTTCCGTAATTTATTTAAGGTATTGCCCCAGCTATACCAAGCTTGGTAGAAGTTGGGCTGGAATTGAACGGCTTGCTGATAAGACTCGGCTGCATCTTTATACTTTCGCAAATTGCTCAAGTCATTACCCCGCTGATACCAGGCTTCAGCGGAATTAGGTTTGTAGTCTAAGGCTCGGTCGTAGGATTCTACCGCTGCTTTATATCGGCGCAAATTATGTAATGCCCAGCCCCGTCGATACCAAGCTTGGTAAGAATCGGGTTGGAGTTTCAGGGCTTGGTCAAAGGATGCGATCGCATCATAATAATTCTTGGACTTAACCTGAACATTACCAAGACTGATCCAAGCATCCAGGTCATTGGGCTGGAGTTCCAGGGCGCTATTAAACGCCTTAATTGCTGCGTCATAACGCTCCAACTGCTCCAAGGTTTTACCCCTACCCTTCCAAGCTGCACTATAATCCGGCTTAATTTGAATGGCTTGGTCGTAAGCATTTAGAGCTTCTTCATAGTACTTGAGGGCAAACAAGGTCTTGCCCTGACCTTGCCAAGCTGGAGCATATTCCCCTCGGATTTCCACAGCTCGATTATAAGCGTTCAGGGCCTGTTCATAGCGCTTCAATTCTAAAAACGTTTCGCCCCGGTTATACCAATCCGTCGCATTAGCTCCCCTGAATGTATTCACCATAAAAACGGTTGCTGCAAACCCCAATCCAATCACCCCGGTGTACAGTAACACTTGGTACGGTTTTAGTCTGAATCGTTCCGGTTTAGGGAGCAGGGGTTGTATAGATGAAGCAATTCCCAACACTAAGGTAGCGCCAGTTTTAGTAGTGTTAGTATTTATGTTATTATCATTAGCTTTATTAGCAGTTATAGTATTCAGTGCTTGTAACGCTAAGGTTGCTGATTGGTAACGCTCTCGGAAATCATAGCGCACCATTTTATCTAAACTATCGGCTAATTCAGCACTTACTGATATCTGGTTATGCCAGCTAATTTCCCCTGTATCAGAGTCAAGGGGCAATTGGTGAGGGCGTAAACCGGTTAAACCAACAATCCCGATCATCCCGACAGCATAGATATCACTGCTTAATTTCGGGTAACCATTGGCTTGTTCACTAGGTCGATAGCCAGGAGTACCAATAGCAACGGTAAAGCCAGTATTGCCCCCTTCCAGGATTTGGGTACTGACTTGTTTAACCGCACCGAAGTCAATCAGTACTAATTTGCCATCTGATTTACGCCTAAGGATGTTTTGAGGATTAATATCTCGGTGAATAATACGCCGTTGATGAACAAATTCTAAAACTTCCAGGATTTCCTGCAACAGGGAAATAATCTGATTTTCATTCAGCTGTTGTCCCGGTACAAGTTCGTGGCTGAGGTCTTCCCCTTCAATCAATTCCTGAACCAGATAGAAGTCTTGATTTTCTTCAAAATACGCA
Source organism: Moorena sp. SIOASIH (assembly GCF_010671925.1). GTDB lineage: Bacteria > Cyanobacteriota > Cyanobacteriia > Cyanobacteriales > Coleofasciculaceae > Moorena. The sequence continues at coordinate 606,609 of NZ_JAAHIH010000003.1, read as the reverse complement.
AAAAGCTGGGGAATTTGCTCATGACTTCCCAACTGGTGTAGGATTTGGGCTTCCGTGTCAAACAGTCGCCTAGCCGTCTGCAATGTCAAAGGATCCGTGGCTACTGGCTTGAGCTGCTTAACCACACACTGATTCTCACCAGGCAAGTGTTGGTCTTCAGCTACGAAAGTCTGACCAAATCCACCTTGTCCCAGTTGACGAATAATTTTATAGCGTCCACCGATTGTTTGTCCAAGACCCAAGTTCATCCAAGTTCCATTGCTCCGGGAAAACCTCACCACCTGTTAAAGGAGGTAGATCACTAGGTATAGCACAAGGCAAAAGGCAAGAGGCATGCATGCTAAAGGCAAAGGTGCGCTTTCCGTTGGCGAATTAAATTCGCCACGGGTCGCACCTAAAAGTTAACTACAAGAGCTTTTCACTTTGTATCAATGTCTTAACCTTAATGCGTACTGCTATATAGTGCTACCAATCATAGTATACAAAACCCTTTTGGGGATTTTCAGAACATTCAGCAGAAAGTAGGGTGGGCAGTGCAGCAGTGAGATTGATGTGCTTGGGTACACTTGTTTTAAGCACTGCCCACCAAAGGATGAATCACAGAAAGTAGGGTGGGCAGTGCAGCAGTAAGATTGATGCGTTTGCGTTCGCGAAGCGGTTCCAAAGGAACATCGCTTTTTTAGGCACTGCCCACCAAACCATTAATCACAGAAAGTAGTAGGGTGGGCAGTGCAGCAGTAAGATTGATGTGCTTGGGTACGCTGGTTTTAGGCACTGCCCACCAAAGGATTAATCTGGGGGACTGACGCAACGCCCCCTAAATCCCCCAATTCTGGGGGACTTTACTGACGCAACGCCCCCTAAATCCCCCAATTCTGGGGAAATTTACTGACGCAACGCCCCCTAAATCCCCCAATTTTGGGGGACTTTGACATCCAAAATAGGAAGAATAAAAAATGAGTGCAAAGACAATTAAGTGGGATGATGTTCGCTCTCAAGTTCTAGCAAATCCAGAAGTTAAAGCCGAGTATGAAGCTCTAGAATTTGAGTTTAATATTGCTAGCCAGGTTATTGCCCTCAGAGCTGCTACTGGTCTAACTCAAAGAGAATTTGCTCAGCGCTTAGGTATGAAGCAATCTCAATTAGCAAGAATTGAATCGGGAAAACAAGTTCCAAAATTGCAAACCCTTGCCAAATTAGCAGCTAGTGCTGGTTATGGTATAGAACTTAAATTTATTCCCCTGGTTAAACCTTGATCCCATTAACTGAACCCTGAGTACTGAAATTCGATAACACGCGATCGCTTTCCCTTACTTTATTCTCAATTCTCAATTCTTAATTCTTAATTCTTAATTCTTAATTCTCAGGCTTCATCTCCGCAAAGTGTTCCATCAGCATCCGATGAATAAAGATGTAGCCCCCTCCTACTTTTTGTAGGAAGATGCGATCAGCGGCGTAGTCCAGGAAACGGGCATAGTTCCAAGGGATGCAATTGTCGAAGTAGAGGGAAAGGCGGAGGCTGAAGTGTTGGATGCAGGTTATACCACCGATTCGCAACCAAACATATAGTCCAATAGTCATTCCGAAACTCAACAAAGCAATTATCGGAATAAACAAAAGAAGAATTAGTGTTTCCGGAGTAAAACCCTCCAAGATTGTAATTACCAGGCTTACACCAAAAGTCAATAAAGCAAACGGCACAGAAAAAAATAACCAACCTTTACAAGCATTGACGGCTGACTTCCAAATTCCTTGATTCGGGCTTGTTTTTGTTTCTAGTTCTGGTCCACCAATTATCCCAACACTCAGTCCAAATAACGGCGCATTCAAAAAATTACGCAATACATCATTCCAAGACCAAGCGATAGTTTCGACAGTTTTTATTGTTCTCTCCAGCCCAGTCATAAGTCCAACCACCAGCCCGACAATCGATCCATTAATTAACCCGATTATAAAGCTTTGAGCTGAAAATAGTATGCCTACGCTTAGTCCAGAAAGAAGCCCGACATTCAAGGTAACACCCAAACTGTATATACATTTTTGGCACTTACTCGACAACCAAGTAGGCTGCATTTTTTCAATGAAAAATACTGTTTGTGATTCTTCAAGCATCCTCTGCGCCATCCAAATTAGCCAGTGCTTTACTTGCGCTTCCTTGTATTGCTGATTAGTCTTCCGACGCCTAAACATCTTCTCAATATATGCATCAAATAGCTGCCAGCGCCGTTCCTCCACCACCTCAGTTTTAGGTAAATCCTCAACTGCTACTCCCTGATAAGCTAGAGTCATAATATTGAGCATCAAGGGTGACTGGGCTAAATCTTGTAATACTGTATCCTCTGCAATTAATGTCCTCAAGCCTGTTAAATCAGCTCCGACACGATTCAAGTAATGACAAATTTGTTCTAAAGTCAGCAATCTTAGATAAACTGCTTTCTGAAAATTCAGACCGTTGGATAGGGCTTCATAGTCTTTAATCCGACTACACACTACCAACTCGGCACCATGCTCCTGCTGAAATTGGTTCAAAGCAACAATACAGTCGTCTCGATAGTCTGCCTTAACTTCATCCAAACCATCAAGTAATAGTAGTAGTTGCTGGTTCTTTACCCAAGCTTGTCCAATTTTATTGGGAACTTTATATATAGTGTTCAGTTCCTCTACTAACCAATCGGTTATCGTCTGCCGTTTCTTTGCCCAAGAGGAGAGGTTAAATACTACAGGAATTAGCTGATTGCTGTCTTGTTCAGCACGAGCGATTAAATTCCGGGCAAGTTCAAGTAGTGTTGTAGTTTTTCCTGACCCTGGTTCTCCTAAAATTATTAGGGTTCTTCCTGTCCCAATTTGGTCAAAAATATCAATTAGTTTAGTTCCTTCAGGAAGGGGTTGAGGTGAGTTGTCACCGATTTCGATAATTTCGCTCAAAGGATTAGTAATGGCATCGGGTCTCTCTTCTAACCCCAATTCAATCATTACCTGGTGATAGAGGGATTTTTCCAGAACGCCTTTGACCCAATAGTTCTTGACTTTAGCGAGTAATGCCTGACGGTTACGGTATTCTTGGCGAGTTAGGGTTGGTGACTGATTCGGAACATAATTATAATGATTATGGATGTCACCACCAATTTGATGAGCATGGACTGTATCAGCATCAACAAACCCACCCCCAAACTGAGATTTATTTAGGTTATTGTTAGAAACTGTTTTTGGGTCTTCAGACATGGGTATCTACCGATACTGCTCGTTACTCAGCTTCCGCCTCAATCCAACCTTTAACCATTTCAATGGGAATACCAATCGGGGCAAACAACACCTTCAGGGCTTCGATTCCCCCTTCTTTTAGGGCATTACGTAGCCTTGTCTTGAATGTTGGGTTTTGCTTAATTGCTTGTTGAAGCGTTACAGCTAAAGCACTCTGTTTTTCAATTTTCGTTGCCTTGGGATAAATTTGCTGTAGTTGCTGCAAAAGCTCCTGAATTTCTGCTGCTGCATCCGCTAGGTTTTGTCTTTGCTCTGGAGCATAATTATTAATATTGATATTGCCACCGATCTGATGTGCATGAAAGCTATCAGCAGCATCTATAAATCCACCAGCAAATTGGGCTTGTCTAAAGTCATATTTCTTAGGGGCTTGTGACACGGTATCTCCTGGATTATCAATGGTTTCAGTATAAAAGCTAGGAGTCTGTAATAATTATATGGTTTATACAGCAGTTTTTGATTCGGTATATCGGTTACTGGACACACCAATCTTGTTGATAGTTTCAGTTGTTATAGCAGCTCCCATCACGAACATCTGGTAGAGGAGAAGGATGCGTTCGCGTAGCGTGGCCCAAAGGCCAATCGCAAAACTCCAGCAACTGTGATCCCTGCTTCACTTCAGGTGCTGGAGGAGTAAATCCTGAATCACCTAACAAAAATGTACATATCATGGTTTTCCCCATAAGTTGATGTAGGGTGGGCAGTGCAGCAATTTTAAACCAAAAACCACTATACAATCGAATCGGCGGCATTGATCAAAAAAGGAAAACCAAGATATGAAAGCCATAGGATATAATCAGGCTGGACCAATCACTGCACCAGACGCGCTGATCGAATTTGAAACCGAAACGCCGGAATTAGGGCCACATGACCTGTTGGTAGAGGTTCGGGGAATTTCGGTCAATCCTGTGGACGTGAAAGTGCGCGCCAAGATGGCACCGGAAAAGGGCACCAAGGTCATTGGCTATGATGCCGCAGGTGTTGTTCGAGAAGTTGGCAGCGATGTCAGCAAATTTAAAGTTGGTGATGAAGTCTATTATGCGGGTGATATCACTCGACCGGGCACCAACTCCGAGCTCCATGCCGTTGATGAGCGGATTGTCGGGAAAAAGCCCAAATCCCTGGGCTTTGCGGAAGCAGCTGGTTTTCCACTGACCTCTATTACTGCCTGGGAAATCCTGTTCGACTGCCTCGGGGTCAAAGAAGGAGAAGGCAAGGGCGAGAGTATACTGATTATCGGTGGCGCAGGAGGTGTTGGGTCAATCCTGATTCAACTTGCCAAGAAACTCACCGGGTTGACTGCGATCGCAACTGCATCTCGTCCGGAAACCATCGAGTGGGTTCAAAAGATGGGTGCCGACCATGTGATCAATCACCGCCAGTCCCTTGTTGATCAAGTCAAGGAATTGGGACTAGAGCCCCGCTACGTTGCTTCCCTTTCAGGATCAGACGGACATTTTCCTGGCATCATCGAGCTGATCAAGCCTCGCGGTCATATCGCACTAATTGATGACCCTCAATCCCTAGACATGAAATTGATCAAACCCAAAGCCCTAAGCTTCAGCTGGGAATTCATGTTTACTCGCTCGATGTTTCAAACGGAGGACATCGAAAAACAGCATGAATTGCTGAATCGGGTGTCGGAGCTCATTGACGATGGCACACTAATTTCCACCGTGACCAACAATCTCGGGAAAATCAGTGTGGAAACCCTCAAGACTGCTCATTCGCAGCAAGAGAGCGGTCGTGCCATTGGCAAAAATGTACTCGACGGTTTTAATTAAGAGAGCATAGCCAACGGTGGCAAGTTATCGCGATCAGATTGTAAGCATTCAGCCGTCAGCCGTCAGCCGTCAGCCGTCAGCCGTCAGCTAAGGTAACTCAGCATTATTCCAATGCTTACCTGTTTTATTCAAAAGCACCATCTGTAGCACCTCAAGTAGCGTGCGCCTAGCGCTAATCGCTGACCGCTGATAGCTGATAGCTGATAGCTGATAGCTGATAGCTGATAGCTGATAGCTGATAGCTGATAGCTGATAGCTGATAGCTGATAGCTGATAGCTGATAGCTGATAGCTGATAGCTGAATACTTACATCATATTTTCAATTTTTAAAGACTGAAAATAACTAAAACGAAGGAAACAAAAACATGGCTAAATTGACTCTTGTTGCTCATATCACAGCTAAAGATGACAAAATTGACCTGGTAAAGACTGAGCTTAAAAAGTTGATCGACATCACTCGTGCTGAAGAGGGCTGCTTGCAATACGATTTGCATCAGAACAATGAAAATCCAGCTCACTTTATGTTTTTTGAAAATTGGGAATCCCGTGAGCTGTGGCAGAAGCATATGGGTGCCCAGCACCTGAAGGATTACATGGCTGCAACTGATGGCGCGGTTGAGGAATTCAGTTTCAATGAAATGACGCAAATAGGCTAGGGAATTAAGAATTAAGAATGTAGAATTAAGAATGTAGAATGTAGAATGTAGAATGTAGAATGTAGAATGTAGAATGTAGAATGTAGAATGTAGAATGTAGAATGTAGAATGTAGAATGTAGAATGTAGAATGTAGAATGTAGAATGTAGAATGTAGAATGTAGAATGTAGAATGTAGAATGTAGAATGTAGAATGTAGAATGTAGAATGTAGAATTTAGAATTTAGAATTTAGAATTTAGAATTTAGAATTTAGAATTTAGAATGTAGAATTTAGAATGTATAGGGTGCATCTCATATTTGAAAATATTACGTAGGGTGCGTTAGGGGCGGCTCGCCGTCATTTTCCAGCTCGTAGACAGCTTTGGGAAAGTCCGCCCCGTAACGCACCACCGAATCAAACAGCAAAAATGAGATGCACCCAATGTATATAAGCAGGTGCACAAAATTAATTACACATTTTTCAAAACTCAAAGCATTACGATGTAAGGGGTACAGAGATTGGTAGTAGTAAATTAATTTTGTTTAGGTGCTTAAATCAAAATTTATACCTTTTGCCTTGTCTTCATCAAGGTTGATGAGATGCAAGAGGTCTAATTTTTAATTAACCATTCTTAATTCTTAATTCTTAATTCTTAATTCTTAATTCTTAATTCTTAATTCTTAATTCTTAATTCTTAATTCTTAATTCTAAATTCTTAATTCTAAATTCTTAATTCTTAATTCTTAATTCTTAATTCTTAATTCTTAATTCTAAATTCTTAATTCTAAATTCTTAATTCTTAATTCTTAATCTTGAATAAAATCATTGGTCTCAAAGCCTTATATAGTAAACTTTTCAGGGCTCATGTCACCCCCTCAGGGTTTGACCCCAGTTTGACAGAAGAGGGATAGTTGAATGTAAAGTTTTATGTCAAGATTCAATATTTCTGCATTTAATGATACCATTCAGTTGCTTAAAGGAAATAAAAGCTATGGAAACCATCGAATATACTGATTCAAATCGTGATTTAGAATCCTTAATTTTAGAGCTTGTTGAACTGAAGCAAAAAAATAATAAAAACTCTATTGCTTTGATATTACCAGTAAAGAACGAAGACCGTATTGCTGGAGTTTGTAAGACTGCTATATACTATTTATATGGCTCTTATACTATTTCAAAGCTCACAAGTAGATATTCTTTTTCTGAAATTGCTCATATTAGCCCTATTTCCGAGTTGATTTTAGTTGATGCTTCTCATCCTGATGATGACACATTTGTTAATAGCGGATACTTAGCGGCAAAAGCAATAAAAGAAGCTATTTTAGATCTGGGTCTTGATTTAAGTATTATAGAACGCCAAAAAAATGTCAGAATTAGTCAGATTCGTAGGAAACCTGAATTTAATTCTTTGCTATTTAGCAGTTTAGAAAGTAGTATACCTTTAAACCAGACCTTGGATGGTAAAGGGTCTGGGATGTATCAAGGTATTGCTTTGTCTAAAGCGTATAATATTGCATTCAGTGACTGCGATATAAAACAGTACAATGCTCTGTTTTTATTTAAGCTTCTCAAAGCTTTTCTATCGGCAGATAACGATTGCTTTGTAACTTCTCACTATCAAAAATGTAAATATCCCAATAAAATACTTGGCGACGTTTCTTCAGATGGTTACACTATTAGTGGCAGAGCTAGTAGACTTGCCTTTCATAATTTACATAGATCTCTTTTTAACTGTGGCATTGATGATTTTGGTAAAGCTTGTCCTAAATATCCTTTAAGTGGTGAATTCATCATCCCTAAAAATATTATTGAATCTATTACATTTCCAACAGCATATGGAATTGAAACAGCAATCAACTTTTTTGTCCTGGGGAAGGGCATTCCAATCCGTGATGTTAATCTAGGCATAAAAGAACATGTACCTCAGATTGATTCTAAAATTGAAAATATGGTTTCACAGATATTTGATGCCTTTTTATTTGTATGTAAAAAGCATTTTCCAGAACAATACAAAAAAATAATTCTGCAGAAAGAGAATATTATTGAAAGTTATAAAAACATGGAAAATTTTTATAAACTAGATCAGCTCGATCAACAGAGACTAAGAAATTACTCCCAGCTTCTTGAACATAGTTTCAACAATACAAAAAGCTTTTTTATGCCACCTCTAAAGCAGATTAACTACTACAAAAATCAAAATCAGTTAATTCAGAGAGTGAATATAGAAACTCAAGCAATTTTTAAAAAGATAGGCTCTCCCTGATCTGTGGTTAAAAACGTATCAAAAGGCACAAAATCGACAATCAACGTGGCTGGAACTGGCGGAATTACGTAATATAAGCTTGCCTTATCACCGCAAAGCCGGGAGAGCCGTAGAATGTAGAATGTAGAATGTAGAATGTAGAATTTAGAATGTAGAATGTAGAATGTAGAATTTAGAATGTAGAATTTAGAATGTAGAATTTAGAATTTAGAATGTAGAATTTAGAATTTAGAATAGACCTCTTGCAAAAATAAATATGAAATCAAAATCTATCCCTTTTGCCTTGTCAACACCCACGGTTTATGAGACTTATGCAAGAGGTCTAATTTAGAATTCACCATTCACCATTCTTAATTCACCATTCACCATTCTTAATTCTAAATTCTAAATTCTTAATTCTTAATTCTAACAGACAACACCCCTTTACCGAACAACTTTCGAGCAAAGTTGATTCAATAACTCCTTGGGAATTGCCTCGAAATTCTCCAAAAGGAAATCCATTAACGCAAGATGATGTAAGGAATCGGAACTGGGAGATCTATAGCGAGCACCTTGGGCCAGCCACCGGTTGACGGCGTAACTTGAGCGGCAGCAGATCTTACCCATATCTGCTTGATTCACTGGCCATTTCCGGTAAAACGCCTGGGGGGTCATGGAAAGTCGGCAGTTGCTGTATAGGTTAATCAAGATTTCCTCTCGCTCAGTCATGGCAGAAAGATAGGAATCTTCCCGTCTAGATTGGCTCTCAGCAATTTGGGCAAGCCGGTCTAGGGCTCGCTGACAGTAAACCAGATGATCTACTGACCGTTTGTCTGGCATCATGGGAATTACCTCACACATAGCTTGTGCCTGGGGATAAAGCCGCGCTTTGGCCTGCATGCGAGAAGCGCGGCTTTTTGTCCAGAAATCTTATCGAAATATCAGACATTTTTATTATTACTAATATCTCGAAAAAAGTCAAGACTATTTTTAATATTTAAACATTTTGTTACAAATAATATATTTTCTGATAGGGGGTATAGTTTAGGGTTAAAAATATCAGCTATGAGCTATCATTTTATATCCTAATAATATACACATTATTTTTTACCGATTCCCGATTCCCGATTCCCTACTCCCTACTCCCTACTCCCTACTCCCTACTCCCTACTCCCTACTCCCTACTCCCTACTCCCTACTCCCTACTCCCTACTCCCTACTGCCTCAAAAATTAACAACTATTATATAATTAGTAAAACCTGACCAATGATTTATCAATAACTACGTAACAATGATGGAAAAAGCGACATTTGGTGGTGGTTGTTTCTGGGGAGTAGAAGCAGCATTTCGGAAAGTGAAGGGAGTAGTTTCAACTTCTGTTGGTTATATGGGCGGACATTTTCCTAACCCATGTTATCTTGATGTACTATCAAGAATAACGGGTCACGCGGAAGTGGCACAGGTGGAGTATGACCCGGAAAAAGTCAGCTATGAACAATTACTTGAAGTATTTTGGTCTATCCATGACCCTACTACATTGAACCGCCAAGGTCCTGATCGAGGAGAACAGTATCGATCCGTGATATTTTTCCACAATCAGGAACAAGAAGTGCTGGCAAGACGGTCAAAACAAAAGCTGCAAGTTTCTGGTAAATTTGATAAGGATATTGTTACCGAAATTAAGCCAGCTTCCGACTATTATTTAGCTGATGACTATCATCAACAGTATTTTGAAAAGAAGCAGCGGTCTTTACGTTAGAAATTTTAAAGCTATCAGCTATCAGCTATCAGCTATCAGCTATCAATTATCAGTTATCAGCTATCAGTTATCAGCTATTAACGTTTTGCCAAGGCTGACGGCTGACGGCTGACGGCTGACTGCTTACGTCTCATTCCATGGGATCACAACGAATTTCAACCATAAATCCATCGGGGTCATAAAAATAGATACCTCTGCCGGTAGGACGAGTTACTGGACCATGATCGATCGGAATTTGATTTTGTTTTAGGACTTCTACAGCTTCGTCAAATAACTGAGGATCGATATCAAAGGCGAGATGATTCACCCGAGTAAAGCCACGATGGGGGTCTGGATCGGGTGGTGATAGCTCTGGCTCGGAAAACAAATCCACAACAATGCCATCTGGGGTGACGAAGTTAGTGACTTTTCCCGCTGCGACTAGCGATCGCAATGTACTGGGCACTTCTTCCCCAGTTAGTTCATGTAAACCTAATACTGTACCATAAAAGTGGCGCGATGCTTGGATATCCTTCACATTCAGAGCAATATGATGGACTCGACGGAGACTACCTGGACTTAGGGTAGGTTTGATTACTTCAAGGCTAGAAACCATAATTGTTAGTTGTGAATTGAACTGTTAATTGGTAAGCATTCAGCTATCAGCCGTCAGCAGTCAGCTAATCAACGGGAGGTAGAAAATAAGCTTACTGGCTGGTACGGCTGCTTTAAAATCCCTGCTCATTTTACTCATCCGACCCCGCGCAGTTAAAGTGCCTGCTAGCACCTCAAGTAACGTGGCACAGGCTTCTAGCCTGTGATCCACATTAGCTGATAGCTGATAGCTGATAGCTGATAGCTGATAGCTAACGTTAATTGTTAATTATTAATGGTTAGAGCGTTCTCAATTTGCTATTTAAATTTCCCCTTTTCCTGGTAACATGACCACTATTCCTCAAATCTTAGCCCAAGAACTCTCGTTAAGTGCCACTCAGATCGAGAATGCCCTGTCTTTATTTGCTGAAGGGGCAACTATTCCGTTTATAGCTCGCTATCGTAAAGAGCTGACTGGTTCTCTAGATGAAGTTCAGCTACGCACTATAGCTGAGCGCCATACTTATCTAACGGAACTTGAGCAACGGAAGTCAGTAATTCTGAATGCGATCGCATCTGCTGGTAAGCTCACCGATGAACTAAAGGCTAAGATCGAAGCTTGCCAGCAAAAGACTGAATTGGAAGACCTTTACCTGCCCTATAAACCCAAACGACGCACTCGGGCAACCATGGCCAGGGAGAAAGGACTGGAACCCTTAGCGGACTGGATTGAGTCGATGAACACTCCGGAAGTGAAATCAGTATCCTTATCTGAAGAAGCCGCTAAATACATTTCCCCAGACCATAAGCTCAATACGGTAGAGGACGTTTTGCAAGGTGCCTCTGATATATTAGCGGAAGCTGTGGCTGAGAAAGCCCACTTACGAGCTTATTTACGGGATTATTTCCTGAAATCGGGAGTATTCGTGTCTCGGATTAAAAAGGATTATCCCGAAGGTACCACTAAGTTTGAAATGTACCGGGAGTTCCAAATCCCCGTGAAATCTGTAGCGCCACACAATATGTTAGCCCTGCTCAGGGGTGAGGCTGAGGGAGTAATAAAGCTGGAACTCTCTTTTGATGAAGACTATGTGATGTCCTACCTAGAGTCTGAGGAAATCCACACCAAGGTTACCCTACTGCGAGAGTTTTACCAGACCATGCTCAAAGATGGGTTTAATCGGCTGATGAAAACCTCCCTAACTACAGAAGTACGGGCCGATCGCAAAACCTATGCTGATGCAGAGTCCATTAAAACCTTTGAAGCCAATCTCCGAGAACTGTTGTTATCTGCTCCAGCAGGAATGAAGCCAACCTTAGCGATAGACCCAGGCTTCCGCACTGGTTGTAAAGTGGCTATCCTGGACGAGACAGCTAAATACATCACATACCAGGCAGTGTTTCCCCATCAAGGCAGCCAAAAGCGCGAACAAGCTGCTAAAACAATTAAGAATTTAATCGAAACCTACCAGATCGAGCTGATTGCCATTGGTAACGGTACAGCCTCTCGTGAGACAGATGAGTTTATCTCGGAAGTCCTCAAAACCATGGAGCGCAAACCAATTAAAGTAATGGTGAATGAATCTGGGGCATCGATTTATTCCGCCAGTGAGCTAGCACGAGAGGAGTTTCCGGATTTAGATGTCACAGTCAGGGGAGCGATTAGTATTGGCAGACGCTTACAAGACCCCTTAGCAGAGTTGGTCAAGATTGACCCTAAATCCATTGGTGTGGGACAGTACCAACACGATGTTGATCAAAAATTACTCAAAAAGAAACTTGATGACACCGTTGAAAGTTGTGTAAACTATGTAGGAGTAGATTTAAACACTGCTTCTGCTCAACTGCTAACCTTTGTTTCTGGGATTACCCCGACCATTGCTAATAATATTGTTACCTATCGCAATCAGCAAGGTGCATTCAGGAATCGTCGGGAAATCCTTAAAGTACCAAAGTTAGGGCCAAAAGCCTTTGAGCAGTCAGCAGGATTCCTAAGGATTCGCAACGGCGATAACCCATTGGATAACACAGCTGTGCATCCAGAGAGTTATCCCGTAGTGAAAGCGATCGCATCGGATTTGCAGCTACCTCTAGCCAAGATTAACCAAGGAGCAGAGCGGTTCAAATCAGTAGATTTGAACCGTTACGTCACAGATACTATAGGCTTACCAACCCTAGAGGATATTATCCAGGAATTGGAAAAGCCAGGACGAGACCCCAGGGCTGAGTTTAAGTACGCCACCTTCAAAGAAGGAGTAAATGAGCTCAAAGACCTCAGTCCTGGGATGGAATTAGAAGGAATTGTCACCAATGTGGTAAACTTTGGAGCATTCGTAGATATCGGCGTGCATCAAGATGGGTTAGTGCATATCTCCCAACTAGCTGACCGGTTTGTAGAAGATCCCAAACAGATAGTCAAAGTGGGACAGGTGGTGAAGGTGCGGGTAATGGAAGTAAATGAAAAACTAAAGCGCGTTAGTTTGTCAATGCGATCGCCCAGTAGTAATTAGGTAAGCTATCAGCTATCAGCTATCAGCTATCAGCTATCAGCTATCAGCTATCAGCTATCAGCTATCAGCTATCAGCTATCAGCTATCAGCTATCAGCTTATGGGCTACAGATGGTGCTTTTGAATCAAGCAAGTAAGCATTGGTTTAATATCTGTTACATCAGCTGACGGTTCCATAGCGTGAGCTTTTAGCTGAAGGCTGACAGCTGACGGCTGACGGCTGAATGCTTAAGTAATTAGTAATCAGGGTAGAAATAATAGGTATTTCTTGAACTTCGCTGCCATAATACAGGCAAAACAAGATAAGGCCAGAAATTATGAAATTCAGAATCTTAGGAATTAGTGTACTGCTAGCCTCCTTAGGGTTAATCGCTCCTATCAATGCTGAAGTGCGCGAGCATTATCTACAACTCCTGCAAACTAAGGAATGTCGAAGCTGTGACCTGGTAAATTCTGACCTAGCCAGAGCTGATTTGAGGGAAGCAGACCTGAGATATGCTAACCTCCAGGGAGCCAATCTCAGTGGGGCTAACCTTTCTGATGCCATGCTCGAAAGTGCAGCAATGAGAGTTATTGATGGCACAGGGGCAACCTTCCGCAATGCCAACTTAGATTCAGCCTACGCCACAGGGGCCAACATGAGTCGCGCCGACTTCAGTGGTGCTAGCGTAGTGTGGGCAAATTTCATCAGTGCTGACCTAAGTGGTAGTTCCTTTAGGGGTGCTGATCTCAGTAACACCACCTTTCTGAATGCCAACCTCAATGGTGCTGATTTGAGTGGGGCTAACCTCAGTAACGCTAATTTCATTAACGCTGATTTGACTAACGCTAACCTTGATAATGCTAACCTTACTGGTGCGCAACTTCCTAGGTAAATTAGGGACTGCGAAAGTGAATTAGCATTCAGCTATTAGCATTCAGCATTCAGCATTCAGCATTCAGCATTCAGCTAATGGGCTACAGATGGTGGGTTGCTGAATCTTCGAATGAATAGGAGTAGAGTGGGCATCCTGCCCGCCCGAAAAATGTAACAGGCAAGATGCCCATTCCACTGAATAGGAGTAGAGTGGGCATCCTGCCCGCCCGACAATAAGCATGAAACTGGCAAGATGCCAGTTCCACCAAGATGCCCATTCCACCTCACTCTTAAAATCATTCCATTATTAAGCAACGCCCAAAAGCTGATAGCTGATGGCTGATAGCTGAATGCTTAGGAGGAAAGTACATCACCCCATTGATAATTGCTATGGATTCTTATTGATGCAGCCGGGTTTCTTAACATACTGACAAACGCGCTGGTGAAGGATAGCTCTCGTCCCCACTGGTCCCACGCTAAAGATGACCTTATCCTCTATTTGCCCTCCCGGTATGATTTTGACCAAAAATTTGGGTTTCAAGCCCCGTCCTTCGCTGGATAGAAACCTGATTAATAGTGGAGCCTTTATGGGGGACTGGCTATGAGAAAAAGGGTAAAAACTTATTAAATAAGGCTCCACTATTCTTACGGTAACTTGGCCTATGGCCACGCTGCGCGAACAACGGACGGCTTTTAAAACAATCTGCTAGAATAGAAAGGTGGCCTAACACAGACAGGATTCGTCGGTACTGTCATAATTTCACGACGTAAAGCGATGTTAGCACCTGAGGCGCGAAAAACCTCATTAAAAACGTATGGATCCTAACAGATACCGAAAACCAGTAAAGCAAACATTAAAAACTAAAAGTACCGTGGGGCACACGGGAACTGAGGAAACTCAACGCTTAGGGAGATAAGCCCACTGGGGTTAGTTAAATTAAACTAAATACTTGGTTTTTAAACGGGTATTCGGCTTAAGTATTGCCTTTCAGGATAGCTAATTTTAAGGCATGTCGAGGAACTAAGAATCCCCGTCCATAAGCGGGCGGGGAGTGTCAAACCACAGATAGGACAGACTTGTGCGTTTTGTTCAGACATAGCTCTTGGTAAATGAACCTGATTGTTTTGTAGCTATATATAGCGATGAGTGCAGGGAAGCTGATAGCTGATAGCTGATAGCTGATAGCTGATAGCTGATAGCTCCATTACCTATCCCCTGCGCGTTCGCTTTTTCCCAATCAAACAACTACAAAGTTTACCAATTTACCGGGTACCACAATTACCTTCTTAATCTCCTTACCCTCTAGATATCGCTGTGCTACCTCAGATTCCCGAGCATAGGTTTCTAAGGCTGCCTTATCGGAGTTAGCTGGAACTTGAATAGTGCCGCGAGTTTTGCCTTTGATTTGAATAACCAAGGTAATTTCATCGGCTACTAAAGCATCAGGATCATACTCAAGCCACGGTTGATTGTGTATTGAGGAGCTATGACCCAGACTATGCCAAAGTTCTTCAGCAATATGGGGAGCAAAGGGAGCGAGTAATGTAATCAAGGTTTCAATCCCTTCCTTATAGACCGGGGAGTCTTTACACTTAGCATCAGTAATTCCATTACTTAGCTTCATCAATTCAGAAACCGCTGTATTAAATTGATACTCCCCTTCTAAATCCTCAGTTACCTCTTTAATTGCGGTATGAATTGCTCGTCGTAAGTCTTTTTCCGGTTTAGTTAAATCACCATTAGAGGTGTTAGGTTTAGTGCTACCATTAACGGCGAAATCCGATACTAAACGCCAGACACGATTAAGGAAACGGAATTGCCCTTCTACATCAGCATCATCCCATTCCAAATCTTTTTCTGGTGGTGCTTTAAACAAGATAAACATCCTGGCGGTATCGGTACCGTATTTAGCTAGTACATCTTCTGGTGCGACACCGTTGTATTTAGACTTAGACATTTTTTCATAGAATACCGCCAACGGTTCCCCAGTGTCTGGATCTTTAGGGTCATTGGGATCGATATCTACAACAGCGAAGTATTTACCGGTTTTGGTATTTTTGTAAGCCGTATTCTGCACCATCCCCTGAGTTAGAAGACGTTGGAACGGTTCATCAATGGTGAGTAAACCGCGATCGCGCAATACCTTAGTAAAGAATCGCGAGTAGAGCAAGTGCAAAATAGCATGTTCGATTCCCCCTACATACTGATCCACTCCCATCCAATCATTGGTTTTGTTGGAATCAAACACAGCGGAGTCATTCTGGGCATCGGGATAACGTAAGAAATACCAGGAGGAATCGATAAAGGTATCCATGGTATCGGTTTCCCGTTTAGCTGGTGTACCGCAATTGGGACAAGGTACATTCACCCAACTGTCTAATTGAGCCAAGGGAGAAAGACCACGTCCGCTAAAGTCCACATCTTCTGGTAACTCTACTGGCAGGTCTTGGTCTGGCACTGGCACTGTGCCGCAGTTAGGACAATGAATTACAGGGATAGGGGCACCCCAGTAACGCTGGCGAGAGATTAACCAATCTCGGAGGCGATACTGCACTCGGGCTTTGCCCCAGCCCTGTTGTTCAGCATAGTCAATAATTCCGGTCTTGGCCTTGAGGGAATCCATGCCATTGAATTGGTCAGAATTCACGACAATGCCCGGTTCCGTGTAAGCCGCTTCTAGAGGAGTGTCATTAACTGTTTCGACATGATCTGAGGTTGGGACAATCACCACTTTGATGGGTAATTGCTTTTCCTGGGCAAACTTAAAGTCTCTGGCATCATGAGCTGGTACTCCCATCACGGCACCAGTACCATACTCATACAGCACATAGTCAGCAATCAAGATCGGGATTTCGTCCCCAGTGAAGGGATTAATTGCTTTACCACCAGTGGGAATCCCTCGCTTGGGCTTATCTTCTGCTGTCCGTTCCAGTTCACTTTGGTTACTGACTTCTTCAATGAAGGCTTCAACTGCAGCCTTTTGGTCAGGGGTAGTAACTTTGGCCGTCAACGGATGTTCCGGTGCTAGCACCACATAGGTAACGCCATAAACCGTATCGGGACGAGTGGTAAATACACCAATTTTGTTATCTAAGCCCTGATATGAGCTGTCATCTAAGCCAACAATCGGAAATTCTAGATAGGCACCAACAGATTTACCAATCCAGTTGGCCTGCATCAGCTTCACCCGTTCTGGCCAACCGGTTAAGGTATCCAAGTCCTTGAGCAATTCTTCGGCATAGTCGGTAATTTTAAGGAACCACTGACGCAACAGTTTCCGTTCCACCTTGGCTCCAGAACGCCAGGAACGTCCTTCACTATCCACTTGCTCATTGGCTAGCACGGTCTGATCCACGGGGTCCCAGTTTACTGCTGCTTCTTTCTGGTAGGCCAGTCCAGCGTTGAAGAACTGTAAGAAAATCCACTGAGTCCATTTGTAATAGTCCGGCGAGCAAGTGGTTACTTCACAATCCCAGTCATAGGAGAGTCCGAGGCGCTTTAATTGCGATCGCATTTGGGAAATATTTTGATATGTCCACTTAGCCGGATGAATCCCGCGAGCGATCGCAGCATTTTCTGCGGGTAATCCAAAGGCATCCCAACCCATAGGGTGAAGTACGCGATAGCCTTGCATCCGGCTTTTCCTGGCAATCACATCAGTAATTGTATAGTTACGGACATGACCCATGTGCAGGTTACCCGATGGATAGGGGAACATGGACAGAGCATAGAATTTCGGCTTGTCAGTTTCTGTGGGGGTTTGGTACAAGCCTTGCTCTTCCCAAATTTGTTGCCATTTTTCCTCTATCTCGGTGGGTTTGTATTGTGACTGCACAAGTGATACTCCTTGGGTTTGATTTCCGAAAATGTGGCGTTGAAAGCCCCTGGCTTCAGAGATGGGGATGAAAACGCCACCAACAAACAACATTCTGATTAGTCTATGCTACAATCTTTTGTCGTAGATGACAAAGATAAACATGATCATCTATGAGATGAAGTTATAATTCAAAAAATACCCATACAAAAGCTTGGATTAAGTCATCTGTACTGGACTTCACTGGTAAGTCCTGTTCATGTATTTGAGCAAAACTTTTTTTTTATCGCCAGAAATAATTAATTATCGTTCAAACTACTTTTTCGGAGTTCGGTAAGCTCCTCTTTTAAAGTTACGGCATGTTTCCTAAGTAACGTCGGAATATCCCTCCCCATACGGATAAAAGCAGCAATGGCGATGCGTTTTTCTCCCAAGGGTTCATAGACAATATAATGTTCTCTAACAGGATATAAACACAGAGAGGTATCCCCTGTCAGCTCCTGACGTTTCGCAACTTTTTGATGGTTAAGGGCGATAAACTGTGCTGCTTTTTCAAGGTCATGAAAATACTGTCTTGTTAATTCATTGCCCCATCTGGCCCGTGACCATGCTTTGGCTTCCCGTAAGTGCCGCCGCGCTGTGGGGGTGAGGAGATAGTTTTTCCTAGTCACAATCCTGATTATCTTCTTCTAAAATATCGAGGATGGATTCCGGGACAAATTCTTGATTCCTAATTTCCCGTAGCCCTTGGATAATGTCGGACACAATCAAATAGTCCTCCATATCCCGACGAATCAAATCCCGGATGTATTCGCTAGGGGTTGCATAGACATCATCATCGCTTGCCCGCATATCAACATAGCGGCGTAGTTTATCGGTTAGCTGGATATTCAGGCTGCTGCTCATTGCGATTCTTGGTATGGGAAGAAACCTTTCACCACTCTAGCATCAATGGCATTAAACAACAATATTTGCCATTTCTTATATTCACACAAGATAAACAACATTCAGCGCAACACCAGACCAGTAGCGTGGCCAATACCTGAAAGCTGTTCGCTTAGCGTGCGCGTAGCGCTTAAGCTAAATGCTTACCACTAGATTTTTTTAGCAATCTGAAGAACAGAGAGATAAGAAGTTTCGAGACTATTGCCTAATTCTAGCTCTAGTATTTCCTTCACCCCTTGAAACAAAGACTCTCCCTGCTCAGGGTCTAAAGCTATATAAGGTGATAAAGTACTCAAAAGCGCTAGATAATTATCAATACTATAGGTAACGTCACACACCAACTGTTCCGATACTAAGTCTTTGAATTTCCCGGAATTAATAACAGTTTCTGCAATTTTGCTGAGGTTCTGTTGATGAGTTTCTATCTCTTCATAGGGTTTCAGAGACGGAGCGTAAGTTTGATAGACCTGATTCAACAGTTGGCAAACCTCATGGTTAGGTTGAGGGGGCGTATTCCATAGCAAAATCAGAAACCCATTCTCTTTTAGAGCATCAGCTGTTTTTTGATACCGGATCTGTTTGGAAACCCAATGAAAAGAAGTCGCTGCTAAAACAGCATGGAATTTACCAGTTTCTAGCTGCCATTCTTCAAAGGTACTATTGATAAGTTCTACATCTGGATATTGGCTACAGTTATGTCGCGCTAGCTGACAAGATTCCTCGCTAGGTTCAATAGCAACGATAGAGAAGCCCAAGTCAGCAAATGCTGTCGTAGCAGTGCCCGGACCGCATCCCACTTCAAGAATAATCCCATCGCCAGGAAGTTGGGCTAACTCCACGGCACGGTTAATCAGTTGCTGAGGATAGCGTGGTCTAGCCTGGTCGTAGGCTTCTGCAACAGAAGAATACCAAATTTTTTTCTCTTCCAAGTCTTTAGAGTAGATAGCTTGGAGTAGTTGTTTAATGTCTTTCATCGTAAGCATTCAGCTATCAGCTATCAGCCGTGAGCTAAAGCTCACGCTACGCGAACAGCTTAACATAAACCTCAAAAGGTAGAATTTAATAGTTCGAGATTAATCAGAATTGAAAGTCTGGGGAAAAGCCCAAGGCTGACGGCTGACGGCTGACAGCTGAATGCTTAAATTTACTATCACCCCAGTCCAACTAACTTTTCGCTCAATTCCCACAAGCGCTTAGCTTTAGAATCATCCATTGCTTCATTAGAAACTTCTTGAACAAAGGACTTACGACCTTCTTTTTGTCGATTACCCCAGCTCCAGTAAACGCCGGATTTATTATAGTTAGGATCAGCAACTACTGTTGCTAGTCGATCCCCTGCTAATTCCTGGGACACATAGCCTCCAGTAATGTTTTTCTGGAACAATGGGAATAGTTTCTGGAACAGGGAATAGTGGTTGCGGAATAGAGCGGTATCAGCAACACATCCTGGATAAAGGGAGTTGAAAACTATTCCGGTAGAGTCATGATAGCGCTGGTGCAGCTCTCGCATGGTCAGCATGTTACAGAGTTTGCTGTCCTTGTAAGCTTTGCCAGATTTAAAGGCTTTGCCATTAATCATTGAGATCGGGGGTTTGAATCCTTCTTCAAAACCCTTGAGGTCTCCCAGGTCTGGAGGTGCTGGAATCGGAATCTTTCCTCCCAATTCCTTGGGATTAGCAGTAACAGTTCCCACAATCACTAGCCTTGGCTGGGAAGAGGATGAATTCTTCAAATCCTCTAGCATCAGATTACACAAGAGGAAATGACCGAGGTGATTGGTAGCAACGCTCAATTCATATCCCTCGGGATTTCGCAACGGTTCCTTTGATAACGGCAGATAGATGGCAGCATTGCACACCAAGGCATCGAGGGTTCTGCCGGTTGCTCTGAAAGCATTCACAAACTGCCGGACACTGGCAAAACTAGCTAAGTCAATATATAGCGCTGTATAGCTGTCTTTTGGGATTCCTACCTCTTGGGCAGCTTTTTCCGCTTTATCAAGATTCCGACAAGCCATCACCACATGCCATCCCCAGGTTTGGGCAAGAGCTCTGGCAGCTTGCAAACCAACTCCCGACGAGGCCCCTGTAATAATGACCGTTGATTTATGATCGTTTTCCATTTTGTTTAAAATCGGTCAATTGTCTTAACCCTATTAGGCTCTCATAATAAGTTGCGATCAAAAATAGTATCTTCGGTTACAGGTAGCCAGTTACAGGTTGAAGGTTGAAGGTTGAAGGTTGAAGGTTACAGGTTGAAGGTTACAGGTTGAAGGTTACAGGTTGAAGGTTGAAGGTTGACTGGTTGAAGGTTGACTGGTTGAAGGTTGACTGGTTGAAGGTTACAGGTTACAGGTTAAAGGTTAAAGGTTAAAGGTTACAGGTTGAAGCTTACAGCCGGTTAACTTTAAACCGGTTAACCTACCCTACACCGAACGCCAAAGGCGAACAACCTTCAACCTTCAACCGGTTAACCTTCAACCGATTAACCTTCAACCTTCAACCTTCAACCTTCAACCTTCAACCGATTAACCTTCAACCGCTTAACCTTCAACCTTCAACCTTCAACCTTCAACCGCCTTCAACCTTCAACCGCCTTCAACCTTCAACGGTGAAAAACCTTCAAGCTGTTGCAACTTGACCACATTACCAATGACTGCGATCGCAGGAGCAGAAAACTGTGTTGCTTCAACCTGGGCGACAATGGTCTCTAAGGTTCCAACCAGCTGTTCGGAGTCAGGTCGTGTGCCCCAGCGAATCAGCACTACTGGTGTCTGGGGATTCAATCCTGCTTCACACAATTCGGTGACAATCCGAGGCAGATTATGAACTCCCATATAAATCACAATGGTTTCTGAGCCATTTGCGATCGCATTCCAATTCACCTGAGGTCGATACTTGCCCACTGACTCATGACCTGTGACAAAGGTCACGGAAGAACTATAATCCCGATGGGTCAATGGAATACCCAGATAGGCTGGTGCTGCAATCCCGGAGGTTATCCCTGGTACCACCTCCACTGGCACCCCTGCCGCGATCAAATCCCCCATTTCCTCACCACCACGACCAAACACAAAGGGGTCTCCCCCTTTCAGGCGCACTACTACTGGATGGGAGTGGGCCTTCTCAATCAACAGCTCAGTTGTCTGTTGCTGCAACATGGAATGACGACCCCTGCGCTTTCCGGCATTAATCTGTTCCGCCTGGGGATTAATCATCTTCAACACTTGCGGACTGACTAGGGCATCATAAACTACCACATCTGCAAATTCTAATAACCCCTTTCCCTTCAAGGTCATCAATCCGGGATCTCCAGGACCTGCCCCAACCAAATACACTTTACCCAAACATGCCTTGCTCACTACCTTCACGTCCTTGATGTCTTCGTGGTTCATTGCTGCCTAATCCCATCCATAATCAAATCCACTAATGCCTCACTCACACCAATCGGTTTTCCGAGATTCAACTGCACTTGAGGGAACTTTTGCTGTATCTCCAGTAACATTTGTGCGATCGCATCGGTAATTCTTCCCTCAAAAAGAAAATATGCCAAAATGGCAATCCTTTTTGCTCCAGAGTTTGCTATTATAGAGACCTGCTCCCAAAGGGACGGCTGTACTGACCAGTCGGCCGCCACAGCCCCCAACTGGTTAGCTACAGCCCCCGTTTCTTCTTGAACCCCAGGGCGGCTCGTTCCATGGGACAACAAAATCTTGGCATCGCCATCTAGCTTTGCCCATTGATTTGTCAACAGCCTCACCAAAGCTGGATTAGATCCCAAGTGAGGCAGTAGATGAATCACGATTTCACTACCTAATTTCTGTTGCGCTAGAGATACTTGCCAAGGAATATCCTCCATGACATGTACTCCCCGCAATAGAAATAGGGGCAATAGTTTCAATTCCTTACAGCCAGCACCTTTAGCCAGCTGAGCAAATCGGACAATTTGCTCATGTAGGGGTATATCAGCTAGTTCTAAAGTGGCTGTACCTACCAAAGGTTGACTATTAACGGTTGACGGTTGACTGGAAAAACCGTTAGCTGTTAACAGATCACCGTCACCACTGCTGCCCTGTGGTGAGATTTTCGGTAAGATTATCTCTGTAGCCCTAGCCTCCTGAGAGGCTAGTCGAATTCGCAGCAACTGAGCCAATTGTTCCATAGCCCGCTGGGGACGTAGGTCATGACTGCCGTGGGAGATTAACAAATACGCAGATGAGGGTGACAACGGTATACTGAACTACCTTGATCGATGGTGTTAAATAATACTATCTTCCCTAGAGAGACAATTTTGTATAAACTATTTCTTAAGAATGTTGCATTGTGCTAATTTCCCTGCTAATGCACCAGCATGACGCCACCAGTCAAATCCCCCAACCCAGGGGCGTGATGGCAAATGTCCTACCAAAATATCCGGGAACGTGAGAGCCCCTCTCGGGAGCATGTCACAAATGCCTAACATTTGTACATTATCTGGGGCATGGGTAATAGGTAATGGGTAATAGGTAATGGGTAATAGGTAATCGGGGGAGCATTTACTTATTTATATAAGTACATTATCTATAGCCCCCTCATGGGTAATTGTTTGCGCTAATGGTACATAGTACAAATGTTCTGCAACTTTGACCTGCTCCCTATTTTGATTGTGAAAAGATTGTCCCATTGAACCCTGATTGGGGGCTGAGATTAAGTCAATTGATAACTACATACTTAGTTATTTCTCACTTTCAATTTCTAGTTCACATTGACTAAATACATAATTAATTGCTGAATACAGTCTCTCTAAATCAGAAATTGTATAATTGTTAATTTCTCTAGTATAGAGATTTCCTTTGAGTTTACCAAACTGCCAAACTTGACCATTAGAAACGATTCCAAAGATAGTTTGCTCAGATTGGTCATTAAGCTTTTGAATTGCCACCATTTCTGCTAAACATTGACCCCACCCCTTAATAAAATCGTCCTTTTTTGCTTCTACAGCTACAAAATAGGGCTTTTCAAAGATTTGTTTACCAAGGGGTGAACGCTTTGCTAAAATATAATCCGGTATTCCCGTGAGCTTTTGATCATAGGTTATTGGTTTATGACTCCACAGCGTAAATTTATCTCGATACTGTCTGTACACTTCCTTCAAGAGCGGAAAAATAATCGTCTCACAAATAGCATACTCTGACTCTTCAACGGTAAATTCTCGAAGACAAAACTCTAAATCTTCTTTAAACGCTTCTCTGATTACAGTGTCAGTTTCTAGGATATAATTGGCTTCAGTAGCAGTAATTGTAAATTCTTGGAGTACTTCGCCAATCGTTTTATAGGAATCAAAGGACATGAGGGAATCGGGAATTTATAATGCGCGAATGTAGGGTGCGTTAGGGGCGGGCTCGCCCTAATTTTCCACTGGGTAGCCACTATTAGAATAGCCCGCACCGTAACGCACCACCAAGTAGAATTTAGAATTTAGAATTTAGAATTGGGAATCGGGAATCGGGAATCGAGAGTCGGGAATAGTAGGAAAGAGCGAGGTAGCGCGGTCTTGAGTAGCTAGTTGTTCATCGGACTCCCCATCTCCCCATCTCCCCACCCTCCCCATCACCCCAAACTCACTACACTTCCCGCGCCACTTCTGCAAGAGGTCTAGTGTTAGCAAGTGCTGCCAAAAACTTAGCGAGTTGTGCTGGAATTTGATGGTTGACAATTTGGCGGTATTCAAGGAAATGTTCCAGATAGGCATGATCACTAAGATAGCGTTTCCATACCTGAGGATTGTGCCTGAGGATAGAAAAAAGTTGACCCCAGAATTGGAAGCGGGTTTGGCGCTTGATGCCATTGCGCCAGATAATAATTAGCAGTGCCCAGAAATAGATCAATTTTGGCATTACCAACTTAGGGTGATAGGGTTTCGGCTTCATGTTTAAGTAGTGCCGATAAAGTCTTCCTAAATAGGATTCTGGTTTATATAATTCCCAGAAACAACTGACATATTCCTGAGCCAGTTGTTCTATCGGGCGAGTGGGGATAAAATTAGTCAGGGTTGTCTGATTGATATTTTCCTCATTGCCTTCTAGCAAACGCCCCTCTTGTTTGAGCCGATCCCAAAGGGCGGTATTTGGCAAGGCTTGTAGCATACTAAAAACTGGATGGGGAATGGCGGTTGCTTCCACAAAATCGATAATGCGATCGCCTGCTCCCGGTTTTTCCCCATCCAAGCCAATAATAAAGCCAGCCATCACTCGCAAACCTGCCCGATTAATTTTCTCAACGGCATCTCGTAAGGGTTGACGAGTGTTTTGGTGTTTTTTGGTCAGGGTCAAGCTATCAGTATCTGGTGTTTCAATTCCCACAAACACTGAACTAAAATTGGCAGCAATCATCAACCCCAACAGTTCATCATCCTCGGCCAGATTCAAGGAAGCTTCTGTGGACAAAGGAAAGGGGTAACCATGCTCTGCCATCCAGGGAGCTAGTTCCTGCAACAGAAGCTTAACATGGCGTTTATTGCCAATAAAATTATCATCAACTATAAATACAGGAAGCCGCCAACCCAGATTATAGAGGGTTTCCAATTCAGCCAATACTTGAGCAGGGGTTTTGGTGCGCGGTTTACGGCCATATCGCACAGAGATGTCACAGAATTCGCACTCGAAAGGACAACCACGGGAAAACTGTACCGACATCTCGCTATAAGCATCCAATTCCAGTAAATCGTAGCGGGGAATTGGTGTCTTGGTGACATCTGCCCTTTCGCCATTAGCACGGAATACCCCCGAAGTTTCTCCCAGAGCCAGTGCCTCCACAAATCTCGGTAGGGTAATCTCACCCTCATCTAAAATCAGAAAGTCTACTCCTGCTTCTTGAGCTTCCTCTGCTATAGACGTGACATAGGGACCACCAACCGCTACCAATTTGCCCCGCCGTTTCCCCTCCCCAATCAGGTGGAGCAAATCCGGTTTCTGGACGATCATACCGGAAACGATCACCACATCTGCCCATTCCCAGTCAGCGTCAGTTTCTAAACGAACATTACGGTCTACTAAGCGGAATTCCCAGGTTTGAGGAAGAATAGCTGCTACAGTAATTAGACCCATAGGGGGTTGGGCGACTTTGCAGCCGATCAGTTCTATGGCTTTATCAAAAGACCAATAGGATTTCGTGAACAGAGGAGACAGGAGTAAAACTCTCACTTTTGATGTTGAAATCAAGAATAGTACAATACTACAGCAGTTCTCAATTGAGGGAATCGGGAATCGGGAGTAGGGAATCGGGAATCGGGAGTAGGGAATCGGGAATCGGGAGTAGGGAATCGGGAGTAGGGAATCGGGAGTAGGGAATCGGGAGTAGGGAATCGGGAGTAGGGAATCGGGAGTAGGGAATCGGGAGTAGGGAATCGGGAATCGGGAATCGGGAATAGGCAATAGGCAATAGGCAATAGGCAATAGGCAATAGGCAATAGGCAATAGGCAATAGGCAATAGGCAATAGGCAATAGGCAATAGGCAATAGGGAAAAAATCTTGTGTACTTTATTAGGAATCCTAACACTGAAAACTCCGCCACAAAGCGAGCTCAGATGAAAGTGACTAGCGACTTTAGTCGCCTAGAAAAAAACTTGTGATGAGAGGTTGACACTTATATAGCGCCAGAGTATAATTTAGATATAGGGTACAGGTTGAAAAACCGAGGCGCAACCGGGAGAGAAGCCCGCCACTGCTTGACCTTAAAACAGTAATGCCCGGAGGGTAGGGAAAATCCTCCTTAAAAACCCAACCGTCAATTAACTGTTGGCGTGTGAACCCAGGTAAATCACTTTTTGAGAAAAAAACGGTACGGTGGGGCACACCGGAACCAGGCGAAAAGGAAGAGAAACGGACTATGCACATGCACTTCCTATTAAGTAGCCAAACGCTATAGTGAGAATCGCCCTCTGGGTCTACTATGAACTGAACTAGATTCTTGGTCTTGACGGGTTTTTGGTTTAGATATTGCCTATTTTTTGGCGGCGTCAAAGATTGGGACATAGTGGTTTAAGGCGGCTCGTTGATCATTGAATCCCCGCGCCTTTATGCCGGGGAGTGTCAATACTATCAGAACCGTTATAAATTCTTGTGTTCAACCTCGAACCTCGAACCTTGGCCAAAAGGCCACGCGATCGCGTTCAACCTCGAACCTTGGCCAAAAGGCCACGCGATCGCGTTCAACCTTGGCCAAAAGGCCACGCGATCGCGTTCAACCTCGAACCTTGGCCAAAAGGCCACGCGATCGCGTTCAACCTTCAACCTCGAACCTTCAACCTTGGCCAAAAGGCCACGCGATCGCGTTCAACCTCGAACCTTCAACCGACCAAAGTCCTAGTTATCTTAAAACCTGAGTAACCATGCGTTTACTATGCCTGAGCAATGGTCATGGAGAGGATGTGATTGCTGTCCAAATTCTACAGGAATTGCAACATTCCCCTACTTGTCCAGAACTAGCCGCCTTACCCTTAGTTGGGGAAGGAAAGGCTTATGTGCCATTAGATATCCCCATTATCGGCTCCGTTGAGCAGATGCCATCGGGTGGATTTATCTATATGTCCCAACAGCAAGTGTGGCGTGATGTGCAGGGAGGCTTAGTGCAATTGATTTGGTCTCAATTAAAAGCAATTCGCCGTTGGGCTAAATCAGGGGACTTTATCCTAGCAGTAGGAGATATCGTACCACTGTTGTTTGCCTGGTGCAGTGGTTTACCCTATGGCTTTGTTGGTACTGCCAAATCGGAATACTATTTGCGGGATGAATCGGGATGGTTACCCAATCGACCCCGTTGGGAAGGGTGGTCAGGCTCGGTTTATTTGCCTTGGGAGCGTTGGCTGATGTCTAATCGCCGTTGTAATGGGGTTTTTCCTAGAGATACCCTGACCACAGAGATCTTAAAGCAGTGGTCTATCCCAGCTTTTGATCTCGGTAATCCGATGATGGATGGGATTTATCCAGACTATCCAGCACCCATGGTTTATGACAAAGATGCAGAATTAAACGAAACTAAGCGTACCCTAACCATTACCTTACTACCCGGTTCCAGAATACCGGAAGCTTATCACAATTGGCATCAAATCATCTTGGCAGCATCAGGGTTACTGGATACTTTTGCGTCGCGATCGCTTTTGTTTCTCGCTGCCATTGCTCCAGGATTAAGCCAAGACCCTTTACGGGAGGTTTTAGTCGCTGATAGTTGGAGTGAAGTCACCATGCCATCCCATCCATTCAATCTCCAGCTCAAGGACAAACAAGCTTTGGCCTTTACCAAGCAAAATGGCACACTGATTTTAACCCAGAACGACTATAACCTCTGCCTGCTGCAAGGGGATTTCTGTATCGCCATGGCAGGCACAGCCACAGAGCAATTTGTCGGGTTAGGAAAACCAGCGATTGCCATGGCAGGAGTTGGTCCCCAATATACCCCTGCTTTTGCCGAAGCCCAAACTCGCTTGTTAGGTCCATCGTTAGTAATAGCACAGCAACCAGAATTTGTAGCAACCATAGCCCAACAGTTATTCCAGAACCCCGACAAGTTACAGGTAATAGCAGAAAATGGACAGCGACGCCTTGGTCAACCAGGGGCAGCAGCTCGGATTGCTAAGTGTTTGATGGCAAAGATGAATAATAAATTATGAATGATGAATGATGACTTATAAAGTATGAATTATAAATTAGACATCTCAGATGTCTATTATAACTGGCATTTATGGGGCTGTTTAAACAGTACTATTAACACTAAAATTTCCACACATTAACAACAATTATAAAGGTTATAGATTGCGATGGATATTCAGACTTTGAGTGGTAGTCCTGTCAGTATTTTGGGTCTGGGAGTTAAAAATCCAATGGATACAACTTGTGTAGAGATTGCTTACCAGGCTGGAATCAATTACTTCTTTTTTTACAATCTCAATTACACCAGTTTCCTAGAAGGACTAAAGCCTATTCTGGCAGCTCAACGAGATCAAGTGGTAGTTTCCACGGGCAGTAACAGTCGCGATCTTAACCAACTGCGCGAATATTTAGACCAAGTTCGTTCCTTGCTTGATGTGGATACAATAGATGTTTTCTTTTTGGAATATATCTCCCCTAAAGATGATCTCGACCAGGTTGCAGTAGCCTTAAACCAGATCCATACCTGGAAAACTGAAGGATTAATCCGCTATGTTGGCGCAACAACCCATAACCGCCAATTAGCCGTACAATTATTGAGAAAGCAGTCCTGTGACGTGCTGATGCATCGTTACAACATGGCCCATCGCAAAGCGGAAGTAGAAGTGTTTCCTGCTGCGCTCAAAGCCGACATTCCAGTAGTTGCGTTTACTGCCACTCGTTGGGGTTCGCTGTTGCAAGGACATACAGACTGGAAAAATCCAGCTCCAACTGCTGCTGACTGTTATCGTATGGTACTGCGCCAACCAGCGATTCGCTTAGTCCTCACTGCACCTAAAACCGAATCTGAATTAGTTGAAAATCTCAGGATTTTGCAATCTCCTGAGTTATCTCTTCAGGAAGTAACCCATTGGCAAACCTATGGCGATCTAATTTATGGAACTGGCCAGGATAGCTTCGATAATCAATGGCCTTAATTAGTTAATATCATCTGCGGTTGAACACTTATAAATAGTAGGTAATAGGGAACAGGGAACAGCGGATCTGGGAACAGGGGATTAGGAGGGAGATTACCTACGAAAAGGAAGCTATGTTTTTTAAAGTGATTATCTTAATATGATATAATATAATGCTTGCAGAAGTCGGGAACTTTGGCTCGGGCAAATTCGCAGCAGCAGGGAATAAAAATTGACGAAACCCTTATCAAAAAAGGGATACAGCTCGGTCTAATCTGGGTTTTTTACAAAATTTAACAATTTTTCTACCATGAAAAGTAATTCTTACGATACTATGGCTAAGTGGAAAACTTAGGAGGCAAGGATATCAAAGATCAAAGATTGATTACCCTAGGTTTTCGCCCTTGCTGAATCTCTGGGAATTAGACCTACTGAGTTGTTAGCTCGTAAGCCAGTCGATGATTAGTGTAAAACTCATCCTGTTGGTTGAATCAGTTGTTAGATAAGTAAATACAGAGAATGACCCAAGTCTATACCAAAGATTTTGAAATTAAATGCCCGACACCAGAGCGCACCTGGAGAGAAATTTCCCAAAAAATTGCTGCGCTTCCCTTACCAGGTGTTCCCATTCGCTTGATTTTAACCAAGGTTGAAGGAGATACGCTCACCTTTGAATCCAGCTTTATAGATACAGACAGAAAGCCGGTTTGGTCATCATTACTAGACATTAATATTCGTCAACGGGTTTCTAACCAACCGTTTGTCGCAGTTAGTATTATTCCCACAGGAGTCAGAGCAGAAATTGGTGGTTTTGCCGGAGATGCTACTCCCAGTACCAATCTGTTAGCCTCGGCTTGTGACTATCTGGTCACTAATCCCAATGCCGTTACTGCGTCGGATATCTATTTCGGTCAGGATAATGTTCTTTATCTGGAAGGGAATCTGATTTGTCAGTTACTACTAGGCAATATTGGGGTTATTCCAGAGAAGCGCAAAAACATTGCAGCAATTATAGAAAAGCCCAAAGATGAGCGATTTTTAAACAATGTTATTAATGCGCTCAATGGCTTGCGTGCTGTAGGGGGAATTAATATCGACCCTGTAGTCGTAACTGGTGGCCCAGTAGAAACTGCCTGTACCTATTCCCAGTATGGTAATGCTTCTGGGGAATTTAAAGGTATGGACGAGTTGATGAAGGCTCTAGATGTGGTGGAAAATTCTTCCGCTAGGGCAGTGGCTTTAATGACCACTTTGGAAGTAGACGATAAAATTCGTCAAGCTTACTACCGAGGGGAATCTATCCCCAATCCTTGGGGCGGTGCGGAAGCAATAATGACCCACATGCTCACTAATTTCTATCCCTTTACTGCTGCCCATGCTCCCTTATTATTGGAGTGGGAACATACGGGATTTGGTAAATTAGTAGACCCTAGGGATGGAGCAGAATTAATTTCCAGTGCCTATGTTTGTTCGCCTCTCAATGGTTTAATCAATTCTCCCCGTCCGGTAAGGTTTGATACTCCCGTAGCCGCAGGGGAAACCAGGATATCGGTAGAGAATGTCTCGGCGGTGGTAATGCCAGAAACAACCGTGGGAAATATTCCGTTCTTAGCCTCTTTAGACCAAGGTGTGCCGGTAATTTTAGTTAAAGATAATACCACTAAGTACGATATTACTCCTGAAAGATTGCAAATTGAAACTCAGGGCAACCCGATCTATCGTGTCAATAGCTACATGGAGGCGGCGGGATTACTGTTAGCGTTACGTAATGGTATTGCAGTTGAAAGTACAATTCGTCCGATGCCGCAACTTCAGCCGATTTTTCTGTAGCTTATGACTCAACCTTCTTCCACTTATAAGCTAATCGCATCTCATAATCAGGATGTGCAGGTGAGTCTTTATACTCCTGCCCACCAAGGAGTTGCTCAAAATAGCGTACGCCTCAGTCAAGAAATCTATCAATATGATGCACCATTTCTCACTCGCCCTCGCACTGAGAGCATAGAGAAACATTTCTCTGAAATGTATGGCACTAAACATACCTTTTGGCTGACTGGGGGAGGCACTCAAGGGGTTTTAACCGCTTGTGCTTTATTGGGTACTCAGTATAAACGAGTGGCGATCGCCCTCAACAGTCATATTGCCACCATAAACGGCATCATTTTAGCAGGATTAGAGCCTTATTTTATTCCTTCTGTGTCTTTGATGCCCACTACTGAAGAGGTGATTTCCGCATTAGAAACCAGTGGCGTATCGGCTTTGTTACTAACTCATCCGAGTTATGAAGGTGTAACTGTGGATCTGGCATTGATAGCTGATTACTGTCGCGATAGCGATATTGCTTTAGCAGTAGATGAAGCCCACGGTAGTCATTTTCCCTTTCTGGACGAACAATGGCAATCAGCGATCGCATTTAAGGCAGATATCGTCACCCATAGTATGCACAAATATACTGGGAGTTTGGTACAAACTGCTTTATTGCATTTACCCACTGACTCTAGGTTTAGTATTGAACAAGTTATGGGGGTGATGCCTTTATTTGAAACCACTACCCGCAGTAACCTGTTAATGCTGAGTATTGAAGATGCGATTAAGAAGGGGTATTCTGAGGAAGGTCAAGGGTTATTTTGGCAAGCGATTCAGGAATGCGATCGCCTGCGCAGTCAATTGGATAATTACGGCAAGGTGTTAACGTATGATGCCCAAGTTAGCGATCCTCTGAAAATCTATTTAAAAAGCGATCGCACTACAGGGCAAGAGTTAGCAGAGCTGTTGTACGAACGGGGGATTGATGGGGAATTTGCTGGTGAGGAGGGATTGTTATTAATTTTCTCTTTCCATCACAATCAACAAGATTTCCAATTTATGAGAGAAACCTTAGCAGCCATTGTGCCAATTCTGAAAGAAAAAGCACCAAAAGAGACGTTACCTGACAGTTACTTTTGCCGTCGCCCTCAAATGAGGACTTTACCAAAAGATGCTTTCTTTAGCCGGAAAGAAAAATTACCCATTGGGCAAGCATTAGGTAAAATAAGCGGTTGCTGTATCAAGAAAGTTCCCCCAGGGAGTCCGATTTTGATACCAGGAGAAGAAGTTACTAATTGGCATCGGCAACGTTTATATCCTGATACTGTGGTTGAAGTAGTGAGGGAGTGATTAAAGATGGTAGAAGAACAAGCCAAAGACTTTTTAGAAGCAAGACCTTGGTTATCTGGGATTTGTGATAGCCAAAGTACCGAGGAATTAAAAAATAAGTACGATAGTTGGGCAAATACCTATGATGCAGATGTAGGAGAAGATTGGTCTTTTATGCCTGCCAACATAGCACAGACATTAAGCAAACTGCTTCCTAATAAAGATGCCACAATTCTAGATGCTGGTGCTGGTACAGGGTTAGTGGGTCAAGCCTTAGCCCAACAGGGATATACTAATCTGACTGCTGCGGATTTGTCAGAAAAAATGTTAGCGATCGCTAAAGACAGACAAGTCTACAAGGCTCTCCATCAGTGTAATTTAGAAGATTCCAAAATTTTTAGCAATTTAGCAAATTTTGATGCTATTATTGCAGCCGGAGTTTTTGCTTATGCCCATGCTGGTGTTAAGGTATTAAACAATCTATTCTGCTTTTTAAAGGAAGAAGGAATTTTTTTATTAACCATACGAGAAGATTATCGCCGTGAAATGCAGACAGCCTTAGAGCAATTACCGTGGACACTAGTTAGTGAAGAGGGTTTTCCGATATATGACGAAGCCAAGTTGATGTATCTTCTGGCTTTTAAAAGGAGCGATTTTAATGAATAGTCAAAATATTGATAAATCATCTATATCCGAACAAGAAACTTCCAAGAATAAAAGGTTTGTCAAAATCTCCGAGCGAGAAGATAGGTGCGATATTCCTAAATCTGTCTGGAGACCATTGACAGAAAATGCCTATTTACAAACTTGGAAAGGGATCATTATCGATAAAGACCCCACCCAAATAGCAGTTTATCCAATGCTCATCTATGAACTTCGCCCGAAAACAATTATTGAACTAGGCACTCTCAAGGGTGGCAGTGCAATTTGGTTGGCAGATAATTTAGAATTATTTGGCATAGAAGGTCAGGTTCATTCTGTAGATATCGATCTTTCTCAGCTTGATGACAAAGCAAAAGCAGACTCTAGAATTCATTTTTTAGAAGGCGATTGTAACAACATCAGTACTGCTTTACCTCCTGAGATGCTTTCAACTCTAGAGCATCCTTGGCTGGTAATAGAGGATGCTCATGTAAACATGGTTGGAGTTGTTGAATATTTCCATTGTCACGGTTTGCAAAGTGGAGACTACTTGATTGTCGAAGATACTAACAAATTTATGTGGGAGGTTTGGTGGGATTGGGATGACAAAGAATATATTGAACGAGGAGTGCGGAAACTGGATGACTTTAGAAATTGGTTAATGAAACATGAAGAAGATTATGATATCGATACCTTTTATCAAGATATGTATGGTTACAATGGATCGAAAAATTGGAATTCTTTTTTAAAAAAAGTCTAAAAACAAAAAAGTCAATGACCATCAATCACAGCTATCTCAAACGTGATCGAGATATTGAATTTAGTGCAAACCAATCATTTGTTACTGTTGCGGGTAAACGGTTTTACTACATTTGGTTACGTGATAATTGCTTAGATTCTCAATCTCGCCATGGCGGTTCTTGGGAAAAACTGAATGACATTAGCAAGCACAAGGCACCGCCTCAACCTTTATCGATTCAAATACAAGATAACAATCTAATTATTGACTGGGATGAAAATCCTCCGCATCGAAGTATTTTTCCCATTTCTTGGTTGCTCAATAACACCTACGATGTCCACAATGCAGAAGAGATTGAAAAACAGGTTATTCTTTGGAATAAAGCATGGCTGGAAACCAACTCGATACAGAAGTACGATCTCGAATCCTGTAGTCGGGAATCTTGGATGAATCAGTTGTTGCAATTAGGATTTGTTGTTATTCGTAACATACCCTTGGAAGACTTAGAAAGTTTTTTGGTATCCTTGGGACCAATCCGCAACACAGAGTATGGAACGATTATTACTCAAAATACCAGTTTAGCAGACAGAGATATTGCGGCAACAAGTAATGCTTTAACACCTCACACCGATTTAAGTTTCTGGTGCAATCACAAAGTAACAGAGTTTTTGTATTCCGTTACTAATGATACTATTGGTGGGGAATCTTTAGTGGTTGATGGTTTTTCTGTTGCGAGGGACTTTCGCGAAGATCATCCTAACGACTTTCGGATTTTGGCAGAAAATCTAATTCCTTTTTGCCGAGTAGAACCTGAATATCAATATTCTTTCCGTCCCAAACATTCTATTATTGAACTGGATCGCGAAGACGAAATTGTTGCCGTGCGTTTTAGTCACAAGAACTGTACTCCCATTCTTCCTGCCGAGGAAATAGAGGCGTTTTATCAAGCCTACATCACCTTTTCTCACTACCTGAAAAATCCGGATTACCAATACCGTTTCCGACTTGAACCAGGCGACTGTCTGCTTATGCAAAACTTTAGGATTCTGCACGGAAGGACTGCTTTCGAAGCCACTTCAGGAAGTCGAGAGTTTAGGGTTGGATATATTGAGTGGGATTATGTTCTCGGACGGTACTTTTATCAACGCGAGTTTAATGAAAACTTCAGCCATAACAATTCAATGTAACCAACAAGCTTGAGGTAAGCATTCAGCAGTCAGTGGTCAGTGGTCAGCTTTTGGCCAATTGCTACTCAAGTAGCGTGCCCGTAGCGCATAAGCTGATAGCTGATAGCTGATAGCTTACAGCTTGAGACTAAATTAGCACTAAATTAAGGAAAGAATTAAAAATCATGAAAGACCTCAACATTGATTTTGAAAAACTCAAAAATGAGTGGGAAAATAAAGGTTTTAAGTGTGAAACCCATGAAACACCTCCTGGAGACTATTGGTCAAGTGACGGTCATGATAGTGATGAAATCTTTATCCTTTTAGAAGGAGAATTAGAAGTATCGTTTCAAGGAAAAACTTACTACCCTACTATTGGTCAAGAATTTCGAGTTCCTGCAAATGTTCCTCATACGTTTAAAAATCCTGGTAAAACAGCTAATCACTTGATTTGGCTTTATGCTTACCAATGGAAAGATAATGTTAGCGGTACTAAAATCTAGGCGAATTAGTTGGCGTTGCTTAATAATGGAATGATTTTAAGCGTAGGTGCGCGCCTCCAAGGCCGCGAACAATCCCTCGCGGCCTTGGGTCGCACCTGTGGAATGGGCATCAGGCGTGGAACAGGCATCTTGCCTGTTACAATTTTCGGGCGGGCAGGATGCCCACTCTACTCTCCGCCTGGAGAGTATTGGTCAAGTGATGGTCATGAAACAGACGAGATAATTATACCCTTGGAAGGGGAATTATAATTGTCTTTACGTGACTCCCAAAGCTGAAAGCCCCGTGTTTTTAAACCGGGGATGAAAGCTCGTAGCGACTTTAGTCGCCGTGAGAAAAATCTCGATTAGTACTCGACACTTTTATATAAAATCGCTATAATAAAAACATGTCGAAGGATGTCGAATTTCGATGATAATTCTAGAGTTTAAAGCCAAGGGTAAAGAGTCTCAGTATTCAGCTATAGACGAAGCCATTCGGACTGTCAAATTCATCCGAAATAGCTGCATTCGTATGTGGCTGGACAATAAAGGGACAGGGAAAAGTGACCTTAGCCGGTACTCCAAA
Organism: Moorena sp. SIOASIH; assembly: GCF_010671925.1. GTDB lineage: Bacteria > Cyanobacteriota > Cyanobacteriia > Cyanobacteriales > Coleofasciculaceae > Moorena. The sequence goes on along the minus strand of NZ_JAAHIH010000003.1, from coordinate 570,899 downwards.
ATACTGGCTAAAGAATTCCCTTTTGCCAATGAATTAAACTCTACTGCCCGTCAGGCTGCATCTGAAAGGGCATGGTCATCGATTGTTCGATTTTACGATAATTGCAAGAAAAAAGTCCCAGGTAAAAAGGGTTTCCCAAGATTCCAGAAACGTACTCGGTCTGTCGAATACAAGAAGTCAGGGTGGAAATTATCCCCTGACAAGAAGTCGATAACATTCACGGACAAAAAAGGGATCGGAAAACTTAAACTCAAAGGCACCTGGGATTTATGGCGCTTCGACAAGAAGCAAATTAACCGGGTTCGGATAGTCAAACGATCTGATCGGTACTACGTTCAATTTTGCGTTGCAATTAACGTGAAAGAAGAAGTAGAGCACACAGGCGAGATTATTGGCTTAGACGTGGGACTTAAAGAGTTTTACACGGATTCCAATGGCCACTCTGAACCCAATCCCCGATTCTATAGAAAAGGGGAGAAACGTTTAAAGTTTTATCAACGCCGAGTTTCTCGGAAAAAGAAAGGCTCATCCAATCGTAGGAAAGCGATTAATAGACTAAGCAGACAGCATCTTAAAATAAGTAGGCAGCGTGAAGAACATGCAAAGAGACTTGCACGTTGCGTAATCCGGTCTAACGATCTGGTCGCCTACGTTCGCGCAGCGTGCCGTAAGGCAAGATTTAAGAGTTAAGAATCTGGTAAAAAATCACTGTCTCGCTAAGTCCATCAATGACGCTGGTTGGTATCAATTCAGGAAATGGTTAGAGCACTTTGGAGCTAAATTTGGCAGGATGACTGTTGCTGTCAATCCTGCCTACACTAGCCAGAATTGCTCTGAATGCGGTGAAACTGTCAAGAAATCGCTATCTACTAGGACTCATGTCTGTGAATGTGGGTGCGAACTTGATAGAGACCATAACGCCGCCATTAATATCCGAAATCGAGCCATAAGTACGACGGGGCACGTCGGAACTTGGATTATTAATCCGAACGCTTCAGGAGATTTGGCCTCTACTGTTCTTGATTCCGGTCAGGTTCAGCAAGCCGAGTCATTGAGTGAAGAATCCCCGTCTCTTTAGAGCGGGGAGTGTCAAAAGGTAAAACTTTTCGCTCTACCATTGGGGAAGAAATAATTATTCCTGCTGGTGAACCTCACACATTTAAGAGTGTTGGCAATGTAGCTAGTCGTGGACCTCACGGTGGTAACTGCTCAGCTTAGGATCGTTCTGATTCCACCAAACAAAAATATGAGTGTCCATAACACTCATAAAACCTCTTCATAACTATTCTCTATATCCCAGTCTTCTAGAGGGATAGCTGGCTCTTCAGGATCAGCATAGTATGGGTAGGGCTGCTTGTTTGCCAATGGATTAGAATAATATTCCTTTTTGACTTCACCAATAGTGACAATTCCGGAAAGCTTATTTTGAATAGCTTCATTGTCTTGATGCAGTCGCTCATGGGGGAAACCCCCAAGACCGCGCTGCATCGCTTAATAGTTCTGAAGCCAGCTCCTCTACAGACATTCGTTTTTTTGCCGCCGCTTTTATCAAAATTTCTTGAGAAGTTTGACTAATTTTTACATTGGTTATAATCATATTCAATCCCTTTCAAACATTCAAACTTAATCTAATACTTGAGAAGAATAAACAGTCTTCTCAATCAAACTCAGGTGCCCAAACTTCCACCACAGGCAATTCCCAACCAGGAAGTAATTCTGGCACTTGCAGCACATCCCCATCCCCCAGCACCACTTTATCTCTATTAAGGCGATAAACTTCCATGGTGCGAGTTCTCGGATCCACTAACACCCCAACTTTAGTCCCCAATTCCAGAAATTGCTGGATCTTCTGACGTAATTTAGCAAAACTATCAGTTCTAGATTTAACTTCAAACATCAAGTCAGGAACTAACTCCGCGTAACCTTCTGTAGTGCGAGGTAAACGTTCGGCTAGGATAAAATAAGCATCGGGAACGCGAACATCTCCATCTTCATTCGGTAAACAAAAACCACCACTAGAAGCAGTTACCCTGCCTAGTCTACGAGGTCGTACCCAGTTTGATAACTGGGTAACAATAGCAGCAGCTACTTCATCTGATTCTATACCTGAAGGACTCATAACAATAATTTCTCCATCCACTAGTTCCATCTGATAATCAGGATGTTCAGCTTGCAGTTTTTCTAAGTCTTTTACTGTTAAACTAGGCATTGTTAAAATATCCTATTTATAGCGATTATTGCATTTATGAGGTACACTTCTAAACCTCAAAGTCCCCCTTATTAAGGGGGATTTAGGGGGATCCCTTTTTACCTCATGGAAAATAGAATTGCTATATTTAATCAATCAACAGCAAATCCAGTATATTGACGTTTAAAAGGAGCATGGTAGGCTAATACGATATCTTCTTTGGGAACACCCCATTCTACTAATTCATTCGCAACGCCAATTTCTGTCCCATCGTGCTGTATCCAAATTTTGTCGTTTTTAAGGTCAATTTGGAGAACACAGCCTCTTAAACGCCGATTTCCGTGCCACCCCACGTTCATCAGTTGATAGTGATCTCCTTGAACATCAAAGATTTTTTGGACTTCAATATCTCCATATTTAGGTTTATATTGCCCGTATTCATTGATGATTTTTTTGACTAATTCTCTATAGTGATTTAGTTTTTCCATTGTTTAATAACCTCTTTAGTGATATCATATATATATTTTTGGGGAGATGTAAACATAAGATTGATGGTAAAAGGGAGCAGGTAGCAGGGAGCAGGGAGCAGTAGTAAAGAGATCCGAATATTTTTTGATATTATGATAAATTAGCAATATTATTCATGACCTATTTAGAAATGCTATTCAATTAGTTTGAAGTGTTTTATAAGTCAATTCCATTACTGATTCCTATCGGGTTATCTCCCAAAACTAAACTATCAATTTATAGAAGCAGTTGCTTTAGTCTTTGGCGAAAGGCTCGTAACGCAGGACTTCTCCCGCTTTCACGGCTTTGAGCTAAAACCTCTGCTACCAGATCCGGAATTGGTAATCTGGGGAAGGTCGGACTGGTGGTAACTTGTCGGTACTCACCTCCTTGCAATAGGTCAATCCTGAGTTGATTTTTTTCATAGCGCCAGAGTTCAGGCACACCTAAGTTGGCATAGACATCCAGTTGAGTCTTGGAGGTAACATCCACTTCAATGGCTAGATCTGGCGGTGGATCAATAGTGAGATCGACGCGCCGCTTGCCTCGCATTCTAGCGTGGTTTTGGATGTAGAAGCATTGATCCGGTTCAATGCCACTGTCCATATTTTCTCCCTTGAAGGTAGTGGAACCAAAGCACTCGCAGTCGATTTCTAACTCATCAAGCAAAATTTTCACTAAATCACCGAGCAGTTCTTTATCGACTTCGTGTTCTGGGGTAGGCATTCTGATTTCTAAGGTTCCGTGGCTATAGGCAATACGGGCAGAGCGATGTTCCCCTAGTTCTTCCAGAACAGACTCAAATTCAGCCCACTCTAGGTTATGAATCAATAGTCTTTGGCCTGGGGGAACGGTAAGTTGTTGGAGTAGGAGAGTAACAGCCATAAAGTAATCCCTTTTGATTCCCAATTGTTCCAAGAGGTCTAGTGTGATTTTAGGCAACTAAGGCATAGCTACCGTTAGTTAGAGTGCTCTTGGAGCCAGTTGAGTAAATCCTCACTAGTATTAAAATCCCAGATTGCTTCTGATAAGCGTTCTAGGTCTTGGTAATTCAAGGCTTCAAGCAATGCGTTCTCATTACTTGTTAGTTTTCCAAAGCGGCGCTCAAGCTGTCGCAATAGTAAGCTTCTTTCGCCTTCTACTCGTCCTTCTACTCTGCCCTCTTCTCGTCCTTCTACTCTGCCCTCTTCTCGTCCTTCTTCTCGTCCTTCCCTTTTCGCTAGACTCAATGCACCTCGCCTATCCTCCCAGAACATCTCCTGTTTGCGGATCTTTTCCAATTCTGACACACTCAACCCCGCTTGATTGGCTATAGTTAAAGCTTGTTCCAGCTGTGGGATTTCCCTCATTTGATCAGGAATAACTTCTAAGCTGGGAGCATCTTTGATAAAATAGATCCACTTATCTACCACACTTTCTAACTCTTCCAGCTGCTTAGTAAATTTTGGAAGTTCCACAAACACCATCTTTAACTCATTTTCTTGATAAGGTAAGTGGTCTTCTTCTTCTTGAAAGTAAAAACTGCTAATGACTTTCTCTGTTGTCGGAAACAGCTTAAAATCGGTGATGGTTAAAGCAATGACAGGATTGAGATCGAAATATCCCTGTCCGGATTTGAGTTGATTCCCGTAGGTTTTGCACAAATTATAAACGACTCGCTTCTCGAAAGCCTCCACATTCCAGAGCTGCATTTCAATGATCACAGTTGTTTTATCTTCTAATACTGCCTTAACATCCAGATAGGTGTCTTTTAAATCAACCACATCACCCGCACTGTAGGGATCAATAATTTCTAAATCTTGGATGACCGAATTACCCGAGTAAATCATGGCATTGAGGAAGGAAATCAGAATATCTTTACTCTGATCTGAGCCAAATATTTTCTTGAAAGCAAAGTCAGTTTTAGGACTGATGAATTTCATGGTTTTACAGGGTTAATTAAACCGTTTAGTTATTAGCTAATGTGTTGACTTTTATAGTAACAGTTTTGGCTGGAAGCGTTTGCACTATAATCAGTTATATAGCGAGCGGTGTTCAAAAAAGTGATGGACAAATTTTGGCGTTCCATAAATACGGGATGATTTTAATAGTTTTGTGCCATGGGCATCTTGCCGTGCCATGGGCATCAGGCGTGGAACGGGCATCTTGCCCGTTTCATTTTTCAGGCGGGCAGTATGCGGGCATCAGGCGTGGAACGGGCATCAGGCGTGGAACGGGCATCTTGCCCGTTTCATTTTTCAGACAGGCAGTATGCCCATGCCACTCCTATTAATCCCTTGATTCAGAAATGCCGTATCCCCAACAGATATCCGGTGGATTGCTGAAAAGTCGGGATTGATAATCGTGATTTTTTTGGCATCATGGAAGTAGCTCCTATTTAGGTGGGAGGAAAACCGCGCTGGAGATGATTAACGGGCATGACCAGCGCGGTTATTAGTATCAGTCGTCACCTTATATAGTATAGATAATTCCTCGAAAAAATGCAAGGGTTAATAAATTTTTTTTACATTTATTTATAATTAGTTTTATTGACAAGTTTTAGACTCAATTATGTGTAATTTATTTACCTAATTTTTTGATTAACTGATCTACAAATTATTGGTTTTTAGGGAGTAGGAATTCCCTCTGAACCCAGGGGTGTTTCTTCCGTCGGAATCAAATGTAATTGGTGGGGAGATAGGGAGATAGGGAGATAGGGACGCACCCGTTCCCTGTTCCCTGTTCCATAAAAAACCATAAATATGTACTTTTTAACCAACAGCAAATCCATCATATTGACGCATAAATGGGGCATGATACCCTAGGACAATATCCTGTTTCGGTATCCCTAATTCAAGTAACTCATTCGCCACCCCAAACTCGGTGCCATCATGTTGAATCCAGATTTTTCCATCAATAATATCAATGTGAATCAAAGGTCCAAAAACACGACGATAATTTTGCCATCCTGCATGAAAGACTTGATAATGATCTTGCTCAGGATCGAAGAATTTATAAACTTTGATTTCTTCATTGGCTAGCTTAATCAGACTATGCTTTTCCAAGGTTTCTTGAATCATACGACGATACTGAATTAACTTATCCACTGCAAAATTACCTCCTGATGTGACTACTCCCACATCAAATCAAAGATTATGATGTGGGCTTCTCAAATTCACAAATGAGACTTGCTGTTCCTCAATATCCTGTATTGATTTACCGCAGCCATTGAGCGGCAGTCCAACCGCCAATAATCCACGATTCAAAATGTTGATCCCGCTATTCCAGTCACGATCGACTTTGACGTTACAACTAGAACAGCAATGAACGCGTACACTTAAACTTTTTTTGACCCTAGAGCCACAATTAAAACATTCAATACTTGTGCCACGTGGATTAACTTCCTGGACTAACAAGCCGCGTTTTACCGCCACTACTTGCAATATTTCCAAGAATGCTCCCCAGGCTGCATCATGTATCGATTTTGCCAACTTAGTCTTGGCGAGTCCTTTGATATTTAGGTTTTCGTGAGCAATCAAGTCATATTTACTACACAGCCAATGAGCAACCTGATAATGAAATTCTTTTCTGCATCGGGTCAGATGAAGATGTAACAAAGCTACTTTATGTTTGGCTTTTTTCCAGTTATTTGACCCTTTCACGCGACGAGACATTACTCGTTGAGCCTGAGCAAGCTTTTCCTGAGCCTTCCTGTAAAACTGCGGAATAGGTACCGCCTCGCCATTGGAAGTGGTCAAAAATTTTTCCAAGCCAACGTCAATACCGACGGCAGACTTGACTGAATCTATGGGTAGTAGTTCAGGCACAGTATCGTCTTTCATTGAAAGACAGCAGTACCAACCATCGGCCTTTTTGACAATAGTGCATTGCTTAAGGATAAAGCCTACGCCCTTCGGGCAAGCTTCGCTAACAGGTAATGGTCGATGCATTATGACAGGGATTGATCCAATTCGGCTTAGTTTTAGAACACCATCAACTAAATGTGCGCCCGCCTTAGAACTATTCACTCTTGGATATACAAACGATCGAAGCTCTCCAGGTTTTTTAAAACGAGGTCTACCTCCACGCTTGCCGCTAGCATCAGGTTTTCGCCATCTGTCCCACGCTTTGTTAAGACGTTGTAAATTTACCTGTTGGGTTTCTGCATAAATTTTTTTGTATTCGGGAAACAGTTTTTTGGTTTCTTTGAGAGCTGCTTGCTGAGTGTAATAGTTTACTGGCTCTGGGATTTCTCCAATTGGCTCACTCACTAAACTGCACCTATCAATCGCAGAACGAGTCCGATTTAGCCAGTCAAGTCGTTGACCTAAAGCATAGTTCCAGTGACGGCGCAGTAGTTCGAGCCACCTTTCCATGGTGACAATTTGTTCGAGGCTTGGCTTGATTCGGTAGCAGTAGGTGAGTATCATAGATTTATTATAGCACTTACTGTAAAACTATGAAAGGTAATTACACAAAGGCAAATAGGTCTGTATATCGTCTTACTGTGCATATTGTACTAGTAACCAAGTATAGACGACTTGTCATATCAGAGCAAATTTTGATCAGGTTAAAGCAAATTTGCTCTGATACTTGTGTCAAATGGGATTGCAACCTAGTGGAATTTAACGGAGAGAAAGATCATATTCACTTACTTGTTGACCTTAATCCTAAGGTGGCTCCAGTTAAACTAATAGCTAATATCAAAACTGTGACCAGTAGATTAATTCGTCAAGAATTTTCTGAATACTTGAAGCGGTTTTACGGAGACAAAAAAGTTTTCTGGACAGGATCTTATTTTGTGGCTTCCTGTGGTGGCGTGACGATCGAGCAATTAAAGAGTTATGTCCAAAATCAGGATACCCCGTCAGGTAATTCCCCTCCCGCTAACATGCGCGGGTATAACGGGAGACCCCTTACCTGTTTAGTTGGCTCATATACCAATAGGTGTATTTGAGATTCTTGAATCGTTTTCTTTGCGAAAGCTTGAGATAAATGCTCCTGGCTAACCTTTTCCTACAAAGCCAGGTTGAAAATCTGCTGTGCGGATAACTTGAACTGGGGAAAAGTCGGGGAAACAATGGGAGTATTTCCCGTAAAGGGCGTCATCTGATATTCGCCGTCAACCAAACTACAAACAAAAAATGTGGGTTGCTTGGGGTTGCCGATAAACTTTCTCGCCCCCAATGCGGCATAATCGATAATCCAATATTCTTCGATCCCCATCTCTTCATAATCTCTAAGTTTATTGTAGTAATCGTCACGCCAATTAGTTGAAACAACTTCGACGATTAATTTGACGGAATCAGGATTTTGAATAATTGATTCGCTTTCCCACCGAGATTCTGCTCCCATAACGTCTTGGTTCAAAACGATGATGTCCGGTTCATAACCTGAGTTTTCCCGTTTTGGTTTAACAATTGACTCTCTAGGAATAGTCCAAATGCCTCCTTTGTCTATCTGCCTGATAACTATCAATAGTTGCTCGATCAGGGAACCAGTTAGATTTGAATGTTTCCCCTTTGGCTTGGGCATTTCGATAATTACTCCATCATATAGTTCGTAGCGGACTTTTGAGTTTTCGGGATACCAGCTGATAAATTCATCAAAGCTGTATAATTTTGCTTCGGCTTTGGCTTGAGTCATAGATCGTTCTTCTTGAAACTGAAATTTATGGTAACAAAATGACACCATTCTGTTATATAGTGTTTATGGCATTTACCAGGTACGCTGATCAACCTCAAAGTCCCCCTTTTTAAGGGGGATTTAGGGGGATCCCTTTGTACCTCATGGGATAGAGAATTGCTATAGTGAAAGAAATTGAGGAATCAATTCAGATGGCAAGTACCACTCCTAATGATACTCGTGTGACAGCTAGGCTTCCTGCATCGATCAAAGATACTTTACAAAAGGCTGCGGATTTAACGGGGGCAACCTTAAATCAATTTATAGTTCATGCTCAGGTTAAAGAAGCCCAAAAAGTGATTAATAAAAATTGAACGTCTGGCTTATTATGAGCGATACGGGTTTGAAGGAACGAAAGAGCATCCATTATTGTTGTTTTTGCCTTTATATAGTTTAGGTAGTGGGTGAGAAGCCAGGAAAAGAAATAGAATCGATTAAATCTCAAAAATAGAACTTTCGAGAAGATCAATAACTGCTGAAACGGCTGTTTGTACCGCTCCTTGAACTGAAGCATGATTAATTGCCAAGTGTTCCCCTGCAAAGAAAACACGAGGATTATCTACTGGATAAGCTTGACCGAGTAATGGTTGATATTTCTCCCGATCCCCTGGAGCAAAATAGGCATAAGAACCAGAACCAGACTGATTATCTTCATCCCAAATACTATGAATAATATCATCAGTATAGTCTTTAATATCAGGATGCAGTTGGGAAACTTCGTCTAAGGTTAAATCGGTTTTAGCTGTTTCCTCTAAAGTCCTAAATTTTCTGGAATTATCTTCCCAGCGATAAGCAGCAGTTAATACTGATGGCTGATAAGAAATATCCTTATCTTTAGCAACAATATGAGGTTTATAAAGCGTTTTTGAGTCTAATTGAGCATTATCAGAAGGATACCAACACTTTTCGAAATTTAAATCCGTAAAGCTACCACCCCCATAGACATGATCGGCAAATTCCCAAGGACGAGCGGTACAGTGTAATAGGGTTTTGCTGGCACTGCAATACCCCAAATTGTTAATTGCTTGCCGTTGTTGGCTAGGTAAACTAGGCTCAAAATTAATCTGAGCCAGAGCAGTAGCAGGAATAGTACAGATAATGTAGTCAAATTCGGCGATTTGTTGCTTATCCAGCTTATTCCAGACAAGCCGAACCCCTCTATCGGTCATTTCTATATTTGTTACTCTGGCTTCAGTCTGGATTGTGCCTGATATGCTTTTAACCAAAGCCTTAATTAAGGTTTCCAGTCCTCCGATTAGCTCATATTGTTCTACTCGATGCCAAGCAAAGAAATCAATTAAACCATTTAACAGAGATACTTGATCGTAATGAATTGCCCCAGTAGCATGACCGAGTAACTCAAAAGCATCGGGAGAAAGATGACTGCGAAAATAGTCGGTAACCGTTAGGGTATCCCATTTTCTAACTTGATCACTGGTGAAAGTGGGTGCAAATAACTCCCATTTCTCTTTTTCAGTTAAAGAATCGATTAATTCTTCCAAGAACTGGTCGTAAAGTTCCCCTGGGTCTTGTTGCTCATCAGAGGTTAAATTGTAAATACCAAACAACTCTTGGTAACTATCTAAACGAGTTTTCTTACCCCGTAGATAATAAAAAGCGGCGGGATTGTAATTAATAAAAGGTCTTTTTGGTAAATTAAACTTATCTATATAGTGTAACGTGCAGCCATGACTAGTAGGAATTCGCATTGCGCCTAATTCCCCATAAGTCCCATCACTAAAATAATGAGTCTTAATTCTTCCTCCGAGGCGAGAATCAGCCTCTAATACAGTAACTTGATGGTTGAGTTGACTCAGTTCGTAAGCACTTACGAGTCCAGCAATTCCTCCACCGATAATCCCAATTCGTTTGCGAGTACCACCTTGATCGTAGGGACTAAGGGAACCAGGATGACGATACAGGCGCTCAAAGGAAAAAGGTCTATCTAACTCTTGTGTATGGCGGTAAGGGTTAAACATCGAGCGTTATCCGAAATTAGGCTTTAAACTGATTCTCCCTCAAAAATGCGTTCCCGTAGCGGCTCTTTAAGAGCATCGCGTTTTTTGAGGGATAACTCCCCTAACTGGTTAACCATTACCAGGGGATTACTCCCCAGACTTGTAAGCATTCAGCTATCAGCTATCAGGGTGTCGCGTATCAGCTTATGCGCTACGCGCACGCGTGCGCGTTCAGCTTTTGAATAAAACAGGTCAGCATTCGAATAATGCTGAGTTATGTCACAGCGTCGTTCGCACAGCGTGGCCATTCGCGTAGCGTGGCCAACGGCCAAGGCCAAAGCCTGTGCCACAAAGCACCTCAAGTAGCGTGACCCTTTAGCTCACGGCTGACGGCTTACTGCTGAATGCTTACATCCGCTTATTCTAGGGACAAAACCATGAACCGTCCAGAAGATGTTGAGGGGTTGGGTCTGTAAACGTAAGTTACTCCCTGAGCCATCCGCTCCAGGTATAGTATCTCTTCATGCCCGTCAAAATTAATGACCAGTGCATACCATGCATCTTCTTGTGGCAAATTGAACACAGCATAGCCCAACTCATCTGTCCTGGCCTGCCCTTGTCCGATGACCCGAACCCAAGCGTCGTGAACCGGATCGCCTTTTTGATCAAGGATCCGAACTCGGCTAGCTCTGTATTCATTGGGAGAGCTGGTAACAGCTGACCTCATTCCTGTGGGGCGATCTGGGACTAGATCCAAAATGTCTTTTTCATAGCCGTAACGTTTCGGCGTCATCCAGTCTATACCATATTTGGCCTGTAAGTATTCCTCGGGTGGATTGGGAACGAGGAAAGTATCTCCAAGGAAGTCGATTGCTTTTAGCTGGGTTACCAGTCTGGCAGGAATCAGGACCCCAGGATGGTGCATGATATAGTCTTTGATAATCTTATGGCACATCCAATCAATCCTGATGAATGACTTCATCATCGTGATGCCAATGCCGTTATCGTAGGGTTGAACTTCGGCGTAAAAGCCATGTTCCCTGAAGGCACGAACAACAGGCTCTATAATTTCCCTAGTGACTACGTGGATCCCCATCACAGAACCCAAATCCAAATCATCATCCCAGGGTATCAATCCATGTTCTCGGATCGCGCCAAGACAGGTACCTTGCTGCAGAAAGAAGGTCACACCAAATTGATCCAAAATTTGCTTGACTTCTTTAAGCACTGTTGTGGCAGTAACTGGATCCATGGGTTCAAAGACTTTATATGAACGTTCCAGAGAGGTTTTATCTGATCCAAGGTTTTGTCGCACTATATCTTTCTTTCCAGTTTTTTCTTTGATTATCCTAAGAGGTTGTCTGAGAAGTCTAATTTGCTACATCCAAGCCCCTGTTGCTTCCCCAAGTTTGAGGGGCTAGGGGGGCAAAATTCAGTATCAAAAAACTTGGGAGATATCCTCTAAGATTGAAAACATAAAGTTATTTAACCATGATTGGGCTAATTCCAAGTGATACGCTTACATTTCTTTACTTTGAATTAGAAGGATGACAGACTTCTACCTAACGGGGTTTGAGCTTAATGGCGGCAGCCCAGCTCCCTACCTGAAAGGTGGGCGTCTTGAAGTTACCGTAAGGAGAGTGGAGCCTTTACAGTTGGCAGGCTATGCAGAAAAAGTTTAAAACTCATTAATTAAGGGGCGTTGCTGAATCATGAAATGGTTTCACCTGAAAGGGGGATTTTCTGATATTTTAAATAATAAATAAGAAGCCTAATTGATAATTCCAACATTGTCTTGATGCAGTCGCTCATGGGGGAAACCACGGCAGTCGCTCATGGGGGAGACCCCCAAGACCGTAATGGTGCGTTTTCCGCATTAAGAATTTAATTCGCCACGGGTCGCACCTCTGCATCGCTTAGATACATTTTTAGGCACAGCAATTTAATCTTTTTATCGTAACCACGCTCACTTTTCACCTCTATAAATTTCAGGGCAAACGCATCTATATTCCCAAACCATTATCTAGTAATGATTTCACCAATTGATTAAAAACAGAACTCGATCTCTGAAATCCTCGCCCCGCCAGCATGTACAAAAATAAGATGCGTTTGCCCTGCTATAAATTGTCGTCCACATTCGTTGCCTTTATATCTTTGTTTTCCTCTTTGATGACCATATTTATGAGTTTTATTGCTATGACATTTAGGGCATTTCATGGTTTTATAAAAATAAAACCATTTTTTGATTCAGCAACGCATTAAAACCCGAAGTGACACGATCACCATCACCGGCTCTTCCGTGCATGGTTTATGTGGCTGCCAGCTCTTCACAAACCTTTAACAACCAATAGGTTTAACAACTGATAACTGAAATAGTTCTTATTTAATCCTTAATCCTTAATTCTTCGTTCATCCTTTTTTTGACTTCGATGGGATTTTAAGTGAGCGTGAACCCCCCTTACCATTATCTTTCTTACCATTATCTTTCTTACCATTATCTTTCTTACCATTGTCTTTCTTGCCAGAGTTTTGGGGTTTGACAGGACCATTGAGTTGCTGACGTCCGTTGCGAATTACTCTAAGCATGTCACTGAGGTGCTGCTCAATATTGTAGAGCACTCCGTCAGCGTAGGCATCTGCCCCATTTTGAATTTCCTCACACTCCGCTAGGGTCATTTGGCGCATTTGCTCCAGTTCCTGCTGGGCTTTGCGGCGCATCTGCTCAAGCTCCGATACCGTTTGCTTGTGCATCGCCTCACACTCTTTTTGAACTTGTTGGCTGATTTGTTGGGCTTCGTGTTCTGCTTGCTGAATAATACCGAGTTCATCTAAAATCATTTCAGCACGCCGCTGAGCTGTCTCAATGATTTCTTGAGCGTACTGTTCAGCTTGCTGGATAATTGCATCGTGTTCTTCAATTATTCTAGTAGCTTGTTGAAAAGCTAAGGGCAAATTTTCCCGCACCAAGTCGAGTTGAGCCAGCAACAGTTCTTCATCAATCAGGGTGCGCCGGGTAAACGGGATGTGGGGGCTATCGAATATTATGTCCTCGATATAGTTAAATTGCCCCTGAATATCTATGTCTCCTGATCCAGGATTAAAGGATTCAGTGGGGTTTGGGGGTTTGTTTTGCTCGGGTGGGTCGTACCGGGATGATTCTTGGCGTAACATCGGTATATATCTAAGGCAACCTGTTGGGGGACAAGATGATCGACGGAGCCGCCAAATTTGGCAATCTCTTTGACTACGCTACTACTCAAGAAACTATATTCGTTAGAGGTGGCGAGAAAAACCGTTTCGATTTCATCCCAGAGGGTATGATTAGTATGAGCCATCTGGAGTTCCTTCTCAAAGTCAGAAAGCACCCTTAACCCTCGCAACAGTACTTGAGCTTTCTTCAGTTTGGCATATTCCACCGTTAAACCGGTGAAACTGTCCACTTCTACATTAGGTAAGTGTTGGGTGCAAAGTTTAATCTGCTCGACTCGCTCAAGCACTGTGAACAAGGGAGATTTAGTGGGATTGCGCAGCACCGTCACAATCACCTTATCAAAGAGTCTACAGCCACGCTGGATGATGTCAAGGTGTCCTAGGGTAATGGGATCGAAGCTGCCTGGATAGATTGCAATCACGACGCAAGTATTACCAATTGGTTCAAGGAGTGATTATATAGCTTGTTTCACGGCGATGACATACTGAACTAATAGTTAAGCTATTAGTTATTAACTCATTAGTGATTAGTCACTAGTCATTAGTTATTGGTGATTAGTTTTTTTTGATATAGTATAGAGCATTTTAATTGCAGCCCCACACTGTCCCCCCTCGATCCCCCATCCGTTCAACCTTTTAACCCATTTACGTTTTTTTAACCCATCCGTTGCGCCATCTGCCTATTGCCCATGCTACGCTGATCAGCAATGTGTTCACTACGCACACTCTGTGTGACGACCCGGTTAACCTCAACCGATGAAACGCCTATGGTACACATCAAGCGAGTGGAACTCTCGCGGTTCAAATCCTTCGGCGGCACCACAAAAATCCCCCTCCTGGAAGGATTTACCGTAATTTCTGGGCCAAACGGGTCAGGCAAATCCAACATCCTTGATGCTCTTCTATTTTGTCTTGGTATCGCCAGTTCCAAAGGAATGCGAGCTGAACGCCTTCCTGATTTAGTTAACCACAATAAAGAACATCGAGGCACTGTCGAAGCCAGTGTCACAGTTACCTTTGACTTATCTGACTTCAATAACTATGACGAGTTACAGGTTAGCAAGTTAGACGAACAGTTACAGGTTAGCAAGTTAGACGAACCGTTACAGGTTAGCAAGTTACAGGTTGTTCGCGAAGCGTGGCCAACAGGCCAAGGTTCAGAAAATAACCTTGGCCAAAAGGCCACGCTACGCGAACAACCCAATAACCTTCAACCTGATAACCTTCAACCCAATAACCTTGGCCAAAAGGCCACGCTACGCGAACAACCCAATAACCTTGGCCAAAAGGCCACGCTACGCGAACAACCAGATAACCTTCAACCAGATAACCTTGGCCAAAAGGCCACGCTACGCGAACAACCCAATAACCTTGGCCAAAAGGCCACGCTACGCGAACAACCAGATAACCTTCAACCAGATAACCTTGGCCAAAAGGCCACGCTACGCGAACAACCCAATAACCTTGGCCAAAAGGCCACGCTACGCGAACAACCCAATAACCTTCAACCGTCAACCCCTGACCAACCGTCAACCCCTGACCAACCTGCAACTGATCTAGAATGGAGTGTGACCCGACGGCTGCGAGTCACTAAACAAGGTAATTACAGTTCCCAGTACTACATCAATGGTGAACCCTGTACTGTTACTGCACTTCATGAACAACTCAATCGCTTGCGGGTTTACCCAGAAGGCTACAATGTTGTCCAGCAAGGAGACGTCACTAGCATTATTTCAATGAAATCCCGAGAAAGGCGGGAGATTATTGACGAATTAGCTGGAGTTGCTGCCTTTGACCGCAAAATTACCCAAACTAAACAAACCCTCGCCACTGTCAAAGAGCGAGAAGAACGCTGCCGAATTATTGAACAAGAACTGACGGCTCAACGCGATCGCTTAGCTGCTGACCGTGCTAAAGCTGAGAAATATCAAAAACTCCGTGCTGAACTCCAACAAAAGCAACAGTGGGAAATTGTTCTAAAATGGCGATTGCTCCAGAAGCAAGTATCCCAACTCCAACAGCAAATTGATGCTGCTAATACAAAAAAAGCCCAGCTTATTGCTCAGATTACTAGCATTGAGGAACAAATAAACCAAACTACCACTGAACTTGACCAACTCAATGCTCGGGTCAAAGCCTTAGGAGAAGAAGAGCAAATTGCGATCGCATCCACCCTTGCCACTCAACAAGCCGAACAACGTCAATTACAAACCCGACAGCAGGAACTAACTGAGAACCTACAAAATGCCACTGTCAATCTCCAACGTACACAAGAGACAATTCAACAAGTCGAGCAAACCCTGCAACAGTTGATCGCAGAAAAAAATGATCTAGAGACCTTGTCTAAAACCTCCTTACAAGTGGCACGGGATGAGGCCCAAGCTGCTCTCAACCAAAGCCGAGAACAAGCCAATGCGATCGCAGCCGCTAGTGATGCCTGGGTACAACAACAAACCACCCTCACCAAGCACATCGACACCCTACTCAAAACCATCAACCCCCAACGCACCGAGCAAGCTCAACTCCAAGAGCGTCAGAATCAGCTAAATCGGCAAATCGAAGACCAAACCCAGCAACTGCAAACCTTAGAACCAGAAATCGCCACCAAGCAAACCCAAGCTGTGGCATTAGACACCCAATTAACCAATTATTCCCAACAAGTCCAGTCCCTCGCCCAATCCTTAGGGAATACCGAACAACAACTACAACTGCAACAACAAACCCAAACTCGCCTGCTCGGGGAACAACGGCAAAAACAACGGCAACTCGATAAACTAGAAGCCCAAGCCCAAGCTCAACAAGAAGCCCAAGGGACCTATGCTACTAAAGTTATCCTAGAAAGTAGTATAATAGGAGTTTGTGGATTAGTTGCCCAATTGGGTAGAGTTGAACCCCGCTATCAGCTAGCCCTAGAAATTGCCGCTGGCGCACGCCTCGGGAATTTAGTGGTAGAAGATGATAGTGTAGCAGCGGCTGGGATCGAACTCCTCAAACAAAAACGCGCTGGCAGAGCCACCTTCTTACCTCTGACCAAAATCCAACCTAGGCCATTTACCGAAACCGTTGTGCTACGGTATGCTAAAGGCTTTGTTGACTACGCCATTAGGCTAATTGATTGCGACCCCCGTTACCAAAAAGTCTTTGCCTACGTGTTTGGGTCTACAGTAGTCTTTGAAACTCTCAATGATGCCCGTACCTACTTGGGTAAACACCGCATCGTTACCCTAGATGGGGAAATCTTGGAAATAAGCGGTGCCATGACTGGTGGTAGCAGCAGTCACCGTTCGGGATTGCACTTTGGTACCAGTGACACCATGGAGTCCTCTGAAATCCGTAGCTTGCGAACCCGGTTAGCGGAAATTGAACAGATTTTAAACCATTGTGAGGCATTGATTACTACCGAATCTGCCTCAGTCAAACAAATTACCCAGGAATTGACAGAAACTAGGGCAAAACAGTCGGAAACCAAATTACGTTTGGAACAGTTACAAAGGGAGATTGAGCAATCTCAGACCAATCAAGCCCAAATGCGATCGCTTCTGGCTAAAAACAACCAAGAACTCTCCGCCGCTACTCAACGGCTAGAAACCATAGCGATAGAGTTACCCCAACAAGAATCCCAACTTGCCGACTTACGGCAACAACTGGCTCAACTTGAGGAGTCTCAAACTCATAACGAGTGGCAACAGATTCAGAACACCATTAAAACCCAAGAAACTCAGTTGCGCGAGTGTGAACAAGCCTTGAGAAATACCGAGAAACAGCTACAACAGAAGGAGAATCAGCAGCAGCGCCTCAGGGATAAACTTACCGAAGGCCACCGCAAAATAGCAGACTATCAAACCCAAATCGAATCTTGGCAACAGCAGCAATCAGCAATTAACACTCAGTTAGAGACACTAACCGAGCAAATTACCCAAACTACAGTTGCCTTACGCCAGTTAGAGGAGAAATTGGGGCAAGAAAAACAAAAACGCGATCGCACCGAGCAACACCTACAAAAACTGCGCCAACAACACCAAGAAACCTCTTGGCAACAGCAAAAACTCCAAGAAACCCAGTCTGCACGAGCAGAAGAACTTGCTAGTCTCCAAACTCAACTCCAAGACCAAGCTGCTGAATTACCAGATCCCATACCAGAAATACCTCAAATTGTCAAAAAAAATTCCCCCTCTAGTGATAAAAAAAGCTCAGAGGTAATTGCCTTGGACTCCCTAGCTGCTCAACTAGAACAACTACAAAAGGAACTGCGCAACGGACAGAAACGTCTACAGGCTATGGAACCCGTGAATATGCTGGCCTTAGAAGAATATGACCGAACTCAAACTCGCCTCCAGGAACTGTCTGAGAAACTGGAAACCATAGCTGGTGAACGGACTGAACTGTTGCTAAGGATAGAAAACTTTACCACCTTGAGGTACCGTGCTTTCAAAGAAGCCTTTGATGCCGTCAATGAAAATTTCCAAGCCATATTTGCTGAACTCTCCGATGGGGACGGTTATTTACAACTCGATGATCCAGAGGACCCCTTTAGCGGTGGACTCAACCTGGTGGCGCACCCCAAAGGTAAACCGGTGCGGCGGCTAGCATCTATGTCAGGAGGAGAAAAATCCCTCACAGCCCTTAGCTTTATCTTTGCCCTACAACGCTACCGTCCCTCGCCATTTTATGCTTTTGATGAAGTCGATATGTTTTTGGACGGGGCAAATGTCCAGCGATTAGCTAAAATGATCAAACAACAGGCTAAACTTGCGCAATTTATTGTAGTGAGCTTACGCCGTCCTATGATTGAGTCTGCTCAACGCACCATTGGTGTTACCCAAGCCAGGGGAGCATACACTCAAGTATTGGGTTTAAAACTATCACCCAAAAGTACGGTTAACTAGATAAAATCCCATTCATCAAATCCATTATTATTGTAAGCATTCAGCCCAAGGCTCATCAGCTATAAGCCGTTCATGATTGATTTTGGAGAGAACCGACCCACTCACCCCTCGTCCGAAGGGCGTCCTGTACGAAAAAAAAACCGATGTTCAGAGGTTGTATATAACCTCTGTAGTCTGTTGATCAACCTAAGGGTTGCATTACCTTAGCTGAAAGCTGAAAGCTGTTCGCGTAGCGTGGCCAAAGGCCTTTAGCTGAATGCTCAGGTATTAATGCTCAGGTATTAATGCTCACGTATTATTTATTTTTAATCCATCAGGAGTATAGCTCAGGAAAAGCGAGATATAATGACAACGGAACAAATTCGTCCACGCTCCGATATCTTAAATACTCAGGTAATTACCCGTGACAATGGTAAGCGCCTTGGAGTCGTCAAGGAACTGTTGGTAGATATAGACAGACGGCAGGTTGTGGCACTGGGTCTGCGAGACAACCTCCTGGCAGTAGCCGGTATGCCAAAGTATATGCTCCTGAGCAGCATTCGACAATTTGGTGATGTCATCCTGGTAGATGATCAAGACGTTATCGAAGATATTGATGTCGATGCCTATAGTACCCTGATTAACAGCGAAGTGATCACCGAAACCGGTGAACTCTTAGGTCGGGTTAGAGGCTTCAAGTTCAATGTTGAAGATGGCACCGTTTCCGCCTTAATCATTGCATCAATAGGGTTGCCCCAAATACCCGACCAGGTTATTAGTACTTATGAGCTACCCATTGATGAAATTGTCAGCAGTGGTCCAGACCGATTAATTGTATTTGAGGAAGCTCAAGAGCATCTGGTCCAGTTAACCGTCGGGGTCTTAGAGCGTATGGGGATTGGCAAACCCCCTTGGGAAAAGGACACAGAAGACCCATACTATACTCCAACGGCTAGACCAGAAAATCAACTGGGAACGGGGATTCCAATACGTACTCCTATCTCTCAGACAGTAGAGAATGCCAACCGAGCCCAAGATGCCTGGGATGACGATTGGCAAGAGCCAGAACTAGAGCCGATCAGACGAGAAGCACCAGTCCCGAAGAAGTATGTGGAAGCCAGATTAGAAGAAGATAACTGGAGCGATGAACGGGAAGAGTCCCCTCAGCCAGTGCGCTACGAGCAGCCAGTCTATAGCTCACCTGAGCCTTCCTATGGTAAAACCAACACCCAGGACTATGACAAGTACGAAGTCGAGGGTGATGCCTGGGATGATGACCGCTCCCCAGAGCCTTACAAAGCACCGCGAGTCAACATTCCTGAAAAAAAGAAAGCTCCAGAATACGAGGAAGAGGCTGGTTACTAATTAATGATCATAGTTAAGGGTTGTTTGTTGACCGTTGTTTGTTGACAGTTTTTTGTTGACAGTGAATGCTTAATCGTAGATTTGAGCACCGAGTGGATAACTCTATTTATTCCTGGTTGACGGTCAACCCTGGCCTTTTGGCCACGCTACGGTAACAACCCTGGCCTTTCGGCCACGCTACGCGAACAACTCGCTGCAATTCAAAATTATCAATAGAAAATTCAAAAATACCCCGCGAATGAATTCGGGGGCTTGTATCCGTTGAAACAATTAAAAATTAGAAAGCTATTCATTTTGAATTTTGAATTTTTCATTTTGAATTCAAAAATGGTCAGTCGATACAGGCAAAGGTAGTCCGAAAATCAATTGGTTGTATTTGTTGTGAGAAAAAAATAGCTCTATCCTTGTCTTGATGCAGTCGCTCATGGGGGAAACCACGGCAGACCGCGAGTGGGGGGAACCCCCTTTGAAGTTACCGTAAGAGAGGGTCGCCTTTATAGGGACAGGTTATGGGTCATACTTTTAAGTTATATGAAATAAGGCGACCCTCTCTAAGGTTTCGTCTTTGACCGCGCTGCCTCCCCAAGACCGCGCTGCATCGCTATCAATAAAGAATTAGAGAATTCCGATTTGGCTCCCGGTGCGCTTGACCCATTAAGAATTAAATTCGCCACGGGTCGCACCGCTTTGTTTCACGATTGTGACAGAAGAGGGATATAGCGTTGTTATGAGGTACAGTCAATTTTCGCAACCCCTACTCCCTACTCCCTACTCCCTACTCCCTACTCCCTACTCCCTACTCCCTACTCCCTACTCATTTCTTGGTTAACACAAACACACTCCCCTGATTCCCCCGTCCAATGCGGAGGTCATCGTCAAGATAGGTTATCTCTAACCAACCCTGTTGGTTGTCCCTATTGATGGGAAAGTCAATAGCTGGAAACCTTTTGCCAGCTTCGATTTGCTCTATGAAATCATTGGCAGAGCTATAACTCAGGAAGCTTTGTAGACCAATGATAGACCTCTCGAACCTAACATTAACCCGGCATTGAGATACTGGCTCGAAACTAGCACAAACACTGACAACACCTTCGAGATAAGGAATACCAGATAATTCAGCTATGTTGTAAATTTTAGTATCTGAGGTACGAACACATTGGTAGATTTGACCCAGTTGTACCAAGGGAAATCCGTCAAGATTCAAAAGTTCTTGACTCGTAGTATATAGCAGACGCCAGTTACCATCTAGCAAGTCTGGTGCCTCAAGGGGTCGAGGGGTGGGGTTTCTCCCTTCCAGTTGGGTAACTGCTGCCAGTATTGCTGTTTTATCGGTTTTGCTTGCTAATAGACCACGATTCTTTCCTGCGATCGCTTCTAAGAGTTCCGCCTTGCCAATCATAATATTTCCTCTAGCTGACTGCTAGACTCAAAGTTAAAGGTTTTCACCTCGTCCATATTAGCTGAAGAAGTCTATGTACAATCCTGCTCTACGTGAACTACATCGTGATCAACTCGCTGAGGTCATTCCCCTTAAGCAAGAAACTTCCCTTTTAGATTGGTTAGAGTCTAATAATCGCCTGATTCCACGGGAGAATTTAGAGGAAGAAAATCCCCTAGGTGATGACGTAGAAATCTCTGAACTGATGGGGGTAGAGGATAATAGCTACGAGGATGAGGAAGAAAGTTTGGGTTAACACTAACTAGTTTTACCAAATAGTCTAGTTTTACCAAATAGTTTTAGCCGAATTGGAAGCGAATAGCAATCAGAAATGATTCACAATGGAACCGTTGCTGAATCATTTCTGAAATTATGTTCCAAAAACCAAATTATAGCAAAAAACAACACCGTTTTGAGCAACTAATTAGCTAGGAATTTACTGAGCCGATGTTTACTATTCTTGGTCAGTCTAACAACTGCATTCCTGGCTAAACTCAACCCAGTTACTGCCCAAGATTTTGAAAGCGTGCAGAACGAATGCTAGCGATCGCAGGAACCGATACAAAGATCATCCCAGGTCATGGTCCGGTTTCCAACCGTGCTGAACTCGTGGCCTATCGCAACATGCTGGTGCTAGTGCGCAAGCGAGTAACTGCCGCAGTGGCTTCTGGGTTATCCATGGAAGAATTCATTGCGTCCAAGCCTACTGCTGATTTCGATGCCACCTGGGGAAAAGGGTTTCTCAGTCCCGAAAAATTTCTCCAAATTGTCTATACTGACCTCAATTCCAAACGTAATAAGTTTTAAGTCATGCTATATCAGGACTTACGCACAAATTCCATGGGTAGGGTGGGCAAGGTTTTGCCAACCCTACTCCTGCTGAGGTTTAAGAACGGGCTGGTTAAAACCTTTTGTCATGGAACCTTACCGGGAAATCAAAATTGTTGCTGATCCTTAGGTTAACCGCTGGGGTGTCTGTGAGACACATGGAACGGCAAAACCCCTTAATCTACATATCCCGCTTTTTGTCAAGTACAATTTATACCAAACAAAATGCGATTACCCTGTGCTTCCCAGGGATTGATTGACCTCAACATAGGTGATTACGACAACGCCCTAATACAATCGATCTACAGTGGAGTTATAGGGTTCGCTACCAGTCCAGATCAAGATTGATAACACAAGATAGTGTAATGTCAATAAAAAGATAAATTTATCAATAATCAACAGAAAACTCCCTAGAGGTAGAAAGCTATGGAGTGCGATCGCCTGATCGTTTTGGGTGAGCAAATTAGCATCATACCTGATCACATAATCAAATTATCAAAATTTGCCCATCCTAGCCCTACTGGCAAAATTGGAGACAACCCTGAAATGGTACAAGCCTGAAGGGGCGACATGAATGGCTAGGAAGCTGACATAATAAGCTACATAGCCCTCAAACCTTTATGTCTTCGCTCTTTTCCCTTGGCTTATTTCACAGGACCGATGTACTTTTGTATTCCTTAATCTAGATTAACTTTTTTTGTTGCTAATATCTGCTGCTTCATTAAATGTATAATTATCCCAAACATTTTTGCTATCAGCTCCAGGTTTTTGAAAGACATAGGGGCGGTTAGGCATCGATTTAAAATAGTCTTTATCAAACCAAAGACCTGTGATTGTAGACTGATAAGGTTCACCGACTTGTTGAATTTGGATAGCACCACTATTTTTATCAATGGTAATTAAGTGTCCAGTGAGTCCATAAATTACTTTTACGGGAAAAATATTACGACGAGAAACTGTATGATATGGCGGTTTAATAATCCCACGATAAAATTGATCCCGTTCCTGAGGAGGAATACCAGATCTTGCGTCTTTAATCGCTCTTTCTGTGGAATCTGTTCGATATAACTCAGCTAATTTCATCGGATCAGTTTCCGCTTCATGATGATTCCTTTTTTGATTTTATAAAACAATCTACCAAGGCACAAATATGGTTTCTATTTCACAAATATGGTTTTGTAATTGTTTGATAATTTCTGCTCCATTATTGACAGGGGTATCATTGAGCAGCTTTAACATTATTAAAACAATCCGCTCTCCTTTATTAATTGTATCACTGTTGTTGATTTTATCAAAAATTTTCTGTATTCTTTCTTGGCTAGCCGAAGGAATATTTTGTTGTAACCCATCCCAATCAACATTACTATCTAAGGAAAGATAACGTTCTTCCAGCATAGTTGCTGTTTTCATCCAAATATCATATCTGGGATCGACAAACTTATTTAAATTCATTAACTCAATAAACCTCTATTAAAGGGAATAGGGAGTAGGGAGTAGGGAGTAGGGAGTAGGGAACAGAGAACAAAAATTCTCACAATTCATTTAGTATCCCTATTTTGGGTTTTGTCAATAAGATACAGTATGCTCCCTAAATGATTCCAAATCCAAATCATTAGGGATAGTGCTCTATAGTTTAAAGGTGCAATAGTTCGAGCGTCAAGCCAGAAAAGGCTCCATCATTATCATAGTTAACGCTAAGTTGTTGCAGTTGGGAATCTGTCACTAGCCAATTAGCAGCAATAGTAAAGTTATTGCCAATATTCACTTGCTCAGGACAACTCAGAGAAATACCATCAGGAAAAAAGAACATTTTATTTCCTGCCAAGGGCCACTGTAGTTGAGTTGCTATTGGCTCAGAAACCTGTAAATCTGGGGTCATGGTAACAGACGTTCCTTGCCAGTTACCACTCAGATTTCTCTCAGGTAAGAGATTTATTTCCTTTGACCAATAGTTACTGGGAAAACCTGCTGCATCTTCACGGATACTCACTACCCTCATCAAACTGCCATTACTATCATAAACAATTGCCACACTATGTCTTATATCTTCATGTTTGAAAAACAATTCAGCCGGTACAAACACCGAACCTGGTTCTAACTGTTTAGCTGACCATGTAGCTGCACCTTGTTCAAAGAAAAATGATCTCATTGACAGAAATGCTGGGTGAACCATTCCATCAGGTAACACCTTATCCTGTTTATTAAACTGCCATTTGTATTCTTCTATCCTACCGTCAGCGTATATAGAACGATTAGTCTGATAAATTTCTGTTTGTTCTGGATTACTGCGCAAGCTTCGTAGACTTTGAAATGATTCTATTATCTCTCCTTCAGGAGAATACCTTGTCCAAATCCCATGCCAATCCCGCAAATGGTTGGCCGTGAAATTTTTCCAGTTTTGCTCTTTTAAATCCATTTTTTATCCCTCCAATAAAGTCCAAAAATAGCCATCAGGCGCAATAAACGAGAAACTTTTCTCACCAAATTCGTTATCATATACCTGTGTTACCTGGGTGGCTTCGCTAGTACTAACACCCTGGTAATATACCTCAATATCCCTTACATTCATGGTATATAAACAAACTCCTAAAGAGCCGGGACGAGAGTAAGCAAGTTTGTTTATTAAACTACCTTCAAACCGCAAAAAGTTAAAGTTTCCCGAACGAGTTTGGGTTTTATCTGTAGTAGAAGTGAGAGGGGCATTAAAGTAATATTTCAGCATCCGTTCCCCATTTTCTGGTCCTTTTAGCTCCAGGATGCGGCGAGAAGCTTCGACATATTTATTTTCCGAATTATTCACACTACGATGCAAACCAAGCACTTGGTCGTAAAAATCTAACTTTTCATGGTCGCAGTCAACAATCAGTCCCGCATGAACGAACTCCGAAGCTTTGAAGTGAGAATCCGGATTGACAATGCCCGAATTGGGGCGAGTATAATCATGGCGCTCAAAAAAAACTTGTCGGGTTAACGGCTGGATGAGAACCATTTCATGTACGCAGGGATTAGCTTGTATAAACGGCTGGAATGACTCGGGACGATTAATTAAATTTCTCTGGGGTGGAACATAGTATACAGGTAAGCCAGCAGCGATCGCATCTTCAGCATGATTGGCAACATTAAACACATCCAAAGACAGCATCGCTCCCCAGCGGCTACCCAACACCTTCAAGGGACTCAACCCTAATCCTTCATTAACCGGCTCCTCCCAAACCATCAAGCGGAGCAAACCCCTGTCTTTAAGTTGATTGTGTAGGCGATGCGATCGCAAACTGGAATTTACACCATATAACTGATTAGCTTGGGTTGCACTGAGAGTACCAGATTGTCCTACACTAAAGCCAAACTGTTGCCAATATTCGATCAGAGCTGCTTCATCCTCGGCTGTTGCACCGATGGCGAGTTCGTATAAACCACTAATGGATGGAGCGTCTTGTTCTGCCGTTGCTAATGATTTATTAGCCATGTTACTTTTAGGGTTTTCCATCTTTTAAGATCTTATCTCATGAAAGTCATTAGGGAAAATTGAGATAATTTTCCCTCCTGGTTATAGTGACGGATTCCCCTTTTTAAAAGACCGGGATTCACTAACCAATCCGTGATTATCATAGATTCTCTATCATAGGCAGCTGTTTCTGGGAGACTAACCGTTACTCCATTCGAGAAGCCGACTATAATATTATCCTGGGCTAATTCATTTATAGGCTTCCACTGACAATCACTGGTAGTTGCGATAATTAAGTCTGGCGTTATAGTGGAAATCATACTCCCCTTCCAATTGTTATAAGAAGTATAGTCTATCTCTTGAGGCTCTCCTCGAAAGAAGTCTAGTGTCTCCCAGATAGAGGTAACATGATGTAAGGAGCCATCTTCGAGATACTTACAGCCGCTACTCACTCCCAACCTTTCGTGCTTGAAGCATGTCTCAAAAAGATATAACTGACCCTGCTCAATCTTAGGTGTGTATCCCCAAGTCCAGCTATAGTCTAAGAAGGGAGTTGTTAGCTTCCCTTTTTCGTAAGGACCAAATGTTCTAGACTCACTCGTACCATCTTCATATCGATAGTGATTTTTTTGAACTACTGCTTCGCGATCAGGATAGACTACATAGCTCCTGACTCCATGAAAACGTTCTACTAAATCCCCATTAGCTGCCAGCCGAGTCCATATGCCATTCCAATCACCAATAGCCTGAATTTCTAGGAATTTTTCCCAGTTCTGACTTAATAAATCACTCATCTATAGCGGTTTTCAATTAGGTGAGGTACATATTTTGAGGGAGTAGGGAGCAGGGAGTAGGGAGTAGGGAGCAGTGAAGTCAGAAGACGTAAGAGCTAAGAGGGTAAAAATTATGTGTACCTCATTAGAATAAAAACCGCTATAGAACCTCCTGTGTTCCATTGCCAAAAACCTGAGCAATGTCAGGCACCTTTTTTCAAACCAATACCATAAACTGGATGATTTTCCGCCACTACTATTGCAGCCATGAATCCGAAAATTATCCCATATAGCTACAAATCTAAATAGCTACAAGTCTAAGCTGTTGCGACTGGTGTTGAACATCTTGCTAACATCCGTTTTGCTTTCTCTTTAACTCCTATTTTATCTACTAATCTAACTCCGTAGGGCTATACCAGATAGGAGCTGGTGGTAGTAGTTGGATGTTAACTGACTGATAGCCAGATATAGTTTAGTCTATTTTAGTGTTCGCGAAGCGGCTCCAAAGGAGCATCGCATCCACCAGCTTACCCTGTGTCCCACCCACCGCAAATCCCTTGCCCAGTCCACTCGGTTAATGGGTTCGCGAAGCGGCTCCAAAGGAGCATCGCATCCATCAGCTTACCCTGTGTCCCACCCACCGCAAATCCCTTGCGCAGTCCACTCTGTAATCAGCTGATTTTACAGTAATAGTGCTCCGTTTAACATGATATATGTGGCAGTTTTAAATCCCTTAAGCTACAAATAATTTAACCACCAATACTGATGCTGACTTTTGAAATTAGCAAACCAATGACATATCGGAT
This sequence comes from Moorena sp. SIOASIH, assembly GCF_010671925.1. GTDB lineage: Bacteria > Cyanobacteriota > Cyanobacteriia > Cyanobacteriales > Coleofasciculaceae > Moorena. The sequence continues at coordinate 543,852 of NZ_JAAHIH010000003.1, read as the reverse complement.
AAAGAATTATAATTATAATTAGCCAGATCAGATAAACATGGGGGAGACTATAACCATAATTTGCTGGCATGGCACTTTTATTTAAGTAAGGTAGCATCACGGCTGTTATACCATACTTAGGTAGCGATAAAACAATGGCAGTAAAATGGATTAGCCAAAGGTGAATAATATAAAAGAATAAAGGAACTCTTCCAAACATTATCAAGGGCTTAAGAAATCGAAATCTTTTAATTTCAAACCCATAAAGTATTAACAATGCTAGGCCAAGAGTGATTAATAAGTACAGTAAGGAAGGCGGATATTTATGGCAATCAAGAAATGAAAATAGTGTTTTAGTAAAATTAGATTGAAATGACCAAGGCTTGGGATCACCGTAAAGATTTGTTCCCCGAATTATAAAAAAACTTAAAATTAAGCCAAACCCCAAGTTTCGCAACCAACGTATACGCTGATTTTTCTCGAAACTAACTACTTTTCCAAATGCATAGCCAATCGCCATTACACCAACCCAAGGGATGATAGGATAACTAATAAAAAAGCGAATTCCTGGGGATGGCATAAACATTTTACGTTCATGAAGAAACGACCAAAGCCAAGTCAAATTTCCAAAATTTTCAGCCTGGATACCATCCAATAAATTATGTCCAGCTATAAGGATAATCCCAATTATGGCTATACTTCTAATTGGAAGATGAATCAGTGCAGCTAAAATAATCATAGACCAGCCAATTGCCCATAAGACTCGCATACCAAACAAACCTGGCTGAAATGTCCATGCCCAACTAATTACTGTTAACTCTAAGACAATTAGCCAAACTCCACGAATTACAAGGAATTTAGAGAGTTCTTTTGGGTTGTTCCTCCGTTTTAGAGAAAGATAGGCAGCAATACCTGCCAGAAAAATGAATGATGGTGCACATAAGTGAGTCACCCATCTAGTAAAAAATAAAGGAAGGTTTGATTGGTTTATATCTAAGGGATGAAAACCAGGGTTAGACAAAAAAAATCTTACATGGTCTAATGCCATCAAAAGCATAACTAACCCACGTAATAAATCGATGGATACCAAACGCTTAGTTATGGGTTTGGCTTTAGTATTAGGAGTAGAATCATTTAAAGTCATGCTTTCCAAGTTGTGAAACTGTGCCGTAGCATCTTAGGAAGCTAAACTATAGCATTTCCCAATAAATCATAAAACCCAATGCTGATTTATAATAACACGAAAAAATTCCCGGATCTCTTTCCTAGTTTTCCCTATTGCCTATTCCCTATTGCCTATTCCCTATTGCCTATTCCCTATTGCCTAAAATCCACAACTTGTGTACCTCACATGACTGGTATAAAAGCAGAATTGTTAGCCTTGCTGGGTGTGAAGTCTGGAGTGTACAGTAATTGGGAAAGTTGAATAATTATACCACGTTAGTAGGGATACTTGATCAGCTTGGGGACAGTTGGTTCAGCTGGCGACGGTTGTTGATTAGCTGACGGCTGACCACTGATAGCTGAATGCTTACCTAACTCCTGCCCTGTCTCGACCTATTTGACTTAGTTTAGAAATGCTATTGTATGCCGATCCAAAAACCGTCATTCCTCTCAACTTACCAGACAATATGCTTTGTATCATAAAAATTAAATTGATTAATATTATTGCACTTAAAGGTTGAGAAACATGCAAGAACGATTTGGTAACCAAAGCCATAGTACAGGTTGGGTCATTCAGTCTTGGGCCTCTTTCGTTATTTCTGTTTTTGCCATGGGGATTGGCATTGCCAATTTGCCAGGAGATAACTGGATTAAAGGCTACTTAGGCATGGGTTTAGCGTTCTCTGTTGGCTCTAGCATCAACATCGCTAAAACTACACGAGATATCCATGAATCGAAAAAACTAACCTCGAAAGTTGAAGAAGCTAGAGTTGAAAAACTACTTACTGACCACAATCCTATGCATTAATATCAAGTTTATAAGCTATCAGTTACTAGCTATTTTTAATCAGCTATCAGCTATCAGCCATCAGCTATCAGCGCATAGAGGTCTATTAATCGTAGGGTGGGCAGTGCAACGTGGTTTGCAAGCTTAATTATCTGTCTTCTGCTGCACTGCCCACCCTACATGAACCTGACCACTGACCGCTGACCGCTGACCCCTTAAGCGATCACCTTAAAATCAGAAATCGTCTCAATCCATACCCGTGCTCCACAGCGTAGGGGATCATCTGGGCGATACATCACCCGACAAGGGCCATTGACTTCGACAGTATGACCGTAAGTATTTTTAGAGCCTCGTTTGACCGTAATCACCGGATTGCGTTCGCCGGTCTTGAGATTTTGGCGAATCACTTTCTGATTAACGTGGATGACCGCCTTCGTGTAATTTGTACGCTTTGACCAATTCCGCTTCGGTCCGCGAGTGCCAGGGGTAACTACTGGCATGCCATCAAATAACGGAATCACCCAAGTTCTACCGACTTTATAAGCTCCTTTAACTCTGCCCTTGCTCAACAGGAAACGGACGCGAGTGGCAGAGATACCTAGTAATTCAGCAGCTTGTGCGGTAGAAATCATCATGGCGGTAAAACCATTGCTTTAACGATATTGTTATTTTAACACGATTTCTGAAAAGATGCAAACTAAGGGTGGTATAAGTGTTAAGTGTGGTTGGTTAGGAAAACTATTGCATTCACGCTAGGGGTGGTATGAGTGGTTAGCATGGAAAGTTAGAAAAACTATTGCACTCTCGCAATTAAATCTTGAATTTTGATTACGGCGGTTTGCATAACTATCAAGTACACAGGATTTTCTCCTTCTTTCCTCTTCCCTACTCCCTGCTCCCTACTCCCTACTCCCTACTCCCTACTCCCTACTCCCTGCTCCCTGCTCCCTACTCCCTACTCCCTACTCCCTACTCCCTACTCCCTGCTCCCTACTCCCTACTCCCTACTCCCTACTCCCTACTCCCTACTCCCTGTTCCCTGTTCCCTGTTCCCTGTTCCCTCAACAAAAAAAATTCGGTCAAGTTCTGGTTAATTCCAATCCTTGACCGAATTATTTATTGTAATAGTCAAGAACCCTAGGATCCTTGACTATTTGTTCACCAAATCAACAACATACAAACTTAGGTTTGATACTTCAGACGTCGTACTTTCTCCTGAGTTTTTTCCTGTAGCCAGGGATTGGAATCCCTGGCCACTTGCTATCTTAATCTACCAACAGATGTCGAATCAATATACTGATCACCTCACCAGAATTTCCGGTAGGTTGAGGAGTGCTCCACTCATGAACTTGGGCGTAGCCACGGCTATAAAGATTATAGATTGTGACCCGCACAGTTTTGGGAGAACCAATCAATATATGTTTGATTTGCTCCCGTCCTGGCTGGGGTTGGCCAAATAATTCAGGGAAATTAGGATTGTTGGGATTATACTCAAAATTTGGGAGAAAGTTTTCGATGTCCATATTTTTTTTGTTGTTAATTTTTGGAACAATTTTATTGTAGAAAATATTTTTTATATTGTCAATCATTTTTTAATAAATTTTTTGGTATTTTTTTTAGCGGGGGGGTATAAAATTGTTTTTTGATTATTTTTTTTTGGTGCTAATTGAGGAAGAGCGATCGCATTTAATTTTAGACCGTAAATGGGATCGCTTAGCGGCTCAGAGTATCGCCTTTTTTTAGGGATTATGAATTAGGAATTAGGAATTAGAGATTAGGTGTTAGATTGGGGGAGTCCGTTCCCGTAGCGCCTCCTACATACCATCGCTTTCTATAGCATTTCCTTATCAAACGGGAAAGTCCGGAAATCGATCGGAAAAGTCCCCCTTATTAAGGGGGATAATGGGGGATCTCAACATCATTGGGGAAAGTCCGGAAATCGATCGGGAAAGTCCCCCTTATTAAGGGGGATAATGGGGGATCTCAACCCTGAACCAGATCCGGAAAGCTCGATCCCCCCAGCCTCGCGCGCGGAAGCTGGGAGTCCGGAAATCGATCGGAAAAGTCCCCCTTATTAAGGGGGATAATGGGGGATCTCAACATCAAAGGGGAAACTCCAGAAATCGATCGGAAAAGTCCCCCTTATTAAGGGGGATAATGGGGGATCTCAACCCATGCAACAAACCACAAACTCGATTATTTTAAAATGTGCGATCGCCAACAAAGACAATTCCATCTTCCTTATAATTACAATTTAGTAAGCAGAGCTAGAGAATTAAGGAAAACTATGACCCCAGCTGAGAAAAAGCTGTGGTCTTACTATTTGAAAAATTTTAAGTTTAGAGTCTTGCGACAAAGACCAATAGCGAATTTTATTGTTGACTTTTATTGTGCTGCTTTAAAATTAGTTATTGAAGTTGATGGAGATTCTCATTATACAGAAGCTGGCCAAGCTTATGACGAAGAAAGAACTCACATTCTTGAAGGTTATGGATTAAAAGTAATTCGATTTACCAATGATGAAGTATTGCATAATTTTGAAGCAGTGTGCGTTCGGATCAGTAGTGAGCTTCCCCCTAGCACAACCTAGAGCTGTTTAAAAATTCAATAAGTTGCGAATCTTTGCTGATCATCGATTTTTTTTAGGGATTAGGATAATAGAGTTAGATTGGGGGAGTGGCATCGCGTTTTTTATCCCATTTTCTAGTCGATCCCCCCCAGCCCCCCGCGCGGAAGGGGGGAGTCCGGAAATCTCTCTAGTTTCTCTCCCTTCTGCCCAAATAACCAAGGGGAGAGTAAACTCTTTCTATGCCATTTCCTAGTCGATCCCCCCCAGCCCCCCTTATTAAGGGGGGAGTCCGGAAATCTCTCTAGTTTCTCTCCCTTCTGCCCAAATAACCAAGGGGAGAGTAAACTCTTTCTATGCCATTTCCTAGTCGATCCCCCCCAGCCCCCCTTATTAAGGGGGGAGTCCGGAAATCTCTCTAGTTTCTCTCCCTTCTGCCCAAATAACCAAGGGGAGAGTAAACTCTTTCTATGCCATTTCCTAGTCGATCCCCCCCAGCCCCCCTTATTAAGGGGGGAGTCCGGAAATCTCTCTAGTTTCTCTCCCTTCTGCCCAAATAACCAAGGGGAGAGTAAACTCTTTCTATGCCATTTCCTAGTCGATCCCCCCCAGCCCCCCGCGCGGAAGGGGGGAGTCCGGAAATCTCTCTAGTTTCTCTCCCTTCTGCCCAAATAACCAAGGGGAGAGTAAACTCTTTCTATGCCATTTCCTAGTCGATCCCCCCCAGCCCCCCGCGCGGAAGGGGGGAGTCCGGAAATCTCTCTAGTTTCTCTCCCTTCTGCCCAAATAACCAAGGGGAGAGTAAACTCTTTCTATGCCATTTCCTAGTCGATCCCCCCCAGCCCCCCGCGCGGAAGGGGGGAGTCCGGAAATCTCTCTAGTTTCTCTCCCTTCTGCCCAAATAACCAAGGGGAGAGTAAACTCTTTCTATGCCATTTCCTAGTCGATCCCCCCCAGCCCCCCGCGCGGAAGGGGGGAGTCCGGAAATCTCTCTAGTTTCTCTCCCTTCTGCCCAAATAACCAAGGGGAGAGTAAACTCTTTCTATGCCATTTCCTAGTCGATCCCCCCCAGCCCCCCTTATTAAGGGGGGAGTCCGGAAATCTCTCTAGTTTCTCTCCCTTCCCTTAATAAAGGGGGAGTCCGGAAATCGATCGGAAAAGTCCCCCTTCCGCGCGGGGGAAGTCCAGAAATCGCTCTGGAAAGTCCCCCTTATTAAGGGGGATTTAGGGGGATCACAACCTAATCAAAAAACCATCTCGCTACTACCTGCTCCCGAAATTGCTATAATTAAACCAATCCAACATAATTACCTATAAATTATGGAACCCGTGTCCCTTTTCGCTGGTTTGGAAATATCGAAAATAGCGCCACCCTTGTTAAGTATTCTTGGAAAAGAAGCCGGGAAGCGCTTAACTCAAGCCCTGACTAAAAGCGATGTCGAAAAAGCCATCAAAGCCGGAGCAGAAGCCGTTGATCAATGGGACAAACAACTGGATAGTCAACAGCGCTTATTTTTTCACGCTCCCCCGGATGGCTGGAATGGAGTTAATCGGTTTTTGAACCACTATTTTACTCATTCAGCTGTTTTAGCAGAATTACAGAAACCGTTACTTAATCAAGGGAAGCCAGACCGGGAGATTTTAAGCACGGTATTTCAACAAGAAGCTGACGCCAAGACTATTAAACTAAATCAAAACAGTCTCAAGCCTTGGGTAGAGACATTTATTAAGGCTTATTTTGAGCAGACTGTTACTTATATAAAATTTCAGGTAGCTAAACAGGATTATTGTCAACAGTTAGCTAACTGGTATGATGATGTCAAATTTGCTGGCATTGCTGTGGATGGGCAAGAAGTAGAAAAATCGGAGAAATTAGCCCAAATTTTTGTAATGCCAGATGTAGTGGAAGAGGTATCAACTGCTCGCCCTTGGGAGCGGGAGTTGTTAGCAGCTGGTAGTGGGGAAAAGCCAGAAAGGCTAATCTTGGACAAGACAAGTGGTAGGAAATTTTTGGCTCAGCAGTTATTGAGCCAAAGTCAGTCGAAACGAGTGGTAATCTTGGGTGCGCCAGGCTCTGGTAAAACCACATTGATGAGCTATTTTGCGGTAATGTTAGCTCAGCAAAATCCTGATGTTTTAGGATTAGATGGTGATACTGATTGGCTACCGATTTTAATCAGGATGCGAGACTTTGCTAGACATCTCGATAAAAGCCTGATCGACTATGCTCGGATATTTGCGGAAAACACCATGTCAGTGAAACCGTTACCAGTGGGATTTTTTGAGCATTGGTTATCTGATGGTAGAGCCTTGATATTGCTGGATGGTTTGGATGAAGTCGCAGAAGAGGCTAAACGCCATGATGTAGTCAAGCGCATCGAGAATTTTTTAGGACAGTTTGACAGAAATCGCGCTATTATTACATCTCGCCCTGCTGGTTATCGACGGGACTTTTTCCGCACTGAAGAATTTCCCCACTATCAAATCCAATCCTTTGATGACCAGAAGATTTCGGCATTTATTGATAACTGGTATAACAGTCGCTTTCAAGACCAAGCAGAAGCCGAAAGGTGGAAGCATAGTTTACGAAAAGCCCTGGATGATAATGACCGGATTACCTTATTGGCACGAAATCCGTTATTGTTGACAATTATTGCATTAATTCATCGGTATCAAGCGGTATTGCCCAAAGAACGGTTTGAGCTTTATAATTGCGCCGTCAAAACCTTGTTAACCTCTTGGGATGCTAAGAAGGAAATCAGAAATAGATTAATATTTAAGTATCTAGATTTGTATGATTTGCGCCGATTGATGGAATTGTTGGCTTATTGGATTCATAGCCAAGGAAATAGTGACGATAACGAAGGCGGCACCATTATTAATAAAAAAGATTTGATTGCTCAGTTGAGTAAAGAGATTAAAACCTTGAAGCAGGTGCAGTTATATCAAGCCAAAGAAGAGGCGGAAGTATTTGTAACGTTGATTCGCGATCGCACCGGTTTATTGAATGAGCAGGGGCAAGATTGTTATGCATTTGTCCATAAGACGTTTCAAGAATATTTGTGTGCTGAAGAGATTAACTATCAAGCAGAAAATGAGTATGATTTTGGAATTGTTTTGAATCATATTCGGGAGCATTTACATGACTCCCACTGGCGCGAAGTGTTATTACTGCTGATAGCACAACAAAAACCGAAAAACGCTGCAAAGGCAATTCGGGCAGTATTGACTAATAATAGTAACTATGAACAGTGGTTACATCGGGATTTGTTGTTTGCTGGTAATTGTTTAGCGGAAAACCCGAAGAATTTGCGAGGTGCTGATAGTGCGTTAGTGCAAGATATTTTAGAGCGGTTGGTTGAGTTGGAGGTGAGTAGTAAAGAGCCGGTTGGCGAGAAGATTAGTGAGCAGGTTTTTCAGATAATTTGTAGTTTTTATGAAACGGATTTTAAAGCACAAGCTCTGGAGATGTTGAAGGAGCAAATAGATTTAATTGATGAGACACGATTGCTTAACTATCGAGCCGAGTTAGGGGAAAAGGATCAGGTAATTAAAATATTATTGACACGGCTAAAGGATGAGGATTCTGATGTGCGTTGGAAGGCAGCCTTAGCTTTGGCCAATTTGGGCAACAGCTCAGAAACCGTAGTCAGTACCCTAATCCCACGGCTTCAGAATGATGAGCGTTTTGTGCGTAGGAGGGCAGCCAGAGCCTTGGCTAATTTGGGCAACAGCTCAGAAACCGTAGTCAGCGCCCTAATCCGACAGCTTCAGAATGAAAATTATCTTATGCGTGCATGGGTAGCCAATGCCTTGGGCAGATTGGGCAACAGCTCAGAAACCGTAGTCAGCGCCCTAATCCCACGACTTCAGGATGAAAATTCTTATGTGCGTGTGATAGCAGCCGTAACTTTAATACAATTAGGTAAGAGCTCAGAAACCTTAGTCAGCAGCCTCCTAGCAGGGCTTCAAGATCCCTGTTATCTTGTGCGTGCGAACGCAGTCGCGGGCTTCTTCTACTTGGGCAACAGCTCAGAAACCATAGTCAAGGCTCTAATCCCACTGCTTCAGGATGAAAATTATATTGTGCGTTGCTTGGCAGCCATCACCTTGGCCGAATTGGGGAACAGCTCAGAAACCGTAATCAGTATCCTTCTAGAACAGCTTCAGGATGACGATTCTGAGATTAGTGACAGGGCAACTAGAGCCTTGGGTAAATTAGGCAAAACATCTAATCATATTCTCCCTACCGTGATTGAATGGATTGAACAACACCAGGATTCCGACTATGTGGGCGGTGGTATTGATGCCCTGTGGGATTTGGTTGTAGGAAGGGAATAGGGAGTAGGGAGTAGGGAGTAGGGAGTAGGGAGTAGTAAGAAAGAGAGCCAAAGAGTTTTTGATATTATTAGAAATAAAGATATGTTTGTGCTATATTATAATAATTTGCAGTTTTACAGTATCGTTGTTGTTGGATGCGATCAAGGATGCGATCGCATTTTCCCTGCTCCCTGCTCCCTACTCCCTACTCCCTACTCCCTATAATCCCAAAAAACCATTGCGATAACACAACATAAAACCCTCAACAGCTCTAAGCCATCGAGGATTTAGTACTATTAAAAGCTGAAAGCTGATGGCTGATAGCTGAATGCTTACCGTTTTTTCCTAAGCTTCCTTGCCAGCTTCCTCTCCTTAATTTTGGCAGCCACAACACTTGGTTCAATAGGCAATCCTGCTCTAGGAATTACCTGATATTGTCGCTCCTCTTCTAGATTTTTAAGCTTAGTGTAATCAACCCAGTGGATACAATCTACTGGACAAGTGTCTATCGCTTCTTGTATCGCTTCTTCTGAGTCGCCATCTTGCCGAAAAACCCGGGATCTACCGTGGTCGGCTTCGATGTAAAACGTATTTCGAGCGACGTGGGCGCAGTGTTTACAGCCAATGCAGGTAACTTCATCAACGTAAACACCTTTTTGTCGCAGAATACCCCCTAGCTCTGGCTCAAAACCAGACCGCTCTGGAGCATCTCGAAAGACACCCCCTAACTCTGGTTCTAAACCCGAACGCTCTGGCGTCGGTGAGAACTCAGACATTACGCGCTCCAACGTTGTACCACTAAACGAATTGAACCATCTTTATTATCTTGTTGCTCAGCAACCTCAAAGCCTTGCTTAGCAGTTTCCTTAATTACTGTGTTGTAAGCGTAACGCTGGGTTACCCGTTGTAGGAAACCATCTACAGACCAAGGCTGTTGCCAATACTGAAAATCAGCAACTAGTTCGTAGGCGTTACCATTCCAACTAAAACCGATATCGTAGTCATTCTCTTGCTCAATCACTACTTCAGCAGTGCGAGTTTGGCCTTGATAACCGCGCACAGAGCTAGGACCAGATTCCCAATCAATCCCTAAGTCAGTTAAAGCAGTTTCTAAGGATGAACGGTTACGGATTTGGGTTTTGATAGTGCTGAAATGAGACATTTTTGGTAATTAAACGAATTTACTAACTGGAACACAAATAGGACTTACGAAGTTTAGTTAGTTTTGCCCCCCTAGCCCCCCAATACTGGGGGGTAATGATGTCAAAGTCCCCCAGTATTGGGGGATTTAGGGGGCAATAGGTAAGTCCTGAAAAATTTACCAATGGCTAACCGTAGCTTGAGCTGTCGCTGTTGCCGATAGTTCAAGCTTTTGGTCGAAGTAATCTGATGTTTGCTCAACAGATACGACTTGTCCTAGCTGAGCTTCAATAGCAGCTGTTACCTCTGCGCAAGAGGCTCCGATGATCCCAGTGACTTTTTCCTGGACTCGACCATCTGGATAAATGACAAACTCTAATGTTTCCATAATCCCTTTAGTGCTCGGTTTATACCTATTTAGAGGTTGTGGCACCGGTTGTTGCGCCAGTCCAGGAGTATGTAATCCCGGATTGATATCACACTACGCATTAAGGTGTTTGACATTGATACAAGCAGCAAAAGTAGTTCTAGTAAACTATTGCCTCTTGCCTCTTGCCTCTTGCCTTTCGCGTAGCGCTATATCACTGATCACTGACCAGTGCTATAGCTGGTCACTAATCAAATGATAATAATTCAGATCATGGCGCAAACAACATTAACATAAGTTTATAGTAAATCGAGTGTTTACTTTAATATTTTGTAAGTTTCTCGTAACTTTTGCCATCAGTCAAGGGGTGGGATGTCCCAAAAATGGTTTGTTAACAAGTAAGCTATCAGCTATCAGCTATCAGCTCTCAGCTCTCAGCTATCAGCTATCAGCTATCAGCTCTCAGCTCTCAGCTCTCAGCTATCAGCTATCAGCTCTCAGCTCTCAGCTTTCAGTTTTCAGCTAAAGGCTGACGGCTGACGGCTGACGGCTGACTACTGACGGCTGACGGCTGACGGCTGACGGCTGACGGCTGACGGCTGACATTAACAAAATCTAGAGAATTGAGGGGACTGGGCAAAGTATGAAGTATGAAGTATGAATTATTAAAGTTGGGCGAAAGAGTCTATAAGTTATGAGTGAAACGCAAGTCAGAGGTGTAAATAACCCCAAAACCGCCAATCCCAATGGATTAGAGCGAATCAGAGTAGGGGTTTTAGGCTTTGGGGGATTAGGTCAAGCCGCTACCAGAGTCTTAGCTCCTAAGGGAGAAATGCTTTGGGTAGCAGCAGCTGACCGGAAAGGTTATGTTTATGACCCAGCTGGCTTAAATCCTGACCGTTGTATCCACACCTACCAATCCCAAGGTTCATTGGGTTATGTAGAACCAGGTGGCACCTTAAGTAGCAACAGTATCGAAGACTTAATCCAAAACGCGACAGTAGATGGATATTTCCTAGCACTGCCAAATTTACCGAATACCTTTATGGCATCGGTAGTTAAGCAATTTATTCAATCCGGTTGGCAGGGAGTGTTAGTAGATGCTCTCAAGCGCACTAGTGCTGTAGAGCAACTGTTGCAACTGCAAGATGAATTGCAAGCCGCTGGAATTACCTATATGACTGGCTGCGGTGCTACTCCAGGACTATTGACCGCTGCTGCTGCGATCGCATCTCAAAGCTATGCCGAGATTCACAGTGTCAACATTACCTTTGGGGTAGGGATTGCTAACTGGGAAGCCTATCGAGCCACCATTCGAGAAGATATTGCTCACCTTCCCGGTTATGATGTAGAACGAGCCAAAGCCATGAGTGATGCTGAAGTCGAAGCCTTATTAGATCAAACCGAAGGCATCATCAGCCTAGAGAATATGGAACATGCTGATGATGTGATGCTGGAACTAGCAGGGATTTGCTCACGCGATCGCGTTTCTGTTGGTGGTGTCGTGGATACCCGCAATCCTAAAAAACCCCTCAGTACCAATGTCCAAATCACAGGTCGCACCTTTGAGGGTAAAATTTCCACTCACACCTTTACCCTTGGTGATGAAACCAGCATGGCTGCTAATGTCTGTGGTCCCGCCTTTGGCTATCTAAAAGCAGGAGTTTCCCTACATCACAAGGGTATTTATGGTCTATTGACTGCTGCCGAAGTCATGCCGCAGTTTGTGAAATAGTCATTGGTTTTAGGGAGTAGGGAGTAGGGAGTAGGGAGTAGGGAGTAGGGAACAGGGAACAGGGAACAGGGAACAGGGAACAGGGAACAGGGAACAGGGAACAGTGCGTAGGGTGCGTTAGGGGCGGAAAGCCCTTGATTTTCCGCCTCAACGCCCGGGTTGGGATAGTCCGCCCCGTAACGCACCACCTTTGGGCGAGCCCTCTTCTGTCTATAGCTGAGAAAAACGCTATACTGAAATAATTTCCTGATAATTACCCTTAATCAAAATCTCCCCACACTCCCTATCTCCCTATCTCCCTATCTCCCTATCTCCCCATCTCCCCATCTCCCCATCTCCTTACCCTCTTCAACTAAGCTGGATGTTTCATCCTGTTCCAGATTAATCCCATCGGTCGTTTGTACCACAAATGGTAGACTAGCCCCTAGTAAGCCTCGCTGAATCCGTTGGGGTGTCTCTTGGAACACCACAAACAAGGGATAGATACGGTTTACGCCATCACTGAGAATGTGTTGATAGCCAGGAGGCATTAGCCATTCATAGTCTTTGTCTAGTAACACTTGGGTCTGACGCCAGCGACTGAGCAAGTCAGAAAAGTCTTCATGGGGGCGATGGATGAATAGAACAATCTCTATCTCCATCTTGACTTTCCATTCGGGATCGCACATTACCATGGCTAGATCACAGGGCAAACCTACGGCTTCGGTGATCGTGCCATGGCTAACACTTTTATGCCCTAAGGAGGATGGCGAGTGACGAATTCTCACCACTGGTAAGGGAATGGTGATCACACTCTCGTAAGGTCGGCGCATACTAGGAATCATTTCCAGGTAAGGTCGATAGGATTTCAGGAGTGCGATCGCACCATCATGGTTACTATACTCTGCTAGCCAAGCTTCGTAATCAGATTTCTGAACAGGCATCGAATTAAGCTGTTGCGCATTTAAATTGGATATTATTCAGTTAGAAAAAAACCGTCAAACCCTATCCCATGCTCCTATTCCCCCCTTAATAAGGCTCCCATGCTCCGATTCCCCCCTTAATAAGGGGGGTTAGGGGGGATCCGATTCCCCCCTTAATTAAGGGGGGTTAGGGGGGATCCCTGCTGCCCTGCTGTCAGAACCATTGAATTTAAATTAAGACCAGCTTAGCCCATAGTTTCAAACACTTTAAACATTGGTAAATACATAGATATCAATATCACACCAACCATGCCTCCCAAAACCACAATCATAATTGGTTCCAAGATACTAGTTAGTGCTTTAACCGCTTGCTCCACTTCATCTTCATAGAAGTCAGCAACTTTCATCACCATAGAATCCAACTCACCCGTTTCTTCTCCAATACTAATCATTTGAATTGCTAGAGGAGGAAAAATGTTTTCTCGTTGTAAAGCTAGGCTAATCATCCCACCCTGTTGAATCTCATTCTTAGCTGAGTTAATAGCATTAGAAATTACCTGGTTACCCGCTGTATCTCTAACAATATCTAAGGAATTCAGGATCGGTACTCCCGAACGAGTTAAGGAGCCAAACACTCGGCAAAAGCGAGCTACAGAGCCTTTTTCATTCAACTCACCAAACAAAGGCATTTTCAACTGCAAGCCATCAATTTGTAACTTACCCATTGGGGTTTTATAGTAATACTTAAAAGCTGTAACTAATACAATTACAACAGCAATGGGAATCAATACTTTCCAACTTCTGAGGATGCCGCTCAACCATAACATAAACTTAGTTAAAGCTGGCAATTCCGTTCCTAAATCTTGAAATATCCCAGCAAAGATTGGGATCAGAAACATTGTCATTGCCAGAAAAACCAGTAGGGCTAAGAATCCTACCACACTTGGGTAAGCCATAGCTGATTTGATTTGGTTTTGCAGGCGATTCATATCTTCGAGCAGCTTAGCTAATCGGTTGAGCACTTCATCAAGCACACCCCCAACCTCACCAGCCTGAACCATACTCACATAAAGATCATCAAAACAATCTGGATGCTTACGCATGGCATCCGATAGATTAGTTCCTTGTTGGACCTCAGCACTGATGTTCATCAACGCCTTTTTCAGCTTAGGATTAGAACACTGTTCCCCTAATACCCCAAGACATCGGACGATAGCCACACCAGCATTAACCATAGCGGCAAACTGACGAGAAAACACCGCTTTGTCTTTGATCGTGACATTGGTAAATTTTTCAGAAAGGCTTGATAGGCTAAAGTCAACATCTAAGCTTTTCTTGACGCTGCCAACAGCAGCATACCGATGTTCTAGCATGCTCCGGGCTTGTTCAGGAGTAGCAGCGTCAATTTTTTCTTTTTTAGATTTGCCTGATTTGTCCCGAACTTGAGCAATAAAAGTAGGCATGGCTTTTTTCTAGATTAAGTCTAATAGCAAGTTTTATGGATCCAGTCCGTGCTTTCTCTAGACTAGCGGTAAGCCGTCAGCCGTCAGCCGTCAGCCGTCAGCTTAAAATAAACCTCGAAAGGGATAATTTAATATTAAGAGATTTTAGAGAATTGAAAGTCTGGGCAAAAGCCCATCAAAGCATATGCACCTCAAGTAGCGTGCGTGGCACAGGCTTCTAGCCTGTGAGGTAGCGCATTAGCTGATAGCTGATAGCACCTCAAGTAGCGTGCGTGGCACAGGCTTCTAGCCTGTGAGGTAGCGCATTAGCTGATAGCTGATAGCTGATAGCTGATAGCTGATAGCTGATAGCTTACGACTAGCGAGTCGCCTTTGCTCTACCGCCCTTAGAATTCATCCCTCCAGAACCAGCAATGATACGTTGCAATTCATCGGGTTTAGAACTTTTACTAAGTCCTGCTTCCAAAGAGATCAAGCCAGATTTCACCTGACCCGCTAAAGCTTGTTCCAGGGTCTGCATTCCCAATTTCACACCGGTTTGGATAGCAGAGTACACTTGAGACGTTTTTCCTTCCCGGATCAGGTTAGAAATAGCAGGTGTCACTACCATGATTTCCTGAGCCATAGTCCGACCAAACTCACCTGGTTTAGGGTTTTTCTTCGGTACTAGACATTGACTAAAGACTGCAATCAAAGAGTTAGACAGCTGAGCTCGGATTTGAGCTTGCTGTCCAAATGGAAACACATCAATGATCCTGTCTACGGTTTGAGCGGCTGAGTTAGTGTGTAGCGTTCCAAATACCAAGTGACCGGTTTCAGCGGCGGAAATAGCTAGACCAATAGTTTCCATATCCCGCATTTCACCCACCAAAATCACATCCGGGTCTTCCCGCAGTGCCCCCTTCAGGGCATTGGCAAAGCTCTTAGTATCTTCACCTTTTTGACGTTGGTGAATCAAGCTCTTGATGTTGGGAAACACATATTCTATCGGGTCTTCCACTGTCAGAATATGTTCTGCCCTAGTGCGGTTAATTAAATCAATCATAGCTGCTAGGGTAGTGGTTTTGCCAGAACCAGTCGGTCCGGTGACCAATACCATTCCCCTTGGTCGTTCACTCATCGACCGCACCACATCCGGTAAACCCAATTTGTCAAAATTAGGAATCTTGGAAGACAACGCCCTCAAGCAAGCCGCATAGCAACCCCGTTCTTTGTAAACATTGACACGGAAACGAGCCAACCCCTTGACACCATAGGAACAATCAAGTTCCCAGTTTTGCTCCAATTCCTTACGCTGTGAATTGTTAAGCATACTGAAAATCAATCGCTGACAGGCTTGAGGGTTCAGTGCTTCGTCATCAATGGGTTGGAGTTTACCACTGACGCGGAAGTAGACTGGCGCACCCGCTTGGATGTGCATATCTGACCCCCCCATCTCAATCATCTGTTCCATCAAGTCTTCAATCATCAGTTCCATAATCTTCTCTCCCTTAAAAACGTCAGTAGTCGTTAGTGATTAGTCCTTAGTCAAAAGACAATAGCCAATTGTTAATGAACAATTGACTAATAACTAATTTAATTTTGAAAACGGGGTGTCATACAGTAAGGACAGTCTAGCCACTCCGGCTCTAATTGAGCTGAGCAAGTGCTACAGGTCAGAGAACTCTTGCGCTTAGCTTTCAGTTCTGCCTCTAAGCCAGAATCAGTAAAGGTTACTCGTTCCACTTCTTCAAAGGTGGTGTAACCTTCCTGTACCAAATTCAAGCTATAGGCTAATATTGTGATCATCCCTTCCTCTACAGCAGCTTCCTTAATCCTCTCAGTGGGGGCCCCTTGGTTGATTAAGGCTTGGAGGTTCTCAGAGATGCGCATAACTTCATAAACACCAACCCGTCCTTTGTAACCAATACCATTACAGGTTTTACAGAGTGTACCTTCTGTCCTAGCTTCAGCGATTTCCTCCGGTGTCAGGGTATTGGCGCGATAGATGGTAATCTCGCCATCCCTAGAGGCTGACAGACCATAGCGGGCTAGTTCCGCAGAACTTGGTTGGTAAGAAATACGACAATTGGAACAAACACGCCGCATCAATCGTTGAGCCAACACTCCCAGCAAGGCACCGGAAACCATGAAGGGTTCAACACCCATTTCATCTAAACGAGCGATCGCACCAGCCGCATCATTAGTGTGTAGAGTAGTCAAGACCAAGTGACCAGTCAACGCTGCTTCAATCGCGGTTTTAGCTGTTTCTTTGTCTCGTGTTTCACCCACCAGAATCACGTCCGGGTCTTGGCGCAGAAAGGCTCGTAGAATCGAGGCAAAA
This sequence comes from Moorena sp. SIOASIH, assembly GCF_010671925.1. Lineage (GTDB taxonomy): Bacteria > Cyanobacteriota > Cyanobacteriia > Cyanobacteriales > Coleofasciculaceae > Moorena. Next base: position 527,106 of record NZ_JAAHIH010000003.1, on the reverse strand, counting down.
TCCATGCCTTTTTCCCGAATAACCTGGACTTGGGTAATCCCAGGTAAGGAATACTCAATCGGGTCTTCTGCAGTACTGATATTCACCCCAGGGTCATTACGTTCTGCCAGAATTGAATACAAGGTGGTTGATTTCCCCGATCCCGTTGGACCCGTCACCAAGATTAATCCAAAGGGACGCTTAGCCATTTCCCTGACCAATTCTAAGGTGTCTGGGTCTGTGATCAACTTATCCAACCCCAACTGGGTCGATTCGTTATCTAGGATCCGCAGAACCACCTTTTCCCCATAACGACTGGGCAAGGTATTGACCCGAAAGTCAACTTTGCGCCCCTGGAACATACGCCGAATTTTACCGTCTTGGGGTAAGCGTCTTTCCGCAATGTCGAGATCTGCCATGATTTTGAAACGAGCCGCCACCGCTGTATGTATTCGCTGTGGTAAGGCATCAAAGGCTTGACGCAGTACCCCATCTTTGCGATAGCGCACCCGCAACTGCTCCTCTTGGGGTTCGATGTGAATGTCAGAAACCCCTTCTTGTAAAGCCTTAGCCAGGATTTTGTTAACCAGGTTAATGATCGGAGCCCCCCCTGCCTCATTCAAAGAAGAATCTAGGTCTGCTTCCGCTTCCTCTGGGGCATCCTGTAAAGTATCGAATGAGCCTAAATTTTCTAAATCCTCCTTTACATCTACGGATTTTTGTTGATCTAGTTGCTTTTGCCGTGCCAACTGATCGTCAAGATACTGACTAATGATTTGCTGATAGTCTTCCTTAGTGATGACCATCCGTTGCAACTTGATGCCCTGAGGTCGTAGAATCCGATTCAAATCATCCTGGGCTTCTAGATCATCAGGAGAAACCATTGCCACCAAAACCGATGGCGGCTCAGTTTCATGCTTAGATATGGGGAGCAGGTGATAGCGACGGCAAATATCAATAGGAATCAGGGTTTCAATCAAGCCACCGACTTGCTGAGTGGAAATATCACTAATTTCCGGATCTAGGGACTCAACACCAAAAAGAACTTTCAGTTCAAACAACTGCTGCTTCTTGTATTGGCGGATCAAGTCCGGTGGTAACTGACGTCCGGTCATTGCTTCGACGACTTCCGTCAGGGGTCTTCCGGACTTGCGAGTTTCCAGCCAAGCTTGCTGCATCTGGTCAACATTAACGTAACCAGCCTGAATCAGTTTATTGCCAAAGGGAGAAAAATCGTTACGGACTACTAGGGCGCGTCGTTGAGATGAGGAGTAAGTCATGACGGAATAGGAACTCTCCTTACTTTACACAGTATTCCCAAAAGCCTTATGTTAAGTGTCATGGGAGTGGCTGCCACTCCCTGATTTTTACGTTTTAGTGAGATTGACGGACTAGGATAATTTGTCGCAGTTAAATATTGAATTATACATCATAAAAACTCAGTCAAGTCATTGGCTGTATAATTCTTATCAACCCCTAATCCCTCAAGGTGGTTCACAATCTCAGATGCTAGATTTTGGTTAATGACTGATTTAGCCACAACATTCAACTATGCAACAAGACCAGCAAAACTACGCAACAAGACCAGCAAAAGGAAGTAACACCATCAAGGACAGTGGTAAGGATACAGGCCATAAGGATCTGATCGGCTACACTTCCAACAGCAGCATTCTTGCTGACGGAGGTCGTGGAAGACCACACAGTTGAGGTAAGTTTACGGTCGGAGTAACTCTCAATCAGGTTAGAAACCAATGCTATAGTCGTTAGACTTAACTTGGTTAGTTTACAAAATTTGCTGGAAAATTGGTTGGCTAGTAAGAAATTATAGATAAACTAGCACTTTATTGAATTGGGATGAGTGGAGCATGATTGACGAAGCAAAACAGTCAGATAACACTACGCAGCAGACAAACGAAGAGTCCACCACGGTACTCGAAGACAATCGTCAGGCGGAAGCGGTAGCCGTAGCCTCTGACTCAGAGGTCAACCCAACAGCCGCACAACCAACTGAATCCCCTGCTGCTGAAGCATCTGAGCCAGAGTCGGTAGACCAAGCCCAGACCGAGGTAGCTCAAGCAGCTACCACCGATGAATCACCTACCGAGGATGATTCCAAAATTATAGAAACCATCAAGCAGGAAAATGAAGCCCTGAAAGCTCAACTAGAAGAGCGCACTCAGCAATGTGATTCCTTTAAATCTCAATACATCCGGATTGCGGCAGATTTTGAGAACTTCCGCAAACGGTCAGCTAAAGAAAAAGAAGACTTGGAACATCAAGTTAAAGGAAACACCATCACTGAGTTATTGTCAGTAGTCGATAATTTTGAACGGGCGCGTACCCAAATTAAGCCTCAAAATGATGGGGAAATGTCGATTCACAAAAGCTATCAAGGTGTTTATAAACAGCTGGTAGACAGTCTCAAGCGCCTTGGGGTTGCTGCGATGCGACCAGAAGGGAAAGAGTTTGACCCCAATCTCCACGAAGCGGTTATGCGAGAACCAACGGATGAATATCCAGAAGGAGTGGTGATAGAACAGCTAATGCGGGGTTATTTCCTTGGGGAGCGCGTGCTGCGTCACGCTATGGTGAAAGTAGCTGCTGCGGCAGAACCACAGGAAACCTCCGAAGCTCAGAAGTCTGCTGAGGCAGAAAATTAGCTGCCATTTATTGGTTAACCTTCCTTTGGTGTCAGTCTCTCAAATCCTACCAAAAGGGACTTAGCACCAAGGGAAGTTCTATTATTTTGAGCAACTCAACAAAAAATCAAACTAAAATAACTTAACATAACCTTTAACCCGCAACCCTATGGGAAAAGTTATTGGCATCGACCTCGGCACAACCAATAGTTGTGTTGCTGTCTTAGAAGGAGGTAAACCCATAGTCATTTCCAGCTCGGAAGGTGGGCGAACCACACCGAGTATTGTGGGATTTGGCAAGTCAGGGGAGCACCTGGTTGGTCAACTGGCCAAGCGTCAAGCAGTGACCAATGCGGAAAACAGTGTCTACAGTATCAAGCGCTTTATCGGACGTCGTTGGGATGAAACCGCTACAGAGCGTTCCCGTGTCCCCTATACCTGTGTTAAGGGTCGTGATGAGACCGTAGATGTCAAGATTCGGCGTCGAGAGTACACCCCTCAGGAAATCTCGGCCATGATCTTACAAAAGCTCAAGGCTGATGCTGAAACCTTTCTTGGGGACTCAGTGACTCAAGCGGTGATCACAGTTCCTGCCTACTTTACCGATGCTCAACGGCAAGCCACCAAAGATGGGGGTACCATTGCTGGTTTGGAAGTGTTGCGCATTATAAACGAACCGACTTCTGCTGCTCTTGCCTATGGCTTAGATAAGCTGGATCAAGACCAGCTGATCTTGGTGTTTGACTTGGGGGGTGGTACCTTTGATGTCTCAGTTCTGCAACTGGGGAATGGGGTCTTTGAAGTAAAGGCAACCTCTGGTAACAATCATTTGGGGGGAGATGACTTCGATAATGTGATTGTCCGCTGGATGGTGGAAAACTTTAAAGCCAAAGAGGGCATCAATCTCACCCAAGACAAAATGGCTCTTCAGCGTTTGCGAGAGGCGGCGGAAAAGGCAAAAATTGAACTGTCTAGCATGGTAGCCACCCCGATCAACTTGCCCTTCATTACTGCTGATGAAACAGGACCAAAACACTTGGAGATGGAGTTGTCCCGGGCTAAGTTTGAAGAACTATCCAGGGACCTGATTAACGCAACTATAGAACCAGTAAAGCAGGCGCTCAAAGATAGTGACCTCAAGCCAGAGGACATTGACCGGATTTTGCTGGTAGGGGGTTCGACCCGTATCCCGGCGGTGCAGGATGCTATTAAAAGGTTTTTTAATGGTAAGGCTACCGATCGTTCGGTTAACCCCGATGAAGCTGTGGCATTGGGAGCAGCAATTCAGGCTGGTGTTTTGGGCGGGGAAGTCGAAGATGTCCTGCTACTGGATGTTACTCCCCTGTCCCTGGGTATAGAAACCTTAGGGGAAGTGTTCACCAAAATTATCGAGCGCAATACTACTATTCCTACCAGTAAGTCCCAGGTATTCTCCACCGCTACCGATGGACAAACCTCCGTAGAAATCCACGTATTGCAGGGGGAGCGGGCAATGGCTAGAGATAACAAAAGCCTGGGAAAATTCCTGCTGACTGGTATTCCCCCAGCTCCTCGTGGTGTACCTCAAATTGAAGTCACCTTTGAAATCGATGTCAACGGCATTCTTAAAGTCGCTGCCACTGATCGAGGCACTGGGAAAGAGCAAAGTATTGTGATTACCAATACGGGGGGATTAAGTCCAGCGGAGGTGGAACGGATGCGCCGTGAGGCAGAAGACTATGCTGACCAAGACCGCCGTCGCATGGAATTGGTGCAACTCAAAAACCAAGCCGATAGCTTACTATATAACTATGAATCTACCATCAAAGACCATGGGGAATTGATTAGCACTAACCTTCAGGCTCAAGGACTCAAGGAGCAAGCAGATCAACAAAAGCAGCACCTAGACACCATAATGACAAACCCCTCAATTGAGGTCGAGGAGGTGAAAGAAGCTATTGAAACTTTGCAGAAAACTGTCTTGGAAATTGGGGGTATCATTTACGCCAGTGCCAGCCTTGGGTCAGACCCGGAATTTATCACCTCTGACGAAACAGTTCAAGAGTCAAATTTCAACGACTCCACCCAAATAGAACCGGATGCTGTCGGAGAATTTGTGGTTGATTTTGAGGATGAGACCTTAGAGGTGGATGTTGACTACGAAGCAGTTGATTACGGCAACAGCTCCCTAAAAGATAGATAATTGAACTCGCTGCTTGGACTAGCTCAAGCCGACCGTGAGAGTATGGTCACTCGCTCAGGTGGCAATCAGCTGATTTTTTTGATAGACAATGATATAGGATGCAGGTAATGCTGAAATGCGCTCATGGTGCTTTTATAGCAATAACCTGAGGAATAACAATAGCCCCTACTATGTAAATGGAATACCGATCAGCGCTCTATGGCTGACTATTATGATCTGCTTGGTGTCTCTCGTGATGCCGACAAAGATGAAATTAAACGTGCTTACCGTCGCTTGGCACGGAAGTACCACCCAGATGTTAACAAAGAACCAGGAGCTGAAGAGCGCTTTAAGGAAATTAACCGGGCTTACGAAGTCCTCTCAGAACCAGAAACTCGAGCAAGATATGACCGTTTTGGGGAAGCTGGTGTTTCCTCAGGTGCGGGAGCAGCTTACTCAGATTTTGGGGATATGGGCTTTGCTGATATTTTTGAAAGCTTCTTCAGCGGCTTTGCTGGTGGTATGGGTCAGCAAACTGGTCGTCGGCGTAGTGGTCCGGTGCGTGGTGACGACCTGCGACTAGACTTGAAGCTGGCTTTCAAGGAAGCTATATTCGGTGGTGAAAAGGAAATCCGCATTCCTCACCTAGAAACTTGTAAAGTTTGTAACGGCACAGGAGCTAAGCCAGGAACTCGACCCCGCACTTGCCCAACCTGTAACGGTTCAGGTCAAGTACGGCGTGCTACTCGTACCCCCTTTGGTAGTTTCACCCAAGTCTCAGTCTGTCCTACCTGTAACGGTGAAGGGCAAATCATTGAGGATAAGTGTGAAGCCTGTGGTGGTGCTGGTCGCAAACAAGAAACCAAAAAGCTGAAAATCACCATTCCAGCAGGGGTGGATAATGGCACCAGGCTCAGGGTTTCTAAAGAAGGAGATGCTGGATTACGTGCTGGTCCACCAGGAGACCTATACGTTTATCTATTTGTAAACGAAGACAGCCAGTTTCAGCGGGATGGGATTAACATTCTGTCTGAAATGAAAATTAGCTATTTGCAAGCCATTTTAGGCTGTATTATCGAAGCAGAGACAGTGGACGGTCCAGAGGAATTAACTATTCCACCCGGTACTCAACCCCATACGGTATTAACTTTAGACAATCACGGTGTCCCCAAATTGGGTAACCCAGTCAGTCGGGGCGATCACCTAATCACGATTTTGGTAGATATCCCCACTCGAATTACCGCTGAGGAAAGGGAATTGCTAGAGAAGCTAGCGAAAATTAAGGGTGAGCGCACTGGTAAAGGTGGTATAGAAGGATTCTTGGGAGGGTTGTTTGGCTCATGAGTGGACTAGCCTCCTCCGAGATCAGTTCATTACCTGATGATAAGCTGGATCTGCGGGGCACCCCTTGCCCGATTAACTTTGTTCGGACTAAACTCTATCTAGAGAAAATGGCTCCAGGTGCCCTATTAGAAGTGTGGCTCGACCCAGGAGAACCAATAGAACAGGTTCCTGATAGTCTGACTATGGAGGGTTACCCCATAGAGGGCGTTGAAGAACGCGATCGCTATTTTGCTCTGAAGGTGCGTCGTCCATACCAGCATCTTCATGATTGAATTAGAATACACTAATTCATCAAACTTGTCAACCCCTTGGCTGGGTACCGTGCTGGCGGTTCAGGCAAATTTCTATCAGGTGCGTTTAGATCAGTTGAAGGTTGACAAATTGGAGGTTGTAGGTTGTGAAGATAACCTTCAAGCAAATAACCTACAACCTTCAAGCCTCTTATGTACCCGTAGAGCCCGGTTGAAAAAAATTGGCCAGCAGGTGATGGTGGGAGACCGGGTTGTAGTAGATGAACCTGACTGGGCTGGTGGACGAGGGGTGATTGCCGAAGTGCTGCCCCGGACAACCCAGCTCGACCGCCCACCAATCGCCAATGCTCAGCAAATTCTGGTGGTTTTTGCTCTGGAAGAACCGACCCTGGATGCTTATCAGCTGAGTCGGTTTTTGGTGAAGGCAGAATCTACTGGTTTCAAGGTCTCTTTGTGTCTGAATAAACTTGATTTAGTAACACAACAGCAACAGCAGCATTGGCAACAGCGTCTGGAAGCATGGGGTTATCAGCCAGTCTTGATCAGCGTTCATAATGGTACTTGTTTAGCACAACTGACTGACCTGTTGAGTCAGACAATCAGCGTTATGGCTGGTCTTTCTGGTGTCGGTAAATCCAGTCTAATTAATTATCTGATTCCAGCAACAAGGGTGCGGGTGGCAGAAGTGACTGGTAAACTGGGTCGAGGACGCCACACCACTCGGCACGTGGAATTATTTGAGTTGCCCAGAGGTGGTTTTTTGGCAGATACCCCCGGATTCAATCAGCCTGACTTGACTTGTACTCCTGAGGATTTAATCCATTACTTTCCAGAAGCAAGAGAGCGTTTAGCCCAACACCGCTGTCAATTCAGTAATTGTCTACATCGGGATGAGCCAAACTGTGCTGTGCGAGGAGACTGGGAACGGTACCAGCATTATCTGGATTTTTTAGCAGAAGTGATTGCACGACAAGAGGCTTTGAACCAAAAAGCTGATATAGAATCGACTATGAAGTTAAAAATTAAAGCTTCTGGTCGGCGTCAATACGAACCCAAGCTAGAAACAAAAAAATACCGCCGTCGCTCCCGGCGTACTCAGCACCAGACCCTAGATGAACTTTATGACGATATGAATGAAGGATGAAGTATGAATACTTCATCCTTCAACCGTTTAACTTGTGACATACTCCCACACTGAACCTGTAAGGTCAGTGTGGGCTTCTTGCCAACTCCACCCAACGGTATCGGCTTTCGCCGACCCTGCGCGAACGGATACGTAGGCTTGCTTTATTAACGACACGGTCAGAAGTTACCGCAAGAATAGGGCAGCCTTTATGGTTAGTCGGTTATGCGTAAAGGGTTAAAACTTTATGATTAAGGCCAGAGACGAATCCTTAGGATAGGGTCGCCTTTATAGTTTGTAGGTCATGCAAAATAGGGTTAAGTCTCTTGTAATAAGGCGACCCTATCCTTACGGAGACTTCAAACCCTATTCTAAGGTTTCGTCTCCGGGATGACCCTCCGCACCGGAACAATACAAAAATTCGATTTTTTCGCTAGTTAAATAGCTGACAAACCAGCATTTAAGGCCTTTGGCCACGCGGGGCGCGTTCGGCTTTGTTTATCAGTACATATATTATAGCAATTCCCTCTGTGCAAAATTCATCCCACACCTATGCTGCGGGATGAATTTTGCCGGACAGCTAACGTTTAACTTCTAAGGCTAACCCCAAATTTTTCCTCTAGGGCTTCTCGCACTTTCTGATGTACTGGCTCGACTTCTGCATCAGTAAGAGTGCGATCGCTAGCACGGTAGATTAGCCGAAATGCCAAACTTCTCTGTCCCTCAGGAACAGACTCCCCTTTATATTCATCAAACACTTCCACGGACTGCAACAAATTTCCCGCAGCTTTCCGGGTTGAACGTTCGATTTCTGCCACTGAGACTTGTAGTGGGGCAAAGAACGCAATATCCCGGTCAATGGCTGGGTAGGTGGAATAGACTTGGAACCGGGGAGTCAGAATTTCATCGCGATCAAGAGCCTCTAAAATTAGCTCCAAGTCCAAATCAAATACATAAACCTGATCGGGAAAACCCCTTTCTGAGCGTAGCTGGGGGTGCAACTGCCCAAATTTGCCTAATTTCTCACCTTGCAACCACAAGGATGCAGTGCGTCCTGGGTGAAGACGGGGATCGCTGTGGTCTGGTTGGTATTCTACTGTTAGGCCGCAACGAGAAAATACACTCTCTAGTACTCCCTTAGCCTCATACCAGGTCATGGGTTCGGAACGCCCTGCCCTGACCCAGTTACCTTGGGTGATGTTTCCCCCTAAAATTCCGGCAATAGCATCAGCTTCTGCGAAACCCTCTTCTGCTCGCCAGAAGACCCGACCAATTTCAAAACCGTTGAGTACACCGTTCCCTTGGTCGATATTGTACTGACAAGCATCAATCAGCCCTGATAGTAAATCCGTGCGTAGGGATGAATATTCCGTAAACAGGGGATTATCGAGACGAATTTGGGTCTGTTCCTCTGGCTTTACCAAGGAATACTGGACTAATTCGGTCAACCCAACTGCACGGAATTGCGATCGCAGTTTTCGCTTTAAAAATTCCTCAGCAGATAGATAACCTGGTTCAGTTTTGTCTGGTAAGCTATCACAGAAGTTGTCATAGCCATAGAGACGGGCAATTTCCTCAATTAAATCAATTTCCCGCTCTAAATCCCGATAGCGGTAGGGCGGTACAGTCACTGTCCATTGGAGAGAATCCTGGGTGCAGCCCGGTTGTAGTTGACATCCGAGGGCAGTCAGGATTCTTTCCACATCTTCTGGCAGGATTTCCCCAAGCTCCTCTCCCTCATGAACTGGCCCTAAAATCTGATTGACACGGTCAAGACGTAACTCAATGGAACGTGCCCAAGTAGAGGGGTCAGGGCGCTGGTCAGCAATACTCTGGGTGGTGGGGGTACCAGCAGCTAACTCAGTAATTAATGCGATCGCTCTTTTACAAGCAATATCCAATTCTGCTTGATTGACACCACGCTCATAACGGGCAGATGATTCTGTCCGTATGCTTTGACTGCGGGAAGAACGACGAATAGTCACTGGATCAAACAGTGCTGCTTCCAAAACAATACTTTGGGTGTTGTCGTTCACTTCTGTGGCTTCCCCACCCATAACCCCAGCCATAGCAACCGGTTGGTCGTTAGCTGTGATCAGTAAAGCTTGTGGTTCCAGGGAACGGGTTTGACCATCAAGAGTAGTCAGGGATTCCCCACTCTTAGCAAAGCGGACACCAATGGTTAGGTTTTCGACCCCAGCAACAGCTTGCAAGCGTTCCCGGTCAAAGGCATGGAGGGGCTGACCCCATTCCAAGAGAATGTAATTAGTGACATCCACTACATTATTAATCGGTCGCACTCCAGCGGCTTTCAAGCGCTGTTGTAACCAATCGGGAGAAGGACCAATCTTAACCCCTTCAATCACAGTGCCAATATAGGCAGGGCTTGCTTTGGGTTCAGATACTTTCAAGGTCAAGGCATCGGATGCTTCTGGAATAGACACCTCAACTGTTTCTGGCAAGGTTAAGGATGCCCCAGTTAAGGCCACTACTTCTCTGGCCACGCCCACCATACTTAGAGCATCCGCTCGATTAGCCGTAGAGGTAACATCAAGAATGATATCGGTTAACCCCAGTAAGGGACGAGCATCACTGCCTAGGGGTATAGTTTCTGCCTCGAAAATATGAATACCAGCGGATTCCTTGGCCAAGCCGACTTCTGCTAAGGAACAAATCATCCCTTCTGAGCGAACACCGCGCAGTTTTGAGGCGCGAATTTTCAAATCAATAGTTGGTAGGTAGGTTCCGATGGTGGCGACCGGCACGTAAATGTCTGGTCGGACATTCGATGCACCACAAACAATATTCAATGGGTCACTCCCACCAATATCCACTTGACAGACCCGAAGCTTATTTGCATTAGGGTGAGGCTCTACCTCCAGAACCTTGCCAATCACCACGCCATCGGCCAGGGTTCCCAGGTCTTCAATATCTTCTACCTCAAACCCAGCCATAGTTAGGGTTTGAGCTAGCTCTTCTGGTGTCAGAGTTACTTCTACTAGTTCTCGCAGCCAGTTTAACGATATACGCATGGACTCCTAAATTTTTTTGCTGAACTCTAATATAAGGTAATAAATAAGGTGCAAGTTGCCGGTTACTTCCAGCAAAACATTTTTCTATTGTGATCGGGATAACCCCTTAACGCTTGACAAAAGTACACTACCTATGGTCAATGCTAAATAAACGCTCTAAAATATAGGTAGCTTCATATACGTTTTACTTTAATCACCCTTTACTTAACTCAAAATTGTCCTTTGTACCCTTAGGTGGATACAAAAAATAAGGTATCCTGGTTGAGGATCAGGTTTCACCGGAATAGTTGTCTAACTAAGGGGGTAGTAAGAGGCATTTTGCAGAAAATAAAGAAAAGTAAAATACTATAAATCATCTTTCCTGCTCAGGTGCTCCGAGCAAAAGTTTTAGTTCCAGTATGGGCAAAGCAACATCAGTAACGCTGAATGAGCTACTGTCTAAATCCTACCTGCACTCAGGCACAAAACCCAGAACACGCCGACTTGTGTCAGGCGTGCAGTTCTAAATTATTATTACTTGACCGCTATCGTGTGATCAAACCACTCGGTCAAGGCGGATTTGGAGCAACTTTCTTAGCAACAGATCAATCCTTGCCCGGTAAACCGACCTGTGTAATCAAACAACTCCGCCCAAGCGCCAAAAGCTCAGAGATTTCACCGATGGCAAGGGATCTGTTTGAGCGAGAAGCCCGAACCTTGGGAGAAATTGGGAATCATCCCCAATTGCCACGGTTATTAGATTACTTTGAAGACAATCAGCAGTTTTATCTGGTTCAAGAATACATTAGCGGTTTGACACTCCAACAGCAAGTCAGACGGTCTGGTTCATTCTCGGAAGAGGGAGTTAAACAATTTTTAAGTGAAATTCTACCACTGCTGCAATATATTCATAAGAAAAAAGTAATTCACCGGGACATTAAACCAGCCAATATAATTCGTCGTGACCAAGACCGCAAACTGGTATTGATTGATTTTGGTGCTGTGAAAAACCGCCAAACCAATCCCTCCAACTCCTCAGACACAGTATTGACCAACTATGCCATCGGAACTCCAGGCTTTGCCCCTCCTGAACAAATGGCATTGCGACCTGTTTATGCTAGCGATATCTATGCAGTGGGGGTTACTTGCCTTTATTTGTTGACGGGTAAATCTCCCAAAGACCTCGATTATAATCCTTCAACCGGAGAAATAGTCTGGCAGACTAATGTCAACGTTAGTGACCACTTTGCTAAGGTTTTAAGAAAAATGCTGGAGTCTTCTGTCCGTTATCGCTATCAGTGCTCAGAAGACATCCTGAGAGCTCTTGACCTAGAGCCATATCTGGAGAGTTTAAACAACAGTTTAGTATCACAACCCCTTGATGATGCTAATTCTCACTTCAACTCAGGGAATTTGGCTCCTGCGAATGGTTATTCATCCCCATCATCAGCCCAATCCCGAAGAATGGCAGAGAGAATTAGAGCATTCCGGGAGCGTCGGGGATTGAGCAATGGTCGAAGATCAGAACCTCAAAACGGTGGAAGTTTTACCAGTCACAGGGATTCTACAGCTGTGAGCGGTAGTAGGAGTAGCATCACAGGCAAGTCGAAGGGTAATGGCAAGTTGGATGCGGAAACTTTATTAAAAGCTTACGGCTCTGGCAGGAGAGACTTTGCTGCTAAAGATTTGAGGGGACTTAATCTTAATAATGCTGAGTTATCTGGGATAATTTTCCGCCACGGAAAACTGTTCAATATTAGTTTGAAGGGAGCGGATTTATCTAGTGCTAATTTTGGTGAAGCGAATCTCCATCAAGCGGACTTACGCAATGCTAATTTGGGTCGAGCTTACTTGAAAAAGGCTAACTTAGCAGGAGCAGACTTGCGTGGGGCGAATCTTAGTTATGCTCATCTCGAAAATGCTAATCTGCGGGGAGCAAATTTGTGTGGAGCCAATCTTTCTAATGCTAAAGTTACTAAGGAACAGTTGGCTCAAGCTAAGACTAATTGGACAACAGTACTGCCTAGTGGGAAGCGGGGTTTTTGGTAATATAGCGAAGGGAATAGGGAGTAGGGAGTAGGGAGTAGGGAATAGGGAGTAGGGAGTAGGGAGTAGGAAGTAGGGAATAGGGAATAGGCAAGAGGCAAGAGGCATGCTAGCAAGAGGAATCCCCCCTAACCCCCCTTACTAAGGGGGGCGGGCAATAGGCAATAGGGAATAGGTAATAGGGAACAGGGAACAGGCAAGAGGAATCCCCCCTAACCCCCCTTAGTAAGGGGGGCGGGCAAGAGGCAATAGGCATGCTAGCAATAGGCAATAGGGGGAAAGAGATGGGATTATTTTTTGGTATTATGATAAAGCCGCCTTGAGTTTTATGATCTATTTGGAAATTATATAAATTAGCTTAGCTTACCCTGGTAGGTAATCAGGGATTATTTTTTTTTTTTTTCACTTGCTGGCTTGACATTCATCTTAGATAAAGACTTTCTGATTTTATCTATTTTATCTTTGAGGGATTCTGAAAGACATTTGGTGGTTTTAATGACAGCAAGCAAATCATCTGTTGTCACTGAATCTTTTTCTGGATCAAGAAAAACATTTTCTATGGTTTCTTTAACAACAGCTTCAATGTCAGCACCACTATAACCATCGGTTTCTTTTAGCAAGCTAATTATATCAATCATCCTATTCCATTTATTTCTCCTTTTTAGATGGATTTCAAATATTTTTTTGCGCTCATCCCCATTAGGAAAATCTACAAAGAACAGTTCATCAAATCTTCCTTTTCTGAGAAATTCAGCCGGAAGTTTGGAAATATCATTAGAGGTAGCCACAATGAAGACAGTGTTTTCTTTTTCTTGAATCCAAGTTAAAATATTACCAAATAATCTGGTTGTGACATCACTTCCGCCTCCAGTTTCGCCAATGCCAGCAAAGGCTTTTTCAATTTCATCTACCCATAAAATACAAGGACTAACCGCCTCAGCTATTCTAATTGCCCGACTTAAGTTTTCTTCACTCTCTCCCACATACTTACCAAGTAGTTTACCAATATCTAGCCGCAGTAGAGGAACTTCAAACAGATGAGAAGTAGCTTTGGCGACTAAACTTTTGCCACACCCAGGCATCCCAATTAGCATCATACCTTTAGGTATATCAACTCCAAATTTGATAGCTTGGTCGAGATTTTTGAATATCTTAGCTTTTTTAGTCAGCCAGGACTTGAGATTATTAAGCCCTCCAACGTCATCTAGTGTTTCTTTGAAATTAAGAATTTCAAGGGTGCCAGATTTTTTGATAATTTGTTCTTTTTCTTGGATGATTAGGTGCTTATCATTTTTGTCGATACAACCACCCTGTTGATAGGCTAGGTTTAAGATCTGGATAATTTCAAATTCACTTAATCCTTTAAAGGATAAGGCTAATTCTTCAATGACATTGTCAGTCATATCAAATTGTAAATCCTGCAAAAATTGTTTAATTATTCCTCTAATTTGATTAAGATTGGGAATAGGGACTTCAAAGACCGTAATAAATTTATCAAGTTCAGCCGGAATGATTAATTGACTAGAAACAATAAAACTAGTGCTATAAAAATTATCCTTGTATAGGGTCTTGAGGGCAATTGATTTCAGCAGAGCAATGACTTTGGGATTATCTAAATAAAAGTGAATATCCTTGAGTACCAGAAAACTCTCTCCACTTTCATTATTATCAAAAGCTGACAAAAACGTTTCTAATTCAAAGTTAGACTTAGAGTTTTTGGTCTCAAAATCAACATGACCACCAGCATCATTATATTCATAAACCTGAGCTGTTGTAGCAATCTCCTTAATCAGCAAATCAGTAGCATGGAAATCAAAATGGTTGATATAAATGATTGGTCTTAAGGAATCAACATAGGAAGAAAGTTTATGAATTGTATTGTTCATCATAATGTCTAATAGGGAGTAGGGAGTAGGGAGTAGGGAGTAGGCGTAGGGTGCGTTAGGGAAGGGCTTGTCATGATTTTCAACTTATTTCCCAGTGTTAGGTTGCTGCCCGTAACACACCACTGGGTCTATATAATCTCAAACTTCCAAATAACCAATTACATGGTCAGGATTTTTACTCTTGTAATCTATCCCATCTAGAATGACAAATTTCCCATTAACATCATCGGCTGATAACTCTTCACCATGTTTACCAGAGTTTCTGACATAATTTCCATCGTTCATACCTATAATCATAAAACGCTTACCCTTTGGTTCAATATCTTTCCAAAACTCTTCTGTTTCACCTTTAAAGGTTTTAAGATGATTCCTGACTAAATAAAACATTTTAGGAATTGCAAATTGTTTTTCTGAATTTACCAAGTCTTTTTCTGAAGTAAATGTAATGTACTCGACATAATCATCAGAACGATAAGAATAAAATCTTAAGCCATTAAGTATTTTACCCACAGCATCTTGTTTTTTAAATTGATGGGACTTCAAATTTGGATCTGAATGAGATACCATAACATTATCCCTCTCAGTTAAATCGATAATTAAACACTTTTTGTCTGAACTAACAAGTTGCTGCCACCTATGATTAGTGTCTGCTTTATGCTTTATAGGTTTTAGGTTTATGCCCAATCTATTAAGTATTGATTGTCTGTCAAATAAATTATGATCTTTGGTAAAATCGTCAGATATTTTGTTTGCTGTATTAGGATTAATTTTACTGGTTAAATTTTCTAGTCTTTCAGCCATAACCTCAGACTCTAATAATAATTTTCTCAAACTAGGATTCATGAATGATACAAAAATCGATAATGGCACCTTTTCAATAAATTCATCATAAAAACATGGTAAGTGATACTTAAAGATCCATAAATAGTTCTTGGCAATTTGTGCCATACTACTTTTAATCAAAGCAATATCATCGGGAGCCTGCAACATGCCTTTCAATAGTGCATCGTAACCCTGGTGATAATCATTAATAATGGCTTTGCGATTAAAATTGTTCTTAGCATAATCATTTACCTTATTCTGCCATTCTTCATGAAACTGGATACTATACAACGATTCCTCTAGTTTAGTTGCTTCAATTTCCATCTCGAAAATTTTCACTAGTTCCTTGCTAATCTCTAGGTCACTTTCGGCTGAGATATCCTCCAGTCTTGATAAGGTATCTGTAAATCCCCTAACAGCAAGCCACTTTTGCAATAGACCACTTTTGTAATATCTTAAGATATCATCGATATTAAAATTTTCCCTAACACCATCTAAATCTATGACTGGAGTATTATCCAGAATAAGACTAAATTTAATTGTCTTTGCCATCTGTCTCTACCTCAATAATTTAAGTTTGTTGTCAAGGGCTACCAATTCAATGGATTTAATTTACTTTTAGCAAAAGCTCGCCCAAAAGATTTTGCTCCTGCCCAGGCTTTTTTTACTGTTTTGGTTACTGCTTCTTTCCCAAAATTTACTACTTTTTTGATACCAGTGGCAATAGTTTGACCAATTTGTTTTCCGGCAATTTTACCTGTAAAGCTTCCTACCATTCCTCCAACTGCTGTGCCAATTGGTCCAAATACAGTTCCAACAGTAGCTCCGATACTTGTACCGGATAACCAACTGACAGCCTTGGTGTTTAGACTCACTAAGGTACAGGTAGCTGCAACTTCTCTATCATATAAATCTTCTACAGCCTCAATCAGTGTAATCTCGCCTTTGCCAAGTTTATAGCCGATTTGGGGAAGCGTAAGTCCCATATCAATCATGGCAGCAATTTCTGCTATATCTACTTCTTCAAGTATGCCTAAGTGACCCTCTTCTTTAGCAACTACTGTGCCTAAGGTAACTAGTTGTTTGAAGGTATTATCTAAGGGCTCAAGGTATTGATTTAAATAATTATCAGCAACGTCCAGAAAGGAAAAATTATTAAAATAATCTATATTTAAAGGGTCTAAAAGTGTATCAAACTGCTGGGCCATGGAAATTGAAGATAGCATGGTGTTGTTCTGAATATCATCTAATACTTGTTGTTCCATAACTCTAGGATTGTTGATGCCTTCTACTTCAATTTCCTTCAGAGGAGTATATACGCCCGTTGGTTCACCAGACAATGAAGCTAATTGCTGATTATTGGTTAAAACTAAGGCTTCTTGAATCTCTTGAACAATTTCACCTCTTTTTATCACACTTTCTCTATCGGTGATTTCTTCAAGGGTAGATTCAAGCCAATTTACTTTTGATTTACCTTGTTCTTGAGCACTGATTAAGCTTTGATGATAACTATCAATCAGGTCGATAGTATCTAACGCATTGTTGATATCACTAAGGGTTTTGGTTTTGTCTTTTATGCCTTGACGCTTCTCGATAACATCCTTACAAAAATGTTGAATATTATCTCGATCACGATACTCTTGATAGTTTACTAAGATTTCGGAAATTATTTGTTCAGTATTTTTCCTCCCCTGAGGAGGTATCAAGTCGCTCATTGTTGTTATGATTTCCTGAGGATATTACTGATAACACAAGGATTATGGCTGACGTGGAATTCCATGGGATCCCATAGGGAGCATGTCACTTATGCAGAACATTTGTACTAAATCTCTCGCCCCCTCATGGGTTTAAGGTTGCTCTGATGGTACATAGTTGGCGTTGCTAATTTTGGGTATGATTTTGCCGCCCTAGCCCCCCAATTTTGCGGTGCGACCCGTGGCGAATTTAATTCGCCAAGGTCAAGCGCACCGGCGGGGGAACAAAATTCCCAAAGTCCCCCCAAAATTGGGGCATTTAGCGGGCTTTAACAAAACTAAACGATCACGCCTTCATTCGAAGATTCAGCAACGCCACATAGTTCATTTGTTCTGCAACTTTGACCTGCTCTCATCCCAATATAGCCTAATCCAGGATATATTCTTTTTTGAGAATTATGTTAATATATAGCACTTCTCATAGTCATGAGGTACAATTATCTGGGTTTTAGGGAGCAGGGACTGAGGCCGTGGGCCACGCGGGGCGCGTTCGGAGCAGGGAGCAGCAAAGAGGAAAAAATCCTGTGTACCTCATAGGTATAAGAAACGCTATAGTAGCAAGTTAACTGGGATCAAGTCTTAGATTTTGACGTATAGTTACAATAATTAAGGCTTGCTGCATGAATGCAGAAGGCATACCCGACAAGGCTTTCAAGCCTTTTTTCCCAAAACACGTGCAAGGTTTTGGCATCTTG
The DNA here is from genome assembly GCF_010671925.1 of Moorena sp. SIOASIH. GTDB lineage: Bacteria > Cyanobacteriota > Cyanobacteriia > Cyanobacteriales > Coleofasciculaceae > Moorena. Next base: position 509,395 of record NZ_JAAHIH010000003.1, on the reverse strand, counting down.
TCGCTCAAAAACCTTGTACTTTTGTGGGAAATCCCTGGGTTTTCTTGGGAAACCAAGGGGTGAAACTCAGATTTATCAAGCTGTGTAGCCTGTGACATACTCCCACACGCTTATCAAAGATTACAGTGTGGGCTTCTTACCAACTCCACCCAACGGTATCGGCTTTCGCCGACCCTGCGCGAACGGATACAAGGCCGTAGGCCACGCGGGGCGCGTTCGGTAAGCTTTATTAACGACACGGTCAGAAGTTACCGCAAGAAGAGGGCAGCCTTTATGGTTAGTCGGCTATGGGTAAAGGGTTAAAACTTTATGATTAAGGCTGCCCTCTTCTAAGGTTTCGCCTCCGGGATGCCCCGACCCGCCGGAACAATACAATAAGTTCTGTTTTTTAGGAACGTAGGTGGCTGACAAACCAGCATTTAAGGCCGTAGGCCACGCGGGGCGCGTTCGGCTTTGTTTATCAGTAAATATATTATAGCAATTTTATTAATACCCTGTGCAAAATTCATCCCACACCTAATGCGTAGCATTAGGTGTGGGATGAATTTTGCCGGACAGCTAAAGGCAATCGAAACCCATTTGCTGTTTGACCCGGTGGTGCGTTACGGGCAGCAACCTAAAACTGGCGACTTTGAAAATGAGGGCAAGCCCGCCCCTAAAGCACCCTACGCACTTACCCAAACCGTTCAATCAGATGATCCCCCACCCGTAGAGCATTGGCAATAATGGTTAAAGCTGGGCTGACACTGGCATTGGATGGAAAGAAACTACCATCGACTACGTAAAGATTTTCCAGATCATGAGTGCGGCAGTTGCGATCGAGCACGGAAGTAGCAGGATCGTCTCCAAAACGGCAGGTGCCACACTGGTTTGCCATTACTTGAATTGGCACTTCCCCACGAGGATATATTTTCCCGCTCTGAAAACTATCCAGCCGTTTTTCAATAGCTTTTAGCACCTCAGTCAAGCGATAAACTAGGCGATCGTGGGCTTCCATATTATTGGGAGTGTAGTCAATATACAACTTGTTTCCATCAATTCGTACTCGATTATTGGGATCGGGCAAATCTTCGGTTTGCACCCACCAGCCAATGGAACGAGTAGCTAACTGCTTCAGTCCAAATCCTGGCATAAATTTTGCTAGAACTGATAACAGTGGTGGTGCTTCAGCAAAAATAATATCTGTGAGCAATCCACCGGAATTTTGAATGTGACCCATTGGGTAAGGAAAATCGGGATCACCCCAATAAAAATCATTGAGATAAATACTTCTTTGAAAAGCACCTGAATTGGGCTTAGTGCTCAGTTGCACTACAGCAGTCATTAGGCTTTTCATCAAATTCCGTCCCACTTGCCCCGAACTGTTAGCAAGTCCTTGGGGGTGTCGATCATTGGCAGAGTGTAATAGTAATGCTGCTGAATTCACGGCACCACAAGCAACCACGACAATTTCCCCCATAAACAGGTAGGATTGTCCGGCAATTTCGGCTTCGACCCCTTTAACTGCTAAACCTGAGGGGTTAGTGTGCAAACAGACCACTTTCGCATTGGTTTTTAAGGTCACGTTCGGATGTTCCAAAGCTGGCACAATTCCGCTGACCTCGGAATCATTGGTTGGGTCGTCGTCTTGGCGCGTCAGTCCTAACGGTAGGTAAGATGGATGCAGACCTTGCTGAGCGATCGCATTGTAAATTTCCGCAATTTGAGGCTCTTGGGGGATTGCTTCAAAGGGATAGTCTTGACTATGAAATGGCTCGGTGGGATCGCTGGTTGCCTGACCGTGAACTTTATAAAGCTGTTCCGCTTGAGTGTAGTAGGGTTCAAAGTCGGAATATTTCAAACACCACTCCGGCGACACTCCCTCTTGATGTTGCACTTTTTCAAAATCCCGCTCCCGCAGTCGTAGCAATGCTGCACCATAGATTTTAGTATTGCCACCGATAGCGTAATTCATTTGGGGGAAAAAGGGTTCTTCAGCAGTGTCATACCAAATTTCAGGAGCGTGATAGCGTTCTCGCTTAAAAATATCGACATTACTGCGATTTTGCTCTTCTAGAGGCATAAAATCCCCTCGTTCTAGGATGAGAATTTTCTTCCCGGTTGGCGCAAGTTTATAGGCTAAGGTTCCGCCGCCAGCCCCTGTGCCAATAATAATCAAGTCGTAGTATTGGTCGTCGATAATCATAGTACAAGTCCGAAGTTTGAAGTGGGAAGTCGGAAGTTACAGGAGTTCAGGAGTTACAGGAGTTTAGGAGCTAAAACTTCTTAACTTATGCTATATTAATTTTAATAATAAATTTTATAGCTTACGATCAGCTGTAGCGATTGGTTAGATTTTTTTTGTGGTAGAGATACTGCTTTGATATTGATTAGTCATAGCTTATCTTCTTGATCAAGACTTGCCGCATAATCGCTCATTCCCACTTCAGCAAGAGCGCGGTCTTCCTCAGCAAACTCATGAGAAATGGCTTTTAACTGACCAGGATCAAGAACAATCCGACGACGTTTATCTTGAAACTTAAGAAATGCAATAAAATCAGCGACTTGCTGAAGTTGTTCAGCAGTAAGTAGATCGAGGTCTTGCTTGATAGCTTCGGTGCTGATTGACATAGCAGTAACTTAGTACAATTATAGGTTATTAATAAGTTATTGTATTGCCCAAAAATGTTGAATCTAGTAGGGATGATATATGTTCGCGTAGCGTGCGCGTAGCGCATTGGCTGATAGCTGATGGCTGATAGCTGATAGCTGATAGCTGATAGCTGATAGCTGATAGCTTACCTCATAACTACGATAAACGCTATCGACAAGTTTAGCTAGGGACAAGGCTCAATTGTCCAATCTTTAGGTTTCTCACTTTTATAACAGGACTGTTGACGACCTGCTTCCTTTAAATTCCATTTACCGGTAGATTGATCGAATTGAAACTCAAGTCGATAACGCTTGCCCCTAATTTTGTCATCAGGTAGATTCATCTGGGTTAGAATTACGATTTTCTCAAAAGCTTGCTGATCAATCACCTTGATTTCTTCAGTAAACTCACTCTCGACCGTTTCTTTGTTACCAAATAAGTCTAATGCGATCGCTTTCGGATCATCTCCTATTCCCTTACCTTTTATCTCAGCTAGATTCAAGGGTTGATAACGAGATTTTTCTAAAGCATCATCAGAGGGATTACAACCCATGAGGATTACACTAATAATCAACCCTACTCCTATAAGCGGTAACCTGTCTTTTCTATCCATGGTCATGTAACATTAAATTTGTTATAGTTTCATCAAAGGGGCTTGGATAATTACTAAAAAAAATCAAAGGTTTTAAAATATTGCTAACTGCTATATTCTGAGATATTCTATTCTGGAGGAAACCAATCTGATTGGATTTGCTCAGGGGAATAGGGACATTTGTCAGGAAAGTCCCAATCGGAAATTCCGGTTTCATTAGCAGCATCGGCTCTCGCATCACAATAAACTTTTGATAAATCTGCCCAGTATCGCTTTAAACTAGGAGTATCTCTGAGATAGCGTTTAAGGTTATTGCGCTCTCGTTTAATGGTGATTTCCCAAGATCTAAACCGTTTTTCAGGTTGATATTCCCATTTCAACAGATGTTGAATCGTTAAACGAAGAGAGGATAAAAAGCGGTCTCGCTCTCGTTTACTCAAGTCTTCAATCTCTTCTAGGAGATTAACCCAGTCTACTTCACTATATCGTTGTTCTTTGATCAGGGAAACTTGTTGTTCAACCCATTTGATGATGTCAGTTTCATAGAGCATTTTTTTCTTGGAAATCTCACTAAACGTGACGAAAGCCTTACCTGGTTGGGTTTCGCTCCTGCTCACCCAACCTAAGAATAACGCTACTGCCAAATGTAAATCAGCACAAACAAAATAATCCAGATCACATCTACAAAATGCCAGAACAGGGAGGTGGCAGCAACCCCAAACTCACCGTTGTCGTAGTTACCAGGAATGAAGGAGCGTCCCAGCATAATCAATTGCAACAAGACTCCTGTGAGCACGTGCAAACCATGAAACCCGGTAAGCAAATAAAAGGTACCGCCAAATACCCCATCGGTAAACCCAAAGGGGAGACTGCTCCATTCCACTGCCTGACCATATAAAAAGTAGCTCCCCATTGCCATGGTCAGGAGCCAGAATGCCCGAAAGCCCCACAGATTATTGACATGGAGATATCGTTCAGCAATGTAAATTACGAAACTACTAGAAACCAGGACTACAGTATTAATAGCTGGCTCTTTAATCTCTAGCCCTGTGACACCGGTAGGGAGCCAGTCGGCTGTGGTAGTCTTGTAAACAATGTATCCAGCAAAGAAGCTCAGGAAGATAACACTTTCCGAAAGCAAGAAAATGATGAAGCCAAACATGCTGTTGCCCGCTTCATCATGGCTATGTTCTGCCGTCCCATCAGAGGTATGGGTGTGACTCGGTATTACACCAGAGGTGAGTGATGGATCGATTTCAGTTGGGTTCATGGATAACTTCTAGGGCATCAGGGTTAGAAACCAAAGGTTCAGATTTGCCATAGCCATAGGGTTCGGCAATCACCACAGGCAACTGTTCAAAGTTCTCGTGACTGGGCGGGGAGGAGACAAGCCATTCTATCCCGATCGCCCGCCAGGGATTGGCTGGTGCTTTTTCTCCTTGTACCCAGGAACCGACCATATTGAGGATAAAGGGCAAAGTAGACATGCCCAACAGGAACGCTCCAATGCTAGCAACCACATTCCAAAAGGCAAATTCGGGATCGTAGGACGCAACTCGGCGGGGCATGCCTTGCAGTCCTAATGGGTGCATGGGGAAGAAATTGAGATTGGCTCCGATAAAGGTCAGGGCAAAGTGCAGTTTTCCCAACCCTTCATTATACATGCGCCCTGTCATTTTGGGGAACCAATGGTAGAAGGCGGCATAAATCCCCATAACTGTTGCGCCATAGATAACGTAGTGAAAGTGACCAACAACGAAATAGGTGTTGTTGACGTGAATATCTACTGGAACGGCTGCTAACATAATCCCAGTAATGCCCGCAAATACGAACATCACCAAGCCACCTAGTCCGAAAAGCATGGCGCTGGTGAGTCTGAGTTTGCCTCCCCAAATGGTTGCTACCCAAGCAAAGACTTTGATGCCAGTTGGCACGGAAATCAGCATTGTGGAGAACATAAACAGCATCCGCATCCATCCGGGGGTGCCGCTAGCAAACATGTGATGCACCCAGACTATAGCGCTCAACCCAACAATAATTAGGGATGAAATAGCAACTACTTTGTAACCAAAAAGGGGCTTGCGGGCGTAAACTGGGAATATTTCTGAAAAAATGCCAAAAATCGGCAGGATAATTACGTAAACGGCTGGGTGAGAGTAGAACCAGAAAAAGTGCTGGAACAGAATGGGATCGCCCCCTTTGGCAGGGTCAAAAAAGCTGGTGCCTAGGGTTAAATCAAACAACAGCATGATGGCTCCAGCGGTGAGGGCAGGTAAGCCAAATAATTGAATAATCTGGGCACTGAGTACAGCCCAGACAAACACAGGCATTCGGAAGAAGGTCATTCCGGGCGATCGCATCCGAATAATCGTGGTTACGATGTTGACGGCTCCCAGAATAGAGGATACCCCCGAAAGCGCCACGGCTAGTAACCAGAGAAATTGACCGCTAATCAAAGCACCAGTGGGGTTTTGCAGGCTCACGGGTGGATAAGACCACCAACCTGCCTGGGCTGGGCCTCCTGGAGCTAAAAAGCTTCCCATCAGGACAATCCCAAAAACGGGCACCATCCAGAAGGCCAGGGCATTCAGCCGGGGAAATGCCATATCCCGTGCCCCAATCATCAGCGGTACTAGGTAATTGGCCAGCCCGGCCAAAACTGGAAAAGTCCACAAGAACAGCATTACTGTTCCGTGGAGGGTAAACATAGCATTGTAGACGGTGCGATCGACCAGATCGGCCTCTGGGGTAATCAGTTCACCCCGGACAATCATGGCAAAAATCCCACCAATGAGAAAAAAGAAAAAAGAGGTGACAATATACTGAATCCCAATCACTTTGTGATCGGTGCTGAAGCTGAAAAACCGTTTCCAGTCTTCAGGGGCACCTGGCGAGGGCTGTTTGCCCAAGGAGCCGATTGGTTCAACTGAAGAAAGATTAGTCATAACCCTTGGTTTTGGAGATTTGAACCGGAGTAATTAACCATAGGAGGCGCAGCTGGAACCACCGTTTTCCAGCCTGCATTAATTGCTGTTTCAGAGGCTCGACGATATTCCTCAAAGGCTGGATTGTAGGCTGCTGCGGGGGGTTGAACCGCTGCTTGAGCAAGCCACTGCTGATAGGATTCCGGGGATTCTACTACCACATCCGCCTGCATTGCTGCAAAGTAAGTCCCACTGTATTGAGAATCCCGCAACCGATATTTGCCTTCGCGAATGGGAGTAAATTCAAACTCGATCGCCTGATTTGGGATAATATCCTGCTTGACTCGAAAGGCGGGAATATAAAACCCATGTATCACATCTTCTGATTTCAGGGTAAGCTTGATGCGATGGTTGTTGGGTAAATGGAGTTCTGTGCTGGTGATACTCTGCTCGGGATAGCGAAATTCCCACGCCCACTGACGAGAGAAGACTTCGATGCGCTCTATCGGTTCGTTGGAGTCAGGCATTTGTGAGTCAGGGCTTGGCTCGATGGGTGCAGCCTCAGCGGTTGCCATTTCTAGATGAACATGCTCCATCGGACCGAGAATCGACATCTGGTCGTAGACCTGGTAGCTGTAGGCTGCAATCCAAATTACTAAGGCTAAGGGAATTGCTGTCCAGACGATTTCCAGGGTGATGTTTCCTTCAATTGGTGGACCATCACTGATGTCATACTTGCCTGCCCGCTGAAACAAGACTGAATAGGTTAGGGTTCCTACTACTCCTAAGAAAATAAAGGTTCCCAGTGTCACAAGGAAACTGAATAAATCGTCAACTAGCAGGGATTCAGCTGAAGCTTGGGGAGGAAACCAAGAGTAAGCCTGTTGACCCATCCACAGACTAATCCCGGCTAATGCGATCGCAACGACAACCAAGGTCAAAATCCTGCGAATATTCATGAGCTTATTTATTTCAAGAGTAAGTTTGGATCTTCTCCCAGTCTCAACAGGCGATCGGCGCTAATGTGTAGGCCAAAATCTGCCGCCAGTTGCGCTCCCAGGGTACCGTGAACAAACATCAGTGCAAAAATCCCTAGTCCCGCTAACAAATAGGTCCATTGTACCTGTCTGGCTCTATCCTTATTCCAAACAAATCGCTGAAACCCTCGCCATACTGTCATTGCTACAATCAGCAGCAGCAGCAAGACTCCGCCAACTCCATGCCAAAGCATGGTTTCCATGGCTTGTAATCCCCAGGCACTTCTAACGTCTGTGGGTGGGTCTGCCAGCATGATTTCATAGAAACCCGCTGCAACGGTGAAGAAAGTAACCACTGCTGCTGCGAGCATGTTGTACCAGCCGACATCAAAAAAATTGGATCTTGTGGCAGGAATTGCCAGTATCTTAAAGACTGGCTTTTCCAGGGGAAACAAGACCCCAACGATATCAAAGCCGATCGCAACAATAAATAACCCAAGGGTTAGATGTACCAGATTGGGATGAATCGGAATCGGGTAAGGCAAGCCATTGGCTCCCAATTGGCTCCCCAGTTGGTCAATTAGGTTTGAACTCATTGCAACAAGCCCTCCCTAGTGCCTTCTACTACCGGAACAGTATGCAATCCATAGACCCAAACCAGTAAGTCACCCAGGTAGACCTGGAAAAACACTAACCCTACTAACAACACCCCCACCCCCAGAAAAGGTATGGGTAACTCTTTGGGATTGCGAGAACGAATAATGTAGCGCCATGCTGTCACCGCTGCAATGATGCCAGATAGAGACCAACCAATCAGCGTATGCAGGTTCAATGTGGCCTCTGCTGCTGTGTAAGGCTCTGCTAATCCGGCTTCAATTTGCCCAAAAATAACAGCAATAAAGATAGAAATAGTCGCAAAAAATAAATTCCACCAACTTACCTCATACAGGCGATAATTACGGCTAAAGTAGCCGACAGCGTCACAAAAGACGGCAAACAATACCATGGCAATCACAAAATGAACCACGATCGGATGAATGGTATCGGGATACGGCAAGTTGTGATCGTTGAGTGGGGGGAGATACTCTAGCATATTGTTCTCAATGAGGTTTCAATGAGGAATTGCTCATGCTGATACTACTCAATCAATAGTAAAATACACTAAAACGCTACTATAAAATTAGTTGGCATCTTTGACATTAGAGCAATAAAAACAATTACATTAAGGCTGAACAGCAATAAAATAACATAAAATTGTTGTGGCTTGATTACTTTCCAGAAAATCACTTATATTCTCCTACTTTTTACTTGGTTTACCTAGACATAAATCCTCATAAACTGAGAATTTATTTAGACTTGATCAGATATATAGTTAGTGCCCGCTAATTTTTAAGCGAACAACTAATTGTGTCAAATGAATTGTCTCAAATGACAGGGTTACCAAAGCAGGCAGCTAGCTCCAGTTAGTAGATATAGCAACTATATAGAGCAAGTATAGCGAGACCTGACTTCAGATATATCACCTGGTCTTAGTATAGCCAGCTAACCCTTGGTGTTAGTAGATTTTTCAGGAATTTTTAAGATTTATTACAAAGCCAAAAAGGTTGACAATTTGTCTTATCTGACTTTGAGGATTTGTATTGTTATAGCAAAGGTAAATTTGGCTCAGAGAACAGGGAACAGGAAGTAGGGAGTAGTAAACTTTGGAATAGGGAATAGGTAAAAAAAAATTGTAGCCATAATTACTATTATAACCGCTATATAAAGTCTTAACTGTATAAATTTCAGGGGATTGGCTCTGGAAACTATAGGCTAGAACTGTTGAGGAATTTTACTGATGGATTTAATTCGATGTCCTGCCAACCTGAGTTGGACATAATAAACTTTATGCAGGAGTCAGGAGCTTCGAGTCAGAAGCTTTGAGTCAGAAGAACTTAATTTGTAAGCATTCAGCTATCAGCTATCAGCTATCAGCTATCAGTTATCAGCTTATGGGCTATGGGCATGCTAATTGAGGTGCTGAGGTTTCTTTTAAGCTGACGGCTGACGGCTGACCGCTGAATGCTTACCTTAATTTTTTATTTAATTGGCAATTAATCAGAGTTTAATCCTCTGATAAGATTAGCGATTGGCCGTAGGCCACGCTACGCGAACGCACTTTCATTTTTCTACTTTTACTAGAAAATGTTATAAGTCGAAAATTACCAATTTTTGAACTTATACCCGATTTTTTGGGTCAATCCGCCTGTTAGTGAGGATTAGACTGACTAAATACTGGGGTATTGGCTTGAGGCGGTGACAGATTGGCTATAATTACAGATTGGCTATACTTATTATCTAGTCAGGACTTAGGCAAAAAATCTATGATACGGTTGGTAAATAAAATTGGGGGTAAAGCCCCTCAGAGAAATCAATGACTGAGGTAGTAGAGTTCAACCGATTAAACTATCAGTAGCAGCTCAAACCGTGAAGATTCAAACCTTTCTTCAACCCATTGACCGTACTGCTGGGGCAGTCATAATTATACTGAGTCTACTGATTGGTATATTACTGTGGACTGGCGATCGCACTGCGCCCAGGGTACGGGAATTTACGTGGCAAGATAAACAAGTTGGTGCGGAGGATAAAGCATTTATCCTAACCTTCAGCCGTCCTATGGATCAGACTAGTGTGGAAGCTAATCTGAAGATAGTTCCACCCATCCCAGGCAAAATTAGCTGGGCTGGACGTAAAATGGCTTATACTCCGCTGCTCCCTTTACCCTATGGCACCGAGTATCAATTCCAGCTCACTGGGGCAGTAGAGCAATTCGCTAAGCCTGGCAATAAGACTGCCATCGAACCGTTTAAGGCATCCTTCCGTACCCGTGACCGAGCCTTTGCCTATGTGGGTGTTCAGGCAGAAGAACAGGGGCGATTAATTTTCTATAATCTCACTCGCCAACAAAAAACTATCTTGACGCCTCCAGATTTGGTGGTTATGGACTTTAAGTTCTATCCTGATGGCAGCCGAATTCTTTTCTCTGCTGTTCAGAGTCAGAATCAAGAACAGGACTTGCTCTCCGCCAAATTATATACTGTGACCACGGGCATATCTACTCGTGCCCCAGCTCAAGGGACCGTATCGTCAGACTCTGCTGGTAAAGTTGAGCAGGTTCTCGATAGCAAACACTACCAGAATCTCAAGTTTGATTTGTCTGCTGATGGTAAAACGATTGTGGTGCAGCGGGTCAGTCGGAGTAATCCTTCAGAATTTGGGTTGTGGATCATACAACCTGGTGCTAGACCGAGACCATTAGACCATGAACCAGGAGGAGATTTTCTGATTACTCCTGACAGCAACGCCATAGCGATGGCTCAAGGTCAGGGAGTGGCAATTTTACCCTTAACACCAAGGGCTCAACCCCTAGACTTTTTACCAAAGTTTGGCATGGTTATAAACTTTGCTAAGGATGGTTCAGCAGCAGTGATGGTGAAGTTTAATACTGACTATACGCGATCGCTATTTTTAGTCAAAAACCAGGGCTCTGAGCAAGAGATACTGCGCACTACTGGTTCTGTCCATAGTTGTGAATTCTCGGCGCAAAACCATATTCTCTATTGCCTGCTCAGTCAACTCATTGCTGGGGAAGAATTCAAAGAAGAACCTTTCCTGGCAGCGATTAGCCTTAAACCTAATGACAAGAATGAGTATACCTTAAAGCGCTTGATAGTTTTACCGGAGCAACAGGAAGTTCATATGAGTTTGTCCCCAGATGACTTAGGTATACTCTTTGATCAACTAGTCCCTGAACAGTCATCTGAGGAAGGTTTGATCACTGATGAAGGACAAATAATTGCCAATGCTAGACTGTGGCTATTACCTTTAGTGGATGATACATCTTCAGATACTCCAGTGAAGCTGGAAGCGGAACCACTCCTAACTGGATTTAATGCTCGTTGGCTACCTTGAAGGTTAACAGGTTGAAGGTTAGCTGGTTGAAGGTTAGTAGGTTGAAGGTTAGCTGGTTGAAGGTTAGCAGGTTGAAGGTTAGCTGGTTGAAGATTAGCTAGTTGAAGGTTAGCTGGTTGAAGGTTAGCAGGTTGAAGGTTAGTTGGTTGAAGGTTAGTTGGTTGAAGGTTAACTGGTTGAAGGTTAGCAGGTTGAAGGTTAACTGGTTGAAGGTTAGCTAGTTGAAGGTTATCAGGTTGAAAGTTAGCTGGTTGAAAGTTAGCTGGTTGAAGGTTAGCTGGTTGAAGGTTAACAGGTTGAAAGTTAGCTGGTTGAAGGTTAGCAGGTTGAAGGTTAGTTGGTTGAAGGTTAGCTGGTTGAAGGGGTTGTAAGCATTCAGCTATCAGCGTGTCGCGTATCAGCTAATGCGCTAGGCCCACACTAATTGAGGTGTTTATGGGGAAAGTGCCAGCGTCGAAGCCTGTGCCACTTTGAGGTGCTTTTGAATAAAATAAGCTGACCGCTGACTGCTGACTGCTGAATGCTTACAAGGTGTTTTTTGGGAAGGGTGTTTGGTTGTTCGCGTAGCGTGGCCGAAAGGCCAAGGGTTAAGGTTGGTAAAATAACCGAGCAACCTGTAACCTGTAACCTGTAACCTATAACCAAACAACCTTCAAACCTTGAAACCTTCAACCTGTAACCAAACAACCTTCAAACCAAACAACCTTCAAACCTTCAACCTTCAAACCTTCAACCTTCAACCTTCAAACCTTCAACCTTCAACCTTCAACCTTCAAACCTTCAACCTTCAACCTTCAACCTTCAACCTTCAAACCTTCAACCTTCAACCTTCAACCTTCAACCTTCAACCTTCAAACCTTCAACCTTCAAACCTTCAACCTTCAAACCTTCAACCTTCAACCTTCAAACCTTCAACCTTCAAACCCTTCAACCTTCAACCTTCAAACCCTTCAACCTCCAAACCTTCAACCCTTCAACCTTCAAACCAAACAACCTTCAAACCTTCAACCCTTCAACCTTCAAACCTTAAAACCTTCAACCTTAAAACCTTCAACCTTAAACCTTCAACCCTTCAACCTTCAACCTTAAAACCTTCAACCTTCAACCTTAAAACTTTCAACCTTCAACCTGTAACCTGTAACCTGTAACTTGACATCAAAAGACTATGGAAATTAATCAGTGTCTTCATGGTGCTGTTTTAGTTTCTGATTTGGAAAAGGCAGAGCATTTTTACGGTAATATTTTGGGATTATCTAGAGTTGATCGAGAGCTGAGATTTCCTGGTGCTTGGTACCAAGTTGGTCAATTCCAAATTCACTTGATGGTTAATCCTAATGCTAAAGTTGAGCTAAAAAATCCTGAAAAATGGGGTCGTAATCCCCACATTGCCTTTAGCGTAGTAAATTTAGATGAAGCTAAGGAATCTCTACAAGCTCATGGTTACCCGATTCAATTGAGCTCGTCTGGTCGTGCGGCATTATTTACCCAAGATCCAGATTGTAATATTATTGAGATTAGTGAGATTAGTAACATTAGCACTTAGGGGTTAAGGTCGGTATGGGGAGGATATATGAAAACTATTGCCTACCTGTACAGCAATCCCCTACTTGACCCGGTGCCTGACCCAGGAGTTTGGGGTTTGGAGGTGGATCAGGTCTATCTAGATTTGGGAGGACGTCAGCAGTGGCAGCAGTTAGTTGCGGATTGCCAAGCTCAACCCCCTGATTACTTGCTAATTCGTCGTCTGGAGGAACTGGGAGAGTGTTTGGCTGAAATTAGCGATCGCATTACCCAAATTGAAACCCTCGGTGTTTGCTTGATTGCCACAGAGCAATCTTACAATTCTGCTCAGCTAACGGATGCTACCAACTACACTGGGATTCGCGCTAGTTTACTGAAACTAATACACGAAATCCAGCAGGAAGTCAACAGCCGCCGCCTTCGGCAAGGGCACGCTCGTAATCGCCTCAAAGCCTTACCCCCACCAGGAAAAGCCCCCTATGGCTATCGGCGGGGCAAAGACCGCTATCTAATTGACCGCAGTACGGCACCGGTGGTTAAGGATTTTTTTGAACAGTTTCTGCTTTATGGTTCCTTGCGGGGTGCAGTACGGTATTTAGAGCAAAAATATGGTAAACGGATTTCCGTGACTACCGGGCGTCGTTGGCTCACAAATCCGGTTTATCGGGGAGACCTTGGCTATCAAAAAAATGGTGAGGTTATTTCCGATACCCATAGCGCCATTTTAAATCGGGAAGAAGCCGCACAGATTGACCGATTGCTCAGGCGCAACCGACAATTACCTCCTCGTACCGCCAGTGCTCCCCGTTCTTTGGCAGGGTTGGTGGTTTGTCAGGAATGCCAGTCGGGGATGACCGTTGTTAGTGTTACTCAATATCGTAAAAACAAACAATATCTCTACCTACGTCCGATCAATTGTCCTAAGCATCCCAAATGTCGTGCTATTAGTTATGAACAGGTTTTGGAGCAGACCATTCAACTGATCTGTCAGGAATTACCCCGTGCTGTTGCTGCTATGAATTCTCCCAGCTTGGATGGGGTTAAGGAATCTCTTAAGGGTAAAATTACTCAAAAAAAAGATAATTTAGAACAGCTACCTCTGTTAACGTCTAGTGGGGTGCTTGATCAAGATACTGCTGATTTACGAGCATACAAACTACGGACAGAAATTTCCCAATTACAGCAGCAGCTAGCTGCTTTGCCGCCAGTGAATTTAAAAGCGATCGCTCAGACAGTATCCATTCCTCAATTCTGGATTGATTTATCAGAATCAGAGCGTCGGTTTTACTTTCGGGAGTTTATTCAAAAAATTGAAATCCTGCGTCAGGTAAAGGAATTGCAGCTGCAACTTGTGTTTATTTTTTAGGTAAGCTATCAGCTATCAGCTAATGCGCTACGCGCACGCTACGCGAACAGCTATCAGCTATCAGCCATTTGCCACCGAAAAATTACTCCTACTTTAAGCAATGCCCTTTGGCGAGGCATCCTGTAAAGTTATCCAAAGATTAATTACATTAGCTTTCACTAAGCTAGTCCTGCTCAGGAATTTTTGTAAAATTAAATACAGAAAATAGTTAAAGTTTACCCATTGTCTGGGAAGATTTTGGCTCGAAGCAGTCTCAGCTAGGGTAGACGGGAATTTTTTTACCTTGATCAGAAAATCATGAAACTTTTAGAACCAAAGACCCAAACCCCGACTTGGAACAGCTCCCCTAATCCCAACTTAGATCAGTCCCAAGATGCGTTCCAACCTGGGACTTGGGTACGTCTGTTAGAGCTACTTAATCCCTATAGCTTTGATCAAGCGCTACTGCTGTGCCAGGTTTCAGAAGACCAGTGGGTATCCTGGATTCCTGATCATGGTGAAGCAACGCTACATATCAGTCAATTTTTATGAGAAAGATTTTCTGAGAAACATAACCCTTAGAGGCAAAAGCCTTGCAGGCACAATAATCGATTAGCCACCGCTAACAGGAGGAATCAGAACCACTTCATCCCCATCTTGCAAGGGGGTATCGGGGGGAACGAATTGGAGATTGATGCCAAAGCGGGTCACTTCACGCCATTGCTCCAGCTCTGGGTGTTCACTCAGTAAACGGTCTAGCACGGCTGATACTGATGTTTGAGGGGGAAATCCTAACTGGAGTTCTGGCAAGCCATAGGTTTCTTGATAGGCAGCAAAAAGCTTGACTGTAACAGTGATTGATGGTTCAGACATAGATAAAGTTGTTATCAAGCTCCCTAATTGCTGTGAATTGGCTATTTTTTTGTGTTAAATGCTGTTTTGTTATCTTCTCCCTGACGAGACTGAGGCCCAAAAACTTGACTAATAAGATCAAAGAAAATCCAATAATATAGATGCACCCTCATGACCAAAGCAGTATTGACCCTAATTCATGAGTATTTTAAAACTTAAGTGACATTTTTGACTAGAGTAATCAACTCCCTAGTCTTGACAAAACTATTGCAATCGAGTAATAAACCCATAGTGGAAATGAATCTAACAACTCGAAGGTGACTTGGATTTACCTATTACGATAGAATATTGGTATTTCTAGCTTAGTCAATGAGCAGATCCCCTCAAGCATCTACTCCCGAATCCAACGATAACCTTCCCAAAAGGGCAACTGAAGCAGCAAGGAAAGTTGCGCCTGAGAATACTGACCATCGGACAGTGGACCGCAGTAAGCTGACACCGATGATGCAGCATTTTGCTGAACTAAAAGACCAGTATTCCCATGCTGTGCTGCTCTACCGAGTTGGGGACTTCTATGAAACCTTCTTTCAGGATGCCAGGATAATTGCTGAAGCCCTGGAACTGGTCTTAACCAGCAAAGAAGCAGGTAAGGGAGTGGGACGGGTGCCAATGACAGGGGTTCCTCACCATGCTTTAGACCGCTACAGCACCATGCTTGTGGAAAAAGGCTATGCGATCGCAATTTGCGACCAAGTGGAAGATGCCTCAGTGGCAGCCAAAGAAGGACGTCAGGTGCGCCGGGAAGTCACCCGTGTCCTTACCCCCGGTACCTTGATGGAAGAGGAGATGCTCCATGCTCGTCGTAACAATTTCTTGGCAGCAGTAGTCATTGCTAAGAATCATTGGGGTTTAGCCTATGCGGATATTTCCACTGGGGAATTTCTGACTACTCAAGACCGAGAGTTAGACCTGCTGGTTCAGGAATTGATGCGCTTGCAGCCCTCTGAGGTATTAATTCCCACCAATGCTCCCGATTTGGGGAGTATGCTACGACCTGGTCAAACCTCTGAGAGTTTACCGGATTGTTTACCTAATTCATTTTGTTATGCACTCCGTCCCCAACGACACTTTACCTTGGCAGAAGCCCGACAGCGACTGTTGGAACAGTTCAGAGTGCGATCGCTAGAAGGGTTAGGGTGTGAACATCTGCCCCTTGGTGTCCGTGCTGCTGGTGGATTGTTGGAATATCTGAAGGATACCCAAAAAGAAAATTATGTAGCGTTACAGATATTACGTACCTATACTATTGCTGATTATTTAATTCTCGACCACCAGACTCGTCGCAATCTGGAAATTACCGCCACTGTCCGAGATAACACCTTTAATGGTTCCCTGCTTTGGGCTCTAGATAGAACCAGTACAGCCATGGGAGGTAGAGCATTGCGGCGCTGGCTACTGCAACCATTACTAGAGATTAAGGGAATCCGGGCGCGACATGATACGATTGAGGAGTTAGTGGAAAATACGGAACTGCGCCAGGACATACAGCAGCTGCTTCGGAAAATTTATGACTTGGAGCGGTTGACAGGGAAAGCAAGTTCTGGTAGAGCTAATGCCAGAGATTTAGTCGCCTTAGGGGAATCTCTGTTGAGGTTACCGGAATTAGCTGACCTAGCCGCTTATGGGTCTTCTCCCTATCTGAAAGTAATCCAGAATGTACCGCCACAATTGGAAGAGTTAGGGCACACACTGCAGGAGCATCTGGTAGAGTCACCACCGTTGCATCTGACTGAGGGGAAATTAATTCGGCCTCAGGTCAACCAGCAGTTGGATGAAATGCGTGCTCAAGCCGAGGAGGATCAGCAGTGGATTGCCAATTTGGAAGTCACGGAGCGGGAAAAGACAGATATTCCCAAGCTGAAGGTAGGGTTTAATAAGACTTTTGGATATTACATTAGTGTACCTCGTGCTAAGACAGCTCAGGTACCAGATGATTATATTCGGAAGCAGACCTTGGTTAATGAAGAGCGCTACATAACCCCAGAGCTGAAGGAACGGGAAGCACGGATTCTCACAGCGCGGGAGGATTTGAATCGTTTAGAGTATGAAATTTTTGTGGGCTTGCGCCATGAGGTAGGACTGGAAGCTGACAGGATTCGGGGTGTGTCTCGGGCGGTAGCAGCATTGGATGTGTTGTGTGGATTAGCAGAGGTCGCTGTTTATCAGGGGTATTGTCGTCCCGATATGGATCAAAGCCGGGAAATTCGGATTATAGATGGACGGCATCCAGTGGTGGAGCAGTCCTTGCCAAGTGGTTTGTTTGTCCCGAATTCCGCGTCTTTAGGTCAAAACAAGTTGAAGGTTGAGGAGGAGTTTAAGGTTGGAAGGTTGAAGGTTGTTCGCGAAGCGTGGCCGAAAGGCCAAGGTTCTTCCGAGTTTAACGTTGAAAATTCTAACGAGCAACCTTCTAACCAGCAACCCGATAACGAACAACCCGATAACGAACAACCTGCAACCGACACTAACCTTCAACCTTCTAACGAGCAACCCGATAACGAACAACCTGCTAACCTTCAACCTGCTAACCTTCAACCTGCTAACCTTCAACCTGCTAACCTTCAACCTTCTAACCTTCAACCTTCTAACCTTCAACCTTCTAACCTTCAACCTGCAACCGACACTAACCTTCAACCTGCTAACCTTCAACCTGCTAACCTTCAACCTGCAACCGACACTAACCTTCAACCTTCAACCCTCCAACCTTCAACCGTCCAACCTGCAACCGAAACGGACATTCCTGATTTGATTATTTTGACCGGACCGAACGCCAGTGGGAAGAGTTGTTATTTGCGTCAGGTGGGATTGATTCAGTTGATGGCACAGGTGGGAAGTTTTGTGCCAGCATCGGAAGCAAGTTTGGGGATTTGCGATCGCATTTTTACCAGAGTCGGTGCAGTGGATGATTTAGCAACAGGCCAGTCTACGTTTATGGTGGAAATGAACGAGACAGCGAATATTCTCAATCATGCTACAGATAAGTCTTTAGTGTTGTTGGATGAGATTGGTCGAGGAACCGCAACCTTTGATGGTCTTTCCATCGCTTGGGCGGTGGGGGAGTATCTGGCCATGGAAATTAAGGCACGGACGATTTTTGCCACCCATTATCATGAGTTGAATGAGTTAGCCTCAATTTTGCCCAATGTAGCTAATTATCAGGTGACGGTAAAAGAGTTAGCGAATGAAATCATCTTTTTGCATCAGGTACAGCCAGGAGGAGCTAACCGTTCTTATGGGATTGAGGCAGGACGTTTAGCTGGTTTACCAACCTCAGTGATTAAGCGGGCGAAGCAGGTGATGAAGCAAATTGAGAAGCACAGTAAAATTGCCCTGGGGTTGCGCAAGGGGATTGGCAAACAATTGTCAGCTAGGAACACAACTGGCCAAAAGGTGACAGACCAAGAGGTGACCATCGAGCAGTTGGATATTTTTGATGATTAAGCCACCATGGTTGTGAGCTGATTAATAACTACACAGTTAACACAGCTGATCTGTTAACGCGGATGGGATGAGACCTAGGAGCCGCTACGCGAAGGCATTCCCGCCCACTGCCCTTAAACAAAAAAGATCCGATTGCATAAATTTCTG
Organism: Moorena sp. SIOASIH; assembly: GCF_010671925.1. Taxonomy (GTDB): domain Bacteria; phylum Cyanobacteriota; class Cyanobacteriia; order Cyanobacteriales; family Coleofasciculaceae; genus Moorena. Next base: position 490,956 of record NZ_JAAHIH010000003.1, on the reverse strand, counting down.
AGCCAGCCCTGATGAGTAAATAGAGGTTAACGAATCAATTTCGGGAGTAGATCCGTGACTATATACTACGTCACCTGTAGATATGGATAGGTATAAACCTTGATAAACTAAAGGGTAGCAATCATATTTTTGTGTACAAAAAGTTTGTAATCCGATTGCATAAATTTCTGAGCCAGCCCTGATGAGTAAATAGAGGTTAACGAATCAATTTCGGGAGTAGATCCGTGACTATATACTACGCCACCTGTAGATATGGATAGGTATAAACCTTGATAAACTAAAGGGTAGCAATCATATTTTTGCGTACAAAAAGTTCGTAAGTTGTAAGTTTTTGCTATCTACATAAACTACAATTTATAGGTTGCATTTGTAGCTTGATAACATCTAGCTATAAGTTGTATTAACCTTAATGGTTAGTACTATATATCACTTGCATTGAACAAATTTTTTTGGGTTTTAATTGCGGAATGTGAGCTATAAAATTTGTAGTTGTTTTTAGTTTTTTTTGGATGAGTAAGGAAACTTATGAAAGTTAAAGACGTCTATCAAGATGAAGAATAAAATTGGCATATCGACTATGGATTCGACCATATGATGGGGCTAGCTATTAGGGGTTATTTAGGACAAATAATGATCCCATGTATCATTTGGATACCCATGATTTTTCTGGTTTTAATTGGAGGTACAATAAGTGAATTAATCCAGAAAGAAGATAGCAGCATTCAACAGATAACTCCCTGTGGGGGTGACATGCCAGCTAAAATCATTACTGGGTAATAAGTTCAGCCAATCATTTACAAAAAGATACATGCTGTTTTGGGCTGATATTGGAGGTATTTATAAGGATTTGAGCTTCCCAAAAATCATTCCTAGGCTCTGGGAGTTGATATTTCCTAAGATAATTGGCATCAAAGCCTTATATAGTAAGCTTTTTAGGGCTCATGTCACCCCTGAAGCTTAATGGCAAAATTGCTCCTATTAATAATGAGTATTTCTTGAAAAATTTTTCTGATCTACCGAATTTGCTGTATAAAAAGGTGATAAAACAATTAGTAGAATCTTAATTCGGCGGTAGTTTTAGTTTTTAAGCGATGCAGCGCGGTCTTGGGGAGGCAGTGCGGTCTTGGGGGGAACCCCCATGAGCAACTGCCGTGGTTTCCCCCATGAGCGACTGCATCAAGAGAGAGAATGATTGTTTCTAAATAACCCGTCGAATCGGCAATAAGCGCGGTTTTATACACACTAGGTTTGGTAGAGCAAATTTTTCTGGTTATAACTCATACAAATTAGGACTTCTGAACTGATTTAAGACATTTACACATTAGTTTCATTAAATTTTTACATTTGGAGAGTTAAAAATGAAAATCCGAAACAATAGTCAATTTCAGACTACAAATACTCTTTCATTCAAAGAGAGAAACTTCAACTCTCATGACAACTCCCATTGTCGCACCTTCCTACAGAAAATTTCCAATAAGTGGCCTCAACGAGCACAAGTGAAGAAGCAGGAGCCAGATGCGAAATTCGATCCAACTTTGAAAGACTTTCGCGTGGATTTGTTGCCATTTAAAAACCATCCTCGTTTCTTAGAAGCATCAGAGGAAGTCCAGAATAAAATTCTCTCGTGCGGCTGGCTGGCTTACAACGATAAAACTATCGGCATCGAATTAAAAATAGTTGTCCCTGCCTGTTCCGATATTATTTATAAAAATGTACCGGGAACAGAAGATGACATCAGTCAGAAGATTGCGATCGAGACACTTACGGATGAAGCTTTCCACGTGTTACTAGTAAACAACGCTTGCTCCATTACCCGGAAGCAAAGGGGTTTAGAGTCCCTGAGGTTGCCGGACTTTAATCTTGTTATTAAGATGCGTCAGGAACAAGACCGCTGGTCGGAAGATTGGCAAAAAATTATCGTTCAGTTGGTAACGGCGATCGTCTCCGAAGTTTTCATCAGTGACTATCTCAAGCTTTTAGCAGAGGATAGCACAATTCAGCCATTCAACAGATTGACAGTTGATATGCATCGCCGTGACGAGATGGCTCATAGCCCTATCTTTAAGAATTTGGCTAAGTTGGTTTACAGCAAACTGACTAAAGAACAGAAGGAATTCTTCATGGACATGCTGCCCAAGCCAGTTAACTGGTTTGCCAATATCGAGCTTGGTGTATGGGAAGCAATGTTGGCTCAGATCGGCTTTCCACATACTAAAGAGGTGATTGGTGATTGCGCAAGAGACAACGAGGTTAACCTGATGCGCATAGATTATAACGGGGTTACTAAGCTCGCCGAAGAGTTGGGCATTTTAGACTCCCAGCGCGGGCTCGATAGCTTCGCCCAGGCAAATCTTCTTAACTGAAGATGCAGGTCAGGACTGAAATTCAGATCGAACTAAGCCAACAACGATGAATGTGGTTCTGACACTTTCCTCTGGAACTACTACAGTTTGATAAAATTCCAGCAAAATACCATCAATTGAGTAAAAGTTATGACTAAAAATGCGATCGCCATCACACACGTTCCCTTTGAAGATCTAGGCAGTTTACATCAGGCTCTCGATCAACAGGGTTATCATGTCACCTATATCAAGGCTGCTTCTGTTTATCTAGATAGGATAGATTTTCTCTATCCAGACTTGGTAATAATTTTAGGTGGGCCGATTGGAGCCTACGACGAATCGGATTATCCTTTTCTAACAGATGAACTTCACATACTGGAGCAGCGTTTAGCAGCTAATTTACCCACCATAGGTATATGCTTGGGGGCTCAACTGATGGCAAGGGCACTGGGGGCAAGGGTTTACCCCGGTGGTGTAAAAGAAATTGGCTGGGCACCCATAGAGCTTAGCTATGCAGGTCAAAAGTCACCTTTGAACTATTTAGCCAAAGAACATACTGCAGTCCTGCACTGGCATGGCGATACTTTTGACCTTCCTGAGGGTGCTACTCATCTAGCCTTTAGTTCAAAGTACAACAACCAAGCCTTTAGCTGGGGTGAATGTGCTTTGGGTTTACAGTTTCACCCAGAAGTAACTGCTGCAGGACTAGAGCATTGGTTTGTTGGTCACGCCTACGAAATTAGTTCAACTCCCGATCTCAGTGTTGCCGAATTGCGCAAAGACACGGCTATGTTTGCCAAAAAATTAGAGTTTCAAGCTACTTTGTTTTGGCAAACATGGCTCAAACAAGTAGAAGCTATCCAGAATCAATTGAAGGAAGTGGATCTTATTGAAATCGAAGTAAAGGTTAAGATGCCAAGATCGATCAAAAAGGCACTTTTGCAAGAGACAACAGGTAATAACTTATTTCCCCATCTATCCGATCAAATCCTACAAAAAGGGTTACGAGGTGTTGCCTTGAATTCTGGCGGAGGAGAATGATTGCCATTGCTCGGTGCACGGCTCCGGGGAGGTGGCAACATGCTCTGGAGATTCAAGCCGGAGCTGGCGATCCCCAAAGGGGGATTAAACTAAGCCGGTGAGTCGCCTCACCGACTCGTCTACCCTTCGGGAAGGCTACGCCAACAAAACCGTACGTGACTCTGATTGCGCCCGTGATCTGCCCTGCTAGTCTTGCACTGCTAAAGATTTGAGCCATTGACCGAAACTCTGGCCTCAATTTCTCTGATTAGCATGGCTTTGATCCTATGACTCAGGTTCAGCCTCTTGTTGGTTCTCACCTTAATACACTCAAGGACTTGTTTAGAATCAATAGCCCTACTCCCCAAACCGATCAATTCCTGATCCGAGATGAAAACTTAAATACTTTGATTAAAGTAATGTGTTCTTATGCTGAAATTCAATAATTTTAGGAACAAAATAGTTACTAAAATTACATCAACTAGCAAATTTTTGTTGCTCACTGCTTTGAGCATTAGTCTGATTTTGATGTTTTTTAGAGCACCCTCCCTAGCACAGATTCCGCCACTAAAACAATTGCCCATTGAAGAGGGTTCGGAAACACAATCTGCACCTGAAATAGGAATTGAAGAGGATTCGGAAACACAACCTGCACCTGAAATAGGAATTGAAGAGGGTTCGGAAATAAAACCTGCACCGGAAATCGGAATTGAAGAGGATTTGGAAATAAAACCTGCACCTGAAATAGAAATTGAAGAGGATTTGGAAACAGAACCTGGACCTGAAATAGGATGGGAGTTCTTAGGTAGCCGAGAACTCAATCAAGTAGAAATTCACGAAACTAAGTATAAAGGTGAGTGCCCAGGTTACAGCTGGTCCTCTCGGGAAGCCCGGTTTACTTCCAGTACTACTCCCCCAGCTCGTAAAAGACGTGTAATTGTTAGAAATATTACCAGAGGAGTAGCTAGTGACCCATATCCTTTCACCGACAGAGAGTACTATGAGGGCAGATCTTCAGAAGGGACACGGATGAGTTTTGGCACAAAACATCATAGTAAATATTTTCATGTTTTAAACGGAGAGAATACATTTGAGTACGAGATTAAAGAACGCAATCGTGTAATTGAGTCTGGAGTTTTAACTGCTGTAATTAAAAGAAATGTTGATGTCAGACAAAGAGATTCGTATCCTATTACGAAATCAGTTTGTATGAACTCAGAAGTTCCTATGTCTTTGTGTGCTGATATCAGGACTCTTACTCAGTACAAATGTGGTAGTGACTGGGTTATCCGAAGCTTTATCCAGCCAAATACCCCTGAAGTTGGTACACTTATATCCAATCAGACTCCCTACTCGGTAAAGTATTGGATCAATAATAGGATACAAAAATTGTCATCAGGAAGCGATAGAATCTATACCAATAACTTTTTAAACATAAAGTTTAAATCTTGCTCTGTAGGAACAGGTGATGGTAAAAACTCTAAAGAATGTACTATCAAAACCAGGAGTTTAGAACGAGGTAAAAGATATAAGTTTACAGTCTCTGAATTAGACTATGAATCCGTTGACATAGAAGATTTTCCACGATCATAGTTTCTTATAGGGCTGCAATTCTGATAGAATTAAGTACAGCGGTTTGCAATTTGGTGAAGTACAAATTCTTGAGGTGCGACCCGTGGCGAATTAAATTCGCCACGGGTCGCACCTCTGCATCGCTACTCCCTACTCCCTGTTCCCTGTTCCCTGTTCCCTGTTCCCTTTGGTATAACTGATAGCTGATAGCTTACATAATTAAAGCATAAAAAATTTGCCCCCTAGCCCAACTGTGTGGAATTTTTTACCCCAGAAGTTGGTGGTATAGATACTGAAAAGGAAATAGTTTTGGTGACGAGTGTAGCTTTCGATCACTGGCTTAACTACATCAGGTGGTAAAGGTTTACCAACAAAACAAGCTGCTTTTACCCCAAGAGGAAGGGATTTCTGTTGGCAGTAAGTATCATGTAAGTGCCATGACGCATGATCAAGATAAGCGTCTTTAGTTGGATTGGTGAGTGCCATAATGCTGGACACTAAAGCTAAGAAAACTGTGCTATTGATGCGCTGATACATAATTTCTTGTTATTAAATGTTGGTAATTAGTTGCGTAGGGTGCGTAGGGTGCGTTACGGGACGGGCTCGCCTTGATTTTCCGCCTCTTTCTCAGTGTTAGGTTGCTGCCCGTAACGCACCGCCAGTGTTGGGACAGCCCGCCCGGAAAATATTGATAACGGGCAAGATGCCCGTTCCACCAAGATGCCCGTTCCACCAAGATGCCCGTTCCACCAAGATGCCCGTTCCACCAAGATGCCCGTTCCACCAAGATGCCCGTTCCACCAAGATGCCCGTTCCACCAAGATGCCCATTCCACCCACCGGGTCAAACAGCTTTGAGCAGATGCACTCTACCCGCTCAGCCATAGGATGATTATTGACACTCCCCACTGATAGAATCAGGGGGATTCTTGGTTCAACGAGGTTACTTGCTTTTCCAGGCCGGAACCAAGAAAAGTAGAGGCATCCTCTCCCCAAGCGTTGCTTAAAGTTCCGGTGTGCCCCACCGTACTCAAGGCTCTAGATAGGATGTTTTTGGCGGCGTTATGGTCTCTGTCTAGCTGGCAGCTACATTTACAGGTATGAGTCCTAGTTGATAGTGACTTTTTCACAACCTCGCCGCACTGAGAACAATTTTGGGTAGTATAAGCAGGATTAACTGCGACAGTTATTCGGCCAAACTTTTTACCAAAATATTCCAACCATTCCCGGAATTGATACCAACCAGCATCATTAATAGACTTGGCAAGACAGTGATTTTTTACTAAGTTTTTTACCTTCAAGTCTTCATAGGCGACCAAGTCGTTAGACCGAGTTACGCAACGTGCAAGTCTCTTCGCATGTTCACTACGCTGCCTACTTATTTTGAGGTGAGTCCTGCCTAGTCTATTAATTGCCTTTTTGCGATTGGATGAGCCTTTTTTCTTTCGAGAAACTCGACGTTGATAAAACTTCAGGCGTTTCTCGCCTTTGCGATAAAACCTTGGATTAGGTTCAGAGTAACCATCAGAATCGGTGTAAAATTATTTCAGTCCTACGTCCAAGCCAACAATAAAACCGGTAGCTTCTAGTTGTTCGTGATTGTCTAATTTGACACAAAATTGAACGTAATAACCATCCGCCCTTTGGATTATTCTGACCCGCTTGATCAGTTTTTGGTCGAAGCGCCATAAGTCCCAGGTTCCTTTGAGTTTAACCTTCCCGATCCCTTTCTTATCAGTAAATTTGATAGACTTTTTGTCTGGGGATAGCTTCCAGCCAGATTGCTTGTACTCAACTGACCTAGAACGCTTTTTGAATCGGGGATATCCTTTCTTCCCAGGCACCTTTTTCTTGCAGTTGTCGTAGAACCGCTTTATTGCCCGTTCCACATTTTCAATTGAGGCTTGACATGCATGACTGTTCAGGTCTTTGACAAATTTGAACTCTTCGCGTATTTGGGTGTTGTAACGGTACAATTCTTTTTTGCCCACTCCACGATTATCAATCCAGTACCGAAGTACTTTATTTCGGACAAAGCGAGCCGTTCTAATTGCCTCATTTATTGCTAATTTTTGAGACTCTTTAAGGACAGCCTTGAACTCCATTACCAACACCTAAAATCACCTCCTTGATTTACTGGCTTTACTTAATATTATAGTCGATATCCCCATAGCAGAAGTTCCAGGATGGTTAGGGAATAAATTCCTGTTCGGGCTAACCCCATAAATGGAATTTAGGGGCTTGCGCCCTCAGGATTTTCGGTCAACATGATTTGGCTTGGCTTGGCTTGGCTTGGCTTGGCTTGGCTTGGCTTGGCTTGGCTTGGCTTGGCTTGGCTTGGCTTGGCTTGGCTTGGCTTGGCTTGGCTTGGCTTGGCTTGGCTTGGCTTGGCTTGGCTTGGCTTGGCTTGGCTTGGCTTGGCTTGGCTTGGCTTGGCTTGGCTTGGCTTGGCTTGGCTTGGCTTGGCTTGGCTTGGCTTGGCTTGGCTTGGCTTGGCTTGGCTTGGCTTGGCTTGGCTTGGCTTGGCTTGGCTTGGCTTGGCTTGGCTTGGCTTGGCTTGGCTTGGCTTGGCTTGGCTTGGCTTGGCTTGGCTTGGCTTGGCTTGGCTTGGCTTGGCTTGGCTTGGCTTGGCTTGGCTTGGCTGGCTAACCTCGACTGATGGGAAGCCCAGTTAAATTCCTTGGTTAAATATTTTTTTCGTTATGTTGTGGGTCTATTCCGGAAAATTTAACCTATTGATTGCTATTGCTGCTAAATCTGCTATTTTCAAAATGATTAACCGGACTTGATCTAATTCTATTTTCGCCGATATGAAGTTTTTCTTTCCCTAACTAAAAGCTGTGCGCGTAGCGCATAAGCTGACAATTTCAGTTCCTAGGATATTTTCACACTTTATTCACAAGCTATGCTTAGAGTTTTAGATATATATTTTTTAAATGATATGTAAAGGTAAATTTGATGAAAAAAGGTAACAATGAAGTAAGCATTCAGCTATCAGCTATCAGCTATCAGCTATCAGCTATCAGACGAATTAAAGTAGGGTGGGCAAAGTAATATAATCTAGAATACTCAAAACAATCAAACTGTGTCTTGATGCAGTCGCTCATGGGGGAAACCCCCAAGACCGCGCTGCATCGCTTTTTGCCCACCCTACAAGCTGATAGCTGACTGCTGACGGCTGACCGCTGACGGCTGAATGCTTACACAATGAACAGGTAAGCTGCAATCTTATTAAAGAGCTTTGCTAATTTTTTGAGGTTATGATAAATCCAGTTTATTGTTTACAACCTATTTGTAAATGCTATACTATGGTTATAGTAATTCAGTTATTACAAATATTTTAATAACCTTATTTTTTTAGATTTATGTCCGTAAAGCAGCTGATAAAACCTCACAATTTAATGATTAAAAATGACCATCTATACCAAGTCGGTGGTAGTCTAGCCAGTGATGCGCCTAGCTATGTAGAAAGACAAGGCGACATCCAACTCTATAACGCCTTAAAAAGGGGTGATTTTTGTTATGTTATGGCTCCCCGACAAATGGGTAAGTCTTCTCTATCGGTGCGCATCAGACATCAACTACAACAAGAAGGATTTAAATGCAGCACTATTGATATGACGCGCATCGGTAGCGAAACAATTACCCCAACTCAGTGGTACAAAGGAGTGGTTGCTGAGTTAGTACGAGGGTTTAAGTTATTCGGTGACTTGAATTTCCAATCCTGGTGGCACCAGGAAGAGTATCTTTCACTGCTTCAGCGATTGAGTAATTTCCTGGAAGATATCCTGCTGGTAAAATTTCCTACTGAACGAATTGTTATCTTCATTGATGAAATTGATACTATTCTCAACTTACCTTTTCCCGTTGATGATTTTTTTGCCCTAATCCGATTCTGCTATAACCAAAGAGTAATTAATCCCGACTATAATCGCATTGTCTTTGCTGTGTTCGGGGTAGCTAAGCCAAGGGATTTGATCACTGCCAAAAAGCGGACACCGTTTAATATCGGGAAAGCCATAGAACTACATGGCTTTGAATTCCATGAAGCATATCCCCTTGCCAAGGGATTAGAGGGAACAGGGGGTAACCCTAAAACGATTCTCAAGGAGATACTGGCTTGGACAGGAGGACAACCCTTTCTGACCCAAAAACTATGTCAGTTGGTGGTAGACTCAGTAAGGGTCGGGTTGACTATTGCTCCTGGTAATGAGGCATCTTGGGTACAGAGAATCGTACACACTCGCATTATTGATAATTGGGAATCCCAGGATGAACCCGAGCATTTCCGAAGCATCTCGGCTCGCCTTTTGAGTAATAAGAGTAATAAATATTATGCTGACAAATTGCTGGGACTTTATCAGCATATTTTAGCTGGAGATGATGTAAAGATGGATAACAGCCAAGAGTGCAACGAATTGCTGCTATCGGGTTTGGTGGTTAATCAACAAGGATGGCTAAGGGTGAACAACCCTATCTATCAAGCAATTTTTAATCGTGAATGGGTTACCAAACAACTAGAGAATCTGCGTCCCTAAGCTCAAAAGTTTGGCTCTTCTGGATTTAATATGCCAGACTGTTACTTTAAGCGACTAAAACCCTAGCTATACCTGGATTTTTGGCTTCAGCCGCTTAAAATAACTTAAAATAATCTCCCAAACTCTTGCTAGGCAATAATTTTACGATGTCGAATAAAAATAATGAAAACAGTGGATGTGGATGCGCAAATATTCCTATTTCTGTCATCTTACTGGTTTTAGGCGGTGGTTATTGGTGGTTGAACCATCAAGGAGGTTTCGCCATGATTAGCAAATTACCTCAAAATCTCCCAATAGCTATTCCTCAAAATCTCCCCATAGCTATTCCTGGTTTAAATTCGACGACCGCCGAACCAGAACCTTCGGCTCCTAGCCTCGCGTAACCACCGCACCTTCCTTACCAAATTCGCCAATTGTTAAACCTAATCATCAGCCAGCTTCATCAACACCAATAACAGCTCAAAAACCTCAAAAACCTCAAACACCAATTGTTAAACCTAATCATCAGCCAGCATCACCAACAACTCAAACTCCTTTGGATAAAAAAGCAATCAGAGGAATTTATATAAGTCGTTATAACGTAACTAATAATGCTAGTGAAGAGAAGATTAGAAAACAAGTTCGTCATTATCATTCTCAAGGAATTAATACGATTATTCATGGTGTATGGGGTAATATTTGTCCTATGTACACTAGTGAAGTGATGCAAAAAACTTTTGGTTATAAAAGTTGTCCTAATCAGTTTCGCGACCTCTGGTTAACTTGGCTAATTGATGAAGCACACAAACACGGCATGGAAGTTCATGCTTACTTTGAAAAAGGTATTAAAATAGATAAAAATAGCCCGATTTTTGATTTAGCTATTGAACGCAAATGGGTTGTACCGGGCGTTGACCGCACCTATCCGGGAATCGAGCATTATATTCTTGATGTAGAAATTCCTGAAGTTGCTAATTTTTTTAGAGATATTTTAGTAGAATTTGTCGAAAAATATCCTAAAATTGATGCAGTCCAATGGGACGATTATCTGGGTTACCATGCCGAGTTGCCAGGTAAAGTAAATCGCACTAATAAGTTAACCGCTTTTTCACAAGAAATGATCGGTGCTATGAAACAAGCTAACCCAAAGGTTAGTTTTGATCTTTGTCATCATAATCCTTATTGGGCTAAAAAATATTTTGCTGCCGACTGGCCAAAATGGAATGTAGATCGAGTTTTTATTCAAGCTTATAATGATAAAAATTTTACCAAAGAAGTAGATTATGCCGAAACCTATGATGGAATTGCTATTTCTGATCAACAATTACATCGCTTACCAGAAATAATTGATAACAACAAAATTAAGGCCATTTTAGTGTTTCCTAATGGGACAAATCCAGAAGACATAGCTTCTAAGTTAAAGCAATTTTATGTTAAATAGACTTAAGCGTCTAACTATATAGCACTACGCATTAAGCTTAGGACATTTATACAAGCAGCAAAAGCTGTTGTAGTGAACTTTTGCCTTTTTCCCTTTGCCTCTTGCCTTGCGCGTAGCGCTATAGCAGTCGAAGTAAAGGTTAAAACATATTTCTATTCCCTACTCCCTATTCCCTATTCCCTATTCCCTGTTCCCTAGCTATACAATCCCAAAATTTTCCCCTTCAATCACTGCTTCTGCTTGTAATGCGATCGCTCTCAATTTCTCTAAGGTCTCTGGTGCAACTGACTGCCACAATCCCCGCTGATTGGCTTCCAGTAAGCGTTCTGCCATATCTCGCAAGGCCCATGGATTTTTTTGTTGGACAAACTCTTGCACATCTGAGTCAAATAAATACCCCTGAGCTACTCCTTGATACATATGGTCTGCCACACAATTAGCGGTAGCATCATAGGCAAACAAATAATCTACCGTTGCTGCCATTTCAAATGCTCCTTTGTAACCATGGCGCATAACTCCCTCAATCCACTTAGGATTCACTACACGAGAACGGTACACTCGGGCAATCTCTTCCTTTAGCTGTCGAACTTTGGGCTTTTCAGGGATAGAATTATCACCAAAGTAGGTTTGAGGATTTTTGCCAGTTAACCCCCGCACCGCTACGGTTAACCCCCCCTGAAACTGGTAATAATCATCTGAATCGAGTAAATCATGTTCCCGATTATCCTGATTGTGTAATACAACTTGCATTTGTTTGAGACGCTGCTCAAAGGCTTCTGGGGCTCCTTTGGGGGAAGATGAGCTGTAGGCGTAACTACTCCAGTTAATGTAAGCGCGAGCTAAATCCTGCTCATCTTGCCAGTTTTGAGATTCAATCAAACCCTGTAACCCGGCACCATAGGCTCCTGGTTTCGAGCCAAAGATACGGTAGTGCGATCGCATTTGGGCTTGGGACTGACTCAACCCTACCTGTAACCAATAGTCTGTTTCCTGTTTCACCTGGGCTGCTAGAGGATTGTCTGATGGTGATTCATCCAGGCTTGCCACAGCAACTACTGCATTGTGAAATAGGTCGATTAAATTGGGGAAACTATCTCTAAAGAAGCCAGAGATGCGCAGGGTCACATCCACCCGGGGACGTTGTAACACAGACACTGGCAAGATTTCAAAGTCTATCACCCGCCGTGAAGACCCATCCCAAATCGGTCGCACTCCCAACAACGCCAGAGCTTCGGAAATATCATCTCCCCCGGTACGCATGGTAGATGTGCCCCATACCGAAATCCCTAGGGTTTTGGGATACTCACCATTTTCCTGGGTATAGCGCTCCACTAGCACTTCAGCTGCCTTTCTCCCCACATCCCAAGCTGTTTCTGTGGGTATGGCACGGATATCAACAGAGTAAAAATTGCGACCAGTGGGCAGAACGTCCGGTCGTCCTCTAGTCGGCGCACCCGATGGCCCACTCGGTACATATCTCCCATCTAATCCCCTTAACAATTGGGTGAGTTCCTGATTAGTTTCTTGCAGTGCTGGTAACAGGCGATCGCGAATCCAATCTAATTCTTGTTTTGTTGTTTGACTAATCGGTAATCGATAATCAGTAATCGCTAATGGGGAATTGATTTGTTTTACTAATTCAGACGCTTCTTCTTCCAATACTTCAACCAAATCTCCAACAGTATATTTACCACTATAGCATTCCTCTGTTGCCTTTTGCCTTTTGCCTTTTGCCTGTTCCTTGAAATCACCAACAGTAACTCTATCACTATAGCATTCCTCTGTTGCCTTTTGCCTTTTGCCTTTTGCCTTTTGCCTTTTAATTATTTTTGATATCGCATCTATCTTGCTTTTTTCTATATCCTTAACCACTGAAAAATCTTCCGTCAGGGGGTCAAAATCCCAACCCAAATCCTGAGCCAAAGCACGAGTTAAGCCGATGCGATTCTTTCCTGGATGACGAGCAATTGCTACTATTAAATCCTGCAATTGACGTCCTTGGGGACATTGACTAAACACATGTAATCCATCTCGAATTTGAGCTTCTTTCAATTCACAAAGATAAGCATCAATTTGATTAGTAATTTCCGATTTTCCAGCTTCAATATCGTCTACTGCAATCCCCAAATCTTCGTGCAAATGCTCGTCAATGATAAGTTTAACAATGCGGACGCGAATAATTGGCAACCGAGACAAATCTAAGCTTTGAGCTTCATAATACTCATCAACCAATCCCTCCAACTGTTGCAGAGGACCATAAAGTTCAGCACGAGTCATGGGAGGGGTTAAATGATCAATAATCACCCCTTGAGCGCGACGCTTTGCTTGAGCTCCCTCTCCGGGATCATTGACAATAAATGGATACAAATGAGGCATGGCTGTCAAGGCCACTTCTGGATAACAGCACTCTGACAAGGCCACACTCTTACCCGGTAACCACTCTAAATTCCCATGCTTGCCCACATGAACAATTGCTTGGGCACCAAAACACTTCCGCAACCAATAATAAAATGCCAAATACCCATCAGTTGGTTCCAAATCGGGAGCATGATAATTCAAAGCTGGGTCAAGATCATAACCCCGAGACGGTTGAATCCCTACAAACACATTTCCCAACTGAATCCCTGAAATCGGAAATCCTGAAATCTCGGTTATCTCTCCCTTACCATCCTTGCTGTGTTTACCGTTAACATCAAACTCTCCCCAACGCTGACGGATTCCCTTTTGAACCGCTATCGGTAACCCTTGAAAATAGTCCCAATACTCCTGCCAACTCAACTCTTGTCGTACCAAACGTAACTGCCATCCTTCCGGATCATTCGTCACCCCAGCGGTCAACCACTCAATCAACTCATCCCCAGTTTCTGGAATCCTCTCAACCCAATACCCAGCATCCCGTAACCCTTTTAAAATCTCTACACAACTGGCCGGGGTATCTAATCCTACTCCATTGGCCAGCCTGCCATCTCGATTGGGATAATTAGCTAAAATCAGAGCAACCCTTCTCTGATTCGGTAGGGTTTGCCCTAACCGTAGCCAATTCATGGCTAAATCTGCTACAAACTGAATGCGATCGCATACTGGTTCATAAACCACCACATCCGTTTCCAGAGCAGGATTCCACCGTTGCGCCGACTTAAAGGAAATGGCACGACTAATAATTCGCCCATCCACTTCTGGCAACGCCACATTCATAGCAGTATCCCTGGGCATCAATCCCTGAAACCCAGACTCCCACTGTTCCACCGTGCCACTACTTAAAATAACCTGCAACACAGGCACATCAAGCCGTTCCCACAACTCCAACTGATGTACCTCAGCATCCAACTTAGCCACCGAGAAACTAGTCGTATTAAGCAACACTGCGATCGCACTACTAGAGCTATCGGGATTTTGGAAATAGCCTAACAATTCCCGTTGTACCTCTAGATCCCGTAAAGAAGAGACAAATACTGGCACCGGTTCCAAGCCCCGTTCTACCAAAGCCTGACATAACCCATCAATCGGTGCTGTATTTCCCGCTAAGTAATGGGCACGGTAGAACAAAATACCTACTTTAAGATTGCCAGTAGGTTGTTTGGTTGAAGGTTTGTTTTGGTTGAAGGTTGAAGGTTGTTTGGTTGAAGGTTGTTTGGTTGAAGGTTGTTTGGTTGAAGGTTGTTTGGTTGAAGGTTGTTTGGTTGAAGGTTGGTTTTGGTTGAAGGTTGTTTGGTTGAAGGTTGAAGGTTGTTCGCGTAGCGTGGCCGAAAGGCCAAGGTTTGTTTTGGTTGTTCGCCTTTGGCGTTCGAGTAGGGTCGGTTGTTCGCCCTTGGCGTTGCCTTCGGGTAGGTTATTTGGTTGCTGCTTATCCTCCCAACCTTCAACCTTCAACCTGCTAACCTTCAACCTATTAACCTTCAACCTGCTAACCTTCAACCTGCTAACCTTCAACCTGCTAACCTTCAACCTGCTAACCTTCAACCTATTAACCTTCAACCTGTTAACCTTCAACCTGTTAACCTTTATCCCCGATTGCCATGGATAAACCCCAACCCGAGGCACAGGTTTTGGTGCTGGTGGATTATTCGTTTGCTCCAGGCATACATCTGCCACAAATTTCAGAGCGTTAGTGAAATTCTCAACACCGCCTTCTGTAAAGTAGCGCCATAATTGATTCACTATCGGAATAGTTTCTGTGGAGTGACTAGTTAAGGTAGGATCTGGTCGGTCATCCCCTGGTAAAACCAGTAACCTAGCGCCGGTTTGTTCTACTGTCTCTTTGAGCACTTCTAAGCCATAGGACCAGTAGGATCGTCCCCCCAATAATCTGATAATGATAATCCGTGCTTTGGCCAAGATATCCTCAGCATAGGTATCAATGGTTAGTTGTTGCTGCAACTGCAACAGATTAGCGACTCGGATAGCTGGGAAATCTGGGGGAAGTTGGGATACTGATGCGGCTAGGGTTTGGATATCCGTGTCAGCAGCAGTCAGGAAAATAATCGGTGCTGGGGTTTGTTCGATGAAGATAACCCCTTCAGCTTCAGGGTTCCATCCTCCTGGAGTAGCGGCGATGCGATGCATAGTTTAGGGTGCGATTCGTTGATCCTAGGGCAAGGGACGGCGTTGCTTAATAATGGAATGATTTTAAGAGTAGGTGCGCCCCTCCAAGGGCGCGAGGGATTGCTCGCGCCCTTGGGTCGCACCTGTGGAATGGGCATCAGGCGTGGAACGGGCATCAGGCGTGGAACGGGCATCTTGCCCGTTTCATTTCCGGACGGCCAGGATCCCCACCCTACTCATATTCATTCAAAGATTCAGCAATGCCGATTATTCTATAAATCTCAGATGTTGGCTTTCCTATGTCAACCAAACCTACAGGATATCCTGATTAGTCCTAAAAAAAGGGGGTCAGAAGACCTGCTTTCTTTTCCGAACGACGTCAACTCATTTCAAGGTCTTAAGGTCTTGATGTAGGCGATCACATCTCTCATCGCTTGCTCATCCGTCAGGGTCATGGCCATCTGTCGCATTTGCTGGCCGTAGATATCTTTAGGGTCATTGCCCCGTATTCCGTTTTTGAAATTCTTCAACTGGGTCAGCATGTACCAGTCTTGTAGACCAGTCAGATTGGGTGCGTTTAAGGACTCCATCCCCTCGGCTTTGCGACCATGACACGTACTACAGACTGCGAATGATGCCCTCCCCTTGGATGGGTCGCCATTAGCCCACGCATTACCAGGATACAAACCGAAGGTCACGGTCACAAAAAACATGATGACACAAACCATTCTTTGAAACTTCATATGAATCTCTCTTTCAATTGTTTCCCAAACTATCTTAGATAACGGCCTTGAGGCTAGTGGTGCGTCACCATCTTTTGGGCAGCCCCATCTTCGCCACCCCCCAGAGCATCCGCTGTGGTCAATAGTTAGGCAACACAGACCACCTCAAAACTCAAGCCATCCGATCTTAACTGATGAGGCAGAAAAACCAAACCTCAGATTTCCAATCGAAAATCGGTGCTCACCAGTACTCACAAACGGCCTGCATCTACGTCCTGGATGAACTGGATCAGACCTTGGAAATAAACTTGCTGGTCGTCGTAAAGTGCTAGGTGGCTACCGTTTGAGCATCTGAGAAGCTCCATAGCATAAAAGGGTAAGTAATAATTTTTTTATTTGAGCAAGGCAGCAACATAAGGCTTAGGATAATAAAGGGTATAATACTCATCAAATGACGCTTCTGGAGATATAATTTTTATTTTATTGTATTAGTTTAGTTTATTTTTTTTGAACCGGAAAATTTGTTCTTAATTACCATTGCCAATGATGTCTTTTTATGCCAACATGTCCCTTAATTGATGATGCCCCAGATGAAGCTAGGAGTTTTCGTCTTCTTTCTGGTGTCATGTAGAGCATTTTATTAATTTTCCAAATCTGGAGAAAATCCCTGAATTCTGGATCGATAAATCCACGCCGATAGGCATGCTGAGAAAGCTTCAGATCACCAAAGTAATTAAGCTCAAGTATTGTTGGTCCAGTCTCACAAATAGCAACATCCCAACCAGGACAAAGATAGCCTGGAAATGCCAGATGTGCTTCGAGTACAAGTTCGACTACCTTGTTCCAGTAGGGGATCTGAAATCCAAGTAGATTCCTGCCAGTTTTCGGATGTAAAGGATTTTCAATTTGATTCAGGCCAGTACCAGAGATAATACGGAAGATTTTACCCGTTTTGATATCTACAGCTGCCAACAAATTTCCACTTGTACCATGATCAAAATTGTCACAGTCTAAATTGCCCACATTTACTTTAAAGATTGCTTTCATTATTTGCGGGCCAGAGTCCAATAAAATGGTATGTATTCTGATTCCCGAAATTTTATCTGTACCAGAGATCTCAGCAATTTCAGAATGAGCAGTGAGAGGTTCCTGCAAAATCCATCCCAGGGTTCCTCCGTCATCAAGAGAGCAACAAAAATCCCTGAGTGGTTCTGAAGAACCAGTACCAAGGTGGAGCATGTCGCCATTTAAGTGATCAGCCAAGGTATTACCGTGACCATAGGAACCTGAAGACCGCTTAAAGTAAATCGGCAATGATCCTGGCTTTCTAAGGTAGTCTTCAAGGTCTTGTGGTGTAGCAATATTTAGTAAAACACTTGGGCGACGAGACCGATAAATTGCATGAATCTCGGGTGTCGGAAAACCACTAGCACGAAACAAGAAGTACATTGTCACCTTGTCAATAGCCATAAATTTAGAGTATTCATCGACTACTATCTCTATAAGAGTAGATTGCATGCGATGTCCACAAAATGCTGCTTTTTCGGAGAAAGTAAGGTCATTAAGGTATAGTTGAAAATCTAGATACTCGGATAGATCGAGATAAGGGGAGGAGAATCGGAGCCTCAAAGCTTCCAAGGCAATTTCTAGGATTGGGCGCTGTGAAACATTAGCAGCTTGAAAAAAACAATTAAGGTTATACATACATTATTAATGTCAACAAAATCCCATAAAATTAGGTTTTATTTCTGTTTTGATATACCAAAACAGAAAATATTTAGCGGCGCTCTTTTGTCAGCTTGGAAATCTGCTCCCATTCCCTCTAATGGTGGGGTTGACCTGCGCGGCCAAGTCTGACAAATGTGCCCGGAGGCCGTCAAACACGGAGCCTCAGGTACAGCCAGGTGTGTGGGATTGCTTTATCCTAAATTAGGCTATTATGACTTAGGGAAAAATTGCAAGGCCTCGCGCCTTGTAACTGAATAACCGTAACAGTGAAAGTCCCTCTGCCCTGGTACTGGGGTGACAGAATTACCGCTACAGTAGGGAATGGTAACCAATCCGTAAAGCGGGGTAAAAAGGTGGTAACTGGGAGCCTAACTGGGAATCCCTATAATAATCTCCAGTTCGACCTGCCCATTGTCACCCTGTTAAAACCCCTAGGAATTGCCCGGGGTCTTGTTAGGCTTTGTCATTCAAAGCAACCTACGAATCGGCTTGAGCATATCAAATTATTGAGTTATAAATTCAATTCCAGTTGTAATACCGTATTATTAGTAAATAAATTCATTGGTTGGCCTAAACACTGTGCTTGGTAAACTGCTTGAAGAAAACAGGCAACTCGATAGGCAAATTGTACAGGAACAGCGTTGCCAATCTGCTGGTGGACATGACGTTTATTTCCTCCATGAAATACCCATGAGTCTGGGAAAGTTTGAAGTCGGGCATATTCACGATTAGTAAAGCGTCGCAGACGGCTTGCACTGATACGCCATAGCTTTAAGTTAATATTTGGATTCCTTACAAATTGCCCATTGACGCGATCTTTTTCCTTTCTTTGTGCCACCACATTTCCCTGAGCCCACCCCCAAATAGTTCCAGTATCAATAGCAGGAAATGGGGCATCCAAAGATCTTATTGGGTGTCCGTCAGATCCAGTTCGAGAGAATCTACATGGTACAGGGGTCTCAGTAGGATCAAATGCCTTTCCAGTCTCCTCATGAACACGGCTTTTGAACCCCCATTCAGGACAATGATTAGGAAGGGAAATGAATGGATTGGCAGCCAGATCAGCTAAATAGGCTGATGCTGGTGTATCTGGCTCTGGCGTGGGCCAGTGAAAAGCTGAGGGAAATCGGTCGAAGCTGGCAATAAAAATAAATCTTCTTCTCGTTTGAGGCACTCCAAAACCAGATACTCTGAATACATTATATTTTATGTAGTATCCAAGACTCTTGAAATGCTCTGAAATTACGTCAACAAAAGGCTTTCCACTTTTGGGTTCTTTCATTGTCCTGAGATTTAGAACATTCTCAATTACGATAAAGCGAGGCTTCTTGATCTTTGCCATTCGGACAACTTCTTGAAACAGAAAATTTCTATCGTCGTTTTCCTTTCGATTCCCCCCCAGTGAAAAGCCCTGACATGGAACGCCTGCTAAAATTACATCACTATCAGGTAAATCTCTTTCTGATAGTTCTCGAATATCAGCTTCTTCAACATCCCATTCAGGTCGATTATTACGGAGTGTTTTAACGCTCCATGTATCAATATCTGTGGAGTATAGATGTTTAAAACCAGCCATTTCAAAGCCGAGGTCTAAGCCACCTGCACCAGAAAAAAGACTTGTGAATGAAAGTTCCATATCAACGAAGAGTGACTGTTGGTCCTAAAGATTTTGCTGCACGAAAAACTTCAAATGTGTGTTTCTTTCCTGCGTTGGGATTATCTATATAGGAAGGTGTAAGCGTATGTTCAATCATATCAAAGTAATAACCCCTGATCAGCCTTGGAGTCTCTATACGTGTGATAGTACCCGAGTGTTTTAAATCTATACCACATTTAAAGCCAGTTGGAGCAATCAGAGTAACTTGGCGTTCTGTGCCATCCGTAAGGGCAAATGGTGTAGGTGCAACATACATTTTTCTGTCACGAATCATAATGTCTCCATAGCTACCGAAACCTTTAATATTCTTATTTTTATGGATATAAGAATGGTCTGCATTTAATAAATTGCCATGACACATGACAAGATCATAGACTGGATAGTTCTTTTCCTTGGTTTTTGCTGGGTATCGTCCAAACACATAGTAAATTGTCCTGCCATTATGCAGACCTGAGGGCACTTGACTATTGCAGTCATAGTTTGCTTCCCTGCCTGGAAATCCTAATCCTTTTATCTCGAAGCCAAGGGGGAAATCAACAAGCCTGAAGTCTGGATAAGCATTTCTTGAAGGTTCATCGAAGTTCAAGGAAAGCCTTTCAAGACGAACAGCAAACCAATTTTGAAAGCTAAACTCTTTGTCCGTGGAAGAAACGCGACTTATCAACTCGCTGGCATCGATTGCGCGAACGCATTCTAAGAAAACCTTTGCTATGATTTGATCCATAATGATTTGTCTAGCCCAATGTTGCGATCGCTCTCACCTTTAGGTACACGCAACTGTAGTGCATTTGGTGCTTGACAATGGAAGCACATCCCAAAGACAAAGTCAATGTTAACAGTTCTCAAGACCATCTACTGATACTCAGCAAAGTCTAACGGTTAAGGTCAGCGGGGCGAAACCCACTCTTGGAACAAAGCACCTAAAAACTCAAGCAATCCGATATCACCAGATGAGGCAGAAAAACCAAACCTCAGATTTCCAATCGAAGATCAGTGCTCACAATTACTCAGAAATGGCCTGCATCTACGTCCTGGATGAACTGGATCAGACCTTGAAAATAAACTTGCTGGTCGTCGTAAAGTGTTAGGTGGCTACCGTTTGAGCAGTGGAGGTAACGGCCATTTTGCATCGCGACCGCCATCCATTCCATGTATTCAGGATCCATCGTATCGTATTGGGCACCAATAACCAGAGTTGGCACTTCGATTTGCCCTAGGTTACCGGAACGATCCCAATCTATGAGTTTGCCTCTAAGACCAAGCTCGGATGGTCCTTGCATCGGGACATAGATATCCGCATTTAGGTGCTTAAAACTACGGTTCAATGGATCCGGCCAATCTTCCGATGGCATACGCAGGACATGGTAAACGTAGTGGTGCTCTATTAGCAGTTCCATATAGCGCGGATTTTGGTAATCCTCAGAGGTTTCATAACCCTGGATCTCTGCCAGAACAACCGGATCCATGCCAGGCATCAGTACGTTATGGGCATATTCGTTGTATTTTGGGACGCTGGCCATCATGTTGGAGACAATCAGACCCTTGAGGTGCTGTTGGTACTTCAAGGCATACTCCATAGCCAAAAGACCGCCCCAGGAGTGGCCATAAAGGTAGAAGTTTTCTTGATCCAGCTTTAAGGCTTGGCGCACTTGCTCCACCTCATCCACAAAGCGTGCCAACTCCACTAACTCTGGCTCATTCGGCTGGTCACTATAGTAAGAGCCGAGTTGATCATAGTAATAATACTCGATGCTGGCTGCAGGAAAGTAACTGTCGAATGCCTCTAAGTACTCATGGGTCATACCGGGCCCGCCATGCAGGAGCAGTACCTTCATCGTCGGATGATTGCCAATTCGCTTGGTCCAGACCTGGAAGGTTCCCTTCGATGTGTCGATGGGTATCATCTTCACACCGCCACTTAACAGGTCGTTGCGACCAGTATAGTTCAAGTACTCGGTGGGAAAACTATCTTTGCTCTGCATGTGACCTTCATCGGAATCTGATTAGGAGTTTGCCAGAGAAGCAAACAACCATATTTCACTTTACTCTACTCATGATCACCCAATCGAAAATGCGTTCGCCAAACCACTTTCGGATGAAGATCATTGGTGCTGCAAATTGACCGGCAACATAGCGAGTTTTTGGTTTGCGTGCTTTAACCGCCTTCGAGACAATATCGGCAATCACCTTTGGAGAGGAACCGCTACCGCTGTTGTAGGATTTTTCGGTGGCCTTGGCAACACTGTTGGCCAGTTTAGCATAGGGGCCATTTCCCGACCGCTCCAGCATTGGACCCATAAGTACATTCCCAAATGCGGTTCGGATGATACCAGGTTCAATGATCACAACATCAATATTAAAAGCAGCCAGTTCTAATCTCAGACAGTCTGACCAACCTTCGAGGGCGTGCTTAGAGGCATGATACCAAGCTCCCAGGGGTGTATACATCTTGCCACCCATCGAACTAATATTAATGATCTTGCCCGAGCGAGCTTCTCGCATCTTTGGTAACAACAACTGGGTCAGTCGGGCAAGGCCGAAAATGTTGACCTCGAACTGGTAGCGGGCATCATCAATAGAGGTTTCCTCCACTGTCCCGTAGCATCCAAAGCCAGCATTATTGACTAGAACATCGACCTTGCCATAAGTGTCTTGAATTTCATTCACGGCAGCCTGGATACTTGCCTCATCGGTGATGTCCATACGCAGTGGGTGAGCACCCAA
This sequence comes from Moorena sp. SIOASIH, assembly GCF_010671925.1. GTDB lineage: Bacteria > Cyanobacteriota > Cyanobacteriia > Cyanobacteriales > Coleofasciculaceae > Moorena. The sequence continues at coordinate 468,692 of NZ_JAAHIH010000003.1, read as the reverse complement.
CTCTCTTAGGTCAGCCATTTTCTCGACACTACGTGCCGCCACTACTACGGTCAGACCATCCTTCAGCAGAGATTTGGCCATTTCTTTGCCCATACCCGATGATGCCCCGGTAATCAGTGCGACTTTGGATTTACCATTTGCCATGATATTGAAGTTCCCTGTGTGTAATTGACTTGTTAATCTTAAACTGAGAAACTAGCGACTTTCAGAGATTTTGTTACTGCTACTGTTTTGCGTCCGCGCTTAATACGGTCAATTTCTTTGAGAGTAAATGATGTTAATTGACATACTCCCGACGCTGAATTAAAAATTACAGCGCGGGATTCTCACGGAGTGATTCTTGATTCAACGAGACAACTTATTGAATTAGATTTCTCCTCATCAACAGCGGTTGAACTCTCCTCAAGCGTTCCCGGTTTCCCGGCAGTTTCCCTATGCCCTAGGGTACTGTTATTCCACTCAACACCTATAATGTTCATCCCTTTCTTTAAAATGTTCAATGCCGCATTCGTATCACGACAAATTTCCGTTTGACATTGAGGGCATTTATGAGTTCTAGTGCTGAGAGATTTCTTCACTCGATGACCACAGTTTGAACAATCTTGGGAAGTGTAATGAGGGGCAACAGCAATCACTGTTTTATTCCAAACTTTTCCAAAATAATCTAACCATTGAGTGAATTGATACCACGAAGCATCAGAAATTGACTTAGCAAAATGATGGTTTTTGACCATATTCTGTATCTTGAGGTCTTCATAGACAACCACATCGTTAGAGTGGACTACGCACCGAGCGAGTTTCACCGCCCAGTCTTTACGCTGTCTTTGAACCTTGCCTCCTAGCGTCGGCAGGCTAGCGCCAACAAATGAGCTTTCCCCAGTCTAATCCTGGCTTTGTGGTAGTTGTTTGATTGAGGCTTCTTGCCTTTTACAAACTTTCTTGATAGCCGCCGCTGTAGTTTCGCGGGTCCGCTTCTGTGCCCGTCTTAAATACTTAGGATAAATTACAGCATTATCGTTTTGGTCTTTGTATAAATACTTCAGACCTAAATCAATACCTACTACATTACCTGTATAGTTTCCTACTTCAAAGCGGTTAGCATCAAAACAGAATTGAGCATAATAGCTATCAGCCCGTTTAACAACTCTAACCCGATAGATTTTTAGCCTGAATAAATTTTCTCTGGTTTCATGATTACAGAATATAGAAAATTGACCGGCTTTAAATCCATCGGTGAAATTAATGGTTAAACAGTCCTCTGACAGTTTCCACCCTGTGGTTTTATACTCAACTGAACGAGAATGCTTTTTAAACTGAGGGTAACCTTTCTTTTTAGCACCCTCTCTACAGCGGCGATAGAAACTAGAGATTGAATTCCAAGCTCTTTCTGCTGATGCCTGACGTGCCATTGAGTTTAACTTCTTAGCAAAAGGAAACTCACTCGCTAGTTCTTTGCATAGCAGAGATAGACGCGCCTTGTTGAAATTTGGCTCGTCACGCCATAATCTAACTGCTTTATTCCTAATGAATTGAGCAGTTCTTATGGCTTCATCTAAGGCTTGATATTGTGCTTTAGACCCGTTTAAAAGCTTGGCTTCTCTTACTATCATGACTTAATTTTATCACATACTAACGCTGATAAACAAAGATTCTATATTCTTTTTTTTGTGGGTCGCAATTCATCTCAATGCCAAATCAAAGATTATGGCGTGAGCCTTCTTGCTCCATCAAGGTAACTCGTACCGCAACTAGGGCAGCTCACCATAGGTACATTTTCAATCACCAGTAGATCTTTTCCTTTCCCATAGGCTGATCCATAGCGAGTTCTGGCTTCAGCAAAACCACAAACATCGCAAACATTGACATCCTCCCACCACTAAACGCTTCGCGTTATAGTGGGGGATTCCTGTGAAACCACAGTTCTCGGTTCAACGAGTCGGCTTAGATTATCGATATCTCTATCAACAAACCAGTGGTCGTTCTCTCCCCTAGCGTTTGGGTTTTTGACCCCAGTTCGCGAATGCCCTTCGCTACTGTTTAAGTATTCCGCCAACACCTGCAATCCCTTTGCTAAAATATTTCGTGCTGCATTCCAATCCCGGTCTAAAACTAACTTGCATTTGGGACATTGATGAGTCCGGGTGCTTAAAGTTTTTTCAACTTTTTCGCCACATCCTGAACAATTTATTGTCGTATAATGCGGTGCGACTGGAATACAAATACTGCCATGAATTTTGGCAAAATATTGAAGCCATTGCACGAATTGATACCAAGAAGCATCCGATATGGATTTAGCCAAATTATGATTTTTAACCATATTTTTTATCTTCAAATCTTCATAGACTATCAAATCGTTAGACTTGACTAACGCCAAAGCATCTTTAATGGCTCTGTCTTTACGTTGTCTGGAGATTTTAAGATGTTGTTTAGCTAAGGCCTTTCTCGCTTTGTGATATCGCTTCGATTGTTTTTTTCCTCTTTGATATCGTTTGGAGACCCGACGTTGCAGTTTCTTTAACCGTTTCTCGGATTTCCTTAGATAGCGGGGATTCTCTACAGTATTCCCGTTGCTATCGGTATAGAACTCTTTGAGTCCAAGGTCTATACCAACAACATTACCGTTAAATTCATGCTCTTCTTTTCGCTCCCATTGAATGAGAAATTGACAGTAATAGCCATCAGCACGTCTAACAATTCGGACTCTTTGGATTTGTTGTTCTGAATAGAAAAGCAAATCTCGGCTCGTCCAAAGTGCAAATTTGCCCGCCTTAAATCCATCGGTAAACTCGATTTCTTTACGGTCGGCAGACAACTTCCATCCTGTCTTTTTGTACTCGACAGAACGGCTAAATTTTTTGTACTTTGGAAATCCTTTTTTACCCGACTTGTTCTGCTTGCAGTTGGTATAAAACCGTGAGATAGCTTGCCACGCTCGGTCGGCTGCACTTTGTCGAGCTTGAGAGTTAAGTCTCTGTACCCAAGGGGTTTCGCTATTCTTAGCCAGTTGGGAACATAACTTTTGCAGGTCATTGCGCGTGACCCCTTTATTATCCATCCAAAAACGCAGGCATTTATTCCGAACGAATTGGGACGTTCGGATTGCTTCCTCTAATTTCGCGTATTGGGATGTTGTTCCCTTGAGCTTGGCTTCTATTATAATCATTTTACTATTTTAACATATTTTACCCAGAGTTTATTGCTTTATAATGATTCGAGGTCACTGAGCTATGTCGAAGTGCTTTGCTCAATTTCCTTTATTGGTCGAAATTCATCTCATCGCTATACCCGCAGGGTTAGCGAGAGCCTTCTTTCGACATTTAAGGTAAATTATTCAATTTCAGAGTGCATACACTGTGATGATTATAACCTTGCCAGATGAGCCTAGCTTAACAATTACTTCCACCAACTCTGAGCAATCTTGAAAGTATGTATAGCGCTACGGGCAAGGCAATAGACAATAGGCATGCTAGCAACAGTTGACTACAACAGTGTTTTCTGCTTTTATCAATGTCCTAATTTTAATGCGTAGCGCTATAATGATTGCTTTAGCAACAGCCTTTCTCACACTTTCACTACCAAATACTGAAATCCCCTGTGCCCCATCCATGGGGCACAGGGGACAGGGGTCAGAAAAAAACCCTAAGAGCGATTAGAAACCGACAGCAATCCAACCTATGGTTTCGGTTGTATGTCCTCCATCTGACAGAGCCTGCCTTGGACCACCCCGAACTAATTCGTTCATTTTGAACTTAAAGCCCTTCGTGGTTACATCTGCGATCCTGACACCAGGGGTATCTGCTCCATTAAAGGTTTGAACCATTGGAATCACGATCACATCTGAGCCTTCCCGAAATGGCTCTGCGAAGAACACTTCTTTAAATGTGCTTGTGTCCTGATTTTTTGTTACCACTGGGCCTGGCGAAGACAGCTTAATAATGCCTGCTTGAATCGACGCATGAGCTGGGGTAGCAATGAGTACCAGTGCAGCCATCAAAGACATGAAAAATATCGCAACTCGCTTCATAATCTCCTCCTTAAAATGTGAAATGAGAAAAGCGAAAGAAGTCTTTTAGAGTTAACCTTGCTAAGAGTATCGTGAGCAGAACTGATACTGCCCATGTAATTTTGGCATATTTTATGAAAAAAAAAACGCAGAAATTGTTAAGTTATTTTTGCGTAATTACTGATCAGTTTACCAATTTATGAAGAATGATTAAGCTACTCTAGGATCTGAGTTACCCGTGAGAATCTGTCCCTACTGGCGAGGTCTAGCGGTTGAATCAGCCACCAGCAGTATCCGTGACGCTCCTACACTTCGCGATTGGGTAAGTGTAGGCTTAATGCACCGAGGCAGGCTACTAGAACTTCCAACTCCAATTGATGAGGCTTGTGCGAACGAAGTACTTATAATCGCCTGTGCCCCATCCATTGGGCACAGGGGACAGGGGTCAGAAAAAACCCCTAAGAGCGATTAGAAACCGATAGCCATCCAACCTATGGTTTCTTTTGTATGTTTTCCATCTGACAGAGCCTGCCTTGGACCACCCCGAACTAATTCGTTCATTCTGAACTTAAAGCCCTTCGTGGTTACATCTGTGATCCTGACACCAGGGGTATCTGCTCCATTAAAGGTTTGAACCATTGGAATCACGATCACATCTGAGCCTTCCGGAAATGGCTCTGCGAACAACACTTCTTTAAATCTGCTTGTGTCCTTATTTGCTGTTACCACTGGGCATGGTGAAGACAGGTTAATAATGCCTGCTTGAATCGACGCATGAGCTGGGCTAGCAATGAGTACCAGTGCAGCCATCAAAGACATCAAAAACATCGCAACTCGCTTCATAATCTCCTCCTTAAAATGTGAAATGAGAAAAGCGAAAGAAGTCTTTTAGAGTTAACCTTGCTAAGAGTATCGTGAGCAGAACTGATACTGCCCATGTAATTTTGGCATGTTTTATTAAAAAAAAAACGCAGAAATTGTTAAGTTATTTTTTCGTAATTACTGATCAGTTTACCAATTTATGAAGAATGATTAAGCTACTCTAGGATCTGAGTTCCCTGTCAAAATCTGTCCCTAGACTTTATAGATATAGCTCAACTAACTGCTTATCAGGCTCAAACTCTTCCCGTTCGCTCGCCACCTCAATCCAACCCTGGACAGCTTCTTTAAGCATTTCTATAAGGTGTTCGTAGCTTTCGCCCCATGTATGACATCCAGGTAGTGCTGGAACTGAGCCACACCACACCCCATCCTCTTGCCAAATAACTGCTTTAATCTTCATTGTTGAAATAAGGCTGATACAGCTTAACCAAAAGCGATAGCGATTTGCAACCCGCGCTAATTACAATACCAACAAATAGTCAGTTGCAGCAAATCTCAACATGTCAGAGGATACAGATACCAAGTCAGGCTCACAGCAAACCCCCCTCGCAGCTTGGCGTGCCCAAGAACTACAACGACTCCGCAATAGTTTAAGACGGGGACAACAACCGATGGCCGACTGGCAAGGGGGAACCTTAGCGGTTTCTGCTGTCCCTGGTGCTGGGAAATCTACTGGCATGGCAAAAGCTGCAGCAATTGCGATCGCAAATTACCAACTCCATAGCAGATATCAATTGCTGGTAGTAACCTTCACTCGCTCTGCCGCTGCCAGTATTCGAGCTAAAATCCGCGATGACCTAAAAACCCTTAAGGTCCCACAAAATAGTTTTGTAGTCTATACCTTACATGGTTTAGCCCTCTACATTGCTAACCGTCATCCAGAATTATCGGGACTTAATCTAGACAGTAGTACTCTAGTAACTCCAAATCAAAGTCATCGCTTAATCCGTGCTTGTGTGGAACAGTGGATTGCTAATTATCCACGCCGGTATCTTACCTTGCTCGAAGGTCGAAGCTTTGATGGAGAAGAAACAGAACGGTTGCGCAGACAATCCGTATTGCGAACGGAAGTTTTACCTAACCTGGCCTACACCGTTATCCATGAAGCCAAAAGTTCTGGGTTATTACCAGCAGATTTGTGGCACCTGAGTGAACAGACAACCGATGAATATGGAATATTAGCGATCGCAGCAGGACTGTATCAACAGTATCAAACCATAGTGCGATCGCGTGAATTCATCGACTACGACGACATGATTCTAGCCGCGCTGAGAGTCCTACAAAACTATGCCATCCGTCAGCTCTGGCAAAATCAATTTTTTGCCGTCTTTGAAGACGAAGCCCAGGATTCCACACCCTTACAATACCGACTCTTGCAAACCCTAGCCACATTGCCAGCTAGTTCCGAACCAAACCTTGAACCTTGGCCTATTGGCCACGCTACGCGAACAACCTCCCAACCTTCAACCAAACAACCTTCAACCAAACAACCTTTAACCAAACAACCTTCAACCAAACAACCTTCAACCAAACAACCTTTAACAAATCTGATCCGAGTTGGAGACCCCAATCAAGCCATTAACTCTACCTTTACCCCAGCTGACCCGATTTACTTCAATTGGTTTTGCCAAGAATGTCAGGGAATAGGACATTTAGCCACCATGGATCAAGCGGGTCGCAGTAGCCAGGTTATCATCGATGCTGCCAACTTTATCGTGAATTGGGTTAATAGCACCTATGGCAACAAAAACTCTACCGAAACAGTACCACAGCCAGACTCTATCCCCCAAACCCAACCATCCACCGAGCTACCCTTTCGTCCTCAAACCATTCGTCGAGTAGATGCCAATGACCCTCAAGCGGATGCCAACCCAAATCCAGAAGGGAGAGGTTTAGAACTTTACACTCCTAAGGACATTTACCACACAGTCGAACTGATTGGAAAGCGAGTAGTAGAGCTATTTGCCAAAAACCAAAACCATAACGCTGCTGTGTTAGTGCGGGAGAATCGACAAGGAACCTTTGTGGTCGAACAACTGGAGTATCTCAAACGCCAGCATGGGATTGAGGTGTATGATGTCCAAAAACGCGATCGCGAATCCCACGTTCCCAGTCAAATCCTAACACTGCTGCAATTTCTCGACCGTCCCCATTCTCCGGATTACCTAAAAGCTGCCCTAGATGTCTTGGTAAAACGTCAGTTAATTCCCACCCAAGACCTCAATGCTCTATCCACCTATCCCGAACAATTCCTCTATCCTGGTCCATTGGACCCACCCCAGACCAAAGCAGTTATCAAAGCTCGCCGCTACTGCTGTGATTTACTGCGTGCTCGTCTAGAACTCCCCAATTATCACCTAATTTCCTTCCTGGCTCAGACCTTAAACTATGACCAATCCGAGCTAGCCACAGCAGATAAATTAGCCGAACGGATAGCAAAACAGACCTTTGGCAAAAGTTCTATCAGTGAAACTCTAACAGTACTCCAGGAAATCGTTAGCTCAGAACGTTTTGAACCTGTAGACCCAGACAATACAGACTCCCCTTATCTGCGTTCCCATCAACTGACTGTGATCACCATGCACAAAGCCAAAGGATTAGACTGGGACTATGTTTTCTTGCCCTTTCTCCATGAAGACACCCTTCCAGGTAATCCGTGGGTACCTACTGCCGCTCAGTTTTTGGGAGAATTTACCCTAGCAGAAGTAGCCAGAGCTCAAATTCGTGCCTACCTTCACGGGAAACCCTTACCCATGGCACCCGAGGCTTGGGAACAAGCCGCACAGCTTAAGACTGCTGAAGAATTCCGCTTGCTCTATGTAGCCATGACCCGAGCTAAACGGTTGCTGTGGATGGCCGCCGCCGATTTGGGACCATTTCGGTGGAATACCTTTAGTGGTAAAGGAGATAACTTGCAGCAGAAGAAACCCTGTCCAGTATTGCCAGCATTGAAAGCTCAGTTTCCAAATTCTTTAATGGTTAATGCTTAATGGTTAATGGTTAATTGATTCCTGACAATTTTAAACTTTAAGTTTACCGATTAACAAAAAGACAGGGACTATTTTGGAAGTAATTAACCGAATTTTATATCAGCTTTTAAGCCTCTAATTTAGATAGTTAATCTGCAAGCTTTCAGAGGTTTATTATACCCATAAATATGGTTTGTTATTTTTTCTCTAATCAAAAAAAATAGTCGAGTTAAAAGTGCGAAAAATTACCAAAACTCATCAAAAAAGCAATCCGAAAATTTTCTGATTATTTTTAAAAAAAATGCCATAAATACCCAAAAATAAAATTGCCATTCACAAAAAAAAATGATTCATTTGTAAATGAAGATTTAATTTCACATCAATGAAAACTAAATATCTGATTTGCGTAGCTACTGTTTCTGTCTTAACCAGTATTGTGGCAACTACTACTGCAGCTAAGAGTGCCACGATCGTTCAATCCGCATCAGTGCCACTGATGCCGACAAATATTACTGACGAGCCTCTCACACCTGTTATCAACCCGTTCGACACCAGTCTCGGTACCCTTGATGCCGTGACCATAGAATTTAACGGGCTAATGTCAGGAGACGCACGGAGCGAAAGCCTAGACGCAAAGCCAGCAACTCTGACTTGGAATCTGGAAGGCTTATTCACATTGGTCGGAGCAAATAATACAACCCTGTTCACACAGACAGCAACAGTACGAGATTCAGCCCAAGTCGCTGCCTATGATGGCACATTAGATTTTCAGGGTGAGTCTGCAGTTTCATTTATCGGACTAACCGCTAATGTATCCGGTCAGAAGACCTTCACAAATGGTTCCGTGTTTAATGCATTCCTGGGCACTGAACCCCTAGACTTTTTCTTCTCTGCGAAAACCATATCAATTATTAACGGAACCGCTAATATACTCAATGCGATCGCAACAAAAGCCCAAGGGGATGTTCAGGTTACTTACGACTACACACCAGAGTCAGTACCAGAACCCGCGACTCCCCTTGGCTTAGGTTTAGTCGCAGGACTAAAACTGTTGTGGAAACGAAAGGCGAAAGATGTTAATTGGTAATAGCCAATTTTAAAGTGCTTTAAGTGATATCTTTGAAAGCCACTTATTTTAAGGCTGTTTCGGTTTCATTAGGTGCTGAACCCTGATATTGACACTCCCGGTGGCTAAAGCACGGGGGATTCTTCGTTCTATGACCCGACTTGCTGAGATTGACTTGCGTCAACCTCTGTAGAGGTTGAATCTCCCGAAGCGTTTCGCTCTATGAGCAAGGTTCCTGTGTGCCCCACAGTACCTATGGCTAAACTCAGAATATTGATAGCAGCGTTGTGATCACGTTCGCGTAGCGTCGCCTTCGGCGAATCTAACTCACATCCACATTTGCAAACATGAGTTCTAGTGGATAGTGACTTTTTGACTGTGGTTTCACAATTTGAACAATTTTGACTGGTATATGCTGGGTTGACAGCCACCGTCGCTTTACCAAATTTGCTCCCAAAATACTCTAACCATTTTCTGAATTGATACCAACCTGCATCATTAATTGACTTGGCAAGACAATGATTCTTGACCAGATTCTTAATCCTCAAATCTTCATAGGCTACCACGTCGTTAGACAGGACTACGCAACGCGCTACTCTCTTAGCATGTTCTTCACGTTGCCTACTTATTTTGAGGTGTACTCTACCCAGTTTATTAATGGCTTTTTTGCGGTTGGCACTGCCTTTTTTCTTACGAGAAACGCGACGCTGATAGAATTTCAACCGTTTCTCGCTTTTTCTGTAGAATCGAGGGTTAGGTTCTGTGTTACCGTCTGAATCCGTGTAGAATTCTTTCAACCCTACATCTAGACCTACATTATGCCCTGTTGCTTCAACTTTCTGAGTCAATTCAGTATCGATTAAGAACTGGACATAATAGCCATCGGCTCGTTTGATTAACCTAACCCGTTTGATTTGCTTAATTTGATAGAAGTGTAGATCCCAAGTCCCTTTAAGCTTTAACTTCCCAATTCCAATCTTATCGGTGAAAGTAATTTGCTTCCGGTTTGGGGAAAGCTTCCAACCACTTTGCTTGTACTCGACAGAACGAGAGTTATGCTTAAACTGAGGATATCCCTTTTTCCCGGGGACTTTCTTCTTACAATTCTCATAGAATCGAGAGATGGATGCCCATGTTCTTTCTGACATCGCTTGCCGGGCAGTTGAGTTTAATTTTTTAGCAAAAGGGAACTGATGAGCCAACACTTTGCAGTGTTTGTACAAGTCATTTCTAGATGTTGCTTTAACATCCATCCAGAGTCTTAGGCATTTATTGCGGATAAACTGACCCGTTCTAATTGCTTCATCTATGGCTGTGTACTGAGCGGCTTTCCCTTTGGCTTTAAACTCAAAAACGACTGGCATCTATCGACCTCTTGACGCTACATTTTTATCATAGCTATTCCGTGATAAACTGTCAATAGGATAGGGGAATTTATTCCCCAGCGTCCTACATCCCCATAGATAAATCTAGGGGCTTTGGACGCGGTTTTGGTAAAAAATTGTCCCTAAATCCAGGACCGGAACCACATCCGCAGGTGATACCCTGACCCAGACAAGGGTAGACCTAAGTAAATTGGTAACCAGAATATAAAAGCTAGTACAACTACTAAGATTACGGTGACACCAGCACTACGATACTGGTTTTGCTCACTGTGTAGCCAGCGGTCAACTAGCCAAGCCAGTGCTAATCCAGAAAACACTGAAGCTCCCATATAATGATAAAGAAATGTGCAGCGAGTCACTTTCGTCCAAGGCAATAGGTTAGCGGCGTAGTTTACGATCAAATAAAGGGTAATCCAGGTATAGGAAGTTGGTATGGATTTCCAGCCCACCCCTTCTAAGATGCGTTGGGTTAACAGCAGCAGCAGCAACAAAATTGCTGTAGTCGAGAGCCACCATAGGAAAGGATTCCCCATGGCATGGACATCATAGATTACATTGCTCGCACCAGCCGATAAGGGGAAGTCAGTGGGAACAGCCTCAGGGGTGTGACTAGCAGTCTGATAGAAGTAAGCAATTGGACGCCACATTAACAGCCAACTATACCACCTGGAACAGTAAGGATGGACGTCAGTGCCACTGCCCACATTTTGATGGAAGGTTAAAATTTTGACTTGAGACTCCCAGAATCCAGGGCTAGGATTCATCAGTAAGTGAGGAATCCACAGCAGGCTGTAGGTGACAGCTGGTAAAATCACCAAGTTCAGCAGGATGTGCCCGACATTCAGTTGGGTCAGGTTTTGTAATGGATGGCTTAAGGATGGTATGGGGCGAGTACGGGTTGTCTGCCCAAAATAGCTTCTGAATAATTGCCATACCCAAGCCACAGCCCATACTATATAAATGCCTAACAAAAACCACAAGCCATTCCACTTAATCCCTGCGGAAGCACCAAAAAAGACACCAGATAGGATTAGCATCAGCCAGCGTTTTGCAGCGTGATGATTCAGAGCCAGAAGGAAAAACAACTGACCCAGTAATCCCAAGATTACTAAATATATATTGTTGAGGGCATAGCGGGATTCTACCAGGAATAAACCATCAGTAGCTGCGAACAGAGCAGCAATCAAAGCATAGCTGCGACATCGATTGAGTTGATAAGCCAGAGCCGCGACTACAATCGGAATCAAAGAACCCGTCAGGGCATTCAGCCATCGGTAACTCCAGGTAGAGCGTAAGGAACCAGTCAGGTCGTTAACCGTATCCTGTCCAAAGGGGAGGTGAGAGCCAATCCAGATGCCAATGGCAATGATGTACTGACTTAGGGGAGGATGGGGATTGAAAAAGGAAGTACCGGTTAAGTAGTTATTGGCAAATATAGCGTAGTAAACTTCGTCGAATACCAGGCGATTAAATCGACCCAGTCCCCAAAATCGTAGGGTGAGTGACAGTAAAACAATGGCAGTTATGCCAATGCTAAACCAGGGGATAGACGAATCAGACGGCTTTTTTGGCAAAATCATCACCATCGAGGCTTGGGTTATCGGTCAATGGCACACTCAATCTGGAGTAGAGGAGACCTTGATCAGAAATTCTTTTCTGGGGCAAGAGCGGGAACAGAGATAAGAGTGGAAAGACAACACTGCCCCTTTATCCCCCTTGTCTGCCTTCCCTAATTCCTTCCTGATGTTGCCTAAAACCATTGTCTCTCTTTGCCAGTGGCCTGATTCACTCCCTGTGTAGATCCTCACTGAATATGGGTCTGCTCAAAACTAGGTCATTGCCTATGGGCAAGATGTAATGGTCGGTTATGGTAGCAATTTCCATACCTATTGCTATAAATTAATGAATCAAGTTGGATTGAATTTTTAAGGTTAAAGGTTGTTCCCGTAGCGTGGCCGAAAGGCCAAGGTTGTTCCCGTAGCGTGGCCGAAAGGCCAAGGTTTAAGGTTTAAGGTTTAAGGTGGTGCTGTTGAAAGTTTCAGCTGTCACCGAGCTAATTTGCATACTCAAGAACAGCTACCTGTAGGGTGGGCAAGGTTTTGCCCACCCTACCCATGGCGTCTGTGCGTAAGTCCTGTATAAAATATGCCAATTAAATGCACAGTAGCTTAGTAACCTGTAACCTAATCACCTGCAACCTGTAACTTATACCTGCTCAGCATCTGTAGCTCGAATAAATGAAATTGGTATAACTTATCCCTATTATCCCTATTATCCCTATTATCCCTATTATTATTTTTACCCTTTTTACGATTTTGACACGCTTATCCTCCCTTCGCTTCTCCCTCTTGCCTATACAATTGTGATAACAATTGTGATCTAACCAGAAAAACTATCAGACAAGTATTCCGGATTTTCCTCTAACTGGATTGAAAAACTAATAATAGGCATCACCACTTGACCTGGCGTTATTATCAAATAACTTCACAAGTTACACACAAAATCTAAATAATTTTAAACTGTTGGTAAAGATTATGAATGAACAAAATTTTTAGAAAAAAAAAAGGTTTTTTATGCCAAGTTTTGAGTTAGAATTTATCTGGTTTTTATGGACAAGGAGAAAAATTAATTTTTCTCCTTGAGGAGAGTTATTCCTGGGTGTGCTGCCACTCTAAACCATCATTAGCAGTAATTTTTTTTCTCGTTAATAGAGAAAAATATGCCTCTGCTAATGACTTAAAATTCAAGGATTAAAACAATCAAAACCCACAGAGTTAGCACATACTAAACACTTATGAGTACCAGACTTAATAATCAATTAATTGGAACAGATAACCACGACTTGATCGAAGGTACCGATTCGCGAGATGATATCAAGGCCGGAGAGGGGGCTGACAGTATATCCGGAGGTCTCGCAGGTGACATTATCAACCCTGGTGATGATAACTCTCGTGATGTGATCTGGTATAGTGACTTTGATCAGAAGAGGGACATCATCGAAGATTTCGATCCTAACGATGAAGATATTGTGGTTCTAACCTCTGGTTTCTTTTGGGATCTTGTTCACAACGAAGGTTTGAATTCAGATGCCAATCTTGGAGATTGGTTGCAAATTCATCAGTTTGGTTCAGATACTTATATTCAAGTAGATTCAGATGGTCTTCAAGGCAACACCCCCTTCAGAACATTAGCTATCCTGAAAGATGTTAATGCAAACGATATAACTATAGATATTCAAGAAGATGGTGATTTTTTCATCGGATGATTAACCACAGGTGATTTAGGATTGTCAAGATCAGCTTCGAGGTTACGTGTGGAACCAATCAGCAATCCGGTCAGTCTTCAACTCAAGACTGTCAGATGGGTTAAGAGCGTCTACTCGGAAAAAATCTCCACTTTGGAACTGGGAAGCATCTACCAATGACTAATCTCTAGTTCTCAACAAAGATAATAAATATGTTTCACCTTAAAAACCACAAGTGCTTCTCTTTGAGAACAGGTATTGTCAGCCTAATCGGTGTGGCCAGTCTATTTGATACTAATCCTGCCTCAGCCATCATCATCACTAATGGTAGTTTTGAAAACGATTTTACGGGCTGGGAAACATTGGGCAGTGCTTCTGTGCGCACCGCAGGTTTTGGTAGTAAACCTACTGACGGCAGTTTCTATGCCCAGCTAGATACATTCCTTCCCCAGGAACAAGAGAACTTCATGGAGCTAGCCGATTTTCTAGAGCTGAACATTACAGCACTGGATAATCTGGGCACGGGAAAGGGGGAGGTGTTTGAAGGATCAGCAATCAGAACTAGCTTTACAGCAGAAGCAGGAGATGTTCTTAATTTCGATTACAACTTCCTCACAGATGATTTCGGTTCCGAATATTTTAATGACTTCGCTTTTGTGGGAATTTCCGGTCAGGTGAAGGATTTGGCTGATACCTTCTCAGTATTAGCTGATTCCATGACACCGTTTGTGAATGAAACTGGTTTTAGCACCTACTCTCAGACAATTGCTGCCTCTGGAACTTACACTGTCACCATAGGTGTGACAGATGTTGGGGATGGTGCCTTTGATTCAGGAGTACTAATCGATAATGTCAATGTAGTCAGACTCGAACCAACTGATCCCCCCTCCGTTCCACAACCAGATCCCCCCTCCGTTCCACAACCAGATCCCCCCTCCGTTCCACAACCAACTGATCCTACCTCAGTTCCAGAACCAAGCTCTGTATTGGGGTTACTAGCTATTGGGGTTTTAGGGGTGAGAAGTCAGTTGAACAAACACAAACAAAAGTGTGAGGGAACTAGTAAAACACTGCACAGCTAATTGGGAGACCCGCGAAAAATGCACTAAAGACTCTGACCAATGAACTAGAGCGATAAGGAGCGAGTGTTGGTTCGGAGTAATTCTAATCATAACAGAACACCATGGGCGATTTCTATTCTGCAATAGTTCCGCTTCACGCCTATCCCAACGGCAGGAAAATCTCTTAGCTTAGACTAATTACCTTTGACAGACTAACAAAGTTACCAAAAATTTTGGGTTTAAAGCCCCGTCCTTATAGGAAGGCTTTCTTTTTAAGTTAAAACTTGACACTTTTCGCACTGCGTGTTATAATAAAATTATAAACAAAAAATAAAAAACTAGATAAATACTATCTAATGATAAGTAGACAACGTAAAAAATATGTAAGAGATACATATTGCGTAATTTGGTCTAACGACTTAAACGTCTATGAAAAAAAATTAGATAAAAAAAGTATCTATCTATATGTAAAAAAAAGGTAAGGTACGGTGGGGCACACCGAAACCTAGATCTATAAGATCTAAACTCTTAGGGAGAATTGTCCTCTACCTTTCCTGGTTCCGACCTGGTTTGGCAAGACAGCTCGTTGAAGTAAGAATCCCCGTCCTTATAGGACGGGGAGTGTCAAACATGCTCTAAAATCATAATTATGTTATTATGAAATGATAGCTATTCAGCTAATCAGGAACCAAGGTAAAATCAATCTCCGCAACTTGTAATAGCCTTGTAATAGCTCGGTGCTCTAGGGCGTGTGCTTCTGGTTTTGTTATTTGAGATCCTTTGAGCAGAACTCTTTGGCTTTCCCAAATCTTTTTAAAACTTAATATATAGTGATACCAAGTGGCGAGTAGTCAGCTATAGCGCTACGCGCAAGTCCGCAAGTCCGCAAGTCCGCAAGTCCGCAAGTAAGCGATTACTTACGTTTCGGAGTTTAGGAATGTCAAACATCTAAATGGGTAGTGCTATATCAGCGGTCAGCCCAGTTGCTTAGAACTGACCCTCAACCAATAACCAAAAGCTCCGTGGGCAAGGCACAATCAACGGCCTTACTGAACTAAGCAAAGATATCAAGTAGTGTGGTGGTAAGCATTCAGCTATCAGCGTGTCGCGTATCAGCATATGCTTAGATGGGCTTCCATACTTTCAATTTTCATTAATCTCGAACTATTAAATTCGACCGTTTCCCATGCTACGGGAACGGCGCACGCTACGCGAACGAGATTTATTTTAAGCTGACAGCTGACGGCTGAATGCTTACGTGTGGTGTCAGTAGTCAGTTACCCAGTAGCCATTACCGAGAACGCGTTTTCCCCATACCCTAGTTTCGTAAATGTGGAAAAACTGTACTGTTGAAGCTTGAAAATTAGGAATTATAATATACAGTGGGCGATATCTAAATCATATCCACAACCGCGCTACCACAAAGCCAAACATTTCCTATGGGGACAACTACAGTTTTACGAATAGGCGATCGCGTCATTAGTGCAGAAGAAATTGTTCCCCTGCTAGCTGGTTACCAATTGCTGCCACCGTTAATCCGTGAGATTATCATTGACGAGGCAGTGGCTACCGCAAGCTGCACACCTGAGGAGAAGGCTCAAGCCTATCAGCAGTTCTTGGAAAAAAATCAACTCATTGACGAGACGGCTAAACAGGCTTGGCTAAAGCAGCGTGGTATGAATCCAGCTCAATTAGAAGCCCTAGCGGTACGAAGTATTCTGATTGAGAAATACAAACAACAAACCTGGAGTCACAAACTGGAATCTTATTTTCTGGAACGGAAGGGACAATTAGACCGAGTGATTTATTCCCTGATTCGGACTAAAGACCCAGGGGTAGCCCAAGAAATCTATTTCCGGATTCAAGAAGGAGAAGAGTCTTTTGCTGACCTAGCCAGGGAATATTCCCAAGGACCAGAAGCTCAGACTGGGGGATTAATCGGTCCGGTTGAACTGAGCGTACCTCACCCCGCCTTAGCCCAAATGCTTCGCCTGAGCCAACCCGGACAACTGTTCCCACCGACACGCTTGGGAGAATGGCTGTTAATCGTGCGTTTGGAGAAGTTTATGCCAGCGCAGTTAGATGATTCGATGCGCCAGCGACTGCTGAATGAATGTTTCAGCACCTGGCTAAGTGAGCAACTGAATCAGCAATTAGCGGCGCTAGATTAACGACTTGACTTTCTTATTAAACTAAACTCTTGAAAGTAAAGAGAGGGCTAAGATTCCGGATTTTGGGGAAAATAGGCGGGATTTGGCTAATAGTTTGGGATCATCCCGCGCCAGATGGGGAAGATTCCGAAAAACTCCTCTAGCTTGGGGATATGGTAATCCTAAAGCTGTGCCGTGGCTAAATTATGAGTAGTCTATGGTGATCGGGAAAATTTTTGTTCTTTAAGGCTAGTCTCAATAGACTTTGCCTGATTCCATCATAGCATAGCCAACTAGTTACATTTCTTGATGAAAGAAGCGCTAAGCAAGTCCTAGGGTGCGTTACAGAGTCTTAACATAAAAGACATACCTACTATGCCTAGCATATCCTAATAAATACCCCATGAGAAGCTGTTATCAAATTTAATTAAGCTAACTAATCTCACCCTTTAGCTAACTAATCTCAAATCCTAAGAGGCTCAATGACCTATACAACAACAATTAAAGAGTTTCTAGCTGGTATTTCTCCGTTCAATAAATTGTCAAGGGCGGCACTGCAAAAACTGTCCACGAGTTGCCAACTGTTGCGCTACCGCATGGGTCAGACAATTGTGGTCAGGGATAAAATGCCAGGCCAAGTCTCGATTCTATTCCAAGGAAAAGCCCGTCTAATTGGCTATGACCAACGCCGTCAAACCCCCACAACCCTAAAATTACTACAACCAGGGGCGATTCTTGGCTGGGTCAGTTTGGTCAGGGGCATACCCTGTGAAACTGCGATCGCATCGGTGGAAGCGGTTTGTGTCACCATCAATGCGGCTGACTTCTTAGGGCTGCTAGAGACAGAAAAACCTTTCTCAGATGCCTTCAAAGCCCGTTGTGGTCTAGTCGAAATCTTTGATCTTTTGGGGACAGAGTTGGGGCGTCGGGCTGAGGCAGAGACTGACCTCAAAGCTCTTGCCATGTTAGCCTGGTCAGACGCTTTAGTTTATAATCTGCCTCGGGGCAAGCAAATGTCAAGCCAACTCGACCCCAATCGAGTATGGTTTGTGAGTGGGGGAGCAGCCGCCAATTTACCAGTAGGGTCTTGTCTGAGTTCGGAAGCATTGTCTAGCTTACAGGTCAATGGTCATGGTGCAACCCGCTTGGTGGGAATTCCAGAAGCTATTTTCTCTGAGCAAACCGCTACTGACTCGGAAACCCTGGCTGAGCCTACCGATACAATTCCCAGTATACCTCAAGACGATATTCCCCAGGCTCCAGACCGACCGGATGAGGCTCCCGAGACGATTTACACTGAGCAGACTACTCCTACAAAATTCCCCTTTATACGGGGTAAAGGAGCGGTGCAGGAATCCTTGGCTTGTTTCCAAATGCTGAGTAAGTACTTTAAAATGCCTTTCCGCAAAGATAGTATACGGAAGGTGCTAAAAAACCAGCATGCTCGCACCGGTCAAATCTCCCTTCAGCACTGTGGTGCAGTGGCAGAACTGATGGGATTAACTGCCCAACTCGCAACAATACCAGCTAACGCTATCAAACGTTTACCTACCCCAGCGATGCTGTTGTGGCACGATAGCTTAGCTATTCTCTATGAAGCCAGTGAACGGCAAATAGTGCTGGCAGTGCCACAGCTGGGAATTCAACGGCTTAAACCCAAAGATTTTGAAGAAAACTGGGGGGAAGGCGGGCAAGTACTTCTGTTAAAACCCACCAAAGACACCCCTACCCAGCGGTTTGGTCTGAGTTGGTTTTGGCCTTCTATCGTTCGTTACCGCAAGGTATTGACGGAAGTTTTAATTGCTTCTTTCTTTGTCCAACTGTTGGGTCTAGCCTATCCCTTGATTATCCGGGTACTGATTGACAAAGTGATTTCCCAAAACAGTACCGATACCTTGCAAGTACTGGGAATTTTACTGTTGGTGGTGTCGGTTTTTGAGGGGGTTTTAATCACCCTGCGTACCTACCTGTTTGTAGATACGACCAACCGTATCGATATGTCTCTCGGTTCCGAGATTATTGACCACCTGTTGCGCTTACCCTTAAACTATTTCGAGAAACGACCCGTAGGGGAGTTGTCAACTCGCATCAATGAGCTAGAAAATATCCGCTCCTTTTTGACCGGGACCGCCCTAACCGTGGTGTTAGATTCAGTGTTTTCTGTAATCTACATCGTGGTCATGTTCCTCTTTAGTTGGGTGCTGACCCTGGTGACTTTGTCAGTAATCCCTTTGTTCATGCTCCTGACCCTGATCGTTTCCCCAATTGTCCGGCAACAGCTACGCAATAAAGCGGAACGGAATGCTCAAACCCAATCCTATCTAGTGGAGGTCTTATCTGGCATTTCCACCGTTAAAGCCCAGAATATTGAATTGCGATCGCGTTGGAAATGGCAAGAGAAATATGGGCGCTATGTTAGTGAAGGCTTCAAGAATGTGCTAACCTCTACCGCCGCCAGTTCTATGAGCACCTTCTTGAACAAACTCTCTGGTTTACTTGTGCTGTGGGTAGGGGTCTATCTAGTACTAGATGGACAATTAAGCTTAGGGGGGTTGATTGCCTTTCGGATTATTGGGGGCTACGTTACCAGTCCCTTGCTGCGTTTAGCCCAACTTTGGCAAAACTTCCAGTCTACAGCCCTATCTCTCGAACGCCTCAGTGACATTGTCGATACACCCAAAGAAGTGGCTGAAGCAGACCAGGGTAATATCCCCTTGCCCTCTATCAGGGGAGACATTCGCTATGAAAATCTCTCCTTCCGCTTTGCCAAGAGTGGACCAATGCAACTGAATAACATTAACGTCGAGATTCCAGCTGGTTCATTTGTAGGGATTGTAGGTCAAAGTGGTTCCGGTAAGAGTACCATGACCAAACTTTTGGCTAGACTCTATGGTCCAGAGTCCGGTCGGATCATTGTCGATGGTTACGATATCTCGAAAGTCGAACTCTATTCCCTGCGGCGTCAGATTGGGATTGTGCCTCAGGAAACCCTGTTGTTTGAGGGAACCGTTCAAGAGAATATTGCTCTGACCAATCCTGATGCAGACAGTGAGGAAATTATTCAGGCAGCAAAAATAGCAGTAGCCCATGATTTTATCATGGGTTTGCCTTTGGGTTACAATAGCAGCGTTGGCGAAAGGGGTTCAGGTCTTTCCGGGGGACAACGACAGCGTATTGCGATCGCCAGAACGATTTTGCAATCACCCAAGTTAATGATATTAGATGAAGCCACCAGCGCCCTCGATTATGACACCGAGCGGCAAGTGTGTTTAAATCTAGCGGAAGCTTTTCAACAAAGTACGGTATTGTTCATTACCCACCGCCTAGGAACCATTCGCAACGCTGATATCATTTTGATGATGGATCGGGGTTCAATAGTAGAGCAAGGCACTCATGATGAACTGATGGCTCAGAAAGGTCGTTACTATTGCCTCTACATGCAACAAGATGCTCAAATGTAGCTATGAAGGGTGAAGCATGAAGCAATATTGGGTGAAGGATTAAGTATGAAGAATTATGAAGTGTGTATTGTCTTGGCAGTTGCTATTTGGTTTAACCCTTGGTGTCGGATAGACTAGGCTCAAGGATAAAAAAATACTAGTGGTCGGGGAGTTGGTTGTACAGAGGCTATCAATTGAAAGAAAGAAGTTTTGGCTAACTCCCCCTAAAGTAAGTGATAAAAATGAGCAATGAGTGAGGTGATTATTAGTTACTAAATATTTAATTAGTCAACCAGATAATTATATCATTATTCATTATTTAGCTTTTATCCTTCGTTCTTTAGCTTTTATCCTTCGTTCTTTATCTTTTATCCTTCATTCTTTATCTTTTGTACTTCATACTTCATCCTTCATCCTTTCCGAAGTATTAACCAATAGCAGGAGCTAATAACGATGAGCCAATATAATGGCAATGGTAATGGCAATGGTAATGGCAATGGTAATGGCAATGGTAATGGCAAAGCTTCCAAAGCAAATCCAAAAATTAACTTAGGTTCTGTCGGTACTATGAGCAAAACGGCAGTTCCTCAAGACACCAGGGACAGACATCGTGCTTCTAATAGTCACCTCGAATTTGACCAGCCAGTTATTCTAGAACAATCGCCCCATTGGTCTCATGCCATTCTCTGGGCACTGTTGAGTCTAACAAGTTTTGGTTTGGTGTGGGCTTACTTTGCCAAAATTGACTATGCCGTTCCCGCTCGGGGCAAGCTAGAGCCACAAGGTGCGGTTAAAGAAGTCCAAGCTCCTGTGGGTGGAGTGGTTACAAAAATTCATATTAAGGAAGGACAGCGGGTTAAAGAAGGGGATTTGCTCCTTTCGTTTGAGCCCAAAGCTACTCAGGCTCAACTCACGTCTCTCAATAAACGCCGGGCTACTTTAATCAGAGAAAACCAGTTTTATCAAGCTGCTATTAGTAATCCTTCTTATCCACCTGTACCACCACCAGGTTTGGACATACAACTGTCCTCACAACTCCCTTCTCTGATCGCTAGTCGAAACACGGTACTGGCAGAAATTGGACTTTATCGCGCTCAACTCAGTGGAGGTTCCTCTATAGCTAATCTTAGCCCTGAACAACGAATTCGTTTACAATATGGTACTTCTGCACTTGAGGCTCGGATTGCTGAACTTGAGAGTAGAATTGGCTCCCTAAAGGAACAGCTGAAACAAAATCAGATTCAACTTGCCAATGGCAGAGACATCCTGAGTGTTGAGCAGGGTATTCTTGCAGATCTCAGACCCCTGTATGAACAAGGGGGCTTTTCTAAGATTCAGTTCTTGAGGCAGCAAAATGAGGTCAAAAATCGCCAAACTGAGATAAACTCTAGGATTGAAGAAGAAAAACGCTTGCAAAAAGAAATTGCTGGGGTCAGAGCAAATCTACTCAATACCATTGCGTCTTCTCAACGAGAACTGACGGATTTGATGGCGCAGAATAAAGAAAGAATTGATAGCATAAACACCCAAATAGCTAGCATTATCAGTCAATTAAATCAACGCATTGTTGATAATAATAAACAGATGGCGGAAATTGATAGCCAGTTGCAGCAGGCTCAACTAACCCTAAGCTATCAAGAACTACGAGCTCCTGTGGATGGAACAGTCTTTGATTTGCAACCCTCAACTCCTGGTTTTGTTGCCAATACCAGTGAACCAGTGCTCAAAATTGTTCCCGGTAGCTCTCTGATTGCTAAGGTATTTCTTACCAACCGAGACATCGGCTTTGTGGAAGCAGGTATGGAAACCGAAGTCAGAGTTGACTCTTTTCCCTTTAGTGAGTTTGGTGATGTCAAAGGGGAGGTAATATCTATTGGTTCTGATGCCCTACCACCGGATCCTGCGGAATTGCGTCAAGACTATACTTTCCCTGCCAAAATCAAATTGGATAAACAGTTCATTCAAGCTTATGGCAAAGAAGTGCCATTGCAATCGGGTATGTCTATCAGTGCCAATATCCGGGTGCGTAAGCGAACAGTGATGAGTATTTTCACCGAGATGTTTTTGGATAAGACTGAAAGCTTGACCAAAATGCGTTAGCTATCAGCTATCAGCTATCAGCTATCAGCTATCAGCTATTAGCTATTAGCTATTAGCTATCAGTTATCAGCTATCAACTATCAGCTATCAGCTATCAGCGCTCAGCTTTGTAGTACAAGGTTCTAGCCTGTGCTACAAAGCACTTCAAGTAGCGTGGCTAAGGGCAAATCCCCACACTTTCAATTCTCATTAATCTTGAACTATTAAATTCTCCCGTTCAAGGTTTATTTTAAGTAAGCTGACGGCTGAATGCTGACGGCTGAATGCTGACGGCTGAATGCTTACATGTTTCCCTACCTAAGCGATCGCTCTAGGTGTTGGTTGTTGCTATTGGCGGCAACCACTCCTCAAGATTACGGTTCTACCGACTGCTGAATCTAAGCACAGATGGGTACATTGGTGAATGTAAAGTACATAAAACTTTACACCAGGGTGATATTTCACCCACTGCTTAAATTCGGTAAGGTGAACCAGCGATGTTTGAACATTTTACAGATAAAGCGATCAAATCCATCATGCTGGCTCAGGAGGAAACCCGTCGCTTGGGACACAGCCTCGTAGGAACTGAGCAACTGCTGTTGGGTTTGATTGCACAAGGAACAGCTGTGGCAGCCAGAGTGCTGAGGGATTTTGGTGTTACCCTCGAAGATGCTCGCTACTCGGTTGAAAATACTGTGGGTAGGGGTTCGAGAATGTTTAGCTCAGAACTTCCTTTCACCCCCAAAGCCAAAGAAGTTTTCCAGCAATCTTTCCAGGAAGCTAAGCAACTTGGACACAACTACATCGATACTGAACATTTGTTGCTAGCTATCATTCAAGACAGGAACAGCGTTGCAAGTCAAGTACTGGTAAACCTGGGTGTAAGCATAACACAATTACGCACCCATGTCATTAGTACGATAGCAGAATTAACAGCAGCAACGACTGCTAAGGGAAAAGGTTCCTCGTTTATAGGGAATACTCAAAATCAGAAAGCTACCTTAGAAGAATTTGGAACTAATCTGACCAAGTTAGCTGCAGAGGGCAAACTGGATCCGGTGGTTGGTCGTCAGCAGGAAATCGAGCGGGTGGTCCAGATTTTAGGTCGTCGTAGCAAGAATAACCCGATCTTACTGGGGGAACCAGGAGTTGGGAAAACTGCGATCGCAGAAGGTCTAGCCCAACGGATTGTATCTCAAGATGTTCCAGACCTGTTGGCAGACAAACAAGTCATTAGCCTAGATATGGCTTTATTGGTTTCTGGTACTCGCTTCCGGGGAGACTTTGAAGAACGGCTCAAGCAGGTTGTCTCTGAAGTCCAGCAATCGGGGAATATTATCCTAGTGATTGACGAAATTCACACCTTAGTTGGTGCTGGATCCTTAGAAGGGGGTATGGATGCGGCTAATCTCCTTAAGCCTGCTCTCGCTAGAGGTGAACTCCAGTGCTTGGGAGCTACTACTCTGGATGAATACCGGAAGTATATCGAGAAAGACGCAGCACTAGAACGTCGTTTCCAGCCAGTCATGGTCTCGGAACCCTCTGTAGAGGATACCATTGACATACTCCATGGTTTGCGCTCAACCTACGAGCAGTATCACAAAGTCCAGATTTCCGACCAAGCGTTACTGGCTGCAGCTCAATTGTCAGACCGCTATATCTCCGACCGCTATTTACCTGACAAAGCCATTGACCTGATTGACGAAGCTGGGAGTCGGGTTCACTTGATGCACTCAAAACCTTCCTCAAGGGCTAGAGCAGAATCAGAGTGGGAGAGTGAGGGAATTGAAGGTAAGTTATCCCCATCCCCAACCACTCCGATTGTTGATTACGAAGACATTGCTCACATCGTCGCGTCTTGGACTGGGATACCGGTCAATAAACTGACGGAATCTGAATCAGCTCTGCTGCTGCACTTGGAAGAAACTTTGCACGAGCGGATTATTGGTCAAGACGAAGCTGTTACTGCTGTGTCTCGGGCAATTCGTCGGGCAAGAGTTGGATTGAAGGATCCCAATCGACCGATTGCTAGCTTTATCTTCTCTGGTCCGACTGGAGTTGGTAAAACAGAACTGGCTAAATCGTTGGCTTCTTACCTGTTCGGGTCAGAAGACAAGATGATTCGCCTTGACATGTCGGAATATATGGAACGCCACACTGTTTCCAAGCTGATTGGTTCTCCCCCAGGGTTTGTGGGGTACGACGAAGGCGGTCAACTTACCGAAGCCGTGCGACGTCAGCCTTACTCGGTGGTACTATTTGACGAAATCGAGAAAGCTCACCCTGACGTTTTCAACGTACTGTTGCAACTGTTAGATGATGGTCGCTTAACCGATGCTAAAGGTCATACTGTAGATTTCAAGAACACAATATTAATCATGACCTCCAATATCGGTTCTAAAGTGATTGAAAAAGGAGGTAGTGCTTTTGGCTTTGAGTCGTCAAATAACCAAGAGGAGTCTAGGTACAACCAGATCCGCACTCAGGTCAATGACAATCTGAAAGACTATTTCCGTCCTGAGTTCCTCAACCGCCTTGACGATATAATTGTCTTCCGTCAGCTCAAGAAGAATGAAGTTAAGGAAATTGCTGACATCCTGCTTCAGGAAATCTCTAGCTCTATACAAGAGAAAGGAATTACCCTCGAAGTCACAGAGGCTTTCAAAGACCACTTAGTCACAGCAGGCTACGAACCCAGCTATGGTGCTAGACCTCTACGACGGGCAATTATGAGCTTGTTAGAAGATAGCTTAGCCGAAGCCATGCTATCTGGTCAGATTCAAGAGGGGGATACGGCAGTTGTTGATGTGGATGAGCACGGTCAGGTTACTGTATTATCTGCTAACGCCCAAAAGCGGCTGCTGCAACCAGTTGGTGTTTGCTAGTGCCAAGGAGTGATGCCAAATTTCCTTAAAAGCTGGACTTTCAAGGCTGGATCTGTAGAGGGGTTGCCTGCAATCCCTCTAACATATATCTACATCTACTTATATAAAAGATAAAAAAAGTAGATATATACAGCGCTATAGTTCACAAGGAAAAAGGCTCCCCCCCATGAAGTTAGTTATTCCCGTTGCTCTACCACAACATTCCTATGATATTGCGATCGCACAACACCTTCCTGATGGCAAGATGACCACAGGTGGCTTAGATGATCTCGGGGTTTGGATGAGCCGTCTACAGTTGGGCAAAAAAGTTTTAGTGGTATCTAATCCAGCAATTTTCCGAAGATATGGGAAAAGAGCGATCGCAGCCTTGGAGTTAGTGGGATATCAGGTATCCAGCCTCACCCTCCCTGCTGGTGAACGATACAAAACTGTCAAATCTATCCAAAAGATCTATGATGTTGCCCTAGAAAACCGCTTAGAACGCTCCTCGACTCTAGTGGCATTGGGCGGTGGGGTAATTGGGGATATGACAGGATTTGCAGCTGCCACTTGGCTAAGGGGAATTAATTTCGTCCAGGTCCCCACATCTCTGTTGGCAATGGTTGATGCTTCAGTTGGTGGCAAGACTGGGGTCAATCACCCCAAGGGCAAAAACTTGATCGGTGCTTTCCATCAACCACGATTTGTCTTAATTGACCCCTCGGTATTAAAAACATTGCCAGCCCGAGAATTGCGAGCAGGGATGGCAGAAGTGATTAAGTATGGGATTATCTGGGACGAAGAGCTATTTGTGAAACTAGAGGAATCGAAGCGACTTGACCAATTGCGTTACCTGAAGAAGGATTTATTAGAAACAATTCTGTCTCGGTCTTGTCAAGCTAAAGCAGATGTGGTTAGTCAGGATGAGAAAGAAGCTGGGATCAGAGCAATTTTGAACTATGGTCACACCATTGGTCATGCCGTAGAAAGCTTAACTGGCTACAAGTTAGTCAATCATGGGGAAGCGGTAGGGATTGGAATGGTAGCCGCAGGCAAGATTGCCGTGGCACTCCAGATGTGGCAGCCAGAAGATGCCGAACGCCAGGATGCTTTAATCAAAAAAGCTGGACTACCTACTCAGTTACCCAGTGGGCTAGATATTGATGCGATTATTGATACCCTGCAAACTGATAAGAAAGTAAAAGACGGTAAGGTAAGATTTGTTTTACCTACCAAGATTGGTGAAGTAACCTTGACAGATCAGGTGCCAACTGATGTGATTAGGGAGGTGCTTAGGCAAATACAGCAATAGCAAAGGGAACAGGGAATAGGGAGTAGGGAGTAGGGAGTAGGGAGTAGGAAGTAGGGAATAGGCAGTAGCTTACAAGGGTAGGTTTTTGACAAAGGGGTGAGTAGGTAGTTTTATTAGGTATAAATTCCTCAACATATGTATCACAATACACAATAATTTCCCGGATAATTATCCCCATTTCCCGCTTTTCCCGATTCCCGACTCCCGATTCCCGACTCCCGATTCCCGACTCCCGACTCAAATGTCAAGGTTTGATAACTTGCTCTTAACATCTATCGAAGATGCTATGAAACAATTGATAACCGGCTAAAGGGTATGACCCCTCATGTAACTCAATCCCTTACTGGGTAAGACTATCCCAAGGTTACCCTAGGGGGCGGAAAGGATTTGTCCACACCATTATCCATAGCAATTAAGGAAAGTTGATCGAGAAATCGCCAAATTTTTAAAATGAGCTAGGGTAGACATTGGCACCAATCTAGTTTTCAATTTAGGGTTAGGTCGCCATTGACACACGAAAATTCCCCAAAGCTATGGGCACAGGGCTTATTGCCCCACGTTAAGCGTGAAATTAACTAAAAAATATGCGACCTTAGCAGTAGTGGCAATTCGTTGTAATTCGGTTCCAGTTGAGAGGCAAAATTAATGAGTGATGGTATGGCATTCCTGACGGGGGCTGCCTTTGCCGGGATGGCAGCTTTGTTTCTCCTCAAAGGAGGAGGCAATATGGTGGCGAATAACCTTCCCTCTTCCCAACCCTTCCAAATTTCCCCTAACAATCCCTATAATTCCCCTTACACAGATCAACCGCCAAACCAGGCTCTAGCTTCACCGAACTTAAATAATTTAAATAATAATTTAAATAATATGCTCAATGTTGAACAGCAGCGGCGGGACACTGAGCAGCTCAAAGCTATGGTTGAGCAACAACGAGCTGAAACTGAACAGCTCAAAGCCCAACTTCACAATCAGCAGTTACTGCTAGACAATCTAACTGCTCAGGTTGATGCCAGTGTGATCAGGGCTCCTGAGCAACTAATGCCTAATCCTAAAACCACTAATGAAACCGCAAATACCCTGATGTCAGGGATACTTTGGGGACTTGGCGGTATGGCAGTAACCATTGGTGGTGGTGCCGTTGTGATTGGGGGGTTAGCGTTGATATCACGACCACAGCGTCCTCCTCGTACAACTTACGTGGTCCAACACCCTTACTCTAGTGCTCCTCCTTCCCTACCAGCTAGACGGCGCTCTGAGTTTATGTCTCATCAATATGATGATAGACTTTATGACCGGATCGACTACGAATAGATTGCCCCAGTCTACTCATCGTAGTCTAAGTCATCGTATAGGTCTTGCACTTAAGTCCTAATAAATCGGGATAAAACGGGATTTAATATCACAAAATAGACATTGACGTTTCCTTAGCGCTAGAGTATAATTAAAACATAGGAAACAGCTAATTAACGATGCCAAGAAAAGTAGGCGCAGCAAAAAGAATATCGACTCAAATCGTCCCTGTGGTGGGGATGACCAAGTCGGTTGAACTTGAGTTGCTGTCTACTATGAAAAAGTTAGGCATTGTTAGATCTGAGTCTTACAACAAGTTAGGTAGCATCAGTCACTGGAGCCTTGACTGGAAAAAGGCTATCCCGGAAGTGAAGAGCTTCAGGACTCCCGATACCTTGGGGCTACCTGCTAAGTTAATGGATTGGACTGTTAATGATGTAGCGAAAGCCATTACAGCGAGCCAGGCGGCCTGTACCGATGCGGTAATCAAGAAAATCTACAAAAGGTTTCCTGGGAAGGACAATCAAAAGACCAGAAAAGAACTTTGCAAACAGCTTAAGACCTTAGCTTTTCAGCGATTACCACTTCTTCACAGGCTTGTTAGAAAGGAGTTTCAACGAGGGCACTCTTGGGTCAAAAACCAGATAGTTTATCAACAAGTAGGTTATAACTGCAAACGACTCTCTCGTAACACTTACCAGTTAGAACTAGCTGGGTTAAGAAGAGGAAAAAGGAACAGAGTGATTGTTAGGTCTAATCGGAAAATTAAAGGACAAATTAGACTAGTCTACAATCAACTCTTGCAAGGGTTTGAGGTTCACTTCCTAGTAGATTATGGCACCGTAGAAATTCCTCCTTCCCGTCGGTCTATTGGAGTAGACAAAGGGTACACTGAAGCTCTCTATGACTCGGATGGACAAGCACATGGAAAAGGTCTAGGCAAAGCTGCAACCAAGAAGTCCGATCGAATATGTAACAAGAATCGCAATAGAGGAAAGCTCTGGGCGCTTCATAAAAAACTGAAAAAATTAGACCCAGCTAAGTCTGCTCGAATACTAGAAAATAACCTAAGCAGGAAAACAGAAAATAAGCGTTACAGGCAAAATCAGTCAGAATTAACGGCTATTATAGGAGCCGCATCTAAGTCCCTTTTTAATGGGGAGTCATTGAAGGTTTTTGCTGTTCGCGAAGCGTGGCCTACGGCCTTAGATTTAACACAGCCAATTAAAAATAAACGCCAGTCCAAAGCCGTGTCCCGTAAACTCAATAGTTGGATGAAAGGAGAGATACGGGACTCTTTGCAAAAATGGGCTAATTGGACTGGTTCGGTTGTGACAGAAGTCCAGCCTAGCTATACGTCGCAAGTTGACTCCGTGACTGGAACCCTATTAGGGAAAAGGAGCGGGGACAACTTTACCAGATTTGATGGGGTCGTGTTGCAGGCTGACCATAATGCTGCCAAAAACGTCCTTGATCGCGGTACAGACAAGGAAATTTCCCGGTACATGAATAAAACCGAGGTTCAGGCAGTATTGTTGCGTCGTACCGCGCGTTTCCTGAAAGGTATGGGACTGAGTTTAGCTGATGCAGTTGAGCTTGGATGGATTGGGTAGGTCGGCGGGGTTACCCCCGCTTCGCCCCCTAAGCACCGTGCGAGCAAGTCTCCAAGCACACGGCGCACCTAAAACCTTTAGAACACGTTATTTGTGCAACTTACTTTTCCTTGATTTACGGTTTTGTACCTTTTGGCTTTTGTTCCGTTTCTTGGAGGGTGTTTTTATCCCGTTTCTTAGCATTTGCTGTATTTCGGGATTAGTTGCGCCCAAGGCATGGATGGAATAGTGACAATCTTCATGTAGGTAGATTAAGTTGTCGTATCGGTCATGACCCCCTAGGGATTGGGGAATGATATGATGTAGATGCGTATTTTGATATTCCCCTAGGGATTGCTTGCAGACAGGACACTGATACTCCTGTCTGTTTGCTATTTTGTCCTTTCCTGTGGATAATCTTTTCTTGGCCGTTTTGGCGCTTTGTTTTAATTCCCTTTCGTTCCAATACTCTACGAGTTCCGGGTTGTCTGGGGATTTGTCATAAGCGACCATTGTGTGCCTTTGGATTGGAGTCCAGGCAAATTTGTCCAAATAGATTTCTCCATCTCCGAATACCCATTTGTCTTCCCTTCCTGGGCAATGATTACCGAAGTATTTTTTGTTTACCCATTCTTGGGATTTCTTTGCGTGTTTCCGTCTTCCCCATCTCTGCAATTTCCAGAATACGTAGTGGTCGAGGTTAGAAAAGATTTCCTTTGATACTGCCCCATTATGGTAGTTGCTCCACCCCCTCACTATGGAGTTGATTTTACCTATTATTACCTTTTGGGACAGGGTTCTTCCTCTCTTGAATTCTATTCTTAGATTTTCCTTGACCTTCTTAACGCTTTTCTGAGAAGGTTTAATGAGTGTTATTAGTCCCGTTTTCCTGTTGGTTGTTTGGCATTTCCTGAAGTTCCAGCCTAGAAAATCAAATCCTTCGGTTAGGTGGCTTATCTTTGTCTTTTCTTCAGATAGTGTTAGTCCTTTATTAGATAACCATCTTTCGACGATTTTCTTAGCTTCGGCTGCATCTTCCTCGCTTTCGGTTAAGATTACGAAGTCATCAGCAAAGCGGACGTAAGTCCTTGTAGATGTGTTACACCACCATCCTCCATCCTTTTTTCTTTTGTCTGGTATCCATTTGTACCTAATTCCCAATTCTTCCTCTAATCCGTGTAGTGCGATATTAGCCAGTAGGGGACTTATTATTCCACCTTGGGGTGTTCCTTCCTCTGTGTTATGGAATACGCCTTTATGGACGTATCCCGCCTTAAGCCATTCCTCAATGAGGTTTGCTGCTGGGAAGTTCCCTATGGTTTCCAAGAGTGGTTGGTGAGCGATGTTATCGAAACACCCGGAGATGTCTGCGTCCAGTACCCACCATTTCCTATTCTTTTCCCCGTTGATATTTTGGAATATCCTCTGTCTGGCATCATGGGTACTTCTACCTGGTCTGAAGCCATATGATACGGGTTCAAATCTGGCTTCCCATGAAGGTTCTAGTGCATTTTTGACAATGCCTTGTAGGCAGCGGTCGGTGATGCTCGGTATTCCTAGTGGCCTCTTTTTGCCGTTGGATTTTGGGATGTAGATGCGTTTAGTTGGGATTGGCTTCCAGGTTTTGTACGTGGTGAGTGAATCGACCATTTTTCCTCTTTCAGCGGGATTAAGTTTTGTTTCGCCGTCTATTCCTGCTGTTTTCTTTCCACTATTGACCTGTGTGGCCTGTCTGACGGAAACTTGGATATTGGAGTAACTACGAAGCATTAATCTTTGTAGTTTGTTCACCTTTTTCCAGTTGCCTTCACGTGTCGCCTTGAAAATTCTGCGTCTAAGTTTCCTGACCGTCCTGTAGGCTCGTTTCCAGTTGGTTGCGTGCCAGTCGGTGGTTTGTTTAGTTACGATACCGTTTCCTGTGGGATTCGGTTCTATCTTTTCCATATACAATTAGGGTATTAGCGTATTATTTCCTTGGCTCGGAATTAGTTCTGAAATTCAGCACTATGCACGAGTTGAGGGATTTCCCTCTATCCGGTCAGTTATACGTTTCCACTTTCCTGTTCCCTTTCGGGTTCCGGCTTTTGCTTGGTTCAGTCTTCTACCGGGCTGAGAGTTATACCGCTTCTTGGGATTTGGCTACCAATATCAATCGACCTAGATATTGGACTCAACCTCGGCTTACCCGGTTATGCTCATTAGAGGTGCGATTCTAAGGTTGCCGTCTCTACACCGAGTCCACTGTGGGATTCTGATTGCCCCGTCAAGGAGAGGCTAATCCGGGAGCTGTTATCCCCATTGTCGTTTGATCAGGGATATTGCTTGTTACGATGCCTTATAACAACGGTTCCTAATTGTCAACCCTTTGATTCTTTCCCTGCCATTGGTCACCTTCCCGACATCTCAGTTTCTTTCTGGCTTTACCCTCTAGCTGTGAAACCCACTGATTCGGGAGTAACCTAGTGGTAAACCGGGTTATCCATCTCAGTACGCTCCTTTGGGTGGGAACAAGACTGAATCCTAGTCTTGGAAAGGCTCTTACCTCTTTCACTCTGCATGAGCACCTTCATCGGTCGCCCCTTGACTCCAAGCATAGCAAAACTCAGGCTTTTAGGGAACTCCTTGCCGAGATGCAAGAAACGTCTAGACAGATGGGTGGTAGGCTTAACTCCAATTGCCGCTGACCACTCCTCACTCAGACCACAATAAATTGCACCTTGACCGTTTTATCCGGGTTCGTCCCGATTAATCTCGGTTTAAGAGTATCTCATCCTCAGAGTCTCGGAATTTCCAGGATTGCCTCAAAAGCTGCCACACTAGAGGTGCGATCGCTCCCCCAACAAGACCAATACCAACGCTAACAGCCAAGACAACACCGATTGGCAGATCAATTGACTCGAAGACTAAAAACTTCACGGATACTTCCGTGATATTTTGGATCGAGAAAATAGCGATCGCGCCAATCCAAATAGCAACTATCAGAGATGTCAGAAGTAAGCCAAGTACTCTGATATGGGAATAGTTCATGATGGTGACTAGTTTCTGGTGACTAGTAAGACTGTATGTATTTTTTTTTCTAGCACATTCGCCAACAGCATCCCTGATTCTGTCAACAGTAGGTGTAGGGTGGGCAAATAATTTTAGTTTCACCATTTGTACAGTTATCATCGACATGCAGCCCACCCTACTGACTGACTCTGGTGTAGGGTGGGCAAATAATTTTAGTTTCACCATTTGTACAGTTATCATCGACATGCAGCCCACCCTACTGACTCGGCTGGCTTACCAAGCCTGTGTCACAATGGCCGGTAAGGATAGCCGAAGGTGAGAGCGATGCCCCAACTACTCGACCAAACCACCGACCAACGCATTGTCCATGATGGCACCTGGGAACAGTTTAAGTTCATCCAGAAGGGATTTGATGGTTCTCCTGGAGTACGGCTGTTTTACTATGATGGGATAATCGAGATTCTCATGCCCGGACGAGAACATGAAATTTTTGCCAGTATCATCGGTTACTTAATCACAACCTTTCTGACGGAAAAGGGTATTTTCTTTCAGTCAACTCGCTCCATGACTCAGGAAAAAGAAGGCGTCGCCTCTGCCCAAGCTGATGAGTCTTATTGCATTGGTAGTGTCAAGCTGATTCCAGATTTGTCCATTGAAGTGGTTTTTAGCAGTGGTGGCATCAGTAAGTTAGAACGCTATCAAGCTTTAGGTGTTCCAGAGGTTTGGTTTTGGGAAGATGGATTACTAAAGCTTTATCATCTTGAAGACGGCAGTTATGTCCCCATCGAGCGTAGCTTGCTACCTGGACTGAGTGAACTGGATCTTGATTGGTTCAGACGCTGTGTTTTGATGGCAGAAACCGATGCGGGAGAAGCGATTAGAGCGTTTCGTCGGCAGATTTAGCGTCAGCTGTCAGCTATCAGCTATCAGCTATCAGCTATCAGCTATGAGTTGGGTAGGGTGGGCAATTAATGATAGTTTCACCATTTGATCAGTTATAATTTCCATTTGCCAACCCTACTGACTAACCTCTAGACTGGCCCCACCACATGGCTGTCGTAAAAGCTAATTATGTTTCCCGAAGGTTCAGAGACATCAAACACACTGTGTATTCTGCCTTCGCGAATTTCGCTCGGTGCATAGCCAGCCTCTTGCAGGGCGACCTGTTGACCCTTCAAATCATCAACCATCAGATCAAAACTCGCTTGTCCTGGTGCTGCTTCAGGTTTATTTCTAAGCACCAGATGGGTTCCCCCTCTCAACTCTAGCACTGCTAACTCGGGAAATTCAGCAACTTTTCGCATCCCCACAAACTCGAAGAAGTCGAGAGATTTTTTGAAATCTGAAACATTTATGCTAACATGCCCAATCCAAATCGGAGGGCGTTCATTTGGCTGTGGATTATTTGGAGTCATGGTTTTTTGTCTAAAACTGTTGGATATTATTCAAATCCCTGTGAAGTTGTAAGTCCATTTCCGACTCTATAGTAATTTTAATTTGATTTAACATTTTTGGCTCTACCGAAGATAGTGTGTATAA
Source organism: Moorena sp. SIOASIH (assembly GCF_010671925.1). Classification (GTDB taxonomy): domain Bacteria; phylum Cyanobacteriota; class Cyanobacteriia; order Cyanobacteriales; family Coleofasciculaceae; genus Moorena. The sequence goes on along the minus strand of NZ_JAAHIH010000003.1, from coordinate 434,807 downwards.
AACCGCGCTTATTGCTGACTAGTAGTGGTGTCGGGTGGGCAAATTCTGATACTTTGACCATTTGTACAGTTCTCATCGACATGCAGCCCACCCTACAAAAGCGATCGCACTTCAACCTAATTTCAACCAACTAACCTTCAATCAACTAACCTTCAACCTCATAACCTTCAACCTCATAACCTTCAACCTCATAACCTTCAACCTCATAACCTTCAACCTCATAACCTTCAACCTCATAACCTTCAACCTCATAACCCCAAAAAAAATAGCCGCAGAAATACTTTCCACGGCTAGGAATTTTCGCTTATGCACTCAATTTTATCACCTATCCGATTCTGATCGGATGCTTTGTCCAGGGGGGGAAACCCCCCCTGAAATTTAAGGTCTTAACGCCAAATCCAATATCTCATCATAATCGTAATATATTGCCCTGGAATTCCAGTGGGCTGAAGAGGACCCCATTCAGTTAGTTGAGCGTAGCCCAGGCCATTAAGGATATACACGGTATGGGTTATTTGCTCGCGAGACCCCTTCAAAATGTACGGAACAACGAATCCGTTTGAATTATCGTTTGAATTTGGCTGAGAGTTTTGAGGCATAGTCGAATTATTGTTTTTAGATTGACAAATATAATCATAATTATTATAAAATATTTTGTCAAGGGTTTTTATAATTTTTTCTGTGGAGGGGTAATTGAAATAAAGGTGAGTTATCAGCGGTCAGCGGTCAGAGGTCAGCTATCAGCATAATGCTTAAAATTTTGCTCGTTCGCTTAGCGTGCGCCTCGGCGCAAATGGTATAATTTAATAGGTTTAAATTTGGATATATTATGAATAATATTTGGTAATTTTGTAGGGTGCGTTATGCGTTTTTTGTGATAATATTATTTGATATAACAAAGCGTTGAAGCCGTAACGCACCGTTGTATTGGTTGAGAATGCTTTGGTTTCAATTTGTATATTGATGGTGCGTTACATTTCAGGCTTCGCACCCTACAAGAGCGTACGCACTTCAATTCAAAGTTCAAAATTAAAAATTAAAAATTAAGGAATAAAATCTTTAAGTGGGGTAGGGTGGGTAAATAATCTGACTTTGTCTATAAGCTCAGTGATCATGTCAATTTGCCCACCCTACAAGAGCGTACGCTCTTGTAGGGTGTCTGGGGTAAAGCTTACGCTATTATTCTCCCCAAGCACTTAAAAATTCTACTTGATTTTTCATTTCTTCTGCTGATTTAGTGGCAATTATCCTTAAAATCCGCCGCATTTGCTCACCAATAGAATAGTTTTGAAACCCTAAAATAATCCCTGAATGCTCTTGTCTTTTCTCGATAAAATTAGTATGAATTCTATAAAAGTCTCGGGCATTAAAGCTATAAATAACACGCTGATGGTCATAGGCCCATTGTAATTGTTCTTCATCGCTACGGGACAACATTTGAGCTTCCCCTGTCGAGACAACATTCACGTTGCGAAGACGCAAGGCCATGATCAGATCGCTATCCATAGTATCTTCATCTAAATAAAGGCGAATCTGTGTCATGTTTAGGGTTTGGTGGCCTGATAATGTTGTTTGGCCAGTTCTTCATAGGCGGTTTGTTCGGCTGCGATATCTTCGTCTATTTCCTGACGGTTAGCATGATAATAAGTTAATGCGGCATAAATTTGAGTGATTGTTAGGTGATTTAATCGTCTCGCTATTTCTTCAGCGTTGTTACCTTGATTATATAGACCAGCAATTCGGCGCACAGAGGTTCGAGTTCCTGCAATGACTGGACGATTACTATTGGCATCAGTACTGATCAGTTTGCCAATGTCGGTAAGGGTTGCCAAGGGGTTTCTCCAATTGATTTAGGTGGTTTTTCCCTTATTTTAAACTATAGGGCGATCGCATTCGGTAGGGTAGGGTGTGCAAATTATGATAGTTTGGCAATTTAATTAGGAATCATGTCTATTTGCCCACCCTACAAGAGGCGATCGCCCTATCAGCATAATGCTTGAATTGTGCTCGTTCGCTTAGCGTGCGCCGATGCGCAAGGTGCAAATGGGATTATTTAATAGGTTTCAATTTGGATATATTATAATGAATAATATTTGGTAATTTTGTAGGGTGCTAAGGGCGTTTTTGGTGATAATATTATTTGATATAACAAAGCCTTGAAGCCGTAACGCACCGTGGGATTGGTTAAGAATGGTTTGGTTTCAATTTGTATATTGATGGTGCGTTACATTTCAGGCTTCGCACCCTACAATAGCGATCGCACCAAAATGAGTTAAGCTAGCATCAACACAAAATTTCAACCAACAACATAGGCGATCGCACGAGCTTGGGTGTGAAGTGCGGTAGCGTAACGCACCGAAGATCACCATACAGATGGTGCGTTACATTTCATGCTTCGCACCCTACGAGAGCTGGGAATACTATAAATGTGAGCATATAGCAGATCCTAATGCCCAATTATAGAAGACCTCATGTTTCCGGTGGTACATATTTTATCACTCAAGTCACTTATCAAAGAGTACCTTGGCTCTGTAGTGACATTGGCAAAAAGGCTCTCAGAGAAGCGATCGCTAAGGTAAGGGAAAAATATCCTTTTTCCATTGAGGCATTTGTTTTGTTACCAGACCATTTTCATGGTTTGTGGACTTTACCCCCTGATGATCCGGATTTTTCGGTGAGATTGCGATTAATAAAAACTTATGTTACCAAACATTATGCACAAGAATTAGGGATTAATCGAGCGGTTTATCGGTCACGACAAAAGCGAAGGGAAAGCAATCTTTGGCAACGTCGTTGTTGGGAACATTTAATCCGTAATGAACGGGATTTTGCTCACCATTGTGATTATATTCATGATAATCCGGTGAGACATCGGTTATGTAAACATCCTCAAGATTGGCAGTATTCCAGTATTCATCGGTTTATCGCTCAGGGAATTTATCCAAGGGATTGGGGAAAGGATGGAAGGAAAGAAAAACCACAGGGGATTTGGGATGAATAGAATTTTTTAATTTTGTAGGGATTTCGTGAAATATATTGGCCAAAGCGAAGGCTATAACCCTTGCCCAGCAACGATTCCAGATTTTACTGATTTGACAAATGATAAAGGAATTGCTATATATAATGAAGATAATTTGGAAATTTTGTATGTAGGGATTTTGTAGGGTGCTAAGGGCAGTTTGGTAATAAGACACGATGTTATGACAAGATTTTGAGCCGTAACGCACCGTAGTATTCGTTGATAAAAATAGATGATATTACATAATTTTAAGCCGTAACGCACCGTGGTATTAGTTACCGTGGTATTAGTTAATAATGGTTTGGTTTCAATTTGCAGATAGATGGTGCGTTACATTTCATTAACGCACCCTACAAGAGCGATCGCACTACAAGAGCGATCGCACTATACCCAAAACTCCAAAACTTTCGCTTTTTTTGTTTTCTAAAACCGGTCCCAGATAAACCAGATTTTCTGTCTCGTTTATGTGTACTATATCCCAGTTTTGGGATTGATATTGCATCGGAAAATTCTCTCCTTTTTCCCGACTTTCCTTCAGGGATTGATCCATGAACTTTGGGACATTTTTTAGACTGATTTCCCACACCTTTCCCTCCATTGCTTTCCTCTTGAACTCCTTATCCCAATCTATATTCATGAATGAGAGATCCTGTCCGACCATAGGCTCCATAGGCTTGGTTTGATTGATATGCTGACTCCATAAATCTAATGTCCGGACCATCGGTGCCTTGGGGTTGGCCGACATAATGCCTCTTGGATCATTGGCGTAGATTATTCCGGTGGATTGATCTAGAATTGCCTGGAAATCTTGTACAGCTTCTTTTTTTGCGAATTTTTGGAATTCTTCTAGTGAATTTAACGTATTATGGTTGCTGTTCAACCTTGTTAGGGCTTTTAGGAAATCCGGTTGGTTTGAATTGGACGACAAACCATTGCTTATCCATTTCATCGGATAGGCAAACCCTTGACTGGGGTCTTGCCCTCGCATATTGATATTACATGGCACCAAATCACCTTTCAACACTGTATTACATCCATTATCGGATAGTTTTTTCAGTGCATTGTATTCATCTTTTATCCCAGATTTTCCGACCGTCCAGACTGTACTTTTGTCATGGTTCAGTATGTGGAATGTCTTATCAGTTTCCTTTCCACCACTATAGTTCGTAAAATTTTCTTTGAATAAATCATTAGTAGTTTGATTAAATTGAATAGTTGTTGGGTTACCAGAACTTTCTGTTGGCATTTTTTGGGTCACTTCCGGGTAAAACTGCCTCATCGGCTGCTTTTCCCTCGGAGGGGTGGCCTTCGACTCGAACATCCTATATATTATGCTGCTCGGGACGGGTACCCTCCGTTCTTTCCTCAATACCTCTCGTCCCTTCACATCTGCTTCCTTCTCCAACCCCGCATCCACATTCACTTTCTCTAAACCATTCCACTGGGAGGTCGGCTTAACCCTCCCCTGCTTCTGCTGAACCACATGCCACGCCTCATGGGCCAAATGCTTCTCCTGGCCCGATGCCACATGAATATCCGTTCCCTGTGTATATGCTAGTGCCTCCAACTGTGCCGGTTTCTCCGAGTTGTAATGCACCCTCACATCATCCATCGAGTAACCCGAGAGGTTTTCTATGCCTGCTTTGAGGCGATCAGGCAAGCCAGTTTTGTTTTGATTATCACTCCTCGATGCCCTCATGCTTTCGCCAGTTATCACCGTATCCCCCGCCAACGGTTGTGCTCTCCGCTGCACCATAATCCTTTTAGGCTGCACTACCTGATGCCCACCGTGATTCGCACCAAGCCTGCTTCTAACACCAGGCTGTCCAAACGAAAACTTGCCTTGCCGCCCCATCTCTCTCCGTCCCCTTTCCGGTTGGGTTACTCCTGATTCTAAGGTGCGCATCACCTTAGCACTGATACTTCCCCATTCCCCGACCGCCTCTTCGGCGTTCCACTCCCTTTCCTCTGCTTCCAATATTTCTCGATAACCTTTCCGTCTGGAGTCTTTCTTTTTTTGTTCATCTGACCACGAGGTAGAGTGAGAATATTTCGGTTTATAGGTATGAGTTGTGCGCATAGCTAGTTCCTTTTTCTTAGGTTTGTATTCTGCTATCAGCTGTCAGCCGTCAGCTAATCAATGGCAGGTAGTAAATAAGCTGGGGGGTGCTGGTACGGCTGCTTTAAAATCCCTGCTCGTTTTACCGAAAAAATTGGGTTTAAAGCCCCGTCCTTATAGGACGGCTTTATTTTTCAGCTAAAACTTGACAGTTTTCACAGATCGTGTTATGATTATATTATAAATAAAAAACTAAAAAGCTAGATAAATACTATCTAAAAATAAGTAGGCAACGTAAAAAATATGTATCAGATGCATATTGCGTAATTTGGTCTAACGACTCTTTACGTCTATGAAAAAAATTAGATTAAAAAAGTATCTATCTATCTATATAAAAAAAAAGCGATGCAGTGGCCTCACGGGGGTTTCCCCCACTCGCGCTTTGCATCAAGACAAGGTACGGTGGGGCACACCGAAACCTGGGTCATAGACCCTCTACGCTTGGGGAGAGGAGACCTCTATTTTTCCTGGCTCCGGCCTGGTTGAACAAGTCATCTCGTTGAATCAAGAATCCCCGTCCATAAGCGGGCGGGGAGTGTCAAACTATCCCGACCGTGCCGTAAACAGGCGTCGAACGTTGACGCATCCCCCCATCACCTGATAGCTGTTCGCAATGCGATCGCGTAGCGCATTAGCTGACGGCTGAATGCTTACATCCCCTGTACCCTTGAAGAAAACAATATCAGGCGTAGGGTGGGCAAATTCTGTGAATCTGACCATCAGTACCGTTATCCTGTGCATTTGCTACAAGGCGTAGGGTGGGCAAATTCTGTGAATCTGACCATTAGATCAGGAATACTGTCGATTTGCCCACCCTACAAAAGACTTTTTTTGGGGAATCCTTTGGGCTTCATTAATATACAAATGCTAAAGCAGGTTAAACCTAGAATTACTTACTCGCACCGTATAAGAAACAATTATTAACAACAATTGCACTGGAAAGGGAACAGGGAACAGGGAACAGGGAACAGGGAACAGGGAATCGGGAATCGGGAATCGGGAATCGGGAATCGGGAACAGGGAATCGGGAATCGGGAATCGGGAATCGGGGTAGGGTGGGCAAATACCATACATTCTGACCAAATCCTCACCGATTCGAGTCAATTTGCCCACCCTACAAGAGGAACAGGAGGGGTAGGGTGGGCAAATACCATACATTCTGACCAAATCCTCACCGATTCGAGTCAATTTGCCCACCCTACAAGAGTTTTGAATGGTCAATTGCTGGGTTTGGATGGTAAATTAGCTGCAACGGTATATTTTGTGATCAGTGATCGACACCCCCGGTCGCCATCTACTATTGGAAATTGTATATTTACTTGGAGTGGTAAGCCATGGTGAGGCAGATTGAAACCCTATCGAGATCAGCTCTGCAAACGGAAGTATCTCGCTTGCGGGAAGAGTTGCAGCTTAGAGACCAGTTAGTGCAGCAGCTGTCTCAAGAACTATTCCGGTTGGTGAAGGGTAATGCTAATTTCAAACCTCCCCAAGAGGTTTCTGAGCGCCATAAGGCTCAGATGGTGGTCTTGCGAGAACAGTTGCACGATGTGGAGCAGCAGGTGGAATTTTATCAACAGCAAATTGCCACCCGTGACACGGAAATAAAGCAATTGCGGGATAATGTGGAAGAATTAACCGAACGCTCTCGTCAGCTAGAACAAGTTGTACAAGAGCTACCAAAAATTTATCACCAGAAGTTTTCGGAACGGATGGCACCAGTTAAGGAGAAGGTGACCATGTTACAGCGAGAAAACCGACAACTCCACGCTGAACTCCAGAGTGTCAGTTACCGACTAGCGGTCAGAAGCCGCAATATCACCCGGGTTGATCTACCGAGCTTCTCTCGTGAGAATGGTAGTCCTATCCCAACCTTTGGTAGTGTGTAAAAGCCTTTGGGTTGGGGGTGCGTCATTTGGAAGGTTGAAGGGAGGGTTGTGGAAGGTTGAAGGTTGAAGGTTGAAGGTTGAAGGTTGGTTTGTTTAAGGTTGAAGGTTGAAGGTTGAAGGTTGAAGGTTGAAGGTGGGTTTGTTGAAGGTGGGTTTGTTGAAGGTTGAATGTTGTTCGCGTAGCGTGGCCTTTTGGCCAAGGGAGGGTTGTGGAGGAAGAAGGTTGTTCGCGTAGCGTGGCCTTTTGGCCAAGGGAGGGTTGTGGAAGGTTGTTCGCGTAGCGTGGCCTTTTGGCCAAGGTTGGCTTGTGGAAGGTTGTTCGCGTAGCGTGGCCTTTTGGCCAAGGTTGGCTTGTGGAAGGTTTCTGTTAAGCTGACGGCTGACCACTGACCGCTGACAGCTGCTGACGGCTGACCACTGACCGCTGACAGCTGCTGACGGCTGACCACTGACCGCTGACAGCTGCTGACGGCTGACCACTGACCGCTGACAGCTGCTGATGGCTGACCACTGACCGCTGACAGCTGCTGACGGCTGACCACTGACAGGTGACGTTTCTTGGATGGTTCGCTTGAATTAACAATGGGGAAAACTTGGGGAAAACTTTCAACAAATCTGTCAACGGGCTAACTTGTATACTTGCTAACCCTTCGACTTGACTACCCCTAATCATGAGCTACTGTCTTAATCCTAAATGCCAAAATCCCCAAAATCCCGATCAGGCCAGGTTTTGTGCCTATTGTGGAAATAGATTACGATTGGGCGGACGCTTCCGTGCTCTGAGGCTGATTAGTATTGGTGGTATGGGGCGCACGTTTCTGGGGGTGGATGAGGCAGATGATAGCAAGAGTAAGTGTATCATCAAACAGTTATCGTTACAACATCAGGATACTAACAATGCTCAGAAAGCGGCTGAATCCTTCCGTCAAGAAGCTATTAGGCTGCAAGTGCTGGGACAACATCCTCAGATTCCCGAACTTCTGGCCTATTTTGAGGCAGATCATCAATTAGGTATCGCAGGAGAACCTGCTCTAGTCCACAGGTATATCGAGGGGGAAAGCTTAGCCACAGAACTGGAAACAGAGGGGACCTTTAGGGAAAACCAGGTTCGGCAAGTCCTGATTGAATTGCTGCCAGTGCTGCGCTTTATCCATAGTCATCAGGTAATTCATCGGGATATCAATCCCCACAATATCATTCGTCGCCCTCCTGCTGAGTCGTCTTTATCCCACTTACCAACACAAAAAACCAGGAAGAGGTTTTATTCTTGGGGAGGAAGGGGGAGCGAACTGTTTCTGGTGGATTTCAGTGCTGCTAAGCTGACTACAAAAACTGTGCTAGCACGAACGGGAACAATGATTGGCTCTGCGGCTTACACGGCTTCGGAACAGTTGATGGGAAAAGCGATCGCAACCAGCGATTTGTACAGTTTAGGGGTTACCTGTATTCATCTGCTTACCAATGTTCACCCCTTTGATATGTTTAATAGTCTGGAAGGGAAGTGGGTTTGGGTCGATTACCTCAGGCAACCTGTCAGTGATCAGCTTACTCGCATCCTGAACAAAATGGTAGAGAATTTACCAAACCAACGCTACCAATCAGCTACTCAAGTCCTCGGAGCACTGGGTTTACATGAGAATTTCGCTGCTATACCAGTAACGTCTTTATCTACAAAAGTTCCCCCTAAGTTTGAGACTCCTACTTGGAAATGTGTACATACCTTTTCTGAAGAGTCCAGTGGAATTAATTCTATCGCGTTTAGCCCGAATGGACAAACTCTAGCTAGTGGTAGTACAGATAAAACTATCACGATTTTTAACTGGCAAGCTAAAACAGTTGTCGCCAAACTTTCAGGACATTTAAATGTGATTGAGGCGGTTGGGTTTAGTCCAGATGGAGAAATTATCGCTAGTAGCAGTTGGGACCATACCATTAAACTATGGCATGGGGATACCGGAAATTTAATCCATACCCTTTGTGGACATTCTGCTTGGGTGAAGTGTCTGGCAATTAGTCAGAATGGGCAATTACTAGCTAGCGGTAGTGCGGATCAGACTATTAAGCTTTGGATGCTGAAAAAGGCATCATTACAGACAACTCTGTTTGGCCATTTAGGAACAGTTAATGCTGTAGCTATTAGTAAAGATGGACAACTGCTAGCTAGTGGTAGTGCTGACAAAACCATTAAGCTTTGGAATTTAGCAACCGGTAAGCTGAGCGCAACGATTACTGGACATTCGGCATCGGTGGAGTCACTCACCTTTAGCCCTAGTGGTCAAATCTTAATTAGTGGCAGTGCTGATAAAACGATTAAGATTTGGTTGCTCAAGAGGGATCGGTATTTACAAATACCAAAGAAACCGTTGCTTACTCTGACCGGACATGGGCATGCTGTTAAATCTATTGCCATTAGCCCTCAAGGTAATACCTTAATCAGTGGTAGCGCCGATAAGACTGTTAAAATCTGGCATCCTGGTAGTGGTGAATTGCTCTATACTCTCACTGATCATTTAAGCGCTGTTACTACTGTTGCTATTAGCCATGATGGTGCTACCATTGCTAGTAGTTCTCAAGATAATACTATTAAGATTTGGCAGTTTGAGTGATTGGGAGAAAGGGAACAGGGAGCAGGGAGTAGGGAGCAGGGAGTAGGGAGTAGGAAAGAGCTCGAAAGAGTTTTTAATGTTGTGATAAATTAGCACTATTGTTTATAACCTATTTATATAGCGGTTCTCATAGCTATGAGGTACACAGGATTTTTTTCCTGATCTGAAGTTCCCTATTCTCTCTTCCCTACTCCCTACTCCCTGCTCCCTGCTCCCTAACTTTGGAGTTACACTGCATCTATGGACAGACTCGGATCACCCCTATGGAAATTACCATCCAACTCCCCGATGAAATCGCTAGTCAACTCCAAGTAGGTGACCTCTCCCGCAGAATCCTTGAACTGATCGTGGCTGATCGCTATCGTCAAGGTCAGCTTGGCGCTGCCCAAGTCCGCAGAATCCTTAACTTCTCTTCTCGCTGGGAAACCTACCAATTCCTCAAGGAGGAAAAAGCTTACCTTCCCTACACGGAAGCTGACCTAGACCAAGATAGCCAAACCCTCGACAATCTATTTGCCAACCCTGGATGATCGTTGTTTCTAATACTTCCCCGATTAACTACCTAATCCTGATTGGGCAGATTAACCTGCTACCCCAACTGTTTGGGCAAATCATTATTCCCCAAGCAGTGTATGATGAGCTATCAGATGTGGCTGCCCCACCACCTGTGCAAACTTGGATTGCCACCCCACCCCCTTGGCTGAAAATTAGACCCGTTAGCCTATCTTCCGATTCAGTTCTAGATTTACTAGACCCCGGAGAACTGGCAGCTATTCTTTTAGCTCAAGAACTCACAGCAGATTTAATTTTGCTAGATGATATGAAGGCACGGCGCATAGCAAGGGAACGAGGATTAACTATCACAGGTATTTTGGGGATTTTAGACCGGGCAGCTACTATGAAACTTATCAATTTACCTGTTGTTGTCGATAATCTTAAAAATACATCGTTTTGGGCATCGGAAAGTTTATTGGAAAAGCTTTTAGATAAGCATTCCTAAAAAACATGGCAACCTCTCTGATAAATCCTAATCAAGATTTCGCTCTATGGGCTGTGCTGCTGTCAGCAGCAACGATTGGATTGTGGGCAGAACGTACTCCTTGGGGAGCTAAACTATCTGGGGCTGTTGTCACCATTTTGGTAACCTTCATCCTATCTAATCTGAGGATTATTCCACCGGATGCTCCCACCTATGGGGTGGTCTGGTATTACTTAGTTCCTTTAGCTATTCCTTTGCTACTATTCCAAGCTGACTTGTTTCGGATTGTGTGGGAGGCTGGGTCTACCTTAATTGCCTATGTCATTGGTGCAGTGGGAACAATCCTAGGAACAGTAGTGGCTTACTATCTCATTCCTTTAGGAGAAGAAGGTTGGAAGTTGGCAGCAATTTTTTGTGCTACCTATATTGGTGGTTCTGTTAATTTTGCGGCAACAGCTGAAAGCACTGGGTTACGAGCAGGAGATTTACTCAGTGCCGGGGTAGCAGCAGATAATTTAGTTATGACCTTGTACTTTTTAGTGCTGTTTGCTTTACCTTCAATGAAGTGGCTACGGGGAATTTTCCCTAACCAACGTTCCCATGAGAATACTAATTCTAGCCAGTTTAGTGTCTTTGATTCCCAGTCTCGACAAGGACTCTCTGTTATCGATATCACTTTGGCATTAGCCATTAGTATGACCACTTGTGCTGTAGGTTATGGTCTCGCTAGCTGCTTGGGCTTCAACAAAGGGGGAATTCTGGTGGTAACGGTTTTAATTGTGATGCTAGCGACAGTATTTCCAAGTTATTTAGGTAGGATAACCGCAGCAGAAAAAATTGGCTATCTGCTGATGCAGATATTTTTTGCTGTAATTGGAGCCAGCGCTAATGTGGAAATAGTGCTGCGAGTGGGATCAGTTCTGTTTATCTTTGCTGGATTAATTCTCGCCATCCATTTGCTAGTGCTACTGGGAGTTGGGAGATTGCTGGGTTTGGATTTAGCTGAATTAGTAATTGCGTCGAATGCTAATATGGGTGGGCCAACTACAGCAGCGGCTATGGCTACAGCACGGCAGTGGGATAAACTGGTTACTCCTGCTATTCTTTGCGGTACTCTCGGTTATGCAGTAGCTACGTTTATTGGTGTAGGATTAGGGAATTTTCTGCGGTCTTTGGGTTGATATAGCATTTCTATTTGAGTTGTGAACAGAATCCCTTAGGGAAAGGCAAAAGGCAAGAGGCAAGAGGCAAGAGTTAATCAGCAAGCCCCACTTATTCGAATACATAGTAATGTTATAAACCTAAGCCTGTAAATGACCATCCAGACTTAGGTTTACCAACCAAATGATACTATTTTGTTAGAGCCACTACCAGAAAGTAGTTAACCTTTTGATAGTGTTTTATGCTACGAAGGAGTTCAATTAAGCAATCTTAAGAGCGAGGTAACACACTTGGTCAATCCCTTAAATTGTTTCAATCGAAACCATTGTGTCAATCACACTATTCCTAGGCACTATACTGGCCGTAAAAACAGGCCTCTTCAGTTCCTAAATAATCCCAATATCCGTTATTGGTTTTGTCAGTTGGAAAATACCAGTAACGCCCGTCTGAACCGAGGTTGACTAACTTGAAGTATTCCGTATCACCATTGTAGGGGTTATCATACTTGAAGCTCTGCCCAATTTCACCCTTTCTGTCATTTTCACCCCAAGCATGAGGACCCAAATACTCCCAATATCCGTTATTGGTTTTGTCAGTTGGGAAATACCAGTAACGCTCGTCTGAACCGAGGTTGACTAACTTGAAGTATTCCGTATCACCATTGTAGGGGTTATCATACTTGAAGATCTGCCCAATTTTGCCTTTTCTGTCATTTTCACCCCAAGCATGAAGATCCAAATACTCCCAATATCCGTTATTGGTTTTGTCAGTTGGGAAATACCAGTAACGCCCGTCTGAACCGAGGTTGACTAACTTGAAGTATTCCGTATCACCATTGTAGGGGTTATCATATTTGAAGATATCCCCAATTTCGCCCTTTCTGTCATTTTCACCCCAAGCATGAGGGCAGGTTGGGTTGCAGTCACCGACTGCAACAGCTGGAGCGACAGACCCTAAGAAGCTACCAGCCACGAAAAGAAGAACAAAAAAAGCGCCGAGAAGCGACTTTTTTAGTGAACAAAACAAATTCATAATTTATTGTTAGTTTTGTTTGACCGCTCTCCCGAACCTAGGCTGTTTAAAACTGCTGAAATACCCACTAATTTGGATGGTTATTGTGATTTATAAAAAATCATTACAGTTTTATATAGCCAGTTTGGTAGAGCTTGTTTAACTGCTTTTAAAAGTTATCATAAGCCTAGATTGTTTTGGTAATTTATTCAGGTAAAATACATCAAAAAATAAAATATATGAAATGAAAATCATTGACAATATCTATGGAGGGTAAACGCATCTTAAATTATCCTAAAAGTGTGGTATTTCGTGCCGCAACAGCTTATATAGCGGTTTTTAGTCTAATGAGGTACACAGGATTTTTACCCTCTTAGCTCTTACGTCTTCTGACTTCACTGCTCCGAGGCTCCCTGCTCCGAGGCTCCCTACTCCCTCAAAACATGTACCTCACCTAATTGAAAACCGCTATATTTGGCGTGATGTTTCTGGGGATTTTAGTTTTTGCGTAGGCATTTCCTTCTGCCTTCTGCCTTTAGCATGCATGCCTTTTCTCTCTTGCCTTGGGCGTAGCGCCATATAGCGCTACGCCCAAGTCAGAACTCAGAACTCAGAACTCAGAACTCAGAACTCAGAACTCAGCTATGACTAAGTTTCGGAGTTTAGGAGCGATGCAGCAAGGGAACAGGGGAGGCAGCGCGGTCTTGGGGGTTCCCCCCATGAGCGACTGCCGTTCCCCCAGCGACTGCCGTGGTTTCCCCCATGAGCGACTGCATCAAGACAATGTCAAACATCTGAATGCTTAGTGCTATATCAAAAAACCCAAGGAAATTTAGCAGAAGAATTCCAGGATTTTTGCCAAGAATCACCACCAACTTCTAATCCACATAAATTACTTTCAGCTATCAAGATCGGTTCAACGTTTTCTCCACGTCTTTGTTTAAGTTCCAACCTCAGGTGACCTTGCATAGTATCTCGGCAAATGAAATCTAACCCCTGTTTCGTCGGAGCTAGTAGAAGTGTACCAGGATAGTCAGTTGTGCCAGTTAACTCTACTTCATACTCCCCATTGCGTCCTTGCATCTGCCAATTTCCCCAAGGCTCAATCTGCCAGCTTACTTCTGAATTCCAGGGGACGAATTCATAAAATTTACCTTCGTAGTGAATGCCAATCAATGCAGCTGCTTCTGCCAACCCTACTACTTCCCGTCTACCACCACCAGCAGTTAAAGCTAGGTCTGGTTGATCGGTAAAACTATTACAATTAAGCCAAAACCACTTCTTAGGAAAAGCACGACCCCAATTTTTTTCCCCATAGGCGGGGACATTGGTAAAATCATAGAGCTTACCATTCCAATCAATCCAGCCAGTGGCTAAACCGTGGGCCATCAAGATTTGCCATCCTGGTTCAAATATCTGTAAAAACGAAAGCCAGCCAGCGGTTGATTGCTGGGGTTTTCCCTGATCTCCCCAGCCATAAATCGGTTTAATTTCATAGCGCCAATCACAATAGTTTCCGCTGGCTGGGTCCCGAATAAACCCTTGATTCCAGGTAGCTGTAGCCTGATATCCTTCCTTGATTTGATACTCAAATTTATCCGGGTCAAGGTATTGAGGAGTAATTTGTAATTTAGTTTTACCCCAATGTCCTAGACCTAAGGATTCCGATGACCCCCAAAACTGTTCCGGATGGGGGAAGGTACGACACATATACTGATCATCAGGGCCTAGAATTTGGGCTGAACCACCACTATAGGGTTGACCACCGATGGGGTCTTCAATGGAATACATAAACCCAAACGTCTGACCACAACTCGGTAACGTCACCCGATAGTACCAACCTTCAAAAAAGCGTCCGCTCTTACCGTCCCAGTGATATCCGCTGTGGGGTGTTTGAAAAGGATGTTTCATAGACTAGGGTTTTGGTAGCTTGGGGGATTTTGCCATTAATTATTAGGCGTTGCTGAATCAGGGTCTGATTTTAGGAGTTGCGCTCCCGGGAGTAATAGCATCAAATTTCTCGCCAGATAATGAACCCAAGTCAATCCTAGTATGCAATGCCGATTAATGTCAGTAATTATTCTTAACATCAAAGGTACCCTCAAGGGTAATGTCAAGCCAGAGTTAGATTTGACATTATAAATGTGTTAATTGAAATTAATTACAGCAAGAGGTAAATGATGAGTATAGCAGGAACATGGGGTCAATCTGAGATCACAGTGGAGGATATGCAGGTTACGATCACTATGGGTACTCGTCCAAATGGGCGTGGTGTTGTGATCTGTAGTGACCCAGATGTAATACGAGTTAACTTCCCAGATGATCGAGTTTACATAGGTACTCTGATTAATCAAAATCAAATACAGTGGGCTGGGATAGGAACATTATACGCGAATAACGTTTGGACGAGGTAACAAGTTTAGGTAGTGGTAAAGATGTAGTGGTTTAGCTACTTGTTTACCACTACCGAAGTTTAGACCTCGGCCTTTGAGTCGTAAGTAATAAGCTGTTGTGCATTTTAAATGCACAACAGCTTAGTTAAGATCAGGAACCAAATAGTCTATCAAGCGAAAAAGTCTTTGCTACTCCAAATCGGAGGAAATGTGGCGACATTCAATTCGACTAGTAATTCACTATCTTAAATTTTGGGATGTTCCAGATCCTTCTCTGTGTAATTATTTAAATTATACCTTAATTCAGCAACGCCAATTATTATAAATTCAAGAAGGCTCTAGGCATAAGGGCTCTAGGCTCTAGGTGAAGAAGGGGTTAGACTCAGACCTGCACCATTGTGATTAATCCGATGGTGGGCAGTGCCTACCAACCCGATTGGCAAGCAAGGTGAATCTGTCTGATGCACTGCCCACCCTACATTAACTGTTCCCTGTTACCCCTACTCCCTACTCCCTACTCCCTACTCCCTAATGCCCAATAACAAGGTATTCACACCGGAAATCACTGCTGATGGCTCATTCACCTTCTTTTGTTCAGAAATTGGTGAATCCTATCACAGCCGACAAGGTGCCATAGAAGAAGCCCAGCTGAAGTTTGTCAAACCCTGCCAACTAGCTGAAAAAGCCCAACAGCCAGTGCTACGGTTATTAGATATCTGTTATGGTCTAGGTTACAACACAGCTGCTGCCCTAGCGGAAATTTGGACACACAATCCCCACTGCCATGTCCAACTAGTTGCCCTAGAGTTAGACTCTAGCGTACCAGAAGCTGCGATCGCTCAGGGTTGGCTTAATCACTTTCCCAATGCTATCCCCCAACTATTAGAGGCTCTGGCAACCACTGGACTGGTTCAAACCCAGCAATTGCAAGCTCAACTCTATCTCGGTGATGCCAGAGAGACTATCCAACAGGTGCAACAAGCTAACTTCCAAGCCGATGCTATCTTTCTTGACCCCTTTTCCCCACCCAACTGTCCCCAATTGTGGACCCTAGAATTTATTCAACACTTAGCCCAATGTTGCTCATACACCGGTAGACTGGCGACCTACTCTTGTGCTGCAGCGGTTAGAATTGCTCTGATCACAGCTGGGTTTACTATTGGCTCTACCATTGAAGTGGGAAATCGGCAACCCGGTACTGTCGCTAGCTTTACTGAAGCTGATTTACCTAGCTTATCAATCCGAGAGCAAGAACATTTGCAAACTCGTGCCGCTGTACCTTACCGAGACCCTAATTTATCAGACTCAGCCTCAGACATTCTACACCGACGCCGCCATGAGCAGCAAAACTCTTTACTTGAAGCAACCTCCCATTGGAAAAAGCGTTGGTTGAGAGAGCAAAGGGAATAGGGAATAGGGAATAGGGAACAGGGAGTAGGGAGTAGGGAGTAGGGAGTAGCAAAAGGCAAAAGGTGTTGCTTAATAATTGAGTGATTTTAAGAGTGAGGTGGAATGGGCATCTTGCGTGGAATGGGCATCAGCCGTGGAACTGGCATCTTGCCAGTTTCATGCTTATTTCCGCGCGGGCAGGATGCCCACTCTACTCCTATTCATTCAAAGACTGACGCAACGCCAGGCAAAAGGCAATAGGCAATAGTCAAGACGGGTTTAAGCGATGCAGTCGCTATTGCCGATTCCCGATTCCCGATTCCCGATTCCCGATTCCCTACTCCCTACTCCCTATTCCCCTCCTATAGTCATAATAACGTAATTTTTGACTTAATTAGTAATTAATAACAGTTAAATCCGGAATAATCCTATTTATTATCCCAATAAATTCATCATTATTCTCCTAAATTATTAATTCTCTCTCCTGCATCTTTAACAAAACTGCCAAATTATGACATTGAACTCAGCTCAAGTCTTAGTATGATAGGGATGCAAAGATGGAAGCAAAAAGCTAATCTATGGTTGCAGTAGCAATTCTAGCGGCAGGACGCGGAACTCGCATGAAATCTGACCTGCCCAAAGTCTGTCACCGTTTGGGTTCACAAACTCTAGTGGAGCGAGTGCTCAACAGTTGTGTTTCTATTAACCCCTCCAGAGTGATAGTGATTTGTGGCTATCAGAGTGAACGGGTAAAAGAAAGTCTGAGCGCCTACACCAATGTAGAATTCGTTGAACAGAAAGAGCAATTGGGTACTGGTCATGCCGTCCAGCAACTGTTGCCCTACTTGGCAGACGATACCGGAGACTTACTGGTCTTAAATGGTGATGTTCCCTTGTTGCGTCCCGACACGATTAAACAACTTTTAGAAAGCCATCAAGCCCATAACAATGGCGCTACGATCCTAACTGCCCATGTGCCAAATCCCACAGGCTATGGACGGGTTTTCTGTGATAGTAACAATCAGCTGCAACAGATTGTGGAACACCGGGATTGCACTGATGCTCAAAAGCAAAATCACCGCATCAATGCTGGTGTCTACTGCTTCAACTGGTCTCAATTGGCTTTGGTACTACCAAAACTCTCTGCGGATAATGACCAAAATGAGTATTACCTAACGGATACGGTTACCATGGTTAATCCAGTCATGGCAGTGGATGTGGAAGATTACCACGAAATTCTCGGGATTAATGACCGTAAACAGCTGGCCATGGCTGAGCAGATTTTGCAAGAGCGGGTTAAGGATAGCTGGATGAAGGCAGGGGTGACATTAATTAACCCAAACAGTATCACGATTGATGACTCTGTCCAATTGCAACCTGATGTCACCATCGAGCCCCAAACTCATTTGCGGGGTAAGACCGTGATTGGTGCTGGTAGCAGGATTGGCCCAGGGAGTCTGATTGAAAATAGCCAGTTGGGTGACAAGGTGACCGTGCTATATTCAGTGGTAAGTGATTCTGTGGTTCAAGATGGCACCCGTATTGGTCCGTATTCCCATCTTCGGGGTAATGCCCAAGTAGGAGAATCCTGCCGTATTGGAAATTTTGTGGAACTGAAAAATACTCAGATAGGCGATCGCACTAATGCCTCTCATCTATCTTATTTAGGAGATGCTACCCTAGGGTCCCGAGTGAATATTGGCGCAGGTACGATTACTGCCAATTACGATGGTGTTAAAAAGCATAAAACCCAGATAGGCGATCGCACTAAGACTGGTTCCAATAGTGTTCTGGTGGCACCACTAACTTTAGGAGAGGATGTCACTGTGGCAGCTGGTTCTGTGGTTACCAAGGATGTGCCAAACGATAGCTTGGTGATTGCTCGTAGTAGAAATCAGGTCGTTAAACCCGGTTGGCGATTAAAGACCACTGAAGATGCCAACAGCTGAGCAAGGATAAGGGATGGCCGTGAGTTGATCAGGTTGTTCGCAAATGACCTAAATTGGGTGTTTCAAGAGGGGCAATAGGGGTAACAGAAGTAAGAAGCAGCAAGCTTATTACTAAAGACTAGGATAATAATTGTTTGTTGACGGAAAATGGAGCTTGCCCTATGACCTGGGAAATTGCTTCTGTTGTTGCTAAATCTGTTGCCCCTATTTTAGGGATAAAAATTAAAACTAGGCTAACTCCTGCCGACATCCACAAAGCAGTAGAGCAAGGACTCAAAGCTGCCCTAATGCGAGAAGAACCTTTGGCACCAGAGCAGCGCCTTTTCTATTACTCTGCTCCTGATGCGATCGCGTTTTTTCTGGAAGACTTTTTCCAAGATAGGGAAGTACAGGAGGAATTACACAAACCCCTCCAAGAGGAGAACAAAGCACCATTAACCTCTTTGCTTGTGGAGAAATTTAAGCAGGTAGCCTCAAACTATGCCCCCACTCAACCACAAGATAGTTTTATCCTTCCCTGGATGGAAACCTTTGTCAAGACTTATACTGAGAAAACCAGCAGTTATTTACAATTTCAACTAACTAAGGACAACTATTTCCAGCAAATTTCCAACAAGATTGATCATGTTAAGTTTGCTGGGATGTTGGTAGCGACCCAGCATGGAAACCATTCCCTTAAGCTTGACCAAATTTTTGTCATGCCTGAGGTGGAAGTGTTACATCCTCTAGAGTCGCGGGCTTTTCACCCTCAGGTAGCATTACCAGGTAAGCAATGGCAACCATTGCGTACGCAAACGGTTAAAAAAACTCTTGCCCAATATTTATCAGCCGTAAAAACCTGGCAGGCTAATTCTGCTAAATCCCGAAACGTCATGTTACTGGGTGCGTCTGGTTCAGGTAAAACTACCTTGATGAATTATGTTGCTGTCATGTTAGCCCAGAAGCAACCAGAAGCAATGGGGTTAGCGCCAGATCTTGACTGGCTGCCGATTTTAATTGATATTCGGGATTGGGTCGAGTATTCAGATATCAGTATTCTAGACTATGCACGGCAGTTTGCTGAAAAAACCCTATTGGTTAAATCCCTGCCTAAAGGTTTCTTTGAACATTGGCTGGAGGATGGACGAACATTGATTTTGCTCGATGGGCTTGATCAAGTCACAGAACCAGCCAAAGGTGAGCAAGTCGTAGGTAAAATTAATGATTTTATCCAGCAATTTCCTAACAATTGGGTAATTATAACCTGCGATAATTCCAGTTACCATAACTCAAATTTTCTCTGGGAGTTTTACAGGAACGAAGAATTTTATCGCTATCAAATTCAGTCCTTTGATGACAGTCAAATAGAGGAATTTATTCAGCGCTGGTACTATAGTCAGATTCAAGACAAAGGAGAAGCACAACGACTTAAAGAAAGCCTGAGCAAAGTGCTATATGAGCATCAGCAGATTAGACGCCTGGCACGAAACCCCCTATTGTTGACAATTATTACCCTAATTCACCGCTATCATTTCCGATTGCCTTTGGAGCGCTATCAGCTTTATGACCAGGCAGTAGACCTGTTATTAACCTCCTGGGATAATAAACCAGATATTAGTCCAGATATTAGTAATAATCAGAAGCTGAAATATCTGGGATTGAATGATTGCAGACGATTGATGGAACGTCTCGGGTATTGGATGCATACCCAGGAGAGTAAAACGGAGAAAGAAGGTAGGATAGTAATTAATCGAGATGAACTGATTGCTTGGTTTGGTAGAGAAATTAAAAACCTGAAACAGATTCAGTTATACGAGGCCAAGGCAGAGGCAAAACGGTTGGTTAATTTGATTAGCGTTCGCGTAGCGGCTCCAAAGGAGCATCGCACTGGCATTTTAACACAACAAGGGTTGGATGGTTACGCCTTTATCCATAAAATATTTCAAGACTATCTGTGTGCTCAAGAAATTAACTATCAAGCCGATAATGAAGAAAATTTTGAGATTATCCTGAATCATATCCAAGACTATCTCCATGACTCCCACTGGCAAGACGTGTTGCTGCTACTAATTGCTCAGCTTAAACCAAAAAAAGCCGCGAAAGCAATTCAGGAAATTTTAAATCACGACAGTGAGTATGAGTCTTGGTTACATCGGGATTTATTATTTGCTGCCACTTGCATTAGCGAAAATCCTCAACCCTTGAAGATAGCAGATAATTCCCTACTGCAAGAAATTTTAGCAGCATTAGTTACCCTAGCAGCCAGTGATTCACGGCGAGTTGGTTACCAACTCCATCAGCAAGTCTTTCAAACCCTTTCCGACTTGAATCAGACTGAGATTAAACTTGACCTTTTACAACTATTCAAAGATAGAGCAAACTCTCAGAAAGATACACAATCCCAGGAAAGCCAAGTAGAATTAGGGCAAAACCAATTAGGGCAAAACCAATTAGGGCAAAACCCGACAGTCCTCAAAACCTTTTTGGCAGGGCTAGAAGATAATAATAATACCGTGCGTCACCAGGCCAGTGAGATATTAACTAGTGATAGATTAAATAAATTAGATTCTCCTGACTATTATCTGACTACTCTCCATCACAATAGTCTTCCAAAAAATATTCATAACTTATCACTAAGCGCTATTTTCAGATTAGACAATACTTCAGAAAGCTTAGTAAATACACTGCTGAGCTGGCTAAAAGATGACGATGCTACGGTTCGTTCTGAAGCAGCTTTAGCATTAGGTGAATTGGGTCAGGTTTCTGAGCTAGTCGTGAATAGCTTGTTGATGCGGTTAAACGATAAAAATTCTCGTGTTCGTTACTCCAGTATCTGGGCATTGGGCAAATTGAAGCAGCCTGGTAAAACCGTTGTGAGTGCGTTATTGACAAGGCTAAACGATCAAAATTCTCGTGTTCGCTGCTTGAGTGCTTCGGTCTTGGGTAAATTAGACCAGCGTAGTGAAACCGTAGTCAGTGGTTTAGTCACATCCCTCAAAGATCAAGATTCTGATCTCCGTTGTGCCGCCGCTACTGCTTTAGGTCAGTTAGTTGACACTCCCCGGTCTAAAGACGCGGGGATTCTTTGTTCACAGACTCGACTTGCTCAACCAGGCCAGAGCCAGGAAGAGTAGAGGCCAAATCTCCCAAAGCGTTCGGATCTAGGATCCAAGTTCCTGTGTGCCCCACAGTACTTAAGGCTCTTTTTAGGATGTTGATTGCAGCATTATAATCTCTATCAAGCCTGCAACCACACTTACATACATGGGTTCTAGTCGATAAAGACTTTTTCACTACTTCACCGCACCTAGAACAATTTTGGCTAGTATAAGCAGGATTAACTGCAACAGTTACCTTCCCGAACTTAATACCAAACTGTTCCATCCATTTCCGAAACTGATACCAACCTGCATCATTAATTGACTTGGCAAGACAATGGTTTTTGACCAGATTTTTGACCCTCAAATCTTCATAAGCGACCAGATCGTTAGACCGGATTACGCAACGTGCCAGTCTCTTGGCATGTTCCTCACGCTGCCTACTTATTTTGAGGTGTGTTCTACCTAGTTTATTAATAGCTTTCTTACGGTTAGCAGAGCCTTTCTTTTTTCGGGAAACCCGACGTTGATAAAATTTTAGACGCTTTTCTCCAGTCCGATAAAACCGGGGGTTAGGTTCAGCGTTCCCAACGGAATCAGTATAGAAGTCCTTTAGTCCGACGTCTAATCCAATAGCGCTCCCAGTTGGCTCCAGTTCTTCCGCTATGTCAACTGAAACACAGAACTGGACATAGTATCCATCGGCTCGACGGACTATCCTAACCCTCTTGATTTGCTTCGCGGTCTCGCGCCACAAGTCCCATGTACCTTTGAGCTTGAGTTTCCCAATTCCTTTCTTGTCAGTGAAGGTGATTGACTTTTTATCAGGGGATAATTTCCAGCCTGATTGTTTGTATTCGACTGACCTGCCACGTTTTTGGAATTTAGGAAAACCCTTTTTACCAGGTACCTTCTTCTTGCAGTTGTCATAGAAACGGCCAATCGATGACCATGCTCTTTCAGCAGCAGCTTGTCGAGCGGTAGAGTTTAATTCATTAGCAAATGGGAACTGTTTAGCTAATATTTTGCAATATTTGCTAAGGTCGTATTTTCCCGTCCCTTTATTATCCATCCATAGACGAATGCAAGAGTTTCGGATAAATCTAACTGTCCGGATAGCTTCATCAATGGCTTGATACTGGGACTTTTTGCCTTTAGCTTTAAACTCTAATATGATCATCGGATATCGACCCTTTCCGTTACTCTTTTAGAGTACCACATTTAGCGAAAACTATCAGGACATATCTCAGAAAAGCCGTCCTAGAAGGACGGGGCTTTAAACCCATACATAATTTTTGGTAATGGTCAATTAGGGAACCTTTCTGAAACAGTTGTCAGTGCCCTACTACCACAGCTAGAGGATCAAGATTCTGATGTACGTTGTGCCACTATTAAAGCCTTAAGCCAGTTGGGTAATTCTTCTCAAGTTGTGATCACTGCTTTGCTGGGGTGCCTAAAAGATGAGGAGTCTGGTGTACGGGCCTCAGCAGCTGAGACCTTGGCTGAGTTAGGTAAACCATCTAGTTATGTGTCCAGTGCTCTTGCACAATGGATTGAGCTGCACCAATCCTCAGACTATGTGGGTAGTGGGATTGATGCTCTATGGAATTTGGAGATCGCACAGTAGGTTATTCGTTATAGGTCAAATCATTTTTGGCAAAAATCACCATTCTATTCTGAATAAAATCAATAGTTTTAGGATAAATCCATCCTGGAACCTTTGGAGATTCTCGGTCAAATACAATGTGATAAGGATAGTTTTCCTCTAAAAGATCGCTAAAAAATTTGTATAGGGAAGGATAGTCATTTTTAAGACGGACAATAAATCTGTTGTAGTAGCGGGAATTAACCGCAATATAGTCTGGTTTTCGGTCTATCAATCTCTCCAGGGTATACCATTGTGTATCTTCTTCTTTATCTTCCTTTTCCCAGCGTATATGTGTTGACCACTGCAGGCGTGCCATTATCCAGGGATTATCTTTAAATAGACGGCTAAACTTTTTTTTCCGCCCGCTAATATCTGGCATTCTTTGTTCTGTTAAAATAACCTCTGGTATCTTATTAAATTGTGGAGAATAGGCACTCGATTCTATTGAACTTCCCTTTTCAATATTTGTTTTTACCCACTCTTGAGCTACCATTCTAGGGTCTTCTGTAAAACGCTTACCCACATAAAAACTGCAAATCAAATTGTAACTTAAAATAACTAGTAAAAGTCCAATCATTAACCGCCGATTTCCCTTGATTTTATTCCAGAATACACCAG
The DNA here is from genome assembly GCF_010671925.1 of Moorena sp. SIOASIH. GTDB lineage: Bacteria > Cyanobacteriota > Cyanobacteriia > Cyanobacteriales > Coleofasciculaceae > Moorena. The sequence goes on along the minus strand of NZ_JAAHIH010000003.1, from coordinate 410,952 downwards.
AAATAATTAAACCAAAAGGAACTATTGGCATGACGAATCGAGTTTCCATTCTCGGAAAAGAGCCAAACTTAAAATAATATAATAAAAATAAACTAAAAAGTAACACTATCCCTTTCTGTTCGAGGGGTTTTTCCTTGTCTACAGCAAGACTATAAAAACAAAATAAGAAGCCAATCAAAAACACTAACCATGATGGGAAACCGATAATTTCTTGGATGGCGACAACAAATTCCCCAAAACTATTCCCTTCTGCAATTCCCCCATAGACAGGGGTGACAATATAGTTGTACCAAAAATGCTCCCAAAAAGTAGAATAGTCAAGTAAGGCAAAGGGATTGCATACCAAAAAACCAATAACGACCATCGAAAGACCAATAATAAGTTTTTTGTCGAACAGTGATTTTTTCCATTGCCTCCATGATCTCGAAGTCAAGGAAAGAACATGAGCAACAACAATTCCCATTCCTATTGCCAAACCATTATATTTAGTAGCTGTGGCAATTCCTGTGCAAAAACCAGCTAGAACATAATCCGATAACTTGCCATATAACAAAATATTTTGAGCGAAATAGAAGGATAATAACATCCAAAACATTACGGGAATCTCTGTTGTCAAAAAATGACTAAAGCTGATGAAGCCTGCGCTGGTAGCAAAAATAATTGTCACTAGGCGAGCTGGGAAAACCCCAAAAAACCTCTTGCAGATCTGATAGACTAAAATAATTGAACCTAAAAACAGAAAAACTGTTAGCATTCTTGACCATAGGAGTTTAGCTGGATTAATATAATCGGCGGATAGATGTAGAGTATTGCCGATTAATTCAAAGGGTAAAACAGATAAAAAGTAAACAAAATAGGTATGAAAAGGTGGCTTCTGAAATGACTCTGGATTGAAAGGTAATTTTCCAGCTTGAAAAAGTTCTTTAAAGCCCATTTGGTCAGGATTCCATTCTTCCACCCATCCCCAATTAATCCCGTAGATACAGAAAACTAGACCCAAGAAAAGAGCAAATAGCAAAACTTTGTCTAATTTTTTGAGCATTTCAGCACTCTTCATATCATGTCTGCTTGATTACTTACGATACAGCAGTTTTCAATTGGGTTAGATACTTTCGTCTTGGGTTAATGGGAGCAGGGACTGCAGTCGCTCTCAGAAAAAATGGCTAAAAGTATTGCTAGGCAACGCTTTTAGCCATTGAGATACTATTTAGTATAAAAAATCAATTATCAAAATCTCAAAGCTATACACAATAGTAGTTTGAGGTGAGTGACAGCTCCTACACTGATTCTATAGAATCAGTGTAGGCTTCCCAACCAATCCAGCTATTGCTTAGGAGGCGTTGGGCTTTAAGAACGGACTGCCCTCTCTTGATGCAAAGCGCGAGTGGGGGAAACCACGGCAGTTGCTTATGGGGGGAACCCCCTTTGAAGTTACCGTAAGAGAGGGTCGCCTTTATAGGGACAGGTTATGGGTCATACTTTTAAGTTATATGAAATAAGGCGACCCTCTCTAAGGTTTCGTCTTTGACCGCACTGCCTCCCCAAGACCGCGCTGCATCGCTGCCGCTCTGTTTTTTTTGACTTTTTTAAGATTGTTTTGCTGACAAACCAGCATTTAAGGCCGTAGGCCACGCGGGGCGCGTTCGGCTTTGTTTGTCAGTATATACACTATAACATTTTCAAAAAGACCCTATGCAAAATCAATCCCACACTCACCCTTGGCCGTAGGCCACGCTGCGCGAACGTTTTGAGCTGTGGGGCTTCTTTTGCCGGATGCTAAAGTGAACAACTTAGTCTAACAGGTACCGAAGAGCCATTAATAATGACTATAAAGATTTCAGCATCCTGTATGCGTAATTGTTCATATACCTTTAAATCGACTTAAATCGACTTAAATCGACAAAAATTCCACATCCTTAGTCATATTCAACGTATCCACAATCTTTTCGCCAGTATGATAAGCCGCTAGCAGAACTTCGCTAGTTTTGCCCCATGCGATCGCGCCATTAGCATCTAGAGCGATAGCGGCAAAATCTCGCTGATTCTTCCGAGCTTCCTTAAATGAACGCTCCATGGCATTCACCAGGGATAAACCATCAGTGACTCGCACCACAATCCGTGCTGCAAGACACTCTTCCATAATGTCTTCCCCGATACCGGTGCAGCTCACTGCTGCATTAGCCGTAGCGTAATTTCCTGCTGGCATCGCCGAGTCGCTGACGCGACCAATCCGTTCAAAACCCTTACCACCAGTAGAGGTCCCTGCTGCCAGATGACCCCGGCCATCTAGTACAACCACACCAATGGTTCCCCGTCGAGCTTCAGAGCTCGTCACCAATTCGTCCTCAGCAATAACTCCCGCCATCTTATGGCTAAAATTGGCCTGCCTTTCTTGGAGCCACTCTTGTAACCGCAGCTTCGTCATAGGATTGTAAACCGGGAGTTGAAGGTCTCGTAACAATTCTGCCGCTCCATAGTCCGACAGCACGCGGTCATCGGAGCCTTGCAACGCTTCTGCCAGCTGAATCGGATGCTGCACTCGCGACACATTAATCACACCGCTGAAGCGCTGAGATTGACCTTCCATCAGGGACGCACTCATCCGGATTTGCCCATCTGATTGCAACACCGAACCGGTTCCAGCATTAAAGCGCGGGTCATCTTCTAAGAGTTGGCAGCCTCGGACAACAGCATCAGTCGCACTACTACCGTTCACTAACAAGGCATAAATCTCCTCAATAATTGAGTGGAGGGACTTGCGAATCGCATCAGCCCCTCCTTTACCTTTGATAGAACTACCAGCACCACCGTGGATAATGACTTTGGGACACACCGTCTTCACAAACATACACAATACTGAAGAAAATATTAAGGATTAAAACACATAGTGTGAATTATGAGACTCTGATATGTCAAGTATGAAAATATACAAAACACGAAAACTTCACTGAAGAAACCTTTGGAACTAGCCCTGGTTATCCTTGATACCTCATCTCTGCTTCACGCCAGATTTCCGTCTGCGACAGCGCTCTGAGCAATATTTGACTTCCTCCCAACAATCTTGCCATTTTTTGCGCCATGTAAAGGAACGTTGACAAACAGGGCAAATTTTTGTTGGCAGGTTCGATTTCAATTGCTGGCGTGTCATATTAGTTCTATTATAGACTATAAATACCTAAAATTGTAACAACTTATTAAGTTATATCAAGTTTAATTAAAACAATTTACAAAAGTTAATTATATAGCGGTTTGTTAATCGTTAATTGGTAAGCATTCAGCTATCAGCTAATGCGCTACAGATGGTGCTACTTGAGGTGCTATCAGCGTAAGTATTCAGCTATCAGTTATCAGCTATCAGTTATCAGCTATCAGTTATCAGCTATCAGTTATCAGCTATCAGCTATCAGCTATCAGTTATCAGCTATCAGTTATCAGCTATCAGTCAACAGCTGAAGGCTGAAGGCTGAAGGCTGAAGGCTGAAGGCTGAAGGCTGAAGGCTGACGGCTGACGGCTGACGGCTGAAGGCTGACGGCTGAAGGCTGAAGGCTGAAGGCTGAAGGCTGACGGCTCACGGCTCACGGCTGAATGCTTACCTATCAGCTAAAGGCTTGTGGCCACGCTACGGGAAAAGTTTATGCCCATAGCGTGGCCAACGGCCAACGGCCAACGGCCAACGGCTGACCGCTGAATGCTTAGGTTAATTGTTAATCGTTAATTGACCACTTTTGAGCTTTGATTGTCTATAGCAATTCTAAATAGGTTGTGAAATTTCACGGGGGCAGGATACCCGTACTCACAAGGATTTTGGGTTTCTGAATGTTCACAACTCGTTTATAAAACCTATAATTTTTCATACTTATCAAGTACTTTGTCCTAGGTAGTAGGCAATAGGTAGTAGGCAATAGGGAGTAGGCATAAGCCAATTGACTGTGCATCATTACTAGGAGAAATGCTATAGTAAGGGGAAAAAGAACCCTTATTATCCAGTCAGCTTGAATACCCATAATTAGAGGGAGGGTGGGAAGTGTGGGAAGTCTGGGGAGATAGGGAGATGGGGAGATGGGGAGATAGGGAGATGGGGGAGATTTTTATTAAGGGTAATTATCCCGACATGATATATGACCTTTCCCAACTAAATCGATAACTAGATAACAATTAATCAAACTAACAACTAATCAAACTCACAACTAATCAAAAAAGAACCTATGCAACCTATTCGACAAGGGGACGTTATTTTACTTCCTGTAGAGCAAATCAATGGACAACAGTTACCTCACCTAACCCTAGCAGAAGGGGAAGTAACTGGACATTCTCATCGCATCAGTGACGGTGTTGCTCAGTTATACGAAAAAAATGGCATCCTTTATTTACAAGTTCTCTCAGAAACAGCAACCTTAACTCACGAAGAGCATCAGCGAATTGAGCTTCCCCAAGGTAGCTGGATGGTGCGAATTCAACGGGAATATGAACCTCAAGGATGGCGATATGTTGCTGACTAATATCATTTCCGGTTGACTACTTATATAGCAAAGGGAACAGGGAGTAGGGAGTAGGGAGTAGGGAGTAGGGAGTAGGGAGTAGGGAGTAGGGAGTAGGGAGTAGGGAACAACAATTATTACAATTCCTACACGGATCCCTATTCAAACTTGTAACGTGAAACTTGTAACTTGAAACTTGATCAAGTTTCACTTGATAACGTGAAACTTGTAACTTGAAACTTGTAACTTGATAACTTGTAACTTGATAACTTGTAACTTACCAATTACTAATTACTAAGCATTCAGCTGACGGCTGACAGCTGACGGCTGTATGCTTACCTCGATACTATCTCCTTAAATCTTCTCCAGTCGAACCAAAGCATTGTAGTCTGGAATATCTACTTCAGGCGATCGCTTACCTTTATCCAATAGCACATTTCCCTCAGGCCAATGTACCTGTAAATTTCCTGGTGTAATCGGTGCGATATGGATGTGTCCTTGGAATTGACCCTGTTGATTCCTCAGAATTACGGCATCGCCATGGTTTAATCCCAGTTTTTTAGCATCCACCCGACTCATCAGCACGGCCTTTCGCTTTGCCCCAGTAATGGCATCTTTCTGTTCTTGCACCATGCTGTTAAATTGTTTACCTCGTCTGGTGGCTACTAGGAAATGACCTTCTGGCAGTTCTAGCTTCGGTGGAGATAAGGAGGAAAAATGGGCTAACCCATCCGGTGTGGGGAAATTCCAGCCAAAGCAAAGATGGGAACCGCCATACTGGAACTGATCACCGGCTTCCTTCAGATGTTGGATACCAGCATACTGGGGGATAACCTGGGCAATTTCTGCCCGAATCGCCGCTGTGCTATCAAAATGTAATTTATCTGCCAAATCCGGACGGACTCGCCTTGCTAGTTCCATAAAGACTTCCCACTCCGGACGGGCTTCCCCAATCCGAGGGCCAGGAATTTCTGGACTGAAAATCACCCGTCTCTCGGTACTGGTTTCAGTTACTCCCCCTGGGATTTCGTAGCGAGTCGTGGCTGGTAACAAGACTACGGTTTCTCCAGGTTCTACTAACATTTGACTGGAGAGGACAATATCCATATGGACTCTCAGAGGGATTCGCTGTAGTGCCTCTTTGATATAATCCGGTTCTGGCAACACTTCCAGGAAATTGCCTCCGACGGAAAATACTATATCCAACTCCCCTGAATGGGCAGCATCAATCATTTCCGCTGCTGTTAATCCTTTGGTGGTGGGAACCTCAAACTGCCATTGTTGGCTGAGCTTGGCAGCATTTTCTGGAGTAATGGGCTTACCACCAGGAAAAACCGTGGCATAGCATCCCATTTCTGCTCCTCCTTGCACCCCAGAGTGACCCCGAATCGGCATTAACCCACAGCCTTCTCGACCAACAAACCCTTTGGCTAAGGCTAGGTTAATGATGGCTCGCACATTATCTTCCCCACACTGATGCTGGGTAATACCCATGCTCCAGACAAACACAGCTTTATCAGCTTGAGCTAGCATCTTGGCAAAGGCATACATATGTTCACGGGAAGTACCGGAAAGCTGTTCTAGTTCTTCCCAGGATTGGTTAGCGAGGGTTGCTTTTAATTGCTCAAAATTAGTCGTATGATTTTTGATGAAGGATAAGTCTACCCAATGGTTAGCAATCATTTCTTTAAGGGTGCCATTGAGGAATGCCATATCCCCACCCATATTGATTAAAAAGAAGTCTTCGGCAAATTTAGTACCAAATAAGGCACTTTCTGGTATCGAAGGCACCCAATAGCGTTCCATACCTGGTTCTTGGTAAGTGTTAATTACCACGATTTTGGTACCAGCCTTCTTAGCCCAGTGGAGATACTTAACTGTAACTGGCTGATTGTTGGCAACGTTAGAGCCAATGAATACTAATAAATCTGTGCCAATCCAATCTTTATAAGAACAGGTAGTAGCTGCTACCCCTAATCCGCCTTTAAGTCCAGCGGTACTGGGAGAATGGCAGATGCGAGCAGCATTATCTATATTATTAGTCCCGATTGCCCGCACTGCTTTTTGGGCAGCGTAGTAGGTTTCATTTACTGTACCTCTACTGGTTAGATAAACGCTGAATCGGTTAGTGGTGGTATCGATGGGTGAAGGGAAACTATTCCGTAGGGAATCGCTGATTAATTCAAGTGCTTTATCCCAGCTAATTCGACGGAATCCTTTCTGCCCTCGTTGCCGCATCATGGGGTAAGGAAGCCGTCCCAAATCCCGCAGTTGGATACTTTTTTTCTTCTGAAGCTGGGAGACATCTGCTAAGATTTGGGGGTCAAATGCTGGCATGGTATTCATCCGCAACAACCGCAGCCGGACATTACAGACATGGACCCCATCAACAGTCCAGTCTTTCATACCAGTAGTTCCAAGGGCGCAACCGTCGCACACTCCCTGATTTAGGATATCCCAAGCATAGGATAACTCGTCTCGGTTTTCCCAAGCTGCTCTGAAGACTTCCCAATAATTGTTCGGGTATTGTTCACCAATACCGAATGGTTTCCAGTTTGCCCAGTGGGAAGGAGTCCAGCTTTTTTTGGGTTGACGCAGCATGAGTTTGGAGTAACGTTAATATCTGGTTACTTGATCACATTACCATAAACTTTAGCAGACAAAATATTACGGAATATTAATTTTTTATCTATTACTAATTAGAGCAATAAAAATAGAGTTTAGGACATAGTTTTTTTTGTTAAAGGGAACAGGTAATAGGGAACAGGCAACAGCGAATATAAATATGTATTAACCGTCAGCTGTCAGCTATCATGCTGAAAATAAACCTGTTTCGGGGTAATTTAATAGTTCGAGATTGTCTGGAATTTAAAGTCTGGGTAAAAGCCCATCAGCTTTCCGTAACAGAGATTAGCTGAAAGCACCTCAAGTAGCTTAGCCATTCGCGTAGCCTGGCCATTCGCGTAGCCTGGCCCAAAGGCCAAGGCCAAGGCTTATATCTGAATGCTTACTCTTAAGCTTTACTTCGACTGCTATACAAAAGATTGGGAAGCACGTATCCTATGCCTAAAAAATTTGTAGCACTATTAGATACTATTAGATAGGATTAGCAAAATGATTAAACTACCGATAAGGTCATATAGCAGTTCTCAATTGGGTATTGAAAACTGCTATCAACCAACTATGAATCAGTACCGCAGCAAAACTAAATCCCAAGTATGGGTAGTGGAAAACAGCCAAGTGCGATCGCGTTTAGATCAACTGGCCACAGAAGAACCCTTGGAAATTCGCCTGACCTCTCCCCAGAAAACCGTTGCCGTGACGATGCGCACCCCAGGGGCAGATTTTGAACTAGCAGCAGGGTTCCTCTATAGTGAAGGAATTGTCAAGCATCGGGATGATATTCTACGGATTAGCTACTGTGTGGATTCTAATCGAGATGGTGAGCAGCGCTATAACATTGTCAATGTGGCTCTCAGGGAAGAACTTACTCCAGATTTGCAGCCCCTGGAACGCCACTTTTTTACCACCAGCGCCTGTGGAATTTGTGGAAAAGCTAGTCTTGAGGCACTACGGTTGCGAGGGTGTCCAGTGATGTCTGATGCTATGGAAGTTAGCACTGAGGTGATTTACAGCCTCTCGGAACAGCTGCGTTCGGCTCAATCAGTGTTTTCCACAACTGGGGGAATCCATGCTGCTGGGTTGTTTAATTCCCAAGGAGAGTTACTCTGTTTACAAGAGGATGTAGGACGTCACAATGCTGTGGATAAATTGGTGGGTTCAGCCTTATTAACTAATCAACTGCCTTTAAGCGATCGCATTGTGATGGTAAGTGGGCGCTCTAGTTTTGAAATTTTACAGAAATGTCTCATGGCTAGGGTACCAATGGTTTGCGCAGTATCTGCTCCCAGCAGTCTAGCGGTAACCCTAGCCAGAGAGTTTGGGATTACTCTAGTCGGATTTCTGCGGGGAAAACGGTTTAATGTTTACTCTGGTAAAGAGCGTATTTGCAGTTTTTTTGATCATGGTTGATATGTCAGCATTCAGCCCGAAAATTGTAACGGGCAAGATGCCCGTTCCACCCACCGGGTCAAACAGCTTTAATGAGATGCACCCTGATTGCTCCTCTAAGCTAGATTACACAACAACAAAATCCTCAGCCGTAATCAGATTGACGTCCACACCAGTCAAGAAAGCTAACGGTTGATTATTTTGAGTTGTGATCCAGGTGTCACCATTTTGTTCAAAGATAGAAAGTGACCCAAAGGTCAACCCTCCCTCTAATTGCAACAAATCTAGAGCATCTTCAAAGTCAACAATGGTGTTCTTGCCTGCAGTGGACAAGACAAAGGTATCTTTTCCAGTGCCACCAGTCAGGATGTTATCTCCTTGACCACCATTTAGAAGGTCGTCACCGCTACCACCGTACAGTTTATCTTGACCTTGACCGCCTAAGAGGGTGTCATTGCCAGCCTCTCCAAATAAGTTATCGTCACCATCACCGCCGTCAAGGAGGTCGTCACCAGCCAGTCCTTGGAGGGTATCTTGACTGTTAAGACCCTTGAGGGTGTCGTTCCGTGAAGTACCAGTGAGATTATCATTGTTTGAGGTGCCAATTTCCGTGATACCCACAAGAAGTATAGAACTCGCATCTGAGAGAGTCCATGCGCCACGCCCCAGAGTGCCAGCTACCAGTAGGTCATCCCTGGGATCGTAGTCAAGATCCCAAACAGGAACATTGGGTAAATCGGTTCCTAGCTTTAACCAATCGGTGAAATTACTGCTGCTAGTTGCTGAAAAGATGCCTATATTGCTGCCAACTACGATCCCATCTACCGTAGAACCGGAAATAAACTCAATTGATCGCAAGTTCAAATCCGCTGGCTCTAAATTTAAGTTGGTGGCGAATTCTTGCAGGTTGCCCGTGATATCGATCCAGTTATTTGCATTGGTGGTTTGAAATACCTGGTCATCATCAATAGCAAAGCCAGTCATCCAGTCGTCCCTATCGAGTACGATGTCTCGAACGAATCCACCAGAATAGTTAGTATTCGCTAATATCCCGCCTGATGTGGTGCGGGCAAATATGCTAGATTGAGATCCGACATAAAGTACGTCTGGATTATCTTGCCCATTCCGACGACCACCATAGGCAATTGCATCGTCTACCCGGCTGTTGACTCCCACAAAACCGCCGCCAGCCGTGTTCACAATACTGACGTTATCACCCTGGTCAAACGATTCGTAGACGTTAATGAATCCGCCAATAGCAATACGGTTGGGATCAACTTCATTGACTACTACAGGTGTGACAAATTGTGTATCAAAAAAGAAACCATTGAGAGCAGGACGATTCACGCTGATTAGGTTGTTATTTGCATCATAGACCCGACGTCTGAAACTACGCAGAAATTGAAAGCTTGAGTATCGCACCGATTGCTGATCGTTATTAGGATCAATCGAAACTGCGACATCGCCACCATCAGCTGTAGACACGCTGTTCCAGACCACTGAATCAGAGTTATTTTGTTGTGTTGTTCCTGTATCCTGGTTTCCGCTGATGATAATGTTGGAAACAGTATCGTAAGCAATATCGTGGATCTCAGTCACCTGCAAATTGCTATTGAGGGAAAACCAATCCCCAGTGTTGTCTTGTGGATTGGTGCGGCGGTAGATTCCTCCATCATCCACTTCAATGATGTCGCCATTGGCATTGAAGGTCATTTCGCGGGAATCAGCATGTGGTGAACTGTTGTTTGCCGTTCCGCCCCCACTAAAGCTACCTTGGCTGTGAGTTAAGGGTTGCCACTGGGGAGAGTTGATATTTTCTGGATTGCCTGGGTCTGTGGGATTTTCATCTGTGTCTCCCCGAAATAGACGACCAGAAAAATCATTAGCTCCTATGGCATTTGGAAACGGGATGTCTTGACGATCTCCACCTACATAGACCACATTTGGATTATTCGGGTCGGCAATAATTGAAAAGTGGATAGCTCCCTGTCCACCAGGGTTTTCTGTGGGATTGAGTCCTTCAAAGTCGCCATTTCTCTCTTGGGTAACCGGCAGATCCATTTGAGTCCAAGTTGGGTTGGTTGCCGTTGGATTGTCTGTAAATCCGATATAAGAGGCTTGCCCATTGGTGAGAACAGCAGTGTATAGGCGACCATTGCTTGCGACCGCCATCTCTGTGTTATTATTACCTACCCCAGTGATGATTCTATCTAGATTCGCATCCTGATCAGACACGTTAATCCAATTAGCTCCACCATCATCTGACCGAAAAATACCGTTGCCCTGAACCGATACATAGAAGCGCTGCTTATCAGTTGGGTCACCCACTAGATCAAAAGCAGCTCCGGCATCAAGTCCATTGCTACCGGATATGAATTCCCAGGTTGCACCATTGTCGTTACTGAGGTAGACACCTGCACCAATACCACCACCAAAATTATTAGCACTGACTAAGAGCATGTTCCCGCGAGAGGCCACACCTGAAATATTTCGTCCTGACAGCAGAGTTTCATCGGCTTCATCAACCATACCGTCACGATCGTTGTCCAGATTATCAGCCGTTCCTAGTTTAGTCCAGGTATCTCCTCCGTCAGTGGTCTTTAACAAACCGGTTAAAGGTCCCCCAAGTCGGAAGAAAGAACTGAAATGACCTATGCCAGCAATAATCGTTTGATTGGTTGGATCAGTCGGATCAAATTCCATTGCGCCAATGGAATTCCCTAACAAGTCATCCGTTAGCGGTGTCCAGTTAGGGTTGCTGTCCGTTGCATTTGTTGTTTTCCAAATTCCGCCATTTACGGCTCCGATATAAAGGATATTTGCATCATCAGGGTGAGCAAGCACCGTATGAATTGCCCCAGCCACCTCATTATTAGGCTGAACATTCTCAACTTGCCCATTCTGTGCCGGACTCGGTCCCTGGGCGATCCACTGTCCTTTAGCTAAAACTGAGCCATAAGCTGCCCGTGCTGCTGCCTGAAATGCCAACGGGACTTCAACATTACTGGTCGTGATTTCTAGTTCCCAGTCTCCTCCCAGTGCCCCAGAACCAGTGGGCTTTGTAGAAGCAGCAATTTCCGCCCCAGTTAGGTAGTGTAGCTTTTCGACAAACTCAATACCCGCATCCCCAGCAGCAACATTGCAACCGTAGAGAAGGATAGGAATAGAAGTGAACTTGCCTTCCTGAGTAAGAGAAGTTGAAGCAATCCAGGTCTTTAGTTGTCCACCATAGTGATTTAGAGTGTCTAGATTCAACTGGCTATTCCCTAAATACAAACACCCCGGTGAACCGTGAGAAACGATGTGAATAGTAGTAATATCAGTGCGTCGTTGCAGAGCCTTGGTAATTTCTTCAACGCCATCCTGTGTAGAGTCCAGGACAATGACCTCAGCTTCCGGTACCGTACCATTAACTAAACTCTGATAATCATCAACCCCTGAGTCAATAAAGACAATAGTGCTAGAGGTTTTGGAGTTACTTCCCAGAGCCTTGTGTACCTCAGTCTCCCCAAAGTTCAACGACTTATCGAGATCGTTAAAACTTGCATCTTTGATATCAAACATGCTAAAATGCCCCTTTATAATGTGTTGGTTTGTAACAGTAGCCACTGGTCAAATGGCTACTAGTCTCAGCAGTCGTCTAAAATCCGGTTGATTACTGTTAGCATCCTGCACATTCTTATTAGTAGGTGGCTGCCATCCACCTACTAATAGTGACAATTTGCCAACAGCATCAAGCATTCGATAATAAGGGTTTGACTAATTACACTCTCAACCCAAATTACCAATCAGGTAGTTATAATCCTATTTGCAACCTCAACAATCCTAACTAGACATCCGGCCAATATAGGCGAAGCTTTGATGAAGTATCACTCAAGGTTTATTAAATTTTAAATTAAGCAGAGCTTTCACATTTAATCAGATATAGCGTTTGTATTTGAGTTGTGAACATACTTCCAAAGGGCAAAAGGCAAAAGGCAAAAGGCAAAAGGCAAGAGGGGCAATAGATACGGATTTTTATTGGACAATAAAAAAATACCTCCTAGGTTTACATCTCATTTATATAGCAATTCTCATAGCTATGAGGTACACAATTTCTGGATTTTAGGGAACAGGGAACAGGGAACAGGGAACAGGGAATAGAGAAGAGCGAATAGGGAATAGGGAATAGCGATGCGCTGCATCAAGACAGCAAATCAGTGTTTTTTGACACTGATTTGCTGTCTTGATGATTTTTAACGACAAATTAAGTACATTGTCTTGATGCAGTCGCTCATGGGGGAAACCACGGCAGTCGCTCATGGGGGGAACCCCCAAGACCGCGCTGCCTCCCCAAGACCGCGCTGCATCGCTTTCTTATACCCCACACCCCACACCCCACACCCCACACCCTACACCCTACACCCTACACCCTACACCCCACACCCTACACCCAGTAAGGCTCACAAGGCTGCTTGTCACCCCGTCGAGCCTAGCTTAAAGTATTGATTAACCTGAAAAATCCCAAAAAAAGTGCTTCAACCTCTCACAGGAGATAATCTTCACCGAGAGGGAAGCATAAACTAAGGAAAAACCCAATTGGAAACAAAAAATAACTTGCTACCTAAGCAATAATCTTCGTATTATAGCACTACTGACCAGAAAAGGAGTGTTTGATGAGATACCCCAAACAAGTAGCACCAGTCAAAAGACCGGATCTGATTCAACCCTATCAGGCAGTGGATGTGGTTCATGGTCGAGGCCAAGACTTGGTTACTATTCGCATGGACTTGACCCATGGTGCCAATTACAATGACCCAGCACCCTTTGCTTACCCTAGTTATCAGCAACTCAAAACCTCCGGCTGGGGCGGATGGTATTGATGTGGTGGTGCCCCTAGGTCAAGGGTCACCATATGCGCTACGCGCACGCTACTTGAGGTGCCGTCAGCTTTTGGCTCACGCTGCGCGAACAGTACCGTGGCACAGGCTTTGGCCTTTGGCCACGCTGTGCGAACGACGCTGTGACCCATAGGCTGATAGCTGATAGCTGATAGCTGATAGCTGATAGCTGATAGCTGATAGCTGATAGCTGATAGCTGAATACTTAGGGTTAAATAGATGTCGTAAACAATAAGAAACACTAAAAAACAATTATGCCAGAAGAAGAAACTAAAACTCCCAGACGCGGTCGTCGCAGAAAAACCCAGGCGAAGCCAAAAGCAAAAGCTGCTGCTGCTTCTCCATCTGTTCAACCAGAGGTTAATGAAGAAAAGAAATCAGTGTTACTTGCTACTGGTCTAGAAGATTATGCACGGTGGAAGGTTATGTTTAAAGACCAGAAGCCAGACAATGACCCCCCTTTCCGTCGGGGACGCATTTGGGCTTAATCAGGAGATGAGTGGATAAGGATAGCAGGGCTGTTTCTTGCGTCCGACTAAAATTTCACGGGTAGGGAGATAGGGAGATGGGGGAAATTTTTATTATATTAATGGTAATTATCCTGAGATGATAATAGCCTTCAATGGTCGTATTTTGACAAAAGCGATCCATCCCTACTCCCTACTCCCTACTCCCTACTCCCTAAAACCACCCGAGTAAAGTCCCTCATCCAATTGAGAAATAGTATATATGATTAATCACAACTATGCTCAAAAATCTGCTCAAAAAAGTCTCCTAAAACTATTCCGTATACCCCTACAAGTTACTCTAATTGGGTTTTTCCTTATCAATGGAGGATGCTTGGGAGGATGCTTGGCCCAGACAATTCCACTGACCGAAAATCTGATTAACCTCGATTCCGATCACGGCGAACAGTTACTGATGGCAAGCCAAGCCCGAGAAGACTATTTGCCCCTAAGTATTCAGTTTGTCACTCAGGAAAACCTGGCTTACTGTGGAGTAGCTAGTATGGTCATGGTGCTGAATGCTTTATCAATTCAAGCTCCAAAAGCACCGGAGTTTAGGACTAACCGCTTCACCCAGAAGAATGTTTTTAATGCCAAAACTGAGCAAGTGCGCATGGCTGAGGTGATTGCTCGTCGGGGCATGACTTTGGAACAATTAGCAGGATTATTGGAAACTTATCCAGTTAAAGCAGAGGTTTACCATGGTGGTGATTTGACCCTGGATCAGTTTCGCAACATAGTTGTAAAGAATTTGCAAGAAGCGGAAAATTTTGTCTTAGTCAATTACTTACGCAAAGCCATTGCTCAGAAAACTGGGGGACATATTTCTCCTTTAGCTGCCTACAACCACGAAGCAGACCGTTTTCTGATCCTAGATGTCTCTCGTTACAAGTATCCTCCAGTCTGGGTCAAGGCTGAAGAATTGTGGCAAGCAATGGCGACTAAGGATTCAGAATCTAAAAAGACACGGGGGTTTGTGCTGGTGAGTCCCCGTTGATTGTCAAATTGATTGTCAAATTGATTGCATTCTCATTAATCTATCAATATTGATGTTTATATCATGTCAGGATAATTACCCTGTCTTGATGCAGTCGCTCATGGGGGAAACCCCCAAGACCGCGCTGCATCGCTTTATCAAAATCTCCCCCATCTCCCCATCTCCCCATCTCCCCATCTCCCCATCTCCCCATCTCCCCACACGCCCCACCCTTCCCACCCTCCCCATACTTTTATGATGGGTATTCAAGCGGACTTGATATTATTTTAAGCTGACAGCTGACAGCTGACAGCTGACGGCTGACGGCTTACAAACTAATCATTAAAACTAATCTGTTCTCCCATTGATCAATGTTTTGTCTGTGACCAGCAAAGACAGGAAAATAAGTAATGGCAAAAACACGATTGCCCAGCCAATTCCTAAAGCCCAGGCTGGGTATCCTTCATAGGGAGTCCTGATATCTTTCGAGAACTGGGTTGCCAGCAAAGCGACTAAAGCCATAGGAATCAGGTATTTTATAGAAAAATTCCACCATTTCCCAACCTTCCAATCACTAACTTGGTTGATGTATCGTCGCAGTTTTTCCGCACCATACAACCATCCCACTAGGATAGATTGGAAAATAGCTACCAACATCAAGTTATAGTTAGTAACAAAATGATCTACAATATCTAAAATGTATAGTCCAGCTCTGGTAGTGTAAATAATTCCAGCAATAAATCCCCCTAAACAAACCCCGATGGAGACCTTAGCAACATTTCCCTGTTGTCGTTTGTCCAGGATAGTCGCATTCAAAGCTTCTACTAGGGAAAAGGCGCTGTCGATACCTAGGGAAAGCAGCATCACAAAAAACAGCAGACTGAACAGCCAAGGCAAGGGCATTAAGCTTAAGGCTTCCGGGAAAACCACAAACGCTAGACCAGGACCAGAAGCAGCCAGCTCTGCCAAGGAGGTGTTAGTTTCTCCAGCCATATATCCCAAGATTCCGAACACCACAAAACCGGCAAATAAGCTGATACCACTGTTGATCAAGGCAGTTAACCAGGTATCTTTAGCAATGTCATCCTCTGAGTTTTTGTAGCTAGCATAAGTCACCATAATTCCAAATCCCAGAGATAAGGTAAAGAAAATCTGTGAGAATGCAGCTGTCCAAACTTCCGGGTCAACTAATGCACTCCAAACTGGAGTAAGATAGAGTTTCCAGCCATTGAAGAAACCTGGTAAAGTTACTGCTCGTAATAGCAATACCCCCAGTAAAATAATTGGAAGTGGCACGCTGTAGACAACCACTTTGCCCACACTGGTCGTGCCTTTCCAAACACAGAAATAAATCAAGACCCAGACTACAACTAGGGACCATAAGATTGGCCAGTTGATACCACCTAATACGTTGACCCCATCGCTGATTTGCAGAACACTATCAAAGAAGTAGCTTTTAGCATCACTGGACCACTTGACCCCAAAGGATGCCAGAAAGTAAATCAAGCTCCAGCCCATCACAACTGCATAATAGGAGACAATGATAAAGGCTGACATCAGGGCAAACAGACCGAGACTGCCGAAATTGGGGTGTAATTTCCTAAATGAGCCTATGGCTCCCCGTTGCATTTTTTGTCCTACCGCAAATTCCAGCATCAACAGTGGAACCCCAATTAGGACTAAAGCGATCAGGTAAGGGACTAAAAATGCTCCCCCACCGTATTTCCCAGCTAGGTAAGGAAAGCGCCACACATTCCCTAAGCCAACTGCAGAACCTACTGCTGCGAGGAGAAATACTGTTCTTGAAGCCCAACGTTGACGAGCCATCTACAATTCCCTCTATCTTGATAGTTCATGCTTCATACTTCATCCTTGATACTTCATCTTTTACAATTCATGCTTCATACTTCATACTTCTTTAAATTCTTGCCATGGGTTTGCTTATTCCATCACAGGTTTTAGGGAGTAGGGAGTCGGGAGTAGGGAGTCGGGAGTAGGGAGTAGGGAGTAGGGAGTAGGGAGTAGGGAATAGGAAAAAAATTATCTGTATCTCATTACTATGAGAAACTTTTATAGCGTTTCTCGCAGTTATAATATAGAGTCTTCTTTGACGTTGATTTCCTGTTAGGTGCGCTTTCCGCATTAAGAATTAAATTCGCCACGGGTCGCACCTCTTGATGCAGCGGATCGCTATTCCCTGTTCCCTGTTCCCAGTTCCCTGTTCCCTGTTCCCTAAAACCAAAAAAATTTGTACCTCACCTAATTGAAAAACCCTATATTTCACTTCAACGTGCTTGGTAACTTTACGCCCAGTACTATCGCTCTTCCTGCCATAAACAAGGATAACGCTAACCAAAGAAGATGAGCACTTTGAAACTGCCAAGACGCCACAGCCATAGGGGCAAATCCCACCACCAAGGCGATTACGGTAGAATTACGTAAGGTCTGTCCTGCTGCTAAGCCCAGAAAATAACCATCCAGCATAAACGCAATGGACCCAAATCCTAACACCAGCACTAACCAAGGAACATAGACAGTAATCGATTCGATCACCTCAGTGTGGTTTGTTAACAGGCCAAAGAGTGTCTGGGGAAACAGGATAAACAGGAAAGCAAGGTTAAGTCCTAATAGCAAACAGCTTCCTCCAGCCATTCTCAATAAAGGGACTAACTGCTCTTTTGCTCCCTGACCTTGTAAATTCCCCGTCAGAGTTTCCGTAGCAAATGCCAATCCATCAATAAAATAAACAGCCAAGCTGAACACCTCTAGTATCAAAGCATTTTCCGCCAAGACTGTGGTACCAAAAGCTGAGCTCAAATTGGTAAAAATAGACAAGGTAAAAATAATCGCTAAGGTTCTAATAAAAAGATTACTATTTAGGGTAAAAGTAGCTTTTATATCCGACAAGTTCCAAATTCGTTTTGCTACTGCTCTTAGCTCTTGCCACTGGATTTCTTGGCTAACTAAAACTAGTCCCACTAAAACCATCACGTATTGACTAACTGCTACGGATAATCCAGCGCCAGCGCTTTCCCAACCCCACCGAATAATAGTAAAGTAATCGCAAACTATATTAGCGGTGTTACCGATCATGGACAACAGCAAAACCTTACCACTCATTTCTCTACCGAGAAACCAACCAATCACTACGAAATTGAGTAATGTGGCAGGAGCTCCCCAAATCCGAGCATTAAAATAGCCAATACCGGAAACTTTTACATCTGGTGTAGCACTTAACAGAGCAAATCCAAGCTCTCTAATAGGAGACTGTAACATTAAGATAACTACACCTAAAATCAGAGCAATTAAGCCATTACGAAGTCCCACCAGTAACATAGCATCTTGCTCATTTCGTCCGACGGCTTGAGCGGTTACTCCAGTAGTTCCCATCCGTAAAAACCCCAAACTTTTGTAAATGAAGTTAAACAGGATAGTAGCGAGGACGACTCCAGCTAAGTGGCGGATTTGATCTAAATGACCTAAGAAAGCCACGCTGATTAAACCCGCAAGGGGTACCGTGAGATTAGACAGAATATTGATGATCGCCAGTTTCCAGAAGCGATAGAGGACATTGTCTTGGTTTGAGCAAGTAAAAATCATCAATTCACCTTAATAGTTATAGCATTTTTTATGATCAAATTAATGGGGTTAAACCTTTTTGATTAATTCCGATTAGTGGCTTGATTAAATATTATAGTAAATAACCTTTTTATATTTAGAGATTAATAGAGATAGAATTATCGACTATAATAGAAAGAATGGACGCCGACCCTAACCCAAAGATGAAACTGATGATTTTTTTTAAATTACCTATAAAGGATACCATAGAGCAAGAGTAAAGACTAGTGGCCAGAGTAACAGCAAGGCACCTGGACAAGCTAAAATCAATAAGCTGTTAATTCTTAACTACTGACGCCGGAGGCTGAGGATGAGTAAAGTCAAGACGATTCAAAAACTACACGCGGAATGGGTGACATCAGAGAACTTTCAGCCCTACGGTCAAGTCATCTTTGCCAGTGAAGATGGCAAACCCTATGATCAAGATGATGCTCAGTTAAACCTCGAAAATGGGACATCCCGGTTTTATATCATGCGGCTACACCACAAAGGTCGTAAGTTTGATAAAATTACTCGCCACGTCCAATGTACTCAGTGTCTCGGTTCTCTAGAAGGGAAAGACTGGTTCATCGCTGTAGCTCCTCCTACTCAGGATGACCAACCAGTTTTAGAGGATATTGCGGCTTTTCGGATTCCAGGTAACTGCTTTATTAAATTAGAAGTAGGAACTTGGCACGCTGGTCCCTATTTTGACCAAGAATTTATAGATTTCTACAATTTGGAACTTGCTGATACCAATGTCGTCGATCATTTCACCCATGATTTTATAGACAGCCATCAGTTAAAGTTTGAAATTGTTATAGCAAAGGGAGTAGGGAGTAGGGAGTAGGGAGTAGGGAGTAGGGAGGGGTGCATCTCATATTTGTAAATCTATAACTAAAAGAAGTGTGGGGAGGGTGGGGAGAGGGGGAGATAGGGAGATAGGGAGATGGTGGATATTTTTATTAAAGGTAATTGTGATAAAATGATATTAGCTTTATCTTTCCGAAGAGTGTTTTTGCCTGCATTGATATCCACCCATAGGGAGTAGGTAAGATGGCCTAAAAAATTATCACAATTCCTACAATGATACCTATAGTGAGTGATAAAATGGAATGGGTAATGACCAGCAAATACTAATCCCATAATTAGTCACATAAGCAAAAAAAACTAAGCCAAAATAACTAATGATTAATCTTAGATATGGCATCACTAATAAAAGAATCAAATCTTATTAATTTTACCAGACCCGATGTTCCCTATTCCCTGTTCCCTATTCCCTACCTTGACAGGTTAATTTTAAAATTGGTGCCATATAGCGTTTTTCATCATAATGAGGTACACATAATTAATTTTTTACCTTTTCTATCTTATGACTTCACTGCTCCCTGCTACCTGCTACCTGCTACCTGCTACCTGCTACCTGCTCCCTGCTACCTGCTCCCTAAAACAAAAAAAAATGTACCTTAATAGCTTGAAAACCGCTATAACTAATGAATAATGACAAAGGAAACCTATGACAGTAAACATCCAAAAATTATATAAAGCGTGTAATCCCAGCAAAACTTTAACGGTAGAACAGCCTGAAGACCGTAAGTATTATATCGATTTTTCCTCAGTGCGAGGGGGCAAGATCATTGAAGAGTTGAAGGACAATATTACCTTCTTTTCTACGGATGAGCCGACCTGTGAGCTATTTACTGGACATATTGGTTGTGGTAAATCTACGGAGTTACTGCGGCTGAAAGCGGAATTGGAGGAAGCTGACTTTCACGTAGTCTATTTTGAGTCTTCTCAAGACTTGGAAATGGGAGATGTAGATGTTGGGGACATCTTACTCGCTATTGCCCGTCGCGTCAGTGAAAGCTTAGACAAAATTAAGCTAGGTGAACCGAAAGGCTTTAAAAAATTACTGGCAGGTGCGGCTAAACTGTTGCTCACTGAAATCGAATTAAGCGGTAGGGTAGGAGTTCCTGGGATTGGTGAGGTTGGAGTAGATAGTGACGGGGCTGTTTCCCTAGCAGTTGGGATTGGTGAGATTACGGCTAAGGCTAAAGATAGCCCGGATCTGCGCAGTCGGTTACGGCAATATCTCGAACCTCAAACCAATCGGTTGTTAGAAGTGATTAACCAAGAGTTGCTCGAACCTGCGATCGCAAACCTCCAACAACTGGGGAAACAAGGGCTAGTGGTTATTGTAGATAACCTCGATCGGGTGGACGCTTCCCAGAAGCCTTGGGGACGTGATCAGCCGGAATATCTATTTGTCGATCGCGGAGCGCAGTTAAAGGGGTTACACTGTCATGTGGTCTACACCATGCCCCTAGCCCTACGATTTTCTAATGACTATAGTGCCTTGACTCAGCGCTTTGTAGTAGATCCCAAAGTGTTACCAATGGTACCGGTAAGGTTACGAGATGGCACTCCCCATGAACAGGGCATGGCACTGCTGCGACAAATGGTACTCGCCAGAGCCTTTCCTAATTTAAAGCCTTTAGAGCGTCTTGCTAGAGTAAAAGAGGTGTTCGACTCCCCTGACACTTTAGATCGCCTGTGTTACGCTAGCGGGGGTCATGTGCGGAATTTGCTCCGGTTTCTCAGTACCTGGATCAAGAAAGAAAGACGATTACCTCTGTCTCAAGGCATGTTAGAAACTGTAATTCGAGACCGCCGCAATGAACTAACCCTACCCATCTCAGACGATGAGTGGGAATTATTGTGTCATGTTGCTAAACACAAGAAGGTAGTTGGAGATGAAGGTTACCAAGTCTTGATCCGCAGCATGTTCGTCTATGAGTACCGAGACCAAGATGGGTCTTGGTTTGACGTTAATCCTATTTTGGCAGAAGCGGAAGGATTCAAATCATGCCTAGCTTATACCGCGTAGAAGATGCGGATGCCTACAACAAGAATTCAATCCAGGAACTCGCCTGGGCGATTGAGACGTCCCAAGGGGAGTTTTCCCTGATTTTAGCCCGCCGCAACTATGAAGCTTTACAGGAGTACATTGTGCGGAAGTTGCGGCAAGTCTGTGCTGTTGAGTTCCAGGAAATATACCTGAACCAGTCGGTTAAGGTTAAAAGTCTCTATACCACTATCAAGGAGCAGCTAGGGGATCAACAGCCAGCTGCGGTGATGGTCTTTGGTTTAGAGTCCCTGAGCAACCTGGAGCAAGTACTAATCACTACCAACCAAGTGCGGGAGGAGTTTCGCAAGCATTGCCCCTTCCCTCTAGTGTTATGGGTAAATGACGAGGTATTGCAAACTCTGATTCGGTTTGTGCCAGATTTAGAGAGTTGGGCAACAACCACAGATTTTGTCCTCTCCTCTAGTCAATTGATTGAAGCTCTAGCAGAGCGAGAGAGTTATTTATTTACTCGTATTTTGGATGCCGGTGGGGATCAGTTCCTACCCAATACCGCTATTTTTGGTTCCAGCTATCGCCGAGAATTGGACTCAGCTTTGAGGGATTTGCAAACTCGTGGAGATGTCTTAGACATAACCCAAGAAGCTAGTTTGCCATTTGTGCTTGGTCGAGAAGCTTATATTAATGGTCAGATCGATCAGGCGTTAGAGTATTATCAGCAAAGTTTAGCATTTTGGCAGCAGCAATCTAGGAGGTGCGAAACACAACAACAGAAAACCCAACAGCAGAGTAGTTTCAGCTCCGGACTGGGTCGAGCTACCCAAATATCTCCTTCCCTCGGTCGGTGGTCTGAGGAAGACCATACCCCTTCACCACTAGAATGTCAAGCTCTACTGCTGTTTCATATCGGTTTGTGTTATCTGAACCTGGCTGAACTCAATCGATCCCAAACTCGTCACCACTGGATCACAGCCAGAGGGTATTTTCAAAAGTGTATCGATACATTTGAACAAGCAAAACGCCCAGATTTAATTGCCAAGTTTATTACTAAACTTGGCGAAACCCTACAACGACTGGAAGCTTGGAAAGACTTACAAGGTCTGGCGCAACGCTCCCTGGTACTGCACAGAACCTATGGCAATCCACTGCAACTGTCTCAAGATTATGGATTTATCGCTGCAGTCGCCCTTCAAGACTGCCGTTGGATGGGCGCTCAGCAAGCAGCTAGGAAAGCTTTAGAACTCCTAACACGGTTAACTAATACCTCCGGACAGTATCAGATGTCCTATCTACTGCTTCTGGCTAAAGCGAAGGGGCATTTGGGTCAGTCGGAGGAGGCGATCACTATCCTGGAAAGGGCTAAGGAAACCGGTCCAATGGATGCCCCACAACTTTATATTCGCATTTTGGAAAAATTGCGGACGCTTTATTTCCGGCAAAAGCAGTATCTAGAAGCCTTTCGGGTCAAACAAGAACGATTCTCCGTTGAGCAGCAATACGGTTTCCGTGCCTTTATCGGACCTGGTCGGCTCAAACCTCATCTACACCAAACTTCTACCTTACTCCTAAAGCAGGAAACCGCTGCTGAGGAAATCACTGCTTCTGTACGTCAGAACGATGTAGAGCGCTTAGTGGAACGTATTGGCAGCACTCAGCACAAACTGACAGTGATTTATGGTCAGTCAGGGGTAGGTAAGAGTTCCCTGCTAGAAGCTGGATTAGTCCCCACTCTCAAAACTAAGGTAATTGGAACCCGTGATGTCGTACCAATTTTGGTAAGGGTTTACACCGATTGGGTCAGGGAAGTCTGGAAATCCTTAGCTTCTTCTCAGTTCGAAGTTGACCCGTTGAACGGTGAAGGGTTTTCTGGGTTGAAGGTTGAAGGGTCTTCTGGGTTGAAGGTTGACCGGTTGAAGGTTGTTCGCGAAGCGTGGCCGAAAGGCCAAGGTTCACAGCCGTCTTCTAACCTGCAACCTTCAACCCAAACTAACCTCCAACCTTCAACCCAAACTAACCTGCAACCTTCAACCCAAACTAACCTCCAACCAGCAACCCAAACTAACCTCCAACCTTCAACCCAAACTAACCTCCAACCTTCAACCCAAACTAACCTGCAACCTTCACCCGAAACTAACCTCCAACCTTCAACCCAAACTAACCTCCAACCTTCAACCCAAACTAACCTCCAACCAGCAACCCTTTTAGAGCAATTGCGACAAAATGAGCACCGCAATTTGCTAACGGTGCTGATTTTTGACCAGTTTGAAGAGTTTTTCTTTATTTGGGATAATCCTACTGAAAGAAAACGCTTCTTTGATTTTTTCCGGGAGTGTCTTCAGATTCCTTTCGTCAAGGTTATCTTGTCATTACGGGAAAATGATTTGTACTTTTTGTTGCAGGGAATTCGTCATAAAAATTTTGATTCAATCAACAATAATATTCTCAACAAAACTATTCTTTATTATTTAGGTAAATTCTCCATAGAGGATGCTAAATCTATTATTCAACGACTAACCGAGCGCTCTCAAGTTTATTTAGAAGAAGCCTTAGTAAACACCTTAGTGCAGGAACTAGGTAGCAGTGAAGGAGAAGTTCGTCCCATTGAATTACAGATAGTAGGAGCTCAACTACAGACTGAAGGAATTACTACCCTAGCTCATTATCGGAGAAAAGGTCCTAAAGAAAAATTGGTGCAGCGTTACCTGCAAGAAGTGATCGCAGATTGTGGCTCCGAGAATGAAAAAGCTGCTGAACTGATCTTGTATTTACTCACTGAAGAAAATAACACGCGCCCGCCTAAGACCCGCCAGGATTTGGAAAAAGACTTAAAATCCTTGGCAGTGGATTTAGCGATAGAAGAAATAGACCAGTTAGATTTAGTCTTAAATATCCTGGTCGAATCAGGATTAGTGGTGCTCTTACGAGAAAGTCCGGTTAACCGCTATCAACTGGTTCATGATTATCTAGTTTCTGTGATTCGCCAGCAGCAAGATAGCGAATTACTCGCCAAACTTAAGGAAGCCCAAGAGCAACATCGGCTTTCTCAAGCCCGGTTACAGAAGTCGAAGATAGCACTCACCGGCTCCATTGCTGTAGTTGGTATGTTAGCGATCTCAACCATCTCTGCCGCTATATTTTGGGCGGAAGCTAGAAACAACGAAATTACAGCTTTGATTAAATCCTCAGAAGCCCTTTACGGTTCCAATAGTCATGCCCTGGATCCACTAAAAGATGCCTTAGAGGCAGGAACAAAACTGAAGTGGTCACTTGGGGTCAGCTCTAACACTAAGGATATAGCGATGAGTTCTCTAGAGCAAGCCTTTTATGGGGTTAGAGAGCGCAACCGCTTAGAAGGTCATACTGATACACTCAACAGTGTTACTTTCAGTCCCGACGGTGAGCTAATTGCTACGGCTAGTTCCGACAAAACTGTCAAAATCTGGTCCAAGGAAGGCAAAGAACTCTACACGCTAGCAGGAAAGGATGGACATCAGGATCAAATCAGAAGTGTTACCTTCAGTCCTGATGGAGAGTTGATTGCTACCGCTAGTAAAGATAAAACGGTTAAAGTCTGGAAACGGAATGGTAAGTATATTCAAACCTTGACAGGGCATAGGGATTTAGTTTGGAGCGTGCGTTTTAGCCCTGATCGCAAAAGCCTTGCTGCTTCTAGCGAGGATGGAAGAGTTATCATCTGGAGTCTGGAAGGCAAAAAACCCCAAATCTTCAAAGCCCATGATCAAGCAGTGCTCAGTATTAGTTTCAGCCCCGATAGCAAGGTGCTGGCAACTGGTAGTTTTGACAACACGGTTAAACTCTGGCGTAGAGACAGGAATGGCTTGTACAAGAGAAAGCCTCTAAGGATAGAAGCCCATGAGGATGCGGTTTTCACCGTCAGTTTCAGTCCCAAAGGTAAACTGATTGCTACTGGTAGTAAGGATAAGACTGTCAAACTCTGGAAACTTGACGGTACTCGGTATCAGACATTGGGAACGGATGACCATGAAAGTCATGAAAGTACTGTGACTAGCATCAGTTTCAGTCCGGACGGTCAGACCCTTGCTAGCGCTAGTGCTGACAACACGGTTAAACTTTGGAATCGAAATGGCAAGCTCCTCGAAACCCTTACCGGTCATGAAAGTACGGTATGGAGCGTTAATTTCAGCCCCGACAGCCAGACCCTTGCTAGCGCTAGTGCTGACAACACGGTTAAACTTTGGAGTCGATACGGTAATGAACTCCCTATTCCCACAGGGGATGAGAATACCGTTTACAATGTCAGTTATAGCCCCGACGGTCAGACTATTGCTACCGCTAGTAAGAACAACACTATCCAACTCTGGAGCTTAAACGGTCAATTGCAGCGAACTCTGACTGGTCATACTGATTGGGTGTGGGGTGTTAGTTTCAGCCCTGATGGTAAGACTATTGCTAGCGCTAGTGCAGACAATACTGCCAAACTCTGGGATAAGAATGGTAAGTTACTGCACACCCTATCTGGTCATGAGGATGTGGTCAGGAGTATCACTTTCAGTCCCGATGGCAAAATTATTGCTACGGGTAGTAGGGACAAAACAGTTAAACTCTGGAATCAGAATGGTATCCTGATTAGAACTCTGACTGGTCATACAAATTGGGTCAACAGCGTCAGGTTCAGTCCTGATGGTGAGACGATTGCTACGGCTAGTCTTGACAAAACCGTCAAACTCTGGAATGTTAGTGATGGCAAGGAACTGCAAACCCTCGATGGTCATAAGGATTGGGTTCTGAGTGTCGGTTTCAGCCCTGATGGTAAAACCCTGGCCTCTGCTAGCAGGGATAAGACGGTTAAACTCTGGAATGTTAGTGATGGTAAGAAACTAAAACCTCTTAAAGGTCATGACAATACCGTCTGGAGTGTGGTGTTTAGCCCCGATGGTGAAACCATTGCTACAGCTAGTGCTGACCAAACTGTCAAGCTTTGGAACAGGAAAGGTAAACAACTTCAAACCTTTTATGGCCATCATGATGATGCTGTAGTTAGCCTCAGTTTTAGTCCCGATGGCAAAACTATTGCTTCTTCAGATTCATCTGCTAGAGTAATTATATGGAATTTAGAGACTATCAGAAATCCTGATCAACTACAGTCCCTTGCTTGCGATTGGCTACAGGATTATCTGAAGCACAATACTAATGTCAATAAGAGGGATCTTCGTTGGTGTCGTTAGTGCGTCAGTAATGAAGTCCTGATTCCGTCAGAAGCAGTCTGGAATGGGACGGAAAACCACTATGGCAATTTTCATAATTGTTAGGTAGTGTTAGGTATTAGGTGTTACTACTTAATCCCTAATGGTATCACGACTAATCACAAAAAAATCACAAAAAACTGCCATTTTGCTCTCAGGATAGAATTTAATTTCCTGATAATATAATTACCTCACTTGCTGGCATAAGTAGTTGCTGGCATAAGCAATATCCTTAAAATCATGATTAACTCACCCCTACTCGAACCTGTAGCTACTCACCACCGGGATGCTGTAGAAGAACTAGCCTGGGCAATAGCTGCTAGTGAGGGACAGTTTTTACTGATGTTAGCACACTGTAATTATGCCAAGTGGCGTAAGCGAGTGGTGCGCAGGCTACACAAAATTTCCTCTGTCCCAATCCGGGAAGTATTCCTAGACCAATCTGCTTGTACACTCTACACCACCCTCCGACAGGAAATCGGGGAGGAACAGCCAGCTGCCTTGATGGTTTTTGGTTTAGATTCAGTCACCGACCTTGATGAACTGTTAATCGCCACAAACCAAGTTAGAGAAGAGTTTCGCAAAAATTTCCAGTTTCCATTAGTGTTGTGGATTAACGATGAGGTGCTGTGTAAGCTGATTCGCATCACACCAGATTTTCACAGTTGGGCAACAACGGTTATGTTTGAAATCCCAACCTCAAGCCTAATTAGCAACCTACAACAAAAAGCCAATTCTTTATTTAGCAAAGTCTTGGAATTAGGTGCCAGTGAAATTTCCCCCAATGATGCTATCTTAGGTGCTGGTTATAGTCAGGAAATTAAGTTTGCTTTACGGGATTTGGAAAGTGGTAACCACGAGTTGCCACCACGGTTGCTAGCCAGTCTAAACTTTGTCTGGGGTCGAGAGGCGTATGGATTGGGCAAGATTGATGTTGCTATCACCCACTATCAGAAAAGTTTAGAATTCTGGCAACAGGAACCCCGCAAGCAGAAGATCCAGCCAGAAAACAATGGTGAGATTCTCCCCGGACTTGGTGTGCCTACCTTCCTATCCTCTAAGCCCATTATCCCTCCACCTCGGGACCGAGAAGCAGTTATCCTGTTTCACCTAGGATTATGCTATTGCGATCAGGCTAAGCAGTATAGACCAACAGAGCCTAGCTATCGAGAAAATTGGCACAAGGCTAAGGAGTATTTAGAGCAGTGTCTGATGGTGTTCGAGCAAAAGCAACGACCGGATTTAGTGGCTAAGTTTATTAATAAACTCGGTGAGATACTGCAATCTCTGGAAGCCTGGAACGATTTAGAAAGTCTAGCTAAAAAGTCTCTAGGGATACACAGAACCTACTCTGCTCCTGTTCAACTGGCTCAGGATTATGGATTTCTAGCAACAGTGGCGCTACACAAATCCGGCTGGCAGGAAGCTTACACAAACGCAATATATGCCAATGTAATAATAACAAAAGTCACAGAAGAACAGGGTGTTGCACAGGATAGGGAAGATTTGTTGGCCTATGCAACAGGGGGAACAGGGGGAAGTAAAAAATTGTCCTATCATCCCGCAAGTATCCAAGCCCAACAACAGCAACAGTACTCCAGCTATCAGGAAAATTCTGCTTTATATTGCCTCAATGGAGTAGTCAATATAGATAAGATTAGCCAGAAATATACAAATAAATCTCCCGTTGGTCGCTATCTGTTACTTCTGGCTCAAGCGCAACAACACTTGGGTCAACATTCCGAAGCGATTAGCCATCTGGAACGGGCTAGGGAGTTAGGGATTCAGGATGACCCGAAACTCTACCTGGAAATCCTGGAAACTCTAGGAACCCTCTACTGGCAACAACAACGATATCAAGCAGCATTTAGAGTAAAACAAGAACGGCTTGCGATCGCACAACAGAATGGTTTACTTGCTTTTATCGGTGCAGGTAAACTCAAATCCTCCCAACAGAATCAGTTACCACAGAATCAGTTACCACAGACCAAGAGTAAAGGTAGCGCTACAGTATATCAGGCCATGACTGCTTCCGATTGGCAACACAAAGTAAAAGAGCTAGTGCAACGCATTGCCAGTACCCAGCACAAACTAACTGTAATTTATGGTCAAGCTGGAGTGGGCAAGAGTTCCTTACTAGAAGCTGGGCTAATCCCCGCCCTAAAACAGCAACCCATTGGTAACCGTGATCTAGTCCCGATTAGCTTGAAGGTTTACACTGACTGGGTCACAGAGCTGGGTAAACGTATCCTAGAGTCGAAAGGTGAAAGTTTAAAGGTTGAAAGTTTAAAGGTTGAAGGTTTAAAGGTTGAAGGTTTAAAGGTTGAAGGTTTAAAGGTTGAAGGTTATAAAAACAACCTTAAAACGGCTAATCTTCTAGCTCAGTTGCAAGAAAATCAACGGCGAAACCAGACAAACATCCTGATTTTTGACCAATTTGAAGAGTTTTTCTTTGCTTGCCGAGAGCCAGCTGAACAAAAACGCTTCTTTGAATTTTTCCGTGACTGTCTTAATATTCCCTATCTCAAAATTATCCTGTGTTTACGGGAGGATTATCTACACCTATTATTAAAGTGCGCTCGTCAGGTAGATTTGGATGCCATTAATAATGACATTCTGAATAAAGGTATCCTTTATTATGTCGGTAATTTTTCTCCAGAAGAAGCAAAATCGATTATTTCTAATCTAACCACTAGAGCTAAATTCTACCTAGAGGATGCATTACTCGATGAGTTGGTAAACGACCTAGCTAAGAATGAACCAGTGGGAGAAGTAAGCCCGATTGAATTACAGATAGTGGGAGTGCAACTGCAAACTGAGCAAATCACTACCTTAGGGGCTTATCGACAAAACGGATCAAAAGAAAAGCTAGTGGAGCGCTATTTGGAAGGGGTTGTTTCTGATTGTGGTTCAGAAAACCAAAACGCGGCTTGGAAAATTTTGGGTTTGTTAACGGATAATGATGGTACTCGACCATTCCGAACAAAAGATGACTTAGGAGCAGAGTTACAGTTATCCACTGACCACTTAGATTTTATCCTAGAGCTATTGGTCAAGTCAGGTTTAGTGATGAAATGGCAGCAAGAACCAGAAGCTCAATATCAACTGATTTATGATTATTTAGTTGAGCCGATTCTTGACATCTCCCCCACTTAAAAGAGGGGGATTCTAAAAGGTTGTTACGAGGCAGGGTGAACCCGTGCCTCGTAACTTTTTTTTCGATATAATTTCTTCAAGGAGTTGAAGACGTCATACCGATGTGGGACTGTCAACGATCCCCTACCCACCTTGGTTAAGTCTAAACCTAACTGTGTGGCTACTTTTCGGGCTATATTTGCAGCGCCGTTACAGTCGGCATTAATTAGCCAACCAAGTGAAGTTTTGTACAATCCACGCCTTACTCTCTTACCTGAAGGTGTCCATCCTTTGGGTTTTTCACCATGTTTTGGGAGGCTGTCTTCGTCTAAGTAAGACGCTTTACTTGTGTAGGATTCCTCAGTAACTGTTAACTTAATTCCATACTCAAAGGCTAGTTGTTTCAATCTTTCTATTAATCTTTTTGTAGGAATTACGACAAAGTTCTGATTGCCGCGAAATCCCATATTCGATGAATCTTTTTGCCGCTCGTTCCACCCAATGATTAAATTTCCGATGCGTTCGCGTAGCGTCGGCTTTGCCGAATCACTCAAACACCGATTAATGATAAACCTCGCGGTTTTATTGATCGCATCTCGCATCTGGTTATTACGTTTTATTTGCACTCTGTCAAGGTTTGCGTCCCAATAAAATTCTGGCTTCCCTTGCTTGTATTTGGCCACCAAACGAGAGTAACCTTGATTCATGGACTTGAGCTTGCGACCATCAATTATCAGGCTTTTCCCTTGAGTTGAAACCCCAGTTAGCCAGTTAGTTCCACCGTGATCAAAACTCCAAGCTTGAGAATAATCAAGATTTGGGTTGTGTTCAACTGGTTGCTTACCATCATCTATAACCCAATCAATCCACAGTTCTCCTAAATATGGACGAATTGTTACCTCTTTGACCCAGTCTGGATCTATGAAATCCGGGGGTTCTAGGACTATTTCAGTAAGTAATTCTGGTTTACTCTCTTTGCTTATAGACGGATAAAATAGCCCTTTTTTATAAGTAAGTGCCTGCTTTGGGAAAGTAACAGCGGCTAAACCACCTTTTTTTCGATACCTAAGAAGTCTTGGTCTGTCTACCTGACCTTTGTAGTAGAGCCCAACTAACTGGTTATAACTTGTAATTGATTCAGCTACAGACTTGAGGGTTTGCTGTGCCGATTGGGCAGCCATCGCCTTGTAGTGAGAGTTATCCTTTAGTTCTTTACAAAGCTCTGCGTATTTAATACTACATTTGTAAGTCTTCCATCCATAGCGTAGTTCGTCGTTTTTCCAGTAAGTTGTAAAAGCCTCTGGTTGCTGCTCTAACCAGCTATAGTGTTTTTGTTTGGAGTAATAGGTAGCACAATTCCATAGGCTGTTAGCGTTCTCGCACTGAAACAGCCAGAAAGCTATTTCTTCGTCTGTCAACGTTGCTTTTACCGGAATTGTTTTATACATTTTTGCTATCACCCCCTTATAGATATTATGACATACTTCAAAACTAAAAAGTTCCCGGTTTTTGGGACACGACGCCGATATTTCCAGTCGCTCTGTTTCACCCCCGGTCTAAAGACGCAGGGCTCTCACATTTCGAGATATCTTGGTAGACGTTGCTGATTCTAAGCATTCAGCTATCAGCTATCAGCTATCAGCTATCAGCTATCAGCTATCAGCTATCAGCTATCAGCTATCAGCTATCAGCTATCAGCTATCAGCTATCAGCTATCAGCTATCAGCTATCAGCTATCAGCTATCAGCTATCAGCTATCAGCTATCAGCTATCAGCTATCAGCTATCAGCTATCAGCTATCAGCTATCAGCTATCAGCTTTTGAATTAAAGAGGTAAGCATTGGTTTAATCTCAGTTCCTTGGCCGAAAGGCCAAGGAATTCATTGTATTTGGCTTTGAGTCCGTTGAACTCCTAAGCCGAATATCTTGTTTTAAGCCAAGGGCTGACAGCTGACAGCTGACGGCTGAATGCTTACATCTGATTAGCCTTTCAGTCCCTCTAACCAACTGGATAAATCCGACCGATCGGAAAAATCGAACAATGCCTCACTCAGTTGATCCAAATCAGCAACAGATAAGTTGTTGATGACTGATTCTAGAGTAGGCTCGATTGTTCCAACCTGGCGTGTCAACTGACGCATAATTAGCTCCAGTTTTCCTTGCTGTAAGCCTTGCTGTAAGCCTTGCTGTAAGCCTTGCTGTAGACTTTGTTGGACTTTCTCCTCTCCCCAAGGTAATAAATTTCCAGAGCTATCCCACCAGCGTAACCAATAGTTGGTGATTTCTGATTTTTTACCGTACCATACTCCCAGAAACAAACCCATGGATTCAATCCAGTAGCGTCCATTAGCATCAGGTTGTTGGAGGGTATAGCTTCCTGAGTTAAGCGATCGCATTTCTAAACTTCCCGACGCTGGGTCAAAAATCACATAAATTGGTACTTGTAGGATTTGCTCGTAAAAGTACCATTTGCCATAGGGGTAACGGGGGTTAAGGGAATATTCTCCTTGCTCCTTCTCGGATAAGAATTCCATAACCACTGCTGGTACCTCTCCTTCGGTGTGAGGGGTATAGCTCCGGCGAATCACCCCTGGTAACACAGGAAACACAGAAGGTACATAAAACCAGTCCGGTGCTTTGACTACTGTTTTACCGTCCACATTGGCACAGAGTCCAAAGTTGGAAGCAATCAGCATTGAGTTAGTGATAAATCTGGCTAATTCCAGAATCTCTCGGAGGATAGCCGCTAATAAGGGATGATAGAGATTTTCCACTGGGTCATCGGGTAATTGAAATTCGTCCGGGAGTTTTTCCCATCGGATCATGGGTTCGGCTTTCGTTTGAGTCATAGCCATATCGGGTGTCTTTATATCCTTAAGGTAACGAAAAACTTAACTTTGTTTTTTTGAAGATAGTTTTGAAGAGACTGCATATTTTTGAGAGCTGAGTTTTGAGTAATAACGACAGGTTTTAAAATTATATTATATTTATAGATTACAATTAATTTTAACTACTAAATTCTTAAACACTAACTAGTAATGATGCCCAAAAAACTTGAAACTGCTACCTATGTCGAAGCAATGGCGCAACTCCTTGATTTAGACCTTAAGCCACAACATCGTCCTGGTGTTATCAAAAACTTCGCTACAATTTATGCGATCGCATCTCTAGTCACAGAATTTAGCTTACCTGATGATATCGCAGCTGCTCCTGTATTTGAACCTTAGGATGCTGATAATTTTTGACTATAAAATTATCGAGTTTATTGGTTGATAAGCGTTACTCAATCATCATAATAGTTTAAATTAGGATGCTAACCGTGAACCAAACTGATGCCATTGGAATTACCACTGCGATTCGAGAAGGTCAAGTCACCGCCAAAACAGTCATTACTAACTGTCTCGAAAAAATCACTGTCCGTAACCAATCCCTTAACTGTTTCACAACGGTTACCACTGACCAAGCCTTATCTGATGCTGAACAGATTGATAATGCTATTGCCACAGGGAACAATCCCGGTCCATTGGCAGGAGTTCCTTTTGCGGTTAAAAACTTATATGATATTGCTGGCTTAATAACGTTAGCTGGGTCAAAAATTAATGCTGAAAATCCTCCTGCTTCCCGTGATGCTACTGCTGTAGCTAAACTCAAACAAGCGGGTGCTATCCTAGTTGGAGCATTAAATATGGATGAGTACGCCTATGGCTTTGTAACGGAAAATAGCCATTACGGCGCAACTACCAACCCCCATGATCTCACTCGCATTGCTGGTGGTTCCTCTGGCGGCTCAGCAGCAGCAGTGGCGGCGGGATTAGTACCAATCACTCTCGGTTCCGATACCAATGGTTCGATCCGCGTACCAGCTGCTTTGTGTGGTACTTTTGGCTTCAAACCTACCTACGGACGATTGTCTCGCGCAGGGGTTTTCTTATTTTCTGCTAGTTTGGATCATATCGGTCCGTTTGCTCGTTCTGTACGGGATATTGCTACTACTTTTGATATCCTTCAGGGAGCAGATCCGGCTGATTCAGTATGTACCAATCGTTTCCCAGAATTGTGTGTCCCCCACCTTAACCAGGGGATTGAGGGGTTACGGATTGGGGTTGCTGATGGCTATTTTGCTCAAGGGGCAGAACCAGAAGTCTTGGATGCTGTGGCTAAAGTCGCTAGTAGCTTGGATGTAACTGCCTCGGTTACTATCCCAGAAGCCAAGCGAGCCAGAGCAGCAGCTTATATTATTACGGCTAATGAAGGGTCAAACCTGCATTTGGACAATTTGCGTAAACGTCCCGATGATTTTGATCCAGC
Source organism: Moorena sp. SIOASIH (assembly GCF_010671925.1). GTDB lineage: Bacteria > Cyanobacteriota > Cyanobacteriia > Cyanobacteriales > Coleofasciculaceae > Moorena. The sequence goes on along the minus strand of NZ_JAAHIH010000003.1, from coordinate 376,969 downwards.
TACACGCGATCGCTTTTTAGCAGGTGCCCTAATTCCAGGGACTTGGTATATTCAAGCGCAACGGTTTCGACAATGGTTTCGCGATCGCGTTCGGGAAGTCTTCCAAGATGTCGATATTATCCTTGCTCCCACTACACCCTGTGTTGCTCCCCTACTGGGTCAAGAAACAATGGTCATTGCCGGAGAAGAAGTTTTGGTTCGTCCGAACTTAGGATTATTTACTCAACCCTTATCCTTCATTGGCTTACCGGTCTTATCAGTACCAATTCAGCGTCCTGGTCAAATGCCCTTAGGGGTACAAATTATTGCTGCACCCTACCATGAAGCAATGATTCTGAGAGTTGCTGCAGTGCTTGAGGAGCAAGGCATCGTTTCAGCACCGGTTGTATCTTAACAAGATGAAAGAAACTAGTATTCTCAAGTCTATTTCAGAGGCAGTAGTGGAAATACTTCTAGAACTGGGGGTAAAGTATGCCTTTGGGGTTTCAGGAGGTGCAATTGCATCTCTATGGACTACCTTGGAACAAAGCCCGATTGAAGTGCTTCACTTCCGCCATGAATCTGGAGCTGCTTTTGCTGCTACTGAAGCATATTTAGCGAGTGAACGCCCTGTGGTTGTATTTACTACAACAGGTCCAGGCATCACTAACGTTTTAACTGGTATTATGGCTGCAAGAAGTGAAGGAGCAAAGATAATTCTTCTTTCCGGTTTCACCTCTGTTGCTAATCGTGGAAGGTGGGCTTGTCAAGAAACCAGTGCTTATACAATGTCCGGCCTAGGCTTTTTTACTTCCGGTCAGATGTTTCATTATGCTACTGTTCTTGAGTCATCCGATCAACTACCAGAGATTGCTCGCCGACTGACCATTGGAATGGCAAAACCAGAGGGGTTCGTCAGCCATATTAGTATTCCTACGGATATTCAGACCAATTTTGTTACCGAATCATTGCCCCATGTCAGTTTATCTCTCTCTCCACCTACTGCCGGGGAAGAAATAATCTCAGAATGTGTACAGTTGCTGTCTGAAGGGTCATTTGCCATCTGGGTTGGTTTTGGTGCTAGGGGTGCTGCCTCCGAAATTCGTCAATTTGCCGAAAGAACAGCCGCAGCGGTGATGTGTTCCCCCCGTGGCAAGGGCATTTTTCCTGAAGATCACCCTCAGTTTATCGGTGTCACAGGTCTCAGTGGACATGATTCAGTGATGAAATATATGCAGGAAAAAAGTCCATTGCGAATACTGGTTTTGGGAACACGTCTAGGTGAGACTACTTCCTTTTGGAGTTCATTAATGGTTCCTGAAAGGGGATTCATCCATGTGGATATTGATCCAGACGTACCAGGATCTGCCTACCCATCTGCTGAGACATTTTCTATTCACTCAGAACTGAAAATCTTTCTAAAGGCACTACTAGAAAAATTTCCACTTGCTCACAAACCAAACGTTATATCGCTACCTTGTCCTCAGTTTAACGTCATTGATTCCACTTCAGAAAGTCCTGTAAGACCAGAAGTATTAATGAATGTTATTCAACAGATGATTGTCGTTCCAAATAATGCGATTATCATGGCTGAGGCTGGTAATTCCTTTGCTTGGACTACTCACCTACTGCAATTTACTCAACCTCGTTACCGAATTAGTACTAACTGGGGTGCAATGGGGCACATGACTACTGGGGTTTTGGGCGCGGCTTTAGCAGGAAATTGTAAAGCAGTCGCTATTGTTGGGGATGGGGCTATGCTAATGAATAATGAAATTAATACAGCAGTCAAATATGGAATTCCTGCTGTTTGGATTGTTCTCAATGACGCTTGTTACAATATGTGCGAACAGGGAAATGCGTTGCGGAAACTGAAGGGGGCAGATACGCAATTTCCCCAGGCAGATTTCTTAGCGATCGCTCGTGGAATGGGAGCAGATGGCATTCGTGTCAAAACAGAGTCCGGTCTTCAAGCAGCACTGGAGGTGGCAATGGCATCTACTATTCCTTTTCTTGTGGATGTAATTATCGATCCAAGCAGAACTGCACCAATTGGGGGTCGTGTTTTGAGTCTCATGTCTCAAGATAATAAAAGCTAAAAAGGTGTAAGCATATGCGCACTTATCACAGGCTAGAAGCCTGTGCCACGCACGCGTGCGCGTTCAGCTATCAGTCATCAGCTTGAGGTGCATATGCCCATAGGGCATATGCTTTGATGGGCAAAGCCCCAGACTTTCAATTCGATAAAATCTCGAACTATTACATTCTCTCTCGAAAAGAAGATTTACCCAACAACAATTAAAAAAGAAGTATAAATAAGTGAAGTATGAAACAATTTTATCTAGTATTTATCTAGCAGCATGCTCTCCCAGATTAAAGAGTTAGCCCAAGAACTTGCCCCGCGTCTGATCGAAATTCGCCGTCATCTCCACTCTTACCCAGAATTGAGTGGTCAAGAACACCAAACAGCAGCTTACGTAGCTGGGGTCTTATCCTCTTGTGGTCTTCATGTACAAGAAGGGATTGGCAAAACTGGTCTTATCGGTGAACTGATTGGTGGCACAGATGAGCGATTACTCGCACTGCGCACTGATATGGACGCTCTACCCATCACCGAACAAACTTGTCTGGATTTTGCCTCACATCAACCGGGAGTCATGCATGCCTGTGGTCATGATGTCCACACCACCGTAGGCTTAGGCACAGCTATGGTTCTATCCCAACTCGGAGAAAGGTTTCCTGGTAATACTCGCTTTCTGTTCCAACCAGCTGAGGAAATTGCTCAAGGTGCAAACTGGATTGTCAAAGATGGGGGAATGAAGGATGTGAGTGCTATCTTTGGTCTTCACGTTTTCCCCTCAATTCCAGCAGGGTCTATTGGTATCCGCTATGGGGCATTAACAGCAGCAGCGGATGATTTAGAAATCGTAATTATGGGAGAATCCGGTCATGGAGCTCGCCCTCACCAAGCTATTGACGCGATTTGGATTGCTGCCCAGGTGATTACCACCCTCCAACAAGCTATTAGTCGCACCCAGAACCCATTACACCCTATGGTCTTGACAATTGGACAAATTAGTGGTGGGCGAGCTCCGAATATTATTGCTGACCAAGTGCAACTAGTAGGAACAGTGCGATCGCTTCATCCCCAAACCTATGCTGGTCTACCGGATTGGATTGAAAAGATTGTGGCCAATGTCTGTAATGCTTATGGCGCTCGCTATCACATCAACTATCAGCGGGGAGTACCATCAGTACAAAATGACTTAGCCTTAACTCAGTTGTTGGAAGCAGCAGCTAAGGAAGCTTGGGGAAGCGATCGCGTTTTAATCATACCCGAAGCCTCTATGGGTGCGGAAGATTTCTCGGTTTATCTACAACACGCTCCCGGCAGCATGTTCCGCCTCGGGGTTGGATTCCAAAATAAACTAAACTACCCACTGCACCATCCTCTGTTTGCTGTGGATGAATCGGCCATTGTTACCGGTGTAGTTACTCTGGCTTATGCCATTTATAAGTACTGGAACCAGGACTGTTAATTAGGGATTGGTGAAAAAGTTTTGGTGAGGAGAGGCAATAGGCAATAGGCATGCTAGCAATAGGCAAGAGGTTTAACCGGGTGGAACTTTCACAAACATCAGTTCAATTAAATGCATTAGTTTTGATAGAGATTCGACTTATTTCTTCCACTTTATGAATTTTGAATAGTCCTCAAAACCTTAATAAATCAAGGGTTACGACTTGTTCACTCAGCCATAGTTATCAATTTAATTATACAGTTAATTTTAGCGGTTTGCTACAATTTTAAGTACAGATTATGGTTTTTTGTTGCCTGTTGCCTGTTGCCTGTTGCCTGTTGCCTGTTGCCTGTTGCCTGTTGCCTGTTGCCTGTTGCCTGTTGCCTGTTGCCTGTTGCCTGTTGCCTGTTGCCTTTTGCCTTTTGCCTTTTGTCTTTTGCCTGTTGCCTGTTCCCTGTTCCCTGTTCCCTGTTCCCTTTTGTCTTTTGCCTTTGATGCTAAAGCCCTAAGACTGATTTAGCTATATTGAAATAAATCAGCACACCTAAGACATCAACAACTGTTGTAATGAATGGTGCGGACATCAGAGCTGGGTCTAAGCCTAGGTGACGGAACAGAAACGGTAGGGCTGAACCGGCAACTGATGCTAAAAGTGCGATCGCAATCAGACTCGTTCCCACCGAGAGGGCTACTAAAAAATCTCCTTGTAACCAGTAAGCCCATCCAGTGGCCATCGTACCCAGAATTACTCCTAGTAATAACCCCGCCAGTGCCTCTCGCCAAATCACTTGACCGGGGCCTAAGTCACGAATTTCATCAGTATTTAAGCCGCGAATCACCACCGTAGAAGACTGAGCGCCCACATTACCACCAGTGCCAGTAAGTAAAGGGATAAAAGCTGCTAGGGCAACAACCTGCTGCAAAATAGACTCTTGGGACTTTATGATCGTACCCGTAACCGTATTAGTGAGTAACAAGACAAATAACCAAACTACCCGTCGGCGGGCAACTGTGAATAAATTGGTTTGAAAATAATTATCCCCCTCCGATTGGACACCACCACCGACCGCGTACATATCTTCTGTTGCTTCCTGCTCCAAGATATCAATCACATCATCCACAGTGACAATACCCACTAGACGCTGCTCCCGGTCAACCACTGGTACAGCCAGAAAATCATAGCGTTGGATCATCCGTGCTACCTCTTCCTGGTCTGCATAGGTATGGACATAAACCACATCACGAGTCATAATTTCACCCATGGTGGTCTCGGTGGAAGAAATCACCAAATCCCGCAGGGAAACAATCCCAGTCAAATGTCGAGAGTTATCAGTTATATATAGGTAATATACGACTTCCGAGGTTTTGGCTAAGCTACGAATTTGATCCAATGTCTCGCTAACCGTCAAGTTTTCCTTGAGGGAAATATATTCAGGGGTCATGATTCGCCCTGCTGTTCCCTCCTCATACCCCAAGAGCAGAGCTGTCGCTCGGCGCTCCTTGGGACTTAACTGTGACTGCAAGCGTCGGACTACCTTAGCTGGTAACTCATCAAACAACTTCGCTCGATCATCTGGCGACATCTTATCTACGATATCCAGTACCTCCTGATGTTTAAACTTCTCAACTAGAGACTGTTGGACACTGGAGTCAAGATTTTCATACACCTCAATGGCCTCAGATTTAGACAATAAGCGGAAGGCAATCACTTGCATTGCTTCTGGTAATCCTTCAATCGCTTCCGCAATGTCTACTGGTTGTACTGGTACCAGCACTTGCTTAGCACCCTGAAGATTACCTTGCTCCAGCAGTATCTGCAGTTGAGAACGCACCAGCTGTCGCAGTTCACTACGCGAGATTGTCTGGAGGGAAATTTGGTTTTCAGTCAATGCAAACCCTCCTCAAGAGTAGGTTTTACTTGTTTGTCAGTGCTGACTCAAGTCTAGATGCTTTTGTACCTGCTCCAAGACGGATTGGTAATTGGTAATTAGTACTTGGTAATTAGTACTTGGTAATTAGTACTTATTAAGTAGTACTTAGTAATTAGTACTTGGTAATTAGTCGGAAATCAATAAATAAATGAAATTATATTAAGAAATGTAAAATACGAACCATCTTTATAGCTGATTAGGTTTGAGTTAACTTAACCAAAGTTAACACAGTTATCAAAACGTTTGTCCCACTACTTAATTGGTAACTGACGCAACTATCCTTTGGATTCCGATATTCACCAATGCCACTACTTGAGGCATCTTAGTCCAAGAGTATTTTCAGCGCATTGACATCCTCCCCCGTTAAATCAGATATTATAACGGGGGATTCCCAAACTTCACAATTTGGGTTTACTGCTTCCAAAGCACTTATCTAGGTTGTTGTAAACCCCCGACAGCCCGCCTACACAGTCATTTTCTAGCACGATCTGTCCGACCGCAGTAATACCACGTTGACAAATCACTTGAGCAGCTGAAACATCTCTGTTAATTTCATAATGGCATTCAGGACATTTGTGTATGCGTTCAGACAAATCTTTTTTGCCTGTATTTATACCACAATTTGGACAAATTTGACTAGTATATCTGTAATCAACTTTGCCAAAATATACGCCTCGTTTCCAACAAACCCAAGCTAAGATATCAAAGAACTGACCAAAACCCGCATCAAGGGTATGTTTCCCTAACATTCCTTTTGCCCAAGTTCTGAAATCTAAGTCCTCAACAAATATCATTCCAGCCTGGTCACAAAGATAATTTGCTAACTTAAAGTGAAAATCTTTTCGGGTATCTGATATTTTCTGATGAAGTCTTGCTATTTGACAATTTAGTTTATGTTTATTTTTGGAACCTTTTTTCTTTAGCTTCAATCTGCGTTGTAGCAATTTAAGCTTACTGTGCAGCTTTTTTAAAAATCTAGGTCGCTCTATTAGTTGATTATCAGAAGTTGCTAAAAACTTATCTAACCCAACATCAATCCCAAGGGGATGACCCCGTGGTGGAGTATCAGGAATACTGACTTCACTTTGTAAAGACAGCATTGCAAAATAACCACTAGCTCGTCTAACTATTCTAACTTGCTTTATCTTAAAACCATCTGGAATTGGTCGTGATAATCTCAGTTTAACTAATCCAATTTGAGGCAGTTTAATCCACTCATTATTTATTGGATTTGTTTTAAATTGAGGAAATACAAACGATCGCATCCGATATTGATTTTTAAATCTAGGAAAACCATATCCTTGTTCTTTCATGTTTTTAAATGCTCGATCTAAAGTCTTTAAAACTTGTTGTAAGACCTGAGCATTTATTCTTTTGAGTTCAGGATTGGCTTTTTTGGCTTTAGTTAAATTAGCAGCTTGTATTTTGTAGTTAGGATATGGCTGATCTACTGGAATTATATATTCATGCTGTAATGAACAATAATTAACTGCGCACTTTCGACTTTTGTACCAATCTTTTCGTTCCCTTAAAGCGTAATTCCACACTTTTCTGCAAACCGCCAATATATCTTCAATGACGGCGATTTGTTTTTGGGAAGGAATCAGTTTGTACTCGTAGGTTAGTCTTAGCATATTTAAATTATAACATAATTCTATCCAGGAATGCCACTTGAGTAGAACTAAGCTTCTGACCGCAATTCACCTCACGCTAACCCGATGGGTATAACGTGAGTCCTCTTGCTCCATATTGATAGTTATTTGAGAGTAATCCCATCAAGCTAGATTTCCCTGTACCTGATCCAGCCCGATAGTAATTAATTTGTGAACAAAAACCAATGGAAAAATTCTTCCCCTTCTTCCCCCTATCTCCCTGTTCTGGTGTTTTACCACTCAAATCGGATTGCTATCGATGGCCTTTTGGCCTTTTGGCCACGCTACGCGAACGGCCACGCTACGCGAACAGCTTGCCTAGTTTAGTAGTATAATTGTACTATTGACGTAGTTTTAGTTATAATGATATACACAAGCAATTAATATAAATTGCTACCATTAAAGGTTATTTACATTAGATTTGCGAGTCTAACTATGCTTGATTGTCTCAATGCGGCTCGCTACTTCATCGTAAAAGCTCACGTTGACATCTTCCCACCGCTAAATTGTAGATTATAGCGGGGGTACCTCGCGACTCACGACTTAGGTTTCTGTTTCCTTCTCCCCTTGGGGGAGTTTTTCGCACTAGCCTTCCGAGACTTACTCTCTTTCGCCGTAGGCGACGCTACGCGAACGGGTCTTACAGTCGCTCCACAGACTGACACGGCAAGCCCTGCCGCCAAAATATTAATTGATGCGTTGATATCGCGATGCTCCGTAGGAGCCGCTACGCGAACATGGTGAGTGTTACAAGATGGGCAGTCCCATTCCCGGATGTTTAGTGGTAAAGATCCGACGCAATTCAAACATGCAGAACACAACTTGCTACTGGGGAACCATCTATCAATCGAAACAGCTTTCCGGTTGTACCACTCTGACTTGTACTTAACCTGACGGATTATTTCTGCCCAATTAGCATCACTGATTACCTGAGCTAGTTTGTGATTTTTGACCATGTTTTTTACAGCTAAATCCTCAAACGCAATCAATTGGTTTTCTCTGACCAGTTGAGTGGTTAGCTTGTGAGTAAAATCTCTTCTAGCGTCCTTGATCTTTGCGTGTATCCTGGCCACCTTTAACCTTGCCTTTTCACGATTGTTAGATCCTTTTTGTTTTCGCGACAAAGCTTTTTGGTATTTACCCAGTCTTTTTTTGAGCCTTTTAAAATGCTTGGGGTTGGTAATTTTATCTCCGTCGCTGGTTGTAATTAGACTGGAAATTCCTAGATCAAAACCAATTTGTTTATCCGTTAAAGGCAAGCTCAAGTCTCTAGGGTCATTGAACCTAATTGAGATATGCCACCGTTCGGATTGATCTAAGCTGACTGTAACGGTACTTGGATTGCAGTTTGCAGGTAATTGACGACTCCAACGAATAGGCAAAGGTTCTTTGCATTTAGCAAGATAGATTTGACCATCTTTCCATTTAAATGCTGATTTTGTAAATTCTGCACTACCACCGTTGCGTTTCTTCTTAAAGTTCGGATACTTAGCACGACCTGCAAAGAAATTAGTAAAAGCATTTTGTAGATGCCTCAATCCTTGTTGAAGTGGAACACAACTGACTTCATTCATAAAAAACAAGTCATCCTGTTGTTTCCATCCTGTCAACATTGAGGAAGTTTATTTATAACTAATTCGTTTTTGATGTTCGTACCATCCTTTTGTTCTAGCATCTAATGCTTTGTTGTAAACAAGTCTTACACAGCCTAGGGTTCTCCTCAACAGAGTCTCCTGTTCAGGGGTTGGGTATAAACGGTAACGGTAAGCTTTTTCTACCATGCTTACATTGTCAAGTATTCCTTGTGAAATGTTAACTAAACAAATTAGTCATTCTTCCTTGGAAAGGAAGACAGAAAGATGACAACCCTCTTAACAGTGTAATCCAACAAATCCTAGAGGATTAGCTTTTGCTTTGGTGCAGCGGTTCCAAGGTCCCATTCCATTTCCCTAGTTGCTCCTGCTGGGACAGATAATGGTCTCTGCCTCTGGATTGACTCAAACTCCAGCAGCTAACAACCAACTGCTAATCAATACTAAACTAGAGTAGAGAGAAAGTAGGCGCAGGTGGTTGCGGATTCGCATTTTTCTGCGAGTCTGAGGAAAGTCCGGGCTCCCGAAAGACCAAACTTGCTGGGTAACGCCCAGTGCGGGTGACCGTGAGGATAGTGCCACAGAAACATACCGCCGATGGGAAGGATAAAGGTAGAAGGCTCCAGGATGAATGTATTCTTCCTGCCTTTTTCCTAATTCTTTCACAGGTAAGGGTGCAAAGGTGTGGTAAGAGCGCACCAGCAGCATCGAGAGGTGCTGGCTCGGTAAACCCCGGTTGGGAGCAAGGTCGAGAGGAACTACGGTTGGTCTTTTACCAGTTCCGGATATGGAGAACCGCTTGAGGCGTCTGGTAACAGCCGTCCTAGATAGATAACCACCCTCTTTAGTAGCTTCTTGATGGTTGCTAGGGAGAACAGAACCCGGCTTATGTCCGACTTTCTCTCAATTTAGTCATTAGTCATTAGTCATTAGTACTCCCAGACTCTGGTTAGTTACAAAGGACTCCCTGACTCACGACAAAAGACAACCTATGACCATCAAAGACCCCCGTCGTCAGAAGCAATTAGAGAAATTAGTTCAAAAGTTAGGACTATCTAAAACTACAGCTGTGAATTGGTCGTTGCTAGATTTAGCACTGACTCACTGTAGTATCTCAGCAGAACACAACTATGAGCAGTTGGAGTTTGTTGGTGATGCTGTTATACGTTTAGCTAGCTCAGAATGGCTATGGGAAAATTATCCCAACTCTTCCGTTGGTGAGTTTGCTGCCATTCGTTCCGTACTGGTAAGCGATCGCATTCTCTCTCAACTCGCTCGCAGCTATGGGCTAGAGCGTTATTTACTGGTTTCCAATAGTGCCGCTGGGGACAAAGCTGGGGAAACATCCCGGTTAGCTGATGCCTTTGAAGCAGTATTGGGAGCATTATATTTAAGTACCCATACCCTAGAATTAGTCCGTCCTTGGCTAGACCCTCACTTACAAAAACTGACTACTGAAATTCGTCAAGACCCCGCCCGCCAAAACTACAAAGATGCTCTTCAGGAATGGACTCAAGCTCACTACAAACTGCTCCCAAAGTATCATCTGACGGAAAACCTACAAGTGCATGGGGCAAACAACCGCTTCACTGCCCAAGTTTGGCTACAAAATCGACAATTAGGTGAAGGTACAGGAAGATCGAAAAAAGCTGCGGAACAAGCAGCAGCCAAACAGGCATTTCTGGAATTGAGAGGGCAAAAATGAAAGAAACCGGAGTAGCGATATTGGGAGCAGGTCGCTGGGGCAAACACTTGATCAGGAATTTCTTGACACACCCTGATGCTTGCTTAGTGGCAGTGGTTGATCCATACCCAGAAACCTTGGCAGCAATTAAAGATAAATATAACCTCGCTCCTGAGGTACGTTTGGCAACAGATTGGGAATCGATACGGAATCTCCGGACAATTGAGGCAGTGGTAATTGCTACTCCAGCAGTTACCCATTACACCCTAATTAAGGATGCTCTACAGCAGGGGAAACACGTCCTAGCAGAAAAACCCTTAACCCTTGATGTCGCTGAGTGTCTAGAATTGTGCCACCTGGCTCAAGAACAGCAGCTACAGCTCATGGTTGACCATACCTATCTATTTCACCCAGCGGTCAAACGTGCTCAAGAAGTTGTGAACTCAGGATGTTTAGGAGACTTACGCTATGGATACGCTGCCCGTACTAACTTAGGACCAGTACGTCAAGATGTCGATTCTCTCTGGGATTTAGCCATTCACGACATTGCTATTTTCAACCATTGCTTAGGACAGCTACCTGTTCAAGTCCAAGCTACTGGTAGGGTGTGGCTACAGTTTCAAAAAGAGTTTCAAGTTAGCAACTTGCCGGTTGAAAAAGAGTTTCAAGTTACCCAGTTGCCGGTTGAAAGTTCTGAAGATAACCAAGGCTGTAGTCAATCACTTACCCCTCAACAACCTGCTAACCTTCAACCCGATAACCTTCAACCCGATAACCTTCAACCCGATAACCTTCAACCCGATAACCTTCAACCTCCTAACCTTCAACCTCCTAACCTTCAACCCGATAACCTTCAACCTCCTAACCTTCAACCTCCTAACCTTCAACCTGCTAACCTTCAACCTGCCAACCTCCAACCTTCAACTCCTCAAGGATTAGCTGACTTAGTTCAGGTCACACTTACCTATCCCACTGGCTTCCAAGCATTTATTCATCTGTGCTGGCTCAATCCAGATAAACAGCGGCGGCTTGGGATTGTAGGAACACAGGGAACCTTGATTTTTGATGAAATGGTTGCCCAAGCACCCCTAACTATCCAACATGGTTATTTTGAACAGAACGGGGAGTACTTTATCCCTGCTGGTCAACATCGTGAAGTTCTTGATCTCGAATCATTTGAACCACTTTACTCAGTATGCGATCGCTTTCTTAACAGTGTCCGCTTGTCCCAACCTTCATCAATATCATCTGGCTGGGTTGGTGCTCAATTGGTCAATATTCTTAGCTGTTTAAGCCAATCCCTTCACCAAGGAGGAGTGCCAGTTACTGTTCCCCAGTTGCCAGAATAATTAGCTATTCATTTCCCCTTGAGATGATCACGATAGGTTAATGCCCAGCTTCAATCCTGGATTATTTTCCCAGCGATCTGCTACATGGGCATAAATACAAGTTGTTCTTGGATCAGCATGTCCCAACAAATCTTGCACTTGCCGTAACTCAGCACCAGAACGAAGAGCTAACGTACCTGCGGTATGTCTCAAGCTATGGGCTGATATAGTTCTTCCTGGTGTTTGCTTAAGGTTAGTTTGCTCAAGATAGCTATCTACAACCAGCCGAATCCCCCGCCGGGAAATCCGCTTGCCACCCGCCCTATTTCCCACAGCTATAAATAGAGGACTCGATGGTTTGACTACTTCCCCATTTTCTGTCCTTGCTTCGAGATAAGCCATCAGCAACTCGGCAAGATCTGGTGTTAATGGCACTATTCTAATATTACGCTTCCCTTCGACCCGAATTCCCAGATTACCCCCCTGCTTAACTACATCAGAGACATTTGCCCGATGTAACTCAATGCTACGGGGCCCTTCCAATATCATGATTGCCAGCAGAAGTTTATCCCGCTTTGCCTTAAGGCTACCATCATTGGCTATAGCTGCTAACAACTTCTCAACTTCAGGCTTTTCCAAATAGGTAATCCTTGCCGCCGGGTCCAGCTTTTCCCGTGGCGGTTTCACCCCAAGGGCTGGATTAATAGTAATCAGTCCTTTTTCCACAGCAGCTTGATAAAAACGCTTGACAACTGACAACTTTAGTGATACTGTCGCTGGTTTAAATTTTTTAGTGTCTACCATCCAGCGGCGGTAACGCTTAATGTCCTCTTTCGTAACTGCGGCTGGATGAAGATTTATGCGATCGCACCAGTTCACAAACTGTTGAACCTGGCGGCGGTAGGTATTGACGGTATCAGCTGCAGCATCTCCTGCTGCCACATCGATATCGAGGAAATCAGCAAAAGCTTCTAGTAGGTTTGCTGTAGTAATGGTCAGGTGGTCAGGTTGAGGGGTGATGTGGTTTGGGGTCTTATGAGTATCCACAGTGCCATGAACGTGAAGTTGTTAAGCATCTAGTACTATTATAGCCTCTTTAAGTACCGATAATCCCCCAACTCGGCGTTATACACATAGCTTCAACCCAAAACAAACAAATCTTATTTGTACTTCGTTGGCCAGAACAAGGATGCCAACAATAACACACAAACTTACACTTTTGGAACGGCTACAAAATGCCTCTGTGGTTAAAATCTTAACCTGGCCATGACGGTCGATTTTAATACCCCACGCCTCAATACACCCCTGCCTTTTAGTTAATACCTTGGGTGTACCTGAGTCAATACAATGTGGGTGCGATGCTGCTTTGCAGCCACCAAAGGCGATCGCATAGCGTCAGCGAAAGCTGAATCGCTCTTAGCGGTTTCAAAGGAGCATCGCAGTTGCAACAACCTACCCCTGGATGTCTGTTAAAAACAGTATATTAGTTAATAAACACAATCAGACAGGGTTTATTAAGAAATATTTTCAGTTTATTGACAAGAGCTACTTACTATACTAATGTAATACAACTAAACTTCCATAGTAGCGTTAGCAGGGTCGTAAGGAAACCTATGTGCCCAAGTAAATTTATTACCACGATAGTATTTTTAGAATCCTGATTCATCGATTGTAGTTTACATCGAGGAGTGCTCCAGTATTCATTTAAACTATATATTAAAAAACCAAGATGGTTAAATTACCTACAGAGTTAGCTGTTATCATATTCTGTTTTGGAGGAGCAATGCTCCTTGTATGTATAGTGGGTAAAGTTAATGTCAAAGAAATTGAATTTGGAACTAGTAATAAGTGGGGACGAGTCATACTAGGATTTTTGGGAACTTTATTTATAATTTTTTCGATTGCACCATTTCTTATTGAAAAAGAATCCACTACAATTCCTTCAGATACTGTAGACACCCCTTCAGATTTTTATGCTGTAGTAACAACTTCTAAAAACCCAAATGAATTATCTAGAAGATACGAAAAAGCCAAAGAAATATCAGCTGATAAATTTGGCATATCCAGATACGATGTCCTTATTTGCCCCCCATTAGAAGGAACTGATGAGTATGCCTTAATAATTGGTAGTAAAAGTGGGAAAGGTAAAATTAATACCCACAGGTCTGAAGCTAAGTGGAGAATAAAGCAAGCAGAAGTTGATAATTTTGGGACTGAAGGAACTGTGATACACAAAGCAACTAAGTCTTTTAAAGATGAAGGTTGTAAACTTATTCAAAAAGCATTATAAACTGAAGACTTTAATCCATGCCGGTGTGATAGGGAATTGGGCATTGGAAACAGGCAATAATTATTTGTACTTCGTTGGCCAGAGCAAGGATGCCAACAAAAGCACAGAAACTTACGCTTTTGGAACGGCTACAAAATATCCTATTGGCTTAACAAGAATTATAGGATTGGTCACATTTTTATTTTTAAAATTAAGTAATGGACAGTGAAAAGTTTTTCAGCATCGGTGAGTGTTATTTGAACTAGCCAACTGGTACTCAGTGCTTTGGCGCTTTATCTAGATTGTGCTGAGGATGTGCCTTTGAGGGAGAAGGTGGCAGTAATTGAGAAAAAGCTGGTGGCATTGGAAGCTGAGGTGCGCCGTGTCCAGACAATTTTCTGGTGCCTTCCTTGCGAAGAACAGTTGATCGAATCCCCAGGTGCAATCATCCTCGATTAGTTCTCCCTCAATTAGTTTCAAGGTTTTGATGGAGAAAGATTAAATTGTCTGAGTAGCAATAATTCCTGGGTACTCCTCAACTAGTGATATGGCGGTTTTGTAATGTCAAAATAATCCTTTAACCATTGTGGCCTTTCATCTTTTAAATCTTCAAAGTCTGACTTTTTATCGGGGGGATCTATCCTCTCATCTAAAGATGGAAAATAAGGGACGTTTTTTTCTATATCTTGTACTAGTTTGTACATAGAAAAGCCTAAATTTTTACTAAAAGCTAAAAAATCTTCTTCAGTCATTATCTGATGTTTGTTTTGAAATCTGTTTTTATCATAATAAGCCTTATATATGAAAGGATTCCACAGGAAAGTAATTACTATGAAAAATGATACAAATCTCGAACTTGCATCAGCAGAAACTAATCCAAATTTTTTCAATTTTGAAATTTTAACATATGAATTTCCACGACCTTTTTCCTTAATAGCTACTTTTTTTAAAGCACAAGCACCCCAAACTAATGCTCGTTCTATCATTGCAACCTCATCTCCTAAATAAGCATGAAGAATAGCTATCAAACAACAAACAGTTAAATCCTTGTGCTCAGCCTCATAAGAACCAAACGAAAAGATTAGTCGATAAGCACTAGTATATTCACCTAATTTTATTCGTGCTTTGTAATATAACAAATGCGCTAAAAGCAAATTATCTAAAACTACTATTAAAACAGCCGACCTATTTTCAGGTTTAATCTTATTAATATTTTCTAATTTATGTATGGCCGCATCAGTGTATATATCACCAAATGTCTTTAAGGTTTTTGTTAACTCCCCTCCTTCAACAAAAGTTTTTATTTTTAAAAAACTTTGAACAACTGTCAATAAATTAGGCTGTGGTAAAGTCATATCAGGTAAATCAAACTCAGTCATCACAGTTAAAAAACTTATGGAATGCGCATTACCAGTTCGAGGCAAAGCGGCCAAGCTACATCGCGTTCTGTGAAGTAAGCTTCTCACTCTGCATCGCCCATACCGAAAAGAAGGTTGACCGATACTTTTTTTAATACAGAACGGTCTTATGCCATTGAATTGCCCTTATAAATTTGAGATTGATTTTTGATATTCTGCAACTTGGGTTTCTAGTGCTGCCATTCTTTCTTCTAAGTCAATTACCCTTTGACTGAATGGCACATATTCAACCGCACCGAGGTATTGAGCAATAGCACTCACAATTACCTCACTTTTACTTAAGTGAGCTTTAGCTCTGTATTCCTCCAATTGTTTGTGGAGGTTTTCCGGAATTCGGAAACCTACAGTCATACTAGACATAAAGCCAAATTGTGTAACAACTTTTTAATTCAGTTTAACAGTTATCCTAAGCACTCACCAACTACTTTTTGGAAGATAGTGAGTTCTGGGGGGTGACATGCAAGCTAACGAATCCGTTGAGTCCACTAACTCTGTGCTTAATCACCTTGGGTACCAAATTTTGCCAATGTATCGACCCTAGGACTGTGACAGAAGCTTACCCGAGAACCTAAAAGGGTCAGACAAGTGTTTACGCTGGAATTACCTACGATCACAAGAACACATAGCTAAGTTGCAATTCAACCTAGCAACCTAGTACCATAAGTTTATTTACTTACCAAGAATTGCCTCTGTTATTTATTATTTTCCGATAAAAACCAAAGACAACAAAAAGACGTCCTGATGCGGAATTAGAGGCAAAAATGAAATACTGCTAACTCCCATTAAAGGAATTAATTATTTAATCAAATTGGAATTCATCAATCGTTAACATCAAATCAGCGACTACTAAAAAGCGATTGACCGTAGGTCACGCTACGCGAGCGCATTTCAGTGGCGGTTGTGCAGAAAAATCTCCAAGATCACAAAAAGGACAACAAGCATGCTTGATAATGCTGTGCTGTCCGTGGAAGGTTGAAGGTTTAAGGTTATCTAGTTGTTCGCCTTTGGCGTTCGGTTTAGGGTAGGTTATCTGGTTGTTCTTGCCCAGGTGTCCGGTTTAAAGTAGCTTATACCAAGCTGGATCCCTTCTCCAGAAAATCCAGTAGAATACGCTGATGAGCAGGACCAAGGGGTCGCACCTGACCAGCCTTGGCAGAATAAGACTCGCCCTGACGAATCTGCTCAGGAGTCAACAACCCCATATCCCAGCCTTCCCCTAAGACCAACTGTGAAAGTTCCACGGTCAGGGGTACTGCAAAAACATGACGGAACACATGGGGTTCAGGATAATGGCCAAACAAAGATGCTGAGGGTAGTGCATAGCTAATTTCCTCCAGCAATTCCCGCCTGAGAGCTTCGATTGGGGTTTCTCCAGGTTCAATGTGTCCCCCAAATAAACCCCACAAACCAGGGTAAAGAATATTAGGAATATTGTCCCGTAGCTGCATCAGAAACTGACCTTGCCGAAAGAGAATAGCGATCGCTACTTGAACTTGCTTACTGCTCATCTGTTGGTCTTGGAAGTAAGGGGGACTTGGGTTGATAGACTTGCCGTTGTAGCTGCTCAAGCTCTTGAATAAAGAATTCACCCAAATCTTGTCCAGCGATGGGAATGCTTTGAAATTGAGCCTTACCGTGGATCAAGACTTGATCACCGATATTGGGCAAAGTTCCCTGAGAAACTACCCAAATGGTACTAGTAGCATCTTGGAGTTCATAAGCATTCGCATCTAAAAGTGGTGCTTGATTAGTAACTTTACCCCGAAGGTAGACTGTATCGATAGTATTCTGATTTTGTGGTAGATCACGGATTTTTGTGACCTTTACACCAGGGTAGCTAATATTAAGCTGATGAATGCCATTATGGGCTAAGGGACTACAGCCAACAGTCCCAGCTCCTACAAGTAAAACCCAAAACGGTAAAAGAGTTGACCAATACTTAGTTGGCATATTGAAATCCTATGATGTTTTCAGTTGTCAGTTGCCAATGAACTCTGTTTGGAGGAGTAAAAAAGGAAGTAGGTTGAAACTTGAATGTTCGTTCCCCAGCCTCAAGTAAGTCGCTCCATGCATCTACAATGTTTTAACCCAAGTAGGCAGCATCTGTACACCCGTCTACACTGTTTAACCCAATTGACCAATGACCAACATACTCGATGGTAAGACCATAGCTAAAAAAATTCAGACCCAGCTGCAAGAACAGACACAGAAGCTGACCTTGAAACATGGACGACCACCTGGATTAGCAGTGTTGATGGTAGGTGACAACCCTGCTAGCGCTGCCTATGTTCGTAATAAGGAACGTGCCTGTGGTAAGGTGGGGATTAATTCTTTTGGTCGTCATTTTCCCAGTAACACGTCCCAAGCAGAACTCGAGGAAACCATTAACGCCCTCAATCAAGATCAGCGTGTAGATGGAATTCTGCTCCAGCTGCCCTTACCCGACCACCTAGATGCTGTTTCATTACTGCACCAAATCCATCCGGATAAAGATGTTGATGGATTACACCCTGTTAATCTAGGTCGTCTGCTCAGGGGAGAGCCTGGTTTACGTAGCTGTACACCAGCAGGGATAATGCGCCTGTTGCAAGAGTACCAGATTAATTTGTCTGGTCAAAAGACAGTAGTGGTAGGACGTAGTATTTTAGTAGGTAAACCTCTGGCACTGATGCTACTAGAAGCCAACGCTACAGTCACAATTGCTCATTCGCGCACCCAAGATCTGGGGGAGCTGACACATCGCGCTGATATTTTAGTAGCAGCTGTGGGACGACCTCAACTGATTACCAGGGACATGGTAAAACCAGGAGCTGTCGTAATTGATGTTGGGATCAATCGTGTTGGTGATCAACAAGAAAAATCTCGTCTTGTGGGAGATGTACACTTTGACTCTGTTCAGGAAACTGCGCGATATATTACCCCTGTCCCTGGTGGCGTCGGACCGATGACAGTGGCTATGCTACTAAATAATACAATCCTTAGTTATACAAAGAGGTATTGTTGAACAGTTTGGCTAGGAGTGAGGATTGACAAGAGCCTATTGAACCTTTGTTTATGAATAAAATCATTTCAATTCACAGGAGGCTAGGTCAAAAAAAGGAATAATTAAAAAAACTGAAAGCTATAAAATCTAAGAATATTAAAGTTGTTTGTTTAAGAACATATTAAATTTTGGGCTTGGGAGGGATAGACTTTAGTTTAGCGCTACTTATAAATTTCACAACTCGACAATCCTAAATACCATCACTAAAGAGCTTTGTCCATCAAACGAGAAGCACGAGAATATGACAAGGGAGTTTCAAGAAGACCCCCAGCCCCGTAAAATTGTTAGAAGAATCAGATAATCAAGGAATCAAGGCATGGTAGCGACGGAGGGGCGACCTACCCCCAAGAGGGAATCCCCAAGTTTAGACTTACTAACTTACTTAAAAGAGCGAAAGGCTCTAATTGAGTCAGCTTTAGACCAGGCTCTGCCCCGAATGGAGCCCGACAAAATTTACGAGGCAATGCGTTATTCTCTTTTGGCTGGAGGTAAACGCTTGCGCCCGATTCTGTGCCTAGCTACCTGTGAGCTGATGGGTGGCACGGTGGAGATGGCAATGCCAACCTCCTGCGCTCTGGAAATGATCCATACCATGTCATTGATTCATGATGACCTACCAGCAATGGACAATGACGATTACCGTCGGGGTAAACTAACTAACCACAAAGTATTTGGTGAGGACATTGCCATCCTCGCAGGTGATGGTTTATTAGCTTATGCATTTGAATATGCGGCGGCTCAAACTAAAAATGTACCAGCTCCCCAAGTTTTGCAGGTAGTTGCGTGGTTGGGTAGAGCAGTCGGTGCATCCGGATTGGTTGGGGGTCAAGTGCTTGATCTCGAATCAGAAGGTAAGTCGGATATTAAAGAAGAAACGCTCACCTTTATCCATACTCATAAAACTGGTGCTTTGCTAGAAGCCTGTGTAGTTTGTGGTGGAATATTGGCAGGGGCAACGACAGCTAACTTACAAAGGCTCTCCAAATATGCCCAAAATATTGGTTTAGCATTTCAAATTGTCGATGACATCCTAGATATCACGGCTACCCAGGAGGAACTAGGTAAAACAGCAGGTAAGGATGTTAAAGCACAAAAGGCAACTTATCCTAGTCTCTTGGGGCTAGAGGCATCAAAAACCAAAGCCCAGGAGCTGGTGAATGAGGCAAAAGCTCAAATGGAATCCTTTGGGGAAAAAGCTCAACCCCTGATTGCGATCGCTGACTTTATTGTGAATCGTACTCATTAAGGTACTTGGTATTGGGGGAAGGCTAACGAAAATTAAAGGATGAAGTGTTTAATCCTAGCCTACAGGAACACCAAAAACAAACACACTTCATCCTTAATTATACCATAGAAGGGACGCTATCCAGGGAACATACTTCATAATTCATACTTGATCCTTCATACTTCATCGTTTCCCCAATGCTGAGTTATCGATGACCAATGACCAATTTAAAATAAATAATTATGCAGGACTTTAGCGACATCCTAAACAACCAGGTGTTGCTGGTTGCGCTCATTGCTTGTCTGGTGGCTCAACTCTTTAAGTTTTTGGTTGATCTAACCAAAAATCGCAAACCTAATCTTCAGGTATTGATGACTGCTGGTGGAATGCCTAGTTCTCACTCAGCATTCGTCACTGCCTTGGCATTTGGTGTAGGACAAACGGTGGGATGGGCTTCTCCAGAGTTTGCGATCGCTTTAGTGTTTGCCATCATAGTCATGTACGATGCTGCTGGTGTCCGGCAAGCTGCCGGTAAGCAAGCTCGCATTCTCAACCAAATTATCGATGAGTTGTTTAGCGAAGACAAAGAGTTGAAAGAAGACCGCCTTAAGGAATTATTAGGTCATACACCCTTTCAGGTGCTTGTTGGTTTGGTGTTAGGTATCGCTATTTCTTGCATAGCAGCAACGGCTTATTGATCGATCGTGTTAATTGGTAATTTTAATTAGTAATTTGCCATTACCTAGTTCAAACGGAACTAGTTAAAAGCGAACCACCTTACGTTTTAGTAGGGTAACTCGGCGACTATCAACAACCATTGCCCAAAACCCCCCTGCGCTCAGTCGCCTTAAGATTGAGTTAGCTTGGGTTTCACTAGTTGTGTGTACTGTTAGTAAGTAAGGTCGCTGAGCATAAGAAACCAAGCCCACATTGACGCCCAGTAGTTGCTCTAGTCGGGATGCCACTTCTGGTTGATTGAAGTAGTCCACCAGAACTGCATAACCATCACCCAATCCCTGAGGAGTATAACCTGGTGGTATAGTAGTAGGCTGTATAGTATTAGGCTGGCTTGACGGTGGAGATTGAACTACAAAAGCTGAGTATCCCACTACCTGATCCAGATAGCGTGCCCAATCTTTAGCATCGTTAATGCCTCTGAAACCCCCAACGCGAGTTACTCTGTCTTCCAAATATTGACAAAAATCCGTTTTTGCGCTACTTGGTAAAATTCGTTGAATTTGTTCGTGATTTTTCCTAATTCGGCTAAGCACTAACAAAATGTACTCACCGTTTTGTGGTGGTTGGCATTGAGCAGCTATTGGTTGAGCATAAACTGAATCAAAGACACCAGCTAAAGCAGCCAGTGCTATTGAGAAAATTTGTAAAATAAACTGTATTGTTTCCCTGGTCATAGATGATTAGATAGTAGACCTATAGCCACTGTCTTGGAAGCAAAAAACTAACCATCAAACTGATGCCAGAGACGCTAGAGGGTCAGGTATACTATCTGATGGTGCCTGAAATTCACCAGTTTTGACAAATTCTAGGCGCAGCTTTAACCAGGTGATGAACTTAGGATTAGTAGAAATTATCGCCGTTGCTGGTTGCGGACATTCCTGCTTTACCTGGGACATTTGGGAACTTTCCAAGAATGCTGGCTGGTTGACTAACCAAAAGTCTATTTCTTTTTCCTGTTCATGGTAGTGCCTGGTACGTTCCCGAAGTACTTCCTCCAATGGTTCTTCTTCAAGGAACTTTTGACTGGCTAAAACGTAGTAGTAAGTTTGCATAGTTTCAGTTACTGAGGAAAGCTCAAAATTTACCTTGCATCGCTTGTTTCATTTCTCTGACCGCCCGTTCTATACCCACCAGAGATGCCCGAGCAATGATGCTATGACCAATATTGAGTTCTTCCATACCTTCGATACAAGCAACCGGGTAAACATTCCAGTAGGTAAGACCATGACCAGCATTGACTCGTAAGCCAGCAGCAATCGCTTGTTGGCATCCGGAGGCCAAAACTTTTAATTCTTTAGCCTGACTGACTTCATCAGTAGCTTCTGCATAACTCCCCGTATGAAGCTCAATAAATTTAGCTTTTGTTTGAGCAGAAGCATCGATTTGGGCAGGATCAGCGTCTATAAATAAGCTAACGGGAATACCAGCGCTCTGTAACTGGGCTACAACCTCACTAAGGCGAGGCATTTGCCCTGCTACATCTAGCCCTCCCTCGGTAGTCACTTCTTCTCGTTTTTCTGGTACGAGGGTAACGTAATCGGGTTTGACATCTAGAGCGATCGCTACCATTTCATCGGTAGGTGCCATTTCCAAATTCAGATGAGTTCGCACCGTTTGTCTCAACAGAGCAATGTCCCTCTGTTGAATGTGACGTCGGTCTTCTCTTAGATGTGCGGTGATGCCATCCGCACCAGCAAGCTCTGCCAACACCGCTGCTGCCACTGGGTCAGGTTCTACAGTGCGCCGTGCCTGACGAATTGTGGCAATATGGTCGATATTTACGCCCAGTGTTAGCACGAATGTTTTTCTCCTGGATTTGACATCCTAGCCACGACCATAGCGCAGCTTGGTCTTGAATTCCAAGGCTTTACAACCTTAGCTTTGAGCAACATAGCCTTTTCTAGTTTAACAGGGGGAGGGAACATCTAGAGAGATTATCTATCAAGTGTCTACAAGACAGTCCCCCGTGAATTAGAAAGCCCCTCGCGGGCGTGCGCAGCGAGGGGTAGTTCACCTGAAATTCTTAATCCTGGGATTAGATGCTTCTAGGTTGCAGTTGGTCTGAGGATGGTAATTTGACATTCCAGGCCAGTCCTAAGCGCTTAAGCAGCAGGATGAACAACCAACCCAGGTCAAGTTGCCACCAATGATGTCCAAATCTTGCTGAGTTGGGAAAGGCATGGTGATTATTGTGCCACCCTTCACCAAGGGTCAAGATGGCGACGATAGGATTGTTCTTGCTCATATCAGAGGTAGTAAACAGCTCGTTTCCCCAGAGGTGGCAAACTGAGTTGACACAAAAGGTGATTTGACGCACCAGAAAAATCCGAAATGCTCCGCCCCAGATTAAACCACCTAATACTCCTGACAGAGAACCACTCAAGACTCCACCCAGTAAACCAGGGATTAACAGGGACAGCAATACCCAAAAGGCGTAGAGCTTGTCTATTCTTTGGATCAGCTTGTCCTTGATTAGGTCAGGAGCGTACTTATAGGGAGGCTGCCAATCCACATTTACAATCCAAGCAATATGGGAATGCCAAAACCCTTGGATAAATCCCCAAAATCCTCCCTGGTGAAGATGGGGTGAGTGAGTGTCTCCGTCTTGGTCAGAGTAAATATGATGGCAGCGATGATGGTGAACCCAGCTAGTGACTGGTCCTTGAGCTGCCATGCATCCGGCAATGGCTAAGAATGCCCTTACAAATGGTCCAGTCTGAAAGGCACGATGGCTAAAAAGCCTGTGATACCCGACGGTAATCCCGATGAAATTCAGGATGTACATCCCGAGAAAAAGACCAATATCGAGAGGCTGGACGTTCAGTTTCTCAAGGAACATAACTACTATCGCAGCGATTACTCCCACAGGGGACATGGCGATAACGATAGTAACTACAGTTTTCTGGAGTGTGCTAACTTCTGGGGAAGTAGATGAAGAGATTGACACTTGTGTTGTTTCAATAAAATACTAATACACCAAAACTAAGCATATCCGATTGCTTGTCAGTCTGGCTCTGTTTGGACTATACCTCCGTGCTTAGCACGAAGGCTCTCAACTGGGATTTTTGGATTTGGTTGGAGTTGTATTGTCCGCGCTTATCCTCCAATCCCGGGGAATTTCAGTTATATTTGGGCTAATCATGACGGTATTGGTCATGGTTAACCTCTTGAAGCGACCTAGGCATTGGTGTTGATTTCAATTAATTTATTCCTTGAGGATAAACCTGACTTAATGTGACTACTCCCACATCATAATCTTTGATTTGATGTGGGCTTCTCAAATTCACAAATGAGACTTGCTGTTCCTCAATATCCTGTATTGATTTACCGCAGCCATTGAGCGGCAGTCCAACCGCCAATAATCCACGATTCAAAATGTTGATACCACTGTTCCAATCACGTTCGCGCAGCGTCGGCTGAGGCCGAAGGCCACGCTTCGCGAACGCCGAATCGATTTTGATATTACAGCTCGAACAACAATGAACGCGTACGCTTAAACTTTTCAAGGGCCCTGGAACCGCAATTAAAACACTCAATGCTTGTACCTCGTGGGTTGACTTCCTGGACTAACAAACCGCGTTTGACCGCCACTGCTTGTAATATCTCCAAAAAAGCTCCCCAAGCTGCATCATTTATTGACTTTGCGTGCCCTAGTTCGAGCCAGCCCTTTGATGTTTAAATTTTCGTGAGAATAATGGTCGTACTTACCGCACAACCAATGAGCAACCTGATAATGAAACTCTTTCCGACAACGAGTCAGATAAAGGTGCATTAAGGCGACTTTGTGCTTGGCTTTTTTCCAGTTATTAGAGCCCAATACACGGCGCGACATTGCTTTTTGAGCTTGAGCCAGCTTATCCTGAGCTTTTCTGTAAAACTGCGGGATAGGTACCGCCTCGCCATCGGAAGTAGTCAAAAACTTTTCTAGCCCAACATCAATTCCGACGGCAGACTTGACAGAGCCAATAGGCAAAAGTTCGGGAACTGTATCATCTTTCATTGAGATACAGCAATACCAGCCATCGGCCTTCTTGACAATAGTGCATTGCTTAAGGGTAAAGCCAATGGGTAATGACCGATGCATTACGACAGGTATTGACCCAATTCGGCTTAGTTTTAAGATCCCATCAGCCAGGTGTGCTCCCGCCTTTGAACTATTGATCCTAGGAAAAACGAATGATTGACCTTTGGTCACGCTGCGCGATCGAAGTTCTCCCGCTTTCTTGAATCGAGGTCTACCACCACGTTTACCATTAGCGTCAGGCTTCCTCCATCTATCCCACGCTTTATTGAGTCGTTGCAAGTTGACTTGCTGAGTTTCTGCATAGATTTGCTTGTACTCAGGAAACAGTCGCTTAGTTTCCTTGAGAGCCGCTTGTTGAGTGTAATAGTTAACCGGTTCTGGGATAACACCTATCGGCTCACTGATTAAGCTACATCTATCAATCGGGGAACGAGTCCGATTGAGCCAATCAAGTCGTTGCCCTAGAGCATAGTTCCAGTGAAGACGCAACAATTCAAGCCACCTTTCCATGATGGCTATCTGTTCGGGACTTGGTTTGATTTTGTAGCAGTACGTTAATATCACAATGCTATTGTACCACTTACGTTCGCACCTCAAGCAGCGTCGGCTCTGCCGAAAGCGTGGCCAGAGGCCAATCTGTTGAGAACTTCCAGACACTGTCGGGCAATTCCCCTCCCGTTAAATCGGAGATTATAACGGGAGACCCCTTGCCCGTTTAGTTGGATAAGAGACTTTGGGACCTTAAACCTTTGAGCCAACAACTCAACTAACTCCTGATTGGCAAAGCCTATCTACAGGTGGTGACTTCAAATGCACCTTGAGTCTCCCATCGTCTGAGTCTTCTATCTTTTGATGTTTAGAATTGGGTTTAACTTGAACTCGCCTCTTCATCAATGAAAGTTTCTTCAAAATCGTCTGGCTTCTGGCTATGGAAAGTTTTAATTTAGTCACCGTCTACCAGAGTAGCATACTGATCCGGATTGGCTCTGGTAACTGTAAAGACTTCTGTTGCGATACTCTTAAGGCCAAAGGCCACGCTACGCGAACAGAGCCGCTACGCGAACGCATACCCTAATTCGAGCCAAACCATTGGAGCCAAACGACTGCGCCAATCGCGGTAAATTTCTTGAGTGATCTTGCCCCTAAAAACTTGACGCTTCATTTTTTCTGTGTTATAAATGTATTATAAAAGTAACTCAAGCAAATCATTTAGCAATCTTGTTTGGGTTTAGCTTGTCATGTAGCGGGTAGCTCAATGGGAGAGCGCCAATTTTGCCCGAAAGGGCCGAAGAATTGAGGGCTAGCCACTGTTGTTGACGATTTTATCCAAATATCTGGCAGTATCTCCAAAAATATGTTAGACTTTGATTAGTTTTCTAGTGTCATTGAAAACATTCTGGTTCCTTGAATTGAAGCCGAAAACCAAAGCAAACCATGATAGTGGTTGCGTTTTCTATTAAACACAGATTTATGCGCCTTGAGCGGAACAAAACCTATCTTGGCCTTGGGAGATACCCCCTGGCTGCGAGAGCAGCTTGCATTAGTGGGCTAAAATCTGCAAAGTAGATTTTGGTAGCTAAAAAGTATCGGTTATCGTATTATCAAGGAACCCCACCCTTGATTCACCGGAGGTTGCGGGTTCAAATCCCCCTCCGCTACACCAACAACTCATGGGGCAGGTAGCTCAATGGTAGAGCAGATGGCAATATCCTTACATCTTTGATTCACCCCTTGCCTGGAAAGGCTGAAGAATTGAGGGTTATCGACTTGTGAAGTACCCCAACCTGCAACGCTCTCGGTTGGGGCTTCCCATTCTCAGTTCAATCAGGGACGGTTTTATTCGTCTTTCGGCAAAGCCGACGCTACGCGAACGAGGTTTCCCGCGCGCGTCCCCGATGCCTCAACCAGAGGCGCGACCCTAGGCCGGGTTCCCCGGCCTAGGAGGCGCGCGCCTCCTAGAATTGGTCTTACTCAGCGTCCACAGGCAGACATCCGCCTTCTATCGACGCATATTTTTGCGACAGACTTACCTTGGAATTACAGCGATAGCTGACCAGCTGGGGCAAGTCTCTTCCCGGAGACGAAACCTTAGAATAAGGCAGCCTTAATCATAAAGTTTTAACCCTTTTACCCATAGCCGACCAACCATAAAGGCTGCCTTATTCTTGCGGTAACTTCTGACCCTGAACTCTCAAGCGTACTTTTACACCTTGAAGGTAGCCTTTTAGTCAGTCAGGAGGGTCATCGACCACTTTTATTTTAGCACCGCGCTCTAGTTGTCGTCTCGCTATCCATCCTAGAGACGCGCGCCTTAGGGAGTGGAGCCTTATTACAAAAACCTTAACCCTTTTACGCATAACCCTCTAACTATAAAGGCTCCACTCCCTTACGGTAATTTCAACACCGTGAAAGACGGTGGGGAATTCCGCGAGTTTTGTTAAATTTAAGGGCGGGTATATTATACCCCACATTCATCCTTTTCTTATTAATAAGCTGTCGGGCATTTAAACGACATTGTCTTGATGCAAAGCGCGAGTGATAGAAACCCCCGTGGGGCCGACTGCATTCATTTATTAAATCAAAAAAAAACCTGAAACTCTTGTCCGTGTCTTGATGGAAAGCGCGAGTGGGACAAATCCCCCCATAAAGGCCAACCCGTCGCTTCAGCATAGCTGCCAAATGCCTAACAGCTTACTACATCAAAGTAGATTCAAACTCCTACTAGAAAACTGATAGGAGTAGAATAGAGGACAGCACTAAAAACGGGGTTGTGGAGGGAAGAACGTTGGATGAGCTGAGAACTGCGTTAGAGTTAGCAACCGTTGAAGAGTTACAACAAGTGACAGACATTCTATTCTGTCGTAGGTTTAATCCCTTAGATTACCTTCAGCTCCCTGAGCCAATCGATATCCAAAGCCAAAACCGTGAAGCTTGGTTGGATTCCCTAGAAGAGCGATTTCGCTTCTTGGCAGCAGATGGAGTAACAGTACTCAAGGGACGCACGAGTGAAGTAACCTACCGACAAGCCCTGATTCAAGTTTGTCGTTACCTCAAAATTCCTTACTCTCAACGTCTGACTACAACTGACTTGGAAGCAGAAATATTTCTTCACCTAATGGAGAAAACCTGGAAACGCTTACCAACCCAAGAGCAGCAATCCCTAACAGTACAGGTACAGAAATGCTTAGCTAAGTCAAAACTCCCTGAACCCTTACCTGTACAAATCCAGCACAATCCTATAGAATTTTTACTCAAAGGTGGTAGCGCCCTAGCATTGACCTCGATTCTAAAGCCAATAATACTGCAACAGGTGGCACGTCAGTTTGCCCTGCA
This sequence comes from Moorena sp. SIOASIH, assembly GCF_010671925.1. Taxonomy (GTDB): domain Bacteria; phylum Cyanobacteriota; class Cyanobacteriia; order Cyanobacteriales; family Coleofasciculaceae; genus Moorena. Next base: position 349,235 of record NZ_JAAHIH010000003.1, on the reverse strand, counting down.
TTTCGCTCGCTATCAGGTGGCTAAACAAGCCCTAGTGAAGGGGGGTTTGGCAGCAGCAGCTCAGTTTCAGAACTACTTGACACTACAAACAGCACGACAGGGAATGGCACTGAGTGCTGCTCGTTATGGGGTTACTCGGAGTGTTTTTGCCTGCCTAGGTCCGATCATGTGGAGCTATTTCTTCGTTGACTTAGGCTGGAGAGCGATCGCAACCAACTACGGTCGGATTATTCCAACAATCTTAACCTTAGCACAAATCCGCCTGATTCGTGCTGAGTGCTGGGAACCAGTTTAGATTTATTCATAGTAATGCTTAGTGGCTAGATTGGGAAAGTATAGACATCCAGACAATCACCTACAAGTAGCTTGGAACTGCGCGAAGCTGGGAACTCTGATCTTTCCCCTATTTCCAGCTTTAGGGGCAGTGGGGTTAGTACTAGCTGTGGGAGATACTTGGCGGCAAAAGTACGCCAGTATGATCTCAAAACCCCTAAACTGGGGCTTGGCTATTTTGAGTATCTGGTTGCTCATTACTGCTAGTTTAGCATTTAACCCCACAGAAGCGTTCCTAGGTTTAGGGAATTTTATCCCCTTCTTCGCCGTTTTCGCTGGTTTGTCTACCCTCATCCAAACCCCAGCACAGCTGAGGCAATTAGCCTGGATTCTAGTTATTCCTTCCCTAGCAGTAACTATACTGGGTTTTGCTCAGATGGTTTTGGGTTGGACTAGCCCAAAAGTCTTATCACTAGTCTTTGGTTCAACCTTGGTAGCTAACGGCAATCCTCCAGGTCGGATGGATTCAGTGTTTTTGTATGCCAATATCCTAGCCGCTTATCTACAAATACCATTAATTTTAGGGATAGGGCTGTGGATTGAGAGGTTTCAAGCTAAGCGTTGGAGCTGGCATCAATTCGATTATCCGCTGTTGTTCTTGAGTGTGGTGGTGATCGGTAATGCGATCGCACTAGTTTTGACCAACTCCCGCAATGCTTGGATAATCGCTGTTTTGGCTTGCCTTGCCTTTGCCCTTTACTTAGGTTGGTACTGGCTGGTGACAGGAGTTACTGCTGCTGTTGGTAGTGTTCTGTGGGCATCATTTGGTCCAATGCTAGGGCGTCAATGGCTGCGTAGTATTGTCCCAGCATACTTTTGGATGCGATTGTCTGACCAGTTGTATCCCGACCGGCCCATCGCTACCTTGAGGACAACCCAGTGGAAATTTACTTGGTCCATGATTCAGGAACGTCCCTGGTTGGGTTGGGGGTTACGCAATTTCACTCCTCTTTACCAGTCACAAATGGAAGTCTGGCTTGGTCATCCCCATAATCTACCTCTAATGTTGACTGCTGAAACTGGCATCCCAGGCACACTGATGTTGAGTGGATTAGTTGGCTGGATTATGGTTCAAGGTATCCAACTATTAAGGGTTTGGTCAACCGTTGCAACTCCGACCACTAGAAAAGATGGGCATCAAGACAACTTAATTCTGTTCAGTTATCTGGTGGCTTTTGGCAGCTGTACTCTATTCAATCTGCTGGATGTAACTCTGTTTGATTTTCGGGTTAATACCTTGGGGTGGCTGTTGTTGTCAGCAATTCGTGGCGTGGTGTGTCACATTTAATCTACCTGAGTTATATATAAGGTAATTGGCTAAACCTTAGTTGAAAAGGAGTCATCTAAGCAAGGGTCAGGATAACCGCTGCCATGCTCCCTAGAATACGCGAAGTCAAGCTTGGTTTACCCGAATTGTCGGGTTTTGTGCCAGGATTAGAAAATCAGGATCCTTCCAGATGTCACAATAATCGAAAGCGTTGTCTAACCAGTTAGGATAAAACTGCGGTGGCACAAGATCGGGTCAGACAAAACATTAGGAATCGCCAAAACCCAAACCAAACCAGTTATTACGAAATACTGGGATTGCACCCTAGTGCATCACCCATAGCCATCCGGCGTGCTTATCGGCAACTCAGTAAACGCTATCATCCTGATACAACCGACTTACCCACTGAAACTGCCACGATTAAATTCCAAAAGCTGAACGAAGCCTATGCTACCCTGAGTAATCCAGAGCGACGAGCAATGTATGACCAAAAAATTGGTTATTCCCGCCTCAATGTTATTCAGCCACCCCCTAGTTTAAACAATCCAGTTAATCAAAAGCCACCAAGCTCCTCGTCCTCAGCTTACCTTGATCCCACTGACCGCCCCCTTTCAGCTGGGGAGATTTTTGTCTTATTCATTTTAGGACTAACCTTTTTAGGCTGCTTACTACTAGCCATAGCGATTGGATTAACCCAAGGTGAAGCTGCTCTGCTAATTTCTAAACCCAGTGGCAATGATTTGCTTACCGTACCCCAGATTAATTCTATTCAACAGGCGAAACCTGCTAAGTTGGATAGTCAAATACCGGTTAATAACCAATCAGCCCAAAATACCCAGATAACCCATCCCTAATAATAACTGATCAAGAATAACTTATAATATTAAGTCTGGTTAATCCCTTATAATTCTGGTTAATCCCTTATAATAGGGTTTATCCCATAAATGTTAATTGTCTTAATTGTGAATTGTCTTAATTGTGAATTGAAAATTGCCACGTGACCATTGACAATTTTCAATTTTATACTGATGTAGCACCAAGAATTATAAATAGTTAACCGGATTCGATATGACACTTCCGCCAGGTGATACCCCCTTGTATAACCACCCTCTACCTGAAATAGAGAGGTGGCTGAAAATACTAGGATGTGAACAAGACAGTAAGGAGCTACATTGCTGGCGTGTTGATCGACCTACCTGGAAAGCAGAACTTTGCCTTGAGGTAGAGGAGTTAATCGTACGCTACCTCAAGTCTGGGGAAGGTGGAGAAGATATTCAACGATCTTTCAAGTATTCCCTCAGCCGCAAAGATATAGAAGATGCAGTTTTCTGTGGCCCTTAGTCGGTGAAGGGTCTGCGGTCGTTGAAAGTTAGAAGGTTGAAGGTTAGAAGGTTAGAAGGTTAGAAGGTTGAAGGTTAGAAGGGTTAGAAGGTTAGAAGGTTGAATGTTCCAACTACAGCAGTTCTCAATTGGGTGAGGTACTTACGCCGATGGGTTTCAGGGAGTAGGGAGTAGGGAGTGGCCCATGGGAAAATTGAATGTACCTCATAACTAGGAGAAATTCTTTTGCTTTTCTATGCTGTAACCTTTAACCGGCAACCTTTAACCGGCAACCTTGGCCTTTCGGCCACGCTACGCGAACAACTAAAAAACCTTAAGCTAAAAAACCTACCCTACGGGAACGCCAAAGGCGAACAACTAAAAAACCTTTAACCATTCTTAGACTTTTCCAAACCGACGTTCGCGCTGCTGATAAGTAGACAAAGCACGGTGAAACTCTCCACGGTCAAAATCCGGCCATAGGGTATCTGTGATGTAAAGTTCCCCATAAGCCATTTGCCAAAGCAGGAAATTGCTCAAGCGCATTTCCCCACTAGTGCGAATTAGCAAGTCTGGGTCACAGACATTGGCAGTATAGAGATGACGTGAAAATAGGGCTTCGTCAATGTCATCTGGTTGGATGTGACCAAGCTGTACCTGAGTAGCAATGGCTCGACAGGCTTGTATAATTTCCTGGCGTGCTCCGTAGTTAGTAGCCACAGTAAACTGAATGCCAGTATTATTAAGAGTTTCATTCATAGAGTTCTCAATTTGTGCTTGCAACGATTGCGGTAAGGCGGTCAAATTTCCCACAAACTGAATCCGAACATTCTCCTCCATCATTTCTTGAAGTTCTCTAGCCAAAACCCGCTCGAACAAGGTCATCAAAAACTCCACCTCTTCTAAGGGACGTCCCCAGTTTTCTGTAGAAAATGCATAGGCGGTAAGGGCTTTGATTCCCCAATCATTACAACAACGCAGTAGTTTTTTGAGAGCCTCCACCCCCTGCCGATGTCCTATAACCCGAGGTAGTCCTCGGCGTTTTGCCCAGCGACCATTGCCATCCATAATCACTGCCACATGTCTAGGCAAACGGTCTGGTGAAAGGTCGCTTGGTAATTTGTTTAGGATAGTTTGCATAGCAGTTATTTTTTCTCTTGAGACGTTGATGATGGAAGACGGAGGAAACGTGAAACTAGCACCCGTCCCTGGGACTTGAATTGGCGACCTAGGTTGCGTAGACCTGGAGCAACTACCTCACGATCCACGACTGGGGAAAATCGTTCCTCTAGCAATTGTTTGAGTTTTGTGCTAGTTAGTGGTCGGTACAATCCTCCTTTTTCCGCCAAAGAAATTGAACCCGTCTCTTCAGATACAACAATACAAAGGCAATTTTCGACACGTTCTGTAATTCCCATCGCAGCCCGATGGCGGGTACCCAGCTTCCGAGAGGCTGTGCGCTCAGAAAGAGGCAAAATTACCCCCGCAGCTACAACCCGAGAGCCACGAATTAATACCGCTCCATCGTGTAACAACGTAGTTGTTTGGAAAATGGTTTGCAGTAGTTCTTTAGAAATTTCAGCATTTAGCTGAACACCCGGTACAGAAACATCCCGCTCATCAATTGGACCATTGGTTTCTAAAGTTATCAAAGCGCCCACTCGATTTTGAGACAACTCTTTGACTGCGTCTACGATTTCATTGATTACACTGTCAGGCTTAGGAGTGGGACGTCGTTGTCCTTGAAACAACTGCACAATCTCTCCTCGACCTAACTGTTCAAGAAATCGACGAAACTCTGATTGGAAGATGACAGCCATTGCCACAGCTGAGCCAACCACCAACTTTTCTAGCACAAAACTCAATAGCGTCAACCCTAACCTATTACTTACTGCTGCGGCTAACATCAGGACAATTAGCCCTCGCACCATCCATAAGGTGCGGCGCTCCCCAATGATGAGGAGCACAAGATAAGTAAGGGCTAGAACCAACCCAACATCGATGCTGTGAAGCAACAATGACTGAGCCCAGCTATGGTCAGTAACAGGACCCGGCAACGGAGGCATTTAACGTTCAGGAAAGGATTAAGGATGGAGATGGAGTCGAACTGGCTTGATTTTAGCGTCAGTCAAGTGATCAGCTCTTAAAAAGTTAATGGTTAATGGTTCATCGGTTTTTGATTGGGGGTTAGCCAAAAGTCAACCACCAACCACCAACCACCAATAGCTTTGAGCTTTGAGCTAATTTCTGCTCTGGGTCAGTCGTTCTGGCAAACGATCTAGGCGAATTAAATCTTGGTAAGTTTCCCGCTGCACAATCACCTGGGCTTCTCCGTCCTTGACTAACACCGCTGCTGGTCTGGGTAACCGATTGTAATTAGATGCCATGCTGTAATTGTAGGCACCAGTAGCCATAACCACCAAAATATCTCCTGGCTGAGTTTGAGGTAGGGTGGCATCTTTAATCAGAATGTCCCCTGATTCACAATGTTTACCAGCAATTGTGATTTTTTCGGTCAGGGGAGCTGACATCCGGTTGGCAACAACAGAGCGATAAACGGATTGGTAGGTAATGGGACGCGGATTATCTGACATACCTCCATCAACTGTCAAGTAAGTCCGGATTTCGGGGATGATTTTAGAACTACCCAAAGTGTAGGCAGTGACACAGGCTGGACCAACAATGGAACGCCCGGGTTCCGATAGCAGTTTCGGTAGGACGAGTTGCCGAGAAGTGCAAGCAGCAACAACGGAGTCACAGATTCCCTTGACCCAATCATCAATACTAGGGGGGTCATCAGATTCTAGATAACAAATCCCTAAGCCTCCTCCTACATTTACCTCTTGTACTGACAAATCGTAGTCAGCAGCTTTAACAATACACTCGACTAGCACTTTCGCCAGATCTTGATGGGGTTGGCTCTCAAAAATCTGAGAGCCAATGTGGGCGTGTAAACCAACAAAGTTGAGGGTTGGGTGTTGGCTGATAAAGGTAAAAACTTCATCCCAGGTATCGGGATCAAAGCCAAACTTACTGTCTAGGTGACCCGTGCGAATGTAATCGTGGGTGTGACACTCGATCCCTGGGGTCAACCGAATCATGATCCGGATACTCTGTTGTGGTAAAGAAGCCAGGGCTTTTAACTCCAGCCAGTTATCCACTACGATGGTGCAGCCACTCTCGGTAGCTAGCTCAAGTTCACTGGTAGATTTATTATTCCCATGGAAATAGAGTTTGTCAGCACTAACGCCAGCTTGTAGAGCAGTGTAGAGTTCACCACCAGAAACCACATCGATTCCCAGACTTTCAGAGTTTGCGATCGCACAAATTGCTAAACAATTCCAGGCTTTAGAAGCGTAGAGGACCAGGGATTGTCCGGGGTAGTACTTAGCAAAGGCTTCCCGATACTGATGGCAAGCAGTTCTAAAGGTTACTTCGTCCACAATGTAAAGGGGGGAGCCAAATTGCTCGACTAGAGTCGTCACATCGCAGCCACCAATTTCCAAGCAGTCACGGCTGTTGACTTTGGCGGTTAGAGGTAACAGTTTCTGATTCGGTGAGGGGTTTGATCGACCATCGCTTTGGTCTGGAGTGATAGATGAATTGAGATACTGAAGCCCTGAATTGTGAACCTCAATGGGTTGAGTCGATAGCATTGTGTAATTATTTTCCTGATTTTGCTTTACAGTTGGAACTTGCGTCTCGTTAATCAGTGTACAATTGAAGGCTGTGACTGTCTTAAAACTTAAACCCCTCAAAGCAGAGCACCTAAGTGCCGCAGTGGCACTGGATCAGCTGTGTTTTGGTGGACTTTGGACTCGGTCGGGTTACGAACGAGAGTTGGATAGCCCCAACAGTCAGTTGTTGGCTTTGGAAGCTCCTCCAAAAGGGGGCAAAAAACAAACTTTGCTTGAAGGCACAGGTGTTCCCATCACCTCATTACCCAATTGCCTGGTAGGCTTAGGTTGTTTTTGGTCAATTTTGGAGGAAGCCCATATTATTATTCTGGCAGTGCATCCTGACTACCAACGTCAAGGTTTGGGTCAATTACTGCTTTATTCCTTGCTACAGGATGCTAAACAGCGTAATTTAGAGTGGGCAACCTTAGAGGTGAAACCATCTAATCAAGCAGCACTGGCTCTTTACCAAAAGTTCGGCTTCACTGAAGCTGGACGACGTAGAAAATATTATAAAGACACTGGGGAGGATGCTCTGATTCTATGGCGAGGGGGTCTGAAAAGCCCTGAATTTGAGAAAACAATGGCCGATTGTTACGAGGAAATTAAACATCGCTTGGCAGCGATTGACCTGGAAATTGGTTAATCCCTAATCACCAGAAATGGCTCGAAAGTAAGTAAATAACTGTTTCAATTGCTGCGAGTTGTGTAAAAATCAACAGTGGCTTGGTTTACCTGTGCTAGAATCAGCTTACACGGGCATGCAACAGGTGATGGGAATACGCCATGTTTGAACGCTTTACAGAAAAAGCCATTAAGGTGATCATGCTGGCTCAGGAAGAAGCACGTCGCCTAGGTCATAATTTCGTAGGCACAGAGCAAATCCTCCTGGGTCTGATCGGAGAAGGAACTGGCGTAGCTGCCAAGGTCCTAAAATCTATGGGCGTAAATCTCAAAGACGCTCGAATTGAAGTTGAGAAAATTATTGGCAGGGGTTCCGGCTTCGTTGCTGTCGAAATCCCCTTTACCCCAAGAGCAAAGCGGGTTCTGGAGCTATCCCTAGAAGAAGCTCGCCAGCTAGGCCATAACTACATTGGTACAGAACATCTGCTACTTGGGCTAATACGGGAGGGAGAAGGCGTAGCGGCTAGGGTTTTGGAAAACCTAGGAGTAGACCTGTCTAAAGTCAGAACCCAAGTTATCCGAATGTTGGGTGAAACGGCGGAAGTAACAGCAGGAGCCTCTCAAGGTCGTACAAAGACTCCTACTCTCGATGAGTTTGGCTCAAACCTAACCCAGATGGCTAGTGAAGGCAAGCTAGATCCAGTAGTAGGACGGGAAAAGGAAATAGAACGGGTAATCCAGATATTGGGACGCCGTACCAAGAATAACCCAGTATTGATCGGAGAACCAGGGGTAGGAAAAACTGCGATCGCAGAAGGCTTAGCCCAACGAATCGCTAACAATGATGTTCCAGACATTTTGGAAGAAAAGCGAGTCGTTACCCTCGATATTGGCTTACTGGTTGCTGGAACCAAATACCGGGGTGAGTTTGAAGAACGCCTGAAAAAAATTATGGATGAGATTCGTCAGGCATCTAACGTAATCCTGGTGATTGACGAGGTTCATACCCTGATTGGTGCAGGTGCAGCTGAAGGCGCAATTGATGCGGCAAATATCCTCAAACCAGCCTTAGCAAGGGGAGAATTGCAGTGCATTGGAGCGACAACTTTGGATGAGTACCGCAAACACATTGAGCGGGATGCAGCCCTAGAACGTCGTTTCCAACCAGTAATGGTCGGTGAACCGTCAGTAGAAGAAACTATTGAGATTCTATACGGCTTGCGAGAGCGCTACGAGCAACACCACAAATTGAAAATTTCCGATGAGGCTCTCGAAGCAGCAGCAAACCTGTCAGACCGTTATATTTCCGACCGTTACCTGCCAGATAAGGCAATTGACCTGATCGATGAAGCAGGAAGCCGAGTGCGTTTGATTAACTCCCAGTTGCCCCCAGCAGCAAAAGAGCTAGATAAAGAACTGCGTCAGGTTCTTAAAGAAAAAGATGATGCGGTACGCTCCCAGGACTTTGATCGAGCTGGGGAACTACGCGATCGCGAAATGGAAATAAAGGCGGAAATTCGCTCAATTGCCCAAAGCAAGAAGAGCGAATCTCGGGGTACTGATGAAAGCCCAATTGTAGATGAAGAGGACATTGCTCACATTGTTGCCTCTTGGACTGGTGTGCCGGTACAAAAACTGACTGAATCAGAGTCGGAGAAACTACTGCACATGGAAGATACCCTGCATCAACGCCTGATTGGTCAGGAAGATGCGGTTAAAGCCGTTTCCCGAGCAATTCGTCGAGCCAGGGTAGGCTTAAAGAATCCCAACCGTCCTATTGCCAGTTTTGTCTTCTCTGGACCTACAGGGGTCGGTAAGACAGAATTAGCTAAGTCATTGGCAGCTTACTTCTTCGGGTCTGAAGAAGCCATGGTGCGCCTAGATATGTCCGAATACATGGAGCGCCATACCGTTAGTAAGTTGGTAGGTTCCCCTCCTGGATATGTGGGCTACAACGAAGGTGGTCAACTAACTGAGGCAGTGCGACGTCGTCCTTACACAGTAGTGCTGTTCGATGAAATTGAAAAAGCACACCCAGATGTGTTCAATATGCTGCTGCAAATCCTAGAGGATGGGCGGTTGACTGACTCCAAGGGTCGGACGGTAGACTTTAAGAACACCCTGCTGATCATGACCTCGAATATTGGTTCCAAGGTTATTGAAAAGGGTGGCGGACAACTGGGCTTCGAGTTCAGCGATAATCAAGCGGAATCCCAATATAATCGAATTCGGAATCTAGTGAACGAAGAACTTAAACAGTACTTCCGCCCAGAGTTTCTGAATCGTTTAGATGAGATTATCGTCTTCCGTCAGTTGACCAAAGAAGAAGTCAAGGACATTGCCAAGATTCTGTTAAAAGAAGTGTTTGGTCGTCTGTACGAACAAGGCATTACTCTAGAAGTCAGCGAGAAATTCAAAGACCGTTTGATCGAAGAGGGTTACAACCCCAGCTACGGAGCCAGACCATTACGCCGAGCTATCATGCGGTTGTTGGAGGATGTGCTGGCAGAAGAAATTCTTTCCAGTCGCATTAAGGAAGGAGATATTGCCTTTGTTGATGTCAATGAAGAGGGTAAGGTGCAAGTCAGTCGTAAGGAAAACCGAGAGCTTTTGCCTCAAGGAGTTGAGTAAGTGATTGTAGGGTAAAGCTCCTACTTATCCAGTGCTAACTCCCCTTAATCCCCCCTTACTAAGAGGGGGGAAATTTTTGCCATTGTTTATGACAAATTAGCATAATAAGTACGGAAGAACCTAAAAAAGTGGTACCAGTAGTAAAAATGGGACGATAAGAGTTTATAGGACAATGGAAGACTTTTTTAAAAATGTATCTCGTTACCCACGCTACCTAATCAGTATTACTCTAGGGATATTCTATTCCGTGTTTTTGCTGGTAAAACCACTACTTAACCGCCCCCTAACTGCGATCGCATTAATTGGCATAGTTGTGGGAGTTTCTCTATTCTTAGTTTTTACCCTACGTGGCATGCTCGGTTTCAGTCCGGTTTAGACTAGGTTTAGACTAGGTTTAGACTAGGTTTAGCAGCTTTCGATGATGCCCATACTTTAACAAAGGGAACGTCATGACTACAAGTCGCCGTGTTTCTCGGGTTTCCTCCCTAATTCAGCAGGAGGTTAGTCACATGTTGCTTAACGATATCAAAGATGACCGGGTCGGTAGTGGGATGGTTAGCATTACCAACGTCGATGTCTCTGGCGACCTCCAGCACGCTAAGATCTATGTCAGTATCTATGGCACTGATGAGGCAAGATCTAAAACAATGGCTGGATTAAAATCAGCTACAGGTTATGTCCGCCGAGAACTAGGTCGGCGGATTCGCCTGCGCCGCACACCAGAGGTCATGTTTATTGAAGACCGTGGTCTCGAAGGAGGCGATCAGATGCTGAACTTACTGAATCAGCTTTCTCAAGAACGCCAGAGCAAGCAACTCGAAGACGATATTTCTGGAGCACAAGCTTGAATTATCTCCCAAAGTCACTGCCTGATCTAAATAACCTTTCCCTAGCAGAACAGGTGGCGCAAATGGTAGTGGTTCGAGCATCTGGCTACCTATTTGATCACCAAATTCAGTATCCGATTTGGGAACCCCCAGCCCAGCAATTGCAGCGTTGGTTGCAAGAGTTGGGTATTGGGGGTGTTATTTTACTAGGCGGGAGTGCTGTGGAACTCGCCCTCAGGTCGAAACAACTCCAAGAGTGGGCAAAAATTCCCTTACTGATCGCTGCTGATATTGAAGAAGGTGTGGGTCAAAGGTTTGCCGGTGCCACCTGGTTTCCCCCACCGATGGCACTGGGAGCGATTGCCCAAAACGATCCTGAGCCAGCTTTGCAGTATGTCCGTACCATGGGAGAAATCACCGCTACTGAAGCCTTGGCAATTGGGATTAACTGGATCCTGGCACCAGTTGTTGATGTCAACAACAATTCCCAAAATCCTGTGATCAATGTCCGGTCCTTTGGTGATAACCCTCAAATCGTTAGCCAATTGGCTTCTGCCTTTATCCAAGGAACCCGACCGTATCCAGTCTTAACCACTGCCAAGCATTTTCCCGGTCATGGCGATACCGCTACAGATTCCCATCTGGATTTACCCGTCTTGCCCCACTCACCCCCCCGACTAGCTACCGTCGAATTGCCTCCCTTTACCAATGCGATCGCTGCTGGGGTAGATGCCATCATGACCGCTCACCTCCTAATTACAGCTTGGGATGACCAACACCCCGCCACCCTGTCTGAGCGAATTTTGACTCAACTGTTGCGCACAGACTTGGGATTTGAAGGACTGATTGTGACAGATGCTCTAGTAATGGGGGCAATTGCTAATCGCTATGGTGCGGATGAAGCGACAGTCATGGCTGTAGAAGCCGGTGCTGATATTCTCTTGATGCCCGTTAATCCCGAAACAGCAATTCAGGCAGTGTGTCAAGCAGTCGAACAGGGACGCATCTCACGGTCGCGGATTCAGGCATCAGTAGAGCGGATAAGTCATGCCAAACGCAAAGTGGGGTATCACTGTCAAAGAGAGGGTTTAGAGGAACACTCCGCTGCACAACAAATACCATCTCTACAAAACCCACCCTCACAACCTGTCCTGGAGTCGGGCTTAGACGATGATCCAGCTCAACAACCGATAACATTTCAACCCAACCCCAATTGGCTGTCGCAACTAGCTCAACCAACCACCCTAACGACTGTAGCCGATATTCTCCAGGCTTCCCAGATAACTAGAGGTTTTTTAGCTTCAGCATCAATACCCAGCAGCAGTAATCAACCGTTACGTAATCTAATTTTGGTCGATGATCTCTTAGCTTGTGACTTTTTGGGACAGCACACACCAGCAGTCACTTTACCAAGAAGGCTGGGTTACAAACTCCAACTGGTTGATAGTCACACTACCCTACCCTCCGAAATAGTAGATAATTTTGTTGGTGCTAAATCTACTCTGCTACAGCTATTTATCCGAGGTAACCCGTTTCGGGGTAGTGCTGGATTGACAGCAGTAGCTAGGGCATGGTTTAAGATGTTGTTAAAAACTGGGGATTTACAAGCTCTGGTGATTTACGGTAGTCCTTATGTGTTAGAGCAGTTCCTGCCCGAGTTGCCACCGGAAACACCATATGTATTTTCTTACGGGCAGATGCCAGCAGCTCAAGCGATCGCTCTTGAAGCATTGTTACCCGAAAGCTCAACAATAGATACTTTTGTGAGATTTATTTAATTTTTAGGGAGTTTTAAGCTAATTTCTGCCAATTTGCCCCTCTACAGCTTGATCAGAGGACAATATCAAGATGAACTACTGCAATACCTATAGTAATAGAGATTATAACAGAACCATAATTATAACAGAACCATATAGCCCTGGTCAATTAATAGGAGTTGACAAAATCACCAATCCAATATATAAAACCACCGATAATTCCAGCTGTACTCCTATCCCCCATCCCCGGATTATTAAGAGACTATTTTTGACACTCCCCGGCCTAAAGGCGCGGGGATTCAATGATCAACGAGCCGCCTTAAACCACTATGTCCCAATCTTTGACGCCGTCAAAAAGTAGGCAATACCATTACCAAAATCCCGTCAAGACCAAGAGTCTAGTTTAGTTCATAGTAGACCCAGAGGGCGATTCTCACTATAGCGTTTGGTTACTTAATGGGAAGTGCCTTAAAAGTCCGTTTCTCTTCCTTTTCACCTGGTTTCGGTGTGCCCCACCGTACCGTGTTTTCTTAAAGCGTGATTTTTCTGGGTTCACACACCAATTGGTAGTTGATGATTGGGTTTTTAAGGAGGATTTTCCCTACCCTCCGGGCATTATTGTTTTAAGGTCAAGCAGTGGCGGGCTTCTGACCCGGTTGCGCCAAGGCCAAAGGCCACGCTACGCGAACGGTTTTTCAACCTGTACCCTATATTTCAAGTATACCCTAGCGCTATAAAATTGTCAACCTCAAAGGCGACTAAAGTCGCTAGTCACTTTCATCTGAGCTCGCTTTGTGACGGAGTTTTCAGTGTTAGGTTTTCTAATAAAGTAAATCTTAAGACAGCTAGAGTAATGAATATGGGTGGGTTAAGGCGGACAGCTCTGTTAAAGCGATGCAGCGAGGTACCGCGATCTTGGGGAGCCAGTGCCAACCTGCGGGGGTTTCCCCCATGAGCAACTGGCGTTCCACGGGGCTTTCAGCAAGGATTTAAGCTTTATTTAACAAACAGTCTCTAAAATATATCCCATATTGTGATTACTTAACCAATGCAGACAGGTTTGACAGCCAGGTGGTCCATAGAGAGACAGGGGGTTTGAGAGAAAGGTAGCTCCTACAGCCAATGACCAATGGCTCAGTCATAACCCAGTAGGCATTTTAGCTGAGCATGGGTTAGACTTTGACAACTTGCCCAAGGTATTTGAAGATCCTTATCAACAAATCTTGGTCAATGGTAACTTCTTATACTGAAATAATTTTAGTTCACAGTAAATAAATTTGGATTAATATAATCGTATCCCCGTTTTTTAGATCAAGCTGATAATATATCCATGAGTGTTAACACAGTGCCATCTACCCCTTCTATCCGTTATTCAATCGATGTGATCCAAGACGAAGCACGTCGCTTGGTGGATAAAGGATTTGTCAGTCGTCAACAGCCCATTTACGTTCTTTGCCAATATATTCCAGCTCGAGAATGGCTGTGTGTGGAGTGTGAGCTAGAGCAGTGCGAATTCCTGCTAAGAGACCGCATTGCTGACCTGATCGGTTCTCAACAATGGGAAAATGACTAAGCGACCTCAGTCAAACGGCATAGAAGCTGATCCTTAGACAAAAAAGTGCGATCGAGTCGATAACTAACAAAACCCCATCAATGCCACCGATAAAGGCTATAGTAACTTACCGGATTGGTTGGGCAACCGTCAGCGGTTGAGTAGATCTCAGCAAACTTCAGGGAATGGTGTTGGGGAGTTTCAAACTGCCATTTTTAATAAAAAGCCTTGAGTTGATGGTATCTCAGCGCTGAGTGGGTAAATCTATTAGATGGGAACAGAAATGTCAGAGATTGAGCGGAGTTTCTGTTTCCCGTGCTTGATTTCTTGCCTATTAGGCTCCCGCTCTAGTCTCCCACTCAGACCTGAGTTTTTTCACGCTCCGCGTAAATCTAACTATTACTGTCTGATTTACGCAACTCCTCTAACTCCTTACGAAGATCAGCAAGTTGTGTTGTCAGTTCCTCAATATCATCCTGTGCATTGGACTGAACAGGATTGCTAGATGATGGTGCAGCAGGATCACTGGAGGTACCTGTTGTCGGTGAACCCACGGGATTACCTGGTTGATTCCACATCTGCTCAATAAAACGTCGGGCTTCAAGTTCAGTAGTCTCTCCTTTTTCCGCCCACTCAGTCATCTGTTGATTGAAATCTGACTGAAACTGAGCCAGACTTTCTTCACGCTTGTCAGGGTCTTGCAGGGTTTCAACGAAAGAGGCTGTTGCCCCCAAGGAGGCGCGAAACCCAGTTTGCAGTAATTCCAGGAGATTGTTGGAGTTCATTTATACTAACGATTTCCCATAAATTTTTTCTTAAGAACGTCCCACGGACGTGCAGTGCATCTGCTATGGAAGAGCCGAAACGGTTAACAAATTCTTCCCCATCTTAACCATCTCCCCCTGTTGCCTCTCTCCCTCCTGTTGCCTCTGACCTTAGTTTCTTGAGAGACATTAGGCAGGATGTCACAGGACAATAGTTGCTGGAAATGACACCCAAGCCTTCAGCTGACTTGTTCCAAATACAGGTTAACATCTTCTACCACACGAGTCAGTTCAGCTTCCGTACTCAAGCGGATGCGATCATCTCTGAGGGTTATTAAAACCTTAGCAGCAAACGGAGAAGGATAGATGTTGGGATTGCAGAAAATCTCAAGAAAGACATCCCCAGTAAATTGGTACTCCATTGGTTTTTGAGGCTTGGGTCTACCACCACTAGATACCTGAGCAGCAGCTTTCAGACTCTGCATCAGTTGGTAAAGCTCACCTTGCAATTTTTTGGCAGCATCGGCGGTGAATGGAAAAGACACCGAACCGTCATTAAGATTTAATTTAAGTGGTATAGCGGACATATAGCGATTTTAAATTGGGTGAGGTACAGATTCTTGGGTTTTAGGAAACAGGGAACAGGGAACAGGGAACAGGGAACACAGAATAGGCAAGAGGCAAGAGGCAAGAGGAATCCCCCCTAACCCCCCTTAGTAAGGGGGGCGGGCAAGAAGTAAAAAATCTTGTGTACCTCATTAGGATAGAAAGCGCTATAAGGCAACTTTGAGATGTTATGGATTGTTTGGTGAACTACCCCAACTTACTTCGTTGTTCGCGTTCGCGCAGCGTCGGCTTTGCCGAAAGCGTGGCCTACGGCCAAGTTGAGGCTTCCAGTTTCACAGAAGAATGCCTCAACTTGGATGGACGTCCACGTCTTGGTCTTACTTGTTCTCCACTGGCGTTGACCTCCCCCGTCCCAGAGGAGGATAGCATTCTGATTCCTTCTGCTCTAATGTTTTTAGCCGCATTACCATCTCTATCGTGGTGAATTCCACAACTTGGACAAGTCCAAGATCTTACGTCAAGCGGTAACTCCTTGATTTGGTAATGACAATTAAAGCAGGTTTTAGAACTGGGAAACCACCGGTCTATTTCAACTAATACCTTGCCTTCTTTTTCACATTTATAAGACAGGAAGTTTACAAAGGTTCCCCAGCTTAGATCAGATATTGCTTTAGCTAGTTTATGGTTACGAACCATGCCCTTGACGTTTAGGTTCTCGACTACCACTACTTGATTCTGATCCACTATCTTTCTGGATAGCTTATGTAGGTAGTCTTGACGGACATTTCCAATCCGTTCGTATACCTTAGCTACAATCTTCCTGGCTTTCTTACGTCTATTGCTGCCCTTTTTCTTTCGAGCAGCGATACGTTGTTTATTGGCTAGTTTCTTTTCGTATTTGGCTAAGTGTCTTGGATTTCCAAACTTAGAGGCTTTTTCGCCGTCATAGGTAATAGCAAAATCTTTAATCCCCAAATCAATTCCAACAATCTTCCCTAGGTGCGCTTTCCGTGATGGCGAGCAATCCCTCGCCATCACGGGTCGCACCTCTGTGGATGGTTGTATGTCATCCGAATCATATTCCATCAACACAGAAGCATAATACTTCCCAGACGGAGTTTTGCTAACTGTAACAGTCTTAATTTCTCCGTCTAATTTCCTGTGGATTTTAGCCTTGACAATTCCTAGTTTTCCAGGAAATTTAATGCAGTCGCCTGCTTGCTTAACGCGCTGTGGATATTGAATTGATTGGCGATGATGATATGACTTGAATCTAGGATACTTTGCTCTACCCTCAAAAAAGTTTTGATATGCGCGACTAAGATTCAGGCTTACAGATTGCAATACCTGAGAGTAACAGTCTTTTAGCCATTCAGTTTCTTTATCTTTTTTGAGTTTTGGCAACATAGAATTGAGGGCAGCACGAGACAATCCTTTGCCAGTTTCTTTGTATGTCTCTATGCACTGATTCAGTGCATAATTCCACCACCAGCGAGCGCAACCAAAGTGCTGAGCAAGTATCTGGACTTGTTCCTGTGTGGGATAAATTCTGACTTTGACGGCTTGATGTCTCACTGCTTCACCTCATTTATCGACCTTGTGTACCATTATATATATTTTGCGGTACATCGTCAAGGCATTCTCAATAATTGTTCGCGTAGCGTGGCCATAGGCCAAGGGTCTATCCATCCCCACCCATGCATAGGGTTTGAAGTTACCGTAAGGTAGTGGAGCCTTTAATGTTGGTAGGTTATGGGTAAAAGTTTTAAGTCTGTTGTAATAAGGCGACCCAACAATCAGGTTTCGTCTCCGGGATGGGGAATTTCGACCCCTCTTGCCTCCCCTATTCGTTAAAACCTTGGGTAAACCTTGGGTTTTACAACTAAGCCATTTTTGAGCTAATCTCAATTTTTTGGACAGTTTCTTGACTTGTTTGGGGTTAGCCATCTTCCGCCACTTGGTTTTGGTAAGCACGGGCCTAGCTTGTTCTGCCGACTTTTAGATAAACAAAACATGTGACCCAGCCGATGCAGTTCAAGTCAACGGTCAATGGTAAACTTCAAGGACAAAAATATTAAGCCCTTATTATACTTGCCTGTGGGGACTAACATCGGTCCCCAATGACTATTAATCAAAGCTGATAATCAAAGCTGAGGCTCTGCTTGGGACGTGGTAGCCAAGCTTTTCTCTTTGTCCCGCTTCCGCTTTTTGGCATACAGCTGAATTGAGGCAGCCATTGCTATAATCATCGCCAGAATTAACCAAGACGTAACATCTGTAGGCAAACTGTTCTTAAACACTGCCAGTAAAACAATTACCATCAGCAAGACAGTAGGTGCCTCATTCAGAGCACGGAACTGCTGACCAGTCCAACTGCATTCATTGGCAGCCAGCCGTCGCATAATCCTACCACAATAGAAATGATAGACCAGTAAAAGTGCTACAAAAGCCAGCTTGATATGTAACCAACCTTGCTTGAGCACTTCTGGTTCTGTTAGCAGTAGACCAATTGCCATCGCTACCGTTACCACCATACCTGGGGTAGTAATTATGTGATAGAGACGTTTTTCCATAATCTCATACTGATTTTTGAGAATGGTTTGGGCAGGTTCAGGCTCCTGTGAAGCCTCTGCATGATAGACAAACAGACGCACCAGATAAAACAGACCGGCAAACCAAACCACTACACCAATGAAGTGAAACGCCTTGAACCAGAAATAAGCCATAGATTGTGTCCTCCATTATTACAACAGCGTCATGCAGCTCAGGAGTGTATACCCTCCTGACTTCAGCTATAGCGCGTGCGCGTATCAGCTATCAGCTTTTTGAGGGAAGTCCCACGAATAATCATGTACTCACGGTCCTCAGCCAAATGCCTAAGTTTTCCTTGCTTCAAAAGCTTAGTACACCAGAGCTGATCGCTAAATGCTTACGATTATCTCATGTCTTCTTAAACTCATACAAAAACCATACAGAGTCAAACAGATAGATGAACCATAGCGTAAACCTGGGGTTGGGACAATGGACAAATAAAGACAAATAAGAGCGATGCAGAGGTCCGACCCGTGGCGAATTTAATTACGGGTCAAAAGCACCATTACGGTCTTGGGGTAAACCCCCACTCGCGCTTTGCATCAAGACAGGGAAACGTTTTACTTAACCAATGTCAAGGGTATGATTAATGCCAGCAGCATGCGAGAAAAAAGAAGATCACCTCGCCAACAGACCTCCATTTCTTATCGATTGGCTGGTCTCTTCTCAGCTCGTCAGCCAGTCGTTAATATTAGTCGAGGAGGTTGCAGCATTTACAGTGAAAAAGCTATCCCAGTCGGTCAAGTTATAAAAATACAGTTTTTTTTGCCACAAAATCACACAGTGACTGCTACAGTTAAAGTCATGTGGTGCAAAGAATCTAAAGGAAATTCCCTAGCAAACTATAGAGCTGGTTTACAGTTTGCAACAGTCTCACCAGAAAGTCTAGATTGTCTTTTGGGTCTGCCAGCAACATCTATTTCAAATCCTCAAATTCAGCTTAAGAAGTTACTAATAAATGCTACTGCCAACACTTCTAACACCTGCTACACCTAATCATAATAATAAGTTGCGTTCAAATATAAAAGATATTAACCTTTGAACAGATGAGGGATTAATCTGAAGGATTAATAGGGTAAGCAGATACTACTGATTAATTTTAATTGTTAATTTTAATTCAACGTAAGTATTCAGCCGTCAGTCGTCAGATATCAGCTATCAGCTATCAGCTATCAGCTATCAGCTATCAGCTTTTGAATAAAACAGGAACCTATCCCACTAATCTCAAAAGATGGTAGTCTATTGCTGGGTTGATTTAGGTGTATGACTCTATGGCTGGGCGCTTTGAAGGGTTAAGTGATTTGGAATGGAAGTTGTTTGAAGATATCTTCCCCAAGGACCGATGAAAAACGGGGTAAAGGAATGCCTCATTGTCCCTATCGTTATGTTTTAAACAGTTTGTTGTACCTACTGATTACTGGATGTAGATGGTGTGATCTACCACGAGGGGAGATCTGGGCATCAAAAAGTTCGTCTCATCGATGGCTTTAGCGATGGCGCAAAGGATGGAACATTTGAACATTTACAAGCACGTGTGCTAGCGATCGCAGATCAAAAGGGCTTGATTAAATGGGAGTTTGGTGCCGTAGACGGCTCTTTTTCCCCCTGGCAAGGGAGGAGGTGAAGGCATTGCTTATGGTGGTAAAGGTAAAGGTGTTCTGATTCACACCCTGACTGAAGGTAGTGGAATGCCTCTAGCTAACTGTACAACTCCTGCCAATGGTAGTGAAAGAGAACAAGTCTTACCTCTACTGGATCAAGTCAAATTGAAAACTTTGAAACCAGGTAGACCACGTAAGAGGCTCAAGGTACTAGCTGCAGATATTGGTTATGATTCCAAAGAAAAACGTGCTGCTCTGCGTAAGCGAGGCATTCGACCCCAAATACCAAAACGGATTTGGAAAACCAAGAAAAATCGAGGAAGACCGATTAAAATGTCGGTGCCCAGATATCAACAGGAACGTTGTTTTGCTTGGTATAGCGCGAAAATATCGTCGTCTAGTGGTTCGTTGGGAACGACAAAAAGTTTATTTTGATGCATTTATTGATCTTGCTACTATTCATCTGTGGATTCAAAGACTCTTATTAGTGGGATAGGTTCAGGTAAGCATTGGTTTAATCTGAGTTAGGTTAGCTGACGGCTGATGGCTGACTGCTGACTGCTTAATGCTTACAATTCAACTTGGTATAAGTTGCAATCAAAGATAGTCCATGTCTTGATGCAAAGCGCGAGTGGGGGGGACTCCCACTCGCGCTTTGCATCGCTTTGTCAAGTTGCTGATCAGGAGTGAAAATCAAGGACAGTCAACCGTTAACTGTTATACCATTTTCAGTTATTGAGGCTAAAGATGATTTACTGGTAATTGGGAAGAAGGTAATTGGGAATTGACCAAGGAATTACCGATTACCCATTACCGCGAAACAATAAGGTGCGACCCGAAGGTGCGACCCAAGGCCGCGAGGGATTGCTCGCGGCCTTGGAGGCGCGCACCTTGAGCGAATTTAATAATTAGATGCGGAAAGCGCACCTTATGTATTTATAACAAGCCTACACAGAAACTGGAATTATCTGATTAGTTATTTATACTTATTAAATTAATCTCAAAGAACACAAACCACCTTGTGGTTATTACAACTATTGACTTAGATAAGCGCACTAAAGTCAACTAATATCTACAACTTAATCAGGCTCTTCCGCACAAGTTTATGGTTGCGGTTCAGTTCACTTATGCTCAAATTATTACTGGGCATTGCTTTCAGAGTGAAAAATATGTTTATCAAGTCAAATCTTTGCCCAGTAAGGCGATAATAGATTTGGGGGTTTATTGAGCATAATATTTACGGAAGAGCCCTTAATCATTGAGATTATATCAGTTAAATGCCATGGACTTTGTCAAGGTTCATGGCAGTTTTAATGTAATTTGATTTTCGTTGTTAATGACTAATTATAACATTTTTTGGATGCTCATATACCCCCCAAAAAAAAGTATACATAAACATACATAAATCATACTAAATCAAACCTGAACGCAAACCTAAACGCAAACCTATGGTCTAAAGAATAGATTTATACACAGCAGGATCGGTAATCTTACCATCTGCTATCATTTCAGTACTTCACCTAGCACAACTTCCTTAGGAGTTGCTACAGTGAAGTAAACCCTTTGCTTAGCTGCATCTACCTTTATATAGATTTATGAGTACTGAACAATTAAATCAAGTTATAGAAGCAATAATTTCTGGCAAGTATTCCTGGGCTTGTGTATTGATATTACGTTTTTCTGGCTACAATCCTTTGCAATATATGCCCTATCGAACTTACAATCGGTTAATCAAACAAAACTATAACTTAGGCAACCGGACTAAAACCTCATGCTCTCAACCATCAAAAATCCTCAACAGGTGTTAATCATCAAGACAACCAAAATAATAAATTAATAAAAAATCCTAGGCCCTAGGCTCTAGACTCTAGGCATTAGGTATTAACCATCAGGCATAAAGTACTAAAACCATTACTCATTAACCATTAACCAAACACCAAACACCGGGTGCATCTCACTGTCTTGATCCAGTCGCTCATGAGGGGAACCACGGCAGTCGCTCATGGGGAGGGGCTGTGTGCGGAACCTGCGTCCGCACCGCTGTTTGCCCCGTGGAAACCCCCAAGACCGTAATGGTGCGTTTTCCGTGATGGCGTTCGCGTAGCGTGACCTACGGTCAAGGGATTGCTCGCCATCACGGGTCGCACCTCTGCCTCCCCAAGACCGTAATGGTGCATTTTCCGTGATGGCGTTCGCGTAGCGTGACCTACGGTCAAGGGATTGCTCGCCATCACGGGTCGCACCTCTGCATCGCTTTTGCAAAAACACTCTTCGGCAATAGAAGGCTAATATCATGTTATGACAATTACCCTTAATAAAAATCTCCCCCATATCCCTATCTTCCTATCTCCCCCTCTCCCCACCCTCCCCACACTGCCCGCGCCTGGGCCCCACACTTCCTTTAGTTATAGATTTACAAGTAACAGATGCACCCCAAACACCAAACCCCTAACCCCTAACTCCTAACTCCTAACATCTATCTTTCAGGAGATTAATTTGACTAACACTCATTTACTCAAAGAGCGTAGGAAATTTCCGCGTCATATCACCTTACTAAATTATCAGATAGAAGGACTGATTTCAGATCAAAATGATTTAGTAGTTAATCTGAGTCGAGGCGGTGGCAAAATTTACATTAACAAACCATTAAAAACTGGGGATCATAAAAAAATTAAGTTCTGCTTACCAGGAATAAGTTACACAGCTACTTCTATGGTTAAAATTGCCTGGCAAAGGGAAATTGGTTTAGATTCACCAGCTAAATATGAAGCAGGAGTGAAGTTTTTAGATATCTCACCAGTCAAGCTTATTACACTTTTAGAACGGAAACAACTTATCTTCAGCAATCACTTTCAGTTCAAAGTATTACTGAAAACGTTTGCTGCTGCTGCCTGTATAGTTTCTGCACTTGCTCAGTCAGCTAGTACTCAAACCTTGGCACCAGGCACTATTCTCAGTATTTTGCTGGAGAGTCTTAATGATCGTATCTCTTGGGTAGCAAGTCAAAATCCCACTGATGAAGCTAGCTTCAGCTGGGAGCAATCTCCTAGGCAGCATCCGATGGGATTTAAGTTTAATCAGTATTTAGTTAGTGTTGATGATTTAGAGTCTGCTCCTGATCCAATAACAATGGCTAGTTTGGTATTATTAGGTGCTACATTTCTGATCCCATGTCGTGACCTAGACTAGAGTAGTAATACCAAGTTAGCTTAATTATCTATTTTGGTAGGATTAGATTAAGGGCTAAGGTTATGATCTTAAGCCTTCTGTTTTTATTTGCCCTGTGTTTTTTTTTTATGATCAAACAATGGGAGTAATTAAAAAGTAATCATTTTAGTTATAGCCATTAATTTCGTTTAAAATTATTAATTTTATTGAGAATGCACCATTAGTTATATAGAATATAGATATGAGCACTTAGGTTAAATCCCCTGCCTTAATGCAGGGGATTTCTTCATGGGATTAATTAGTAAATTTACAAAGTAAATAAAAAATAATCAGTTAACTATTGACCCATACTCGAACATGAACACACCAGGTATAAATTCCAGGTTGAAGCTTGTTTGCTTGTTCGGGTAGCGTGGCCGTTCGCGCAGCGTGGCCTACGGCCTTAAGGCGAAGGTTCAGAAGATAACCTTTAACCTAGCAACCTAGTAACCTGGTAATAGCGTTTCGGTTTACATCTGAATTGAAAACATTGATGGAGGCATGGGGGGATGGGAAGAGAGTTAATTGAGGCAAATGCAAGTTGTAAACAATTCCGATGCTATCAGATTTGATATAACCTGCAACCTGCAACCTATAACCTATAACCTATAACCTATAACCTATAACCTATAACCTGCAACCTGTAACCTGTAACCTGCAACCTGTAACCTGCAACCTGCAACCTGTAACCTGCAACCTACACCTGCAACCTACACCTGCAACCTACACCTGCTCACCATCTGTAGCTCGAATAAATGAAATTGGGATCAGCTTTACTTTATGAATAAGGGTTAAAGTTATAGCCCTAAAAATAAAGGAATTATGAATACGGATTTTGTACAAAAAGTATGTATACAAAAACTATACATTTAACATACATTTAAAGCTTAATTTAAACCTGATTAAAAACACGAGGTTTCTAGGATAAGTTTATAGAAAAAAAAAATTGTAATTGACTGATTAAGCCACGATGAACAACCCTATGGCTATCCCATAAAGCCACGGTTTACTCGTCCAATTGCATCACTATTATGGTCAGCTTGTAGAAGTTTGTTGAGCTGGTTTGGCAAGCTCAACAGAGTCGCAGTGGTAAGTACCTGGAAATAAATAAAGTTAGCGTTGTCAAGAAGTGTAAAGGCATTGAATCCCGTTCTGTTTCCTGTTGCCTTGTCCGAAGTTACCTTTTCTTAACAGTTCACTTTAATTTTATCCTACTACTTAACTAACCGCATCTATACTGACAAACCGAACTCTGGTAATCCCTAAATTTTCAGCTTTTTGTCGGAAATCAGGCAATTTATGCCATCGCTAGAGTTGCTTAGCTCAAAGAGAGACAAATTAGCTCTCCAGCTAAATCCGAAGTTGGAGTGACTTTTACGGAGATATGACCAGAAGACCTTAATCACTCGTTAGTACCATGACTCAATCCACTGCAAAGACCTATTCCCGTCTGAAAGTATTTCTAGCAACTACTACGACTACTTTGGCTGGTATGCTGGCCACTACTGGTGCAGCTAATGCAGCTAGTATCACCCATACTCAGACCATTGAATGGCGACCGACAACTGTTGATAAATCTTTCATTCTCCCCAAATTCGATGAGGCTTTGGGGACTCTCGAAAGTGTCACGATTGACCTGATCGGATTTGTCAAGGGAAATGCCCGTGCGGAAAGCCAGGAGGGCGCTCCGAGTACAGTAACCTTGGATCTGGCATCTGAAATTGCCTTAATCTTGAGTGAACCTGATATTACCCTAGTTGAGGTGAAGCCCCTAGTTTCAGAACAGGTTGCTCTCTCTAGCTATGACGGTGTACTTGATTTCGCAGGATCTTCTGGAGTCACATTGCCTGAGCGTACCGCTTCGGATAGCACCACTAATACATTTATGTCTGGGGACTCTGAGTTGAGTTACTTTGTAGGATCTGGAGACCAGGACTTGATATTCACAGCCCTTGGTACTTCCACAGTAACGGGTGCGGGCAATTTGCTTTCTGGGTTCCAGACAGATGTAGCAGGGGAAGTTACATTGACCTACGAGTACGAGTCGGTGCCAGAACCCACCAGTGTTATCGGTCTTGGTTTGGTAGGACTGGTGCTGTTGACACAAACAAAACGGAATAGGAAGAGTTGATAATTATTTAAAATTGCTTTTGCCATAGTGTATCAACCGAAGTTCCACTAAACTGGAAACTTCGGTTTTATGTTGTTTAGTGATTAGTCATCTGGTAAGCATTCAGCTATCAGCGTGTCGCGTATCAGCGTGTCGCGTATCAGCGTGTCGCGTATCAGCTAATGCGCTACGCGCAATCGCTGTTTTTGAATAAAATAAGCACCTCAAGTAGGGTGAGCCTTGGCCTATGGCCACGCTACGCGAATGGCTCAGGGCTGACGGCTGAATGCTTACTTCATCTGACCAATGAACAATGGCTAATCACTAATCACTAATCACTAATCACTAATCACGCTTTGAAGAAACTATTCCCACTCTATAGTTCCAGGAGGTTTGGAGGTAATATCATAGACTACCCGATTAACTCCCTTGACTTCATTAACAATCCGGTTGGAAATAGTTTCAAGTAACTCATAAGGTACTCGTGACCAGTCAGCGGTCATACCATCTTCACTGGAAACAAAGCGCAAGACAATCGGATGAGCGTAAGTGCGCTTGTCCCCCATTACTCCCACACTTCGTATTGGGAGCAACACGGCAAAGGCTTGCCAAAAGTCGTTATACATTCCCTGTCGGCGAATTTCATCTCGAACGATGAAATCAGCATCCCGCAGAATATTCAACCGTTCTGGTGTCACTTCACCAATGATGCGAATCGCCAATCCTGGTCCGGGGAAGGGATGTCGGCGCACAATCGCTTCTGGCAAGCGGAGGTCACGACCGAGTTGGCGCACTTCGTCTTTAAATAGCTTGCGTAATGGTTCTACCAGCTTGAAGCGTAGGTTTTTTGGTAAGCCTCCGACATTGTGATGGCTCTTGATTTTCACAGCTACCCGCTCACCGGTTTTGGGATCAACGTTGGTATGGGCTGATTCAATTACATCGGGATAGAGGGTACCCTGAGCTAAATAATCAAATGGACCAAGACGCTGGGATTCTTCTTCAAAGACGCGAATGAATTCGTGACCGATGCGGCGACGCTTTTCTTCTGGGTCAGTGACACCAGCAAGGCGAGCCAAAAAGCGATCGCGAGCGTTTACATACTCTACTTGAATAGAAAATTCTTCCTCAAATAGCTTCACCAACTGCTCTGGCTCGCCTTTGCGCATGAAGCCTTGGTCAATAAACATACAAGTTAGTTTATCCCCAATGGCGCGATGGAGTAAGAAAGCAAGGGTAGACGAATCTACTCCACCAGACAGAGCCAGCAGAACCCGTTTTTCCCCAACTTTGGCACGCACTTCTCGAATTGCTTCCTCGATAAAAGCAGCAGTGGTCCACGTGGGTTCACACTCGCAGATGCTGTAAACAAAGTTACGGATTAGGGCAAGACCATCGGTTGAATGTACAACCTCTGGATGGAATTGCACGCCATAAAGTTTTTTCTGATAGTTAGCGATGGTCGCACAAGGGGTATTCTGAGTATGGGCAAGGACTTCAAAGCCATCTGGCAAAGTCACACAGGAATCCCCGTGGCTCATCCACATGGTTGAGTGGTCTCGCACATTGCTCAGTAAGTCAGTGGGGTGATCAATTAGTAAGGCCGCTTTACCATACTCAGCTTTTTTTGCCCTGGTAACTGTTCCACCTAGTTGTTGCACCATCAACTGCATCCCATAGCAAACCCCTAGCACGGGTATGCCGAGATTCCAAATTTCTGGGTCACATAGGGGGGCACCATCGTCATAGACTGAATTGGGGCCACCAGAGAGAATGATGCCCTGGGGATGAAGCTGCTGTAGCTGTTGAGCTGTGGTCCGATAGGATAGTACCTCGGAGTAAACCTTAGTCTCGCGAATGCGACGAGCAATCAGTTCCGAGTATTGAGAGCCGAAGTCCAGAATCACAATCATCTGGCGATTCAACTGCTCTCCTAGAGAGGCTACAGGCAAAGCCTCTTTCTGGTAAGATAGTTTGTTGGTCCTTAGGGTTACTGCTGTGTTCGTCATGTTTAGTTGTGTGAATGTACGAACAGGTCGCTGCCTAGGTGTGCTTCTGGGCAGCATAAATTGATTGCTATGAACAGATAGGTTGAAAGCTGATGGTTTCCGTAAATTAATCCTTCAACGCCCCAACACTTTGATGTGGATGGTAGCGCTGGCATTAACCAGTTAGTCTGAGTCGTAGACTCTCATCGACGATACAGAACTTAATCTGTTTACGGTTATGTCAGTTTCCACTCCCACACGCACTTCATAGACCTGCCTGGCAGTGGTATGTCTGTTGACACTCTCCTGACTTCTAGTCAGGAGATTTTTCAGGGTTTCAGTCTATATGTCCTGAAATCCGAAGTTTCAGCTGATAATCAGGTCAATTTATCATACATTGGGTTCGGCTACAAGATCCGGACGCCAATGTATAAAGATTTATAAAAATTTATCACAAATTATCACAAATTTGAAATTAATGTGCAACCTGTGGGACTGGTAACAATAATTTTGCGATCGCGATCGAACAATACAGAGCCCACCTGGATATGCTGCTCACTGTGTTTGCGGATGTAGTCAAAGCAGCGTTGGTCAATGGTCAATGCGATCGCATGATAAACCTGATTGACCCAATCAGTGCCCTGAGTCTGATCCCATTGACGCAGACAATTGAGAGCAGCTTCAGTGGTTTGACTGCCAAATACTTGCCTGATCAGTGGGGTTGGTACTCCTAACTGCGCACAGTGAGCAGTGAGAATTTCCAGTCGTCCATCAGCTAGGTGGTGGTGAGTGTGAAAAATTCCTCCAGCCAGTTTAATTAACTTACCATGATAGCCAAATAACAAAATTTCTGGAACCTGGGAGTACCCAGCTGCTACCAACAATGGTCCGAGCCAATTCGCTGTTTTAACCAGCCGCTCGGGATTAATCCCCAAGCCTCGCGCCAAATCTAAGCCATTTTCTCCCACACAAAAAACTAGTGTTGTCGAATGTGAGGAGGCTTGCTCTTTTAGCAATTTGCTGGCTTTTGCTTTTAATTCATCCTGGTAAGCAGCTAATTGACCAGGAGCACTCAGAGGCTGGGAAATGCCAGTAGTTCCTAGTAGGGAAAGTCCTTCTACTACACCAAAGGCAGAATTAGAAGTACGCTGTGCCAACTTCCGCCCTTCCGGCAAGATAATCGTCACCTGAATTTTCTCTGACGGTGCTAGCAGACAACTCAAGTTATGGTGCAATAGTTTCTCGGCGTAAGCATAGATGGCTGGTTTCCCTCCGGCATTGATTTGTCGTCCAATTCCTTCACCCCCCAATAACTGTATCGATTCAGTTTGCTCCAAGGAACCCCATTCTACTACTGCCCAAATCGGGGTATTACGGGTAAGGTCAAGGTTATCACCAGGGTTAGAGTGAGTAATAGCTAGCGCTACCCCTTTTCGAATCCCAGCCACTTGCTCAATGGGAATGTCTGCGGTTTCAGGAGGGTTAATTAAGTCCACTGACACCGTTTCGAAGGGTTCGCCGTTGCGTAACTGATGGAGGGCGGCTATGGCTGAGGCACAGGCAAATACAGGTAAGGTATATCCAGATTGAGGTAGGGAGGTCGTCATGTAACCAGGTGAAATTTGCGGACGCTTAGTTATAGCAGTTTGACCTTGGGTGAGGTACAGATTCCTGGGTTTTAGGGAGTAGGGAGCAGGAAGGGAATAGGTGATAGGGAAGTCAGAAGATGCAAGAGGAAAAAAATCCTGTCTACTTTATTACTATGATAAATGCTATATTCATTGTCTAAAATTTGCTGATCTAATTTATAATTTATAATTTGTAGTTACCGATTACGGTAAACCAAAAATCCACCAACTATAGCTTTTTCCATTTCGGTAATACATTATTTAATGTAAATGGGGATTTGTTGATAATTTTTTAATGGTTTTTTTTTACTTTCAATTAACAATAGGAATCCTAAATTAATTGTGATAATTTTTGAGGCCATATTCCCTACTGCATACGGGTGCATCTCAATGCATGTAAAAACACTCTTCGGCAATAGTAAGATAATGTTATGACAATTACCCTTCATAAAAATCTACCCACACACCCGACCCACACTTCCTTTAGTTATAGATTTACAATAAAAAGATGCACCCACTCCCTACTCCCTACTCCCTACTCCCTACTCCCTACTCCCTTTGCTATAGTACCAAGGGTTTGATATAACGCTTGATTATGTATCCAACCTACAAAACCACTGTAGAGACAGTCTCCTTCAGGGCTAGCTACAAAGACATGGTGTATTAGTAAAGGATTCTGCCAAGTCCGAATAGAAATGCCATTTTTAAATGTTATATAGGTCTTGGCTCGGTGAAAATCTCGACTATGACCATCAGTCATACCTGGGACTGAGTGTAATTGTTGAATTAAGCTAGTAATAAAGTCTCCTGGTGGAGGAGGTTGTGTGATAACTGGATTCGCCCAAAATTTATGGATTTCTGCTGCGACTAACGGATGATTTTTGAGAGCAGCATGACGCACATTAGGTAAACAAACGAATTTACTAGGAGAAAACTTGGTTGTCTCTATTGTAATCGTACCGTCGCTACCGTGATCACTATCACCAGCTATTACTAATGTGGGAATCACTGCGCCAATGGACTCTGCTAGTTGTCGGCGGTTGATACCTAAATCCTTTGCGATACCAATACCAATGCCCAAGGGGTCTATAATTCTAGCTAGATCTGCACCACCAATAGGAGAACCAATCAACACTAACGATTCTACTTGTGACCACCAGTCTCGGTGACGGCTAAGGAGTTCTAGCCAAATTAAGCCACCCATGGAATGACCAATAATTCGGATTGGTGTCTGGGGATAAGTGACAATGGTATCTAAGACAATGTGTTCGAGTTGGTTGATTAGGGGTTCTATCCAGAGCCAAGTTTTGAACCAACCGAGATCGGGAGTAATTATGGCAGTGCGGGATGTGGCTAAGGATTGGGCAAGGCGTGCCATCGCTTTAGAGTTATCCGCCCATCCGTGTTGTGCGTATAGAAGAAAATCTGGTTTGTCGGTCATTTCCCCTAAATCTGGGATACTGGTAGTTTCTTATCGATTTTAGGTAGGGGAGTACACCATGAGTAAGTAATTGTGACACTCCCTTGAGGGTCACAGAATAGACTTTGCAAGAAAAGGAATGCACCCTAACCGTTGCAGTATCACTGGATTCTTGGAAAGAGATGCTGCATAGCATTAGCTACAAGGGCTGAGGGACTGATTCCGGAATAGGTATAACCTATTACCAAAACCCTTTGAAACCCCATGGTTCGGTGCAATTATGAATACTGTAGACTATCTCCGGATTAGCCTAATTGACCGCTGCAACTTCCGTTGTCAGTACTGTATGCCTCAAGGAGCAGAGCTTGACTATATCCTACGGCAAGAATTACTCACTGATCAAGAACTGCTGACTCTGGTCGAGGAGGTGTTTATCCCGGTAGGATTTAGAAAGTTTCGCCTCACGGGAGGTGAACCTCTATTGCGTCCAGGTGTAGTGGATTTAGTTAAAGCGATCGCATCTTTACCCGAAACACAAGATTTGGCCATGACTACCAATGCCTTTTTACTGGCTGGTATGGCAAAGGAACTCTACCAAGCGGGTTTACGGCGGATTAATATTAGTCTGGACTCCCTCAATCGAGAGACATTTGACAAAATTATCGGCAATCGGGGACGTTCGCGCTGGGAACAGACTTGGGAAGGGATAAAAGCTGCCCATCAGGTTGGATTTGACCCGTTAAAGCTGAATGTGGTGGTAATTCCAGGAGTTAATGACCAGGAAGTGCTGGATTTAGCTGCTCTAACCATTGACCGCTCCTGGCACGTTCGATTTATCGAGTTTATGCCCATCGGGAACTCCCAGCTATTTGGTGAGCGGGCGTGGGTACCTTCGGAAGAATTACGGCAACGGATTCGCTTACGCTGGGGTTTGATAGAATCAAGTGTCCGGGGTAATGGCCCAGCTGATGTGTTCCAGATTCCTGGTGCCAAGGGCACCCTGGGATTTATTAGTCAGATGTCAGAATGTTTTTGCGATCGCTGCAATCGGATGCGTCTATCTGCTGATGGTTGGCTGCGTCCCTGCCTACTTAATGAACAAGGTCAAGTTGACTTAAAAACTGCTCTACGCAGCGGCATTGATACCACTGACTTAAGAGAGCAGGTCAGACAGTTGCTGATGATTAAACCAGAAATCAATTTCAAGGAGAGAGACTCTGGTACCGATGGTTCATATACAAGGACGATGTCACAAATTGGCGGATAGTTTTTTAGGTTGCAGGTTACTCAGGTTGAAGGTTACTCAGGTTGAAGGTTATTCAGGTTGAAGGTTATTCAGGTTGAAGGTTGAAGGTTGAAGGTTATTCAGGTTGAAGGTTAATCAGGTTGAAGGTTGCAGGTTAATCAGGTTGAAGGTTGCAGGTTAATCAGGTTGAAGGTTGCAGGTTAATCAGGTTGAAGGTTGCAGGTTAATCAGGTTGAAGGTTGCAGGTTAATCAGGTTGAAGGTTGAAGGTTAATCAGGTTGAAGGTTGAAGGTTAATCAGGTTGAAGGTTGCAGGTTACAGGTGTTCTTGGTCTTGGTTCCAGGTTAGCCGGTTCGAGCTTAGTAGGTTCCAGGTTAGAACCTTGGCCTTTCGGCCACGCTACGCGAACAACCTTCAACCTGTTAACTTTCAACTGAAGCCGAACCTTCAACCTGTTAACCTTCAACCTGTTAACCTTCAACCTGTTAACCTTCAACCTGTTAACCTTCAACCTGTTAACCTTCAACCTGTTAACCTTCAACCTGTTAACCTTCAACCTGTTAACCTTCAACCTGTTAACCTTGGCCAAAAGGCCACGCTACGCGAACAACCGTTGTTGTAAACCTTCAACCCGGGTTAGACTTTCCTGGAGTAGTACTCAACCACCAGTAGCTCGTTAATTTGTAATGCCACCCATTCCCGATCAATAATCCCATTCACCTTACCGGTGAAGGTGTTCTTATCAAACTCTAAATGACTAGGAAGGTTTGCTAAGCCAGGAAATTCCAAGTTACGTTCTACTAGACGGCGGGATTGATCACGGTTTCTAACCGCAATCACATCGCCAGGGCGACACTGATAGCTAGGAATATTAACTACTTGACCATTTACAGTAACATGACCGTGATTCACGAGCTGACGAGCCGCTGGGATGGTACCTCCCATACCCATGCGGAAGACTGTGTTATCCAGTCGCATCTCTAGCAGTTGCAGCAAAGCTTGTCCAGTGGAACCAGTGGCTCGACGAGCTTTACGGACATAGCGAATTAACTGCTTTTCAGTCACTCCGTAGTTATAGCGCAGTTTTTGCTTTTCTTCGAGACGGATCGCATATTCTGAGCGTTTCCGACGGTTTTGACCATGTTGACCTGGGGGATAGGCACGGCGGGGTGTTTTACGACTTAAACCGGGCAAATCACCCAGACGGCGAACGACCCGCAGACGCGGGCCTCTATATCGGGACATATAACTTCCTCTGTACTATCTTGTGTACTATTTTGACTAAAGATTTCCCAAAACTATTATCTTACAATTTATTAGGGCAGTGGGCATAAGGAAATTGGCATGGGGAAGATTTCGAGCAGGTGTTAGCTCAATAGCCCTATCTACGGCAATTTCCATACTGCAAACCACCTGAGTTCCATATAACGGGATTAGCGCTACCGAACTCATAGGCGATAGCTCCACCAAAGAAGGCGGGGTAAAGGCTTTGACCCAACTACCCTAAATAATCACTTCTAGGGTTATATCATGTCCGGATAATTAGTGATAAAAAACCATTTCCGATTAAACTTTACTCCTTTTCTTCTGCCAAATGCCATTCCCCTCCTGGGAGGGGTTAGGGGTGGGTGCCCTCTGCCTTCGATTCGGCGCAAGCGTGTAAGTATTCAACCGGACATGATATTAGTGACCCAGGACGTAATTAAAAATCAGCGGAGCTACAATTGATGCGTCCGATTCAATCACGTAACTAGGGGTGTCCGTATCAAGTTTGCCCCAACTAATCTTTTCACTAGGTAGTGCGCCACTGTAGGAACCGTATGAGGTGGTACAATCACTAATCTGCGCGAAGTAACTCCACAACTTACAGTCTTCCTTGAGATCCTGGTGGATCAGTGGCACAACGCAGATGGGAAAATCTCCAGCAATTCCACCCCCAATTTGAAAGAACCCCATGGAAAAATCTCTAGTATTTTCCTTATACCAATTCACAAGAAATACCATCAGCTCAAGACCGCTCCGCACAACATTCAAGCGACTGATATTGCCTTTGATAACTTCAGAAACAAAGGAATTTCCCAGAGTTGAATCCTCCCATCCAGGAACAAAAATAGGAATTTGTTTCTGCCATGCTGCGATCACCCATGAGTCACAAGGATCAATTTCATAAGAGTCTTTAAGCTCTTGACTTTCAATAAGTTGATAAATGAACTCGTATGGGAAAAAGCTTTTGCCAGATTGATCAGCTGCTTGCCACAGTTTCACCATATGCTGATCAATTTTCCTCATCGCTTCTTCTTCAGGGATACAGGTATCAGTAACTCGATTCATCCCGGACTCAAAAAGAGCCTTTTCCTCTTCTGGTTTCAGTGAACGATAATCCGGTAATCTCTTATATTGAGAGTGGGCAACCAGATTGAAGATATCCTCTTCAAGATTCGCTCCAGTACAGCAAATGGCATGTACCTTGTCTTGGCGAATCATTTCAGCCAGAGAGATACCCAGCTCTCCTGTACTCATGGCACCAGCCATAGTCAGGAACATTTTATTACCAGATTCCAGGTGTTTCACCCATCCTTCAGCCGCCTGAACACACACGGCTGCATTAAAGTGTCGAAAATTTCTCTTCATGAACTCTCGAATCATCGTTTTTCCTCCAATAGTGGGTATTACAGTTGAGTACTTTACAGCAATATAGATAAACGTTTTAGAAACAGCAGAATTACCCATTGATAAAATGGTAAAAAACCGGAAGCACCAGTTAGTTAACAGCCTTGATGAAAAACTTGCTAGTGCGAACTTGAACTTTCCCTCGGCTAAAGCACTAAGGAAATAAGCTACGATATCAAGTCTTCATATAATTGAAAACATCTTACCGTTCGCTCCGGATCAAAACTCCCAGGACTGACTTTGACTAGACTTAAGCCTTGATGCAGTCCATCATGGGGAGTCAGCTAGCGGGTTTTTCAACACTAAACACTGCTAGAAAATCCTGATCTAGTCAACTAGCTTTTGAGGTGTATGATTCCTCTTGACACTCCCGCGCCGTAGAACGGCGGGGATTCTTGGTTCATTGAGGCTCCGTAACTGAGCAGGACCTATCCAACGCAGCTAGAGGGAATCTCTCCCCAAGCGTATAAGTTCCGGTGGGGCACACCGTACTTAAACCCAGTTGCAAAATGTTCAATGCAGCGTTAATATACCGGTATTGAATCAACCCACAATCAGGACAAATATGGGTTCTTGTTGATAGAGATTTATGCACTTTTTTCCCACAATTAGAACAGTTTTGAGAGGTATTATGAGGCGGTACTGCCACCGTAACATTGCTATATTTATAACCAAAGTATTCTAACCATCTGCGGAAATTTGACCATCCAGCATCACTAATACTTTTGGAAAGACGACGATTTTTGACCAAGCCTTTAACATTTAAGTCTTGCCTTCGGCACGCTGCGCGAACATAGGCGCGCCATACGTTAGACTGGATTAAACGGAGTGCAACTCTCTTTGCAAACTCTTCTCGCTGCCGACTTACTCTTAAATGTTTTCGTGCGTATCTCTGTCTTGCCTTGATATAGTTCTGAGTTTGTGGTTTTCCTTTACGGAACTTTTTAGACTTTTTTCGGTTAGCTCGGTTCAGTTGTCGCTCAGATTTTCGGTAGAACTGTGGATTCGGTTCTGTCTGACCATTGCTCTGTGCCAGAAAGTATTTAATCCCTAAATCCAGCCCTAGCGCTTTTTGAGAAGGTTCTATTGCTGGGACGATGTCTCTAGGGTCTAATCCAATAATGAATTGCACATAATATCCATCAGCCCGTCTCAAAATCGAAACCCGTTTAATCTGTTCGGGTTGAAAGTAATTTAAATCACGAGAACCAATGAGTTTGAGCCGACCAATTCTTTTCTTATCGGTAAATTCAATGTGTTTTCGGTTTTCCGATAACTTCCAGCCTGAGATTTTATACTCAACTGAACGAGAGCGCTTTTTAAAGCGAGGATAGCCCTTCTTACCGGGTTTGCTCTTTTTGCAATTCTCAAAAAATCGATTAATTGCTCTGACAACCCGCTCTATCCCTACTTGACAAGCATGAGAGTTTAAATCCTCAACAAACTTAAACTCTTTTCTAAGCAATGTGTTGTACCTAAAAAGTTCTTTCTTTCCCACGCCACGATGATCCATCCAATAGCGAAGCGCTTTATTTCTGACAAACTGTGTTGTCCGAATGGCTTCCTCTATGGCTGAGATTTGTGTGGGCTTGGGATTGACTTTGAACTCTAGTACAAACATTATTGCTACCGAGCAACTTCATATCATTCTAACATAGAAGCTGAATATTTTTGAGTTTCACGGGTTAACCGTCCTGGAAGGACGGGGCTTGTATCCCGCGTTTCTTGGTCACAGACTTTTATCATATATCAATCTGTTGACACCTGTCTTGAAGGTCACTGGTGGAGCGGACAGGGAAATAACTGACCTCCCTCATCTGGCGTTGCTCCCGTTGTGGGATGATTGAAGGGAATGGACAGCCAGTAAGTGTTTTGCTATGGTTAGTCTTAAATCTAGAATAGCATCGGCTGTTGATTTGAGGCACTGATGGCCTGTTCACCGATTACTTTTATCTGAGTCCTGATACGATTTACGCCATGACAGACTTGATTAGTGAAATTTTAAGTAAAGTAGGGTCAGTTGCTTCTCAAGTACCGCCATACTTTGAGTCCCTAGAGACCTACGCTGTTAAGAAAGTTTCCGATGCTGACACCATTGATGTGATTGATGCCTCCGGAGAAGAAATTACAGTGCGCTTCGTTTACATTGATGCACCAGAAACTCCTAAGGGGTGGGGTTACAAAAAACTTGAGGATAAAAATCAGGACAATGCGCTCTATCAAAGTCAATTTAAGTGGGGCAAAGAAGGTAAAGACTGGGTCAAACAGTTGGTAGAAGAAAACGGGAATAAAGTTAAATTGAGAATTACCGACATCGACACTCGCTACAATCGTAGCATTGGCGAAGTTTACTTATTGGATGGCACGTTTCTTCAGCATAGTTTAGTAAAAGAAGGATTAGCACTGATTTATTACGATTATTTTAGTAAGTGCCCTCGTGAGATGGCTATCTCTCTTCTGTTGGCAGAGGCAGATGCGGAACGCCAAGGAAAAGGGTTATGGCAAGAACCGAAGTCAGGATTTATCCAGCCTTGGTTGTTTCGTCCCCTTAAGAAAAAGCAAAAAGCCCTGCTTGAAGACCCAGATGCAGATCAGCAGCTTACAGAAAAAATTCAAACCCTCTGTGAAGACCTAGAAGGTGGCAAAATGACTAAAGATCAGTTTGAGGATAGGTTTAAGGAGACGCTGAAGTAATATAGCAGTTCTAAATTGGTTGAGGTACTTTTGTTCTGGGTTTTAGGGAGTAGGGAGTAGGGAATAGGGAGTAGGGTTAAGAACATTGAATGTAGGTCATCTAGCCATTTGCAGATAAGTTAATTAATAAAATTGGACAAAAAAGATACAGTCCACTTATATATTTGCAATAATCAATACTTATGTTGAATGCCAACTGCTCTATTCCCTATTCCCTATTCCCTATTCCCTATTCCGAAGTTATATAAAAACTTTTATATCCAAAAAATTAGCATAATTAAGGGCAAAAAAAGGATTAATTTAGAAACCGCTACAGCTCCCGATTTAGTAGTATAAATTGATATTACCAGTAGTTCTATGAACCGTTTTGCAGTGTATGCAGAGTTAGGGGTTTCATAATTTTGGCTTTATTATGGTGAATCTTTTGAGATTTATCAGTTACGATATCGAGAATATAGTCTTTGTCAATAAAGTTTTGCTTTTCCTGGTTTACCTATAGGGTAAATTGAGGGATTTTTAGCAGAGGTGGACACCAAAGATTATTTGCAGTTGGTAGCAGAATTTCGGAGTTGGGTGAGGAAGCGTTAAACTCGTCTAAATTCTCAACATCCCCTTTGATATCATACCGAGTTGCATTCAAAGATAGTAGGTAAGCATTCAGCTCTCAGCTCTCAGCTCTCAGCTCTCAGCTCTCAGCTCTCAGCTTTGAGCTTTGAGCTTTTAAATAAAACAAGTAAGCATTCGTTTAATCTTTGTTACGTCAGCTGAATGCTGACGGCTGACGGCTGACGGCTGACGGCTGACGGCTGACGGCTGACGGCTGACGGCTGACGGCTGACGGCTGAATGCTTACGATAGTAGATTGGTTGGATAGGGAGATAGGGAGATAGGGAGATAGGGAGATAGGGAGATAGGGAGATAGGGAGATTGGGGGAAGATAAAGTTGTACGTTTGACCGCAACTTGGTATCAGAAGATGTTGAAGAAAGTTTCTAAAGCTAGAGATTGCAGAGTCTAAGCAACCGTGCCTGTAATAGAGTATTGTCCTAAGCTGCCGTAATCACTGTATCCGGTAGCTAAGTTTCCTTGACCAGTACCATCAATGCTTAGATAATACTGTCCTGGATTCAGGTCAACATTAAAGCTAGCGGACAGAGAACCGATGGGATTAGAGGAGCTAATCAGTTGACCGGAAGCATTATATAGCTGAGCCAGAATGTCTAAATTAGGTCCTCGCTCAAAAGGCTTAATATCTAGGGCTATGTTGCCCGTTGTTGAATTGAACGTGAACCAGTCAATGTCGTTATTTTGTTCAATAATGCCATAAGTTTCCACCTGACCATCATTGATCGATAGCGCTGCTGCACTGGTTAGCTGGTTACTATAATCGTCCAGGCGATAGCCAAAACCATTTTGCCCAGTGATGATATCTAGGTCATCTTCTTGGTTGCTGGCACCGGTATACTCACCTTTGCTCCATTGAGTTAGATTTCTATCGTTGCCCTCTCCCATAATAGGAGCCCACCCTGTTTCGACACTGCCATTGCCATGACCATTGTAGTACTCGTTGGTTAAATTACCGTCATGTGTAAGACCCAAGGTATGAGCTACCTCATGGCTAATAGTTTCAGCCACCGCTTTCTCATTACCTCCAGCGCGATTCTCTGAAAAAATAAAGGCGGGGGTATCACTGTCCCAGTTGAATGAATTCATATAAGCCAAACCACCGGTACCTTTTTGATACCAGGAACCATCTCCCCCAATCACAACGCGAATGCCCCATTGGGAATCACTATCGCTAGTTTTTTTGAGTTGGTCATCGGAAGGTTGGGCAGTAGTCACATTCACATCAAAGGGACTAAAGTCTTCTGCCACCCGTTGCCAAATGCGCCAAATAGTCTCTCTCTCAGCAGTGGAGAAATTGGAAGTATCCCCATCCGTGTCATAGGCAGGGGTCACAATGGAACTCCCGAAGTTCTTGTTCCATAGGGTATTTGTGGTAGTATGACCATCAAAGTCAAGGTAGATAATGTGCTCTGCCCCTGAGTTACTGTTGAGGGAAAAGACTTGGTTCGGGTTAAAGGGCTGATAGGTATTTGGTTTGCTAGTTCTAGACAACTCTAAATCATAGGAAACATTTCCATTGCTACCAGGAGCATAGCGTTTTACCTGGGCAAAGTAAGTTCCACTGGTAGCACTGTAGTTGATAACATCGTCAGCATTGCCACCCTGTAAAGAGCTAGCCACTTGTTGGTCGCCCAAGTCAAAGATGCCATTGTTGTTAGTGTCCCGGTAGAGTCTGAGGTTAGCATCATCTCCCGCACTGATATTGTGTAAATTTAGGTTAATTTGACGGTTGTTTGAGACCCTAAACTTAAACACATCAGTGGCGTCTGAGGTAGTGAGTGTGTAACGATTGCGGCTGATGGGATTGCCGCTGAAAGTGCCTAAATTGAAAGTACCCATGATTAACTGCTTGTCTCTTTTCTGTGAAAAGCACGGTAAATTAGCCCAAAAACTGGATTTTACTGGCGCTTTCCTACATCTACAGGGTAATAAACCACACCTAGTTTTTTAAGATTTGTAAGCAAAGTTTATCAGCTCTTAATTTTTAAGGAAATTAGCTGAATTATCACAGCTGTCAGCGCTGATTGGTAAACGAAGCTATAACCATGGCGCTGCAAGGCTTTCAATAATTCGGCTTCGGTTTAGCCCTGTTCCCTGAAATCCATATCTGTCAAGGGATTTGAGCTCTTTATAGTTACTTTATAAAGTAGCTCTGCTGGATTACTCTAAATTCTCAACATCCCCTTTGAGATCGGAAGATGTTGAAGAAAGTTTCTAAGGCATTAGATTGCAGAGTCTAAGCAATCGTGCCAGTAATAGAGTATTGTCCTAAGCTGCCATAATCACTGTATCCAGTAACTAAGTTTCCTTGACCAGTACCCTCAACGCTTAGATAGTACTGTCCTGGATCGAGGTCAACATTAAAGCTACCGGATAGAGAACCGATGGGATTAGAGGAGCTAATCAGTTGACCAGAAGCATTATATAGCCTAGCCAGAATGTCTAAATTAGCTCCTCGCTCAAAAGGCTCAATATCTAGCGCTATATCGCCCGTAGTTGAATTGAACTCAAACCAGTCAATGTCGTTATTTTGTTCAATAATGCCATAATTTTCCACCTGACCATCATTGATGGATAGCGCTGCTGCATCGGTTCGCCAGTTACTATAATCGTCCAGGCGATAGCCAAAACCATTTTGCCCAGTGATGATGTCTAGGTCATCTTCTTGGTTGCTGGCACCGGTATACTCACCTTGGCTCCACTGAGTTAAGTCCTTGAAATCGCTATTCCCCATGATAGGAGCCCATCCTGTTGGGCCGCTGCCATGACCACTGTAATACTGGTTGGTGAAATTACCGTCATGTTCAAGACCCAAGGTATGACCTACCTCATGGCTAATGGTCTCAGCCACCTCTTTCTCACTGCCGTTATACTGTTCTGAAAAAACAAAGGTGGGGGTATCACTGTCCCAGTTGAATGAATCCATATAAGCCACACCAACGGTACCTGGTTTATACCAGGTACCATCTCCCCCAATCACAACGCGAATGCCCCATTGGGAATCACTACCGCTAGTTTTTTTGAGTTGGTCATCGGAAGGTTGAGCAGTAGTCACATTCACATTAAAGGGACTAAAGTCTTCTGCTACCCGTTGCCAAATGTGCCAAATCGTCTCTTTCTCAGCAGTGGAGAAATTCGAAGTATCCCCATCCGTGTCATAGGCAGGGGTCACAATGGCACTCCCGAACTCCTCGTTCCAGTCAGTACCTGTGGTGGTGTGACCATCAAAGTCTAGGTAGATAATGTGGTCTGCGTCTGGGTTGCTGTTGAGGGAAAAGACTTCGTTGGGGTTAAAGGGCTGATAGGTATTTGGTTTGCTAGTTGCAGTAGTTCCAGTAGTTGTAGTAGTTCCAGACAACTCTAAATCATAGGAAACAATACCATTGCTACCAAGAGCGTAGCGTATTACCTGGGCAAAGTAAGTGCCACTGGTAGCACTGTAGTTGATAACATCGTCAGCATTGCCACCCTGTAAAGAGCTAGCCACTTGTTGGTCGCCAAAGTCCAAGATGCCATTGTTGTTAGTGTCCTGATAGAGTCTGAGGTTAGCATCATCACCCGCACTGATATTGTATAGATTGAGGTTAATTTGACTGTTGTTTGAGACGCTAAACTTAAACACATCAGTGCGGTCTAAGATCCTAAGCTCCCCATTGCGGATGATGGAATTACCCGTGAAAGTGCCTAAATCATCGAAAGTAGCCATGATTAACTCCTGGTTTTTTTTTCTGTGAAAAGCAAGGGAAATTAGCCTAAAACGTTGATTTTACTGGCGCTTTCCTGCATCTACAGCGTAAGAAACCACACCTAGTTTTGTATCACTCAAATACACACACTTCACTGGGTATTTACCCAATCTCGGTGACACACCAAAAGCGGACTATTTATTTGTAAGCAAAGTTTATTAGCCCCTAGTTTTGTGTC
This sequence comes from Moorena sp. SIOASIH, assembly GCF_010671925.1. Classification (GTDB taxonomy): domain Bacteria; phylum Cyanobacteriota; class Cyanobacteriia; order Cyanobacteriales; family Coleofasciculaceae; genus Moorena. The sequence goes on along the minus strand of NZ_JAAHIH010000003.1, from coordinate 308,210 downwards.
ACTAAAATATACAGAATTGACTGGGGATTTACCCGATATCCGTGACACACCAAAAGCGGACTATTTATTTGTAAGCAAAGTTTATCAGCTTTTAATTTTGAATGAAATTAGCTTAATTATCACATCTGTCAGCGCTGATTGGCAAATGAAGCTATAACCATCACGCTGTAAGGCTTTCACGGATTTGGATTAGTTTTATCCCTGTTCCCTGAAATCCATATCTGTCAAGGGATTTAAGATCTTGATAGTTACTTTACAAATTAACTCTTAATATTTCATCCCTAATAGTCCAAAATGATTAAAGTAATGATTTTTAACTCCATCTCTTTTTTATTATGAAGATAATATCCAGAGCACCATTAATTTGATTATTTGTAAGCATTCAGCTATCAGCTATCAGCTATCAGTTTATAGACCCTTGGGCAAGCTACACCGAACAGCTTTTGAATAAGCGATGCAGTCGGCCAAAAAGGGTTTCCCCCATGAGCGACTGCATCAAGGGCGTTGCATTTTTGTGGGATGATATTCAAATTTGCAGAAGCTGAAACTCTTGATAAATCAGTAAAAACTTTTTCGCACATCTTGAAATCATCCCCGGAATTGTGCAACGCCGCATCAAGACAACAGGTAAGCATTCGTTTAATCTGAATAAAGTCACAGCGCTTGTGGCCTGTGCCACAAAGCTGACGGCTGACGGCTGAATGCTTACGATTATTTTAGAATTTTTAATTTTCATTTAAAAAAAATATTCAGATCTATTGTCAATGCTTTTTGAATATTTTTGATGATGTCAATTAACTAATTTTTTTATTATTAAAAAACCGATGAATCCACCTGTGTTTCTTGTCGTTGACGACCATTTAGAAGTAGCTGAAAACAACAAACTATATCTAAAAAACTTAGAAAAATCTGCCCGTTGTGTAATTGCCGAAACACCAACAAAAGCTTTTGAAATCCTTGATTGGCATACACCAGATTTAATCGTTGTAGACCTGCATTTTAGTACAATAACTGGTGATTTTTCTGCAAAACCAGGGTTAAATCTATTGCAAAATATATTCCAAAACTATCCTAGATTGAATGTTTTGGTGTACACCGAAAATCCTACTCCCCTAGTTAACTTGAATGGTATTACTAGTCATAAAGGGGGATTTACTGTGGCTAAGAAAAACAAACCAAGACAAGATTTTGTTGAACACGCCATTAGTGCTTTAAAAGGAGAATTACATTTACCCAATGAGTTGCTGCAAAAACTCAACGATAAAAAGCTCTGGGACGAGCCAAAAATTCAGTTACTGCAACTGGCTTGTCAAGAGTGCTTAAGTGATTGGGCTATTGCCCAGCGTACACATAAATGTGAGAATTCTGTTCGTAACTGTTTCAAACAAATTAGAAAATTAATGGGGATAGAAGCTCTACATGAATATATCCCAGAAAAGAAAAAGGTTAACAATGAACGGGTAGCTATGTGCATGGAGGCACATAGGCGTAATTTAATTTAGGTTAGTAGTGTGGATCGTATTCTTTGACCCACACTACTAAAATTTGATAATTCCTAGGTTGATGTAGGTTGATGTAGGGTGGGCAGTGCATCAGACAGATCAGATCAGCTGGCAATCGGGTTGGTAGGCACTGCCCACCTAGGATTCATGAGTGTGAAGTTTGAAATTTGAAGTTTGAAGTTTGAAGTTTGAACTTTCAACTTTCAACTTTCAACAAAAGTTGATGTAGGGTGGGCAGTGCATCAGACAGATCAGATCAGCTGGCAATCGGGTTGGTAGGCACTGCCCACCTAGATGTAGGGTGGGCGCACTGCCCACCTAGGATTAATAACGTTGAACTTTGAAGGTTAAACATTCAACATTCAACATTCAACATTCAACTTTCAACATTCAACTTTCAACTTTCAACTTTCAACTTTCAACATTCAACTTTCAACTTTCAACTTTCAACTTTCAACTTTCAACTTTCAACTTTCAACTTTCAACAAACGTTCAGACTGCCATGCCCCGTTCCATAGCGGGTCGCTGCTGCATTGTCTCGACCCAACGTTTGAGGTGGGGATGGTTATCTAGGGTGACTCCCAAATACTCATAGGCAGCTACCCAAGGATAGGTAGCTATGTCGGCAATAGAGTAATCTCCAACAATGAATTCCTGTTTTGCTAATTGCTGATCTAAGACACCAAACAGACGTAGGGTTTCTTTTTCATAGCGATCAATAGCATAGGGAATCTGTTCTGGGGCAAAGCGTCGGAAGTGACTAAGTTGACCAAACATTGGTCCAACGCTTGCCATCTGGAACATCAGCCATTCAATCACTTGTATTCTTGCTGCTGTATCGGTTGGCAATAACTTGCCTGTCTTTTCTGCTAAATAAATTAGGATTGCTCCTGACTCGAAAACTGTTATGCCAGTATCCTGGTCAATGATAGCAGGAATTTTACTATTGGGATTGATTGCTACATATTCGGGAGTAAACTGTTCTCCCTTTGCTATGTTAATTGTGTGAACGGTGTAGGGAAGTCCTACTTCTTCGAGCATGATAGCAGGTTTGCGTCCGTTAGGTGTGGAAAAGGTATATAGGTCAATCATGATTATTTGATCTCAATTTATCCCTGATTTTTTTTAAGTGCTTGGTAAGCATTCAGCTATCAGCTGTCAGCCGTCAGCTTATTTTATTCAAAAGCTGTTCCCTTAGCCTGGCCTACGGCCAATGGCACCTCAAGTAGCGCATAAGCTGATAGCTAATAGCACCTCAAGTAGCACCTCAAGTAGCGCATAAGCTGATAGCTGTTCGGGTAGCACCTCAAGTAGCGCATAAGCTGATAGCTGACGGCTGAATGCTTAGGTGCTTGCCACAATTGACTCCCTAAAGGTAAAAGGTAATGGGTAATTAGCTATTACCTTTTACCCGATAATCGTGATTACCTCCTTAAACAGAAATAAGATTAGTTAGGGCATTAATTTTGTCAACCAGAGTAGGTTTACGCACAAGACCTTCAAACCGTTCAACTACTTTACCTTGGTTGAAAAACAACAGGGAAGGAATTGCTTCAATGTGATAGTTGCTGGCTAGTTGCTCGTAGTCATCAACATTTAATTTGCCTACTTTGACAACTCCATCAAATTCTGTGGCTAATTCAGTGACGATTGGATTCATTACCCGACAAGGACCACACCATGGTGCCCAAAAATCTACTATGACTGGAATGGAACTGTTGAGCACTTCGGTTTCCAAGTTATCGTCATTTAGGGTAATATATTTGGCTGTTTCTGACATAGTTCAATTCCTCCTAAACTAGGAATGATTGTTGACTGTTGACTGAAATCTTGATGAATTCAGCATTATTGATTTCCTGGATGAAGACAGGCTTGTACTAAGTAGTTGGATATCAAGAATTGCTGCTGTGTTGTAAGCATTCAGCCGTCAGCTATCAGCTATCAGCTATCAGTCATTGGCCGTAAGCCAGGCTACTTGAGGTGCTAATGCGCTACAGATGGTGCTACTTGAGGTGCTTTTGAAGAAAACAGGTAAGCATTGGAATAATGCTGAGTTACTTCGGCTGACGGCTGACCTGAATGCTTACGATTTTTATTGAGCTACTTATACGGCTACAGCCAGGGTTTGTAATGCCCTGACAATCTCTTCTGGGTCAAGTCGCTTGGTGTAATCTAGGTCAACGAAGGCATGGGTGATGGTTCCATCGGAATTAATTACATAGGTGGCGGCAATGGGTAATTCAAAGGTTTCATCGCCGTTGTGGGCAGGTAAATCAATGCCAAAGCTTTGATAAACTGGTCGGAGTTCTTCTGGTACGGTGAAGACTAGACCAAACTCTTTGGCAATCTTATTCCCAACATCGCTTAGTACTTCAAAGGTTAGGTGGTTTTTCTCTGTAGTGGATAGGGAATTATCGGGAGTTTGAGGGGAAATAGCAACTAGGGTTGCACCTAATTTCTGAATTTCTGGTAAGAATTGCTGCAAGGCTCGTAATTCTAGGTTGCAGTAAGGACACCACTGACCCCGGTAGAAGGAAATTACTACGGCTCCGGTGGCTAGTAGGTGTTGCAATTCTACAGGTTTACCTACGGCATTAGGCAGGGTAAAGTTAGGGGCTTTGTCACCAACATTGAGGCTATTGTCTACAATGCCAGAATTAGCGAGGTCTTCCCCTGCTTTTGCCATGATGGCTTTGGCTTCTTCTGGTTGCTTAGCGCGAAGCTGGGTATTTAGGTTAATCAAGTCTTGGGTTAAGGTCATGATTTACTCCTGGTTAGTTAGTTTATTTGAACAATCGTTCCAATTAAGAGCAAAAAAAATTACTCTGTCAATTTACTCTGTCAATTTACTCTCTCAATCGAGAACGGAAAGTATGACCTTGACAATAGCTCTTAGGGTTTCTGGGTCTGGGTTGACCTTGGAGATAACCCGCAACCCTTGTATACTACTGGTGAAATATTGGGCTAATGCCTGAAGGTCATGGTTGGTTGTGAGTTCCCCTTGCTCGGTTGCGGTGGATAAGGCTTTTTTAAAGGCGTTTTCCACTGAGCGCAAATTAGCAGCAATCCGGGATTTAGTCTGTGGATCGTGGGGACAAAGTTCAACAGCGGTGTTGGTGAGCAAGCAGCCTCGATGGTCTTTATCGTCTACAGCCCCTTCGATCAGGTTGTAGAAAAAGTCGATAATGGCTTGCTTTGAGGCTGTGGGGGCTTCTAGGGATGCGATCGCATTTTTAACACAGGTATCATTGTAGTGAGCGATCGCAGCCAGGAATAGGGAACGTTTGTCACCAAAGGTGTCGTATAGACTGCCTCGGTTAATCCCCATGGTTTTGACCAAGTCCTGCATTGAGGTCCCTTCATAGCCATAAAGCCAAAAGGTTTCCATGGCTTTTTCTAGGACATCTTCTGGGTCAAAGGTTTTGTGCCTTGCCATCACCGTTGCTGAACTCGTATCTTTACTATAACAATTCTGGAACGATTGGTCAAGTAATCCAGTTGCTTCCCTGACACTGCTGGGATTTTGAGAAACGGTCAGTATGTCATAAATAAATGTAATAATTTGGATGTCAGTGCAGGAGTGGACTATTGAATAACCCAGGTCTTCCGGGCGAACCAGCAAACCTTTCTGAGGTAACAGAGGTACCAGTAGATGATATTCCCGAGGCAGTAAGGGATAGACAGGATATTAAACCCCGGTCTCGTTGGCAGGTCGCGTTACTAATTATTGGACTACTAGCAATAGGAGGAATTACCTTTAGCCTGATTCCAATGGAACCAACTCCTGAAGCTCAGTCCAAGTCTGGTGAAGCAACATCGAGTCAAAGTAATACAGAAGCTAGTTTACAGAATCCCCAAGCTAGTCTAAACAATACGGGGAATGATGGTGATAACATTCTGGGACACTTACCCTACTCTGAAGTCCTAAGCTCACAACTGCAACCAATTACCCGTGATGGCCGGATCAAACTGGAGGCTGCAGCAGCTCGGAAATACAAAGCAATGGCAGCAGCAGCAAGAAGACAGGGGGTAATCCTAGTGCCAATTTCCGGTTTCCGTTCGGTGGAACAGCAAAAGTACCTGTTTTTTCAAATAAAAGAAAAGCGAGGACAGGTGGCTAGTAAACGGGCTGAAGTAAGTGCTCCTCCTGGCTACAGTGAGCATCACACTGGTTATGCGATCGATATTGGGGATGGCATGACACCAGCTACTAACCTTAATCCTGAGTTTGAGAATACGGCAGCCTTTAAGTGGTTGGAAAAGAATGCGGCTTTCTACAGCTTTGAGTTGTCTTTTCCTAGAGACAATCCCCAAGGAATTAGTTATGAGCCTTGGCACTGGAGGTTTGTCGGAGATACCAAGAGCTTGGAAACGTTCTACAAAGGTAAGAAACCTACTCCTCCTCCTCTGCCACCGGAAACACCAAAGTTTGAGGATGAAGTATGAAGGTTGTCTGTCAGAATGAAGAATGAAGAATGAAGAATGAAGAATGAAGAATGAAGAATGAAGAATGAAGAATGAAGAATTAAGAATGAAGAATTAAGAATTAAGAATGAAGAATGGAGAATGGAGAATGGAGAATGGAGAATGGAGAATGGAGAATGGAGAATGGAGAATGGAGAATGGAGAATGGAGAATGGAAAATGGAGAATGGAGAATGGAGAATGGAGAATGGAGAATGGAGAATGGAGAATGGAGAATGGAGAATGGAGAATGGAGAATGGAGAATGGAGAATGAAGAATGTAGAATGTAGAATGTAGAATGTAGAATGTAGAATGCAGAATTCTAAATTCTTGATTCTAAATTCTAAATTCTAAATTCTAAATTCTAAATTCTAAATTCTTAATTCTAAATTCTAAATTCTTAATTCTAAATTCTAAATTCTAAATTCTAAATTCTAAATTCTTAATTCTAAATTCTAAATTCTAAATTCTAAATTCTAAATTCTTAATTCTTAATTCTAAATTCTAAATTCTAAATTCTTAATTCTTAATTCAAAAAGGTTGTTCGCGTAGCGTGGCCTTTTGGCCAAGGTTTAAATATGAAGGATGAAAGGCTTGGATACTTGGATGCACAGTAAAAATTGCAATTAATCATTGAAAAATTATCTCATGTTTATATAAACATTGAGCCAAAAAAAATGTTTATAACTAGTAGGTATATTACCTACTAGTTATCGGTTATCTGTTCCCTATTCCCTATTCCCTGTTCCCTGTTCCCTATTCCCTATTCCCTATTCCCTGTTACCTGTTACCTGTTCCCTATTCCCTACTATTTATAATTGTTACAACAAACATGATATAACTAACAATGAAGTAACAAGTAACCAAGGACAAATGCAACAAATTGCGCTGAATTTAATTGCTATTGGTGTTTTTGGCATGACCCTTTCGGTTTTGCTAGGACCACTGTTGAATATTTCTCCGGCAATCCCTGCGGTAACTACTTTTGGTGTCTTGAGTCTTGTTACCCTAGATGGCTTCAGCTTCCAAGGGAAAGGGTTAACGCTGCTGTTAGATGTATTGGCGAGTACGAATCCTGAACATCGCGGACGCATAATTCGCCATGAAGCGGGTCATTTTCTGGTGGCTTACTTACTTGGTATTCCAATCACTGGTTACACCTTAAGTGCTTGGGAAGCTTTAAAGCAGGGACAACTGGGTAATGGTGGTGTAACGTTTGATACTGAGGCACTATCGGCTAAGGCTTCTAGTATTCGGGAAATGCGATTAACCTTAGATCGATTTTGCACGGTTTGGATGGCAGGCATTGCTGCGGAAACTATAGTCTATGAGAGTGTTGAGGGCGGAGCAGAAGACTGCGAAAAACTCCGAGATGCTTTGGAAGGGTTAGGTTTTTCTGCTAGTGAGTACTCAGTGAAAGCACGATGGGCTGAGCGTCAAGCGACTAGTATGATTACTGAACACTGGGAATCTTATGAAGCACTGGTGGCTGCTATGGAAAAACGGGCATCTGTGGCAGAGTGCTATGAGGTAATTCAGTAACTATAGCGTTTTAGTTAGGGAGTCGGGAGTCGGGAGTCGGGAGTCGGGAATCGGGAATCGGGAGTCGGGAATCGGGAATCGGGAATCCGGAGTCGGGAAACAGAGGGGGGTGATCGGAGGTGATCGGAGGTGTGGAGAGAGGGTTAGTAACCAGTAAACAAAAGTATTACATAGTCTTCCAAACTCTACAATTATTTGTTAGACTATATTTATGGCACTAATACCACTCCGTAAGGCGGTCGAACTTACGGGACTTTCTAGGAACACTCTTCGGAAGTATGCAGACAATGGCACGATCAAATGCGAACGAACCCCAAGTGGTTACCGGCTCTTTGATACAGAAAGCCTGCTCAGCCTCGGAAAAAGGGAATCAAGACAGTTAGCAACCATCTGCTACTGCCGAGTCAGCAGCAGCAAACAAAAAGACGATCTTGCCAGACAAGTCGCCTACATGCATTCCCTCTTCCCGGAAGCGGAAATCGTCAAAGAAATTGGCTCAGGACTTAACTACAAAAGAAAAGGAATTCAAGCCATATTGGAACGACTTATGCGCGGAGATCAGCTCACAATTGTTGTTGCCTGTAGAGACAGACTTACCCGATTCGGGTTTGAACTCATTGAGTACTTGGTCAGTCTCAACGGTGGAAAAATCTTGGTTCTCGACAACCATGAAAGCTGTCCAGAATCAGAACTTACTGCAGATCTTCTCTCCATCATTCAAGTCTTCTCTTGCCGCGTTCACGGACTCCGAAAATACGGCCAAAAAATCAAAGAAGATTCGAGTGTTCCTAAACCCTGAACAACGATCAATCAATGGTTATTCAGTGGTTTGGAGTGTCCCGTTATGTATTCAACAAGACCGTTAAAATCCTAGATGGCGAAGTTAAAGCTAACTGGTTTGCCATTAAAACTGACATTTTGAATGACCTCCCGAGTGGTGCAAAGCAGTGCCTTATCAAATAAAATCTATAGCGATAAAGGATGCTTGTACCGCTGTTAGGGAGGCAAATAAAAAGTATAAGAAGACTGCGCAAATTAATCGGGTTAAGTTTAGGTCTCGCAAAAACCCCGTTCAATCTTGCTACATCCCTAAATCAGCTGTCTCAACTAAAGGGATTTACCATAAATTAGGCGAATTAACCTTTACTGAGACGCTCTCCGATAATATTTGTACCTAGTTCAGGAACTGGATCACAAGGCGGCCAGGTTTTTGGTTAACAATTTTGATGTGATTTTGCTTCCCACTTTCGAGGTAAGGATTCAGCTATCAGCTATCAGCTATCAGCTATCAGCTATCAGCTATCAGCTATCAGCTATCAGCTATCAGCTATCAGCTTTGGGCCAAGGCTCACGCTACGGTAATGGCTCAGGGCTGACGGCTGACCGCTGAACGCGCACGCGTGCGCGTAGCGCATAGGCTGAATGCTTACCTTTCGAGACGTCTCAGATGTCGAAGAAACAGAGCCGAAAACTTAGATCTAAAACGGTTCGTAATATGCTTTCTTTTGCTCACTATCGGTTTAAAGAGTTTTTGAAGCATAAAGCTGCCGAAAACGGAAAAGTAGTTGTCGATGTCTGCGAGGCGTATACCAGCCAAACTGTTAGCTGGACTGGCGAATTGGTCAATATTGGCGGTAGCAAAATCATCAAGTCAAAGATTGATGGCCAGGTGATGGATTGACCTTTGGTCACGCGGGGCGCGTTCGCGACATTAATGGCGCACGAGGAATATTCCTTCGTGCTTTGGCAGATACGCCCTGGCTCAGAGATTCGGCAAAGCCGACACTTCGTGAACAGCTTGCATTGGCGGGCTAAAGTCTATTTTGGTAGACTTTGGTAGCCAAAAAGTATCGGAATAGTTATTATAGTTATTAAGGTTTTTGAAAGATACTTAGCACAACGGGTCCGAGGAGATGGTGATGTCCTAAGCATGACAAACCGGCTACCTGGCCAAATTCTTCCCGTTGCTGTGGGCTATAGAAACGAATGCGGTTAGGGGAAATTGGTAAAGACTTTTTTCGCTCTCTAACAGTATAGTCTACTAGGTAATAATGTCCTTTGGGTTCCAGTACCCGACTAACTTCTGAGAAAACTTGTTGAGGATTGAGGTAGTTTGACACTCCCCGCCCTAGAAGGACGGGGATTCTTTGCTCAACGACCCGTCTTGCTCAACCAGACCGGAGTCAGGAAGAGTAGAGGACAGATCTCCCAAAGCGTTCAGATCATGGATCCTAGTTCCGGTGTGCCCCACCGTACTTAAGGCTCTCTTAAGAATGTTGATGGCTGCATTGTGGTCTCTGTCTAATTGACAACCACATTTGCAGGTATGAGTTCGAGTTGACAAAGATTTTGTGACAACTTCACCACACTGGGAACAATTCTGGCTGGTATAAGCAGGATTAACTGCAACCGTTATCCGACCAAACTTAGTACCAAAATGTTCCAACCATTTTCTGAATTGATACCAACCTGCATCATTAATAGACTTGGCGAGACAGTGATTTTTCACCAAATTCCTAACTCTTAGATCTTCGTAGGCGACCAGGTCGTTAGACCAGATTACGCAACGTGCCAGTCTTTTGGCATGTTCTTCACGTTGTCTACTTATTCTAAGATGCTGCCTACCTAGTCTATCAATGGCTTTCTTTCGGTTAGCAGAGCCTTTCTTTCTTCGGGATACTCGGCGTTGATAAAACTTCAGCCGCTTTTCACCCGTTCGATAAAATCTGGGATTTGGTTCGGTATTTCCATCGGAATCGGTATAAAAGTCTTTGAGTCCTACATCCAGTCCAATGGTTTTCCCTGTTGACTCCAATTCCTCATTGACATCAACCGAAACACAAAACTGGACATAGTACCCATCAGCCCGACAGACAATCCTAACCCTCTTTATTTGCTTCTTTTCGAAGCGCCATAAGTCCCATGTCCCTTTGAGCTTGAGCTTCCCAATTTCCTTCTTGTCAGTGAAAGTGATTGACTTTTTATCCGGGGACAACTTCCACCCAGATTGCTTATATTCAACCGACCTGCCACGCTTTTGGAACTTAGGAAAGCCCTTTTTGCCAGGTACTTTCTTCTTGCAGTTGTCGTAGAAACGAGCGATTGATGACCATGCTCTCTCGGAGGCGGCCTGGCGAGCGCTAGAGTTCAATTCATTGGCAAAAGGGAACTGTTTAGCCAAGACTTTACAATACTTGCTGAGGTCGTATTTCCCGGTGCCCTTATTGTCTAGCCAAAGACGAATACAGCTATTTCGGATAAATTTAACAGTCCGAATAGCCTCGTCGATTGCAGAATATTGGGTTTTTTTGCCGTATGCCTTGAACTCTAAAATTATCATTGACCTTTGGTCACGCTACGCGAACGAACTCGACCTACTCCGATAGTATTTGATAATACCACATCTGGCGACAATTGCCAGGATAGATCTAAAAAAAAAAGCCGTCCTATAAGGACGGGGCGCGATTACCCAAATTTTTGTAAAATACTGTGGTGAAAAGGATGTCGTAGTTTGGTGCCCACAGATCAAAGAACTTTTCTTTTGTGCTAAAAAAATTACTACTCATTATCAAGGTTGAAGGTTGTTTGGTTGAAGGTTGAAGGTTGTTTGGTTGAAGGTTGAAGGTTGTTTGGTTGAAGGTTGTTTGGTTGTTTGGTTGTTCGCGTAGCGTGGCCGAAAGGCCAAGGATTAATGGCAATTGATTGTTATAGCAGTTTTGATATTAATCAGGTACAGAGATTTTTTTACCTTTTCTCTGTTGCCTATTGCCTGTTGCCTATTGCCTATTGCCTATTGCCTATTGCCATTGCCTATTGCCTGTTGCCTGTTGCCTGTTGCCTGTTGCCTGTTTAATAATTAATCAAAAAATTATTCTTGATTAAGTTTAAAATTTACCCCCTCGTAAATATCTTGAAAAGAAACGCTTAACTCTAAGGAATTTAGAGAAATAACGGAATTTTCTGATTCATACTCAGTGAACTGCCATTGATTGGTAGCAGTTTTTATATATTGCAGTAGACGATACTCACTTTGTTCGATTAGAATATATTCTTTGAATTCTGAGATGGAACGATAGTATAAAAACTTATCACCTTGGTCATAGTTTTTAGTATAGTTTGATAAAACTTCGACAATTAACATCGGGTTCATTACTGTAGTTGTTCCCTTACCTGTGTAAACCGGTTCGCCCTGAATCACCATAACATCTGGATAGGTATACTGACGGTAACGAGGTATCCACAAACGCACATCACCAATGTAAACTTTGTACTGTTTTCCCTTTAACCCAAGTTTGAAAAGGGTAGCAATATTAAGGGCAATTTGATTATGATTGGTAGTAACACCAGTCATTGGTATAATTTATCCATCCCGATATTCACTCTTGTATTCTGCTGTTTATTCTAGTTTTAAATAGTCTTCTGGAGAATAATAGTTTGGTTCAGCTTTTAGTTGCATCGGTATTTAAAATTTTCCTTTGTTATTATGTTTAGCGTAAGTATAATTATTAGTTCTTAATCATCGGATTGCCTATTGCCTATTGCCTATTGCCTATTGCCTATTGCCTATTGCCTATTGCCTATTGCCTATTGCCTATTGCCTATTGCCTATTGCCTATTGCCTATTGCCTATTGCCTATTGCCTATTGCCTATTGCCTGAAGCAAGCTAAGTAATTAGCGCCAAATCTTGATAGTGTTATCGAAACTACCACTGGCAAGAGTTCTGTTATTCGGACCAAAAGCAAGAGCATGAATAGCGTCTAAATGACCGTTGAGAGTGCCAATTTCTTGAGTTGTATCAACATCCCATAGCTTTATAGTAGTATCTGCACTACCACTAGCGAGGATTTTGCCACTACGGTCAAATGCGATCGCATAAACACAACCATTATGTCCGTTGAGGGTGGTAATTTCCTGGGCAGTGCCAATATCCCAAAGCTTGATAGTACCGTCAGCACTAGCACTGGCTAGGGTCTGTCCATTGGGAGTGAACGCGATCGCAAGCACGTCGTCTAAATGCCCTTCAAAGGTGTGAATTTCCTGACCACTTAAGGAACCCCACAGCTTGATGGTAGCGTCAGCACTACCACTGGCAAGGATTTTTCCATCTGGCCTAAAGACTACTGAATGAATCAATGATGAATGTCCTGTCAGAGTAGTGAGCCGCTTAAGGGTACGAACATCCCAAAGCTTAATAGTGCGATCGCTACTGCCACTGGCAAGGTGGTATCCTTGGGGGTGAAAGGCAATGGAATTGACCTCACCGGAATGCCCTGTGAAGGTGAAAATCTCTTTACCATTACGGACATTCCAGAGTTTGATGGTCTCGTCAGCGCTACCACTAGCAACAGTCTTTCCCTGAGGACTAAATGCTACAGCACGTACTTCAGCGGAATGCTTAGAAAACCAACCTCCAAAGGTAAGGATTTCCCAGGCTGTTTTCAACTCCCATAACTTGATAGTTTTGTCCCTACACCCACTGGCTAGGGTACGTCCATCAGGGCTAAAGGCTACAGAATAAATTTCATCGGAATGACCGTTGAGAGTGGTTGCTGCAAAAACGATAATCCTGGGATTACCTCTTGGTGGCCGAGAGTTGCTTGTTACATTAGTTTTACCAGTTTTACCAGCTTTACCAGTTTTACCAGTGGATTGGGGAGTTAGTTGATTACGGCGGAATGGCTCCCAGGTAAGACCAGCTTCCGTTTCTTGGGTGATTCCTAAATCGTCCATCACTGCGATCGCGGATTGATACCTGAGCTTGATGGAACTCTGAATCATTTTGTCGAGAATCCGACTCAATTGTCTACTGACGGGATTATGAACCAAAAAATCCCGCCAGACAAAGCCATTTTCCATCGGATCGTATAAATTAAATGGCTGAGTTTGGGTCAACAAATGAATGCAGGTGACCCCTAAACTATAGATGTCACTGGCAAATACTGCTTTACCAAAGATTTGTTCGGGAGCCGCATAACCAGCACTACCAATAGTTGTGCCAGTTTTGGCTAAGGTAGTGGCTGTGGCATACTTGGCAGCACCAAAATCTACCAGTACCAGGTCTGGGGGAGTGATAACCCCCTGCCTAGCACTGGGGCGGAGGATACCACGACGAATGATATTCTCTGGCTTGATATCCCGATGAATCACCTTACCTTGGTGGATAAAGTGCACCACTGGTAACAACTGACTCAGGAGTCTACGAATCTGACTTTCTCGGAATGGTTCAGTTGCTGCCAACTCTTGAGCTAAATTTTGCCCATGGATAAATTCCTGGACAATGTACCAGTGATGATCTTGTTGAAAATGGGCGAAGAGTTCAGGAATCTGGGGATGTTTGCCCAACTGTTCCAAGCGCAAGGCTTCCTGGTGAAATAATCGAGCAGCTCTGGTAGGATGATTGTTACCTTGATTGTTACCTTGATTGTTACCTTGATTGCTACCTTGGGGGTAAAATTGCTTAATCACACAGTAGGATTTAGACGCTTTTCCCTCGTCGATGGCCAAAAGCGTTCTGCCAAAGCCTCCTGCTGCAATCAGCTTAATAGGGCGGTATTGCTGTCCTAACAAGAGTTTAGTGCCGCAAGTTTGGCAAAACTTGTTGCCATCAGGATTGTAAGGCTTAGGGCAGTTGGGATTGAGACAGTAGCTCACACAAACAGCTGGTTAGATTACTTAAATCCAAGGGTAGGGTGGGTTAGGCGGCGAATACTCTAAAAGCTCACCTTTTAACAGAGCTATCCGCCGTAACCCACCAATAACAGTCTCTCATAACCCAGAAATAGGCTTAAAATTCCGTAATCGCAACGCATTAGTTACCACAGATACTGAACTAAATGCCATGGCTGCACCAGCAATAATGGGATTGAGTAACCAGCCAAAGATCGGGAATAACACACCAGCCGCAATCGGAATTCCTAATACATTGTAGATAAAGGCAAAAAAGAGGTTAGTGCGAATAGTGTGGAAGGTAGCACGACTTAGTTGAATGGCTGTAATGATACCTTGTAAATCTCCCGAAATTAGGGTAAGGTCAGAGGCTGCGATCGCAACATCAGTACCTGTACCAATGGCAATCCCCACGTCTGCTTGAGCCAGAGCTGGGGCATCATTAATCCCATCCCCTACCATTGCTAAAATTTTGCCTTCTTTTTGGAGAGTAGAGATGATGCTAGCTTTTTGATCAGGTCGGACTTGAGCAAATACCCGATGGATGCCAACCTCGTTTGCGATCGCATCAGCAGTTTGTTGATTATCTCCCGTTAGCATTACTACCTCTAACCCCAATCGCTTCAAGGCTTTCACCACCTCAGCTGAAGCAGGTTTGAGGGCATCAGCAATACCCAAAATACCCTCAACTTTACCATCAACTGCGATCCAAACTACCGTCTTACGGCTCGCCTCCCAATCCCCCTGATAATCTCCTAAAGACCGATCCGGTTGCACTGTCACATCTGTTTCAATGCCTAATTCTTCCATCCATCGTTTTGTCCCAATCTGTACTAATCTCTTGCCCTTACAGCAGTTTTCAGATGAATTGACCTCACTACCACCAGCTGCAAGCCCCCTAAATCCCCCAATTCTGGGGGACTTTAACTCAATTTCCCCCCAGAATTGGGGGGCTAGGGGGGCGAAACTTGCTGTAAGCCCACCTCCCGCCGCTTCGGAAGAGAAGAGGGAATGATCGTGATCAACAATTGCCTGTACCCCACTGCCAGCAACAGCAGTAAAATTCTCTGGTGTTGGTAATTGCAATCCTATTCCCTGAGATTGGGCATAGCGCACTACTGCTTCAGCTAAGGGATGTTCGGAATGACTTTCCACTATTGCCGCTAGTTGCAGCAAGTTGATTTCATTGCTGCCGGTGAACCTGCCCAGTTCTGACGAGGAGTCATAGATGCTTCCAACTGTAATAAAATCCGTTACCATCGGTTTCCCTTCCGTTAGGGTTCCGGTTTTATCTAGCACGATAGTTTGCAGTTGATGAATCAATTCCAGACTCTCGGCATTTTTAATTAAAATCCCGTTTTCTGCCCCTTTACCGGTCCCTACCATCACTGCGGTTGGAGTAGCTAGACCTAAAGCACAGGGACAAGCAATGACTAACACTGCCACCATATTAATCATTGCTAGGGTAGGATTTCCCGTGGTCATCCACCAAACCCCAAAGGTGACCATTGCGATCGCAATCACTACCGGCACAAACCAACCTGTCACCTGATCCGCTAAGGTTTCAATCGGTGCTTTAGACCCTTGAGCCTGGTGTACTAACTTAACAATCTGTGCCAGTACGGTATCTTTCCCTACCCGAGTCGCCTGGAATTGGAAGCTACCAGTTTTATTAATGGTTGCTCCAATGACTTCATCCCCCGACTGTTTCTTGACCGCAACACTTTCTCCTGTGACCATGGCTTCATCCACAGTAGAAGCTCCTTCTATAACTATGCCGTCTACCGGAATAGTTTCTCCTGGACGCACTAAGACCACATCCCCAACTTCCACCTGAGCCAAGGGAATATCCTGGGCTTGACCATGGCGAATCACACGAGCGGTTTTAGCTTGTAATCCCATCAACTTACGAATTGCTTGAGATGTCTGTCCTTTAGCCCGGTGTTCCAGCAATCGCCCTAGCAAAATCAGGGTAATCACTACAGCAGTGGTTTCATAGTAAACAGGGAGAGTTACCCCTTGGGGTAGGAAAGATTTCAAAACAACCGGGGGCAACACCGTGGGAAACAGAGAATAGACATAGGCAGCACTAGTCCCAAGGGTGACTAGAGTATTCATATCTGCTGTTTTGTGTTTCCAGGCTTTCCATGCTCCAGTCAAAAAGGACTGTCCACACCAAAACAGAACAGGTGTGGTTAAGACCAGCTGTAGCCAAGGGTGATGTAACCAAGATGGAATCCACGGAATAGATAATCCTGTCATCATCGGTAGTGAACCAATCACTAATACAGTACTAAGCACAGCACCGACAATGAATTTTCGTTTTAGGTCAAGGGTTTCCGCTTGACGTTGCGATTCGAGATCATCAGGCTGATCACTGATATCCTCGATCAGGAAAGCTTGGTAGCCAGCATCACTCACTGTCTGTTGAATTAGTTTGGTTAGTTGCTGGTTAGTTTTTTGGGGGTTAGTTTCCTCGGTATTGTAGGTAATACTAGCTTCTTCTGTACCAAAATTGACCCTGCACTCTACCACACCTGGAACGGCTTGAATCACGGTTTCAATGCGTCTGGCGCAACCAGCGCAGCTCATTCCTTGTAAACGAAAGTTTTGTTGTTTCATGATTTCCTTTAACCCTACGGTTAAAGGATAAACTCTCTAGTATAGTGGAGAGTCAAGGGGATGAGTGTTAGTGCTTAGTGAGGGAACAGGGAACAGGGAACAGCGATGCAGCGCGGTCTTGGGGGTTTCCCCCACTCGCTATTGCATCAAGACGGGAACAGGGAATATGACATCAAAAATTCTTACAATTCATTGAGGTATAGCACTACGAATTAAGGTGTTTGAGATTGATAAAAGCAGCAAAAGTTGACTAAAAAAACTTTTTTTTGCATATTGCCTATTACCTCTTGCCTTGTCCATAGCTCTATACCCTATCGGAAGCTGAGTTTACTGTGTCTTATTTCCTCCAATCAATTCACGAGCACGCAGTTTTACGAGAACTTTGATTCGCCGCTTGAATTCTTCAAAATCCTCTGCACTCATGTCTGTTTTCTGCCATGGTTCCCGTTGCATCAATCTTTTAAACCACTGATCCATGTTAGGATAATCAGTAAGATTAATCTCTAACTTCGGCAATAAGGATATTGCTGCTCCAGCAACGATATCTCCTAAGGTTAACTGGTCCGAACCAAAGTAAGGGCTATTTCCTAGCAAGTCTGATAAAAATTTGAGTACTGTATCTAGCTTCCTCTTGGCTAGTTTAAATTGTGGTGAATCTTCCTTTTGACAGATTAGTTGAACTACTGGGGAAAATAGCTCATTAGCAGTCAACAATTGTACCATGCGTACCTTGGCTAATGCCTCTGGTGAAGTTGGCAGCAGCGCAGGTGTGGGGTATTTGGCTTCCAAGTAGTCCATAATTGCCAAGGATTCTACTAACCGCAAGCCGTTATCCTCCAGAACGGGAATGTGATGAAAGGGGTTAATTTCTAAAAACTCTGGTTGAAATTGATCGCCATCTAATTTAAGTAATACTGTTTCAAAGGTAAGGTTTTTTTCTAGTAAAGTTAGCCAGACACGACGAACATTGGGCGAGAGGGTATTGTAGTAGAATTTGAGCATCGATTATTTATCCCGAAGTTTACCTTTGAAGTTTAGCTTAAGTTGATCGAAAAAAAGGATTGCGCTTGCTTCTTAAAAGTCAGGTTATTTCTGAAACTTCAGGGTCTGTGAAATCAAAAAGTTAGCTAGTTACGGCTTCAAACTAATGGTGCGTTACGGCTTCGCCTAACGCACCCTACGAGATCTACAATATCAAATGATTGACCTTTGGCCACGCTAAAAGCGATTGACCTTTGGTCACGCTACGCGATCGAGCTTATAACGAACCGAAAAGATAATTACCAGGAGAATCTGGGTCATCACTTTTGTGAAATTGTTCAAGCAAGTCTTTAAACTGATCCTTAGACAAGGTGTTACCTGCTTTTAGATTTAGCTTAGAGCAAGCAATCTCTAATTCTTCATCGCTAACTCCCCAGGCTTTGATAAAATTAGAAAATTATTCAGGACTTATAACACCATCCCCATTCTGATCAAACAGCTCGAAAACTGCATCAGCTTCTTTTTTCACAGTCTCGTACATTTCGTTGCTGCTAATGCGAGTATAACCATGTTCGAGCCACTCATCTAAACTAATTTCACCATTATTGTTTTTATCTACATCTTTTTGGAGATGATCCCAATCAGCCATGACTTCGGCATACATCTTGTCATAACCAGCTGATCCCGGCTGAAGATTATGTAACTTAGCCACTGTCTGTGCTTTAATCTCAAAGTCTTCTTTGGTTACAACACCATCATTATTATTATCATAAATATTAAACAAATGCGTCCATTTCTTAGTTTGAAATTCAGTAAGCATGTTGGCTAATCTCCATCAATAAAAAAGTAAGATTTGACTGGTGCAATTCACCAAGGTAGCTTCAAGGCTAGGTAAATTCCTACTACACAACAGCATTGCTACTGTTCAGCATAAAGAACTTCTAAACCTTTAGCTGACAAAACTATACTACCATAGTCTCGTTAATTTTTTGCCTTCACAAAATAATCTTTGTACTACATGGATTCCATTACCACTTGAGTTCGACTTCAGCAAATTCATGGACAATAGGTCACTGAGGACTTACAGCCATTTAGCTTAATGCTTACGATGTTTTCTGGGCCCCACCGCCATATAAATACTTACTATTAGGTGCTTTATTTCGTTTCTATAGTTATCATTCGGTGCAATTCAGAATAATACTTAATCGTTTGTTCATTCCATTCCATCATCTTCCATTCAACTGGCTGCTGGTTCAATCCATTGAGGAAAGAAGGGAACCTGGGGGGGCGACGAAATAGCCTGAAAAGCTTTAAATGTAAAGCTTTGACCATTTTGTGGTAAAAAAAAATAGGTCCCTTATTTGCAACAAGACCTACCAATTGAAAATGTTACCTGCATTTTACCAAAACCACTTAAAAAGTCAACTTAATAAGTCAGAATACTTATTCATTCTAATTCTGCTTAGTCTCCTACAGACAATTAAAAAAGTAAATTTATAAAAATTAGCAAATGCTCTATCAATTCCCATAAAATTTGAAAGTCGTAGAAAAAGAATACAACGATTTTTATCATTGCCTAATCTGACGATTGAAAAAATTTGGTTCCCAATTGTTGAAACCTGGTTATCAACATACTTTACAACTGAAGAATTAATTTATGTAGCGATAGACCGCACAAATTGGAGTCGCATAAATTTCCTCATGATCAGTATAGTTTGGGATAAAAGAACCTTTCCTATATATTTTGAATTACTTCCCAAATTAGGGTCTAGCAATATTAATGAACAGAAAACTGCCCTATCTTCAGTGATGCCACTTTTAAAAAATTATAAAGTTTGTCTCTTAGGGGATAGAGAATTTTGCTCACTCAAGCTGGCGCAGCATCTCCAGTCGTTGGGTGTATATTTCTGCTTACGTCTTAAGAAGAACGAATTTATCGAAGTGAAAAATGATTTTTGGATTCAATTAAATAATTTAGGCTTAACACCAGGATTATCTTTGTTTATCCAAGGAGTTAAAGTGACCAAGACCCGTGGGTTTATAAGTTTTAATGTCGCTTGTAAGTGGCAACGTAAACTCAAGGGAATAGCCCCAAAAGAAGCCTGGTTTATTCTGACAAATCTTGAGAGCTTAGAGTTGGCGATTTCAGCTTATAAAAAAAGATTTGATATCGAGGAAATGTTTAGAGATTTTAAGACAGGTGGTTATAATATAGAGGAGACTAAGGTTGAGGGTAAACGACTTATTTCTCTAGTGTTATTAATTGCGATAGCTTACACTTCCTCAACAATTCAAGGTCAGCATATTAAACGTCAAGGAATACAAAACTATGTGGCTCGTGTCAAAGAATCTCGTCGTAGGGAACGCAGACATAGCAGTTTTTACGTTGGTTTATATAGCCAAACTTGGGTCAATCTCAAGGATGTTTGTCTAGAATTAGTAACCGAATTAATGAAATTAAATCCTAATAAACGAAAGTATTATCAACGAGGTCTAAGGGCTAGATTACTTATAGAGTCTGCGTTTTAGCTTATTTCGTCGCCCCCTCAGGAAGGGAACACTATCGGCTCCTCAAATGTAGTTGAGTATAAGAATTTGAAATCATCATGATACATCCTCTGAGTAACTTTGTTTTCACGATCGACCAAACAGAAAGTCCTTTTAGCTCCTAAGTCATCAATATATTTACCCAAAGCTGCTAATAGTAATGGTGTGGCTCGCCTGTAGTGTCTGAGAATTATGCTGTATGTATTGATATCGACTGACGGAATATTGTCCTGAAAAACGTAATGTTCACCATTGGGTCTTTGCCCCATTTCAAAAGGTAATCTACTCGACTTTGTTCTATCGTTAATTCGTGATGTTATTACTATTTCATTGTATTTGATGACAAAAAAATAGGTTCCTAATAAATGATATTCATCGTCAATCTGATTGCTAAATCCCTCATATCCTGCTTTTTTTAAGTGCATTTTATGCACTTCGCGAACCTGTTCAGTCCAATGTTTAGTCTGGTCATTAACAGCCATGACATAAACAAGGTATCCATCTTTTTCGAGATTTAAATATGGAGCCAAAAGTTTTTTATCTGAATACCATAAATCACCGGAAGTTTTCCTAGAGAGGCTATGGTCAGCTTTCGACATTGAATTGATCATAAGTGAAACTAAAATCTTCAGTGTTGGATCACTCCATGGCAATGGTGAGGCAAGACTAGCCATTTTTAAGCACACAAACTACATTGTATTACCACATCAAGTCTAAATAACCTGAGATTTAAGCTTAACTTAAGAAAGTGATGAGATAGCACTAAGCATTAAGGTGTTTGACATTGATACAAGCAGCAAAAGGTGCGACCCGTAGCGAATTTAATTCTTAATGGATCAAGGGCACCTTTGCCTCTTGCATGCATGCCTCTTGCCTTTCCTGTAGCCCTATATCAGCCTTTGGCCTGTGGCTAAGCTACGGGAATAGCTTTTGAATAAAATAAGCTGATGGCTGACGGCTGAATGCTTACACTCTACGGCTAAAATTAACCTTAAGTCCATCCCGGGGATGGGGAGTTGGAATCACCACCATTTCTAAATCTTGATCTGGCACTAATTTCCAGTCATAATCCCGGAGCAATTGAGCCGCGAAAATCTTCATTTCTAATTTGGCAAACTCCCTGCCTAAACATTCCCGTAAACCACCTCCAAAGGGGATATATCCAAAGGTTTTTTGTTTATCTTCTGTCCTATCTCGGCCAAACCGATCTGGGTCAAAGCGTTGATGATCTTGATAAATTTCCTGATTTTTGTGGGTTTCGGTAATTTGGCACAGTACAGTCCAACCTTGAGGAATCAAGTAACCGTTAAATTCAAAAGACTGAATAACCTTCCGAAACAGACCACTAACCGGAGGAAGTATGCGCAGCACTTCTTTGAGCACTTGCTCTAGATAGGTCATCTGCTTGAGATGTTCCATGGTTAGGGGTTCTGAACCAGAAAACTGCTGTTGTTCAGCACGGAGATGGGCAACAACATCTGGATGCTGCGCTGTCAACAGACAAAAGGATGCGATCGCAGAGGTTAAGGTTTCGTGACCTGCCCACAACAACAGAAGCACTTGGTCTTTGATTTCATCCAAACTCAAGGAATTCCCCTGGTCATCCTCGGCTTTTAACAATAATCCTAAGGCGTCCTCTCCGGGATTTTTCTGTTGCTGTCGCTGTTGGACAATGGTTTCGATATAGGTCAGCAATCCTTGACGAGCACGCAAGGCTTTACCAAACCTTGTCCAAGGTAGAGAGAGCGGGATACTGAACACTCCCTCAGAAAAGTTATTAAATAGTTGAGCCAGAGGGGTTTCGGAACCTCCATCAGTTCCCATCAGCAAGGTACTAGCGATCTCAAAGGTATAGTCCTGCAGTTGAGGATACCAGGTTAAAGTTCCCATCTGTTCCCATTTCTGGAGATAATTGCTAGTAATGTTGGCCATGGTGGGAATATAACTAGCTAATGCTCTCGGTTGAAACGCCTGGGACATTAACTTACGGCGCTTTTGGTGGAAAACTCCCGTTTGGTTGGCCAGTGAGGCGGCTCCAAGTAAGATTTGCGTGCTTTTGGGCCAGATAGAAGCAACATACTGATTTTCATTCGTAAACAGAAATTGATTCGCTTCTGCAGTATTCATCGTCACCGCAGGACTACCAAAAATGTGGGTTTTGTAGATGCGCCCATACTTTTCTGACCGCTTTTTGTGGAAATTTCGATCCGTTAAAAAGCTGATCGTCTCACCGATAATGGGTAAACAGACGTTACCAGGGGGCAATGGAAGCGAACGCATATCTTGAGTAGTGGTTTCCATGGGAATAAGCAAGCTGCAGGGTCAAGACCTATTATCTCTTGCCTGATCCAGGGTAAACCCATGTTATTTTGAAATCCCTACTGGATATGATTATTAATTTTGAAATCTTTTCTGAGTAACTTGGTTACCAATTCGTTTAGGTAGAAACGTTCTAAGTTAGTCAAAAGACACAACAACAAAAATGCAATACTTCATATCGGAGTAGCCCGCAACCGTAGACCAAGTGCCTGTATTACCTTGAGAACAGTGGCTAACTCTGGATTACCTTCCATCAACAACGCCTGATCAAGACTCTCATGTCCTAGACCCGTTTCACTAGCAATTTGTGTCATTCCTTTGGAACGAGCAATATCTCCTAGAGCCGCCACCACCAAGGCAGGATCGCCATCTTCAAGAGCAGCTTCGAGATAGGCCGCCATATCTTCTTTGGTCTCTAGATGTTCTGCCACATCCCAGGGATGGGTTTTGATGTTGGTCATGACGATCTCTTATACCAAAGGGAACAGGGAACAGCAGATCTGGGAACAGGGAGTAGGGAGTAGGGAGTAGGGAATATGGCATCAAAATTCTCTCAATTCCTACACGGATTGCTATCTAACTCTTGTGCTAGATCTAGGGCGTGTCATCAAATAAATGTCAATCCAGTTTAAAATAGATAAATTCTTGGCGAGTTGAGTAATCTCAGGAGTGCTAAAATGACGCGCCGCTATGCTTTGCGGAATGACCAGTGGGAACGCATCTCTCGACTTACTACCAGGACGAAAAGAAACGGTCGGAGTGACGGCTAAAGATAATCGATTGTTTGTCGAAGCCGTGCTGTATCGCTACCGAGCTGGCATTCCCTGGCGGGACTTACCTGAAAGATTTGGTGATTTTCGAGTAGTTCATACCCGATGAACGCCGATGGGCAAAGCGTGGAGTGTGGCAAAGGGTGTTTGAAGTATTAGCCAATGATGCTGACAACGAATACGCGATGATAGACTCAACTATTGTGCGTGCCCACCAGCATAGTGCTGGGGCAAAGGGGGGGATGCCGCTAGCGAAGCGATTGGTCGCAGTAAAGGTGGACTGAGTACCAAGATTCATACCTTGGTGGATGCCCATTGGCTACCGATCGGCTTTCACCTAACTCCTGGACAAGCCTGTGACCTTGATGGAGCCGATGTCCTACTCAACGAGCTTGCTGCTGATACACTCCTTGCCGACAAGGGATACGATGCTGATGAGCGCGTGATTGAACGACTTAAACAACAAGGTAAAACGGCAGTTATTCAGCCCTTGTGCAACCGTACTGTTAAGCGTGAGTATGATCGATACTTATACCAAGCACGACATCTAATTGAAAACTTCTTTGCCCAACTCAAGCAATATCGAGCGATTGCCACACGCGATTGATTTACGGGCAATAAACTTTCTAGGAGCAATTTATCTGGCTGCTACCGTTATCTGGCTTAATTGATGACACGCCCTAGGGCTGTCTTGATTTGACACTCCCCACGGTTATAAACCGGGGGATTCTTGGTTCATAGACCCATCTTGCTCAACCAGGCCGGAACCAGGAAGAGTAGAGGACAGATCTCCCCAAGCGTTTTGATAAGTTCCGGTGTGCCCCACCGTACTCAAGGCTCTCGTTAAGATGTTTTTGGCAGCGTTGTGGTCGCGATCTAATTGGCACCCACACTTACAGGTATGGGTTCTAGTTGATAACGACTTCTTGACCACTTCGCCACAATTAGAACAGTTTTGACTTGTATAAGCAGGATTTACTGCGACAGTTATCCTGCCAAACTTTTGGCCAAAATATTCTAACCATTCTCGAAATTGGTACCAACCTGCATCATTGATAGATTTGGCAAGACAGTGGTTTTTACCCAGGTTCTTAACTCTTAGATCTTGCCTTACGGCACGCTGCGCGAACGTAGGCGACCAAGTCGTTAGACCGGATTACGCAACGTGCCAGTCTCAAGGCATGTTCTTTACGTTGCCTACTTATTCTAAGATGAGTCCTACCTAGCCTATTAACTGCTTTCTTTCGGTTAGCAGAGCCTTTCTTTTTTCGGGAAACCCGACGTTGATAAAATTTTAAACGTTTTTCACCTTTTCTATAAAATCTAGGGTTAGGTTCGGAGTACCCATCAGAGTCTGTATAGAATTCTTTTAGTCCGACGTCTAAGCCAATGGTAAAACCAGTAGCTTCTAACTGCTGGGAATTATCTACTTTAAGGCAAAACTGGACATAGTACCCATCGGCTCTTTGAACAATCCGAACCCTCTTGATCAGTTTCTGGTCGAATCCCCATAAGTCCCAGGTGCCCTTGAGTTTGACCTTCCCAATCCCCTTCTTGTCAGTAAAATTGATAAACTTCTTATCTGGGGATAACTTCCATCCAGATTGCTTGTATTCCACTGACCTAGAATGTTTCTTAAAGCGAGGATAACCCTTTTTGCCAGGGACTTTCTTCTTGCAGTTATCAAAGAAACGCTTGATAGCGCGTTCTACGTTCTCAACAGAAGCTTGACAAGCATGACTGTTGAGGTCTTTAACAAACTTGAATTCCTCTCTTAATTGAGTGTTGTAGCGATAGAGTTCTTTCTTCCCTGTACTACTATTGTCCATCCAGTACCGAAGTACCTTATTGCGGACAAAGCGAGCCGTTCTAATGGCTTCATTTATTGCCAACTTTTGATTCTCTTTTAGTACAGCCTTGAACTCCATAACCAACACTTAAAATTACCTCCTTCGGATTAATGTATTACTTGCTATTATAGTCGATATCTTGAAGCAAAAGTTCTGATCGCTGTTAGGGAATAAATTCCTGTTCGGGCTAACCCCATGGATAGAATCCAGGGGCTTGCGCCCTCAGGTTTTTCGGTCACCACTCCTGACGCAAAACTCCTCAATCATGGAGTTATACACCAGAATTATTCATCAAGGTGCTGCCTAATTTCTTCGATGGAGATACCTGCACCAGGTTTGACATTAGCGGAACGTTCATCAAGAAAATTCATCAGTTCCAGATTCTGACGAGTTAGTATAATTTCCTCCTCAAAATCTTCTTCATCACCAATATCAAACACTTGAGCATTGATATTTTCCTCAACTGTGACGACTGGCCTATCCATTGTTTTATAAACAAAAATTAACTGACCTTCCGCACTTTAAATTGTAGTACGAAAGAACACAGAAAGGGTGAGCCCTACCAAGATAAATGAGTAAAAATACTTATCAAGCCTGAGTTTGAGGTTATGTCCAACTCAGGTAATCAGTTATACTACACTAGGTACAATCAAGCTAACCCTGGAAACGACACCTTTGCTTGCCCACACCGGACATTCTCACCAACAACCATAGCTAAACAAACCCCAAGACCAGCAACTACGCCATCACCATCAAACCAGCTTGATCTAGAATCGGTATCAGTACCAATAACTCCTGCTGTGGCAACCGCTACAGTTTTGGAAACAGCAACAGTGGATAGTAAAACCTTAACTACCAGATCTGAAATTACCAGTCCACCCGTGGGATTGGGAGAATTCATCTTACGATTACTGGTAGTAGAGCCACTTGTGCTGGCTTGAATCAAGCAATTGATGTATAGATGAATGTAGAGATAAAGGATATGGTTAAAAATTGGTTTATTTACAGTATTGTCGCTATTACGGTGATGGGTTGTAAACCCACCACAATTAAAACCAATATCACTCAGTCAACTATAACCGGAGTGACCAATAATGTCACTAATAACAAGGTTATTCTTAGTGATGCGCCTGAGAACTGGTGGCAGAAAACTAATATTCACGCTATGGCTGTTAGTCCAGAGAATCCGGAAATCCTCTACGTAGCCACCCATCATGGGTTACTCCAGCGTTCTGAGGCAGGGAAATGGCTGCAAGTTGGCAAAACTCGTTCTAATTTCACCAGCTTTGTGGCTCATCCCAAGGATAGCGCACGCTTGTATGCTAGCTTACATCCACCATCAGGAGGCAAGCTCGGTTTTCTGACTAGCTACAATCAAGGGCAACATTGGCAGCTCCAATCCCTGCTTGGGGTAGATTTTCTGAGTTTAGCGATCGCACCAGCTAACCCCAAGGTAATGTATGGATGGGCGGTTTCTGGAAAACAAGGCTTGTTGGGTTCAAAAGATGGTGGCAAAACCTGGAATCAATTACCAGCCCAGGGACTGGAGGATAATCCCCATAACTTAGTAGTTGACCCGCGCAATCCTGAGCACGTGTTTGCCGCTACAACTCTGGGATTATTTGAGACTAGGGATGGTGGAAAAAGCTGGATTTTAGTCCCCAATTCTCAAGAGTCCCTCGTTGCTAGTCTGGCTCTGAAGTCCAAAGCAGAAAAAACAGTAATTTATGGATTCCACATCCTTTCCGAAAAGTCCGGAGGATTCTTTAAAAGTACCGATGGGGGTAGGACTTGGGAAGCCATAAGCTCAGAAACAGGAGACTTATTTTTGTATATGGCGATCGCCCCGTCTAATCCCGAGTTTTTATACGCTGCTAATGATCAGAATGGAATCTTACAATCTAAAGATAGCGGCAAAACTTGGCAACCATTATTCTAATACTATTCCCATATAAAAGGGAGTAGGGAGTAGGGAGTAGGGAGTAGGGAGTAGGGAGTAGGGAGTAGGGAATCAAAAATTATCACAATTAATTTAGGTACCCTATAGAATTTATCTTACTATTATAAGACTATAATATAGCGTTGCTCATAGCTATGATATACACATTATTTTTACCTATTGCCTATTGCCTATTGCCTATTCCCTGCTCCCTGCTCCCTGCTCCCTGTTCCCTGCTCCATAAAACCCAAATATTTGTACTTAAAGTGCCATTAAAATTAATAATTACTATGGCTATTAATAGATTCCGTTTACGTCAATTGCACGCTTGGTTTGCCCCAATTATGGTATTGCCAGTGTTGTTGACTGTGATTACCGGTTCCTTGTTTCAGGTGGCAGTTCTTACTGATAAAAGTAGTGAATTTATTTGGCTTTTGGAACTGCACAAAGGAAAATTTGGTGCCATTAACTTACAAATGATTTATCCCTTTCTCAATGCCTTTGGTTTATTAACCTTGGCAATTACAGGTATTTCTATGTGGTTTCAGACTCGGCGACGGGTTATAGGGCAGCGCTCACGAAATAGGGAAGGAAGAGGGAACAGGGAATGATTTAGCTTGGTGTTATATAGCAAAGGGAACAGGGAACAGGGAACAGGGAACAGGGAGCAGTAGGAAAGAGATCTAAAGAGTTTTTGATGTTATGCTAAATTAGCATTGGTTTTCATGATCTATTTATAAATGCTATATCGCGCTGCATCGCTTTTTCCATAAATCTTAGTTTCACATCTCAAATTAAAACCCTATACTGTGACTATAAACGTTATCATAAACGTTATCATATCGGTGATATAAAACACACTTCAGTTAATAATAAATAACAAAAAATAAGCGGTCATAAACGAAGTTATTAACTAAACTTGAGATATCGCAATTCTCATCACGAGTGAGGTACACAGGATTTTTGGTGTTGCTGAATCGAGCAATGAATAGGAGTAGAGTGGGCATCCTGCCCGCGCGGAAATATATTGAAACTGGCAAGATGCCAGTTCCACGCAAGATGCCAGTTCCACGCAAGATGCCCATTCCACGGCAAGATGCCCATTCCACGGCAAGATGCCCGTTCCACCAAGATGCCCATTCTACGGCAAGATGCCCATTGCACAAAACTTTTAAAATCATTCCATTATTAAGCAACGCCGGATTTTTTACCACTCCCCCCACTCCCCACATTCTTACTCCGACTCCCGACTCCCGACTCCCGACTCCCGACTCCCGACTCACTCAGTAGTCAGTAGCCGCTAAATCTTATCAATTGTACCAATGCTGGTAAGGGGTTTGCCAAATCAAAGGCACGAATAATGCCTAAACCCTTTATATGACAAGCTTTTCCAGTCTTTGTTTCCTAAGGGCTGAAGTTCCATCCTGGGCGCAGCCCTATAACTTTCCGCTCTATTCATCTGAAAAATTTTTGGATAAATTTCTGATTAGCCCTTGACAAAAGTCTAGAGTAATCAGTAATATTCCTCTTCTACACACTGACCATTACATCTACTTATAGGGTCAATTATATAGTCAAATTGGGTAATTAAAAGGATTTATCTGCCATCTGACCGTCTGAGGTAGTTTACAAAATCCCCAAAGTAATCGATAATTTATAGCGATAGCAGTAGGTAAGGTAATTCAGCACCTGAGTTACCTTACCTACTGCTTAAGTTTAGCGATAACCATAAGGATAAAAATTAGTAGTTGCTGATGAACATCAACAGAAGAAATATCTTACTAGCAGGTGGTACAGCCATGGCGGCTTACACCTTGGGTGAACTGGGTAAACCTCGTAGAGCAGTCGCCCAGAATGGGGTAGTCAATGTCTACTCCTCTCGTCACTACAAGACGGATGATGACTTGTACGACAACTTCACCCGCATCACTGGTATTGAAGTGAATCTGATTGAGGGGAAAGCAAATCCATTAATAGAACGGATTAAAAGTGAGGGGGCGAATAGCCCAGCTGATGTCTTAATCACTGTTGACGCTGGTCGTCTGTGGAAAGCTGACCAGGCTGGCATTTTTGCCCCGGTTAATTCATCGGAACTCAACTCCAAGATTCCCGCTAACCTACGACACCCTGACAATCACTGGTTTGGCTTCACTAAGCGAGCGCGGGTGATTATGTATAACAAAGACAGAGTCAACCCTGCGGATCTGTCAACTTACGAAAATCTGGCTGATCCCAAATGGCAAGGTCGCATTGCTATCCGCTCATCAAGCAACGTCTATAATCAGTCTCTGGTGGCGTCACTGATTGCTAGCCTGGGTGTACCAGCAGTAAAATCATGGGTCGAGAGCTTTGTGGGTAACTTTGCTCGCAAGCCTCAGGGTAATGATCGAGCCCAAATTGAAGCGGTTGCTGCTGGGATTGCTGATATTGCGATCGCAAATACCTATTATCTACCTCGCTATATTAAATCCGATGACCCTGCCAAGCAGGGGATATTCAAGAAAGTTGGTGTATTTTTCCCCAATCAGCGAAACCGGGGTGCCCACATTAATATCAGTGGTGGCGGCTTGGTGAAAACAGCTCCTAATCCAGGAAATGCTATCAAGTTCTTAGAGTATCTAACTAGCCCTACCGCTCAGACCTTCTTTGCTCAAGCTAATAGCGAATATCCAGTGGTTTCTGGAACACCGATTGATCCCATACTTGCGGGCTTTGGTTTTCCTTTCAAGGAAGATCCAACCAGTGTTTCCCAATATGGGCCTAATAGTGCTACGGCAGTTCAACTGATGGATATTGCTGGTTGGGTGTAGCAGTTTTTAATTACGTGAAGTACTGTCGTCTTAGGGAGTAGGGAGTAGGGAGTAGGGAGTAGGGAGTAGCGCCGAGAAAGCAAAAACTCCTCGGATATCTTGACTACTGTTCCCTGTTCTCTGTTCTCTGTTCCCTTTTTTTTGATTCCAACACCATGAAGAATTTAGAATTTAGAATTTAGAATTTAGAATTTAGAATTTAGAATTTAGAATTTAGAATTTAGAATTTAGAATTTAGAATTTAGAATTTAGAATTTAGAATTTAGAATTTAGAATTTAGAATTTAGAATTTAGAATTTAGAATTTAGAATTTAGAATTCTGCCTTCTGCCTTCTGCCTTCTGCCTTCTTCATTCTTCATTCTTCATTCTTCATTCTCCATTCTGGATTCTCCATTCTGGATTCTCCATTCTGGATTCTGCCTTCTGCCTTCTGCCTTCTGCCTTCTGCCTTCTTCATTCTTCATTCTTCATTCTTCATTCTTCATTCTTCATTCTTCATTCTTCATTCTTCATTCTTCATTCTTCATTCTTCATTCTTCATTCTTCATTCTTCATTCTCCATTCTGGATTCTCCATTCTGGATTCTGGATTCTGGATTCTTCATTCTTCATTCTTCATTCTTCATTCTCCATTATTATCCCTGAGACTTAGCAATCTTTAAACTCAATAAAATTACTGGAATAATTCCTACTAAAACAATCGCTAAGGCTGGTGCTGATGCCTGTATTAATCGTTCATCGGAGGCATACTGGTAAACTCTTACTGCCAGGGTGTCAAAATTAAACGGTCGCATGATCAGAGTTGCTGGTAACTCTTTCATGACATCCACAAACACTAACATCGCTGCTGTCAACAATCCTCCCCACATTAATGGGGCGTGAACTTTGATTAGGGTAAACGTAGGACCATAACCGAGACTGCGAGAGGCATCATCTAAACTAGGCTTGATCTTACCTAGGCTGGATTCAACGGTATTGAATGAAATTGCTAGGAAGCGCACAAGATAGGCGTATACTAAAGCAATGATGGTGCCACTGAAAAGTAAACCGGTGGATAGGCCAAAGGTTGCCCGCATCCAGCTGTCAATGGTATTGTCCAACTGACCTAAGGGCATTAAGACACCAACTGCAATCACTGAACCAGGGATAGCGTAACCCATGGCAGCAGTGCGTACTGCTAAGCGCATCCCTAGTTTGGGCACTAGACGTTGCCCATAAGCCATGACTAATGCTAAGACCATAGCAATCGCAGCTGTTGTAATGGCTAATAGTAAACTATTTGTAGCTAGCTGCAAAAAATTATCATCTAAGGTTTCCTCAGCATTTTTAATGGTCATGTGCAGCAAAAATGCTGCGGGTGCTAAAAATCCAAGAGCAATGGGAAGGAAACAGGCTACAAACGCGAGTATGGCTCGGCCCCCAGTTAGTGAAAATGGCTTGATTGGCTGGTAACTACTGCTAGTCTCATAATAGCGAGATTGCTTACGAGACCAACGTTCCAGTACAATTAAAATAATTACGAATAGTAGCAAACAGGCGGCTAATTGAGCAGCGGCTGACCTCTCACCCATGCCTAACCAGGTACGATATATCCCTGTAGTGAAGGTATTTACACCGAAATACTCTACTGTCCCAAAGTCGCTTAGGGTTTCCATCAGTGCTAAGGCCAAACCTGCCATGATCGCCGGTCTGGCTAGGGGTAGAGCCACGGTGAAGAAGCCACGCCAAGGGGTGCATCCGAGGGAACGAGCAGCTTCTAGGGTACGGACGGATTGCTCTAAGAAGGCTACCCTGGTGATCAGGTAAACGTAGGGATAGAGTACTAGAGACAACATGGCGATCGCACCCCACAGAGACCGGACATTGGGAAACCAATAATCCTGCACGCTAGTCCAGCCAAACAGCTGCCGCAGCCAGGTCTGTACGGGTCCAAAAAAGTCCAGCATATTGGTGTAAGTATAGGCAAGTAAATAGGCTGGTGCTGCCAGAGGCAGTAGTAAAGCCCATTCAAACAGGCGGCTTCCCCAGAAGCGACACATGGTTACTAGCCATGCTGTTGATACCCCAAGGATTAATACTCCACTACCTACACCTAGGATTAACCACAGGGAGTTGGCAATGTAACTGCCTAAGACAGTGGAGACTAAATGACTCCATACCTCTGAAGAATCGGAGAACATACTGCCCAGCACAAATAGGACTGGTGCGCAAATCAGGAATGCGATCGCAATTACCGAGACTGTCCAACCAGGCAAACCCAGACGATGCCATGGTTTGTTACCGCTCAATAGTGCTGAAATTTTTAGTGGCATCGGGAGTTTTCAGGAATGTTTTCAGGGAGCTGAACTCAGAGGCTGTTTATAAAGTAAATGTATAGACAGCGATGAGTTGCTGAATATTGGTGGGTTACGGCGGACAGCTCTCTTCGGTGAGCTTTTAAAGTACTCCCCGCCTAACCCACCCTACGCTCAACTCTTGCAAGTATTTAGCAATAAACTATCCTATCAAATAATTGCTAACCTTGAACGAGAACAAAATGATTTTTTTTTTTCGTTCAGGGATTAAATTTTAAGATGCTTCAACTACAAACCAGTGAAGTCAAGGATATTTTGGCTCAGCAGCGCAATTTTTTCAGCACCGGTAAAACCAAAGATGTGGCATTCCGGATCGCCCAACTCAAGCGCCTCAAGCAAGTTATTTTAGAAAATGATGCTGCCATTTTAGAAGGGTTGAAAGCCGACCTGCACAAGGCGGAATTTGAATCTTATGCTACCGAAATTATCCTGGTGCAGGAAATTGATCACACCCTCAAGCATATTAAATCCTGGGTCAAGCCCAAAAGAGTCCCGGTCTCAATGGCAAATTTTCCAGGCTCGGGTCAAATTTATCCCGAACCCTTGGGAGTAGTACTGATTATCAGTCCCTGGA
The DNA here is from genome assembly GCF_010671925.1 of Moorena sp. SIOASIH. Taxonomy (GTDB): domain Bacteria; phylum Cyanobacteriota; class Cyanobacteriia; order Cyanobacteriales; family Coleofasciculaceae; genus Moorena. Next base: position 275,269 of record NZ_JAAHIH010000003.1, on the reverse strand, counting down.
ACTATCCATTTGCTCTAGCCATTGCTCCTTTAGTGGGTGCGATCGCAGCCGGAAACTGTTGCGTTATCAAACCCTCTGAAATCTCCCCTCACACCTCTGGTGCGATCGCAGAGATTATCCAGAAAAACTTTGACCCTGGCTATATTGCTGTAGTCGAAGGGGGAGTAGAAACCAGTCAGGAACTGTTAGCAGAAAAATTCGACCATATCTTGTTCACCGGCAGCACCCAAGTTGGCAAGATTATCATGACTGCTGCTGCCAAACACCTAACCCCGGTTACCCTAGAGTTGGGGGGTAAAAGTCCCTGCATTGTGGAGACAGATGTGCCGATAGAGACTACAGCAAAACGAATTGTTTGGGGTAAGTTTCTCAATGCCGGTCAAACCTGCGTTGCACCAGACTATCTGCTGGTCAATCGGGAGATTAAATCTGATTTACTCGAACAAATCAAAGCCTGTATCCATAAATTTTATGGAGACGATCCCGCCAAAAGTCCAGATTATGCTCGGATTATCAGTGATAAGCATTATCAGCGTTTAAGTACCTTACTCAAGGATGGTGAGATCATAATTGGTGGACAAACTAATCCAGAAGACCGCTATATTGCTCCGACGGTCATCGACAATATTTCCTTAGAGGATAAAGTGATGGAAGAGGAAATCTTTGGTCCGATTCTACCTGTGATTGAATACAGTAATTTAGATGAAGCGATTGGGATAGTTAACCAAAGACCAAAACCCTTAGCGCTATATTTTTTCTCCAGAGACAAAGCAAAGCAACAGCAGGTTTTGCAACAGACCTCTGCTGGTGGTGTTTGCTTGAATGAAACAGTTATGCATCTAAATGTTCCTTCCCTACCATTTGGTGGGGTTGGTGATAGTGGCATGGGTGCTTATCATGGTAAAGCTGGTTTTGATACCTTTTCTCACCAAAAAAGCGTGCTTAAGAAATCCTTCTGGCTGGATTTGCAGTTGCGCTATGCTCCCTACAAAGACAAACTGGGACAGATCAAGAAATTTATTAGTCGTTAGTCATTATTGGTTTTAGGGAGTAGGGAGTAGGGAGTAGGGAGTAGGGAGTAGGGAGTAGGGAGTAGGGAGTCGGGAGATAGCGCCGTCTTGGGGAGCCAGTTGCTGATCTCCCCATCTCCCCACACTTACCACACTTCCCACACTTCCCACACTTCCCATCTCCCCATCTCCCCATCTCCCCACACTGGGCGCGGCGCTATAACTAATCGCTAATAATCGGACTTCTTAGGATCATCCTCACACCAGACTCCACTGGCTAAGCCACTCCAGCAGATCATCTTCCATTTAGCCATGGATAGTTTAGGAATCTTAGCAACGAATAGCCAGTCAGAGTAATCTAGGTGCTTATAGATACCATCTTTGGCACCACTATGATTCAGCCAGCCCCAGCCAGAGATACCTTTATAGCCCCGGTGATCCGTATCATCACCAAATCGGAAGGAGTATTCATGATTACCGAAGTAGTCTACTAGATCAAAGGACTTGTACTTCTTACAGCTGATTTTCCCCTTACCCATGCCAATCTTGTACTTGCCATAGGCTTTCTCCGTGACATAGGCATCGTTGTCTTTATGTCCCACAACTTTGTAGGTAAAGTCGATATCCCAGTAGTCAGTTGTCCCTTTTTTGTAATTCTTCCCTTCTTTTTGTCCACCGAAGGCTTTTCCGTAGATGTGGATCTCACCTGTGCTGGTGTAGTCGAGGAATACCTCTGCGCCCTCGTACTCAAAATCAAAGGTATAGATATCTCTGGCATTACCAGTGAGCAGTCCATCAAGACGCAAGCCATAGGGTGGCGGACTGGCACTAGCACCAGGGTGATTGCAAAGTTGAAAGGTACACTTTTGTGGAGCAAATGTGGGCTTGAATGAGAAGGGAACTAAAAAATTGATCGGAATCTCAAATTCACAGTTGTAAGAGGATTCGTGGATATTTTCGTCAGGCATGATTTGCCCTCCAACAGGTAGTTTAGCAGGTAGTCTTAATCTCTCCCAATGATCTCATAATTGACTAACACGTTACAGTACCCTTAAGGGTACCTTTTAGTTAACTTGTAAGCATTCAGCTATCAGTTATCAGCTATCAGCTATCAGCTATCAGCGGTTTGCAATTCAGTTAGGTACAAATTTCTGGATTTTAGGGAACAGGGAACAGCGGATCACCGGAACAGGGAAGAGAGAACAGGGAAGTCGGAAGTCGGAAGTGGGAAAACAATCCTGTGTACCTGATAGTTATGCAAACCGCCGTATGCGCTATCGGCAGGGTTAAGGAGGAAACCGTTAAGAATAAAACAGGTCAGCATTCGAATAATGCTGAGTTACAGAAAGCACCTCAAGTAGCGTGCGAGGTTTATTTTAAGCTGACGGCACCTCAAGTAGCACCATCTGTAGCGCATATGCTTACGTTAAGCTTAGCAGGAGACTGGTTAAGAAAAACCCCCTGACTTGATAAGCCTAGGGGGATTTGAGGAACTAATTTCTATGAACTAATTTAAAGCCAACCGTCAAAGATTCCTGTCAAAGATTGCGAAAGAGATTAAGTGGTAACTGGTTCGGCTGGCTCAGTAGCCGCTCCGTTCTCTTCGATTTCCATTTCCTCATACTTAGTAAAGCACTTACGCTTAGCACCTACAGCTAGGTCGAGAACAATGGGTACTTCTAATTTGATGGGAACTTGGAACACACAGGGGTTATAGTATTTGTAAGCCATGGGTTTTGCCTCTTGCTTTAATTAATTTCAATCAACACATTTATATAATGTCAAATCTCACCCTGGCTTGGCAGTACCCTTGAGGGTACCTTTTTAGCAGCTGATAATAAGATGGACTAACTTAGCTGTGATTATCGGTTAACCATAAAAACTCCTCCATCCTGAGCTCAGAATGGAGGCTAGAGAGGAGATATAGGAATTAATTTATGCCCAGATATTCCTGTTAAAGATTCCTAAGGGTATTAAGTGGTAACTGGTTCGGCTGGCTCAGTAGCCGCTCCGTTCTCTTCGATTTCCATTTCCTCATACTTAGTAAAGCACTTACGCTTAGCACCTACAGCGAGATCGAGCACAATGGGTACTTCTAATTTGATCGGAACTTGGAACACACAGGGGTTATAGTATTTGTAAGCCATGGGTTTTACCTCTTGCTTTAATTCATTTCAATCAACACATTTATATAATGTCAAATCTCACCCTGGCTTGGCAGTACCCTTGAGGGTACCTTTTTTCAACTGATGATAGTCTCCCATAACTTATATCAAGTCAGGTTGAATACCCATAATAAGAGGGAGGGTGGGACCCACCCCTAACCCCCTTTTAGGTGTATGATTTTAATATTTATGCAGAAGATAGAGAAAATGAGGGAGAAAAACAACCCATAGGTAAAGGCATTTGTTGAATGACAGATGCCAGAATACGTAAAAAACCTCGTCGAAAACAACTTAAAGACAGAGGTTGTTGAGAGTGGGTCGAAAATTGCAACGGATCGGCGTCGAGGCCATCGTCGTCAGTTTCAACCGATAAACTACTAGCAGATAAACTAGTGTCAGTTAATCCTCCGACGCCAACCAACCAAATAGTCGCCACAGCAATAGCGTTACCATTGTCTTTCGGCACGTTTGGGGTCAGTCATTTTGGTGTGATGCCAACCAAAACCACCACGCTTAATGTCTTTGAACAAGCATTCAATCCAGCTACGCATACTATACCAGTAGATTTGAGCCTGTTGTGGACTCAAATCCGTTAACATTAACCAAGGGTCAGCATAACCGTGATCCCAGCGAGCTAAGAGAGTGCAATCGACACAGTTGCTTCGGAAACATCTGACTCGACCACTCCAATGCTGACCAACCTCAGTGATTAGCCCAGACAGAGGTAATTTCGATGGGGGTTGGTCACCCAAAACCTGGGATGGTTGGTAATATCCTTGAGCATTAATCCGCATCAAAGGATGCCAGCCATTAGCCACAATCCCTTGATAAAACCATTTAGCATACAACCCTCGGTCTGTGGTGACTATCACAAACCAATCATCCGGGATCCCCTGTTTGACCTGATTTAACAGCTGATGCCAGTAAGGTTGCCAACTCCCTTTTTCGGTTGCACCCACAATTTTCCAAGCTACAGGTATTCCACAGCCACGGTAGACCACACTAATTACCAAGACTGTAAAACGCTTACCCAATGTGGATGCATCTGCAGCCAGCACCAGGCTTTTTTGATCGGATGACCACCAACTTAATATCCACAACAATAAGAAGGCAAAGCTTTCACTGACTTCTATTTCTTGTCGCTTTCTGCCATATTTGTGACTTTTTTCCTTGTACCATTGCCTTAACTGCTCTCTGACATTGTTTTCTGATCGATGTTGGATTTCTGCTAAAAATACGGCTACTGTTGATAATCCACAACTTTGAGTGATGGCAATACCAAAAAAGCGACCCATTGCTAATCCCACTGCCTGAGATTTGCTCAGATGAGGCATCTTCCTCATCACTACTCTGAACCATTCTTGATACCCTTTCGGAATCTGTGTGATCATCGATGACAGTCCAATGGTGTACTAAGGTTTTTAGTTCTTTTTTCCTCTTTTGTTAAAATCATACACCTGAAAGCCCCTAACCCCTCCCAGGAGGGGAATGTGGGGAGGGTGGGAAGTGTGGGGAGATGGGGAGATGGGAACCCAGCCCTAACCCCGACCATGAGGGGAATATGGGGAGATGGGGGAGATTTTTATTAAGGGTAATTATCCCGACATGATCTTAGGGGTGATTATAGGTTTTGGTGGAAATTAAAACTCCTCCCTCCTGAGCTCAGGAGGGAGGAGAAAGAGGAGAGATAGGACTTAATTTATGCCCAGAATTTTAAAGCCAGCTGTTAAAGATTGCTAAAGAGATTAAGTGGTAACTGGTTCGGCTGGCTCAGTAGCCGCTCCGTTCTCTTCGATTTCCATTTCCTCATATTTAGTAAAGCACTTACGCTTAGCACCTACAGCTAGGTCGAGCACAATAGGTACTTCTAATTTGATGGGAACTTGGAAGACACAGGGACGATGGTATTTGTAAGCCATGGGTTTTACCTCTTGCTTTAATTAATTTCAATACATTTATATAATGTCAAATCTCACCCTGGCTTGACAGTACCCTTGAGGGTACCTTTTATAAACTGATAATAAAATGGACTAACTTAGCTGTGATTATAGGTTAAGCTCTACAATAAAACTCCTCCATCCTGAGCTCAGGAGGGAGGAGAGGGAGGAGAGATAGGACTTAATTTATGCCCAGAATTTTAAAGCCAGCTGTTAAAGATTGCTAAAGAGATTAAGTGGTAACTGGTTCGGCTGGCTCAGTAGCCGTTCCGTTCTCTTCGATTTCCATTTCCTCATATTTAGTAAAGCACTGACGCTTAGCACCTACAGCTAGGTCGAGCACAATGGGTACTTCTAATTTGATGGGAACTTGGAACACACAGGGACGATGGTATTTGTAAGCCATGGGTTTTACCTCTTGCTTTAATTAATTTCAATCAACACATTTATATAATGTCAAATCTAACCCTGGCTTGACAGTACCCTTGAGGGTACCTTTTTAGCAGCTGATAATAAAATGGACTAACTTAGCTGTGATTATAGGTTAAGCTCTACAATAAAACTCCTCCATCCTGAGCTCAGGAGGGAGGAGAGGGAGGAGAGATAGGACTTAATTTATGCCCAGAATTTAAAAGCCAGCTGTCAAAGATTCCTAAGGGGATTAAGTGGTAACTGGTTCGGCTGGCTCAGTAGCAGCTCCGTTCTCTTCGATTTCCATTTCCTCATATTTAGTAAAGCACTGACGCTTAGCACCTACAGCTAGGTCGAGCACAATGGGTACTTCTAATTTGATGGGAACTTGGAACACACAGGGACGATGGTATTTGTAAGCCATGGGTTTTACCTCTTGCTTTAATTAATTTCAATCAACACATTTATATAATGTCAAATCTAACCCTGGCTTGACAGTACCCTTGAGGGTACCTTTTTAGCAGCTGATAATAAAATGGACTAACTTAGCTGTGATTATAGGTTAAGCTCTACAATAAAACTCCTCCATCCTGAGCTCAGGAGGGAGGAGAGGGAGGAGAGATAGGACTTAATTTATGCCCAGAATTTTAAAGCCAGCTGTTAAAGATTGCTAAAGAGATTAAGTGGTAACTGGTTCGGCTGGCTCAGTAGCCGCTCCCTGGAATTCGGAAAACTTTCCTCAAGTTATTAAGCATAGATGTGCTTATCTAAATAACTGTATTTAGTGAGATTCAAAAAGTAATTAAAATTGCTACCGCCTTTTTTTTGAGACTGGGTTTATATTATTACATCTATTACATTTTGAATTGCGTAATTTGGGTTATAAAACTCAAAAATTCAAAGTTTTAGGGCTTAATATAGCAACCCTAACCCTAAATGATTTGTGAAAATTGAGGGAATTTAAACCCAGGTATAACAAGGATAACGTTTCGAAATATTACCACAACCTATTGAGGATTGCTATACTACTTTTGTGATTATGAAACTGACCTGATCCCTTCTTTGACTACCATAAATTTTTGCAGCTTTTTGCGACTACTTTCAAACCTAATGGGTAAGGGTAAGGATGCTGCTAGGGTTTCCAGCCTAACATTTTTGACCGATTGCAAAACCGTAACCAACAAACTGAAGAGTAGATATTTAGCTCTCGTGAGTTGACTTTTAAGATGATTTTGGTAAATTGTGGGTAGCATTTTTTTTGATGGGTCTGGGTGACCAATAGCAGGCCTATCTTTTTGTACCACAATTTGCTCAAATTTATATCCGGTAAAGCTTACAGGTCTTTTTGTCACCCCCTCAGAGTTATGCAAACCGCCGTAAGTGGTAACTGGTTCGGGGGACTCAGTAGCCGCTCCATTCTCTTCAATGCCCATTTCTTCATACTTAGTAAAGCACTGACGCTTAGCACCTACAGCTAGGTCGAGCACAATGGGTACTTCTAATTTGATCGGAACTTGGAACACACAGGGGTTATAGTATTTGTAAGCCATGGGTTTTACCTTTTGCTGCAATTCATTTCAATCAACACATTTATATAATGTCAAATAATATCCTGGCTTGGGAGTACCCTTGAGGGTAAATTTTATAAACTGATAATCAGATCGCCTAACTTAGGGATGATTATCGGTGAAGCAATAAATAAAAACTCCTCCATCCTGAGTCAGAATAGAGGAGATATAGGACTTAATTTGTGCCTATAATTAAATAGCTAGCCGTCAAAGATTCCTGTCAGAGATTGCTAAAAAGATTAAGTGGTAACTGGTTCGGCTGGCTCAGTAGCCGCTCCGTTCTCTTCGATTTCCATTTCCTCATACTTAGTAAAGCACTTACGCTTAGCACCTACAGCTAGATCGAGCACAATGGGTACTTCTAATTTGATGGGAACTTGGAACACACAGGGGTTATAGTATTTGTAAGCCATGGGTTTTACCTCTTGCTTTAATTAATTTCAATACATTTATATAATGTCAAATCTCACCCTGGCTTGACAGTACCCTTGAGGGTACCTTTTTAGCAGCTGATAATAAGATGGACTAACGTAAGCATTCAGCGTGTCGCGTATCAGCGTGTCGCGTATCAGCGTGTCGCGTATCAGCTATCAGTGGGCGCTTGGGCAAGCTACACCCAATAGCTTTTGAATAAGCGATGCAGTGGCCTCACGGGGGTTTCCCCCACTCGCGCTTGGGATCAAGACAACAGGTAAGCATTAGTTTAATCTGAGTAAAGTCACAGCGTCGAAGTCTATGCCACAAAGCACCTCAAGCAGCGTGAGCTAAAGGCTGACGGCTGACGGCTGACGGCTGTTCGCGCAGCGTGCGCGTAGCGCATATGCTTACGGACTAACTTAGCTGTGATTATAGGTTAAGCTCTACAATAAAACTCCTCCCTCCTGAGCTCAGGAGGGAGGAGAGATAGGACTTAATTTATGCCCAGAATTTAAAAGCCAGCTGTCAAAGATTCCTAAGGGGATTAAGTGGTAACTGGTTCGGCTGGCTCAGTAGCAGCTCCGTTCTCTTCGATTTCCATTTCCTCATACTTAGTAAAGCACTTACGCTTAGCACCTACAGCTAGGTCGAGGACAATGGGCACTTCTAATTTGATGGGAACTTGGAACACACAGGGGTTATAGTATTTGTAAGCCATGGGTTTTACCTCTTGCTTTAATTAATTTCAATACATTTATATAATGTCAAATCTCACCCTGGCTTGGCAGTACCCTTGAGGGTACCTTTTTAGCAGCTGATCTGATAGTCTTTCATAACTTAGCCTCGGTATTGGTGGGCATTGCCCATTTCATTTATAGGCTCACTAATTTTGATCTTCCTGAGCAATGCCCACCCTACGATTTTTGTCTGGTTCGGTATTGGTGGGGGTGATTATAGGTTAAGCTCTACAATAAAACTCCTCCCTCCTGAGCTCAGGAGGGAGGATAGAGAGGAGATATAGTAATTAATTTATGCCCAGAATTTAAAAGCCAGCCGTAAAAAATTAATTTCAAAGATTTCTAAGGATACAAAGTGGCAACCGGTTCGGCTGGCTCAGTAGCCGCTCCGTTCTCTTCGATTTCCATTTCCTCATATTTAGTAAAGCACTTACGCTTAGCACCTACAGCTAGGTCGAGAACAATGGGCACTTCTAATTTGATCGGAACTTGGAACACACAGGGTTTATGGTATTTGTAAGCCATGGGTTTTACCTCTTGGTGCAATTAATTTCAATCAACACATTTATATAATGTCAAATAATCCCCTGGCTTGGCAGTACCCTTGAGGGTACCTTTTTTCCCTATAGACCTACTTAATCATTAATGGGAGCACATTCGACCTTGAGTAAATCGTCGCGAATCCATCCTTTGGCACCACTTACTGGAAAACCTACTCTGTGCCAACCATAGCCAACGCTGTCTATTTTGTAATCTGGCTCTGGAGGAGTTGCTGTCAGGACGTAGACATTATCACCCACTAAACCATAACCCAAGCTTCTATAATTAGTTCCTGGTCCAGAACGTAAGGTGATCCGAGAATTGGGGTTGTTAGCAGTTAGGGTGGCTAGACAGTGGGAACGCTCACTAGGAAAAGTATGCTGAGCAAAAGCCTCAGTTGTAGGGACGGTAATTGCAGCAGCTGTAGCTAATAAGAAGATTGCTTTTTTCATTTGTTTTCTCCAATCATCGACGTTTCTTATTTACTAGTAAAATAGAAATAACAGTTGCAGTGATTGGAGACAGTGTCAGTTTATTAGTAGTCCTAAAGCTGACACCAATAAAACCTGATTTTTCCATAGTTAACACTGTTGCTAGTACAGACAGTTGAGAAACTGGTCTATGCTGGTCTTGTGGGCGGGGAATAGGGAATAGGGAATAGGGAATAGGGAATAGGGAATAGGGAGTAGGGAGTAGGGAGATGGGGAGATGGGGGGATGGGAAGTGTGGGAAGTGTGGGAAGTGTGGGAAGTGTGGGAAGTGTGGGAAGTGTGGGGCGGGGGCGCGGGGAGATAGGGGGATGGGGGGATGGGGGGATGGGGAGATGAGCAACTGCAGTTGAAACTGCTAAAACCACGCTGCATCACTACTTGATTAACTCTAGCATGCATGCCTCTTGCCTCTTGCTTTGCCCGTAGCGCTATATCAGCAGGAGACTGACAAAAAAAATCCCCTGGCTTGATCAGCCTAGGGGGGTTTCAGGGATTAATTACTATGAGCTACTTCAAAGCCAGCCGTCAGAGATTCCTGTCAAATATTCCTAAAGGGACTAAGTGGTAGCAGGTGCGGGTGACTCAGTAGCTTCGTTACCTTCTACCTCTTCGATCTCCATTTCCTCATATTTGTCAAAACACTTGCGCTTAGCAGCGACAGCGATGTCGAGAACAATGGGTACTTCTAATTTGATCGGAACTTGGAACACACAGGGGTTATAGTATTTGTAAGCCATGGGGTTTACCTCTTGCTCGAATTCATTTCAATGAACACATTTCTAGAATGTCAGATCTAACTCTGGCTTCACAGTACCCTTGAGGGTACCTTTTTTTTGAGCTGATCAGCTCATGGCCTAAGAGACTGTTTATAAAGTCAATCTAATCACCGCTTAAGTCGCTGACTATTGGTGGGTTACGGCGGACAGCTCTGTTCAAGCGATGCAGCGCGGTCTTGGGGTTTCCCCCACTCGCGCAATAATCAATACAAGGTAAGCTTTCAAAATACTTGCCGCCTAACCCACCCTACTGGCGTGGCAAGCCTTAAATGTTGGATTAGAAACAGATGGGGTAGTGTGGGGGGTGTGGGAGGTGTGGGAGGTGTGGGGGGCGCGGGGCGGGGGCGCGGGGCCCGGGCGCGGGAATATGGGGAGCAAAAATCTATTGCACTATTTTAAGCTTGCCACGCCACTACGCAAGAATTTAAGCAAAGTTAACTTATATCATGTCGGGATAATTACCCTTAATAAAAATCTCCCCCATCTCCCCATATTCCCCTCCTGGGAGGGGTTAGGGGTGGGTTCCCACCCTCCCCACACTTCCCACCCTCCCCACATTCCCCTCCTGGGAGGGGTTAGGGGTGGGTCCCACCCTCCCTCTAATTATGGGTATTCAACCTGACTTGATATTAGGGGTGATAATCCGTTAACCGAGAAATTAAAACTCCTCCATCCTGAGCTTAGGATAGAGGAGAGATAGGACTTAATTTCTGGCCAGACTTTCAAAGCCAGCCGTTAAAGATTCTTAACTGAACTGACTAGGGCTATTCTCACCGGAGCCTGTATCAAAGACTGGGGGATTACCAGTGATACTTAACTAGAGGGAATTTTGTGTAGGATTGATAGAAAAAGGGAATAGGGAACAGTAGTCAAGATATTGCATGATTACCCTGTCAACTGGAATGCGTACGCATAATTCCCCTGTCAACTGGAATGCGTACCCATGATTACCCTCTCAACAGTAATGCGATGCTCTGAAATAGCGGCAATTGCAGCAGCTGTAGCTAATCAGAACATTGCTTTTTTCATTTCTTTTCTTCAATCATCAACGGTTCTGATTTAGTAGTAAAACCGAAATAACAGTTGGAGTAATTGGAGACAGTGCCAGTTTATCAGCAGTTCTAAAGCTGACGGCAATAAAACCTTATTTTTCCATAGTTAACACTTTGCTAGTAAAGACAATTGAGAAATTGGTCTATGATCCTATTGTGAGTAAACTGTGCTGCTAATACTTTATAAGGGAGTATCAAGCCAGCGCCCAATCATAATTAGTGGGCAATAAGGGCGTGTTATAGATACTAGGTTCCCTAGAGCCTTAATGTAAAAATTAGAGGTAGCAAATTTAGGATGATGATCAAACTGGTACATATTCCTAGCCTTCTAGTTAGGATTCGCTTTGCAATTGCTCCCTTACTCCTTTTAGATGCCCTGGATCGTAACATCAGCTATTGGTTTATTATTGGTTATATCATTGCCGTACTGTCAGACATTTTTGATGGCATCATTGCTCGTCGATTAAAGGTTAGTACAGTCCAACTTCGTCAAGCAGATAGTTGGGCAGATATCTGTCTATACTTGTGCGTTGCCATTAGCACCTGCTTGGTATACCCCAAGGTTATCAAAGATTTCCAAATCCCTTTATTGTTAGCGATCGCTGCCCAAGTTACTTTGTTCACAATCAGTCTAATCAAGTTCAGAAAATTCCCTAGCTTCCATACCTACACTGCGAAAATATGGGGGTTAACGCTACTGGTGGCCACGGTGGTATTATTTGGTTTTGACTATGCTAAAACCCTGTGGTTAGCAATCGCCCTTTGTCTGCTCAATAGTTTAGAAGAGATTGGGATGACGTTGCTCTTGCCTGAGTGGCAATGTGATATTTTAAGCATCTTCCATGCATTCAACTTACGCCAAACCTTGATGGCAAAATCAAAAATTCAGGATAACATTGCCTGAAGAATAATATAGCAGTTCTCAGGACGAGTGAGGTAATTTAATCCTAGGTTTTAGGGAGCAGGAATCGTAAGTATTCAGCTATCAGCTATCAGCTATCAGCTATCAGCTATCAGCTATCAGCTATCAGCTAATGCGCACGCTACTTGAGGTGCTACAGATGGTGCTTTTGAATAAGCGATGCAGCAAGGGAACAGGGGAGGCAGTGCGGTCTTGGGGAGGCAGCGCGGTCTTGGGGGTTTCCCCCATGAGCGACTGCCGTGGTCTCCCCCATGAGCAACTGCCGTGGTTTCCCCCACTCGCTATTGCATCAAGACAACAGGTAAGCATTGGAATAATGCTGAGTTACCTTAGCTGACGGCTGACGGCTGACGGCTGACGGCTGACGGCTGACGGCTGAATGCTTACCAGGAATCTTCGGATCAGTCGTCGTTCCCTGCTCCCTACTCCCTACTCCCTACTCCCTACTCCCTAAAAACCTAACCTAATTGAAAACCGCTCTACTACTACGGCAAATCAATCCTTCTGATCCAAAATGTGTGTAAGAGTATGGATTATTCTGATCTGGCCACAGTTGCTGGCCTTTCTCAACTCCAATTTCTTTAACTACCTCTAACTTACCTTCATCGATCGCTTCATTAACTGCCCTAAAGACGCTTTCCCATGCTCCGTAATCATCAAAAATGATCAATGCATTCTTAAATCGCTTTAAACAGTTATCAATATCTTGTTTGATATACTCGTATTTGTGACGTGCATCTATTAAAACCACATCAGCAGGAAAGGTTAACTCATTCCAATCATAATTATACACATCAAATCTTTGGAATTTTACATTAAAATTAAAAATATTGTTTAGTCTTGCTACTCTCAGGTATCTATCGTTAACATCTAAACCTAGATATTGAGTGAAGTGATCGGCTAGGTGCTTTGCGGTTAAACCCTTGTAACATCCCACCTCTAATAAGCAATATTGTTTTTTCGGTAAAAATTGTTTGACATGATCACGGAATTGTTGGCTAACTGTCCAACAATCTGTTCTTTTATCTACAGGTAGGACTATATCCTGCCATGTATTCTGTATTCCATTGAATATCTCAAGCATAGGTTGTAAGTCTTGACAGTAATAAATAGTAAAGGGAACAGGGAGTAGGGAGTAGGGAGTAGGGAGTAGGGAATAGCGAACTTTGGCTCAAATAGGTATCCTATCTAATAAAATAACTGACGCCCCACACTTCCCACACTTCCCACACTTCCCACACGCCCTATTCCCTATTCCCTACCCCCAGGGCTGTCGCAGCACCTAAGTGCTTAAGCAAGGTGGCTTGGGGAAGTGGCCCAAGCAGATGACTCCAAGGCAAGACTTGCTCTGTTGACCAGTCGGTATAGACGTAGAAGTCTAGTTCAGGTAACTGTCCTCGCAATTGTTTAAAGGCACGGCGGAAACTGCCTAGGGAATCCCCATAATGCCTGGTTAGTTCTAATAGTTGGGATAAGCGACGATCCCCTCGGGAAATCAGTGCTTGAATGACTGACCAGTTGTAGCTTTCTGGTCGAAAGTCTATGGCTTGCGATCGCAATTTTTTCTGCAACAACTTGAGGCGCTTCTGGGCTTGGGGATTCAGGCCGAACCACTGAAAGGGTGTATGAGCTTTGGGAACAAAGGTGGAGCAACCGAGGGTTAAGCCTAGACCGGGGGCTGCTCTCTTAATCTGTTCCATCATCGCTACAGTTTCTTCAACATCTGCTATTTCCTCTCCCGGAATTCCTACCATCCCGTAGAGTTTCAGACGTTTTAATCCCCCTGCTTTAGCATTGACTGCTGCCTGGATAATTTGGTCATTGGTCAGCTTCTTATTAATAATCTCGCGCAACCGTTGTGAGCCACTTTCCACTGCAATCGTAATGGAACGGGTGTTACGTTTAGTTAGGGTTTGGGCTAGCTTTTCGGTAACTGTATTGGTTCGCACTGAAGCAATACTCAAGCGCACATGATCGTATTGTGGCTGATTTAGGTAATCTAACAACACATCAAACTCGGGATGCTGGGTTACTGATGCTCCCAGTAAGCCAATCCGGTCTGTTACCTTTAATCCCCTTTCTATAGCTGGAATCAACGAATCGATCGCGCTAGGGGTACGAAATGGTAAAGTGAGGTAACTGGCCAGACAGAAGCGACACATCTCTGGACAACTGCGCACCACTTCTACCATGTAGATGTTTTCCCAAGCCGCTTTTTCGGTGACCACTGTGGAAGCAGACAGGGTATTGCCCCGATAGGTCTGTTTAGATACGGTGGCAGGAATCTGATCAGATACTGGTTGAATGGATGCGATCGCACTCGTTAGCTCATGGTAGGTTACCTGATATAGACTGGGTATATAAACTCCAGGGACTTGGGCCAGATGCTGCAGTTGAGTATTACGTTCAGCAGTGCGAACCTCTTGATAGGCATCGATAAAATTATCTAGCAGAATTTCCCCATCTCCGAGCAAAATCACATCAAAGAAGTCAGCAAAGGGTTCTGGATTAGCCGTTAACACGGGACCGCCACCAAACACTAGGGGATGGCTAGAGTCTCGTTGTGCTGAGTATAGGGGTATCTCCAAAAATTCCAATCCCGCTAAGATATTGACATAATCCAATTCCCATGATATAGAATAACCTAGTAATTCTGGCTGTCTTGGTAATGGCTCATGGTAATCGGTAAAGAAGCGGCTGACCATTAGGTCAGGGCGCAATGCTAAAGATGCCCACACTATCTGATACCCAAGACTAGTAATACCGACGTTGTATTGATTAGGAAAGGCAAAGATAGTAGGAATGGCATTGGAGTCAGGAGTGGCTGGTGTAAACAGAAGACGTTCGGAGGAAAATACCACAGGGTTTAAAGAGGACGTAAAGGATTGAAGAATACCAAAGACTAAGGTTTATTTATTTATTTATAGCGTTTATCCCACTTATGAAGTACAGTCTTTTTTGACTAGGGATCCCCCCTAACCCCCCTTCTTAAGGGGGGGATATTATTCCCTTAAAACCATCTTTACTATTGCCTTTTGCATGGATGCCTTTTGCCTTAAAAGGTAGAGCCATGTCGCTCCAACGTTGCTGAGAATTGCTATATTCTCATTATGCTTTGGTCATCATTAGTAGTTCACCCTAGGCTTAACTACTAGTTAAAAATAACCAATCACAAATAGTAAGCATATGCGCTACTTGAGGTGCTACTTGAGGTGCCGTCAGCGGTCAGCCGTCAGCTTTCCGTAACAGAGATTAAACTTTTGCTTACCTGTTTTATTCAAAAGCTCTTCGGTGTAGCTTGCCCTATGCCCATAAGCTGATAGCTGATAGGTAAGCATATGCGCTACGCGCACGCGTGCGCGTTCAGCGGTCAGCCGTCAGCCGTCAGCTTATTTTATTCAAAAGCACCTCAAGTACCGTGGCCACAGACCTTTGGCTGATAGCTGATAACTGATAACTGATAACTGATAGCTGATAGCTGATAGCTGATAGCTGAATGCTTACGCTGATAGCTGATAGCTGAATGCTTACCTAGTACGTATAAATCCGGATTTTCTGCAAGCAGAAGGAAAAAAGTGACAGATTCACTAAATTTAAGATTTATAGCCCTAAAATAGACAACAAGTTATACGACAACATGTTATGGCTGCTTTTGTATTGCTAAGGAGTTGATGTGTCAATATTTTCCCCGAAGCCCCAAGATCGACATAGCCACCACCCTCCGAATCCCTCAAAGAAACTGGGGGAGAAATCGGATTTAAATGAGAGTGCTGTGTCTAATGATGGCAATAACCCCTCATCAAAGCCAAGACGGCGGAAGCGGTCGAGGGTAGTTGCCCAAACTCTAAACGGAATCAAGCGTGTATCTACTACGGTTATTAAACCGCTAATCGGACCAAAAGCAATCTATCGTCGCTCCTGGTTTTGGATCGGACTAGGGGTGGGTGGCAGTGCGATCGCATTGGGTTGGGGTTGGCAAAAGCTAGAAAGCTCTCTGCCAGATTCTACTAAGGATGTCTTGACCTATGTTCGAGATGGCACCATCACGATTAAAGCTGCAGACAGCACTATTATCCAGCAAATTGGGCCAGCTAGCCATGAGACCCTGAAGATTTGGGAAATACCCGAAACCCTGATTGAAGCCTTCATTGCTATTGAAGACCAACGCTTTAAAGAGCATAAAGGGGTAGATTCCCAGGGTATTCTCCGTGCTACTGTGGCTAACCTCAAAGCTGGGGGAGTAGTAGAAGGAGGTAGCACGATTACCCAGCAACTCGCTAGAATTGTCTACTTTGATCACGAACGCAGCATTGTACGGAAACTCAAAGAAATGCGCATGGCGCAGAAAATTGAGCAGGACTTGACCAAAGATCAAATCCTGGAGCGTTATTTAAACTTAGTCTATTTGGGTTCCGGTGCTTACGGCATTGCTGATGCGGCTTGGGTCTATTTTAGTAAACCCGTAAAAGACCTGACCTTGGGAGAAATGGCAACACTGGCGGGATTACCTCCAGCGCCTAGTGTTTACTCGCCATTGTTTGAGGGCAAAATCGATAGCTCTAGGCAAAAAGCAGCCAAAGAACGTCGTGATGTAGTATTGCAGCGGATGTTGGAAAATGGCTACATCTCCCAGGCTGAAGCCAACAAAGCCATGGCCGAGTCCCTGAGTATTAAGCCAAGCCAACCGAAGCGACTGGAGCGTAAAGCGTTCTATTTCACGGAATATATTCAACAAGAATTGCCCAAATACGTTTCCAAAGAAGTACTGGCTCAGAAAGGGCTGACTATTGAAACTACAATTAATTTAGAGTGGCAAGATGCTGCTGAAACTGCTGTCCAAAAGACCATGAAAACCTATGGTCGTTACCAGCGGTTTGGACAAGCTGCACTAGTTGCCGTCGATCCCCGCAATGGTCAGATCAAAGCTATGGTTGGGGGTAAGGATTTTAATGACCTAGATAGCAATAATTACCTCAATCGGGTCACCCAAGCTCAGCGTCAGCCTGGTTCTACATTCAAGACATTCGTGTATACCGCAGCATTAGCAACAGGGATGTCTCCCTATAAAGGCTACATGGATGCGGGATATATAGTAGATGGTTACGAACCTAAGAACTACAGTGAGAGATTCCGGGGTTCAATCTCAGTGCGGGATGCCCTGATTTCTTCGATAAATGTGGTAGCCGTCAAAACCCTAGTGGATGTGGGCTGGGACCCAATCATCAAACTGGCTCAAAAAATGGGGATTAAATCCAAACTCCATCCCACCTACTCCCTAGCCTTAGGAGCCTCTGAGGTAAACCTATTAGAACTCACCAATTCCTATGGCACCTTAGCCGCCCAAGGCATTCACCACGATGCTCATGGGATTCGCCGCATTATTGACCAGCACGGTAACGTGATTTACGACCACAAAGTCGAGGGTGAGCGAGCTATTGATGCAGAAACAGCAGCCATTGTGACCTGGATGCTCAGGGGTGTGGTTACCGGGGGTACTGGGACAGCGGCTCAAATTGGACGACCAGCAGTTGGCAAAACCGGCACTACGGATGATGCTCGTGACCTCTGGTTTGTGGGCTATATTCCCCAATTAGTAGCTGGGGTTTGGTTAGGTAATGATGATAACAAGCCTACCAGGGGGTCTAGTGCAACTGCTGCTGCCACCTGGCGTCGGTTTATGTTGGAGGTAATCGAAGACTTAGACCGTGAGTCCTTTACTGAGCGCCCCAGGAAGTTATCAGGTCGGGAAGCTACCATTGAAGCTCAGCCGATTAAACCCAAACGAGTTATTAACAAAAAATTTGTTCCCACTACCGTTACAGCTTCCACAACTCGGTCAAGGAGAAGAACTAGTTCAAGACGAGCTAGTTCAACCAGAAGAGCCAGTTCTACACGGCGGCGTAGTAGTCGGGTCAGGGTGTCTAGGAAGAACTCTCAACCCAAACGGTATTACCGTCGCAAAGCTACAACAACTAAACGGTCTTATCCCCGTAAAAGTACCACCAGACGCTATACGCCCAGAAACACTGCCCCGAGACGGTCAGCACCAGCAAAGCGCAGGTATGCACCAGCACCAGCAAGGCGCAGACCAGCACCAGCACGAGCAAGGCGCAGGCCAGCACCAGCACCCAGAGTTGCTCCCAAACCGGTGGCTCGTCCTAAGCCTCAACGCAAGCCAGCAGGAGGTCCGTTAGCTCCCCCAGCAGCTAGAAAGTAGCTATCGAATAAGCATTCAGCTATCAGCGGTCAGCGGTCAGCTTTGTGGCACAGGCTTCTAGCCTGTGAAGTAGCTCATAAGCTGATAGCTGATAGCTGATAGCTGATAGCTGATAGCTGATAGCTAAATACTGATAGCTAAATACTGATAGCTGATAGCTGATAGCTTACGGTATCGAAGCCATCAGGCTGGATGGTACCATAACGGAAATACGAGAAAATGTAAACCGGCTATGTATGTATTGATGGAAGCAGGCAGTTTTCCCTTGTGGTTTACCCTAGTGTATGTTGTGGGTTTTGTGGCAGCAGTTGTGATTGGCTCCATTGCCTGGTACAACTCTAAACGTCCTGCTGGTTGGGAAGGGTCAGAAACTCCTAATTGGGTACCAAAAATCGATGATCCAGAGGATAATTCTAAGGGAGACCAATCCTAACAGAAGTTAGTTTGGTTGGGAAAACCGGAAGATTTGACTGAAAAAGAACCGTGGCTTCAATAGCGTAAGCCACGGTTCTTTTTCAGCACTACTAGGGTAATCAGGCCACTGCTCAGAATTTGTTGGTATCTTAGAGATGTGCAACATTTAACCTGTACAAACCTACTCACAAGCAGATAGGACGATGGTATAGCATTAGTTAAAACTAATGGTTGTTGCCGACAAAGCAATGCCAAAAGCATTGCGCTAATTTTCTTAATGGAGGCTCTGCTGCCTACTCTCAAACCGCACTGTAACTTCACTCAGTCCATTATTTTACGTCGCTTAACTTACGACCAGCTGATCAGCTTTTAGTTCTTCGTTGGGCGGTAGTGTTCCCTTGTTAAACAAGTTACTAACTTATTTCATTATAAAATAATGGATAATGTTTGACAAGGTTTAGAGAGCTATAAGGCTAATAGTTGCACCTCTTACCAAATGACCATCATGACCAGAGCTGCTGAAACTAAGAAGAAAGGCAAGTCACTCCCGCCAACACTGATCATCAGGTTGGGAAAGTTTGTCTGGACAACTCTCTGGCAAATGATGATGTCGAAGCTGGCTCCACGGAATAATTCTGGAGAGTACATTCGCCCTGCCAGCGAGTTTAGGAATTTTATTGGGACAGAAGCAGAGAATCCTTACCAACCGGAAGCAGGACGCTACTGTCTTTATGTAGGACTAGGTTGTCCTTGGGCGCACCGCACTCTCGTGGTCAGGGCACTGAAGGGACTCAAAGACGCAATACCAGTATTTATTGCCTCTCCTTCTTCAAATCAGGGGATTTGGGTATTTAATGAGCAGCAAGAAGGCTGCGACACGCTTCCTGAGCTTTACGACCTGGCACAAACAGGCTACAACGGTCGTTGCACAGTTCCAGTGCTGTGGGATAAACAGAGCAAAACCATTGTCAACAATGAGAGTGCAGAAATTATCGTAATCCTGAACTCACAGTTCAATGAGTTCGCTACTAATCCTACCCTAGACCTTTATCCAGAGGAACTGAAGGAAACCATTGATGGGTGGAATGAGACTATCTACCACACCGTGAATAATGGAGTCTATCGCTGCGGGTTTGCCCAGACCCAAGAGGCTTATGAGAAAGCTTGCGATCAGCTATTCACAACCTTAGATAAGATTGATCGAGCCCTGGAGACCAGTAGATACCTGTGTGGGGATAGGGTAACCCTAGCAGATGTGCGTCTATTTACCACTCTGTTCCGTTTTGATGTGGTCTATTATGGTTTGTTCAAGTGCAACCGTTTCAGAATTCAGGACTACGATAACTTAGGCCCCTACCTGCGTGACTTGTATCAGCTTCCTGGAGTTGCTGATACTTGTAGCTTGGAGGATGTCAAGCGGGATTACTACGGAAATCTGTTCCCCCTCAATCCAGGTGGAATTATTCCCAGTGGTCCTGATTTGACTAGCCTCCTTAAACCTCATGGTCGGGAATCAGGAGTAGGGAGTAGGGAGTAGGGAGTAGGGAAGTTAGAAGTTAGAAGTTAGAATTTAGAATTTAGAATTTAGAATTTATAATTTAGAATCGGGAATCGGGAATCGGGAATCGGGAATCGGGAATCGGGAATAGCTAGATATTTCGTAGGGTGGGTTAGGCGCGGCCAGGATTTTGAGGGATTACCAATCAGTTTTTATCAGCGCCGTAACCCACCTTCTTCAAATTTTGCCCCTGACTGTTGGCAAGCACTATAGTATAGTCGCCATTAGTCTAAGAGTGAAGGGCTGAGTGCGATGGCCTTGGCCTTTGGGCCACGCTACGCGAACGCATCCAATTCAATAGGGTACCTAAATGAATTGTAATAATTTTTGTTCCCTACTCCCTACTCCCTACTCCCTATTCCCTATTCCCTGTTCCCTGTTCCCTGTTCCCTATTCCCTGTTCCCTTTTCTATTAAAAATAATTAAACCATTAACAATTCATCTTTAATGCTTAAAAGGATATAATTTTTTTACCGATTGCCGAGATAGAACAACAATCGTTAAAATTCCAATAAGTGTACCAAATGGTCTGAACCAGCAGAGTAGGCAAGCTATCATAAACGAAAACCAATAATTCTTGCTTTTTCTTAGCATATATCCAGAGATAATGATAGCAAAAGCAAAGATTTCTCCAAGGATGAAAAGTATGGCACCAGAAATGACTAGCAAATAGCCAGGCAAGTCCGATGACACATTTCGTGATAACTTAAACCACTCTGATAAATCTCCTGATAAGTCTGCAGGAATTGATTCACTTGCACCAATCATGAACAGACCAAAAGGAATATACAACATTAGTATAAACAGGGAGTAAAATCCGACAAATCCCCCAAACATGTAGTGAGTCCATGATAATATATTTAACTGCTTTTTAGGATTTCTCATAACTATAAATTAGTCGAATTCCCAAACTTCCCAAACTGTCCCAACTTAGCACACCTCCCATACTTCCCTTCAAGACTCTCTAGGTGAGCAAAAGCCTGAGTGTGAACTGGTGCATCTCGATTCAATGCCAAAAATTTTCCTAGTTTAACTCCCTCTGTCATCACAGAAAACTCAAGAACTGTTTTACCTTCACCATATTTCCTCGCTCGACCCTCAGGCTCAGGAGATTTTTCTAGTGCGATGCTCCTTTGGAGCCGCTACGCGAAAGCATTTTGTAGTAAGCATTTTGTAGGGTGGGCATTGCTTGAAACCAACTCCCAATCCTGCCGGAATTCACCGGAGCAATGCCCACCAACCAGTAAGCATTTTGTAGGGTGGGCATTGCTTGAAACCAACTCCCAATCCTGCCGGAATTTACCGGAGCAATGCCCACCAACCAGTAGTACGGATTTTGTAGGGTGGGCATTGCTTGAAACCAACTCCCAATCCTGCCGGAATTTACCGGAGCAATGCCCACCAACCAGTACGGATTTTGTAGGGTGGGCATTGCTTGAAACCAACTCCCAATCCTGCCGGAATTTACCGGAGCAATGCCCACCAACCAGTAAGCATTTTGTAGGGTGGGCATTGCTTGAAACCAACTCCCAATCCTGCCGGAATTTACCGGAGCAATGCCCACCAACCAGTAAGCATTTTGTAGGGTGGGCATTGCTTGAAACCAACTCCCAATCCTGCCGGAATTTACCGGAGCAATGCCCACCAACCAGTAAGCATTTTGTAGGGTGGGCATTGCTTGAAACCAACTCCCAATCCTGCCGGAATTTACCGGAGCAATGCCCACCAACCAGTAAGCATTTTGTAGGGTGGGCATTGCTTGAAACCAACTCCCAATCCTGCCGGAATTTACCGGAGCAATGCCCACCAACCAGTAAGCATTTTGTAGGGTGGGCATTGCTTGAAACCAACTCCCAATCCTGCCGGAATTTACCGGAGCAATGCCCACCAACCAGTAAGCATTTTGTAGGGTGGGCATTGCTTGAAACCAACTCCCAATCCTGCCGGAATTTACCGGAGCAATGCCCACCAACCAGTAAGCATTTTGTAGGGTGGGCATTGCTTGAAACCAACTCCCAATCCTGCCGGAATTTACCGGAGCAATGCCCACCAACCAGTAAGCATTTTGTAGGGTGGGCATTGCTTGAAACCAACTCCCAATCCTGCCGGAATTTACCGGAGCAATGCCCACCAACCAGTAAGCATTTTGTAGGGTGGGCATTGCTTGAAACCAACTCCCAATCCTGCCGGAATTTACCGGAGCAATGCCCACCAACCAGTAAGCATTTTGTAGGGTGGGCATTGCTTGAAACCAACTCCCAATCCTGCCGGAATTTACCGGAGCAATGCCCACCAACCAGTAAGCATTTTGTAGGGTGGGCATTGCTTGAAACCAACTCCCAATCCTGCCGGAATTTACCGGAGCAATGCCCACCAACCAGTAAGCATTTTGTAGGGTGGGCATTGCTTGAAACCAACTCCCAATCCTGCCGGAATTTACCGGAGCAATGCCCACCAACCAGTAAGCATTTTGTAGGGTGGGCATTGCTTGAAACCAACTCCCAATCCTGCCGGAATTTACCGGAGCAATGCCCACCAACCAGTAAGCATTTTGTAGGGTGGGCATTGCTTGAAACCAACTCCCAATCCTGCCGGAATTTACCGGAGCAATGCCCACCAACCAGTAAGCATTTTGTAGGGTGGGCATTGCTTGAAACCAACTCCCAATCCTGCCGGAATTTACCGGAGCAATGCCCACCAACCAGTAAGCATTTTGTAGGGTGGGCATTGCTTGAAACCAACTCCCAATCCTGCCGGAATTCACCGGAGCAATGCCCACCAACCAGGGTACCTATGGCCGGTTTCCAACTGCCAAACATTCCGGAATTCAAATCACTATTTGCCCACCCTACGATTGTCTAGATTGGCGGGCATTGCTCATTTCATTGATCGCTGTTCAATCATGGTCTTGATCCGCAATGCCCACCCTACGATTGTCTATATTGGTGGGCATTGCCCATGTCATTGATCGGTTTTCAATCATGATTAAGATCCGCAATGCCCACCCTACGATTCTGGTTGGGTATTGGTGGGCATTGCTACGATTGTCTAGATTGGTGGGCATTGCTCATTTCATTGATCGCTGTTCAATCATGGTCTTGATCCGCAATGCCCACCCTACGATTGTCTATATTGGTGGGCATTGCCCATGTCATTGATCGGTTTTCAATCATGATTAAGATCCGCAATGCCCACCCTACGATTCTGGTTGGGTATTGGTGGGCATTGCTACGATTGTCTAGATTGGTGGGCATTGCTCATTTCATTGATCGCTGTTCAATCATGGTCTTGATCCGCAATGCCCACCCTACGATTGTCTATATTGGTGGGCATTGCCCATGTCATTGATCGCTGTTCAATAATGATCTCAATCAGCAATGCCCACCCTACGATTCTCTAGGCCACCAACCGTTGATAATTCACTCACCAACCTTGGCTCCAATTTCCAAAAAATCTGGAAGTAATGGTTGTATGCCCCGGCAACAACAACCCCAATCGATCTGATACTGACCTGTTTCAACCCATCTGGTGAAACTCGAATACTCCCACTGATGAGGACAAGATACCAACCCATGCTTGACCGGATTGTAATGAATATAATCTAAAGCCTGTTGGAAGTCAGATTCATCTCGAATCACATGCTCCCAAAATCGGCGCTGCCAAACATTACTTTCTCTGTGTTTACGACGGGATGCCGATACATTCTGTGGCTTGAATTTTTTACCTCGTAGCGATCGCGTAAACAACACCTTAAACCGAGAAACCCGATAGGAATAAGCTGTATCCCCTGGCGGTAGAGTCCACAAAAAATGAAGATGGTCAGGTAAAACAACTGCACCAGTAATTTCAAAAGGTCTCTCAGTGCGAGTTTTAGCAAGTGCAGCACGCAAATGGGCAATAGTTTCGGGTTCGGAAAACAGAGGGGTGCGGTGGTAGGTTACCAGGGTCAGAAAAAAGGTTCCACCTGGGACATAGGCTCGACGATATTCGGGCATGGTTGTGGATTGGTGGGCATTGCCCATTTAATTTCTAGGTTAACTAATGTTGAGCTTCCTGAGCAAGACCCACCCTAGGATTCTTGTCTGGTTCAGCTTACGCTTTTGTAGGGTGGGCATTGCTTGAAACCAACCCCCAACCCTGGCAGAATTGATCTGAGCAATGCCCACCAACCAGGGTAGCCATGGCCTGAAACCAACCCTCAACCCTGTCCGAATTCACCGAACCTTTGCCCACCCAGAGATTTTTGGGTATTGGTGGGCATTGCCCATTTCATTTCTGGGCTAACAATTTTGTTTTAAATCAGCAATGCCCACCCTACAATTCTTCCGGAATTCACCTTAGCAATGCCCACCCTACGATTCTGGTTGGGTCTTGGTGGGCATTGCCCATTTCATTTCTGGGCTAACAATTTTGTTTTAAATCAGCAATGCCCACCCTACGATGTTTATATTAATAATCCAAAATTACCTAACAAAATTACTAATTTTTATTTTTAAAATCCCAAACTAGTCAATTTTATTAAATTGTAAATAAATATTAAATTTAAAAAAATACTCTTGACTTTTCCCAAGATATTAGTAATAATAAAAATGTCCGCTATTTCGATAAGATTCTTGGACAAAAAGCCGCGCTTATAGCTTGCCACCTGGAAGCGCGGCTTATATCCCCAAGCAAACACTATGTTTGAGGTAATTCCATGATGCCAAAAAAACGCTCGAATGATCATCTAATTAAGTGTCAGCGAGCCCTAGACCGCCTTGCCCAAATTGCCCAGAGCCAATCCACAAGCCCACTTTCAATGCCTCGTGCCATCACTGAGCGAGAGCGAATTTTGATCAATCTATACAGCAACTGCCGACTATCCATGACTCCCCGGGAGTTTTATTGGAAATGGCAAGTTAACCAAGAAGACATTGCTCAAATCTGCTGCCGCTCAACGTACGCTGTTAACAGTTGGCTCGCCCAAGGTTCTCGCTATAAATCTCCTTCTTCCGATTCCTTATACCATCTGGCCTTAATGGATTTTCTCTTGGAAAATTTTGAGGCAATTCCAAAAGAGTTATTGAATCAACTCTGCTCTAAGGTTGAAGGTTGAAAGTTATTTGGTTGTTCGCGTAGCGTGGCCAATAGGCCAAGGTTTTCTGTCAGAATGAAGAATGAAGAATGAAGAATGAAGAATGAAGAATGAAGTGCGATCGCATTTTGTAGGGTGGGCATTGCCGGTTTCCAACTCGCCCACCCTACGATTATCCTGAGCAATGCCCACCAACCAGGGTACCCATTGCTGGTTTCTAACCCCCAATCCTATCGGAATTTACTATTACTTTAGCCACCCAAAGATTTAAGGGTATTGGTGGGCATTGCCCATTTAATTCCTCGGGTTTCAATCATGATCTTTATCTCCAATGCCCACCCTACGATTCTAAATTCGCGCATTCCCAATTCTAAATTCGCCCATTCTAAATTCTAAATTCTTTAGAGCTTATTCACCCGAGATTGGGTTAACCCTTGAGCTTTTTTAGCAAATTTCTGATCAAACGTGTAAAACTCTGAACAATTCTGACTCAGGGCTAAATGAAAGGCATCAGCAAAATCTAAACCATTTTCATGCCATTGGATAACTTGAAGCATCAAGCTAGGGTTGGCAAGACGAACATTGGGTAAACCAAAAAGATTTCTCAACCCTTGACAGATAGCGGTGGGTTTGAACTTATAAGCAAAACGCAAAACCCATTCCGTTTCTAGAATTACCGTATCTGCAATAAAAACCTCTTGCTTCCTGAAAATTTCTACACTCTTGTTGAACTGTAACTGATCATCCTGAGTCAATAGCCGAACAACCACATTCGTATCAACAGCGATCATGCCACAACTCCTCTATCCCTTGCCGAATCGCCTCATCCATATCCTCAAGACTTTTAGGAGTGCCGTGATACTTTAAACAACCAGCCACTTGATTTAATAGTGTTTCTGGAAAAGGGTTTTTTGGTTTTAAAAGAATCCCATCTCCCGTATCAATTGCGATTAACTCAAGACCTGCTTCCCAGTGATGAGCATCTCGCAGAGACTTAGGAATAATAACTTGACCTTGACTCAACAATTTTGTCGTTTCCATAACCTAAGCATTCAGGGGTCAGCTGTCAGCCGTGAGCCTTTAGCCCACGCTACACCGAACAGCTTAACATAAACCTCCTTCCCGTATCGTGGCCAAGAGCCTAGCGTGGCCTTTGGCCAAGGCCAACGGCTGAATGCTTACAGTCACTCAGGGAACCCAGTGAGTACCGGAAGGAAATTGCGTACGCAAATACCTCTAGTTTAAGTTTGGTGATAAGAAGAGCGATCGCACTCCCGTCTCCCGATTCCCGATTCCCGATTCCCGATTCTACGATTCAACTACTACTGCCTCCGATGGCTGAGAGTTGTTTTCCGCTGTATCAGTTGCTTGGCCTAAGGTTTCTTCCAATACCTGAATTGCGCCACTAATGCGGAGTAAGGTTTCTCGTAGGTTGGCTTGTTTTGCTTCTAGTTCCGCTAGCATTTTTTGACCAGCTTCATATTCGGATTTTAGGGATTGTAACCGTTGTTCGAGTTTTTCTTTCATGGTTGATTTTAATCAGTAAGGAAAAGGTATTTCAAGGTAAAAATCGTGGTCAATAAACTATGGAGCTTGGGTATTGGTGGGCATTGCCCATGTAATTGCTCGGTGTTCAATCATGATCTTTATCAGCAATGCCCACCCTACAATTCTACTCAGCAATGCCCACCCTAGAATTGTTGTTGTTTGGTTAGGCTTTCAATCCCATCATTTTACCCTACCTCCAAATCTAGCTCAACTTAGTCATCTGAGACTAGTTGATTTAGTTGAAGTTCTAATTGATTGATCCGTTGTTCATAGTTGCTGCTCCTGTGAGCCATATCTTTGATAACTTCAACTAAGTACATACTGATTTTTCGGTAATTAATTGATTCAGGTAACCCCTCTTCGTTGTAGTAAACAAGTTTGTTGAGACCAATCTCGTTAAACTCCTCAGCAATGTATCCAATTTCCCAACGATTGGGATTGTTAGGTCGTGTATAAGTCTTGGGTTCTACTGTCAAAATTTTATAAAAATCGTCTTCCAGAGAAATGATATTTTCCTTCGATCTAGCGGAAGAATTGTCCTGATATAATTTTTTATTACTACTATTCCACTGTGCATTTTGATAATCACCATAAGGGACTGCACTAACAAATAAAGAACCAGAAATTTTCACATCCCCATCTTGTTCGACAGTGAGTTTGGCCTCATTATCTCGAATTTCTCCTTGCTGGCCATAGGTAATCTTGAATTGCTCGTCATCATCCATACCAACCATCCAGGAATTGCTTCCTGTGGTTTGGTTTTTGAATTGAACATAAGCCTCACCGCTATTTCCGGCTTCAAAGATGGCAGAGAGATCATAGTCGCGGGAAAATCTGGCGGCTACTTCATTATTGGGACTGATTACGTCTAGTTTGTAATCCGGATCACTTCTCCCAATACCAACATTACCATCTTTAATCACCATCTGGACTGTACCATTAGTACCAGCATTAAGTTCTCCATCGTTATGAGAGCCACCTTTGTACCAGGCAAAGTTTTTAGCGGTGCGAAAATACTGTGTACCACTCTGAACACCAATGCCATAGCTATTGCTCCATAGATTGATCATCTGCCTAACTTGGGAGCCAAAGCTAAGGGTATTAGAACCGCCGAGGCTGAAACTGTCGTTGAGGGTCAAACTTTCGAGGGTGGCATTGCCTGTGACAGTCAAATTCCCTTGTACTTTTAATTTCGATGAACCTGGATCTGTTGTACCAATACCAACGTTACCATCTTTAATCACCATTTGGACTGTGCCACCACCAGCATTAAGTTCGTTATTGTGATGAGAACCTCCTTTGTACCAGGCAAAGTTCTTATTGGTGCGAAAATACTGTGTACTGCTCTGAATACCAATGCCATAATCTTGGTTATACAAATTTATCATCTGCCTAGCTTGGGAGCCAAAACCAAGGGTATTAGAACCGCCTAGGCTGAAATTGTCGTTGAGGGTCAAACTTTCGAGGGTGGCATTGCCTGTGACAGTCAAATTCCCTTGTACTTTTAATTTCGATGAACCTGGATCACTTGTACCGATGCCAACATTACCATCTTTAATCACCATCTGGACTGTGCCACCACCAGCATTAAGTTCTCCATCGTTATGAGAGCCACCTTTGTACCAGGCAAAGTTTTTAGCGGTGCGAAAATACTGTGTACCACTCTGAACACCAATGCCATAGCTATTGCTCCATAGATTGATCATCTGCCTAACTTGGGAGCCAAAACCAAGGGTATTAGAACCGCCGAGGCTGAAACTGTCGTTGAGGGTCAAACTTTCGAGGGTGGCATTCCCTGTGACAGTCAAATTCCCTTGTACTTTTAACTTTGATGAACCTGGATCTGTTGTGCCGATACTAACATTACCTGCAAAGTAGTTATCTCTAGTACCTCCAAACCATGCAGAATTGTGTCTACTCCCAGTCCATCCATCATGCTCTACAAATAAACGAACTCCTTCCCCTTCGCTTCTGACTTGGAAGATAGGATCACCGCCAGGGGGATTGGATTGGACTCGATAGACTAAACCGGTTGCCCCTTGAGTACCGTCACCGCGATGATTGTTGCTGTTGGGAGCTTCCATCAGCAGAGTACGCTCACCAGAGGTGTTGCTGCTGAAGCTTAAACTTCCATTTACTGTGGTATCACCAGTAACACTCAAATCACCATCAATAACAACCAAACTACTGGCACTATTACCACCAGAACGCAGGGTCGGTCCAGTGATTGCACCATTACTCAAATTCCCACTAGGCAAACGCACTCCAGAATACTGGCGTACACTGAAATCAGGAGTGACAACACCACTGCGATTAATTGCCAGCCTTGCTAAAACAACTGAGTCTTCAGGCACATTTCCCAAGGCAGCAACTTGGATATTGGGTTTTTCGTGCCAGCGCCTAGCACCACTACTACCAACACCCCCCTCAGTGGAGTGATCTGATTGTTCTTCTTGATAAGAAATAACTAAGTCAACTTGCTGATCTCTGTAGCTACTGAGATCAATTGGCGGAGAGTTTGTACTCAAAATAATCTGACGACCTTGACTATCAAGAGCAGTACCAGGGGTAACAATCACCTGATTAGTACTAGTCTCAAGAGTCAAACCATCACACACTCCCGAAACCCTCAAGAATTGGTCTAAGCGGCGCTGTCGGTCAATATGATACTTCTGTTCATCAATAAAATCCTGGTCTTTTAAAAACTCACCATCGAAGTAGCGTACTCGCTTGTCAATGTAAAGATACTGAGTATAATCTGCCATGGTAATTTTCTTAGTTATTGTTTGTTTATAGTGGTTTGCGACTTGATTAGGTACATATTTTTGGTTTTTTAGGGAACAGGGAACAGGGAACAGGGAATAGGGAGTAGGGAGTAGGGAGTAGGGAGTAGGGAGTAGGGAGTAGGGAACAGGGAATCGGGAGTCGGGAATCGGGAGTCGGGAATCGGGAATCGGGATTAGCAACAATAACATTAAACTCCCCACACTCCCCATCTCCCTAATCTCCCCATCTCCCCATCTCCCCATCTCCCCATCTCCCCATCTCCCCATCTCCCCATCTCCCCACACACCCCACACCCCACAACCCACACCCCACACCCCACACCCCACTCCCTGAGTTACGATACATATCTACTGCCGAGTAATGTAGTAACCCCAACGATGATGCCTGGTTTACTATCAGTGGGCTCATTAATAATTTGCATACCGGGTAGTAACACTCGCAAAGCATAAAACGTGTGAGCAGGTTTTTCCTGATTCACAATTGCCTTCGCAATTTCTTCCTGACGTCCCAGCAGTTTAGGGTCTCGCTCGTTCAAGGTGATTGTCACCTGGAAGTAATGAGCAGGTTCTTCAAATTCGTAGATTTTGACCTCTTCTTGAGTGTAAAGTTCTAGCATTTGCTTCACTCCCGCCTTAGTGCCCCGTTGGCGATAGAGAGGGACAATATTGCTGATAAATCGGCGTTTAACCTCCTCGCTCCAATCATCTCGCAAACTTAACGCCACCCAACTGGCCAACCAAGGTAGAAACTCATTTGGTGCTATGTCTGACTCTACCGGTAAATCAGGATGATTATAGGGATTGAAGTAAGTAGGGATGCGGTCAATGTATTCTTCTAAAGCCCACTGATCAGGATTTGGATCGTCGTGAGAAGGGGGTAAGCCACTCATTACCCGCTCGAAAGCCAACAGAAACCGACCCACAAAAGGGTCTTCCTGAAAGTTAGCTGGTAGATAGTTTAGATAGGTACTTAGGTAGTTGGACATAAGCGCGTTTTTATCTAGGTTTTAAACACAGGAATTGTTGAAAAAGGGAATAGGGAATAGGGAATAGGGAATAGGGAATAGGGAATAGGGAATAGGGAATAGGGAATAGGGAATAGGGAATAGGGAATAGGGAATAGTTGCGTAGGGTGCGTTAGGGGCGGGCTCGCACTCATTTTCCGGCTCTTGGTCAGGGTTGGAACAGCCCGCCCCGTAACGCACCACCCGTTGAAAAAGGCAAGAGGCAAGAGGCAAAAGGCAAGAGGGGAAAGATATCAGTAGTGGGGAGATGGGGAGATGGGGCGGGGGCGCGGGAGATGGGGAGATGGGGAGATCCTGTTCCCTGTTCCCTGTTCCCTATTCCCTACTCCCTACTCCCTACTCCCTACTCCCTACTCCCTACTCCCTTACTAACTACTTAATTGCCATTCTTCAGCTATGTATTCCATGATTACTAAATTCATCTCTACATTAAAATTTACTAACTCATAGTCTCTGAGCTTAACTCTGATCAGTTCTTTTTGGATAAACTGACCAATTTCTTTCGGTTTACTGCGTTCCTCCCGCCAAGTTGCTAACTGAACTACTTTTGTACCTATAGCTGGAGTTTGACTAAGAGGTTCTTTAAGAGTAATTATACTACTGGAATGATCAACACTCTCAATTTCTCGATTTTCTGGGTTGCCATTAGTAGGAATGATGCGAACTGTATCCCCTGGTGCTAATTCTCTGACCTGATCTACGGAGAATTCCTGGTTAGAGATGGAGGTACTAATTTCAGAAGACAGGCAACAAACAACCATTGTCCCAACTCCATAAGCTTCATTTAAAGCTGAGGACAAGGTCAATAGTTTTAGTCCTGGCTCAATACTAATAATCGTATAGTATTCCTGATCACTATTGCTGGGGTCGATTTGAATAGTATCCCCTACAGCAAAATCGGTGGTATCTTTAACTGTAATCTGAGTCTGGGGTCTTGAGGTTGGCTCAGTTAAGATAGTAGTGGTTAGATCATGAGTATGGATCATGATATCTTCCACATAGTCCACCCCAGGAATTCGATCCAGTAATTGATACAATTCGGAAACATAAATACTCCTACCAAAAGGCCAACCCTGACCATCCCAATAAGACTGGGAATTAACTGGGTGGAAGAAAGCTTGTGCTTCTTGGTTTGCCTGGTCTTGAACCTGCTGGGCATTGCTCCCCGCAACTAGATAGAGTCGCGCCCAAACTCGCAAAGGAAGATAGTCTGGGGTAACTACATGATGGCGTACAGTCAGCAACCGCCGTTCATCCAAGAAAGACCATAAGCCTCGCAACAGTGAAGCACTGATATTGGGTTGATACCAACTGGCTCCTTGGATAGTTCCATGATTTTGGTTAGGAGTCTTATCATTAGCAATAGTACCAGACCCTTCATCCAAATTCCAATAACCAACTAATCCCTTTTCTGTCCCTTGGAGATACTCATTCATCTCCTGTTTAATTTCTGCCTCTAAGCGCACTCCTTGCCAAATCCGCAATTGAGTAATTGTGCCTTTGAAATTGCTTTGGTTACCTCCACCACCCAGATAAATAGATGAAGTATTAATTGTATTATCTGAATTTGTATCTTCAGTAAAGCCTTCTAAGGCTCCATCAAGATATAAGTACAGCGTTGAACTATCTTTTACAAGAGCAACGTGATGAAAATTGTCATCATTAATGGCTTTGGTAGAACTAATGGTAGCATAATTCGTACCATCACTTCTAGTTACCTGTATTTTACCCGATTGGTTTTCATATCTAATTCCATAAGGAAAACCCCCAGAACCACTACCTTTGTCTAGGATAAAATTATGGGTTTCTTGGGTTCTAGCTTGGACTTTATTTACCCTAACCCAAACTTCAATGGTAAAGTCTTGGTCGTTAGCAAAATTGAGTTGGTCTGAGTGAGGGATTTCCAGATAATCATCCTGGCCATCAAAGGAGAGCAAACTGTAGTTATCAGCCAACGTTTGAGGAACCACCAGCACGCTAATGTGTCCTGGGGCTGGTTCTTCCCTAGCAGTTAATTCAGTCAAAGCCAGATTCCGCTGAGAAACGCATTTTGCCCTAGTGATTACACCAAAAGGACCAAACGCTTTAGCTGTTGGTGTTTCCAGCCAGTCTTGTAGTACCAGCTGTTCAAAATCCTCACTACTAACTGCCCGATAACGTTGCCGCAAATCCACAATGGTTTGCTGCAGTGCTGCCTCCAAATCTCCTTCCAGCTGCCACTCCGGACCATTAAGCAGCTTCAGAAACATTTTTTGGTTTTCATCTGGAATCTGATTAGTCCGGTAAATCACCATCTCCGTCAACCAAGCCAACATCTCGATCAAGATGATGCCAGGGTCAGTAGGATTGTGGTCAGTCCAATCAGGATACTCTTTCGGTATTAGAGCAACAGCCTCTTCCAAGAGGTCAGCATAAGTACGGTCATCTAGGTTAGGTAGTGGTAGGGGCATTATGTTGAAGGTTGAAGGTTAATTGGTTGAAGGTTGAAGGTTAATTGGTTGAAGGTTGAAGGTTGAAGGTTGGTGGGTTGAAGGTTGGTGGGTTGAAGGTTGGTGGGTTGAAGGTTGAAGGTTGGTGGGTTGAAGGTTGAAGGTTGATGGGTTGAAGGTTGAAGGTTGGTGGGTTGAAGGTTGCCTCTTGCCTCTTGCCTCTTGCCTCTTGCCCGCCCCCCTTAGTAAAGGGGGTTAGGGGGGATTCCTCTTGCCTCTTGCCTCTTGCCTCTTGCCTCTTGCCTCTTGCCTCTTGCCTATTCCCTGTTCCCGATTCCCGATTCCCGATTCCCGATTCCCGATTCCCTACTCCCTACTCCCTACTCCCTACTCCCTGTTCCCTCAAAAATCTAAACTAATCTGATGTTCACCGGAATAGATTAGAAATCGCTTCTTTTGTTCGTCAGGTATATCGGCTAGGTCAATGGAGAGAGAGTTAACATAATTCACACCTGGGACGGATTCGATTAACCGATAGAGGTCTGATTTATGGGGCTGACGACCAAAAGGCCAGCCTTGACCTTCTACGCCACCAGTCAGGGGATGTAGAAAGTTGTTGAGGGCATCGTTGACCCCAAAGACGACTGCTTCAGACACTGCCAAGGAGATCGGTACAACCTCGGCTGTGACTGTAACGTCTACCCAATAGGGTCCAGTGACTTGCAGGTCAAAGGTAGGGGCGCACCGATTTTGGATGTATGCCTCGACTAAATCAAGTAAACCGAGACTGGGAGTAGGTTGACGTGCAGCAGAATCGGGTAGGACAATTAGCTCAACTCGACCAAAATCTTTTTTGTCTAGATAAGGACTATTATCAGCATGGTTAGTTGTCTTAGGGGGTAGGTTGAAATTTTCTGTCAGAGAACCACCAGGATACTCAATCTTTACATCACCGCTAACGTTAACATCGCCCAAGTTGACCATAGTCACGTACCATTCGGTTCCCAGACTGAATTGGCTGGCTGTGACGCTGTAAGTCAGTTGGCGATCACTAGATTGGTCAGAGGTAAAGATTTTTTCCTCATAGGCTATGGTCTGTCCTGGACCATTAATCTTGACCTGTAGCTGATAGCTGGTTGGGGGATTATTCCCCTGGGACCATAAACTGACCGTGATCGTCCCTGATCCTTCTAAGGGGAGCTGGTAGTTTGGCAACCATTGCAAGTCTTTTGGGTTAAATTCAGGAGTAATTGCCCATGCCCTGGCTACATCGGTGGATGCTTGGTAGACCAAATCCTCGATGTCCTGGGCAGTTACAGCTTTGTACCGATGGCGCAAGGTTTTCGGTCCTTGTTCTTTCACCCACTCTAGAGACTCCTGCTCGGCTCCACCACTAGCAGCTTCTAGGTTAGTGACACTATCGACATAAGGTACTGTGGTCTTGAGTTCGGTGATAGTCTCAGCTGGTTTGTTACCCCGTTTACCTCCACCTGTGCGGTAGTAAACCATACGGATATTGTTGCTACCTAGGGCAGGTATCCTTCCCTGTTGGTTGTTGCCAAACCTTACTTCTCCGGTCAGGTGATTGAGAACATAGTGACGGTCTTCGGGTCCGGAACCATAGAAATCTGATACTTCTTGCCAAACTACCCACACCTCCTCTTGTAGATCCGTTTCTTCCTCTTCCTGGACCTCTAGTTGTTGACCCTCTAACACAGGAAATTGCAGGGTGGAGAAGGTCTGATTGGGATTCCCATTACTCGAACCAAGGATTTCATTCTCAATGGTGGTTGCCTGGGTTGCCCAAGTTGTATTAAGCAGCAACTGCTGTAGTCGGGGTGGCACTCTAAAATCACCCCATTGCCAGCGAATTCGCAGCCAATATAAATTCTTACCAAATTCTGATTGCTTTGTCAAGTCAGTTGGTCCAATAAACCGGACTAAACCTGGTTGACTCATGGCAGCGGTTTCATCAACTTCCACACCTAAACGCACCCAACGGTCAGGGCTAGCATATTCTGGTACGATTACTGCTTTCTGAGTAATCGTCGGACTTGTGGCTAATTCTCCTGGTACTGGTGGTTCTACCTGGGCATAGATCGTGACTGGGCGGTTAGCAAAGGGGGCATCAAAGCCTAAATAAAGAGTGGGTCGGAGGTCTGGAGTGGGAGTAAAAGCCTCAAAGGGCGAGCCATCCTGGTTAGCGTGAGTGGTGCAATCTACATAGGTGAAATCATTGTAGGTCAAGCAAGCTGAGAGAGGGGAATCACCTGAGTTGTAGCTATAGCTTAGGGTTAGGGATTTTACCACTGGTGGCGCTAAAGCTGAGGCTGGTAGGAGTACCACACTGGTTTCCACTGGATGAGAGTCAGTGAGGTTGCTGGTCAGGGTGAGGGTATTCTCGTTGAAATTGATACTAACAATCTCCAAGTCTTCCTGATTGTTAGTACCTGGATCAATCCGGATGCGATCGCTAGGCAAAAAACCTCTAACACTATCTACCTTGATGATGTTGATACCACTACTGACCTCTTGTTCAAAAAGTTCCACTGTGGCTCCACTGGCATGGTCAGAATTGATACTATTGGTCAGAGTTAGGGTATTAGAGCTAATACTACTAATTTCCGCATATTCCGGTTGACTAGTGTTTGCCCCAATCAGAATAGAGTCATTAGCTTGAAAGCCACTAGCACTACTGACCCGTAGGATATTGACTCCACTGCTAACAGCTTGAGTGAGTGTGGTGCTAATGGCACGAGATGGCTGGAGTGTGGTACTGGTAGTTTGTTCTGCGGTAGCTTCCTCAGTACCATAATTACCCCTGATTATCCGAGCACGAAGCCAATAATTACTTTCCCCATTCACTGGCTGCGGTTCCATCTGGTCAGGGAGAGTGAAAGTAAATGCACCGCCAATAGTGAAGTTGGCAGCGGACAGACCAGAACTATTATGTTTAACTACCTCCCAACTACTACCATTCCAGGCTTCCCAGCGGACTTCCACACCCCCATTAGTATTAACGGCTGGAGCATCACTACTTAAAACCAAAGTAACGGTAACCTCGGCTCCAGGTTTAGAGAAAATTTCCTGACTAGCGAAATAAAAGGTATCGTTGAAACCAGGTTCCTCACCAAAGGGGTAGAAATCTTTGCTCAGATCCAGTTCATCGGTATCGAAAAAGCACAAGTCTGGTGCTATATCACTGCCATGAATCTCCACACTGGCACTAATGTGATTGACCTGAGGCAATGATTGAGGTGGAGGTAAAGGAGTATTGGTAAGCTGAGCTTTAAGCCAGGCAGCATTGATTCCATTAATACTATCCTGACTGGGGACTGGCAGATTCTCAATGGACACCTGCCACTGACTGTTACCTGAGTTGGTCAAGCTTGGGAAGGACTTGCTAATTTGGTTGTGGTCGTCAATGTCTAGACGGGCCAAACGGATATGAGTATTAGCTGGTTTGCTAGTATCGGTCTCAGCAATTAGTTCCAGGACTGGTTCTGATTCACTGTAGGAAATTACCACTAGCCTAGTTTGACTAGAATTAGGACTCCAAGGCAAGGAGTCTCTATCACTGAGATTAATCTCTCGACCTTGATAATCTATCGCCTTTCCAGGTTGGACGATAACCTGACCATAGCCAATTTCAACCTCTAAGCCCTCAATAATTCCTAGTATTGGTTTCCAAACCTCCCCATTCCAGTAAGACCAAGTGATCGGTACTGCTGCTAACCCAATTGCATTAGGAGAGTCAATGGTTAGGGTGAGCGTTTTCGATTCAGGTAAGGTGAGCAGGTGGTCACAAGCCAAATGGAGGGAATGTTCAATGGGCTGATCCCCTGCAAAGGTTAGAAAAGCAGCATCGTCTTGACCCGTCCCTTGCTGTGTGCGATCGCTATAGCGGTCTTGTTCCGGTTCCCGCACAAACACTGCTTGCAGCTGCACATTGGTCAAGACTAAATCACGCTCGGTCTCGAAAATGACCTCTTCTTCCTCTCCTTCTGTGGGCGGTGCTGCCACCTCCGTCTGAGCAGGAACCAAGGCTTCTGTGCTACCAGTTGCCAAATAAAAGGTCAAGGGTACTCGCGCTGGTCGGGGTGGTCCAATGCTAGTGCCAATTAAATCCAGAAAGGCCAGGAAATTTTTATCCGGGACTTGATTAAGGCGATCGCCGACAATCGTTGCCAGATGACCAAAAATACGAATTAGTGACCGACCACCATCCGGCTTGTTATCTGCCAAAGGACGCCAGTCTGTGAACGCCTTAGCGCACGCCTCCGTATAGGCAACGATGTCTTTATAGCTACGTTGATCAATCTTTGGAGCTTGCATAAGAAATTAGGGAGTAGGGAGTAGGGAGTAGGGAGTAGGGGAGTAGGGGAGTAGGGGAGATAGTAGATGTAGGGTGGGCAGTGCTTGAGAGTAATTGATTTGTTTGCGATCGCCTTTTGTGGCACTGCCCACCATGGGATTAATCACTGGGTGGGTTTTGGATCAATCCACTAATCCCCCGTTGGGATCCCCCTCCCGTCCCCCTTATTAAGGGGGAAGCTAGAGGAGTAGTTGATGTAGGGTGGGCAGTGCTTGAGATTGATTAATTTGAATGCGATCGCATTCTGTGGCACTGCCCACCATCCGATTACCCCACACCCCACACCCCACACCCCACACCCCACACCCTACACCCCACACCCCACACCCCAAATTAATAGTCTAAATAGAATGGATAAACTAAGTTAAAGCGATTATTAGTACGGCGCACTTGGTAGTTTATTTCTATCAAGAGACGATTAAATTGATCTTCATCCGGGTAGACACCTACATCTAGAACTTCAATGCGCGGTTCCCACTGGGTCAAGGCTCGGCGTACCTCCACTGTTAATTGTCCAGCTGTCCCAGCGCTGTTGCTGGCAAATACTAAATCATGAATACCGCAGCCAAAATCTGGCCGCATCAGCCGTTCTCCTGGAGAAGTACTCATAATCATCCAAATCGACTGGCGGACACTATCCTCATAGTGCGCCATATCAATTTGTTTATTTGGGTCGAGTACTACGGGGAAATTCCATCCCACTCCGAGAAAATCAGTAGTCATCGTTCCATCTCCAAGTCATATCATTTCCGGTTGAATACTTACACTAAAAGTGAATCGAAGGCAGAAGGCAGAAGGCAGAAGGCAGAAGTAAAGAAGTAAGGTTTCAAGGGAGAAGGTTTTTTATCATTAATTACCCGGACATGATGTCATCCGCCAATAAATACCTTCGTCGGCTTACCAGGCCCAGGGGATACTGTGCCGTGGGGAGGGGGTAATTCACTACAGGTCTTAACTGGGTCACCAATGCGCGCCACTGGTTTACCCTCAATTTTCACAGAGGAACTACCCTTAGTAATTTCAGCTGTTTTGTTAGGTTCCTTGACAAACTTGATTGGTGAAGTTCCCGGTGGCGGTATCGGTGGGTGTACCTGGGTTTTACCCTGGCTGCCCTTTAAGGCCACAAATTTACCACCAATTTTCACCTTTTTACTCAACTTTTGCTCGAATTTTCCTTGGAAAGGAATTGGCATTGGCGCTACAATAGGCGGCGCAGGAGCAGGTGGTTGACCCTGGACTTGGTGCGTACAAGATGTCACAACTAAATCGCCTTTTCTTGCTGCTGGTTGACCCATGATTTTTCCTACTTTATAAAACTTAGATAACAGTATTCAGCCGTTAGCCGTCAGCGGTCAGTGGTCAGCGGTCAGTGGTCAGTGGTCAGTGGTCAGTGGTCAGTGGTCAGTGGTCAGCGGTCAGTGGTCAGCGGTCAGCCTTGTGGGACAGGCTTCGACGCTGGGACCTAAATCATAAGCTGATAACTAATAGCTTCTTGCTTATAGCTTATAACTGATAGCTAATAGCTAATCGCTGATAGCTGATAGCTGATAGCTGATAGCTGATAGCTGATAGCTGATAGCTTAATTAATTGATACCGTATTACCGGTAATCTTCACGTCTTTACTAGCTTTAAAGTGCATCCCCTGCTTAGTTTCAACTTTGCTACCATTAGCATTAACTTTAAATGACTTATCTGTCTTCATATCCAGGTTATTCTTGGCAGTAATTTTGATATCTTCCTCGGAAATAATTTCGATACCCTTACCACCAAGTTTAAGTTTACCTTCCTTAGACTCAATCGTAATTGAATTATCTTTGGTATTAATAATGATACTATTTTTGCCAGTGTTATCAATCACCTCAATTTTTTCTTTACCTTTAGTATCATCCAAGCGAATAGCATGACCACTTTGAGCAATTACTTCAATTTTTCCTTTTTCCTTAGTATCATCTAAACGGATAGTATGCCTATTATGAGAAATTACCTCAACTTTTTCTTTATCTTGAGTATCATCTAAGCGAATAATATGACCACTACGGGACTTAATTGTGCGCTTGTTAATCATTTTATTTTTCCCATCTCCCTCCCCTTTTTCAGGAGACTCAGGTGGTCTATCTCTGCCATTCCAAAGCCCACCTAGGATATAGGGAAAATTGATATTACCTTGTTCAAAAGCTACCAGTACCTCATCATTCACCTCCGGCAAAAAGTAAATACCACGGTCATTACCAGCCATGGGAGTTAACACCCTAGCCCAATAGCTTTCATCATTATCTGAGAGCCAAGGAAACTTGACCTTGACTCGCCCCAAGTTTTCTTCATCGCCATTGTTGGTCACTATTCCCATAGTCACTCCATAGAAACGACCTCGTATTTCAGGGGGACCTAGCAAATTAGTCAGTAAATCGATGCTTGTCATAATTGATATAGCGGTTTGCGACTTTTTTAAGTAGATATTTTTAGGGAACAGGGAGCAGGGAGCAGGGAGCAGGGAGCAGGGAATAGGGAATAGGGAACAGGGAATTTAGAATTTAGAATTTAGAATTTAGAATTTATAATCGGGAGTCGGGAATCGGGAATCGGGAATCGGGATTAGCAACAATAACACCAAACTCCCCACCCTCCCCATCTCCCCTACTCCCACACTCCCCATCTCCCCATCTCCCCATCTCCCTACTCCCTACTCCCTACTCCCTACTCCCTACTCCCTTTCCTCCTAACTTTAAATGCCGTGCGATAACCTCGTTTCTGGGAATAGGTATGGGTGGTGGAGGTCACATAGTAGTCACCACTAAACTGTTTGCCCACTCCTTGGATAGTAATAACGGTACCTGCTCGCAAGTCAGCGCGTCCGACACACAAGCCCTCCCCACGGATGTATTCTAGGGCCATGTTATTAAATCTCCCCTGAGCGATTTGCTCAGCTTCCTGTTGACTGAACACGGGGCGATACAAACGTTCAGTGGTTTCTTTTCCACTACCATTAGCCTGATCTACAGCCTTAGCACCACTGTTGTTACTACTAGAACTAGGTTTGGTTCCCCCAATGAAGGCTTTTTTGTCCTTCGGGTTCCAACCGCGCACCTCCACCTGTTCCACCTGGGTCAAGCTGGTCAGTCGGGACGAAAAACTGAGCAAATCCTTTCGTTGAACTAGAGTCAACACTGACTTGGATTTATCCTGATGGGGACGAAAATATAGAGTTTTATCTTTAACCACTACCTCATAACCCAGTCGTTGAGCACGGGTCTTAAGAAATTCCATGTCTGTTTGATTATGCTGTAGTACATAGTCCAAAGCCAGGTTTGTGGTTACTCCCCCATACTTTAGACCGGCTTTTTTGGCAATATCTCTAGCGATATCGCTGTCTTTCTTTTTAGTAAACGAGCGAGTCTTGTAACCCCGAAGCAATCGATGACTGTAGTCGTAGCCGCGCACTGTCAACAGAGGTATTTCCCCATGGGCAAATTCTGGTTCCAGACCAGTAATCTGACCCATCATCAGTTTTTGCAGCTTTCCTCTACTTCCTCCGTAGCCCATAAAAATCGTTACCTCATTGCCTAGCTTAAACAGTTGCTCATCAATCCACTCCTGCTTTTCTTGGTCCCAGTTGGCAATCTTGATCGTAAACATAGTGGGAGTACTAACGTTTTCATCCACAATTACTGCCATCACATCAGACCGCAACTGTTGTCCCCTGATCAGAATTCTGAAGCCAGGGACTGAGGTAGCGATGCTATTGGTACTGGTTTGAGGAGCTGTCGAGACCATGGTTAATTAGACTTCTTGCAGAAGTCGGGAACAGGGAACAGGGAACAGGGAACAGTGTACAAGAATTGAGGTAAACACTATCAGAACAATACTTTTGCAAGAGGTGTATTTTAGG
Source organism: Moorena sp. SIOASIH (assembly GCF_010671925.1). Classification (GTDB taxonomy): domain Bacteria; phylum Cyanobacteriota; class Cyanobacteriia; order Cyanobacteriales; family Coleofasciculaceae; genus Moorena. Next base: position 233,930 of record NZ_JAAHIH010000003.1, on the reverse strand, counting down.
TGAGATTAAGTACCGGGATGGTCAGAACTTGACCTGGTGTCAGGTGACGGGGATTAGTAATCCCATTAGCCTTGGCAATCTCTCGCCAGACGCTGGGGTCATTATATTCTTCACCCGCAATGCTGCTCAGAGTTTCTCCACGTCGCACAACGTGAATTGGGTCGTCATCCCGTGCTAGAGAACTCGGTCTTTGCCGTTCCTCATCCTCTTCTGGGATGAACTGGTGAAAGGTACAGTTGAGGGCTGCCCTCACTGGCATCCCATTCGATGTAAACAGGGTAAAACGTTGAGTTAGTTGTCCAAGATACCCCTTAAAAATTAGGTTAAATGAACCCCACCAGAGTTCACATACAGGAGGACGTTTCAAATCAGAGTCAATCAGAGTCAACTCAAAAATTTTATTAGTATACTGTCGAACATCTACTGCCGATGAACCCCCTGCCGCCGATGCAATTAGTTTGAGGGAAGACTTAAGCCCCCCAGCTATACCTCCAGGTAGTCCCTCGTAGGTATCAAAAAATAGGTCAAGAGTCAGGGTTGCTGGATCTCCACCAATAAATTTAGTATCACCGCGATCGCGGTTTTTGAGAGTTTCATGACGCCATTGGGTTGTCTTGGTAATTTGAATTTCATTAGGATTGAATAGAGGCATTGGTTTGTTTTCTGGAAAAACCATCTGCCACCGTTTTCCTGGCTGCTCCTTGAGGATGGTCAATTTATCTAACTCTGCCCCGGAGAAGCGACTTATTGATCGTTTACTTTGGTTTAGGGTTTTTTGGGCTAGATTCTTAAACGGTGTTAATGCCATTGTGTTAATCCCCTCCGCTCACTTTCTATGGTCAGATTCTGCATCAGTTTATGGTGTACTTTGTCTACTAGTTCATCAACATCAATGTCCTCGAAAGACTGACTACTTGTGGTAGCGCTTGTGGTATTTTCTGATGCTTTCTGAATCACAGTAGTTGACTGTAACCTAGTAGTTGATAGAGGTGTTGATACTGATGCACCGTTGGCAGATGGCATTCTTTGGATAACTCCAGAGCCATTATCAGCAATAGATGGCGAACTACTAACTCCTAGTCCGTTGCCAGAAAATGACCTTCCATTCACCCCAGAGGCAGAAAAAATCAGGGGAGCAGATAATTGATAACCATCTGTTTCTGAAATTTCTCTAACCACCGGTCGCTCGGGGGTGCGTTGAATCAGTGGCTGGTTTCCCTGGGATGGGCTCTTAACTATCTCCTTGACCACTGGTCGCTCAGGAGTGCGTTGAATCAGTGGCTGGTTTCCTTGGGATGGGCTCTTAACTATCTCCTTGACCACTGGTCGCTCCGGAGTGCGTTGAATCAGTGGCTGGTTTCCCTGGGATGGGCTCTTAACTATCTCTTTAATTAGCGATCGCTTTGGGGAGCGTTGAATCACTGGCGACTGGGTCAGGTTTCCGGAACTGGCTAAGGGTAGGTTAGACTCTGTTGGCAAAGTGGTATTGGTGTTTTTTAAATTGTTTTTTACAGTAGGTTTCGCCCCCCTAGCCCCCCAATTTTGGGGGGAAATTGAGGTCAAGTCCCCCGCCCCCCTAGCCCCCCAATTTTGGGGGGAAATTGAGTTAAAGTCCCCCAGAATTGGGGGATTTAGGGGGCTTCCAGCTAAAGGTAGTGAGGTCAATTCATCTGAAGATGACTGCAAGTTAATTGGTTTGGCTTGCACAACTGGCCAGGATAAGTCAGACGATAGTCTAGTTTCCCTAGACGATTCAAGACCAGAAACTAGGGGTTTGTGATCAGAATCTGCTCTCTGGGAATTCCTCTTAGTGGAGTTGACAAATTTTGCCTGGACAATCAATGATTTTGTCGCCGATTTGCCCCTTTCAGAGGGGATTGAACTTGACGTTTGGGGTGTAGAATTTTCTCTAGATTTCTGGGAATTTGACCCTGTACTTTTTTGTACTGAGGTTTCTTTATCGACCTGAAATCTAGTTGATCTCAAAGGTAGTTCCTTGTCTGTTTCTCTAGTTCCAGAGGGCACATTGGCAGAGGTAATTGGAGAAGTAATATGTCCCGTCTGTACCTGTTCTGCTGCTGGCCGGATTGGTTGAGCATACACGATCGGAACTGCTGCTGCTGATTGACCCTCTAAAGGCTGCTGGCGTTGGATCAACTTAGCCATTAAGGGCAGTCCGTTGGTCATTCCTTGAATCCGGGAGATAATTGACCCTGCTACTTTAGTACCAATCACACCAGGGCTGACCATAGGGCGCAGGAGTCGCCTCGTCAGTTTTGGGTTAATACTCTCTGACCAAGTCTGATTGTTAGTGACCTGAGGTTGAGATGTCATCACAATCCTCCTGCTAGTCCAGCAACTGCTCGTCCTCCAGATAGTGCTTGACTCAGAAGTGGTTTGGTAATCCCCTTGTGAATTAACTCAATGGTCTCGAAAGCAATCTCATTGCTGTTGGCATTAAACTCTGGACCAGTCCACTTCACTGGCAAAGCCTGCTTGAAATTCCAATACATGGCTGGTATCTGGTGGCGGTCTAGCAGCATAATTGTGCCGTTTTTACGCTGAATTACACCTCGACTAGTGGCCTGATACCAATTCCATAGGCTGTCGATGCCGGTTAGACCATGTTTGAAGATCAAATTCGGATACTTAGTTCGACCTACTAACTGATGAACATAACGATTCTGACCTCCCTCAGGACGTTCCTCTACCTCAATCTCACTTTCTAGACCCCTGACCTCACTAAACCCACCCGTTATTAACCCCCCAATTTCAATCAGGAAATTAAAACCTTGGTAGGGGTCAAGGCGAGCTCCCAACGCCCCAGTCACTCCAGCGTAAGCCGCATTTGCTCCTAAAGGCACAACCGATCCTAAACTTGCCATAACTCACTCCTACGATTAATGAAAGTAAACCATAACCCAATTACCGTAACCCAATTACCTGGTCATTCAATTTCTCATTGATACTTGCTACTTGTGCCACCCAGCGCTGTCTTTCTTGATGATCCAGACTCATAATCTGGTCGTAAGACCAGTGCAAGTGATAAGCAATATAGGCTACCTCCTCTAACAGCCTCTCGGAGGGGTAGCAAGTTACTCCCCCAAAGTAGCAGTCTCCACTTCAAACTCTCCTTGACAGTGAGGACAAGAAACCAAAAGGCGGCTGTGACCGTTTTGGTTAATCCGTTGATAGAGGTCTTGGAGATAGGCTAAGTCAGCAGAGAATAGACCCTCAATCATGGCAGGATTGATATAGTCTAAGCTGCCCAGACGAGTGATCACCCGCGACAGCAGAATAATCACCAAGTAACCTGGATTAGCCTGAACCCTAGGGTCTTTTAACGGCATAATCTCATCGTAGGCTGTGGACATCCGCATCATGCCTTCTTGATGAAGATTACCCTCGGAATCTACGTAGCCCTGGGGTAGGGTAAACGGGAACTCTGTCTGCATCATGTTGTAGGAAATAGGGAACAGGGAACAGGGAGTCGGGAATCGGGAATCGGGAGTCGGGAGGGTGGGGAGATGGGGAAATGGGGAGATGGGGAGATGGGGAGATGGGGAGATGGGGAGATCTCACAGGGGTAGGTTTTGATTAAGGGTAATTATCCTGACATGATGATATCAGATGGATTTACCAAGCTGGCCAATCGGTTTGGTAGGCACTGCCTACCTGACACCCTACACCCTACACCCTACACCCTACACCCTACACCCTACTCCCTACACCCTACTCCCTACTCCCTACACCCTACTCCCTACTCCCTACTCCCTACTGCCACTTACCGTTTTCTACGGTTACCCCTTCGTGGACAATTTCTAGGGTTTCAATGGCTAATTCATTGGAAGTAGCATCAAGGCTTGGGCCTGTCCACTTAACTGGCCAACAGTTAATCAGGTTCCAGCGCACTTTTTCATTTCCGGCATCATCCCAGAGGACGATAGACATATTTTTGCGATACTCGGAGGGGTCTTTGGCGGTTGCTACCTTGGTTCGCCAGTCCCATAATTCCCTGTCATCAGTAATGCCGCGACTGAGAGTAACTTGGGAGAGGGTGAGCATACCAGGAATTTGGCGCATATTCAGCATTCTATCGGTACCCTCTCGATAGGTGCTAATTTCCTGAGTGGTGTCTATCCCTGAGCAGCTTCTGAAACCGGCGCGGGTGATACCATCGATTTCTACTTTGAAGTTGTAACCTCTGTATGGATCTTTTCGAGAAAATACCATCGTCAAAAACCTCCTAATATCTTAATAATTGGTAATGTAGGACTTACGAAGTTTAGTTGGTTTTGCCCCCCTAACCCCCCAATTTTGGGGGGGAATGATTTCAAAGTCCCCCAGAATTGGGGGATTTAGGGGGCTTTGCGTAAATCCTGTAACCCAGACCTATGCTGCTACTTTCACACCACTAGCACCGAGAATAATACGCACAGTGATCAATTCACTAGGAATAGCAGGTGCTAAACCAATTTCTGTGACCACCATCCCTGCTTCTCTTACTTCTGGTGGGTTCGTTTCAGCATCACATTTAATGTAGAAAGCTGTCTGTTCTGTTGTTCCTTTGAGAGCACCTTGTTCGAGTAAGTCTTCAAAATAGGCGCTTAACTCTCGTTCAATCTGGACCCATAATCTCAGATCGTTTGGCTCAAAAGCTATATCTATCAGGTTCAGTTCCAGCCATCTGCCCACTGTCAGAAATAACCGTTGTACGTTGACATAAGTCCAATTTGCATCCTCACTGAGAGTACGTGCTCCCCACACTCGAATACCTCGTCCGGGAAAAGCCCGCAGGCAATTAACCCCAAGGGGATTGAGAATGTCCTGCTCGCGATTGGTCAGACTGAACTCTAGATCGACTATGCCTTCGATAGTCTCATTTGCCGGTGCTTTGTGAACGCCAAATTGTTGGTCGCTACGGGCGTAAACTCCAGCAATGTGACCACAGGGGGGCATCCAGTCGGGACCGTTTTCAGCTTTAATCCAGGGATAATACAAAGCACCGCTTTTCCCCTGGAGTTTCGACCTTTGCTCTGTTACCCTCTCTATAGACTGAGTCACTGGTACTGCTCCTGGAGGGAGCGAGTCTAAGATGGCAAAGCGATCGCCTTGCCGATCACAGTGTTCTAAGATAGCATTCTGCATCCTCAACACGTCATCGTGGTTAGGGTTTCCTGCCATTAGATCCGGCACACAGACCAAATCGATTTCATTCAAGGATGCGATCGCTTCTAGTCCCCCACTATCATCTCCCGGTCCTCCCAGTGCTTCTGTCAGAGAAACTGTGTCTTCTAGCCGCACAACTAAGCACAAGCTGCCACCATTTTCAAAGAAGCCACGTACAGCGTAACCCAGGTAACCGTCAGCTAGAGGCTGACCAAAGGTTTCTGTGAATTGAGACCACAGGGTAATTTGTTGGGGGGAGTTAATTGGTCCAGTCTCGGCAAATCCTAGAAATGCGGGTACACCTGTGAGGAGTCCAGGTCCTGGTTTAGGGAATATTTCCTCTCGGTAGACACCCGGTGTCAGTTGCTGGGAAGTTACCATAGTTTAATAGACTTCTTGCAGAAGTCGGGAACAGGGAACAGGGAACAGGGAACAGGGAACAGGGAACAGGGAACAGGGAACAGGGAACAGGGAACAGGGAACAGGGAACAGGGAACAGGGAACAGGGAACAGTGGACAAGAATTGACGCAAAGCGGTGCAGAGGTGCGACCCGTGGCGAATTTAATTCGCCAACGGAAAGCGCACCGCTCCCTACTCCCTACTCCCTATTCCCTATTCCCTATTCCCTAGTGGCCTAGCTACCACTAGGACTTGCCCACTGGCTAAGGCGGAACACCACAAATTCAGCTGGCTTGGTCACTGCCACACCAATTTCTGTTACTACCTGACCTAAATCTCTGACTTCTGGGGGATTGGTTTCTTCATCACACTTGACGTAAAAGGCTTCTTCTGGTGTATTGCCAAATAAAGCCCCCGTACTCCAGACATTGGTCAGGAAAGCATTAATATTGCGGGTAATCTGCGCCCAAAGTTCAGGATTATTGGGTTCAAATACAATCCACTGAGTACCTTCGTCAATGGATTCCCGCAGATAATTGAATAGACGACGGACGTTGATGTACTTGAACTCTCCATTGGCATCACCACCGATGGTGCGTGCTCCCCAAACTCGAATATTGCCATTGAGATTACGGATGCAATTGATGCCTTGGGGGTTGAGTCCATCCTGCTGGGCTTTGCTGATGTTGTACCTCAGACCCAATGCTCCTAATATTGTTTCATTGGCTGGGGCTTTGTGGACTCCTCGTTGTGTATCGACGCGGGCATAGAGACCGGCGAGATGACCACTAGGCGGTACATACAGCAGACCATCCCCTTTGGGATTCTGTGTATTTGTGGCTGGATCGAAGACTTGAATCCAGGGGAAGTAAAAAGCAGCATAATCGGATCGGCCTGGGACATTGCCATCCCCTGGTTGCATGGTCTTCCAAGTACCATCCAAATTTTCCTGACTATCCAAGATAGCAAAGCGATCCTGGGTCTTCTGTTGACAGTGAGTGATGATGGCATCGAGAACACTGCTGTCGGTAATGCCAGGGGCAGCCACGATCGCAATTTCGTCAATAGGCTCAAATGTATTTTCTAGGAAGTCAGCGGTAATCTCACTCTCTGCTGCTGCCCGCACCACGTAGCAGCGAGTACCACCGTTGTTAAAGAAGCCATAGACGGCGTGAGCTAGCTGACGTTGACCGGGATCGGTTGAGAAGTCTCCAAAGAACTTCTTGAACTCACTAAAGTTAGTACATAGTTTGACTTCACCACTAGTAACAGGAGATGTAAAAGGGCTTGTAATATGAGCTGGATTATTGGTTGGATCTATGTCTTGGCTTGGGTCATAGTTTGGGTTAGGTTCTGGAATGTCAATTGAGTCTGGTATTGTACCAATAAAACCGGCAGTACTAGTTCCTACGCCAGCGATGGGAGCAGAACCAGAGGCTACTTCCTCAACGTATACACCGGGTGATAAATAGGTTGGCATTTTCTAAACTCCTTGAAATAGTTAAATTAAAGGCTGGATCTCAGCAAAGTGCGTACGCTTCTGGTACGGGCGCACAGCGGTGCGCCGCTATTGACTACCTGACAATTGACTGATGCGGAAAATAACAAATTCCGCTGGCTTGGCCACTGCTACTCCAATTTCTGTTACCACCTGACCCAAATCTCTCACTTCTGGGGGATTGGTTTCTTCATCACATTTGACGTAGAAAGCTTCCTCTGGTGTATTGCCGAATAATGCCCCTGTACTCCACATATTAGTTAAGAACGCATTGACATTGCGGGTAATTTTACTCCACAGTTCGGGATTATTCGGTTCAAACACACTCCATTGAGTGCCCTCATCTATCGATTCTCGCAGATAATTGAACAAGCGGCGGACGTTGATGTATTTAAATTCACCATTGGCATCACCACCGAGGGTACGTGCCCCCCAGACTCGGATATTGCCGTTGAGATTGCGGATGCAGTTGATGCCGTGTTTGTTAAGTTCCCCCTGTTCGGCTTTGCCGATATTGTGCTGTAGACCCAATGCTCCTCGTATAGTTTCATTAGCTGGGGCTTTGTGGACTCCTCGTTGTTGATCGACCCGAGCATAAATACCAGCTAAATGACCACTAGGAGGTACATAGATCAGACCATCGCCGTTGGGGTTTTCCATTTTGGTAGCGGGATCAAAGACTTGAATCCAGGGCAAATAAAAAGCGGCATAATCGGATCTGCCTGGGACATTGTCATCTCCCGGTTGCATAGTCTTCGACCCATCTAAATCGCTGGGACTATCCAAGATAGCAAAGCGGTCCTGAGTATTCTGACAGTGAGTGATGATGGCATCGCTGACATTTTTGTCAGTAATACCAGGAGCAGCGACAATTGCGATTTCGTCAATGGATCCAAATTTTTTTTCTAAAAACTCAGCTGTAATATGACTTATGTTTTTATTCAGCACCCGCACCACGTAGCAGCGAGTACCGCCGTTGTTAAAAAATCCATAGACGGCATGAACTAGCTTATTCTGATTTGCCCCCAATGTGAAGTTGCCAAAGAACTTCTTGAACTCACTAAAGTTAGTACATAGTTTGACCTCACCAACGTTTACAGGGGAAAAAGTGGTTGTAATATGAGCTGGATTGGTTTTTTTATTAATAGGTTGGCTTGGGTCATAGTCTGGGTTGGGTTCTACAATGTTAATTGAGTCTGCAAAGGCACCAATAAAACCGGCAGTACTAGTTCCTACCCCAGCGATGGGGGCAGAACCAGAGGCTACTTCCTCAACGTATACTCCTGGTGATAAATAGGTTGGCATTTTCTAAATTCCTTGAAATAGTTAAATCAAAGGCTGGATCTCAGCAAAGTGCCTACGCTTCTTGTACAAACGCACAGCGGTGCGCCCCTACTGACTACCTGACCATTGACTGATGCGGAAAATAACAAATTCCGCTGGCTTGGTTACTGCTACTCCAATTTCTGTTACCACCTGACCCAAATCTCTGACTTCTGGGGGATTGGTTTCTTCATCACATTTGACGTAGAAAGCTTCCTCTGGTGTATTGCCAAATAATGCCCCTGTACTCCAGACATTAGTTAAGAACGCATTGACATTGCGGGTAATCTTACTCCACAGTTCCGGATTATTCGGTTCAAACACAGTCCATTGAGTGCCCTGATCAATTGATTCTCGCAGATAATTGAATAGACGACGGATGTTGATGTATTTAAATTCACCATTGGCATCACCACCGAGGGTACGTGCCCCCCAGACTCGGATATTACCGTTGAGATTGCGGATGCAGTTGATGCCTTGGGGGTTGAGTCCATCCTGCTGGGCTTTGGTGATGTTGTACTGTAGACCCAATGCTCCTCGTATAGTTTCATTAGCTGGGGCTTTGTGGACTCCTCGTTGTTGATCGACCCGAGCATAGATCCCAGCTAAATGACCACTGGGCGGTACATTGAACACAGCATCAGTGTTCGGGTTGTTTATCTTATAGGCTGGATCAAATGCTTTAATCCAGGGGAAATAAAAAGCGGCATAATCCGATCTGCCTGGGAGATTTTCATCCCCTGGTTGCATCGTCTTCCAGGTATCATCATCCCAATCTCTTGGACTATCTAAGATAGCAAAGCGGTCCTGAGTATTCTGACAGTGAGTGATGATGGCATTGTTAATATTGACGTTGGCAATACCAGGAACGGCAACCATAGCAATTTCGTCAATAGCTCCAAATGTTTCTTCTAGAAACTCAGCCGTAATGTGATGTCTCTCTGCAACCCGCACCACGTAGCAGCGAGTACCGCCGTTGTTAAAAAATCCATAGACGGCGTGGACTAGATAACGGTGATATGAATTAAATGAGAAGTTGCCAAAGAATTTTTTGAACTCGCTAAAGTTAGTACATAGTTTGACTTCACCAGCTTTTACAGGGGCAAAAGGGGTTGTAATATAAGTTGGATTGGTAGTTTCATCGGTGGGTTGGCTTGGGTCATAGTTTGGGTTGGGTTCTGGAATGTCAATTGAGTCTGGTATTCTACCAATAAAACCGGCGGTACTAGTTCCTACGCCAGCGATGGGAGCAGAACCAGAGGCTACTTCTTCAACGTATACACCGGGCGATAAATAGGTTGGCATTCTCTTTAACTCCTTGAATCAATCAAATCAAAGCCTCGATTTCAGCAAAGTTCTCTAACTTTTCGGTTGAGATAACTAGATGCTTCCTACCCTATTTTTTCTGGTGAGAGAAAAATATTTAGTGGCCACTTGCCCTTGGTTATTGCCCTTGGTTAAAGTCACTAAGTTTGGAGCAGAACCAGAGGGGATTTCCTCAACCTAGACACCTAGGCATAAATTAGGTTGGCATTCTTTTTAACTCCTTGAATCAATCAAATCAAAGCCTCGATTTCAGCAAGGTTATCTAACTATTGTATATGACCCCAAATACTTTTTACTTCATTTACTATTTCTACTTAATTTACTCTGATCACAGAGAAATTGTGCGTGGTCACTTGCCCTTGGTTCAAGTCTACAAGTTGAGAGGTTTCTTGCTGGTAGCCTTGGGCAACAACCTTAACTATAACCTGGCGAGGACTTGATGTATTCCTAGATCCTTCCAGACTACTCAGGAGATAGTTGCCATCGTTGTCAGTAAAAGTATACTCACCACTCCCCTCAATTTCAACTTTGGCCATAACCACAGCTTCATCGTCTGAGTTGGTGACGTTACCCAATAGAGCAGTTGGTTGGAAATAGAAATTAACTGTAGGTATGGCGATCGCACCAGTTTCTGGATCTGATGACACCTGAACCTCGGTCTGATCGGATTCCGCATCAGAACCAGGCGGTATAGTTTTGATGGTTGGGTCATCACTATAGCGAGTACCTGCACCTGCCAAGGAAGCCGTCAAGGTATATAGCCCATCAGGGAGATCCTGAAAGTAAAAATAGCCGTCAACTCTGGTACGAGTGCGGTCAGGTCCGTTGACCCTCTTTTCCCAGTCATCTCCGTACAGGCCAGCTAGCAGATCTATCTTGCTTTTGAAGCTTTCGGGCATATCGGCAATCTCGACCACTGCTCCTGGAATCACCTGCTGAGTTTGGGCATCTTTAACCTGCCCGGCGATGGCGACCCGATGGCGGATTGCCTCCAACCTGATCTGATTTGACACCAGCAAAATCTCCTTAGTCAACTACAGGATTTACCCATTGCCCCCGTGGGTCCCCCTCTGTCAAAAAGCGAAGCATCCGCTAATTCCCCCCAGTATTGGGGGGTTAGGGGGGCGGGGGACTTTGAGAGTAGTAAGCTGTTGTGCATTTAAACTGCATATTAAATCAAATAAACACCATAGATACGAGTCTCCTGTTGCCTGTTGCCTGTTGCCTGTTGCCTACCCTCACCCAATCCTCATATCGGTTACCAAAGTTCCTGCGTCAACCGGATCATCGACTTCCACAGCCATAGTCAGGGTGTAGTTCAATGCTGGTCTGGGCTTTCCTCCCATTGCTTGCCAGAATTCCCCCAAACTTTGTAGGTTGCTCTGACTCAGACTAACTGTCCTGATCGGAGGTTCCATCCCCCTGAGGTTTCCCTGTAATACAGCCGCTGGAATCATACGATGACGCAGTAGCACTTTCATTACCTCCCCCAGCCATTGGTGCTCTTCTTGTTCTGGTCTTTGACCATTACCTGTACCTGTAAGAGCAGACCAAGCGGTGATTAGGTAAGAGCAATCCACTCGTACTGGATTACGCCTTTTGGTCGCCCTACCGTTACTGCGTTCAGTTGACCAGGTGGTGTTGCGTAACTCCAGATTCTCACGCACATCATAAAGAAAAAGATTAATCGCTGGCTTAACACTAAAATCCTTGTCCGGTGTGGCAAAGCTAATCGTAACTGCTGTACCACTCCCTGGGGAGATTAGGTCAGGAGGGAGTTCGCTCTTGAGCAATTCCTCCAACGTTTTATCCAGATCGTGAATCATCGGATATCCCCACTTAAGCGCGCAGGTCGCCAAATCATTGGCAAATTGACTGAGGTCAATCAGCCATTTGACTTACCAAGTATCAACTTTAGAATAGAAACTGTCCCTTAACTCTTCTCCGTAACAAAAATATATACAAGTTATCAGTGCTTAGTGAATCGGTTGCACAGTTATTTGAGTTATTACCAATGATCACATCAGCCCAGCATACTGACCAAAATCACCCTCTATTAACACTTTTCCCATCTTCTGATACTCTCGCCGGACTGCACGCAGCAGGTGATTCATCTTGACAATTCCACCATCATCTGCTGCTATAAAAGCAGCAGCTAGAGCAATATTACGAATATTGCCCCCAGCAATCTCGCAGTGACGGGCGATAAAATCTAAATCCAGTTCCTCGGAGCGAGGTACACGACTAGGCCAGATTTGCTCCCAGATCCGGCGGCGGTCTTTGAGATTAGGAAAAGGAAACTCAATAATAAAACGTAATCGCCGGACAAAGGCATCATCCATATTAGTCCGTAGGTTGGTGGTCAAAATCGCCACTCCTTCGTACTCCTCCATCTTTTGCAGGAGATAGCCAACCTCAATATTGGCGTAGCGGTCATGGGCACTGCTAATTTCAGAGCGCTTGCCAAAAAGCGAATCTGCTTCATCAAACAGGAGAATGGCGTTGGCATTGGCAGCAGCTGTAAAAATGCGATTGAGGTTTTTTTCTGTCTCCCCGATATACTTACTGACCACTTGGGACAGGTCAATCTTATAGAGGTCAAGCTCTAATTCGTGGGCAATAATTTCCGCTGCCATGGTTTTACCAGTCCCTGGTGGCCCAGAAAACATCACATTCAGTCCTCTGCCCAGGGAAAGCTTGCTCTGGAAGTCCCACTCTTCCCACACTAGCTGTCGGTATTTGGCTTGATTACAAATTTCCCGCAACTGAGCCTTTTGATTAGCTGGCAGGACAATATCATCCCAGCTGTACTTAGGCTGAATCTGACGTGCCAAGGAACCTAGTTGATGACCAGATTGGGCACGGGCTGCTGCAAATAGTTCGGACAAGGTGGGTTTTTGAAGGCAGTGTGGGAGGTTGGGAGTGTGGGGAGTGGGGGAAGTGTGGGGAGGGTGGGAGGTGTGGGGAGTGTGGGGAGTGTGGGGAGTGTGGGGAGTGGGGGAGGTGTGGGGAGTGTGGGGAGTGGGGGAGGTGTGGGGAGTGTGGGGAGTGTGGGGAGTGTGGGGAGTGTGGGAAGAGGAAACGATTCTATTCTCCCCTGTTCCTTTGTTGCCAGATGGAACATGTCCCGTATCTACATGTTCCCCTGCAATACGCCAACGGGCTCGATTACAGGCATCGATCACGGCATCGGTAATTTGCTCGGAATTGAGGCGGAAGCGATCGCATAACGCATCTAGCTCTGGTCCGTCTAGGGAAATACCGGCTGCGGTTAGTTGATTCTGCCAGCAACAGCGACGAACGGTAAACTCAGGGATAGGAAAAGGAACGGTAACGATTCCGATTGCTATCGTTTTCTCTGGCCTCCAGGGTTTTTCACCAGCGAGGATAGTAATTCCTTGATGGTCTGCTATGATTTTTAGCACAGATAAATATTGACTGGAATTCTCCGAACTTTCTATAGTTTGTTGTAGAGTTTCTAGTCCTTCTAGGTAAAGTAAAGCTTTCTGAAACCAGGCTTGACGGTAAGCTAGTTTCAGGGTTGGCTCCAACTCAGCTTTGGCTTCTACAATCCGAGTTAAATTTACTGTTAGCAATGGTGCTTGCACAGTCCTGGCCAGAGCTTGGGCGGTACGGTACTTACCACTGGTATCTGCACCCTCAAAATACAGTGCCAGGGGTTTGCTTGCTTGCCAATCTTCGACAACTATTGTTAATAAAGCCTGCTTTACTTCCTGATGTAACGGTAGTTCTTCCAGGGAAATAGTCGGCTCAATTAACCTACAGAAGGGTTCTAATCGCTGATCTAATCCTGTTTCTCCCAACAGCAGAGCCAGGACTAGCCCATCCAGTTTAAGATTGTGAGCGAGCAGAGTAGGCTGGAGCTGATTAGGGTCCGAGACCAGGTGTAGTAGACTATGACGTAGGAGAGGAGCTTCCGGGGTAAAGTGACTACGCCGCGCCAGTTTCGCTTCCCCAGTTGGACAGAGCAGATTCAGGACGAGATCCACAGTGGGTCGTTTACACCGGATATCGTCTTGGAGATAGGTATAAATGCGTTCATAGCGCCGGTCTAGTTCTGGAGCGAGAGCGATCGCAATAATATCGACATCAAAGGCAGAGAGGGCAAAGGTTTCTTGCAGCCATGCTAGAGATGAGCCTTCCAGGATAGCATCAGAGGGGAACTCCTGTGATGTTTCTGTATCTACCTGCAATACTGGTGTTCCTGGTGGATGAGTCAGCAACTGTTCCACTTCTTCCTGGTCAACTTGCATCCCCCGATAGGGATTAGTTGCAGCCATGGAACCATAGGTATCTTGGGCAGCGGCTAAAGCTTGTTCTAGCAGTCCGTCTAAGCGCTGTAACAGCAGAAAGAGTTGCTGAAATTGGGGGTTGGGAGGGAATACCTGGGTTTGGTTAATCATGGATTATAGCAAGGGAACAGGGAACAGGGAACAGGGAACAGGGACTTCGGAGCAGGGATAAGTAGAGTCAGAATAGGGAAGACAGAAAACATCATGTGTACCTCATTAGGTTAAAAAACGCTATACTGGCTCAGCTATTGCTTTAATCTGCTAGTAGGGTGCAAATAATGAGAGTTTGGCAATTTGATCAGTGATCATGTCCATTTGCCCACCTGAGTTGAGCGATTGACCGTAGGTCACGCTTCGCGAACGCACTTTGGCAAAACCAAGGGTTAGCGCGAATCCACGAGTAGGGGCGCACCAACGTAGACCCAATCATCAATATAAAATCTAAAATCGAAGTTATAGCAATCCGTGTAGGAATTGTGGGAATTTTATTCCCTGTTCCCTGTTCCCTGTTCCCTGTTCCCTGTTCCCTACTCCCTATTCCCTACTCCCTACTCCCTTTGCTTATGTATCAACAAACCGATCCACCCCGACCCCCGAAAGAAATCCTACCGACAATGTACGATCTACCTAGCGAGGAAAAGGAGGATTCAGGATTGCCAGATCAATACCATATATGGCAAGCAGACTTACTGGAAAAAACGTTTTTCCCCCCCAATTATCCTAGAAACCAAATTCTCGTTGCTAGCGATCTGAATATTTACTACAATCTGAAACATCCTACTTGGTATAAACGTCCCGATTGGTTTGCTGTCTTGGGAGTGGATCGTTTGTACGAACAAAGAGAATCCCGGTTGAGTTACGTGATCTGGCAGGAAGGAGTAGCTCCTTTTATTGCCATCGAATTCCTTTCTCCAAGTACACAGAAAGAAGACTTAGGAGAAGTTAGGCCACAAGCCAACCAACCCCCAACTAAATGGGAAGTTTACGAACGGATGCTACGGATTCCCTATTACGTAGTCTTCGATGGTAATAGCAATAAACTACGCTTGTTTGAGTTAGTGCGCAATAGCTATCGGGAAGTGATTCTCAACCGTGACAAATTCTGGCTTCCAGAAATAGAATTAGGTTTAGGATTGTGGTCAGGAAACTATCAAGAGTTAAACCGACTTTGGTTGCGTTGGTACGATGCAGCCGGAAATTGGATTCCTACACCGGTTGAGAAAGAAAGACAGCTAGTTGAACAAGAACGTCAACGAGCTGAACGAGAACATCAACGAGCTGAACGTCTAGCAGCTCAATTGCGAGCAATGGGTGTAGAGCCAGAAGATTGAAGGGTGCATCTCATATTGGTAAATCTATAACTAAAAGAAGTGTGGGGAGGGTGGAGAGAGGGGGAGATAGGGAGATTAGGAGATGGGGGAGATTTTTATTCAGGGTAAATGTTATAAAATGATATTAGCTTTCTATTGCCGAAGAGTGTTTTTGAAAAAGTAGGGTAGGGTGGGCAAATAACGAGAGTTTGGCAATTAGATCAAATATCATGCCCATTTGCCCACCAGACAAGAGCGTACGCACTAACATTAAAAACTCTTCGGAGCTGTTTCCTACTGTTTCCTGTTCCCTGTTCCCTGTTCCCTTTTAGCATCAATCCTATGTTCATAACTCAAATAAAAATGCTATAGCCCACCCTACAAAATATAAAATAAAAATGCTATAGGACTCCATAGTTACAGTAATAACCAGGCAAATAAATCCTTAACTGTCAGATTTAGCTCACTCACAAAAGATGGTACAGGAAGTAACATATCGGGTTGTTCGAATACCTCAATTTCTTGTTTAGAATGGTAAACAAACACAGTTTTTTCCTCTGGGTCAATCAACCAACCGATCTGGGTTCCATGCTTGAGGCAATGAAGAATATTTTTGGTTACTTTTGTGTGACTTTGGTCTGGAGATAAGATTTCAATAGTCCAATCTGGAGTCAGGTTAAATACATTGGCAATTTCTCCATTATCATCACAGGGAATTCGGTTCCAAAGAAATACTGAAATGTCAGGTATTATTGAGCGACCCCCAAAGGTACAACGTAATTCAGGAAAAGCGCAAGCAATTTTTTTAGGTTTTACCAAACTATTGATTGCGGGTATTAGTTCTCCTTGAAGACGACTATGTTTTCCTTGAGGCATGGGCTTCTGAACAATTTTTCCATCAAGGTACTCACTAGCAGGATTTGTTTCCGGTAGTTTCAGAAACTCCTCCAATGTCAGTATTTTAGGTTGTGATTGTACCATTTCAGGGTTGTCTCCAATTTTGCCAGGTAGGGGTAGGGTGGGCAAATTTTGGGAATTTGATCATGTCATCAGCTCTGATGCTAATTTGCTCACCCTACAAAATCAGGCGATCGCACTTGTCACCTATTCAGCAGGTTAAGATTTTTTTAACTTGCTCTACAATTTTAACCGATAAACCAATTAACAACAGGGTAGACGGTAGTGGATTTGCTCACCTCAGGGGTAGGGTGGGCAAATTATGATAGTTTGGTAATTTAATTAGGAATCATCTCCATTTGCCCACCCTACAAAAGGGTACGCACTCTTGTTGCTGTTGAGAAGTTAGTGTTTTTTTAGTTTGGCTTTGTCGTAGATTACCCATGAGCTTGCTTAAATTAAGAGTCGGCAAAAGTCACAGTGTAATAATCATATAGCCTTTCAGGTCAAAGGGATTGTGGGAGTGATAGAAATATGGGAGAACCGGAGCGATCGCGATGAGTAAAACTAATTCCTTTGTGCTGCTCTCGACTGGATATCAATGTTGCCAAGGCTATAGAAAGTTTTATGCCAATAGCCCTTGTCACTAGTAATTCATCTGCTAATAAAACTTTGGTTAAATTAACATAAAATTTTTTAAATAAACTATAAATTATTCAGATAATGTAAGCGTTTGAAGGATTTGGGTTTGTTAGCTGTATTCAAAACATTGCCTTCTGATGTAGATACTTGGAGATGATGGTGTCTTATGCATACGGACTTCAAAGTGGAGGTGAGGAGCAGTAGAACGAACTTTAGAGCGAGCTGCTGCGATTGGTTCCCCTTGCTGCACCACCTGTTCCTGGCTCACATATAGTTTACGGTTATGAGCATAGCGTGTCACCAAACCATTGCCGTGATCAATCTTAACTGTATTGCCACAACCATTGTACCAACCCGCGAAAATTACCTTGCCCTGGGCTAGCGCTCGAATCGTGCTACTATCGCTAGTGCTTTCTTCGTCTTGACGTTGAATCGACTCATGTTGAGTTGACAAACTAGAAACTGGTGTGTTATTCAGGTCCACTACTTCCGATGCTACTCGCTCAGCTTCTTGTTCATACTTATCCCCAGCTTCACCAATGGTGAGCTTCGCCTGCACTGGATTGCCCTGCTGCCAATTGCCCATTAATTCATGGGAAAGTCCCCTAAAGATTGGCATTGGCTGAATTGACTGTGCAGTAACAGGGGAAAGACTACTCAGCAGAGGGTCAATAGTTCGAGCAACTTTCTGTTGGGAACCAACTTCTGAGTGAGAGTTTTGGTGCTGGGATTTAATTAAATTACCTAGTGCCCGGTTGCCGATTATCCCTTGCAATTCTTCTATGGGGTGGAGCTCTGGCTTGGTACTAGGTGATGGTTGTTGCTGTTGAGAAGTGAGTGTTTTTTTTGTTTGGCTTTGTCGTAGATTACCCATGAGTTTTACGAAATATTTAATAGTTTGTATATTATGAGGTGATTTTACCCCTAAAATTATCTCGTTTACCAACTAAGTCTTGAATACTTATTTTTTCATTTTTTTCCAATAAATCATAGAAAGCTTTTAGTCTTTCCAATGTGTCAAGCCAATTTTCCATTTCCTTTGCTACTACTGTAGTTTGATCTATCTCGTCGAGAGAAACTATACTGAGGCGATTCCAATCCAGCTTTCCTTTGCCGTGTTTTTCAGCTTTAGCACCTCCCGCACTAGATAGAGGGTTTGCGGTGGCTTCTGTTGACTTCCAGTTATGAACGTATCCCTCGTTACTCGCACCACCTGGAGCAGTTGTTTCTACTCCAACCTCTAGAGCTCCGAATTTTTCTGTAGTTGGAGGTCGAAAAACAATCAGCAAATGTCCGTGGGCTCCATCTGGCAAAATTATATCACTGTTGAAATCTGTCTTACCAATACCACCAACAGCTAAATTTATGCCATAAAGTTCTGTTCCATAAATTTTATTTTTAATTGCTGCTAGCTTTCCTCCCTGCTCTCGAACTTTTTCTTCCTGCCTCGACCTTTTCATAAAGTGTGTACCGAAAGAACGTTTAAACGCTCCGATACTTTCGTCTATTTTTCCTGCTTGAGTTACACCAAGCCAATTGAGTAAGGCATAGGGGTCTCTTACGCCTGCTTCACTTTTTTTCGCTAGCTTAGGAATTACAATATTGACTCTGCCACCATGAGATAGGGCGGTAGCAACATTTTCCGACCACTTCTCATATCTAGGCAAGTTACCCTCGGTTCCAATATCAGTACATTCTTTTAATCCAGCTTGCATGAGTAAAAATACTTTTTTAAGCACCCCTATGGCTTTTGTATGTTTTTCAATCGCCTCACCTAGATCAACCTTCCTACCTTTCGCCTTACCGTATTGATGTATTTCTTGCTGACGCTTCTTGGCTTCTTCAATAATTATGGCTTTTTTATCACTCCCTTTTTCCCCTAATTCAAGGGTATTTTGCCAAACTTGAGCAGTGTTACTCCGAATTTCATCCAGATACTCATTACCTCCTGGCTGATTAGCTTTGAAATGTAAAGCCATTTGATAAGGACGAGTTTTAAATAAGTACTCTTTGTTGAGACTAAGTTCTTGTAATAGTTGAGTGTTTGAGCGGCATAGCCAAGCTAGGCTAGCCACAATTAGTCTTTGATTGGGATGTAGTTTGAGCCAGTCATTCTCACTCTTTTTTCTTAAGTATTCTTTAGCTTCTTCCAAAGAAAACATTTGTAAGCTTTCTAGATATTTCTTGCCCTCTTCATCGTTAGCAATATTTTGAATCACATTTAGCTCATTAATACTTAGGAGCTTATTGACACCTCTTTTTTTGAGGTATATATCTTGAAAGTATTTTTGGAACTGCTTATGAACATCTTTATTGCCGAACCCAAGTTGCTTTAAAACTTCCGGTTTAATTCTCGGCGTTGCTTCCTCCAAGGGTATGTCATGTATTGAAAGCCAATTTGGAGAATCCGTCCATTTTTTCGGGTGTTCTTCTTTCGGGTATTTTTTTTTGCTTGGTGCCCGCTGTAGAGTTTTATTCTGCTCTAAGTGTACCTGGAATGTTGGAGAACTCGGCACACTATCACTCGGAGACTTACACTGGATTTGCCCCCCAGTTTGCTGCACCACATGGGTTAACTCATGGGCAATTAACTCCTGCCCTCCTCGACTCCCAGGGTTGTATTCCCCCTGCCGAAAGAAGATATCTTTACCTGTGGTAAAAGCACGAGCCTGAATGGATTGATTCAACTGGTCAGATTGGGCATCACTGTGAACCTTCACCCGACTAAAATCAGCCCCAAACGACTGTTCCATTGGTTTCCTAATACTCTCGGCGATGGGCATCCCCGACCCCCTTGCCTGTTGGATTGAGCTTTCTAACTTTGGGGTAGCCGCCATTGCACCTTCGTTGGATTGAAGCTGCACCATTGGTTTCCTCATCAGTTCATCTTGCTGACCTTGAGCTTGAATCGAGTCTGGTTGAGTGCTGTGACTAGTAACTGGTGCGTTAATTTGTCTTACTACTTCCGATGCTACTCGGTCGGCTTCTTGTTCATACTTATCCCCAGCTTCACCAATAGTCAGCTTCGCCTGCACTAAATTCCCATCAGACCAATTGCCCCTGAACTCATGGGAAAGTCCCCTAAACATTGGCATTCGCTGGATTGATTGCCCACTAACAGGGGAGACAGTACTCAGCAGAGGATCTTGGGAACGATGAACTTGTCGAGATAAGTCTGGCTGGGATTTAATTAGATTACCTAGTGCTCGGTTGCCGATTATCCCTTGCAGTTCCTCGATGGGGTGGTATGTTGGCTTCCTACTTCCTGATACTATTGACTGATCTCGAGTTAAAGTCTTTCTGGTTTGGCTTAGTCGTAGATTACCCATGAGCTTGACTAAATCTTTAACAGTCACATCATCATGATATAGCCGAATCGCACTGATGAGGTTCACTTTAAGACCGCGCTACATCCGTACCAACGTGGCTTAGCTCTCCTAGTTAACCCAAGCAACAACAGAGCAGGGGTAGGGTGGGCAAATAATGATAGTTGGCAATTTAATCAGGAATCATGTCCATTTGCCCACCCTACAAGAGCGATTGGCCGTAGGCCACGCTACGCGATCGCACTAGTTAACCCAAGCAACAACAGAGCAGGGGTAGGGTGGGCAAATAATGATAGTTGGCAATTTAATCAGGAATCATGTCTATTTGCCCACCCTACAAGAGCGATTGGCCGTAGGCCACGCTACGCGATCGCACTGTAGGCTTGGGTGGGCAAATTATGATAGTTTGGCAATTTAATTAGGAATCATGTCCATTTGCCCACCCTACAAGAGCGATTGGCCGTAGGCCACGCTACGCGATCGCACTGTAGGCTTGGGTGGGCAAATTATGATAGTTTGGCAATTTAATTAGGAATCATGTCCATTTGCCCACCCTACAAGAGCTTCCAGGGTTATATTCCCCCTGCCCAAAGAAGATATCTTTACCTGTGGTAAAAGCACGAGCCTGAATTGATTGATTCAACCGGTCAGATTGGCATCACCGTGCCGAAACGGGAAAATTGTAATCTAAGGCTGAAACCCTTACCCAAACTCAGCTTAGATTGTATTAGATTACAAATCTGCTACTCTACTCTCACATCGCTCTTTGAGCGCCTGATTATAATTGAGATAACCTTGATAACTGATACAATAGACACCTCGCCAAGCTAGATAAGGAATGAGCAGCCCGGAGTTCTTATGTACTTGAGTAAATCGGGTTTGATGTTCGTTAATCGATTCAAACATAAATGAGTGACGAACACTGAACAGAAATGGTGTTCCAAAATGCCCTTGCCAAACGAAGGAATTGGGTAAGTCAATAGATAAAAATTGAGCTTTGATCCAGTGTTGACCAAACTGTTTAAGGTTTTCCTTGAAGCAAATTGTCCCTTCAGCCTCGAACTGTGCGTAAGCCTGAAGTACAAAGGGATTCCAATCTGAGTATGCTTCAAAGTCGGTGACCTGCTCCCATACAAACTTCTGTGGGGCACAGATTACAATTTCAGTTGTCCATCCTGGCATCAGAGACATCCTTTGTCGAATACCTGGCATCTTTGAAGCCTGAGTTATATTCATCGCTTCGATACTATGAAATTGATGTGAATTAAGCTCAATGTAATGCTGTTGTTTAACTATTTACCATACCGAATTTTCCGTTTACCTAACCTATAGGGAACAAAAAACCAGTGCTACCGAAAAATCAGTGGCTAAGATGCTTATTGGGCAAGGATTTCGGCCAAACCGCGTCCAATATTACCGTTTTGGCACGGTGATGCCAGATTGGGTATCACTGTGAACCCTGACTCCACTAAAATCTGCTCCAAACGACTGTTCCATTGGTTTCCGGATACTCTGTGTTAGAGGGAAGAGACACCATTAAAATAGTCTCTATCCGGGTTTTCAGGTTTTCCTATTTAGTTTATTCCTCAAGAGTGAAAACAGAGATTTACGCGCTCCTGGTTTGCCTGTCTTTTTGTCTCTATATTTAGTAGTCTGTCCAGGAACCTGGTTACACTTAAACGCTGTTAGTTCATCGACGTAGTGCTCTTCATCTAGCGGGGTTTCAGGTTTGGCAAAGGACTCGAATCCTTCGGCAATAACTGCGTTGCGCTCTATCGTGTCTTTCCTCCCATCAGTCAGATCCATCAATTTTTGCTCCCACTCGTCTACCGTTCCAACAAAGACCTGGCTTTCTTTTGGCTTCATAAACTGTCCGATAGTAACATCGATAATGTAAGTGCTGCTGTCTATAGTAGCTTTTACAGCGACATGACTCTGACCTGTAAGTATCTCTCGCTTGCCGTCCGTTGTCATTATTCGTCCTCCTTTATCATTCCCCTTTCCCCGCCACCAAACATATTTGGCAAGTTTTACCTCTGTTTGCCCCTCTATAGGGTCAGCCTTTAAATGATGCCATAATTGTTTGGATACTTTTAAGCAATCAGGCTGTGCTGTCGCCCACGGTGACACGCGACTGCTTATTTCTTCTATTTTTTCTGTCGCTCCCTGTAATTGTGCAACCTTGCTATAGCTGGTTTGAGTGGATAAATTGGAAGTGTCCTGATTGAGCTGAACCCCAGAATTTTGATAGTGGTATTGCAAGGCAGTTTTACCCATCTGATCAGCCTCTCGTTCCAAAACCGCATTATCATTAATGGCAACTTCTTGAAACTGCAGAGTCGGTTTTACTCGCCCTTGCTTTTGTTGAACCACATGCCATGCTTCGTGTGGGAGGTGCTTTTCCTGCCCCGGCCCCACATGAATGTCAGTCCCTTGTGTATATGCAGCTGCCTGCAACTGGGCAGGCTTAGCTGAACTATAGTGGACCCTCACATCATCCATCAAGTAGCCAGAAAGGTTTTCAATGCCTGTTTTGAGGCGATCGGGTAAGCCTGTTTGGTTGGGGCGCTGCTCCAGTGATGGATGTTGGCGATTCCCGATCATGTCGCCCTTAGGTTGGATTGCGCGAGGCTGAGGCGATCGCTGCAGGTCATAAATACTCGGTTTCGGCTGAAGTTCCTGGTCTGGTTCTTCCTGACGCTGTACCAAATTCCCATCGGACCAATTGCCCCTTAACTCATGGGAAAGTCCCCTAAACATTGGCATTCGCTGGATTGGTTGCCCACTAACAGGGGAAACACTACTCAACAGAGGATCTTGGGAACGATGAACTTGTCCAGATAAGTCTTGCTGGGATTTAATTAGATTACCCAGTGCTCGGTTGCCGATTATCCCTTGCAGTTCCTCGATTGGGTGGTATGTTGGCTTCCTACTTGCTAATACTATTGACTGATCAGGAGTTAGAGTATTTCTGGTTTGGCTTAGTCGTAGATTACCCATGAGCTTGACTAAATCTTTAACAGTCACATCATCATGATATAGCCGAATGGCACTGATGGGGTTCCCTCCACTCGCTTTTGGCTACAAGATCTGTATCATCAAACCAAGGCAATTCCGCTATCAACCACAGGCCAAGGCTGACTGCTGACTGCTGAATGTAACCCATAAAACTATTTTGGCAAGGGGTCTACTATTAGCGATCGCACTGGAATCTGAATTGTTCTATGATTGAAAGTAAACTATAAAAAGATAACAATGGCAGCCAAAGATAAATTTCATGCTGCGGTTATAATCGCTCTAGAAAAGGAGCAGTGGAAGATTACTGATGATCCGTTGCGACTGGAAGTAGGCGGAACCAAGTTTGAAATTGATTTAGGTGCGGAGCAACTGTTAGCAGCAGAGCGAGGCCAAGAAAAAATTGCTGTTGAGATTAAAACATTCTTGAGTGATTCGCCACTGACAGCTTACCATGCTGCCTTAGGACAGTTTTTGAATTATCGGCTTGCCTTAGAAATCAATGATCCAACTCGGATTCTATATTTGGCAGTGCCTGTGATTGCTTATGAAGCTTTTTTTAAGCGAGAATTTGCACAAATTTCAGTAGAGAGATATCAGATTAAACAAATCATTTATGACCCGAGTCAAGAGGTAATTGTAAAATGGATAACCTAGAGTCTTATCGCAATATCATTCAGTCGTTGTTGACCGATTATGCTGCCATTCCTATCGCTAATGGAGTGATTGATTGCTACACGGTTTTTGATACCAAACAAGACCACTACATGGTAATGACTGTGGGATGGGATGGCTATCGACGGGTCTATGGTTGTGTTTTACATATGGATATTAAGAAGGGAAAGATTTGGATTGAGCAAAATATGACCGAAATGAGAGTAGCCCAAGAACTTGTGGATCGAGGGGTGGCGAAGGACGATATTGTGCTGGGGTTTCAAGCACCAGAATTTCGGCAATATACGGACTATGGTGTTGGATAATTTGTAAGTATTGAGCCGTCAGCCATCAGCTATCAGCTATCAGCTATCAGTGGGGTAGGGTGGGCAAATATTGAAAGTTTGGCAATTTAATTAGGAATCATGTCCATTTGCCCACCTGACAAGTAGGGTAGCAAATATTGAAAGTTTGGCAATTTAATTAGGAATCATCGACCTTTGCCCACCTGACAAGTAGGGTAGCAAATATTGAAAGTTTGGCAATTTAATTAGGAATCATCGACCTTTGCCCACCTGACAAGTAGGGTAGCAAATATTGAAAGTTTGGCAATTTAATTAGGAATCATGTCCATTTGCCCACCCTACAACAGACTAGTATGGTAGGGTGGGCAAATATTGAAAGTTTGGCAATTTAATTAGGAATCATGTCCATTTGCCCACCCTACGAAAGCCTACTAATTTCGAGCATAGATTCATCGCCTTGGCGTATGGATCGTCCATAAGCCAGCACCTCCTCAAATGCCGGTTCATCTTTAAAAGAGCCTGTAATTTGTTGTAGCCAATTCATCGGCTGGGGGGTCGAAACTTGCTTCTGTAACTGCGCGATCGCAGCCTCTATTGCTGTTAGCCTTTCCTCTAGGGAAGTGTTGATTTTCATTTGATTTTTTCCTTAATAAGTTTATCATTATGTTATTATTCAATATAACATAATGATAAACTTATTTGTTAGTTTTTTTCCCTCAACCGAATCTACAATATCGGCGTAAGCACTTGTTTTTTTATGCCATTAATTGTATTATTAACTCGTTTATTTTGAGCAATGCAAATAGATGATGTGTTATATTTCATGCTATAGATGGTGCGTTACATTTTATGCTATAGATGGTGCGTTACATTTCATTAACGCACCCTACAAGATATGCGTTCGCTCCCTACTCCCTACTCCCTACTCCCTACTCCCTACTCCCTACTCCCTATTATTGACTATTGATCTCCTGAACTTATCAACCTCTAAACTATGCTTTCACAAAACCTGAGAATTGTTACTCTGCTCCCCAGTGCCACGGAAATTGTGGCAGCTTTAGGATTAGCTGATGCCATTGTGGGGCGATCCCACGAATGCGACTATCCCGCAACCATCAAAAATCGACCTGTCTGCACCGAGGCCCAAATCAACAGCGACAAACCTAGTGCCGAGATTGATGATGATATAAACAATTTGGTAAAACGTGCCTTGAGTATTTACCAAGTAAAAACTGATGTTTTAGAACAATTGCAACCAACCCACATTGTTACTCAAGATCAATGTGATGTCTGTGCTGTCAACTTCGATGTGGTGGAGAAAGCAGTTGCGAACCTTACTAATAGCCAGCCTCAGATAATTTCCTTGCAGCCAAACATGCTAACTGAGGTTTGGGCAGATATTGAGCGAGTTGCTGTTATCCTGGGAGTAGAGTCACAATCTCTACTGAACCAATTACAGTCTCGCGTCGAAACCTGTAGGCAAAAGACACAAGAAATATCAGAAAATGACCGCCCTACTGTTGCTTGCATCGAGTGGACTGATCCTCTGATGGCTGCTGGTAACTGGATTCCTGAATTAGTGACAATTGCAGGTGGTAATCCTCTGTTTGGGGCTTTAGGTAAACATTCCCCTTATCTGGAATGGGATGCTTTAGTCAAAGCTGATCCAGATGTAATTATTGTAATGCCTTGCGGCTTTGATTTGGAACGCACAAGACAAGAAACCCAACAGATGGCTCACCATTCGCAGTGGTCAAGTTTGCAAGCTGTACGCCAGGGGAAGGTTTTTGTTACTGATGGTAATGCGTATTTCAATCGTCCAGGACCAAGACTAGTCGATTCAGTAGAAATGATAGCGGAAATTTTGCATCCAGACCTGTTCACCTTTGGTTATCAAGGCACTGGCTGGGAACGGTTTGAGGTAGGAAATGCTTAAGAAACTTATCCTGGAAAATTGGAAAAGCTTCCGTTATGCAGAACTCCCGATTGATCCCCTGACTGTGTTAATCGGGACGAATGCTAGTGGAAAATCTAATCTAATTGATGCTTTGGAATTTTTAAAACGAATAGTTTTTGGAAAGGAGATTCGATCGGCTTTGGCAGGGGATGCTGCTTTTCCTGGGATTCGAGGTGGAGTAGAGTGGGCGTCACTCAAGCCAAAATCTAACTTTACCTTGAAAGTTGTGGTTGAGGGAGAAGATGATGAAACCGATTACCTTTATAGTATTACAGTAGAAACCAAACCACTTGTTCAGTTAGCTAATGAATCTCTAATTCGCCTGGTCTATTCACCAGATAGTAATCAAATCCTTAATCAAACTAGTTTGTTCCAAATATCTTATCCTAGAACTCAAGATAAAGGTATTCAGATTAAATTGCTAGAGCAAGAACAATTTTTTTTGATAAATTTCTGGAAAGGTTCTAATTCTATTTTGAGTATACTTAGGGGAATAAACTCTAATGCCGATATTAAAAATATAATTGGAAAGGTTTGTACAATTATAGAAAATATTTTTATTTTTAATCCTATTCCTGGCAGAATGCGGAACTATTCACCCCTTTCTGATCGCATTGAGAGTGATGGCTCTAATATTGCTGGTGTGCTAGCCGCATTACCTAAAGAGCAAAAAGAGGAGTTTGACTCAACGGTGTCTGCTTACTTGAAATATCTGCCAGAACGAGATATACAGGAAGTTTGGGCGGAACCAGTAGGAAAGTTTGGTACAGATGCTATGCTCTACTGTAAGGAAGAATGGAAAGCTGGTCAAACTACAGAAATTGATGCGCGAGGAATGTCAGATGGAACCCTGCATTTCTTAGCAATTATTACCGCACTGATCACACGACCAGAAGGAAGTCAATTAGTAATTGAAGATGTAGACAATGGATTGCATCCATCTCGGTTACATCTGCTTATAACCATGCTAAAAGAAATTGGAGAAAAGAGAAAAATTGACATATTAGTCACTACTCACAATCCTGCTTTGCTAGATGCTTTAGGACCAGAAATGATTCCCTTCGTAGTTGTAGCACACCGGGATTCAGAAACTGGAGAAAGCACACTCACCCTTCTAGAAACTATTGATAATTTACCTAAATTAATGGCATCTGGTTCCTTGGGTAACCTAGTGACTAAAGGAGCTATTGAAAGGAATATTTCTGAGTCTAAGCCACTATAGATATGAGGAAGGTTCTGATTATCGATACATCGATTCTCTGCGTTTACCTAGAAGTTCCTGGAAAAGAGACTTGTGGATCTGGTAATAATAGATGGAATAAACAGCGAGTTGTTGAGCTTTTGGAAAAAGAAGAAAAAGCATCGACAACATTTGTATTACCCTTGGCTGCTATTATTGAAACTGGTAATCATATTGCTCAAGCTAGAACAAAAAGGTATGAAACTGCCCAAGCTTTAGCTGAGATTATGGAAAAAGCAGCAGATGAAAAAACACCTTGGGCAGCTTTCACGGATCAGTCAGTGCTTTGGGACGCTCAAGGACTGAAAAAATTAGCAGTCGAATGGTCTCAACTCGCAGCACAAAAAGTTTCAATAGGTGATGCTACTATCAAAACTGTAGCAGAATTCTACGCAAAAACTGGTTGCCAGGTGGAGATTATTACTGGTGATCATGGACTTAAGGCATACCAACCCACTACACCAGCCCCAACTCCCAGACGCAGGAGAAGTAGATGAGCTGACGGGGTGACAAGTGCGATTAATAATGATTACCTGTCGGTGGGCAGTGCCTAGTTAAGCTATCCAAAGGTTGACAATTGCTCATAGGCACTGCCCACCCTACGATTAATTATGATTACTTTTTTATAGTTAATTGTCTGTCGGTGGGCAGTGCCTAGTCAACCTATCTAAAGGTTGAAAATTTGTCTTATGCACTGCCCACCCTACGATTAATTATGATTACTTTTTTATAGTTAATTGTCTGTCGGTGGGCAGTGCTTAGTCAACCTATTTAATGGTTGAAAATTAGTCATAGGCACTGCCCACCCTACGATTAATTATGATTACTTTTTTATAGTTAATTGTCTGTCGGTGGGCAGTGCCTAGTCAACCTATCTAAAGGTTGAAAATTAGTCATAGGCACTGCCCACTCTACGATTAATTATGATTACTTTTTTATAGTTAATTGTCTGTCGGTGGGCAGTGCTTAGTCAACCTATTTAATGGTTGAAAATTAGTCATAGGCACTGCCCACCCTACGATTAATTATGATTACTTTTTTATAGTTAAGTCCCTGTCGGTGGGCAGTGCCTAGTCAACCTATCCAAAGGTTGACAATTAATCATAGGCACTGCCCACCCTACGATTAATTATGATTACTTTTTTATAGTTAATTGTCTGTCGGTGGGCAGTGCCTAGTCAACCTATCCAAAGGTTGAAAATTAGTCATAGGCACTGCCCACCCTACGATTAATTATGATTAATTATATCAAAAATGTAGACAAATAAAAACTAGTTTATCTTTATTATTATCCCTCTCTCCACACTTCTCACTCTTCCCACACTATCCTCATATTTCGTAATAAAAAAAAATTCCTAAACCCCTTGACATTGGATTAATTTATTTATATATTAATAATATACACAGTTTCAAGGTATAGTTTCCAATGAGCAAAAACATTAATCCCAACCCTGATCAAAATCCGAACTCTGAAAACCCAGGTCGCAAATTTAAAAAAGCCAAGCACATATTGGTCGGTTCTCCTGAAGCGGTTAAGAAGACAATTTATGCCATTTATTCCCTTAAATACGCCTATCCTGATGAGTGGAGCACTCCGGAGCCTACCGGAAAGCCTGGTGAGGTTATGACCTTTTTGATTCGATACTTCTACGTAGACTAGGATAGGAATTTGCCAGGGTTTTACGCCCTGGCGACAATGAATGGAGAAGGTTGTTTTGTGGTCAACTATCAGCGGTCAGCGGTCAGCGGTCAGCCTTGGCCACAAGCCTTTGGCTGATAACTGATAACTGATAGCTGATAGCTGATAGCTGATAGCTGATAACTGATAACTGATAGCTGATAGCTGACTAATTCGATCAGAATGTACTAATTGATCAGGAGTTATCTAGATTTGAGTGCAGCTCAGCTGTACTTGTGGAAGCTTATACCATAGAATTCGGTCAAGCATTGGAGTTAACCAGAGCTTGACCGATTTTTTTTATTCCTATAGTTAGAGGAGTTCTCAATTGTGGGAGTATTTTTGCCAAAGTGAGATGCACCCCTCTAGGTTTTAGGCAATAGGCTTAAGACTATCGTTTGCTAGCCCCGGCTCAAACACGGAGGCTGTCAACTGCTTTGCTTATACCTAAGACCTAATACCATTAGTCTAATCCCTATAATTTATGTTATAATTAGCGTTTTTCTGTTATCCCTCAGTTCATGGGTTATTACCCATTACCTATAGCTATTATAAATAGGTTGTGAACTATCACCAAGGCAGGATGCCAACAATAACAATTATTGTGGGTTTCTGGATGTTCACAAATCGTTTATAAATCCTATATTAATCATTACTAAATAACTCTAGGTAGCCTTCCTAAGGCTATAGCGTTTTCCATAGTTATGAGGTACACAGAATTTTTTCCCTGCTCCCTGCTCCCTGCTCCCTGCTCCCTGCTCCCTAAAACTCAGGATGAGCTACCTCACCCAATTTAAAACCGCTATAGTATTGATTAATCTTGTTTGGTTTTCAGACTTAAGAGTGCCAATTCGATTAAGCCAAATTGGCCTTTATTGACTAAAGTCAGCAAATTTTGTCTTATGGGATTGGCCGTAGGCCACGCTACGCGAACGCACGCCAATTTTTCGGCTTCCAAAACTATGGCAAATTAAGCGTTTATATATAGATAAATACTGGTTAAAGTTTCGCTATTTCCACTCTATATATAAACAAAACAAGTCATATTGGCCACATGATTAATTTCACAATACTTAAACTATTAATTACAAGTATTATGGTCACGGGTTCATAAGGATAGGTTTTTATAAATTAGGACTTACGCATTTGCCCCCTAAATCCCCCAAGTTTGGGGGACTTTTAAGCAGTACCCCCCAGATTTGGGGGGCTAGGGGGGCGAAATAAACTTAACCGCGTAAGTCCTGTAAATCCTATCCACCTACCTAGAGGTAAGGTAGTAAAGTTGTAAAGAGACAGGGATGACAAAAATAAAAATCAGACTATCTAAAAGTCATGACCAGGAATTCGATGTTACATTGATCATATCTAATCAACCAGAAGACCTGAGAGGTTTTTTACCGCCCCAACCACCAGATTTGCAATCATCATTCAATCAATGGCTGTCCGGCTATCGTAGTTTAGAGGGTGTACGCCTCGAATTCAAAAATGTGATTGTTTATTCCGATGTTCAGAGCCAGGCTAAGGAAGTGAGAGCCTTGGTAAATGAATGGCTCAACTTTGCCAGTAGCCAATGGCTGCCGATCCGGGATAAATTAATCGAAGTAGGAAGCCGATGGCAGCCTGCTAAAAAAGAAGAAATGTACATCATCCTTGATTTTCCCGAGGAGAAGTTTATTCAATTAGGTCGTATCCCTTGGCAAGAGTGGGATTTGCTCAAACACTACTATTCAGACTCTGAAATAGCTTTAAGACTTTATGGTAAGCCGGGTCAGACAATTATTACCATTCAAAAATATTGGAAAGTCCGAATTTTGCTGGTTGTGGGCAGGAGTGACAACATCCAAACCAACAACGATATCAAGATAGTTAAAAAGTTAGAGAAAAAAGGAGCAGAGGTTACCGTATTACTTCAGCCTACCAAAAAAAAACTATCGGAAGCACTTTGGCAAGAACCAGGCTACCATATTTTCATCTTTAGTGGTCACAGTAGCTGTGATCAGCAGACGCCAATTAGCTGGCTTGAGTTAAACCAGCAAGACAGAATCAGCATAGAGGATTTTGAAATAGCGTTCGGAAAAGCGATCGCTAAAGGATTGCAGTTAGCTATTTTCAATTCCTGTGATGGTCTTGGATTAGCTCAACAACTAGCTAAGTTGAATCTCCCTCGCAGTATCGTCATGCGAGAATTAGTACCTGATCAGGTAGCGGTAGAATTTTTGGAGCATTTTTTCGAGCAGTTCACCAAAAACAAATCTCTTTTTACGTCTGTCCACATTGCCAGAAAACGTCTGGAGCATTTTAATGACCGTTTTCCCAATGCTACCTGGTTGCCAACACTGTGTATCAGAGAATCAGCATTACATACACGGTTCACATGGAATGAACTCGTAAATTCAATGATTAAGCTACCACCTCGGATTTTTAAATTACTCGCTGCCTTGCTAATTTGGGGAGTAGTTATAGTAAGTTTGAGCTTGATTCCACAGTCTTGCCCTGAAAAAGAAATTTCTTCCTTTCAGTTCCGACAACAAATCTGGAAAATACTGTTCCCTAAAAAATGTCTGGCTTATCTATCCGAGCTTCCTACTCAAAGAGAATGGCGGTATGGCGGTAGCACAACTTGGGCAAGAATCCGCAAAGAGGTAGACGAACGGATTCAAAAGACGCAGCCAAAATTAAAATTGGACTACAAGGAACATCCAACTGAACCACCAGGGTCTGGTACTGGAATAAAAATGTTATTAAACGGGCAGTTAGATTTTGCTCAATCCTCTCGGAGAATCACAGATAAAGAAAGTTACCAGGCCAGACAAAAGGGGTTTACTTTCAGAGAAATCCCCGTCGCCATTAATGCTATTGCTGTAGCCGTTCATCCTAACTTAAAAGTTCGGGGTTTAACAATTAGTCAGCTTAAGGCTATTTATACAGGTAAGATTACCAACTGGAGTGAGGTTGGTGGTCCGAACTTGTCCATAACTCCTTATTCTATAAAAAAAGAAGCTGGGGGTACAGTGAACTATTTTGTGGAAGCTATTTTAGACGGAGAAGAATTTGGCAAAACTGTCGATTTTACCTACAATACAACGGAAGCAATCCGAAAAATTGCTAAGGATCCTGGAGGGATTTACTACGCTTCTGCTGCAGATATTGTCCCCCAATGTACCATTAAGCCTCTGCCTCTTAAAGGAAAAAACAATCATAGGTTTATTGCGCCTTATCAGGAGCCTTTTATTCCCCCATATCAATGTAATCAGCAAAACCGCAACCAGGTCAATAGTGTTGCCTTTAAAAAGGGTATCTATCCAATTACTATTCCATTATTTGTGATTGTCAAAAAAAATGATAAAGCAGAACAAAAAGCCGGAGAAGCTTACATCGATTTGCTGCGGACTGATGAGGGTAAAAAACTGCTAGAAAAAGCGGGTTTTCCTCCTATTGATTAAAGGTATATCGCAAAGGGAATAGGGAACAGGCAAGAGGCAAGAGGCAAGAGGCAAGAGGCAAGAGTGATTAATCTTCGGGTGGGCAGTGCCGATCAAGGGGATGGCAAGCAAAGGAATCTGTCTCAATCACTGCCCACCCTACATGAAACTGAGTCATACTAGCTGCCATCATCTAAATCATCTGTCTCAAGACAGATTTGGCAATTGACCTCAACTATATTTAGCGTCTTTAAGAAAAATTCATCAAAAATTTTTAGCTCTGTCAGGATTTTATGAAAAACTCATGAAAGTTATAGTACTCATTCATCCAAGATTACACGGAACACTAATTGACCAAGGTTAATGCTTACACATGAGTCATACTCAATGGTTAATTATCTATTACCCATATAAATTTATAAATGGGTAATTTACCTACATTTTATTTTTTTATAACCGGTTCATTGCCCCTCTGAAGTATACCTATAGCGTTTGTATTTGAGATGTAAACCTAGGAGCTCTTTTTTTACTGTCTAATAAAACTAAGGATATCTTTCCCCTCCTGGTAGGTGTGAGGGGTGGGTTTCTTTTGCCTTTTGCCTTTTTCAGCAATAATTGTGTTGACAACCCAGATACAGATGCTATATTACTCCGTCAAAATTCAAGTGACAGTTCAACGAAGCCCCGATTAGACACCCTTAACGAAGGCATTAGGGAGCAATAATTAACCCCATTAACCTAACCCATTGCTCTAGGCCTAACACTGAAATTGAAAGACTAATCTAAATTCTGCCCTTGCCTGAATCAAGGCCAGAGGATCCGTAGGTCTACGTACGTACGATTTCAAACTAGGGGTTTTAGATCATTGGGCAACTTTCTACACAATTCCTACATAGTTTAAATCTACTTTATAAAAAGTGACGAGTTAATCGAGATTATAATTCCTATTCCATCATGATACAGTCAACGTTAAAAACTTCTGGCCAGGCAGGGTTCATAAATGAAGCTGCTGTAGTGCAGTTACCGATCCGCCTGAGCACACTCGAAGCAATAGAATTTAAAGAGACCTGTGATCAGCTTCTCCAAAAACCTTATTGTCCTAAGCGTATCATTGCCGACTTTAGTCAGACAGGGTTTATCGATAGTAGTGGAATTGGTGCCTTAGTCAGGAATCACAAAATCGCTCAGCAAAACGGGGTCTCACTCATACTAAGGGGTATAACTACTCCAGTTATGGCTGTGTTGGTCATGACTGGGCTAGACAAAAAATTAAATCTAGACCCCCTAGATAATCTGACCACAATAGCTGTCAATTGCTCAAAGGCTCAGTTGCCAAAAACTCACCCATCTACACGCTCTTGGACTAAGCGATACTTAGATCTAGTGGGGGGAATAGTAGGTTTAGGAATTACGGCCATATTATTTATTCCCATTGCGATCGCGATTAAACTCGACAGTCCTGGCCCGATCTTATTTAGTCAAATTCGCTGTGGTTGGATGGGTAAGCAATTTCGGATCTGGAAATTCCGCTCAATGTATACTGATGCGGAAGCCCACAAATATCGGGTTCAAAATCAGGCTAAGGATGCCAAGATATTCAAAAACGACAATGACCCTAGAATCACCAGGGTGGGTCGGTTTTTGCGGAAAACTAGTTTAGATGAACTACCTCAGTTCTGGAATGTGATTAAAGGTGAAATGAGTTTGGTGGGTACTAGACCACCGGTACCTAAGGAAGTGGAAATCTATGAGGTTCCCGAGTGGCAACGGTTGAATGTTAAACCGGGAATGACTGGAGAGTGGCAGGTGCATGGGCGATCGCAAGTTCGGAATTTTGCAGATATCATTAAACTGGATTTACGCTACCAACGAAACTGGAGCTTAATGTATGACCTTAAGCTCATTATAAAAACAATTTTTATCTTATTATCGAAAAATAGTGGAGCTGTTTAGGATCAAAAAAATATCGGTAAAATTCCGGATACAAATTAAATCTAATGATCAATAGATTAGAGTATTCTCTAGGAATAAGTTTTCCAGTAAACAAGCATGAAAGTTGCCCTATTTCATGATTATCTAACGCAAAATGGAGCCCAACGGGTATTTGAACTGCTTGATAAGCGCTTGCCTAGTGCTGATGTGTTCACATCCTTGTATGATGCCCAGAACACCATTGACCTAGGTGAGCGCCTAGTGTATATAGCGCTACGCGCAAGTCAGAAGTCAGAAGTCAGAAGTCAGAAGTCAGCTAGACTCACGTTTCGGAGTTTAGGAGCGATGCAGCGCGGTCTTGGGGAGGCAGTGCGGTCTTGGGGGTTCCCCCCATGAGCAACTGCCGTGGTTTCCCCCACTCGCTATTGCATCAAGACAATGTCAAACATCTCAATGCATAGTGCTATACTACTGGAATTCAGCTTTCTAGCAAAAGGAGCCTCACATCTCAATGCGTAGCATGAGTGTGAGAGGAATTTTGCACAGAGTATGCACGGGAGTGAGAGACGAGCTATAAAACTTCTGAGCAACTCTGAGTAAGTCATTCCTCTCCTGTCGGTCTCTTCCTGTAACTGCCTTTTTTCAAATTCGGTAACTCTAACTACCAGCTTTTAATTTTTCATTATGGATTGACACTTGTCGCTACGAATGCTATATTAATAATAGGTCGAGAAACAGGAATTGACAACAATGAGAACAGCATATCAATATCGGTTAAAGTTATCAAAATCACAGGAAGTAGAAATAGAAAGATGGCTTGACATGCTGCGTTGTCAGTATAATTATTTGCTTGCCGATAGATTTAACTGGTACGAGCAAAATCGCTGTTCTATCAATTCCTGTCCTCTTATCTGCTATTTACCAGTCTTAAGAGATAATCCCGACTATTTCTATCAAAAGAAAACTTTACCTCAATTAAAAAAGGATAGGCATTGGTACAAGGCTATCCACGCCAATGTCTTACAAGATTGCGTCAAGAGAGTAGACCTGGCATTTAAAAGGTACTTAAAAGGCGACTCCAATGGCAAAAAAAGTGGCAGACCTAGATTTAAGAGCAAAAATAGTTACAAATCCTTAACTTTTTCCGCTTTCTCAAAAGAACCTATTCAAGGAAATAGATTAAATCTACCTAAATTTGGATGGGTAAAGATGGTTTATCATCGACCTATCCCAGACGGATTTAAAATCAAAACTGCTACAGTTACACGTAAAGCCGATGGATATTATGTAACATTGTCTCTACAGGATAACACTGTCCCTAAAGTGATTCCACTAGAGCAAGTATCAAAACCTATTGGCATAGACATGGGTCTTAAATCATTTTTGCTCAAGTCAGATGGTTCGGAGGTGCCAATTCCTCAGTACTATCGAAAAGCTCAAAAGCGACTAAAGAAGATCCAAAAAGCTGTTAGTAGATCCAAGAAAGGTAGTAACAATAGAAGAAAGGTTGTAAGTAAACTAGGTAAAGCTCACAAAAAGGTTGCTGATACTCGAAAAGACTTTCATTTTAAAACAGCAAAAGAGTTGCTAGACAACCACGACTTAGTTGCTCATGAGAAGTTAAATATTAAAGGTTTAGCTAAAACTAAAATGGCTAAATCTATTCTTGATGCTGGGTGGGGTCAATTTCTGTCAATTTTATCAACCAAAGCCGAGAATGCTGGGTTAGTCACGGTTGCAGTAAATCCTCGAAATACTAGCCAAAACTGTTCTAACTGCGGAACAAAAGTACCAAAAAAACTAAAAGACCGCATCCATTTTTGTCCTCACTGTGGATACACAGAAAACCGTGATGTGAATGCGGCGATCAATATATTGAAGTTGGCGGTGGGGCATCCCGTCGGTAATAAAGCTTCCCGAGTATCCGAACCAATAGGTGGAGTTGGGAAGAAGCCTACACTGAACCTGCAAAGGTCAGTGTAGGAGTATGTCACAACATTCTAGATAGATGTACAGAGTCCAAATGTAAAGAAAAATAACAATAATCGAGTTTCAGCTTTCAACTACAACTTGTTGATTATACTTAGATAAAGGTATGTTTTAAGGGCAATCAAACATACCTAACGGGAAAAGGTTTTTCTATATCAATTCCATCTTTACAGGGCAATATCTACCAATAAACTAGCTTCGCTAAATGGTGTGATTATTGGGAGAAAACATAAAAAATATGAAATTAATAACGAAGTATCTGTATTAGAGGATATTTTCAAGGTTTCATAGACTATAGCACTAGGAATTAAGGTGTTTGACATTGATACAAGCTGAAAAACTGTTTTAGTCAACTTTTGCCTTTTGCCTTTTGCCTCTTGCCTTGCGCGTAGCGCTATACCTCCAAGCCATTCAATGACATGGAAATAAGAAGACATTCAGCCATTTAAATCAAAGCTTGTAAGTAAACAAAGCTACTTTGAAAATATACTCTTCCAGACTTATGTTGCCATTTACTAAAGTTTTAGGTGACAGGGAATCTAATTGGTTTTCCTACGTCGCTTATGGGTTAGGGATTCGGTCAGTGCTACCGATTCCGGAGTTTGTGCCCGCAGAGGATAAGAGCGATGTCACTATCACTATCGATCAGGTGCGTTCTGTGTTTGACTATGTACCTCAGGAGGTAATCGAGCAGCCCTTGGCACTTCAAGTAGAAAGGGAGGAAGCAGTCGTCTATATCAAGGAGGTAGCTGTGTTTTTGGTGCAGGGGGGATGCGAGATTGTCGTCATTCCAGCACCGGATGTGGATGAGTTAAAGCTGCGACTGGCGTTGGTGGGTACGGTAATGGCGATTTTGCTGCAACAGCGAGGGGCGTTAGTGCTTCATGCTAGTGCGGTAGAAATGGATGGCAAAGCTGTTTTGTTCTTGGGCAACTCTGGTGAGGGAAAGTCAACGATTGCTGCGGCATTGCAGGCCCAGGGATATGCCGTTGTTGCCGATGATGTGGCTCCAGTGAGCTGGGAGGAGGGCAAAGCTATGCTTGCGCCTGGATTTCCTCAAATTAAGCTCAGTCGCGAGGTGGCGGAGGTGCTTGGGTATGATTGGGAGTCGTTATGGCAGCTGCACCCAAAGTTAGAAAAGCGGGGTTTGCGCTTAGGGCAAAATTTTCCGCAAAAATCGTTGCCGATTAGTCGGATTTATCTCTTGGCTTCTGGATCCGAGATCAAGTGCGAGCCAATGAAAAAGCAAGCAGGGCTAATAGCTCTAATGCAGCATTCGGAGTTGATGAAGTTATTTAGTTCTGGGGAGGTGATGCAGTTTGAAAGGTGCGCCAGCCTTGCTAAATCTTGCAAAGTTGTTTATTTACAGCGGCCTCGCAACTTGAGCTTGTTATCAAAGTTGATCAAGGTCGTGGAAGAAGATGTTGGCAGTTCTTTACTGCTGACAAAGAAGAGTTCTTTGGCTTGTTGAATTGTTCAAACAAAAGGAGTGAATGAGATGAAACAGGAATGGAATACACCAAAGCTAGAAATTTATGGTGCAGTTGAAGAGGTGACGGAAGTTGGTGTTAAGGATATCGCGAATGGCGTAGCGGGAGCTGTAAAGATCGGTAAGTTTCTTTTGCCTAAGGGATTTGGTCTATTTGCGAGTCTCACTGGACTTTGATTGGATTCAGTAATGTTTTGAGCGACTTCAGTCGCTCAAAAGTGACCCAATATCTTTACAGATTAGGAGAAGCAAGGTGAAACTATTTTCTTCGCAAAAAAATTTCAGTAAGGCGATACCAGTTCTCGGTGCAGCAGGGTTAAGCGCGATCGCGCTTCTGGGTGTGGCGAAACCTGCGAAGGCTTTCAATATTAACAAAGGCTCTGATTATTTCCAGTCACCAGCTGGTGAATCAGGCTTCTTTTTCGATGACATTGGTTTTGTACTCCTGGATGGTAAACCCATCCCAGGTTTCCCAGGAAACACAGATACCGTTGTACAGCGTAAAAAAAACGCAATTTTTGATTACGATGGAGATGGTTTCCTAGAGAGAACAGAAGATACTATTCCAATTGAAATGACCCATCTATCTTTAATGGGTACAGACGCTGGCTTAGATTTTATGGTAACACTTGACGACCGGGATATGAACGAAGATGGGATGCGGGATAATTTAACAACCGGAAAAATGACGATTCGGCATAATATAAATGCTGATCATACTTTTAATGACAGTGGAATAGTACAGGGAACATTTGATTCCTTCCTCAACGTTTTTTATAAGGTTGAGGCCACTCCGATTGGAGGCGGGCAAAAGCAAATTTTTTACGATAATTTCCTGATTTATAATATTGGTGCTGAGTGGACACATACTCCTTCTCCTAGGGAATTATTAGTCCGTGGGCCTATTGGAGACCACGATGCTAATTGTCATAAAGAAAATGGTCCAGGATGTGATCCTGGAGACTTCTTTGTAGTTGGAAAGGTTAAACACTATAAAAAAGATGGGGTTAAACACTATAAAAAAGATGGTGTAAAACACTATAAAGAAGATGGTGTAAAACACTATAAAAAAGATGGTGTAAAACACTATAAAAAAGATGGTGTAAAACACTATAAAGAAGATGGTGTAAAACACTATAAAGAAGATGGTGTAAAACACTATAAAGAAGATGGTGTAAAACACTATAAAGAAGATGGTGTAAAACACTATAAAGAAGATGGTGTAAAACACTATAAAGAAGATGGTGTAAAACACTATAAAGAAGATGGTGTAAAACACTATAAAGAAGATGGTGTAAAACACTATAAAGAAGATGGTGTAAAACACTATAAAGAAGATGGTGTAAAACACTATAAAGAAGATGGTGTAAAACACTATAAATATGGTATTGAACACTATAAAGATCAGACAGTGGGACATACTACAAAGGCAGTTCCTGAACCATTAACCATTCTTGGTTCTGGGATGGCATTGGTTATTGGTGGATTACTCAAAAAAAATCATCGCTCACGTTTGAAGAAATCTTAAAGCCAACAATTTTTGGCGTTGCTGAATCAAGGAATGAATGCGTGATTATCTGGTTTTGTTACAGCCCCCGTTGAGCTAAATCTCTAAAAAAGCGAAGGATCCGCGCTTTTCCCCCCAAAATTGGGGGGTTAGGGGGGCGGGGGAAGCAAGAGAGTTTTGTCACCCCCCCCGGTGCGCTTAACCCGTAATTAAATTCGCCACGGGTCGCACCGCAAAATTGGGCACAATCATACCCAAAATCAGCAACGCTCACATGCTCGAGAATGTGATCACGAACTGCTTCTTCTATGCCTGCGTTGGGTTTGAACCTGTTCGAGATCTGTTCCTAGAGCAAAGCGGCAATTGCTCGGGCGTGAGCTTTGATTTGGGCATGTTTCTCAGCATCCATTACCACCACTCATCTGATCTATGGTCAACTTTTCAAAGCTTAGCTCTGATTGCTCAAAACAGAATTTCAGTATTTATACTGGCTGCCAAATCGGTATGCACTGAGCTCTAATAATACCTTAAAACTCAACAGTTGATCGTGATTGCAAGCCGATCATTGCTAAGAATAATACTGCCAATTTTAATGACAAAAGCATCTATAATTGTCGGAACAAAAAACTGCTTTTGGTGGAACATTTGATTTCTGTAAAGCCTGAATAAACCTAAATTTAAACCTGAATAAACCTGCAATTTTTAATGATTTTTGCTGTTACAAATTGAAATAATCTAAATCCTTACCTGAATAAGGAGGCCATTGTGCGCCATTATTTTTTTACCCAATCACACCCTAGTGAACGTGATGCCATCCTAGCTTTTCAAGCAGAGGTTACTCATCCACAAACCTCTGTTCCAGTAATTTCTAAGTGGGGAAACTTGCGTCAGAAATTGTTTGGCATCGACCCTAAGGAGACCACTTTTGTCCAAAGAGGATTTCGGCCTGGAAATGTTCAAGCACAACAGCAATTAGAACACATCGGTTACACATTTTTACAGGGCTATCATGCTGCTCTTGCAGATCATAAACCAGATACCCTTGCACTCCGCTTAAATACCATTGAGGCTGAGTGGCGTGGGTTTGCCTTTGAAGGCGCAGCCATGGGGTTAGCGTTGTTGGACGCCTTAACCCCCTGGCAACAAAATCGGCTGGCAAAATTTATGGCCGGTCCCGGTGCCGCCCATATCTACATGGTCCATGTGGGAGCAGGCTGGATACTGGCTCGACTACCTTGGCGACGTCCTGTGTATCTTACTCAGCTTAACTGCAGGGCAAATGCACAATCCAAAATCCAAAATGCCAAAGCAATTGATCCGTTGCTGGGTTGGTTGGCCATTGACGGTTATGGCTTCCATGAAGGCTATTTTAACTGGCCTCGCAGTGTGGAACAAAAGACCATTCCCAAAAAACTTTCTGGCTACGCCCGTCGAGTG
Source organism: Moorena sp. SIOASIH (assembly GCF_010671925.1). Classification (GTDB taxonomy): domain Bacteria; phylum Cyanobacteriota; class Cyanobacteriia; order Cyanobacteriales; family Coleofasciculaceae; genus Moorena. Next base: position 193,101 of record NZ_JAAHIH010000003.1, on the reverse strand, counting down.
TTTGACCAAGGTCTGGGTAGAAGTCTTTGGTTTGTCTGTGGGGCAGATTGTAGTCATATTCCCCGGAAAATCAGTACTTTCGATGCTAAGAGACACGCAGATCTTTGGAGTGGGGTTGGTTTGGCTTGTGCCTACGCTGGGGGTGTGGATCCGGCTGCTATCGAAGCTTTAAAATCAGCTGCCGGGAAGTACCAACCTCACCTTGCTCAGGGGGCAGCGTTTGCCGCTAAGGCTCGTCAAAAAGCAGGCAACCCCACTGCTCATACAGAGATAGCGTGTCAGATCTTGTGTGGCATGGGTGCTGGTGCTGCAGCGGAAGTTACAGATCAAGCCCTGGAAAATTTGCCCCCTGTTTCATCTCCCCAAATTGGCCTTGAAGGTAAACAAGAAGGAGCAGAACCAGCTTACGAAATCTGGAAACAGCGTATTCAATCGCACTTTTCACGGGAGATGAAACCATGAGAATTCTATTACAGTTTCTGCAAGATCAGGCGAAACGACTGGTCGCAATTACCTTGATCTGCAGTTTATTCTGGTTTACCCGCTTGCCCAGTTTGTCGGCAACTGAAAGAAACTCGATGGCATCTCGTTTTCACTTTACCCGTCTGCCATTGCCAGAGCTGGCCTCATCAACCTCTAAATCAATCCGCTCAGTTCACCCTAGCTTAGAACAGCATTCGGCATGGATTTCCTCAGTAGGGGCTGCGATCGCACTCAATGATTTAGATAATGATGGTCTACCCAATGATGCCTGCCACGTGGATCCCAGAACTGATCAAGTGATTGTATCACCAGTACCAGGCACAGGCGATCGCTATGCCCCTTTTGCCCTGACACCAACCGCAGTTCCCTATGACTCACAAACAATGGCACCGATGGGCTGTCTATTCCATGACTTCAATGAAGATGGACAGACCGATGTACTGGTTTACTACTGGGGTAGGACTCCAGTTGCATTTCTAAAAAAGGCAAGGCTGGAAGGGACTAGGGCGTGTTTTCAAAGTTTTCCGCAAGATGATGATCCCCCCCAGCCCCCCTTAATAAGGGGGGAGCCATACTCAAAGTCCCCCGAGCGAGGGATTGCTCGCTCGGGGGATAATGGGGGATCTCCGAGTTTGAAGACATGCCCTAGCCCCTTGAATGCACTGAGTTATGTTCAACAAGAAATTGATACTAGTGGAGAGCGTTGGTATACCAATGCAGCCACCTTTGCTGACCTTGATGGAGACAGTCACTATGATATCATCATCGGTAACTATTTTCAAGATGGTGCTCGCATTCTAGATACCCATGGCTCAGGGACAGAATCCATGCAGCATTCTATGACCCGAGCATACAACGGGGGTCGAAATCATATCCTCCGGTGGACAGAAGCAACCGTAGGGGCTCTACCAAGGGTTAAGTTTCAAGACATTACCGGGGTGATGGATCAGAACGTGGCTCACGCCTGGACTCTGGCGGTGGGAACTGCAGATTTAGATGGAGATCTGCAACCAGAAATCTATTTTGCTAACGATTTTGGACCTGATCGGCTACTCCATAATCGTTCCCGACCTGGCCACTTAGAATTTGCCCTGCTAGAAGGACAAAAAGGGTTGACGACTCCTAATTCTAAGGTATTAGGCAAAGATTCTTTTAAGGGAATGGGGGTAGATTTCGGTGATGTCAATGGAGATGGATTACTAGATATCTACGTCAGCAACATTGCCGATGAGTATGCACTAGAAGAAAGTCACTTTCTATTTACCAGTACTGGCAAATTAGAGGATATCAACCAAGGGATTGCTCCATATGTTGATCGCAGTGAGCCCCTGGGAGTATCTCGCAGTAGCTGGGGTTGGGAAACAAAATTTGGTGATTTCGATAACGACGGTGAATTGGAGGCACTTCAAGCAACGGGCTTTGCCAAAGGAACGATTGATCGATGGCCTGAGTTACATGAACTCGCCATGGGTAACGATGAACTGTTGAGCCATGCCAATATCTGGCCTCGCTTCCAGTCTGGGGATGATCTAAGTGGTCAGGCCCACAACCCATTTTTTGTTCGGGCAAAGGATGGTCGGTATTACGACTTGGCCAAAAACTTAGGGCTGGCTACACCCCAAGTAACACGGGGAATTGCCACAGCAGATGTGGATGGGGATGGGGATTTAGATTTTGCGATCGCAAATCAGTGGGACCCCTCCTATTTCTATCGCAATGACAGCAATGGTACCGCTGGTGCTGCACTCAACTTAAAGCTTTTACTACCTGTTCCTTCTAATCCTTTGTCGGTAGGAAGACCCGCTATCGGTGCAGCTGCCATTGTCCAACTTCCCAATGGGCGGTCTTTAGTAGGGCAAGTTGATGGCGGCAATGGACATTCGGGGGCTCGCAGTTCTGAGCTGCACTTTGGGTTAGGCCAAGTTCAGGCCACCGGCTCTCTGCCTGTAGAACTTCATTGGCGTGGGAGTAATGGCCAGGCTCAGCAAGCAACCATGAATTTATCTCCCGGATCTCACACGTTGATTTTGGATGAGGATAACTTGCTGACCTATGTTAACCCCACAAACCTGGCGTTGCTGAATTTAGGAATGAATGCGCGATCATCTGGTTTTATTCAAGCCCCCTAAATCCCCCAATTCTGGGGGACTTTGACAGTTTTTTCCCCCCAGAATTGGGGGGCTAGGGGGGCGAAACGATACCCAGAATCAGCAACGCCCAAATTTTATTGCAGTGGTAGAGGAAAAATAGCCTATGAATGCACAATCCAAATGGTATCACACTAATCGTCTGGGCGGCTTACGACGGTTTGCGATCGCAATTACAGTCTTGAACGTGCTGGGTCACACCGTTCTAGGGTTCGAGCAATCTTGGATACAACCTTTAGTTGCTCTTGCCACAGCCTATAGTGTTGAAATTCTTCTGGAATTGTTGGATAGCTGGAGCAACGCTCACCGTCCTCGGTTCTTAGCAGAAGGAAACCGTGGAACCCTCTTTTCCCAACAATTCATTGATTTTCTGTTGCCCGCTCACATTACCGGCTTAGCGGTAGCAATGCTTCTCTATGCAAACGAACAGCTGTTGCCCATCGCCTTTGCCACCACAGTTGCCATAGCCTCAAAAGCTATTTTCCGGGTACCTGTGGGCAACAAAACCCGACACTTTCTGAATCCTTCTAACTTTGGTATTACCCTGACGTTGCTCCTATTTCCCTGGGTTGGCATTGCCCCTCCCTATCAATTTACTGAAAACCTGCTTGGCTGGAGTGATTGGCTACTCCCGGGCTTGATAATTTGTTCGGGAACGTTTCTCAATGCCCGCTTTACAGGCAAACTCCCACTGATTTTGAGTTGGGTTGGGGGCTTTATTATACAAGCCTGCTTGAGGAGTTGGATGTTTGACACACCCCTGCTTGCTCCCCTGATGCCTATGACAGGAGTTGCGTTTGTGCTTTTCACCTTCTACATGATATCCGATCCGGGAACAACCCCCATCAAGCCTCTGAATCAGATCATTTTTGGGGGTTGTGTTGCAGCAACATATGGTCTTTTAATGCTGAATCACATTGTATTCGGTTTCTTCTTTGCATTGACCCTTGTGTGTGGGGCCAGGGGTTTAGTTTTGCTCAGAGAAAGTCTTGCTCAACCAGCCTCATCAACCCGCGTTTTAGTCCCTTCAACCATTACTGGGGAGGTCTAAGTCATGACCCCTGCGATCGCAATTGTAGGAATGGCCTGCTGCTATCCAGATGCCCATTCACCGGCTGAACTATGGGAAAATGTGCTGGCTCAACGGCGCTCCTTTCGGCGCATGCCTTCAGAACGCTTAAATTTATCAGATTATTGGAGCAGCAATCCCACTGTTCCCGATCGAACCTATGCTTCAGAAGCAGCCTTGATCGAAGGCTATGAATTTGACCGGGTTGATTTTCGGGTTGTGGGCAGTACATTTCGCTCAGCTGATTTAGCCCATTGGTTAGCCTTAGATATTGCCAACCGCGCCCTGGCAGATGCAGGGTTTCCCCATGCCGAGGGTATCCCCCGTGAATCGACAGGGGTCTTGCTGGGGAATACTTTAACCGGAGAGTTTTCCCGAGCCAACACAATGAGACTCCGCTGGCCCTATGTTCGCAGAGTAGTAGAAGCAACCCTAAGTCAAACCAATTATCCGCCAGAGCACTGTTCAGCTTTAGTGAAAATGCTGGAGCAACAGTACAAACAGCCCTTCCCTGAGATTAGTGAAGAAACCCTAGCTGGTAATCTCTCAAATACGATCGCCGGACGCATCTGTAACTACTTTGATTTTAAAGGCGGTGGGTATGCCGTTGACGGAGCTTGTAGTTCCTCCCTTTTAGCTATTGCCCATGCTTGTTCAGGGCTGGTATCAGGGGACTTTGATGTGGCCCTAGCAGGAGGGGTAGATTTGAGTTTAGATCCCTTTGAACTGGTTGGTTTTGCTAAAGCTGGTGCTTTGGCGACCGACGAGATGAGGGTTTACGATGCCCGGTCTACTGGCTTTTGGCCAGGAGAGGGGTGTGGATTTGTCGTACTCATGCGCCATGCAGATGCCATTGTCCAAAATTGTCCTATTTATGCAGTGATTCGAGGTTGGGGAGTATCCTCAGATGGCCATGGTGGCATGACCCGCCCGGAAGTTGAAGGACAACTCTTAGCGCTGCAACGAGCCTATCGTAGGGCTGGTTTTGGCATTGATACCGTTACCTATTTTGAGGGTCACGGCACAGGTACCAGTGTCGGAGATGCAACCGAGTTAAAAACCCTTTCCCGTGCCCGCCAAGAGAGCAATCCCGATGCTCCAGTAGCAGTGATCAGTTCGATCAAGGCCAATATCGGACACACCAAAGCCGCCGCTGGCATTGCAGGACTGATAAAAGCCACCCTAGCGCTCCATCATCAGGTCATTCCTCCCATGCCCATGTGTGACCAACCCCATGGGCTTTTAACCGCAACAAATGCAGCCCTGAGGGTACTGCCGCAGGGAAAACTGTGGTCCGAGGACACTCCCTTGAGAGCTGGGGTCGGTGCCATGGGGTTTGGTGGCATTAATGCCCATATTGTTTTAGAAGGAAACAAAGATCGCCGTCACAGCTTGAATCATAAAGAAAAAATCCTGTTACATTCCCCTCAAGATGCAGAACTTTTTCTATTCCAAGCTGAGCAAGTTGATCAGCTGCAACAGCAAGTTGCCCAAGTTCTGGAGATTGCCCCCAGATTATCACGGGCTGAAGTCACAGATTTAGCGGTTCACCTAGCTCAATCCCTGAGCCCTGGAACTGTGCGAGTGGCAATTGTGGCAGCAACCCCGATGGAGTTGACAACACGACTGGAGGTATTAGCCACCTGGTTAAAGGAAGGCATAACTGAACGTCTAGAGCCAGATACAGGTATTTTTCTAGGCAAGAGGACAACCCCATCCCGATTGGGATTCTTGTTTCCAGGCCAAGCTTCCCCCACCTATTTCAATGGCGGGTGTTGGGAGCATCGCTTTGATCAAGTCAGGGACCTCTACGCCCAAAATCCTTTCCCTCAACCAGAAGATGGTAAAGCCACTGCGATCGCTCAACCTGCTATTGTTACAGCCTCTAAGGCGGGACTGCTGGTTTTACAGCAACTGGGCCTAACAGCTGATATTGCCATCGGTCACAGCTTGGGCGAGATCACTGCACTGCATTGGGCAGGTGCTTTTGACCAAGAAGCTCTGCTGCGAATTACTCAAGTGCGGGGACAAGCAATGACTGATTTCGGGAGTGCTACCGGAGCAATGGCTAGTATTCGGTCATCCCAGCAGGTGATCAGACAGCTGATAAATGGTTATCCTGTGGTGATCGCAGGTCTTAACACCCCCCAGCAAACCATTATTTCGGGGGAAGTTGATGCTATTGTAGATCTTATTAATAAAGCACAGGCGCAAGGGCTTAAAGCGGTTACTTTGTCCGTTTCCCATGCCTTTCACTCTGATTTAGTGAGTGCTGCTGCTGACCCTTTAGCTAAACACTTGGCGACAGAAACAATTCAACCCCTGCAACGCAAACTGATCTCTACCGTCACAGGATCACTGCTGACTGCTGAGACTGATGTGCGATCACTTCTCTATCAACAAGTGACTGCCCCTGTTCGGTTCCTAGAGGCCATTACTCAGGCTAGCCAAGAGGTTGATCTCTGGATTGAAGTCGGTCCTGGTAGAGTGCTAAGCGGTTTGGCTAAAGACTGTGTAGAGACACCAGCGATTGCCCTAGATGCTAGTGGACCCTCGCTGCAGGGGTTACTCCAGGCAGTTGGGGCTGCTTTTGTGTTGGGCAGTTCTATCGATCCAAATGCCTTATTTAGCGATCGCTTTACTCGCCCTTTCAATTTAGACTGGCAACCAAAATTCTTTGTCAACCCTTGCGAATTAGCACCTCAATTGCAGCTTCAAGAAGTATCAATTCTAAGCTCTGATAACGGCAAGACCTCTATTTCCAAAACTGCTTTGGTCTCCGAGATCGGAATAGAGGCTGGAGGTAAGGGCTTTGATGCTGATTATCTAACTCAGGACTTACGCATTTGCCCCCTAAATCCCCCAATGTCAAAAAGCGAAGCATCCGCTAATTCCCCCCAGAATTGGGGGGTTAGGGGGGCGGGGGACTTTGACATCATTCCCCCCAGCGAGGGATTGCTCGCTGGGGGGCTAGGGGGGCGAAATCCACTTAACCGCGTAAGTCCTGTAACTGAACAATCCATAGTTAACCAGAAGACATGGGAGACCCCCAAAGAACTGGTTCGGCAACTGGTAGCGCAACGGATTGAATTACCAACCACAGCAATTCAAGACAATCATCGCTTGCTCAGTGACCTGCATCTCAACTCTATTACAGTGGGGCAGTTGGTTGCAGAGGCTGCTAGGTCCCTCGCCCTTGAGCCGTCAGCAGCCCCCACAAACTATGCGGATGCCACAGTCGCAGAAGTAGCTCAAGCCCTAGAGGATTTAGTCCGTACAGGTAGATCTACACCCATCGACGGCGTGAATCAGCCTCCTTCTGGGATAGATGCTTGGGTACGAACGTTTACAGTCGAGTGGCGCGATCGCCCCTTATCATCACAACCCCATTCTCTTGACCCTGAAGGAGGGTGGCAGATCCTAACAGCAAGTAATACTCCTTTTGCAGAAGTATTGCAGGAAGCCTTTCAAACCTGTCCAGGCCAAGGGGTTGTGGTGTATTTATCCGTTGAGGAAGACAAACAGACTATTGACTGTCTCTTGTCAGGGGCTCAACAGGTTCTAGCCCAGGATGAAAACACCCACTTTGTTCTGGTGCAACATGCTCCCATCGGTGGGGGAGTTGCCCGGACATTCCATCTGGAAAACCCTCAGATTACGACTTGTGTCGTCACCATTCCAGAGGATCATCCTCAATCAGTGATCTACATTCTAGCTGAAGTCCAAGCCGCCAAGGGATATATTGAGGCTCGTTACGATCATCAGGGTAACCGACAGGTACCTATTTTGCAATTACTGCAATTAGAACAATGGCAGCAGGCCGCCCCAGAAATTCCTCTGACTGTCACAGATGTTTTGCTGGTGACGGGTGGAGGGAAGGGAATTGCCGCTGAATGTGCGTTGGCGTTGGCCCGAGAAACGGGGGTGCGTTTGGCACTCTTAGGGCGCTCACATCCAGATACGGATGATGAGTTGTTCCACAACCTGGAACGGATGCGAGTAAGTGGCGTTGAGGTGCTTTACGAAGCAGCAGATGTGACTGATGTGCAGGCTTTACAAAGGGCTGTGCAAAAATTTGAGACCCAGTTCGGACCGATTACGGCGGTGCTCCATGGTGCTGGGGTAAATACACCTCAACTTTTGACCACACTGACCCCAGCAGATTTCCACAAAACCCTAGGGCCAAAGGTTCAAGGGCTCAATAATCTATTGTCAACAGTCAACCCTCAAGCCCTCAAACTCCTGATCACCTTTGGTTCGCTGATTGCCCGCACTGGTCTGCGAGGTGAAGCAGATTATGCCCTGGCCAATGAATGGCTAGCCAATCTTGTCGAGAAGTTTCAGCAGGCACAACCAAGCTGTCGCTGCCTGAATTTGGAGTGGTCCATCTGGTCGGGGGTTGGCATGGGGGAACGGTTGGGGCGAGTTGATGTGCTACTGCGAGAAGGGATTACACCGATTTCGCCGGATATAGGGATTTCTATCTTACGGCAATTGGTAGCTCAACCATTACCCGTGACATCGGTCCTGATTACGGGTCGGTTTGGGGAAGCACCCACCTTAAGGATGGAGCATCCTGAATTCCCCTTCTTACGATTTTTGGAGGAACCCAGAATCTACTACCCTGGTATCGAGCTGGTGGTGGATGCAGACCTCTCGGTCGGGACAGATCCCTATCTCAACGACCACGTCTATCAAGGGGAACGGATCTTTCCAGCTGTGATGGGGCTGGAAGCTATGGCTCAGGTGGTTACTGCTCTTGCAGGTCCCTTGAAATCCATCTGTTTCGAGGATGTTCAGTTTAATCGACCTGTGGTTGTTCCTGCCAATGACTCCCTCAAGATTCGCATTGCTGCCCTGGTGCGATCTCACAACTATGTGGATGTTGTTATTCGCACTGAACAGACAGCATTCCAGGTCGATCACTTTCGGGCAACCTACTCTATTATTCACAATTCCACACTCAAACCACAAAACGACATTCAGAAAAATATTGTTCAACAACAGAATCCCTTGTCGAGCCTTTTTGGTTCCCCAAACTCTACAACTGAATGTGTTATTTCCCTCAACCCTGACCAGGATTTATACGGTGGCATTCTTTTCCACTCAGGTCGCTTCCGTCGCTTACGAAAATACCACAAACTGCGGGCAAAAGAATGTATAGCGGAACTATTACCCGAACAGGGATCACCGTGGTTTAGTCCCTATCTGCCTGCTGATTTCCGATTAGGGGATCCTGCTGCCAGAGATGCTGCAATCCATGGGTTGCAAGCTTGTATTCCTCATGTGACTTTGTTGCCCGCTGGTGTCAAGCAAATAGTGATTAATCCTGGTTTATTTGAGCAACCTCGTTATATTCACGCCCAAGAGAGATCCCAGTTTCAAAACACCTTCATCTATGACCTAGAAATACTCAGTGAGGATGGCAAAGTTCTGGAGCGTTGGGAAGGACTTTGTCTTAAGGTAATCGGGTCAGTTAACACTCAGCAAACTTGGGCTGCACCATTGCTAGGTCCCTACCTGGAACGTCAAATTCATGAGCTCATCCCTGGTGCTGATATTGCAGTAGTTGTGGACAACGACACTTCTATTGAACGAAAGGTGAAAAGAGATCGTACTATTCAACACATTCTAAGCAATGGCAACAGAAGGTCAACCTCACTCCATCCCCCTCTGCTCACCCACCGACCTGATGGCAAACCAGAGGTGATTACTGATTCAACAGAAATACACCAGGATAAGTCTGTATCCGTTAGCTATACCGGGGAGCTGATGTTGGCGGTTGCCGGAGCAACGTTAATTGGGTGTGATGTTGAACCTGTGGTTTGCCGAACCCTTGAGGTGTGGCAAGACTTGCTTAGTGCAGAGCGATTCAGCTTGGCACAGTTGCTTGTCCATGAGGCTGGCCAGGATCTGGATACGGCAGCTACCTGCATTTGGACGGCTTGTGAATGCTTGAAGAAGGCTGGGGTAATAGTTACTGCGCCCCTAGTGCTGAACTCTTCAGCCCCAGAGGGATGGATTCTATTAAATACGGGTTCCCTAATGATTGCCACCTGTGTAGTTTCTGTTCGGGATATCCAAGAAAAATTAGTTCTTTCTGTGTTAACCCACAAAGAGGTGAAGAATGTAGACTAATCGTCTTGGTTTAACCATAAATTTTCTCTAGCACAGAGAAAAAATTACGTAAGCATTCAGCTGATAGCTGTTCGCCTAGCGTGTGCGTAGCACATATGCTTACCAATTTTTAAGGCAAATTTTGAGACACGGAGAAGTCGAGAAGTGATAATGTCTGTTTCTAAATACAGAGTTATGGTCATCATAGCTCTGACCATATGGACAACATGGCTGACCCTTCTCGGTCATCAGCAAGCCTTTACCCATCTGATCAACCATTGGGAAATTGCCTTGACGATGGTTTTTGGTTCCATGATTGCTGGAGGAACCAGCGTGGGTGGCGGAGCAGTTGCTTTCCCGGTATTTACTAAACTCCTGCAGATTCCAGCCCACGACGCCAAGGTATTTTCCCTGGCTATTCAAGCTGTTGGTATGAGTGCCGCCTCCTTAGGCATTTGGAGCACAGGCATTCACATCGAAGGTCGGGTGATCCGCTGGGGCAGTCTCGGAGGATTCCTCGGGATTTTTCTCGGGTTAGGGTTTTTTGCGCCTTTGTTGCCTCCCGATGTGATTAAAATGTCCTTCACCATTATCCTCAGTAGTTTTGCCATCACCCTTTTAGCCCTCAACAAGGGGAAGAGGCTATGTCATCGGGCTATGCCCTATTGGAATTTGCAGCAACGAGGACTAATTGTCCTGGCTGGAATATTGGGCGGCATCATGAGTGGGCTTGTAGGCAATGGCATTGATATTGTGATTTTTTCAGTGATGGTGCTACTTTTTCGGGTTAGCGAGAAGGTTGCTACGCCTACCTCGGTTGTCCTAATGGCCATCAACGCCCTAGCTGGATTGGTCCTGCAAGTTTTTGTCTTCCATGATTTCTCTGAGCAGGTGCAGGGTTATTGGTTTGCGGCCATCCCAATCGTTGTGGTCGGTGCACCCCTAGGGGCAATGTTGTGTAACTTGTTGCACCGTAAAACCATTGCCAATATCTTGATTGGCTTGATTGCCCTAGAACTGATCACATCCTTACTGTTGATTCCATTAAGACCTGCAGTTATCTACGCTAGTTTAACAACACTAATTGTGTTTTCCTCCCTAAATTACTGGATGTACCGCACCCAAATCTATGCAATAACTAACCCAATCTCCATAACTACTTGGAAGGATACCTAATGCAAACCTACGAATATTCCCACATCGTGAGCTTTGAAGAAACCAATCTTGTTGGCAATGTCTACTACGTCAACCATTTGAAGTGGCAAGGACGCTGCCGCGAGATGTTTCTCTATGATCATGCCCCTGAAGTCCTGGCAGAACTATCCCAAGGACTTGCCCTTGCTACGGTTCGCATCTCCTGCGAATATTTTTCTGAGTTATTTGCTTTCGACCGCTTGGCCATTCGTATGCAATTGAAAAACCTCCATCAAAACCGGATCACAATGCTATTTGAATACTGGCGACTAAACGATGCCGGTGAAGATTTGGTAGCTCGGGGTGAACAACAAGTCGCTTGTATGCGACGTGAGGGAGACAAAACCGTCCCTGTTCCTGTGCCTCAAGTACTCCAGGCTGCACTTCAACCCTATGCTGCTTGACCTGATTCACTATGAGCGATGGGATACTAACAAAACAATTGGGGTCACGCAAAATACTGCTGCTAGCAGCTGCATTGGCTGTTGGGTCGGCTACTGCGACGGGTTTTACTGTTGCTCAGAGTTTTTCACGACAACGAGCCACAGTTCAGAATTCTGCCAGCAATAATACTATTAACACCTCTGAAATTGGAGCTGTTGCTGCCCTAGGGCGGTTAGAACCAAAAGGAGAAGTTATCCAGATCTCGGCACCAAGTGAAGTAGGAGGCACACGAGTTAAACAGCTACTGGTCAAACAAGGTGACAAAGTGCTCTCAGAACAGGTGATTGCGATTTTAGATAACCGCGATCGCCTGCAAGCCGCTTTAGAGAAGGCACAGACCCAGGTCAAAATTTACCAAGCCCGTCTCCATCAAGTCCAAGCTGGGGCAAAGCAAGGAGCAATTCAAAGTCAAGCACAAGTGGTTGAGCACTCCAAAGCCGAACTACAAGGAGAGGTTGCAACCCAAAATGCTAAGATTGAGCGTTTGGAAGCTGAGTTGAACAACGCCAGCGTGGAGTATGAACGCTATGAGCACTTGTACCAAGAGGGGGCAGTTTCAGCATCTTTGCGAGATAACAAACGCCTGACCTTGGAGACTACCCAGAAACGTGTAATTGAGGCAAAACGAATTCGCCAAAAACTTCTGAATACCCTTCAAAACCGGGTTAAGCAAGCCCAAGCCACCCTGAATGAAATTTCTGAGGTGCGGCCAATAGATGTGGAAGTTGCGCGAGCCGAGCTAGAAAACGCAAAGGCCGGAGTTAAGCAAGCCCAAGCTAATCTAGATCTAGCTTATGTGCGTTCCCCTCGCAATGGTCAAATTCTCAAAATCCACACGTTTCCCGGTGAAACCGTTGACAAGAACGGTATTGTTTCATTAGGCCAAACTAACCAGATGTATGCTGTTGCAGAAGTCTATGAAACAGATATTAACTGGGTTCAGCCAGGACAACGGGCCTTGATTACTAGTCGAGGGTTTACAGGCACACTGCAGGGTATTGTTGATGAAATTGGCTTGGAAGTAGCGAAAAAAGACGTGTTACAGACTGACCCTGCAGCTGATGTTGATGCCAGAGTGGTGGAGGTAAAAATCCGTCTAAGTCCTGACGATAGCCTAAAAGTAGCTGGTTTAACTAACTTGCAGGTTCACACGGTCATTTACCTCCGATGATGTTTTACAAGATTCCCGTCGCCTGGTTACAACTTACCCATAACCGCACCAGGTTGTTCGTAGCCTTGGCAGGGATTGCCTTTGCCGTGATTTTGATTTTTATGCAGATGGGACTGAGGGCAGCTCTGTTTGAAAGTGCAGTGCGTTTGCACAGCAACCTCCAGGGAGAAATTTTTTTGATTAGTCCCCGCTCCACGGCCTTAATTGGCATGAGTCAATTCTCGGAGCGCCGTTTGTTGCAAGCTTTGGCTTTTCCTGAAGTAGAACTTGTGAGCCCAATTTATGTGGATTATGGTCAGTGGAAAAATCCCCAAACCGGTCAAACCCGTCAGATTTTTGTCACTGGATTTGAACCGAGCGATCGCATTTTTCAGCTGCCGGGGGTTGTCCAGCATACCGATCAGTTAACCCTGCCCGATACTGTTCTGTTTGATCAAGCTTCAAGGCCCGAATTTGGACCAGTAGCTGCCCAATTCCGTCAAGACAACGCTGTCAACACTGAAATTGAAGTCCGGCAGGTCACTGTGGTGGGCTTGTTTAAAATGGGTGCCTCCTTTGGGGCAGATGGCAATATCATGACAAGTAACGTAAACTTTTTGCGCATTTTTGATCGCCGTACCAAAGGCTTGATTGATATTGGTCTGATTCGACTCAAGCCCCTTAGCAACGTGAATGAAGTTGTTGCCCGAATGCGACGCTATTTTCACGAAGATGTCAAAGTTTTTACTAAGCAGGAATTGATTGATTTTGAAAAAAACTACTGGCAAACTAGCACGGCTATCGGATTTATTTTCGATTTAGGAGTTGTGATTGGATTGATTGTGGGCATTGTTTTTGTCTATCAAGTTCTCTATACAGATGTGTCTCATCACTTGCGGGAATACGCTACTTTAAAGGCGATCGGCTATAGCAATAATTATTTGCTCTATGTGGTATTTCAAGAAGCATTCATTCTTGCGATTCTTGGCTATATTCCGGGATTTGCCATTACGTTAGGCATATATGACTTGACCCTGAAAGCAACACTCCTACCCATTCAAATGGAGTTCGTTCGTGCCTTCAATGTCCAACTATTAACCATTTTCATGTGTTTCATAGGTGGTTTGATCGCTGTTACTCAACTACAGAAAGCAGATCCAGCTGATATTTTTTGATTTAAAACTTAACAAATTATGTAGGGTTTGCTGAAAAAGTCTTTTGGTATGGGATTGAGTCAGGAGTTAGGAGTCAGGAGTTAGGATAAATGGGAATTATATAGGAGGTAGTCGGAAGAATAGTCCCTTGATTTTTCTGCTGTTGTCTGGCCAAAATGCATATTTTTTGAGCTTTTTCGACCGAAAAGCTGGCACTTTTTTCGACCCAACAAGGCTAAAACCTTTATCTGTCAATGCTTTGAGAGTTAATCAGCAAGCCCTATGTATAAAAAAATACGTTAAATACACTTAATATACAGGAAATTATATCACTATTTTTGTGTAAAATCAATGTTTATATATTATGGCTAATAGCAGGGTAAGCGCAAGAATAAATAAGCAGACATTATTATCAACAATATTTAAAAAACAAGTGCATTAGTGCTGATAAATCTTGGCTTAATATGGTCATCATACTTGCATGCAGCACGAAGATACGGCGGTTTGCATAACTATCAATTACACAGGATTTTCTCCTTCTTTCGTCTTCCCTGCTCCCTGCTCCCTGCTCCCTAAAAACCCATAAATTTGTACCTAATTGAAGTGTAAACCTCTGTACTTGTCTTGTGTCTAATCAATCTCGGTAAAATTACTCTAATGATATGAAAGCGGCTCGATTTTCACAGGTTAAACAATTAAACATTCCTGCCTTATCGCTCCTAGCAATAGGAGCAGGCTTGATTGCGATTCACCTAACTCTCAATCTCAGAGCCGAAAAATCCTCTCACCTTGCTCTTAGCATTGTCTTTTGGCTCGCAGCCTCTTCCACTCTTTGGGACAAACGCTATCAACTTAAACTCGGCAGCGGCATTGTCCCTTTTTTGTTAGGTGCATTGCTGATTGCAGGGATTTTTGTCAAAAGTGCTGCTCACCCTGGGGAAAAATTCCTTGGCTTCTCACCCTTTATTTCCGTCTTCGGTCTGGCCTTGCTTGCCTCTGGTTTTCGGGGCTTAAAACAATATTGGCAAGAACTTCTCATCCTGTTTACCCTAGGTGTTCCCAAACTTCTGCTGCCCTATCTCCCTAATATCACTCCCATTACCGCCAAATTCTCCGCTTTCCTGCTGTGGTACTCTGGAGCAAATGCCGTGTTGCAAGACTCGTACATTATCCTCCCCAAGGGTAGCGTCGAAGTGGTTCCGTCCTGTTCTGGTCTCAACTTAATTACCTATATGTTAGGGCTAGCTGTGATTGTGCTGGTAATGTTTCCCACCTCTGGCAGCCAAAAAATTATTGTTCCCATCGTTGCCGCTACCCTGGGTTTTATCGTCAATGGCATTAGGATAGCGATACTGGCACACCTGGCAGCCCCCTCCAGTGAAGCAGCTTTTGACTATTGGCACAGCCAGGAAGGTGCCCTGATCTTTGTGATGATTTCAGTGATCCTGTTTGGGACTTACTGCTTGTTTATGCTGGAGGAGTGATTAATCTTCCGGTGGGCAGTGCCTACCAACTTGATTGGCAAGCAAAGGAATCTGTCGAAACCACTACCCACCCTACATTAACTGGCCGCTCCAACCCTGCCAACAAAAATCGACAACATTCATACATAGCAACTAAAAAATCTGCCAAAATCTGGCTACTTTTTATCTCAGACCAAATGCATCAGTTTAGCAAAAGGCTTTAAACTATGACTCAATTCGATACGGAACTCTCCACTCAAAACTCTGATCAGCGTCTCTGGGAATTGCAGAAATCAGTTAAGACGCTGCAACAGTCTAGAGACCACCAGCTAAAGCCCCTGACCGTTCTACGCTGGATCGGTTATGGCTTTCTGTTGCTATTTTTATTTGACCTGATTGAAATTCTGTATCCCCCCCAGTTTATGAATCCGGCATGGGAATTTCGGACCCTGGGCCAACTGGTAGAACGGGTACTGGTTCCCCTGATTGGCTTTGTCCTAGTGATTGTAGGAGGACGAGACACGCCCGCCAGAGTCGAGCAAACATTATTGAAAGTCCTATCTTGGAGTACCTTAGTGTTTGCACTAGTCTTTTATCTCAGTATTCCGCTGGGCATTTTCAACACCATTCGGCTCAATCAACAGCTTAATATCCAAGTCATGACCCAACTTGAGCAGCAGATGGCTCAGGTTGAAGTCAAAGTGCAAGCCGTTAAGGATCAAGTCAATCAGGTGAATACGGTAACAGATCTTCAGGCATTCCTGAGTCAACTTAATCTACAGCAAGCACCAGAGATTCAGAGTGAATCGCAATTAGAAACTGTCAAACAACAAATTGCTGCCTCTATGGATAATCAATTGATTGGTATGGAAAATCAAGCCAAGACCAAGCTGGCTAATCAACGTCAGCAGCTATTGATGCGTTCTGCAAAATGGAATCTGGGGGCTTTAGTATCTGCTACGTTATTCCTCCTCCTCTGGAAGGAAACGGACTGGGCACGCAGGTAATCAAGCATGATGCCAATGGGTCGTTATCTCTGGTTATTAATGATTGCGGTATCAATGCCAGCTAGTTTTGTTGGCCTGCAGAGATTAGTTGATATCACCTATGAGTCTTCAGCTACTATCCAACCGCTTTCCTATCAAATTCCGTTTGATTATTATGGAGATCACATCTATCTTCCTATCAGCGTCAATGGTTCTCAACCGCGCTGGTTCATTCTCGATAGCGGTGCTGCCGACACGTTCATCAGTCAAGACTATGCCCAATCTCTGGGACTCCAACCCCAAGGCCGTTTGGATATCGTCGGGATTGGCCCGGTGAGACTCAATGCCACTTTTGCCAGAGGCGTGACCTTTAATCTCACCGGGATCCAATGGAGCGATGCACAAGTCGTGATTGCACCAGAGGAATTCTTTTTACCTTTGGCTCGTTATTTTGGCCAAGACTTTAGCGGCGTGATTGGCTATGAATTCTTTGAGCAATTTGTAGTCGAAATTGATTACGACAACCAGATCATCCATCTCCATGATCCAAAAACTTACCGCTATTCTGGTTCCGGCGAAAGGATGCCGCTGAAGCTAGTGAATCAAAAACCCTACTTGAAGACTACCCTTATGCTAGCACCGGGCCTATCTGTAAACAGCCACCTGCTGATTGACTTAGGCAGTGGTTCTGCCCTGGACCTGAGGGGCAAGTTAATTGATGAAAATCCTGAGATTGCGTCTGCAGAGAATACCCTGGCAAGCTTTACTTTAGGCGTAGGAGGTGAGGAAAAAATCCACGTTGGTCGTTTAGAGAGCCTACAGCTCGGGAAACTGACCATTGATCACCCCATTACAGCATTTTCCCTGGGTAAAGGCAACCAACGATCGGCTCTATCTGGCAGAATCGGCAACGACATCCTTAGACGATTTAATGTCATTTTAGATTACACACATAAACAAATGATCTTAGAGCCCAATGCCCGTTTTTCTGAACCTTACGAGTACGATATGAGTGGCCTTTGGCTGGGGGCCGAAGGTCAAGAGTACGATATTTTCAGAATAGACAAAGTTTTTCAGAATTCTCCTGCTGCCAGAGCAGGTCTCCAGGTGGGGGATCTGATTACCCATGTTGACAGTCAGCCAGTGACCGAATTGACCCTTGAGCAAGTTCGGCAACTGTTGATGAATCAGGGCGGCCAGATCCGATTGTTAAGTATCCAGCGAGGAGATGACAGCCTACAGTTTCACATAAAACTCGAGCGGCTAATTTGATCGACTCTGCTGCCAGTTCATACTTCTTACAAAACAATCTTTGAATTACTTTTGTAGCTCGAGACATCCGATATTGAATGATAAAGAACATATAGCCCGGATTAAAGACAGCAATGAGTATTCCTTAATCACCAAAAATTGCAATGTTTCCTTAGACATTCATCAGGAAATTATTCCCAAACAATTCAAATTATTACCACTTATTTTTGATGACTTGTGGGAGCGTTTTGAAGCAGTATCTTTAGCTGGTACAAAAGTACTAAACTTTCATCCAGAAGACTTATTACTAATTCTATGCGTACATGGTTCTAAACATATGTGGGAGAGATTGGGATGGATTTGTGATATTGCCGAACTACTTCGCAATTCTCAGGATATAGATTGGGCACAGCTAATAGATAAAGCCAGGATAATAGGCTGTGAACGTATGCTATTGTTGGGTCTTTTCCTGGCCAAAACTATCCTAGGAGCTAGTTTACCGCCAATCGTCCATCAAAGAATTATAGCTGACCCAGAAACCCAATCCCTAGGAAAACAAATGTACTTCAGACTTTTTTGTGAAAATAACAGTTCCACCTCTGGCTTTATTCAGGAAAAATTTATCGTTAATTTTAGGATGATGGAACGGATAGAAAACAAAATTATTCATTGTCGGATGATGGAACGGCTAGAAGCTGGGGGGGCGACGATAGCGATTGAAACGATTGATACGTCAAGAGTGTAACGATCTGTGGTAGAAAAAGATAGGTCTTTCATTGTCAATAAGACCTATCTGTTGAAAATGTTACCCTTATTATATCAAAACCATCTAAAATTTAAACTAAAGGATCGTAATTATATTTTAGCAAATATTGTAGTTATTCTACTACAATCAATCAAAAGAGTTAGTCTAGAAAAATTAGCCAATGCTTTACCTCTTGGAATAAAGTTTGAAAGTAGAAGAAAAAGACTACAGCGCTTTTTATCTTTACAAAAGTTAAATTTTGAAACTATTTGGTTTCCTATTCTATCTAATTTACTAGAAACATATTTTGAAAAAAATGACCTAATTTATATAGCAATTGATCGGACAAATTGGGGTAAAATAAACCTTTTAGTAACTAGCCTGATTTGGGACAAAAGAGCTTTTCCAATTTACTTTACTTTGATGCCAAAATTAGGCAGTAGTAATTTTAAGGAACAAACAACTCATATCTCAAAAATAATGCCGATTTTTAAAGATTATAGAATCTGTCTATTGGGAGATAGAGAATTTTGTTCTGTTTTGAAGTTACCGTAAGACAGTTGAGCCTTATTCCACGAGTTTTAACCCTTTTATGCATAGCCTGCCGCTATAAAGGCTCAACTGTCTAAGGTTTCATCTCTGAGGCTGGCAAACTGGTTATCACAAAAGTCTGCATCCTTTTGTTTACGTCTTAAAAAAAATGAATTTATTGAAATTGAAAAACAAATTTGGACAGATTTAGATTCTTTAGAATTAGTCCCAGGAACTTCGTTATTTTTTCAAGGAATCAAAGTGACGAAAACTAAGGGATTACCCCGTTTTAATTTGGCCGCAAAATGGAAAAAAAAGATTTCAGGATTTGCCCCAAAAGAACCCTGGTTTATTCTCACAAATTTAAACTCGTTAGACTTGGCAATTGCTGCTTATAAAAAACGGTTTAATATTGAGCAAATGTTTAGAGATTTTAAAACAGGTGGCTATAACTTAGAAGACACTAATGTCTCAGATAATCGGTTGATTTCCCTAATTTTATTGATAACAATAGCTTATACTTCTGCTACTCTTCACGGACAAAAAATTAAACGTAAAGGAATTCATAAATATGTTGGTAGAGTAAAAGAATCTGGTCGTTTACAAAGACGACACAGTAGTTTTTATATAGGCTTACATGCTCAAACTTGGGTCAAGTTTAGTTATGAACTTATTGATTTAATACAAAAATTAATGAAACTTAATCGTAATAAACAGAAGTATTATTTACGAGGAATGAGAGCTAGATCGCTTGCCCTGTCTGCTTTATAACTATTTTCGTCACCCCCCCAGGGCTAGAAGACAAAATTACTTTATTTTTTGGCGCTGTCTGGCGCAGGATTTGGATACCTATAAGGCGGGTAATTATGCCAACTGTCAAAGACCGGGATTTTCTTCCCCTACCTCGTTCTCTCTATTTTCTCTACTATTTGATTCGACCGATTCGGCTGTGTTGGAAATTCTATAGCCGTTTTTAGCCTAATGAGGTACACAGAATTTTTTCCCAATTCCGAATTTACCGTCTTGATGCAGCCCATTCCTATTCCCTGTTCCCTATTCCCTGTTCCCTGTTCCCTGTTCCCTTTCAACCAAAATACTATCTCCTAAACTATACTTCCCTTGCTATACTAGTAATAAAAGAGGTATAGAAAAGAAAATGGTTACTCAAATAAACAACCAAACCTCTGAAATAATCTACCCCGAAAGTGACGGCTTACCCTTGGCAGACAATACCCTTCAGTTTCGCTTGATTACAACAATTCAAGGGGGAATAGATGCCCTGTTTAAAGATAACCCTAATGTTTTTGTAGCTGGGGATTTGTTTTGGTATCCAGTGCAGGGTGAACCGAATACTAAGCAAGCTCCTGATGTAATGGTTGTGTTTGGTAGACCCAAAGGCGATCGCAGATCCTACAAACAGTGGGAAGAAGACAATCGTCCACCGCAAGTGGTGTTTGAAATCGCATCCTGGAGCAACACTCAGACTGAGTTAGAGCAGAAGAAATTAAAGTTTTACCAACGCTACGGGGTAGAAGAATACTACATCTTTGACCCAGAGCAAGGGGTTTTGAAGGGTTGGTTACGTTCTGGCAAGACACATTCTGGAAAGACATTAGAAGCGATTGACCAAATGTCTGGCTGGGTGAGTCCCCGATTGAAAGTGAGGTTTGAGTTGTCAGACCAAACCCTTCAACTCTATCAACCCAATGGGGAGCGTTTTGCTACTTACCTAGAAATTGTTGAACAGAGGGAACAGGAAAGACAAGACAAAGAACTCCAGCGTCAACGAGCTCAACGAGCTGAAGCGGCTTTAGAACAAGCTGAAACGGCTTTAGAACAAGCTGAAGCGGCTTTAGTTGAAGAACAGAGGCGTACACAAGCATTGAGCGATCGCTTGAAAGCTTTGGGAATTGATCCAGATCAGTTTTGAAAATGGCAACTTGAAAATTAACAACTATAGCAATTTTCATAGCTATGAGGTACACAATTTCGGGATTTTAGGGAACAGGGAACAGGGAACAGGGAACAGAGAATAGGGAATAGGGAATAGGGAATAGGGAATAGGGATGCGCTGCATCAAGACTGTACCTCATAACTGCGATAAACGCTATAACAATTAACAATTAACAATAGGGATCCTAAATCAATTGTGAGAATTTTTGTTCCCTACTCCCTACTCCCTACTCCCTACTCCCTACTCCCTACTCCCTACTCCCTACTCCCTACTCCCTTTGGAAAATTAACAATTAACCAACTTCCAACAGCACATCCTGATGCATCCTTGCCCGGTCTACCAATGACTGAATTTGGTCTTTAGTCAATGCTTCACCATTAGCATAGTGTTCTAGCCAGGTTTTACTAATCACATTGGGGTCATCTGGTAAACTAGCAACATCCCATCCAGGTAAATCCAGTTGCTCCATCAGATAGTTAACTTTGGGGTCATAACTGAGGGCAAAACATCGACATTCTTCCGCTGCTGCCATAATCAAACTGTGGTAGCGCATCCCAATCGCCATTTCCACCCCCCGAAATAATCCTTTCAATTCTCTAGGGTCTTCTATAGAAAAGATCTGATGGGGACCCGTTAACTGAGACGCAATAGATTGGGCAATGGCCAAATCTCGGGAAGCTTGGAAAGGGACTAATAAAATACAGGTTTGTGTGGCTTTCTGAAAATCCACTAAGGCATGGGTCAGATTATTCAGGCCTTTGGGAGTTAGGGTAGAATGCGATCGCAAAGTAACTGCTACTCTTGGTGCTGGTAAATCCCACAATCCTGGTACAGGTTTGGAGTCTAATGCCCAAACTGGATCGGGAGCCATAATAAACGGAATTTCCCAATCCGCTAGCAGTGTCGCTGAGCCATAATCCCTGACACTGACTGCTGTACATCCGGTGAAGGACCGCTGGGCTAGCCAAGCAATCAGCCGACGCTTAATTGGACCAACCCCCTGAGCCCAAGCAATGGTTTTCAGACCCATCCTTTGGGCTAATCCCATTAAACCACAGTAGTAGAGAGGGCTAGCGGCACTAGTCACATCTTGGATTAAACTACCACCCCCCCAGATGAATAGTTCAGAAAGGCGCATGGCCTTGAGCACTGGTAGGGTAGACATGCGATCGCAACTTTCCACTCCATAGCGCTGACGAGTTTGACTAGGGTTGCCGGAAAGGACTATCGGGTTCACTGACTTTGGTAGCATTTGCAGCAGTGACGCTAACAATGCTTCATCGCCACCGTTGCCCTTGCCGTAATATCCACATAAAACTGCTTTGACTTGCTTCATGCCTTCAACTCGTCCTGCCTACTATAGCACTACGCATTAAGGTTAGGACATTGATACAAGCTGAAAGGCTGTTATAGTAAACTTTTGCCTTTTGCCTTTTGCCTTTTGCCTTGCGCGTAGCGCTATACTCCCTATATTCCAATCTGTTCATCCATCCGTTGCCCCTTAATGCATCCTATCAATAGTACGATATTGAATGGCTTCAGCAACATGTTCGGTTTTAAGGTCATCATTACCACTCAGGTCGGCAATGGTACGGGCAACTTTGAGAATACGGTCGGTGGCTCTAGCAGAAAGACCAAGTTTGCGAATAGCGCTTTCTAATACATTACGGGAAGTATCATCTAATTGACAGAATCGACGTAGATGATAGCTTTGCATCTGAGCATTACAATGAAGAGTGGGTTCAGTTTGGAAGCGGTCACGAGTGCGATCGCGTGCGACTTGGACTCGTTCTCGCACCGGTGCTGATTCAACTCCAGTAGACTGTCTAGTGATTTCTTCAGGTTTCAGCCGATTGACAGCTACTTGTAAATCAATGCGATCCATTAATGGTCCTGATAGCTTCGACCAATATTGTTCCCGTTGGCGAGGGGAACAGGTGCAGGGTTGAATTGGGTCACCAAAGTATCCACAGGGACAGGGATTGGTACTAGCCACTAAGGTAAACTGAGCAGGAAACTGTACCGATTGGCGGGTGCGGGAAATAGTGACTTGTCCGTCTTCCAAAGGTTGGCGTAGGAACTCTAATACATTGCGCTTGAATTCTGTCAACTCGTCTAAAAATAGAACTCCCCGGTGGGCTAAGGAAATTTCTCCCGGTTTCGGAAAACTACCACCACCGACAAGAGAAGGACCAGAGGCGGAATGATGGGGACTGCGAAAAGGGCGATCGCAGATCAGTTTACCGCGATTTTTCAATAAGCCAGCAACAGAATAAATTTGAGTGACCTCCAAAGCTTCAGCAAAACTCAACGGTGGCAAAATTCCCGGTAATCGTCGCGCCAACATGGTTTTACCACTGCCAGGAGGACCGACAAAGATTAAATTATGTCCCCCAGCCGCAGCAATTTCTAAAGCTCGACGCCCATGAGCCTGACCTTTAACATCCTTTAAATCCGGTGCAGTAGACTGATAAACTTGCAACTCCCCCACACTATCAATCTCTACCGGTGAATAGCGGTCTGGCTGGTTAAGGAAATCAGCAACATCTGATAGGTGCTCAAATCCATACACAGTGATGCCATTCACCACTGCAGCTTCTGTAGCATTGTCAGCAGGAACCACTAACCCAGTAATTCCCATTTGCTTTGCTGCCGCAGCAATTGGAAGTACACCAGCCACAGGTCGCAAACTGCCATCAAGGGACACTTCTCCGAGAAATAGGTGGTCTCCCAATAACTGAGGATTTAACTGTTCCGATGCCGCTAAAATACCAACACTGATCGGTAAATCAAAACTAGGACCTTCTTTCCGTAAGTCAGCCGGGGCCAGGTTAATCACAATCTTGCGTATCGGAAAGGCAAAACCAGCATTTTTCAGTGCTGCTTTCACCCGTTCTCGGGACTCTTGGACAGCGGTATCCGGTAAACCAACGACTACAATTCCCGGTAAGCCACCAGACACATCTACTTCAACCCCTACTTTTACAGCATCAATGCCGATAATTGAACCACTCCAAACCCTAGCCAGCATAGTGTTAGCCTGATACGTGTTTTGGGACAAGGAAAATAAAATAAGGGGAGAGTGGGAAAACTCCCCATCTCCCCATTACCAGTCTCACCTTTTCCTTCGTTTCTCTTTTTAGAAACCTTCACTTAAGGGCAAGTATAGTGCTTATCGCCTGGAGAGTTTAACCGGAAAATTACATAAATACTGATATCCTTTCCATAAAAGGGATGTAAACTAGGATTTTCCGGGAATCGGGAATCGGGAATCGGTAATCGGTAATCGGTAATCGGTAATCGGTAATCGGTAATCGGGAATCGGTAATCGGTAATCAGTAATCTTACCAACATTACCCATTAGCAATTACCTATTACCAAAAACCCAGGGACTACTTGGGAAGAGATTAATCGAACTTGAGATTACAGATAGTTTTACCAAAAAATTTGGGTAATCGCGCCCCGTCCTTACAGGACGGCTTTTTTTTGTTCGCAACTGAAGGCTCCAAAGGAGCATCTATGTATTGACAGTTTTATCGCACCGTGTTAAGATAAAATAATAACAAAAAAATAACTAATGTTCTAGATAAACATGATCACAGAATAAGTAGACAGTGTAAAAAACATGTTTTGAGATAATCATGTTGCACAATCAAGTCTAACGATTTGGACGTCTATGAAAGTCTTTGATCAAAAAAATGTTCATCTAAATTTGTTATGTAAATTTGTTATCTATTTTAGGTACGGTGGGGCACACCGAAACCTAGGTCATAGACCAAATACGCTTGGGTCGAGGAGACCTCTATTTTTCCTGGCTCCGGCAAGGGATAACAAGTCACCCCGTGGAAGCAAGAATCCCCGTCCTTCCAGGGCAGGGAGTGTCAAACTAACGCAACAATTATAGTAGACCTCTTACAACATTATTGTTCTGATAGTGTTTGTCTCAATTCTTGTTCCGATGATCCGCTGCTCCGAAGTTCCCTGTTCCCTACAACTGCCGCCAAGTCTAGTATACTGAGGTTGGGTTGATAGGAATTACCCATGCAGTCGTTTGAACCAGGTTTTATTGAGGGCCAGCTGATTAGTCAAAATCTACTGCGTACTATCCGACTGATTGGTGAGTACAAAGGCAAGCAAGAACTGTTCAAAGAACAGTCACCCCAAGTTTTGAAAACACTACGTCAGGCGGCGATTATTCAGAGTACTGAGTCCTCCAACCGCATAGAAGGCATTACAGTGCCCCTGGAACGCATCAAGGAACTGGTAGCGGAAAAAACTACGCCCCGCGATCGCTCCGAACAAGAAATTGCTGGCTATCGAGATGTACTTAGCACCATCCACACCAGCTATGCTCACATCCCTTTCACTCCAGGGGTGGTGTTACAGCTGCATCGTGACCTTTACCAGTTTACTGTTGGTGAGGGTGGGCGCTGGAAGTCGGTAGATAATCAAATCACCGAAACTTACCCAGATGGTACAAAGGTTGTGAGGTTTCAAGCACTTGCGGCTTATGCTACACCATCCGCGATGGAACGCTTGCACGAACAGTTCAATCGCCTCTGGCAGTCTGAGGAACTCGAACCCTTACTGCTCATCCCCACCTACGTCTTGGATTTTCTGTGCATCCACCCTTTTAGTGATGGAAATGGACGGATGGCTAGGCTGCTGACACTACTGTTACTATACAAAGCTGGTTACGAGGTGGGGCGGTTTATTAGTTTGGAACGCATTGTAGAACGCACAAAGGAAAGCTACTACGATACACTTTACCAGTCCTCCCAAAGCTGGCATCAGGGACAGCATAGTTTGTTACCTTGGTGGGAGTATTTTCTGGGAGTGTTGGTGCTATCGGCGTACCGGGATTTTGAGCAACGGGTTGGGTTAGTAACCTCAGCCAAAGGCGCTAAAACAGCGATGGTGCTAGATGCCATTAACAATATAGTTGGAGATTTTTCGATCAAGCATTTACAGGAACAATGCCCTACTGTAGGAATTGACTTGATTCGCCGTATCTTGCGCCAGGAAAGGAACGCTGGGCGGCTCGAATGCCTTGGGCGAGGGCCAGATGCCCGTTGGCGGAAGAAATAGGTACTGTACCTATTAAATAGGTACTGACAAGCTAGTTAGTACCTATTTAAGGGTAATTTCCGTTGCAGAAGCTGTGTGATCAAGCAAGCGTCCGCACCTTCAAAGCCCCGTGGTAACCACAACCGTTGCTCATCTGACTCCCCATCTCCCCATCTCCCCATCTCCCCATCTCCCCACACTTGCCACACTTGCCACACTTCCCACACCTCCCTCTCTTTCCCTGTTCCCTGTTCCCTGTTCCCTGTTCCCTGTTCCCTGTTCCCTGTTCCCTACTATAGATTACAAATATTCTTCCACTAAGGCAAGAATCTTCTGTTCTTGAAACCCATGGGCTAACTCTTTGAGGTTGTTAGCAAAAGCCATGTATTTGTGATCCAGTTCTTCGAGGTAGATAGCTCGCTCCCGAATTTTTTTCATACTGCCCAACATCGCCAACTCATACAGCACTTCCATCTCTTCTAGTGGCGGAATCACTAGTTCATTTGGCTCTACTGAACCGTTTTCAGAGTTCATATTTGAAACCTGATCATTCTGTTCGTACACCCACTCCAAATGTAAATACTTTCCTAACAAGGTCAATAACTTTGGTTCATCTACGGGTTTAGACAAAAAGGCATCACAACCGGCAATTTGACTTTTTTTCTGATCCATATCCAGTACACTAGCAGAGATAGCAATAATTGGCACTTCTCTAATCTCTGGAATTTGACGAATTTCCTTAATGGCTTCAAACCCACTTTTAACCGGCATAACTAAATCGCTCAAAATCATATCCGGTTGAATTTGCTGAGCCAATTCCACTTCCTGCTGACCATCTTCACCAGTGACCACCTCAAATCCCAAGGGTGCAAGCATATTCTCAAGAACTAAGCGGTTTTCGAGTTTGTCATCTACCACCAATAGCCTACGTTTTTTACCTCGATATCCTATAATTTTATCTGGAATTTCAGCTTGAGTTTCCCCACTGAGCGATCCCAGATAAAAACTAACTTCAAACCAGAACCTTGACCCTTTACCCAATTCACTGGTGACCTTGATATCACCACCCATCAATTCCACCAGTTGCTTAGTAATAGCTAATCCTAAACCTGTGCCCTCAGACCGACTTTGAGTATCACCCACTTGTTCAAAAGGTAGGAATATTTTCTCTAACTGCTGGGGATTCATACCCACACCAGTGTCAATAATATCAAAACAAATAGTTGAAGTAGTAACTTGAGACTCCTTAACCCTAACCCCCAAGGTGACTTGACCTTGCTCGGTAAATTTAATGGCGTTTCCTAACAAGTTTAGTAAGACTTGTCGAAGTCGTTTTTCATCAGCTATAATTCCAATAGGTAAGTTAGAGTCAGGTTGGTATTTGAACAAAATATCTTTCTCTAACGCCCGCATTTTTATCACTCCCACAACACTGTCGAGGAAGTTAGCAAAATGGATATCATCGGAATAGAGTTCCATTTTACGGGCTTCGATTTTGGATAGGTCTAAGATGTCGTTGATTAGGGTCAACAAATGAATCCCGCTTTGGTGGATAATTTCTAAACCATCGGTTTGGCGGGAACTGAGAGTATTTTCTCGCTTAAGAATTTGAGCATAGCCAAGAATGCCGTTGAGGGGGGTGCGCAATTCATGACTCATATTCGATAGAAATTCGCTTTTAGCCTGGTTGGCAACTTCTGCTTTGTCTTTGGCCTCTGCTAGTTCCGCTGTGCGTGCTTCGACCCGTTGCTCTAAGGTTTCAAAGGATTCTTTCAGTTGCACTGCCATTTGGTTAAAAGATTCACTCAATTCCCCCACTTCATCGGAGCGCTTAATAGCTACAGTTTTATTCCATTTCCCTTTAGCAATGTCTTTAGCAGCCCTATTGAGATGTAAAATCGGTTTTATTACCCACCGTGCCGTAAAAATGCCGATGATTGTTGCTACAATTAAAGCGTAAATACACAACAATATCGAGAGCCTGGTATTGGCGTTAATTTCCGCCATAAAATCTGACTCTGGTATGACCACTACTACTAGCCAATCCAAACCACCCTTGTTATGGAGAGGAGTAACTTGGACAAATTGACGTTCTCCATCAAGCTTAAGATTAAACTGCTGTGCTGCTTCAATTTTGGAAAGATTGTCAATGTTTTCAAGCAAATACTGTGCTGTAATTTTGGTTAATGGGTTTTGACTGTCTGTGGCCTTGAGTCGTTTAGGTTGATTGTCTTGATGGCTGAGCACAAATGGTTGTTCAGATGTTGAACTAGCAATTAATTCTCCTGAAGGTTCTAAAAGAAAAACTTGACCAAAAGGACTGATGGTGAGTCCCCGCAGGAAATCACTAATCAGGCTAAGAATAAGATCCACAGCTATAACACCACGAAAATTTCCTGTCTCGTCTTGAACAGGGGCAGAGAAAGTGATTCCGAGTTTGCCATCATCAGAAAAGTTGTAAATTTTGCTCCATCTGGGTAATGGTGACTCTACCGCACTGATATACCAGGGCTTTTTTCGCGGATAGAAGGGTTTTGAGACCAACAACTCAGTCCGCTGACCTTGGTCGTCTAAAGCATAGGTATGGCGAATCGGGAAATCGATGAAGTCCTTAACAACAAAGCTTCCATCTGGTTCCCGTCTGGAAAAGGCATATTCTAGCTTTTCTGGATTGCCTGCCATATAAATGGAACGAACAGACTTACATAGTTTTAATTGTTTCCAGAAGTGACGTTCTAAAACAGTAATATTGTTAAAACTTAATTGGTTTAGCTGCCAAGCATTAATATTACTTTGAACAAGAATATAAGGGTGATTTAAGTAATGCTTGAGATGCTCTTGGACGCGGTTAGTGATTTCGCTCTGTAACTGGAGTGCAAGTTTATTAACCGCTTTCTCGCCATTTCTAAAGGAAAGATATCCTACTAATCCAACCGCTGTGAAGATCTGCAATACAAAAGGGACAATTAGGACAGTTCCTAAGGAAACCTTGGAGACCAAACGGTTGAGAGGTTTGATGGTCATCGTCATGACTTTGAAAAAACAATTGCTGTTCAACCTTGAGATAGATTCCAGCTAAGCTGAAATGATGGTAGTGCTAGCAATCGGCTGTTGACGATGAGATCGTGATCAGGATTGCTCTGATCTTAGTCTTCCCCAAAAAAAGAACTAAATATAGCAAGGGAAGTATAGTTTAAGACATAAATATAGCAATTATCATAGTCATGAGGTACAATAACAGCAGTGAGTAAACCAATTCCGAATATCTTCCATCGTTACTTTTAAGATGGCATCGGCAATCCCGTCTATTAAGTCTTTGTAAGTTCTTGCTTTAATCTTTATCAAGATTGCTTTGACTTTTGACCAAAAATTTTCGATGTCTTGATGCAGTCGCTCATGGCGCATGGGTCTGTGTGCGGAACCTGCGTCCGCACCGCTGTTTGCCCCGTGGAACGGCAGTCGCTCATGGGGGAGACCCCCAAGACCGTAATGGTGCGCTTTCCGTGATGGGGAGCAATCCCTTGACCGTAGGTCACGCGGGGCGCGTTCGCCATCACGGGTCGCACCTCTTTTAAGTGGCTTGTTACCTCTCGATCTTTTCCCTTTCAATGCTCTCGCATATCTCCTAATCATTGCTAAATTAACTCCTGAATCATCTATTAAAATCAAACATTTGGCTGGAATATATCGGATATATGACCAAAAATTAACTCTTTTTTGTTGGATTAGTTTTGGTTATTTTTCTGTTGCGTGTAATGGTTTTTTCTTGAAAGTATATATAATTTAGCTGTTTAATTAGTCTTACCATCGTGGCTTGACTTACCCTAATTTTGGTCTTTTCTTCTAGAAAATCACAAAGTTCAACTAAAGTGGCATCATTAGTCGTTTCAATTATCTCTACTAAATCTACTAATTGCTCTCTCCTAAGTTGGCGTGGTGGACTTCCTCTTTGACGTTGCGGTGCGACCCCGGTCGGGTTTCCCGACAAGCGTGAATGCGCACCAAGAGAGCGGTTTAATATCTCCGGTTTCTCGATGCTGTTTTAGTAATTTTTGAATAAAGCTTTTGGCTACACCAAAACCTTGAGCAAAGTTTCTGATTGATAAATTTTATTTTTGATGGACTTCTAAAATTTTTTGAGGAAAGTAAAATGAGTAAGGTTTCATCCGAAATTTTGATTAATAACTATTTAATCTATGTATTAGTGTACCTCATAGCTATGAGAAACGCTATAGCTATAGTTTTAAGTCACATGAAATAAGGCGACCCTTTTCAAGGTTTTGTCTCCGGGCAGTCCGTTCTTAAAGCTCAGCGCCGACCTTCGCGTAGCGTCGGCTTTGCCGAAAGCGATGGCTGGATTGGCGCTTGTTGCCTACACTGAACCTGAAAGGTAAGTGTAGGAGCTGTCACATTTTTGTGAGATCCCCTTGGAGTCAACCCAGTTAGATAAAGATAGGTCAAACCTCTTGTAGTTTTGTTAGATAAGTGGTATAAACCGCTACAGATTAAAAAAAAACGGGGTGTAATCAGGAGTGATGGCTCAGTCAGTTGCGGTTGACTGGTGAAGACGCGATCGCTCCTGTTTTCATTAGGGAATAGGACTTACGCAGTGCCCGTTGGTTTTGCCTCCCTAACCCCCCTTGCTCTGCCTAACCAACCCCGGTTTTCAGTGAGCCAGTAGGGGCAGTGAGCAATGCGCTAGAGTAGGATAGATAGGGTAATTGAGATTAATTAACGGCGTAAGTCAGCCTATTGAAGCATGAGTTCTTGGCGCGATCGCTTAAATAAATTTGGTGGCAAAACTAGATTTGTAGTTTTTCGTTTGTTTGTACACTTAGCTGGTTCAGAAGTAACACCCTTGTTGGGGGTACTCAATCGTGCGGCACGGGAGGCCGTTGAGTCAGACGGGGATTTGAACGTGTTAGGGGAAGAACTGGTAGCAATTTGTCAAAACCTGCTACAGCTGCAGATCTACTGGCAATCGGCAGCGAATGAAGGGGATGTCTTCTGGAAGGAAGGAGAAGCTGGGGACTACGTTAATGAACTGTTTACTGACTCAGCTGGGCGCTATCTGTCTGAACCAGATTTCACTACACCCTTAGGTGACAACGAACCTTTATCCCTACCTGTGACCCAAAACGTAATTGTTATGATCACAGTAGCCTACGAAGGGGAAGTTCCTGAACTAGAAACGAACCTAGCTAGTGTTGAGTCCCTCGAAGCAGGTCTGAAGGCATTGATTAATCTCCACTATCAGGAAAGTTTGCAAGCTATCCAGGTTCACTTCTCTCCAGCACAGTTGGGTGACGAACTGACTGATGAACAAATTTTACTCAATTTCCCGGAACTGGTTCCGCTCTAATCATTAATAAATTAAATAAATATAGATAGTGTTATAGTTGTCACTATCAGTAGATCAGGTGATGGGGAGATGGAGTTATGGGCAAGACGAACGAAAAATCTTCCCCAAATTGTTGGTTGTTTTGCAAAGAACGCTAGCCCATAGCAAAGCGCGATTAGACAAGCGCGATTAGACAATAGTGATTTAACAGAACAATAGTGATTTAAGAAAACTTTTTTAACTATATGTTACGTACAGTTGCGATTTTTGTTCTATCTCTAACCTTATGTTGGACCACAGTAGGGTGTGGTTCTCCTAACTCAAGCCAAGTGTCGCTGAATCGGGGTGGGAGTACATCCTTTACTCCGACTCGGTTGAGTGATGGTAAATATCCCGTACAACAGGCAACCTACGATGATGTTAATGGGGTATATACCCTAATGGTGCTCAATACTCCTGCGGGTAGTCCACCAGTGTTTCGGAGCAGGGATTTGCAGATGGCACGTCTGACTGATGAGCAGGTTGCTGCTGGGGAAAATACGTATCTGAGTATTGATGACAATCAGCCGGTGATGTACCTAACTGAAGACTTTCGGATTGAATATGTCCACAATGTTACTGAGACTAGACCTAATCCTCAAACTGGTCAACAAGAAACAGTAATCGTGCGTCAGCAATCCAGTTTCTGGGCTCCGTTTGCTGGTGCTTTGGCTGGTCAAGCTATAGGTAGTATGCTATTTCGACCTCAATACTACGTTCCACCGGTTTATCAAGCGGGAGGGGTTCTGACTGGTTATGGTGGGTATGGTAACAGCTATAGTCAAGCAGTGAAGCGATATGAAACACGGTACAAAGCACCGCCACCCGTGGTTAAAAATACTCGCTCTTTCCGCACGACTGGTAGCTTAAGAAAATCTCCTGCAGCTAATCAAGCAACTACTCGTAAAGCCTCACCCAACGCTAATCGCTCCACAGGAAAGGGTTTCGGCTCAAGTCAGTTACGCACCTCTAGTCCATCTAGTCCTAACAAAGCCAAACCAAGAAGCAGTGGTTTTGGCAGCACGAAGCGATCGCCTTCTGGCTTTGGTAGTAGTCGTGGTGGTAGTCGTTCCTTCAGACGCCGCCGCTAGTTTAGACGCCCCTTAAAAACCCAAAAGAAGCTTCTAAAGACTTTAGAAGCTTCTTATTTTGCTGAACTATCAGGTTAGTTTGTGATTGACTACCATAACCTGACTACTATAACTGGGGTGCTAGGATTCGAACCTAGGAATGGCGGGACCAAAACCCGCTGCCTTACCGCTTGGCTACACCCCATCGATTCCACTTATAAGATGATAACAGATCTGAGTGGGAATATGTCAAGTATTTTTTTTTAGTTATTTGTCCTTTGGCTGAAAGGGTGATGGGGTGATGGGTTGATGGTGACCGGAAGGAAGAGAAAGAGATCTTGATTGTTTGACCTCCGCATGTTTTTGTCCCCCCTCTTCCTTTTCAACCTAGATTCACGCCGGATAAATCCGTAAACGTCGGTTGGGTTCATCGCCAAAGCTAGAAGACTTGAGGCGATAGTGTTCAACTAACTCGTGTTGCATCTTCCGCACCTTAGCCGATCGCGGCAACAATTCTACGGGTTGGCCTTTGGGAATCACAATTTGCTCAACTGCTAAACGGGCTTCTTCCAGAGCCTCGATTTGATCCTCGCTACCGCTTTGGGCAAATAACTCCAAATCAGCAGCATCGGGAATTGTGGGGTCGTCCATGTGCAACAGACGTCGTAATGCCCGAGTAATCTGGGGGATGGAGCTAGCTTTGATGGCGTGAATCGGGATCTGACGAGATTTAGCAATGGACTTTAGCTTGGAGTGGCTTTTGACATGCGATCGCAACCCTAAAACCACATCAGCACTATCCATGTTTTTTGTCAAGACCACAGGCAAATTTAGGATTTGGATCACTTGCTCGATTTGATGACGACTAATGCCGTAAGGATACACCTGTAGTGGTAAATCCTCACCATTGGGTCCTAACATCTCCATCCCTTGACCCAAGATATCTTGCTGTGACCAAGATTCAGCCAGCAGCTGTTCAAAGGTGCTATTTTCCCGAGCTGGCTCCGGTTCTTGAAGGGATAGGGGCTTCATCTGCCCAGATGAACGCCAACCTGTTGGTTGGCTAGGAGTCGTTAGGGTAAGGTGACCCCTGCTCCGACCATTTAGGGGAGTGGTAACTGGAGCGCTAGGTAATTCTCTGGTAATGGTGACCTTACCATTTTCATCCTCTGTCCTAACTGGGGGATTGGGTTGACGTCCCCTGAGCAAATTATCAACCGTGTCCGCAACACTTTCATGTACTACCCAACGCTTACGCTCTAGCATTTCTACAGCGATTTCAAAGGTTGGGGGGGCTTTTCGCTCCAAAACGGTTTTCTGAGAGCCTCGCCGTCTGGCTTCGTCATCCCCTAGGGTGACAGCCTGGATACCGCCTACTAAATCCGAAAGAGTGGGATTTTTAATCAAGTTTTCAATCCGATTGCCGTGAGCAGTCCCCACCAGCATCACCCCCCGTTCCGCAATGGTACGAGCGGCCTGAGCTTCTAGTTCTGTGCCAATTTCATCGATAACGATCACCTCTGGCATATGGTTTTCCACCGCCTCAATCATCACCTGATGCTGATGTTCTGGGCTAGCAACCTGCATCCGTCGGGCTCGACCAATAGCTGGGTGGGGAATATCACCATCTCCGGCAATTTCATTAGAGGTGTCGATAATCACTACCCGTTTGTGTAATTCGTCTGCCAGAACTCGGGCAATTTCCCGTAAAGCAGTAGTTTTGCCTACACCAGGACGCCCGAGCATCAAAATTGACTTACCAGTTTCCACCAAGTCACGAATCATGCCGATGGTACCAAAGACCGCTCGACCCACACGACAGGTTAAGCCAATAATTTCCCCTGGACGGTTCCGAATCGCACTAATCCGGTGCAAGGTGCCCTCAATTCCTGCTCGGTTATCACCGCTAAAGCATCCCACTCGCTCAACACAGTGATTGATTTGTTCGATAGTAACTGGTGTATCAGAAAGGTACTCTGCCCGATCACGAAAGCGCACTTCTGGGAAGCGACCGAGATCCATAATCACTTCGATCAAACTGTCCCTTTCAGGATGTTGCTCCAATAATGAGCGAATTTTTGCTGGCAAAATGTCTAGTAATTTTGGCAGGTCATCTGTAATTTGTTGACAGTTTGAAATCCCCTGAGTTTTGTCCACTGTTTCTTGGTGTTCCTTGGTAGGTATGGTCGCACAATCTAGTTGAAAATTGTCCCTTACCTCTGAGGATTGACCCCTTACGGTCATTGCCTCAACCAAGCTATTTTCATAAACCACTGGTGATTCTTGATTGAATGACACTTGTTGCTCTGAAAGCTTGCTTAGTGGAAAATTCACCATTTGTTTTGATCAAGTAAAGCGATTTCTGCTGTTATTTTTTGCCCTGTTTAACTTTCGGTTATTAGTCAGGTATTGGATTTAATCCATGTCTAATTTCACTCCTAATACTTGAAGGTTTTTCTGCCAATTTAATCGAACATTATTCCTCGATTAAAGTCAAGAAAATGAGATACTCTCGGGGATTTTTTTGACTGATTTGAGTTGAGCCACCAGGGAATGGGCATCTGCCACAGCCTGCCAGAGCAGATCTGGTACATCCTCAAGGTTTCTAGAGGAGGGATTAGGAAGGAATCCCTGGTGGTGATCAACGTCTTGGTCATAGTCTTGTTCTAACTTTTCTAGAATCGGTGAGAGTAGAACTCTGGCGTAGCTACCGTAAGCCACACCGGCAACGTAGGATAGGTTATTTGGTTGTTCGCCCTTGGGGTTCGAGTAGGGTAGGTTATTTGGTTGTTCGCGTAGCGTGGCCTTTTGGCCAAGGTTGTTGTAAGAACGTTCAACCGGCAACCTGCCAACTTTCAACTTTTCTGGAGAACCTTCAACGGGCAACCTAGCAACTTGGTAATGGTTCAACAGCCTAGCTGCTCTTAGTTTGCTGACGGTGTGGTTATTGGTACCACCAGCTAACTGTACGTATCCCGGTAATCCAGCAGCGATGACTTTCTGAGCAAGTTTGACAGCAGCATGAGTTGTTCCCATGCCTATATCCCCACTCATAGGACGTCCATCAGTTTGCCAGATTAGAGGACAGGGTAAAGGCTGGATCAGTTGGTAGATTTCTTTTAGGTAGTCAATCAAATCTTTACCATCTGGGCAGCTAATGGCTAGGAGTTTGAGTTGAGCGCACCAGGGTGCGATCGCATTCCATAGTCTTTTAAAATCTGGTAAATTCCCGACTTTGGTGTGAATTTCTATAGCATCAACACCATTGCTTAGAATCAGGGGTGCGATCGCAAAAGGAGCTGATACGTATGACCGAGTAGTGATCAGCTGATGGGGGCAAACTGGAAGACAACGACCACAGCCATAGCAGCGTTGGTCGATCACACCAGAGTAAGCTTCACTGCCATTCTGGAAAGTAATTGCTTGTGCTGGGCAAATCTTTTCACAGGGACGAGGGCAGTCCCCTGGACACAAATCCGAGTCAAATTCGGCTTTTCGGAAATGGGGGTCTTCCCCATCATTCAAGCTAACCATCAGCCATGGTCTGCCAAGGAAGCCAAACCCTCGCTGTTTGGCTTCATTTCCCATGGTGCTGGCGACTTGTAAGGCATCTTTCGCCGCCGAAATGACCGCCGGGTCAGCTGCCACATCAATACAATCGGCACCGGCGAGGGTGTAAGCCAAGGTTAGGCTTCTAACAGCAGGGAGGTGTTGAAAACTGGCTCCGCAAATGAGCTTGAACCAATCACCCTCCCTTAATGAATGTAAGGGATAGTAAAGTTCAGTCACTCCTATATGCTAAATCTTTAAGCCGAAAATGGGGAGACTAATTTTAGAATTTGAGTAATGAAAAAGGCATTTTTTGAGGCGCTTACAATCCTTTCCGGGGGGGGAAATCCCTCAATTTTTTTCCAAAAATGCAGATTTAGGGTAGCTGGTTTTATTCTTACACCAAATGTAGGGGTTGAATTCCTACAGCTGATCTCACTAAAATAATGGTGTCAATTAATTCAGAATTCTTTTTATTTCAAAACTATTTTGATTAGAAGCCATCCCACGTGATAGTTAGTCGTGGGATGGAGTTTAAGCATTGGGAATCTTGGCTAGTTTCGGTTAATCAATAATCGCGTTAAGCAGGACCTCGGCTAAGGTCATATTCTCCATGTCTTCCAGAGTCACTGTGTCCACGATGTCAAATTGAGCCCCAGCCCCTTCAAGGTCATCATCAAGTGCTTTGAGAAACCGAGTTGCCATGGCATCATTACCCACTTGGATCAGTGAAATGCCTAGTTCTTCATCCCGGTCTATGTGCCGAGATGCTTCAATGATCACTCGCATTACGGCTTTGCGGTCATCGGGCTCACCATCGGTTATTACCAAGAAGGTTTCTCCATTGGGTTTGGTTTGCCCAGCCGCTTTGCGCTTAAAGTAGTCATCGGTGGCATCCTTTAGCACACCAGCGAGATCGGTGCGACCCATGGGATCATTTTCTTGGAAAATTTGTTCGACTTTATCTGAGGTAACATTGTCGTACCGTCTAAAGCGACTAGAAAACAGGTAAACCGTAATCCCATCTGGATCGAGCTGTTCACATTTTCTGGCCACTGCTAAGGTAGACTCTTGGGCAATCTGCCATCGACTTTTGCTCCGATCTTGGTAGTCTGGGCTAGACATACTGCCGCTTTTGTCGATGATTAACGTATAGTCACGGTTTTCCACGAGTGAACCTCCCACGAAAACATTTCCTCCTTACCTTTACTGCCACGATTTCTTAATCTAGCTTATCCAATACTTCCACAGCTCATCTGGATGTTTTAGCCCTAAGACCCTTGGCAAGAGTTGATTATGCCAACATCATGAAAACATTATTACAAGTATCCTTCAACGGCAGCACCCTAGACTTGATCATCATGGTAAGTTAAGGTAGGTGTATTCGGTTAACTATTTTCTCTATTTACTATTCTAATCTATTTACTATTCTAAATTTAGATATTAATCTTATAAATTAATCCTAAAGTCCTGAAAGTTTGCTATCAGCGTGTCGCGTATCAGCTATCAGCCAAAAGGCCTGTAGCCACAATACCGGAAGAGTTTATGCCCATAGCGCACGCTACACCAAACAGCTTTTGAAGAAAATAAGCTGACTGCTGAGGGCTGAGGGCTGAATGCTTAAAGTTTGCGAAGCTGTGTTACCTGCTCACCATCAGATGATACTTGACGAGTCTGATAGTCAAGACTGACTTTCTTTCAAGGCTTGCAAATAGTCAATTGCTGCCTCCAGTTTGGAGGGATAGGAATCAGAAAATTCTTCAAACCATAAGCCTTCGGCTGAGTTTGGACTTAAGGTTTTTAGCCACTCAGTGGCTTGCTGATTAAGGGCTTCTCGTTCTCTTTGTTTTTGCTGCTGAACTCGTTTTTGTTCAGCTTCGAGTTCCTGCTGCTGTTTGAGAACCTCTTCTTGGTCTTTTTTCTGAAACTCTGTTCTCATCTCAGCCAGCTCCCGATCCTGAGCAGTAGATACCCAATCAGGTATTTTCGCTGGTGATTCACTAGTTGCTGGATCAGTTAGTGGCGAATTCACTGGTTGTTCCTGAAACAGAGGCTGTTGTTTCGGTTGAACACCAGCATCTTTTTGTTGATACTCAGCTTTAAGTTGGGCTAACAAGTCATCCATTGATTCCATGACTTACGTCTCCTAGTACTTTGTTAACTGTTGAGGGGTGATTTTTAAACAGTTAACTTACAGCGCCTCGAACCATGACGCTAGAAATCCCACTAACCTTTCCTATGCTTTAGTCAATAATAGCATTGATCAAAACTTCAGTGAGAGTCATATCCTCCATCTGATCAATAGTTACCGTATCTACGATGTCAAACTTAGCCCCAGCATTTTGCAGCTCATCATCTAATATTTTTAGGAATTTAGTTGCCTGGAGATCATTCCCGATTTGGATGAAGGAAATTCCTAGTTCTTCATCGACATCAATACGCCGTGATGCTTCTATGATCACCTTCATCACAGCTTTCCGTTCATCAGGCTCCCCATCAGTGACGACTAAGATGGTTTCTCCATTTTCTTTGGTTTGGCCACTAGCCTTACGTTTAAAATAGTCGTTGGTGGCATCAAGTAAAACACCAGCTAAATCCGTGCGTCCCGATGGTTCATTTTCCTGGAATATCTGTAGGACTTTATCTGCGGTTACATTGTCGTAGCGTTTAAAGCGACCAGCAAATACATAAACGGTGATGCCATCTGGATCTAATTCTTCACATTTATTGGCTAAGGCAAGGGTAGACTCCTGCATGATTTGCCAACGGCTTTTTCCACCCAGTTGATCCCTAATCGACATGCTGCCACTTTTATCGATGATTAAGGTGTAGTCACGTTGTTCGAGCATTGCTAGTCTTACCCACTATCATCCTACACCTCTAGGGTATCAAAATTATCATTTGTGACTAGTCACGGGGTTGGGTATTCAGCAAATATCAGCATTCAGCTATCAGTATTCAGCTATCAGCTATCAGCTATCAGCTATCAGTATTTAGCTTATGCCTTAGGTCACAGGCTAGAAGCCTGTGCCACGCTTTTGAATAAAATAAGCTGACCGCTGACCGCTGACCGCTGAATGCTTACAGAGCTATACCGAGACTAGAAATTGGCTACAGAAACCAGTCCCGGCAAAGTCTCTTTGAGGGGTTGCCAACGGAAAGCACGATCCCCTCCCATCTCTAGGATTACTTTTACTCGTGGTTCTTGCTGGGGCAATGTCGTTAAATAGTCAACTTCTTGACTAGATAGAATAATTCCTTCAAGAATCCACAGCACCAACCCTTTCGACTTGGGAGATAGGGCTGACAGTTGGTAATTTACCAACGGCGGCAGGTAGTAAACATCACCGACTGCAGATGATTGACCCATATTTTTCTTGCCCAGATGAGGAGGGCGAACACCGTGAATTCCAGTTAGATAAGCGGCTGGATCTCCTAGTCCTTTGGCAGTAATGGAGATGGTGGTATAGCCAGCAGCCCGCAAACGCCGCTGATAACGACCTTCAAACCCACCTTCTAATGGTGCATAAACTGCTAATGCACCAGACTTTTCTAGTGCCCGGATGAATGACTTGCCGGTGGTGATCAGTGCCATTGCTACCTCTACTTCTGCTTTAAGTTTTGTTAATTCCTGTCAGCCTCCTATTTTGACAATCCCCGCTCGCTTTGTGACGGGGATTCCTAGATCTGCGACCGGCCTTAAACCTTCGTGTCCAAGTCTCTAACTCTGTCAGAAGTTTGGCAATATCTAAACTGAAATCCCGTCAAGACCAAGATTCTAGTTCAGTTCACGCGCATACCCAGCGGGCTAGTCTCCTTAGGCGTTTAGTTACTTTTTGAGAAGTGCCTTATGAAGTCCGTTGCTTCCCTGTTTCACCTGGTTCCGGCGTGCCCCGCCGTACCGTTCTTTTCTCAAAATGCGATTCTGCTGGGTTCACACACCAACGTTTAATTGATGATTGGGTTTTTAGCGATGCAGCGCGGTCTTGGGGAGGCAGCGCGGTCTTGGGGGTTCCCCCCATGAGCGACTGCCGTGGTTTCCCCCACTCGCTATTGCATCAAGAAAGGAGGATTTTCCCTACCCTCCGGGCATTTCTACTTTAAGGTCAAGCAGTGGCGGGTCTCTGACCCGGTTGCGCCTCGGATTCTCAGCCTGTACCCATATCTTCATATTACTCTAGCGCGAGGGTATTGTCAACCTTTTGCCAAAAATATTTCAAGGCGACTAAAGTGGCTGCGAGCCTACATCCCCGGTTTAAAAACACGGGGTTTTGGCTTGTGAGAATTTCCATAAAAAAAAGGTAATCAGAGTTCCCAAATTTAAAAAAACTATACTAGAGATACTAGGGAAATTTACATAGACCTAAAGTATAGCATTGATAGTATCCCATGGATACATAGTATGTTGTCCGGTCCGCTGATGTCCGACATCTCCGACCTTTCTGTTTGATAAAGCTATTATCTTTGAGCGCAACAACTAAGTATTATAAAACATAATTATGGCTCCCTTACCCACCATCATGAAAGCTGTTGAGCAGCTAGGCTACCGCGTCACTGTTGGGGATGTTGCTGCCCAAGTGGGTTTAAACATCCATCAAGCCGAGCAAGGTTTACTTGTCCTGGCCTCGGAAGTAGGTGGACATTTACAAGTAGCAGAGTCAGGGGATATTGCTTATCTGTTTCCCAAAAACTTTCGCGCTATTCTCCGCAACAAGTTCTTAAAGCTACGGTTGCAAGCATGGTGGGAAAAGGTTTGGGGTGTTCTATTTTACCTGATTCGGATTTCTTTCGGGATTTTCCTAGTGCTTTCGATTGTGTTGATGATTGTTGCGATCGCATTTATTGTTCTGAGCCTCAAAGCTGGCAGTGACAATGATTCTAACGGAGGAGGAAGTAGTCGTTCTGGTGGTGGTGGCGGTGGAATCGTGTTTTTGCCTCGTTTCTGGATTGGACCGGATCTGTTTTGGTGGTTCGACCCATCTTACTCCCACAGTAATTCTCGCTCGAGACGGCAAACTTCCCGTTCTGGCCGAGAAGACAGTGAGATGAATTTTTTAGAGGCTGTTTTCTCCTTTCTGTTTGGTGATGGCAATCCCAATAGTAATTTAGAAGAACGTCGCTGGCAAACCATTGGTGCTGTAATTCGTAATTCCGGAGGGGCTGTGGCAGCGGAACAGATTGCTCCCTATCTTGATGACCTTGGAGAAATCTACCAGCGGGAGTCTGAAGACTATATGTTACCCGTGCTAATTCGATTCGACGGACGCCCGGAAGTTAGCCCATCAGGGGATATTGTCTATCACTTCCCCAAATTGCAGACAACTGCTGCCAAACAGAATCAACAACCGGTGCCAGCTTATCTCCGTGCCAAGTTGTGGCAGTTTTCTCAGGCAAGCAGTAACCAGATTATGCTGGCGATTGGGTTAGGGAGTGTAAACTTCGTTTTAGCATTAGTCCTGGGTTCTCTGTTGCAGGGGGGTGAGATTGCTGCACAGCTAGGGGGGTTTGTGGTATTTGTGGAGCTAATTTACCCTCTGTTATTGGCTTATGGAGT
Organism: Moorena sp. SIOASIH; assembly: GCF_010671925.1. Taxonomy (GTDB): domain Bacteria; phylum Cyanobacteriota; class Cyanobacteriia; order Cyanobacteriales; family Coleofasciculaceae; genus Moorena. Next base: position 151,793 of record NZ_JAAHIH010000003.1, on the reverse strand, counting down.
GGGTTTCTTGGCTATACCATTGCTTCGATATTTCTGGGTTCAGCGGAAAAAGAAGCAGATTGAAGCTCAGAATCGAGAACGGCAGGAAAATGCGATCGCACTTAATCAGGCTGATCAGGCTTTACAGAACAAGATTGCCTATGCGGAACAGTTTGCCGCTGAAAATGTGATTCGGGAAGACAATTTAGTTTATAGCAGTGAGAAGGATTTATTGGATCAGGATTTAGAACGGAAAGACCAAATTGATGCGGAGTGGGAACGGCGCTTAGAGTTGGGGTCTACTCAGAATCTTGATTAACTAATTACGTAAGTATATAGCGGTCAGCGGTCAGCGGTCAGCGGTCAGTGGTCAGCGGTCAGTGGTCAGCGGTCAGTGGAACAGGCTTCGACGCTGTGACGTAACTCAGATTAAACTTTTGCTTACCTGTTTGATTTAAAAGCACCTCAAGTAACACCATCTGTATCCCATAAACTGATAGCAGGGCTGTTTCATTCTAAATTGCCATATTTTATGCATTGACGAGGATAGGTCGTTTCAGCCTTCGATAATTCAGGTATGCGATGGCTGAAAGCCTGTAAACTCGTTACCTAGATCCAGAATGAAATAACCCTGAAACTGATAGCTGATAGCTGATAGCTGATAGCTGATAGCTGATAGCTGATAGCTGATAGCTGATAGCTGATAGCTGATACAGGAATTAATATATCAGTAATTACCGGGAGATGATCCGAACCAAGATCAGGGCCAGTTCTCATCTTGATCACCTTAACATCTCGACTGACTAAACAGTGGTCTACAGGAATAGCTAACCAAGGGTTGGCTGGTGAAAATTTTGATAAAGTTGGTAGAACCCCAAACCCAGCACGAGCGTCACGCAATCCGGAACGTTCGATTAGACTTTTATAGTAGGGTGACCACATCGTAACGTTTAAATCACCAATTAGCACCACTGGTTTTTCAATTTTTCTGATATAATCCCCAATCTCCTCTTCTAAATCTTGATTGCGCCACTGCCAACGTTGCTTTTCCAAATCCTCTTGGTTTCCAAAATCCTCTTGGTTTCCAAAATCCTCTTGCTTCCCAAAATACTCTGGCTTCCCAAAATAAAATTTTGGATAGGCGTGAGTAACAATGACTGAAGCGTCTGCTCCAGCAATCCTTAAATCTAATTTGACCAGACCACGAAATTTTCCGTATTCCAGAATTTCTGATTCTTGTAATGGTAAACGACTGTATACTTCCATCTGAAGTTCTGGAATACTGATACTATAGGGTAAAACCTCCCTTAAATCTTCTAATTGTTTAGGCCAAGGGTCTTTGGCTTCTAAAAAAGCGGCAATGGTCGGCTTTTCTTCTTTAACCAAGGCAATAGCATCAGCATACTGCGTATTGGAAAACAAGACATTGAACAGAAACAGACGCATGGGTTCACCGGAAGCGCCAAAGCTTAGTTTAGGAATATACCAAGGAATGATTTCTGTCAAGTTAATCAATAAGCAAAATAACGTAACTATCAACCAAACTTTGCGGCGAGTTAGAGCAAAATATATTAATGGTAATGCCCCTAATACCAGATATTGATGTTTAAAATTAGTAGTGAAATCTAAGTATATGTTATCTCTAAAAAAATAGCTAGTTACGGAGAGTAATGTAATAAGAATATTTAATATAATGAATAAAGATAAAATCCAGTTGTTTAATACCTTAGCCAATGGATTAGAAGTCGAGTTAGTCATAAATTAGATAGCAGTTTTAAATAGGGTGAGTTTTTTAGGTAACAGGGAGCAGGGAGTAGGGAGCAGGGAGCAAGGAGCAGAATTTTAAGATTGTTTACTAATTGGAAAATAGGCAATTTAAAGCAACAGCAGCTTACTTCAAGTTAGCCCTTATCAATACTCCCTACTCCCTACTCCCTACTCCCTACTCCCTACTCCCTACTCCCTACTCCCTTCTAAAACCAATAACAACAGTACCTCACCCTATCGATAACTGCTAGATCAATCAATCTGGGCTAGTTTAGCACTAGAGTAATAGTGACTCAAAATTTGTAGGTAATTCGATCCCCGACGGGCTAAGTTGTAGGCTCCCCACTGACTTAACCCCAATCCGTGACCATAACCGCGACCGTTGAATTGGAAACCATTTTCGGTTTTAGACACCGTAAACAGCCGACTTTTCAGAGCTAGGATTTTGCGTAATTCCTTACCCTTAATCGTCTTGGTACTGCTACTCCCTTCTACTTGAAGAGTGATCACCCTGCCTCGGGGTGTCCTCTCCACTGGGGTCATGGCGATGATATTACCTACACCAGGAATCTTCTGGCTCAGTTGACTAGCAGAAAAAGTTTTTGTCCACTGGTAGACTGGTGTGCCCTGATCGTAATCAGGTACACCCTGTAGGTAAGGAATGGGTTCACTCCACCAAATATCTTCTACATTTTCTGTATGTCCTCCAGACGCAGCATGGAAAACAGCGAGAATCACTTTATTACCATAAGTCATTATCTGTCCAGCTGTGGCATTAACCGCCTGATGAGTGCTGACTGTTTCGCTATTTAGACCCTTGTAAACTTGCCAACGCTGGGTATCTCCTACATCATAGATATCACTCTTGGATTTGCTCCGTTGATGGAGCACATAAGAACGAGCTGCTACTGCTTGGGCTTTCAAGGCTTCTATAGGCCAACTGGGACTCATTTCTGCGCCAATGACACTATAGAGATAGTGTTCTAAATCAACATGGTTGACCGCTGTTAACTTCTTGTCAGAACTAACCAGTCGAGTGCGCCCCCGATACCAGCGATCGCCAATCCAAACATAACCATTGTCTTTCGGTTCAATCCAGAGGGATTTCCCTTGCCACTGACCTAACTTAATTCCACTACCGTTAGTTTCCGCAGTCATACCCGCCATTGCGTTTAAGTTTCCCACGGCTTGACCTGTCCCATCTCGGACAATGGCTGTGGTGGAACTCCCCAAGGTTACCTGTTTGACTCCCTGCTCAACCGCTACTCGCAGTTCTATCGCTGCCTGAACTGGTGCGATTAGAACCATCCACAATAAAAAAGAGAGCCACCAATGACGCCCTCCTAGAACAATGATTGACTTGAGCATAGCTACAATAAAGATGGGAAAGCCTTTTGATGCCATATTCACTAATTACTGATTACTTATACGAAGAGGAATCTTCTTGTCCTGATTAACAGGGATTCGATCTTACTCTGAGTTGTTCCAATTAGATTTCTGTTGTTGACCACCCACGGGCAAGATGCCCGTTCCACCCACCGGCAAGATGCCCGTTCCACCCACCGGCAAGATGCCCGTTCCACACCACGGGCAAGATGCTCGTAACACACCACGGGCAAGATGCCCGTTCCACTCACCGGCTTAAACAACTAATCGTTGATTTTACTTTATTAAGAGAAAAGCCTAATACTTACTTGCTGTAATACTTTCAACCCTCGTAGGGAACCTCGAATTAGTCTGGTAGCTGCTATTGGTTGCTTTACCATACCGATGGCAAAGGGCAAAGGTTTCAGTGACCCATCAGCACTAATAGCTGGGGTGAGGTCTGGGATATTGTAATAGCTATCATCACTAATTACTCTTACCATTGCTACAGCAAATCCTTTGGGATTAAGTACCGATAGGGTAGCAAATCCTTCCATATCCACTACATCAGCATGGTAGCTCTGACCGAGTTGACGCTTTTCTAAGCTCGACCAAATTATGCGATCGCTACTCAATCCCCTCACTAAATTAGCCTTGTTGCCTAGTTGCTGGTGAACTAAGCTAGTCAGTTGGCTACAGCACTGTTGCACCAGTGGTTGAGGTCTATCTTGGTTTCGGTCGATAACAACACAATCGTTATAAACAACAATATCACCAACGGAATAGTTAGGAGATAAGCTGCCACACAATCCCATTAGCACTACTTTAGGTAGGGAGTGCTGGGGCAAATTTGTTGTAGTTTGTAACCATGTTTCTAGATACTTAGTTACAGGCTCTTCTCCTATCGGAATAGATAGAATCAGAGGTAATGGACGACCAGTAATCTGGTTGATTCCTCGACAAATTGCTTGATATTCTGCTCCTTGGGGAACAAGAATGATCGTGACCGGAATAGTTACTTGGGAAAGGTTCATACTTTAGGAAAGGGAATAGGGAATAGGGAATAGGGGATTAATTCTGTGTAGGTGCTTATATGAATTTAAATAAATCAAAAAGGCCAACAATTTGGGTAACAGCTCTAGTTAGTTTGATCTCAGTAGGACTAATTACGCCCCTGCCCACTGTGGGACAAACTACCATTGCCCAACAACAGGAATCAGCACAAGAACAACTAGCCAAAGCTAAGCAACTGAATCAGCAAGTTATTGATCTTAATGAGCAAGGGAAATATTCGGAAGCGATTCCCCTCGCCCAGGACGCTTTGAGGATTCGACAGCAAGTGCTGGGGGAGGAACACCTAGATATAGCTACCAGCCTCAATCATCTGGCGGAACTCTATCGTGAAATGGGAAAGTACCAACAGGCGGAACCCTTATATATCGAAGGGTTGGAGATGAGGAGACGGTTGCTGGGGGATGAACACCCTGATCTGGCAGAAAGCCTCCATGATCTGGCGGGACTCTACTCTTCAATGGGAAGATACCAACAGGCAGAACCCTTGTTAAACCAAGCCTTGGAGATGAGGAGACGCTTGCTGGGTAACGAACACCTTGATGTGGCAGAAAGCCTCAATAATCTGGCGGGACTCTACTTTTCCATGGGAAGGTACCAACAGGCGGAACCCTTGTTAACCCAAGCCTTGGACATGAGGAGACGGTTGCTGGGGAAGGAACACCCTGATCTGGCAGAAAGCCTCAATAATCTGGCGGGACTCTACTTTTCCATGGGAAGGTACCAACAGGCGGAACCCTTGTTAACCCAAGCCTTGGACATGAGGAGACGGTTGCTAGGGGATGAACACCCTGATCTGGCATTAAGCCTCCATGATCTGGCGGGACTCTACTTTTCCATGGGAAGGTACCAACAGGCGGAACCCTTGTTAACCCAAGCCTTGGAGATGTATAAACGGTTGCTGGGGAACCAACACCCATCTGTGGCAACCAGCCTCAATAATCTGGCGGGACTCTACTTTTCCATGGGAAGGTACCAACAGGCGGAACCCTTGTATATCCAAGCCTTGGAGATGAGGAGACGGTTGCTGGGGAACCAACACCCTGATGTGGCAACCAGCCTCAATAATCTGGCGGGACTCTATCGTACAATGGGAAGGTACCAACAGGCGGAACCCTTGTTAACTCAAGCCTTGGAGATGAACAGACGGTTGCTGGGGAACCAACACCCTGATGTGGCAGCCAGCCTCAATAATCTGGCGGCACTCTACTTTTCCATGGGAAGGTACCAACAGGCGGAACCCTTGTATATCCAAGCCTTGGACATGAGAAGACGGTTGCTGGGGAACCAACACCCATTTGTGGCAGCCAGCCTGAATAATCTGGCGGAACTCTATCGATCCATGGGAAGGTACGAGCAGGCGGAACCCTTGTATATCCAAGCCTTGGACATGAGAAGACGGTTGCTGGGGAACCAACACCCATCTGTGGCAACCAGCCTCAATAATCTGGCTTTACTCTACGATTCTATGGGAAGGTACCAACAGGCGGAACCCTTGTATACCGAAGCCTTGGCGATGTGGAGACGGTTGCTGGGGAACCAACACCCTGATGTGGCAGCCAGCCTCAATAATCTGGCGGCACTCTACGAATCCATGGGAAGGTACCAACAGGCGGAACCCTTGTTAACCCAAGCCTTGGAGATGAGGAGACGGTTACTGGGGGACGAACACCCTGATCTGGCACAAAGCCTCAATAATCTGGCGGGACTCTACAAATCCATGGGAAGGTACCAACAGGCGGAATCCTTGTTAACCCAAGCTTTGGAGATGTGGAGACGGTTGCTGGGGGACGAACACCCAAATGTTGCAAAAAGTCTCAATAATCTGGCTGTACTCTACCAATTAATGGGAAGGTACCAACAGGCGGAACCCTTGTATATCCAAGCCTTGGAGATGAGGAGACGGTTGCTGGGGCAGGAACACCCAAATGTGGCACAAAGCCTCAATAATCTGGCGGCACTCTACCAATCCATGGGAAGGTACCAACAGGCGGAACCCTTGTATACCGAAGCCTTGGAGATGAACAGAAGGTTACTGGGGGATGAACACCCTGATGTGGCATTAAGCCTGAATAATCTGGCTTTCCTCTACCAATCCATGGGAAGGTACTCAGAAGCAGAACCCTTGTTAACCCAAGCCCTGGAGATGAACAGACGGTTGCTGGGGAACGAACATCCTTCTGTGGTAAATAACCTCAATAATCTAGCTTATTTACATCATAGTCAAGGAAACATTGAGCAAGCCCTAGAGTTTCTTGAAGCAGGATTAGACATCCAAGAACTCAATCTAGAACGTAATCTCGTCTCTGGTGCTGAAAAGCAAAAACGAGAGTACATGAAAACTATCTCTGGCACAAGGGATAGAGCCATTTCTCTACACCTAAACTCAGCTCCCGATAATGAAAGAGCAGCTGGTCTAGCGTTAACAACTATCCTACGTCGCAAAGGTCGTTTACTTGATTTCTTGACCCATAGTCAGCAACTGTTGCGTCAACGCTTAGATTCCCAAAGCCAAGAATTACTAGACCGACTAAACAATACTCGCACCCAACTCGCTACCCTCACCTACAACCGACCGGATAAGCTTCCCCTTGAAGAATATCGTAATCAGCTCAATGAACTAAGGAATCAGGAACAGGAACTAGTCGTAAAAATTAGTCGGCGCAGTCGTGAATTTGCCCAAATCAATCAACCAGTCACCATCGAAACCATTCAACAACTGATTCCATTGGATACGGCACTGGTAGAATTTGTAGAATACAAACCCTTCAATCCCAAAAAGAGTAGCTGGGGTAATCCCCGTTATGCCGCCTATGTACTCCGTTCTAAAGGCGCACCCCAAGGCATTGATTTAGGGGAAGTAGATGCTTTGAAACCTCTGTGGGAGATACTTGAATTATCCCTTCAAACCGTATATCTTCCCACCCCTAAGGTAAAAGAAGCAGCCCGCAAGGTGGATGAGAAGCTGATGGCGAAAGTTCGTCCTTTGTTGGGAAATAGCCGCAGGATTTTATTGTCTCCAGACGGCTACCTCAACCTCATCCCTTTTGAAGCTTTAGTAGATCAAGACAACCGGTATTTAGTAGAAAGCTATGGTTTTACCTACCTCACCTCCGGTAGGGATTTACTGAGATTATCCAATCCCAATCGCAAGCTTACCCAACCAGTGCTTTTGGGAGCACCAGATTTTGAGAATTCGGCTCAAACTACTGCCCTTGGGGAAGAAAACCAGATAGTAGCAACCCGCAGCTTACGTGACTTTAATCCTTCCGAGTGGGGCTTATCCCCTTTACCGGGTGCTCTTGAGGAAGTGAATGCGATCGCAAAGATGCTGGGTGTGGAGCCGTTGTTGGGTGCTCAGGCTAATGAAGCAGCATTGAAACAAGTTACTCGTCCCAGAATACTACATATTGCTACCCATGGTTTTTTCAAAGAAATACCTGATTCGGAAGAGTTTACTTCAGGGGATAATGCCTTACTTAGCTCATGGTTAGCATTAGCAGGAATTAACAACAACAAGCCAGATAATGATCTAGAAGATGGCATCTTCACAGCCTTAGAAGCAACCGGATTAAATTTATCAGGTACAAAGCTGGTGGTGTTATCAGCCTGTAATACTGGCTTAGGCAATATCAGTGCTGGGGAGGGAATATATGGCTTGCGTCGAGCGTTGGTAATTGCCGGGTCAGAAAGCCAAGTCATTAGTTTGTGGAACGTGAATGATGAGGCTACGAAATATTTAATGGTGTCTTATTATCAAGGATTGCAGGATAACCAAGGGCGTTCTGAAGCTTTGCGAAGGATTCAGTTGCAAATGCTAGCAAGTCCAGAGTATAACCATCCCATTTATTGGGCGAGTTTTATTCCTTCTGGTAATTGGCGCTCTATGGGTGAGGAGTAGGGAATCGGGAATCGGGAGTCGGGAGTCGGGAGTCGGGAGTCGGGAGTCGGGAGTCGGGAGTCGGGCATGTTGGTGGAACCGGCATGTTGGTGGAACCGGCATGTTGGTGGAACCGGCATCTTGCCCGTATCCTGCCACAACCTGACAACCCTCTAACTTTCAACCCTCTAACTTTCAACCCTCTAACTTTCAACCTTCAAGCCTCTAACTTTCAACCTTCAACCTTCAACCTTCAACCTTCAACCAAATAACCTTCAACCAAATAACCTTCAACCAAATAACCTTCAACCAAATAACCTTCAACCAAATAACCTTCAACCAAATAACCTTCAACCTTCAACCAAATAACCTTCAACCAAATAACCTTCAACCTTCAACTATTCCCGGTCAACCCTAGGATTCTTCACCCATAAGATCACCTATATCAAAAACAATCACGAATTCAGCATCCGGCATCAGCCTTTTCAGAGCTTGCATATGCCCCTCGGCATTGGAACGGTTGCGGTAACGACCAACAACAACCCGTTGCATCTTGGGCAACAGCCGAACGATTGCCCACGGATGTAGGCGATTGGCATAAGTCATAATAAATCATGTCTCCTTTCATAGGGGGTTCAAAGCCAGCCTGGTAACCTTGGGAAATCTTGAGGCTGGCTTTTGTTATGGAACATTGCTAGTGTTCATAACGTGATTTTATTATAACACAAAAATAAACTTATATTATAACATGTTTTTAGAATTTTTGTTACAAAGTTTTTAGGGAGCAGGGAATCGGGAGTCGGGAGTCGGGAATCGGAAATCGGGAGTCGGGAAGAACGGGAAATGGGGAGAATTATCCCAGCGGCGATGAATGCTTACAAGATTTAATCAACTAAATCAGAATTATTGTTAATACAAAAAACTGTAATTATTGTTACTATAATTAGTGTATTGAGGCAGTCGTTGCTTGAGTAAAAAATCAATAATATATATAAATTAATTAATAATGAGTTAATTGATTAAGCCGTTTTGTATTTAAAATGTCTATTATTAAAATTAACTAAAAAAAGTTAACCTAGTCACATTTTGCCTATTGCCTATTGGCTATTGCCTATTGGCTATTGCCTATTGCCTTGCTAAAAAACATGTTCCATGGGTTTTAGCTTACCCATTACCAACCCCTGACCAAATAAATGCTCCCCGGCATGATAATATTAATAAAAATACTGGTATTGTTGTGTTGAAATCCTTGACTCTATCTGTTTTTGCGATCGCTACGAGCCAAGGAGGTCTAGATATTCTACTGAACCCCTTTGAGCTTTATACCTTACCCCTCCAGCAGTGGATTACTGCTGCAGTGAATTTCCTGGTTGACAATTTTCGTCCTTTCTTTCAAGGGATTAGTCTACCCATTAGCGTCACCCTGGAGAGTATAGAATGGCTGTTGCTATCGATTCCTCCATTAATTTTGCTGATTCTGATTGCCTTGATAGCATGGCAACTGGCTGGTGGCAGAATTGCCATTTATAGCGTTGCTGCTTTGAGCTTGATTGGCTTTTGCGGAGCCTGGAACCAAGCCATGGTATCTCTTTCCCTAGTAGTGACCGCTGTAGTGTTTTGCATGGTGATAGGCATCACCACCGGTATTGCCTGTGCTAGTAGCGATCGCATTGAGAAAGTGCTGCGACCCCTGCTCGATGCCATGCAAACCCTACCGTCCTTCGTATATCTTGTCCCAGTAGTGATGTTGTTTGGCATTGGTGCAGTGCCTGGAGTAATGGCAACCTGTGTCTTTGCCATACCGCCGCTGATTCGCTTGACTAACCTAGGGATTCGGCAAGTGTCCACAGAAGTTGTCGAAGCTGCGATCGCATTTGGCTCAACCCCGACACAAATGTTATTCGAAGTCCAAATTCCCCTAGCCATGCCAACCATTCTGGCTGGAGTCAACCAAGCCATCCTCTTAGCCTTATCCATGTCAGTAGTAACCTCCATGATTGGTGTAGGAGGACTTGGACAGATGGTATTGCAAGGACTAGGTCGGGTGAATGTGGGATTAGCTGCTGTGGGAGGATTGAGCATCGTTCTAATCGCAGTAATGCTGGATCGGATCACTCAGATAGTCAGTCAAGGCAACAACCAAATCCCTTGGTTGAAACGAGGACCAATTGGTTTGGTGCGGTCTTCATCAACAGGTGAAAAAGTGACTTGGGCTACTGTTGCAGCAACCATTTTACTGGCACTCCTGGGTTTTATGACTTGGCAACAACCCTCCCACGTAACCACAGACTCTAATCTAGCCATGCCTGGTAAAGGGGTGAGCGTACAATCCGTCTATAGTAGCTTGCAAGAAGAACAATTCCAAACCGAGATTGTAAACATCGGTCTGGAAAAACTTGGTTACACTATCAAAGAGCCAAAACAAATTGAATACGTCACCGCGCACCTGGCTTTAGGAAACGGCGACCTCGATTACACTGCTGTCCATTGGGATATCGGTCATAGACCCTTTTTTGAAAAAAGTGGTGGTGAACAGAAGTTAGAACGACTCGGAGTAATCACCTCTAACCTCTTGCAAGGTTATCAGATTGATAAAAAAACTGCTGATAAATACAACATCACTAACCTTGAGCAACTCAAAGACCCAAAAATCGCTAAACTCTTTGACTCAGATGGGGATGGTAAAGCCAATTTGATTGGCTGTAATTCCGGTTGGTTTTGTGAAATTATGATTCAGCATCACATTAAAGCTTACGGACTCCAAGACACCGTTGAGCAAGACCAAGGAACCTACTCCGCCTTAATTGTAGATGCCATTACTCGCTACAACCAAGGACAACCAATCCTCTACTACACCTGGACTCCCATGTGGATGGCAGCAGTGTTAAAACCAGATCAAGATGTAGTCTGGCTAGAAGTTCCCTTCACTGATCTACCAGAATCACAGAAAGATTTGACTGCAAAAGATACCTCGGTAAATGGGAAAAATCTGGGATTTGCCATCGATCGGATCCGAATCGTAGCTAATAAGAAATTTGTGTCTGCTAACCCAGCCGCCAAGCGCTTGTTTGAATTGATTCATATTCCTGTTGAGGATATCAATGCCCAAAATGAATTACTCAACAACGGTGAAGATAGCTCAAAAGATATCCGTCGCCATGCCGAAGAATGGATTGAAAACCATCAAGACCTGTTTGATAGCTGGGTCGAAGAAGCTAGAAACATTTAATAAGCAGTCAGCTGTCAGCTGTCAGCCATCAGCTTTCAGCTGTCAGTAAATTTTGCCTAGGGTGCGTTAGGGGTGGGCTCGCCCTGATTTTCTACCTCTTCGCCACCATTGAAATAGCCCACCCCGTAACGCACCACCGGATAAAACCGTAAAAATGAGATGCACCCGTAGGTTACGGTAATCGGTCTGGTTGAACCCGTTGATAACCTACCAACCCAACTCAATAGTGGTGGGTTATCAGCATATCGGCAAAAACGGAAATATTCTGATGCGATCGCTTTTTTAGTAAGCTCATTCAAATTGTCTATTTTTGAGTCAGCCGCAAAAACTCTAAAATCCTATCTCCTGCTCCGTTTAACTATTCCGTTGTGAATCTGGTCGAGATTTAGCTCCCATCTCGCTACGCGCACTATCTAAAATTATCTCAATTTAAACTTAGCTCATAGGGTGTTTGTAAATAAATATTAACAATAGTTGACAAACACCCTATGAGCTTATTTTTGAGATTATAATAGTGATATCGGAAGAGTAAAGGAAATCCACTGATGAACAAGTCCGTTTGTACTACTGAAGCCGCCTCTCTCTTAGGAATTTCTTCTCGACGCTTGCGCCAACTCCTCAATGATGGTCGCGTCCGGGGTGCTTATAAAAGCGGGAAATTCTGGATTATTCCCCTGTTCAACCATCTGCCCCAAATCATAGAAAAGAAGCGTGGACCAAAGGGCAAATGGCGTACTAGTCGTCCTCCCGCTCTGGCCAAAATCAATGTCAACCGCAATCGCATTGGCAGCAACAATCACAAAAGTCCCGAAGAGCGTCAGCCAGTAATTTCAGTAAAACGAAGCGGCAACAATCTATACGGCAATCAAGTTGAAATCCTCGGTCCTTGTCGGATTGTCTATCAGCCAGATAAGCCATTGGGTTGTGGCGCTCGTCTGTGGATCGAAACCTTCAGTGATATTCACTTCATTGGCGGCAGTTTTCCCGCCACCGCCTAATGCTCACAACCAAAATTAAATCACAGCGTTTCTCGCTGTTATGAGGTACAGTGATTCCCTATCTTGATGCAACCCATCGCTATTCCCGATTCCCGATTCCCGATTCCCGATTCCCTTTGCGATTAAATCATAGCGTTTCTCGCAGTTATGAGGTACAGTCTTTTGTGACCTTGATTCCCTGTCTTGATGCAACCCATCGCTATTCTCGATTCCCTCTTTCCGATTCTCTGTTCCCGATTCCCGATTCCCGATTCCCGATTCCCGATTCCCGATTGATTCCCTTTGCTATACTGAACAGGAGCAAAAGGATACTTCCGACTAATCCCAGATGGGATGGAGAGATAAAAAACGCGCTATTAGAAAAAATAATTAAATTAACACCAATCGATATCGGAATAGAAGTGCTCAGTAATCCTAGAGCAAATTCCGTATCAAATGTCGGGTGAGTACGCCGATGTTTTTCTTGGTCGAGCATATTAATCTGGGAAGCGTACAGCAACGGCCACAAACTGCATCCGCTTTGGGGTAAAACTACAGCTATTAGCTTTTCTGCCAATGTATCTGGTTTAAACAAAATCAGTACTCCTGCACTAAACCAGAACCCTGCTGCTGAGCGAACCAGTAAAATTAGTAAAATTTTCCGTAATTGTAAGGTTTTCGGCTTCAGAGAAATCCCTACAAAAAAGAGAATCAGGGGAGTAGTGCAAGCAGCTAACCGTTGCAGGGCCTGCAACACTATTTCTGGGATAAGTGTTTTACCTAGATTTAATGCTCCTATCGACAAACCCAGTAACAACGCCAAATTTGCTGGTTCTTGGATCAGAGTCAGTCCAATAGTTTTGAATTTGCTGAGATTGATGTGGGAAGTATCAACAGTTCGTTGGTGTAGATACATCCCTAAAGCATAAAGACCGATTAGCACAAAACATTTATTCCCTACATCCACCAACCCAGCTAGAGCTAGTCCTTGCTCTCCTAAAAATTCCTGAGTAAACGGATAAACTGTTAAGCCAGGAGCTAAAGACGCAAACATCAATATCAACGAGCGGGCTTTAGCTTTTTCTTTGCTAGGAATCACCAAACCTGTCAATAACCATCCAATTCCTAACAAGAAGACATTGATAGCAAGTCCGAAAGCCGGTAGAGAGAGTAAACCTTGACTTATATCAATTTTGATCGTGGATAGGAATAGAGCCGCAGGAAGTAAGGCATTGATAATTAACGTTTTAATGGCACCAACTGCTACAGGTTTTTGAAATTTCCCTTTCAGGGCATAACCAATAGCAATGAAAAGCACGAGCGGGATGACTTTCTCAATCGCCAAAGCCCTTAACCTTTACTGGATTGAACAGTGTTTTGACGTAGCAGTACCAATTCTCGATGCAAATCATCGTAAAATCCCTGACGAGCTCTAACGGCCATTGCCACGCCCTGCCATACTTGCCAAAGGGTTTGGGGAGAATTAGCGATTTGCTCAATCACATCTAAGATTTCCTCAGCATGGTCTTGATCACAGTGGCAGTGAACGGCAAAGAATTCTTGTCCTTTGGTGGAAATACCCAGTTTTTTCAGACCTGCTAAAATCAGTTGGTTTTCATAGGGTAGGATAGATTCCGTGAAAGCCAGTATCCCCAATCCAAAGGCAGCGGGGTATTGGAAGCAAGCAGTTGTGTAAATTTGCAGGTAGCGTTGGGTTCCTGGTAATAATTCTTGTGATGACTTAGGTAGAGGTATCGGCTGACCTGGTGCGATCGCGTAGCGTGACAGTAGGTCAATCGCTGATAATTCTTCAAATAACTGCTGCCACATTTGAGGATGGGGTTTGCTATGGCCAGGTTTCCCCGATAATCCGTGTTCTTCATACAGATTCTTTAATAAAGGGATTCGGGTTTGGGGTGTAGGTAGCTTAGAAGCAACAGCAGTGAGCCAATTGGGGAAACACCAACTGATCAGATAACGCTGCTTGAGCCAAGTTTCTAGATTACGACTTACGCTAGTTTCCGTGATTAGAGAGGATAATCGGGGATGATCAGCAACTAAGACTCCTAATTTTTGATCAGTAGTGGGTAAATCCTCTAGGTGAGTGTGCCTTAAGGGTAGATTTTGGAAATTCAGCAACCAGGGATGCTGGAGTAGAGCATGATTTCGGGCATAATGGGGAATTTGCTGGGGAGAACCCAGACTTTGGATGGTAGCGATGGAAAAGGTGTTGGGTGATTGGGCTTGGGTGGGTCTATCAAACTCCTGGGGGACCTGTAGAGTCCGCATATATTCTAGAAAGTCTTGCATGACCTAATTTCAGTAGTAATAGTGTTTTTACAGTTTTCTACAATGAAAGCTTAGGCCCAACAGGATGAAGTTAGCAGATCAAGGAGCAGTGGGAAGATTTCATGGCGGTCAAGTCAAATCAACGGTTTTACTATTCCGATAACGGCGTTGCTGATTCTGAGTATGGTTTCGCCCCCTTCTCGGAGATCCCCCATTATCCCCCTTAAAAAAAGGGGGACTTTGAATATGGCTCCCCCCTTTTTTTAAGGGGGGCTGGGGGGGATCCAAATCTGGCGGAAAACTTTGACAACACGCCCTAGGGAGTGTCTTCAAGCCTCGGAGATCCCCCATTATCCCCCTTAAAAAAGGACTTTGAATATGGCTCCCCCCTTTGTTTAAGGGGGGCTGGGGGGGATCATAATCTTGGGGAAAACTTTGACAACACGTCCTAGGGAGTGTCTTCAAGCCTCGGAGATCCCCCATTATCCCCCTTAAAAAAGGGGGACTTTGAATATGGCTCCCCCCTTTGTTTAAGGGGGGCTGGGGGGGATCATAATCTTGGGGAAAACTTTGACAACACGCCCTAGCCGCCGAAGAAGCAATTGCTTGGGGGACCAACGGGGGCTTTAATAACCAGATGTCCGCAATTCAGCAACGCCTTATAAGCACACTGGTTTACACCGATTACTTCACAATGCAGCATTCTGTTTCCCCTGTTTGCCTTGTCCTTCTTATCGTTCCCCTTTTTGGTACTTACCTAGTCAATATCTCTTACGCACTTACGCACAATTGCTTAGCAAACCTTACCAAACACTATAAATAGAGGTGGGCTAGGTTTTGTCCACCCTACAGGTAGCGTTAAATTGAGGGATTTGCGTAAGTCCTATTTTAAGAAGCGTTTATCGGAGCCCACAAATTCCTTACTATAACCAATCCTAATTCAAACCTTGCTGATTTATCCGTTGCTGGTGGGCAGTGCTTAGTAGGACTATAGCTTGCGGATCATAGCTTGCTGATGCACTGCCCACCCATCATCGGCTAAAACTCCCTAAAACCTAAAACCTAAAACCTAAAAATTTGTACCTCACATGTGGTAGAATTGCGCTTATGTCTACCCTCATCGAAAAAATTGCCTCAGACGAGGTGATAGATACAGCCTATCAATGGCTGTGCAAAAAACGCGCACATTATCATCATAATGCCGATGTCTGGCAGGTCAGACGATGGTGGCATGAGAAAAAACCGCTTATACAAGCGCAAATACGTTCGGGAAAGTATCAATTTCGGGAATTGCGCTTAATTCGAGGTGAGGAGCAGTCCTATGAATGGTGGTCGTCTTTGGATGCGTTGGTGTTGAAGGCGATGACTTTAGTATTAACTGCACACTTGAAACCCGTCCTTTCCCCGCGATGTTTTCATTTAGCTGGCCATGGTGGCTTGAAGGGGGCGGTGCGAGAGGTGGCTGAGAACGATTCGTTACATACCTTTGTCTTTCGCACTGATGTTAAACGCTATTACGCCAGTATCAATCATTCTATTTTGATGGATATTGTGGGGAACTATGTAAGTGATGAAGCGGTTAAATGTTTGTTGTGGGGTTCTTTGCGTCGCTTTGTTTCTGATGGCGGTGACTACTTTGATATTTCTAAGGGCATCTCCTTGGGATGCCCTCTTTCTCCACTAATTGGAGCGTTATTCCTGAAACCATTGGATCACCGGATGGCTCAGCTTGGTTGTTTCATTGTCAGATACATGGACGATTGGGTTATTCTGGCACCGACCCGCTGGAAGTTGCGCAAGGCCATCAAAGCCACTAACGAGGTGATGCATGAGTTAAAGGTTATCAAACATCCCGAGAAGGTGCGGCTCGTTCTAGCTAGGAGCCTCCAGCGACTGGAGGGGTATGAGCTAGGGGACTCGCGAGGTTAAAAACACCTCAAAGTTCTAACTGTCTTTCGGATGGTGGTGAAAACCCACCCCTTGAAGAGACAAGTGACTCCCTATCTTGGCCACACCGAGCGAGCGGCAACTCCGCAGAGTGAAGCTGGCACCAGGGCGCAATCAGAACCGAAGCAGATAGGTATCACTGGCGCTAACGGGGAGGTGACATGGGTAAAACTAGTCCTAGAAAAGTGTCTAAGGATGAAGCCACAATCTGGAATGAAAAATGTGCGACTTGACCCTCTCATTCTCACAGCGTTATCTTTTCGATAGCTGTAATCTCTGAGAAGGGGGTAGGCAAATTGGACTGCCCTAAATCACCAAAACAATCTGATAGATGGAACGAGTAAAAACGACAGCAAATATGGGTCTGAGGTGTAGTCGAGCCTCGGTAAGTTATGCCAAACTCAATCCCCACTGTCGGGTAGGATGCCATCATTAAACTGGTGGCGGGTATCCAGAGTACACAAAACTGATGAAGAGCACGGGTAGACACATGTCAAATAGATATAGTGACCTCTGGAAAAGTCAAAAGTGGAAGCAACTCCGCCGGAACCTTTTCCGCCTACAAAAGCGAGTGTATAAAGCAGTTCGAGATGGTGACCTGAGAAAGGCGCGGTCTTTACAAAAACTAATTCTGAAATCCCGCTCAGCACAAATGCTGGCAATCCGTCAAGTGACACAGCTAAATCTTGGAAAAAGAACCGCAGGAGTAGACGGAAAATCATCCTTATCCTACAAAGAACGGTTCGAGGTACTTAAAAAACTAGTATCCAGTGCGGAAAACTGGACGCACCAAGGCTTAAGGGCAATACCCATAGCCAAGAAAAATGGGGGTACGAGAATGTTGAAAGTACCGACAATCCAAGACAGAGCGTGGCAATGTCTAGCCAAGTATGCTCTCGAACCAGCCCATGAGGCCACATTCAGTGCCGACAGCTACGGATTCAGGACAGGCCGAAGTGCCCAAGACGCACAAAAGCGCCTGTTCCTACACCTAAAATCAAACAGCAACGGCATTAAAAAGAGGGTAATCGAACTAGACATCAAGAAATGCTTTGACCGCATCTCCCATAGCTCCATTATGGATAGATTGCTAGCACCTGCGGGTCTGAAGATGGGGATATTCAGATGTCTAAAAGCAGGCATCAATCCGGAATTCCCGGAGCAAGGCACGCCCCAAGGTGGGGTGGTTAGTCCACTCTTAGCCAATATTGCGCTTGACGGAATAGAAAACATCCACCCCAGCATCCGATACGCGGATGACATGGTGTTTATTCTTAAGCCTAGAGACAACGCTGAGAAGATTTTAGATAAAGTGAGAAACTTCCTAGCCCAAAGGGGCTTAGAGGTAAATCAAGAAAAGACCAAGCTGACCAAAACGACAGACGGATTTGACTTCCTCGGCTGGCATATGAGAGTCCAGAAAAACGGAAAATTCCGATGTATTCCCTCAGTGGAAAACCATCGGAACATCCGAAAGAAGATTAAAGCCGTGGTCAACAACTCGAACTATGGCGCTGAAGTAAAAGCCCAAAAATTAGCTCCAATCGTGCGCGGATGGAGGAATTACCATAAAAGCTGCGACATGAGCAGTTCCCGAGATAGTTTATGGTTCATGAATAAAACCACAAACCGTAAATTCCGAAAGGAAAAGAAAGTAAACCGGTATAGAGCCAATGAACTATGTAAGAAAGGCTTCCCAGCAGTAGGGTATGAACAAAATCAACACGTAAACGTTAAAGGGACTAAGTCCCCCTACGATGGAGACCTAGTCTATTGGAGTTTGAGGAACTCCATATTATACGACGATGCTACCTCTAAAGCTTTGAAAAAGCAAAACCATTCCTGTGGACATTGCGGACATAGGTTCCTAAGCGACGAATATGTACATCTTCATCACATCGATGGAAACCACGACAATTGGAAGCAAAAGAACCTAATGGCAGTACATCAAAGCTGCCACCAAGAAATCCACTGGAGCCTGCCGTTAGGCAAGCCGAAAGGTTGAGGATACTCAGGAGCTGGATGAGGCGAAAGTTTCACGTCCAGTTCTGAAGCGGAGGTGCCCTGGATAATACCAGGCATCGACCGTAACACCATTATCGGTCGCATCGCCAGTGGCTTTGATTTTTTGGGCTATTGGTTTTCGACCTCGGGTTTAGGAATCGCGAGGAAGACCGTGGAACGGATGGTGGAAAATGTGGCTCGGCTTTATGAGCGTGGTGCGCCCATTGAGCGCATTGAGGCATATTTTCTACGCTGGTGGCGATGGGTGAAAGGTGGGATATCTGCGCAATTGCTGAGCGTCTTTCAATCAACTGTAACCCAACTGGAAATGGGTTTGACTAGACCCCATGGTTCAAGGGTAGGGGGTCTAGGTGAGCTCAACTATGATTTATTTCACGGCGATCGGTGTAGACTTCCTTACTCTTATATTGCGCATTCACGCTTATAATCCCTTTGGTGTTGGGGGGTTTTTTGATTGAGTATTAGTAGTCGGGGATTCGGATGGTGGCCGGGGGGTTTTCCGTTGTGTACCTATTTTTTCGGGTTTTTTAATTTACCATGAGCAACATCCTCCTCCTTGCTTTTATTCCTACATCTAACACCTTCTCTAAAAATCACTTCTATCAATATGATAGCCACCCTCATATTTCACCGACTGTATCGTTTCCTGAATCAACCAGATTTTATACGCAACATTTTCTCAAACTGGTAGCTGCTTTGATAAATTTGAATTAAGGTCTTGTATTATCACATCGGCCCCCTCATATACATGCATACCGCCTATTGTGTCGGGAACATACATTTCCATACAGGGCGATTTCTCATCTGGGTAGTCTATCACCTCTATTGATTCTCCTGGTGATAAATACTCATGCTCGCAACTGTTATACGCATATAAGTCACAGACCATGTACTCATTGGCCATTGCACCATAGCCCGGTATGGCTACTGCCCAGATCATCACCACCACTATTACCGTCTTAATAAAGTGCCTGATCAGTTGGCTTAGGTTCATACTTTACTCCAAAGAAATCAAAATGTAATTTTTGCGTTACCGCACCCGGATTTCGGGATTTCCCTTGCCATTGTATCTTATTATTGGACCACACCCTGTGCACAAAGTCCAAGGGGAATATTTTTTTATATACATTCGATGGCACACGCCGCCTATAATAGCCGCTATTACAGAGGAAGCGTATACATGATATATTGCGTAAATAAATATCAGTTCTATCTCTTATCCCCTCGGCCATTCTTTATATGATGCGTTTACCCTGACTATCCCACATTTTGACGGCTATTAGTTGACATCCTGCTTTCTGTTTCCACAGTTTGCATTCCCGTTGTTCAAGTATCCCTAGTAGCTACTTTCCTTTTGTATCTCTCTTACGCACTTACCTATAATTTATGCTGTGTTGGCCAAACCACACTCGATTACTAGATTGAGCGCACGCTGTGCTCCCCTACTGGTATAATTACACTCATAGTCATGTGTCGCTGAATGATGAGGAGATGAAAGCAGAGAATTCCTTAGTAAACCGGCATTCCACATCTGATGGTATCAAGCTACCACATATCGGGATAGAGATTGAAGCAGACATTCCTTGTGATCTTTGTTGGTTCGCAAAAGCATTTCCGTCGGCGACATTAATGATCTGCTCACTTCCTTATTCTTGACCCTTGTGGGAATCGACCCAAAAATGTACCAGGCACCATTTTCCAGGCTTTTGCGCTCAACACTAGAACTCCCGTCGTTGAGTATCACGTAATATTTGATTTGGCATGATTGATACTGTGGTGGTGCAGTAGTTTTATGAGGGTTAACCACAGGCTGCGCGCGGCAAGGGTGCGGCAATAGAAACCGGTCATTGAGCTGGCTGTGACTTGTTTTGAATTGCTTGCTTTGCTCTAGAGCCAATTTGATTCTGTACAGCGAGTTGCTTTCTTTTAGCTTCCACTTGAACTTGTTGCTGCCTCGCTTCATTGATGATGCCATTCAACTTCTGACGCCAATGTGCTGGCAAATTGCTGTTCGGAGCATAGTTCAACACATCATCCCACCGACAAAGTTCTTCGGCTTGTTGAATCATATAAAACTTACGTTCAAAGGATTCCCATTCGTTATGCCATTGGTCAATTCAGGTTTGGGCACCATTGAAAGCAGCTCTACTAGGGAGAACCTCTTGTGCGATTGACCGTAGGTCACGCTACGCGATCGCAATTGCACCCTTGATATTTCCTGCCTGATTGTTTTCCACTGCTCAAGCCAACTTTACTGAGCCATTCATGAAGCCTATTGCTGATATCTGGCAGGTCTTACGTTGGTGGCATTAGAACAAACCGCAGATACAAGGGCAAATTCGTTCGGGACACTATCAATGGGCGGGAATCCCTCGGAAGACAGTGGAACGTATGGTTGAAAATGTGGCTCGGCATTACGAGCGCTTGTGCGCCCGATGAGCGCATTTAGGCATATTCATACCGCAGGTGGCGATGGGTGAAAGGTGGGATATCTGCGAAATTGCTCAGTGTCTTTCTATCAAGTTTTACCCAACGGGTGATGGGGTTAACCAGACCCCCAGGTTCAAGGGAAGGGGGTCTGGGTGAGCTCAATGGTTGTTACGAGAGCACTTTCTTTCTAATCATCATACCGATCCAAATCCTTTTCATAATTATATTGGTCGGTGATTTACCAACCCAGCTGGTTGCTATCTCAATGGTCGCCCTTAAACCACCTATACATCTACTATTACTGGTCGGTTGCTTTTTTGAGCTTTCATCCAAACCCGCACCATGGCCTCATTTTCTATTTTGTGGTATAATATTTTATTTCTCCCTCGCGTACCTCGACCACGGCGCTGTTATCTGCGGGGATGTTAAACTTCATTGTTGTGTTCTTTATCTCGATCGTTTCATAATCACTTCCACTATTAAGTGATAGATCAAAACTTCCCGTTTTGTCAGTTGCTAAGAAAAGGTCATAGGGTTCTGTACCGAAATAATTTATGAAAAACATTTCATCGTCTTTGCTTAATTCCCCCGAACAGCTTTCATATTGAACACTACACGACTCCGTTAATGCCATGGCAGGGGAGGCAAACAAACCCATACCCAGCAACACTACCATCATGATGTTGACAAGTTTTTTCGCCATTTCGTTTTTTCCTATCTTTTTTTTCCTGTGCAGTAATTACTTTATCATCGAATCACTGGTTTTTTGATAACCCATGGATTGTTTTTACTCACTAACTCCACCGCTACCGTCTGCTATACAGGTCATTCCTGCGGATAAGTAGGTTTGCACTGGTTAAATGTTGCACATATATGTCAATTCACTAAATTCCCTTTCCCATAGATTGGGTAAGGGTTCATCGGTTATGGGCATCAAGCATCATCTCATTCAAAGGGTGCTTGTTTCCGATACGTAACACAAATCAGATAGGCGTTGCCTTTTATGGGAATGGTTTTGCACCCCGAGGGCGTGTTTTCCAAGTTTTCCGCCAGATTATGATCCCCCCCAGCCCCCCTTAAAAAAGGGGGGAGCCATAATCGCTCGTCCCCCTTTTTTAAGGGGGATAATGGGGGTACTCTTTCTTTCACTTTTTCCTTCCTTCACTACCATTGGGCCTAATCCTTATCCCTGAGGTTTTCTGTCGCTGATTGACCCACCCAGCTGGGTTCGTTTCACAATGGTTGCAATACCAACTCCTGTAACCGTTGTGATGACCGGTTGGATTTCACTTAGCACCATGGGCCACACCATATCAATGGCTACTTCGTGTATTCTATTTGATAGTTGACCTGACCCTCTTCATCAAACACGATCATGTATTCTTCATCTGATATGTCTATTCTGTATTCTTCGCTTACATCGACGTCTTGATTGATTAGGTCATCTTCCATGTATGTGATCTTCGCCGTTGATACCGGTGTCAATAATAATTCAATTCCTTTATCACCATAATCATGGGTAACATTTAATATGTCTCCTTTGGATAATGTACCAGAACAGCTGTCTTTGGGTAGTACACATGCAATTAGACTATCTGCCTTGGCAGGGGTGGCCCACAATACCATCCCCAACAACACTACCATCATGAACTGCACTACTTGTTTACCAGTCATTGGTTTTTCCTCTCTTTTTGTTCCTGTGCCTCCAATTACTTTATCAAGACATTTCCCATCAAGTCAATTTAATTGATATTTTTCAAACCCACGCCACATTATGATCCTCGCGCACCAAGATATATGGCAAATAATGTGGTTTAATTAAATCCTAACCAAACTTTATTTATTTTGCCTAAGCCGTATCTGATATTTGTAGGGCACCCCTAGCACCACAATAATGGATGAAAAAAAATTTCGATATAACCTTGAATTGGGTACTTTTTGCGGTGGGACAATACTACCATCTATAGCACCCATACATGACATTATTCAGCAACAATATGATTGTGTAGATATAGGACCGATGAAATGCTTAGTTATAAGTGGTTGGTTTACAAAAGCATTTGCCTTGGCTTCATTAATGAGATGCTCACTTCTTTATTCGAGTACCTTGTGGGAATTGACCGAAAAAAGCATCAGTGACAATTTTATTTGCTTTTGCGCTCACCACTAGAACTCCCATCGTTGAGTACACGTAATATTTGATTAATGTAGATGGTGCAGCAATAGAAACCGGTCGTGAAGCAGGCTGTGTATTGTTTTGAATTCCTTGCTTTGCTAATGAGCCAATAAGAAGGCAGTTAGCGCGAGTTGCTTTCTTTTTGCTTCTAATGCACGCTTGTTGCTGCCGAGCTTCTGCCATGATGCGATTTAACATAGGCACGACAATAGCCTCTTGGTGGCTAATTGCTGTAGATGAGCATAGTTCAACACATCAACCCACCGACCCTGTTAATGTCGCTGGTTTAATCTGATCAAACTTACGTTCAAAGGATACCCATAGATAGTGCCATTGGTCAATTTTGGTTTGGGCACCATTGAAAGCGGAACTACAAGGGCTGAACATCTTGTGCGATTGACCGTAGGTCACGCTACGCGAACGCAATTGCCCCTTTGATATTTCCTGCCTGATAGTTTTGTACTGCTCGTGGCCCTAATTAGTGAGCCATCCCGCACGCCTATTGCCGATGTCTGGCAGGTCAGACGATGGTGGCATTAAACAAAACCGCTTTTACAAGCGCAAATTCGTTCGGGACAATATCAATGGGCGGGAATTGCTCGGGAGACCGTGGAACGAATGGTTGAAAATATGACTCTGCTTTATGAGCGTGGTGCGCCCAGTGAGCGCATTGAGGCATATTTTAACCGCTGGTGGCGATGGGTGAAAGGTGGGATAAATTCGCAATTGCTGAGCGGATTTCCTTCTTGGCACACCCTTAGGTTGATCGGAATGTGCCAAGCCCCTGGTTCAGGGGAAGGGTGCCTGGGTGAGCTCAATGGTTGTTACGAGCAATCTGTCGATTTCGTCGCTCTAAGTTTCTCTTTGTCTTTCGGTTTATTTCACTTCTGCTGATTAATTGGTGAATAATTAAGTTCACCATCGATATCATATATCAGCCATTCGGTCGCTCCACTTGTATGTAGGATTTTTGGGGCATACAGGTCGATCAGGTTTTTACTACCATCTTGGAGGTTAATCAGATAATATGACGCTGACTTGTCTTTTGGGGTCAACTCCAGGAAATCCGGCTCATCAACATCTTCTGTATATATAGATAATCGCTCGTAGGGTGATAATAAACCTTCACAAGTATCATATGGCAAGAAACATGAATCGCTGTTTGCTTGGGCTGGGGTGGCAATCAATACCATCCCCAACAACATAACCATCAGGCACATCAGTTGTTTAATCGCCCTCATTGTTTTTTCCTCTGTTTTTTTTCTGTTTATGCTTTTCATGGAATCACATTTTTGACCGATATCAACACCGTCTTTCAAAATTTCTTTCACACTATCTACCCCAACCCCTTAATGGGGCGCATCTGCATCCACGGGCTCGTGATGCCAGGTGCATAGTCCCTTTCTTTCCTTAATTCCGCAACCCCTAATTATTAAGGTCTATAGATTGAAGCAGACATTCCCTGTTGACGTAATTGGTTAGCAAAAGCATTGGCCTTGGCTTCATTTTTGAATGCTCCCATCTGAATTCTCGCACCTTGTGGGAATCGACCCAAAAAAGCACCAGGTACAATTTTCCTAGCTTTTGCTAAACCACTAGAACTCCCGTCATTAAGTATCACGTAATATTTGATTTTGGTAGATTGAGACGGTGGTGGTGCAGTAGTTATCTTTCGGGTAACCACTGGCTGTTTAGGCAATGGTGCGGCAATCGAAACCGGTCTTGGAGCAGGCTGTGAATTGTTTTGAATTTCTTGCTTTGCTCTAGAGCCAATTTGATTCTGTACAGCAATTTGCTTACGTTTAGCTTCCACTTGAGCTTGTTGCCGCCGAGCTTGATCAACAATTCGATTTAACTTCTGACGCCAATGGCCTCGTGCTGGCAAATTGCTATTCTGAGCATAGTTTAACACATCAACCCAACGACCCTGTTCATAGGCTTGTTGAATCTGATCAAACTTTCGTTCAAAGGATATCCATTCATCATGCCATTGGTCAATTTTGGTTTGGGCACCATTGAAAGCGGGACTACTAGGCAGAACCTCTTGTGCGATCGCAATTGCCCCTTTGATATTTCCTGCCTGATACTTTTCCACTGCTCTTGCCAAAATTAGTGTGCCTTTATCTACCGGTTGTGCTGGTGTTGCCTGACGGGTCTGTGGTGACGATGGAGCCCTCCTGACCACAGGTTTTGGTTTTGGGTAAACTTTTTGCTTAGGAACCTTTCTCTTAGGAACATTTCTCTTGGGAGCAGTTGCCACCACTGGCTCAACCGTTGGTGCACAGTCAGTCAAATTTGTAAACACCCACCCGTTAACCGGTGAACTAATTTCTACCCAGCCAGGTTGTCCACTACCAGTTAGAACTAGACTGGTTCCCTGATTCACCTGACCAACTTTTGACCCGTTAGGCTCGGAGCGCACATTCAACCGACGACCAGTCACCTGGCAATTACCTGGGGCTGCTGGGGCTGGTGGCTCATATACCACCGGAGCTGAACGGCGATTGGGTGTACTCCTATTAGGAATTGGTTGCGCTATTCTAGGTGGTGACCAAGAGCTAGAACGCATCGAGTAGACCATACCAGCTATCGAGGAAGTAACTAGGGCAATGCCAGTGCCAATGATTAAAGACAAATTATCCGATCTATCCGCCTTAGTTGGAGGCAACGGAGAAGGTGCTGGTTTATGTGGGGGAGATTCCCTAAGAACATTTGCGTCCCAAGTTTTTTGCTCTGAGAACGGGGTTGGTACTTGCTCCGGTGGGAAGTTTTCTTCAACTGTAGGGATATTGTGAATTGAGTAGTAGCTTGGGGAATTGATGGAGTAAGCTTTTGAATTACTACTGAGTTTCTGTAAGTCTCGTAAAACCTGCGTACCCGACTGGTAACGGTCTTTGACTTGATAGCGAACCATTTTCGTAAGGACATTCGCCAATCCTCCACTCACTGACACCAGGGATTGCCAGTTAACTTCACCAGTTTTGAGGTCTTCCTGAAACTGATCTGGCACCATTCCAGTTAGTGCCTGAATCCCAATAATCCCTAGGGCATAAATATCACTGCTGGGACAGGGCTGACCCAAAGCCTGCTCACTGGACATATAGCCAGGAGTGCCTACTACCACAGTATGGTTAGTTTGTCTATAGGCACTAGCCAGCTCAGTTTGAACTTGCTTAACTGCACCAAAGTCCACCAACACTAACTTTTTATCAGCCGTGCGTCGGATCAGGTTGTCGGGCTTAATATCGCGATGAATCACACCGTGACGGTGGACAAATTCCAAAATACCTAAGACTTCCTGCAATAGCCCAATCACCTGTTTTTCCTGCCATCGGTGACCAGGGGACAACTCTTGGCTCAAGAGATGCCCTTCGATGAACTGTTGCACCAAGTAAAACTCATGGTCTTCTTCAAAGTAGGCAAGTAGCCGAGGAATTTGGTCATGATTTCCCAGCTTTTCAAGGGTTTCAGCCTCCCTGCTAAATAGCCGTCGAGCAGTTTCTAAAAATGTCTGAGAGCCATTGGGAGGCATTAGTTGCTTAACAACACAGCTTGGGTTACCTGGACGCTTCGTGTCCTTGGCTAAATAGGTTTTGCCAAATCCCCCGGAACCGAGGACTTGAGTCACTTGGTAACGCCCGTCCAGTAACTTGCCTAACATAGGATTGATGTGCCTAAGAGTTCACCATTAGAAGTTCAAAGCTCCCCACAAAGGGTGCAGGGTGCTAACTGTCTCATGTTTAACATACGCTGATCGGTATTATTGACCAGGAATGTGCCAATTTCTTTTTTGATTATCTGTAAGCTATCAGCATTCAGCTATCAGCTATCAGCTATCAGCTATGGGCTGAAGGCTGAAGGCTGAGGGCTATCAGCTATGGGCTGAAGGCTGAGGGCTATCAGTTATCAGCTATGGGCTATCAGCTATCAGCTATGGGCTGAAGGCTGACCGCTGAAGGCTGACCGCTGACCGCTGACCGCTGACCGCTGACCGCTGACCGCTGACCGCTGACCGCTGACCGCTGACCGCTGACCGCTGACCGCTGACCGCTGACTGCTTACGATTATCTGGTTATAGGATAGAGGAGATATCGGTATAGTATAAAGATCGACGGAGCTGGTCAGGAATAATTGCTATTTTATTTAATCGCTGGTAAGATAACACTCTTCAGGGGCTGTTTGGGAGTATATCAATGAAACCCTTATTTAAGGATACGCTTGCATGGGAACAAGCTCAAGTGCTTATGCAACCAGCATTTATTCGTATAATAGACCAAATTCGGCGACAGTTGGAGCCAACAAACTGGACAGTCACGTATAAAAATGTTAAGACACCCATACCAGGCTATGAGTTGTGTTTGGCACATCAAGATACTTCAGTAGCCATTAATATATGGGATTTGTGTTTCCAAGTCTGTTTTCGTGACTATAAGCCCACCCAGTCTGATTTAGAAACTCAGCCAGTAGAAATTGACTCAATGCTGATTGATCAGGCTGGTGAGGTGGATTGGCAGTGTTTAGATGCTAAAGCCAAACAGCTAGTAGAAGAAGTTGTGGCAGGCTTGCCACTGGTAGATTAGACCTCTTGCAAAAGTATTTTTCTGATAGTGTTTACGTCAATTCTTGTCCACTGTTCCCTGTTCCCTGTTCCCTGTTCCCGACTTCTGCAAGAAGTCTATTCTAATGACAAATGACCAATTACCAATCAAGAATCAAGAATTGCTAGATGTCCAGCGCCTGGCTGGCGCCAGGTTTGATTCAGTGGCTTCACGGATAATTCCAGTAAGCTTTGGCAATGATGCAGCAGGGATTCAAGCCGCCCGTCAGGGAGTTGCCTTGGTTGATTTTTGCCATTGGGGGTTGATAAAAGTATCTGGTGATGACCGACTACGCTATCTACACAATCAAAGCACCAATGACTTCCAAACACGACAGCCAGGCCAAGGCTGTCAGACGGTTTTTGTAACATCTACAGCTCGTACCATCGACTTAGCTACTGCCTATATCTTAGCAGATGCGGTGCTATTGCTAGTTTCTCCAAATTGCCGCCAGCAGATCATGGAGTGGCTGGATCGTTATATCTTTCCCATGGATCGAGTCGCATTGCAGGATGTATCTGAGGAGAATGCTGTTTTCTCCTTGATTGGACCGGTTAGTGATGCCCTCTTAACAGGCTTGGGTGTCGAGATATCAGGAGAAGATGCTAGTCACCAGCAACTGATGCTCGGGGATAATCAAGTCCGCATCGCTGTAGGGAGTGGCTTGGCAATGCCTGGATATACTGTAATTTGCCCTGCCGAGAATGCTGCCCAGGTTTGGCAGACCTTAACCACAGCAGGAGCAATCCCTATAGGCGATCGCGTTTGGGAACAGTTGCGTATCCAACAGGGACGCCCTGCGCCAGGTCATGAACTGACAGAAGATTACAATCCTCTCGAAGCTGGTTTGTGGCAAACCATTTCCTTTAGCAAAGGCTGTTACATTGGTCAAGAAACCATTGCGCGCTTGAATACCTACAAAGGAGTTAAGCAACGACTATGGGGTATCCGCTTAAGTGCTCCTACTGACCTAGGGAGCGCCATCACCATAGATGGGGAAAAAGTGGGCAAGCTCACCAGTTTGACGGAAACTGACCAGGGAGTGTTTGGTTTAGCCTATATCCGCACTAAGGCTGGTGGTGCAGGATTGAAAGTTCTCTTAGGGGACGTCGAAGGGGAAATTATGGCTGTACCTTGCTTAAGTCATGACTATTATGAGCCGAGCCCTTAGTAATCCCTGACTATGTAGCTTTTCCTTCGGAAACGTCTGTTGAAAAAAAATACGATGCGCGAGCATTGAGCCGCTAAGCGAACGCGTAGCAGAGCCAATTAACTGGCATCGCATTATATCACAAAGGTTGACACTCCCCGGTCATTACACACGGGGATTCTTAGTTCAACGAGCTGCCTTAAACCGCTATATCTTAATTTTTGACGTCGCCAAAAATTAAGCAATACTTAAACCGAAAACCCGTCAATACCAAGAATTCAGTTCAATTTACAGCAGACCCAGCGGGCAATTCTTCCTAAGCGTTTAGCTACTTACTGGGAGTGCCTTAAAAAGTCGGTTTCCTCCCTTTTCACTCGGTTTCGGCGTGCCCCGCCGTACCGTTCTCTTCTCAAAATGTGCAATGCTCGGGTTCACACACCAACGGTTGATTGATGGTTGGGTTTTTAGCGATGCAGCGCGGTCTTGGGGGTTTCCCCCATGAGCGACTGCATCAAGAAAGGAGGACTTTCCCTACCCTCCGGGCATTACTACTTTCAGGTCATGCAGTGGCGGGTCTGACTCCCGGTTGCGCCTCGGTTTTTCAGCCTGTACCCATATTTAAAGTATACTCTAGTGCATAACAATCGTCAACAGGCGGCTTTAGCCGCTATTCGCTTTCATCCCCGCTCGCTTTGTGACGGGGTTTTCAGCGGTTAGACTTCTATAAAAACAGACAAGAATCTAGATCAACATGCCTATCAACTCAGTATAATAGCGTTTCTGATAGTAATGAGGGAAAAAATTCTGTTTCCCTACTCCCTACTCCCTACTCCCTACTCCCTACTCCCTACTCCCTACTCCCTACTCCCTACTCCCTACTCCCTAGGACAAGTGACCTGACCCAGTTGAGAACTGCGATAAAATAAAAGACTAAAGCATTCACACTCCTCATTTGAGGACATCCAGCTTATGGCACTGCCAATTGTTGCAGTTATCGGACGCCCGAATGTGGGGAAATCAACCCTAGTCAATCGTTTGGCAGGGGTGACCGATGCTATTGTCCACAACCAGCCAGGAGTAACCCGCGATCGCACTTATCGCCCAGCTTTCTGGCAAGACCGAGACTACCTGGTTGTCGATACTGGCGGCTTAGTCTTTGATGACGATACCGAGTTCTTGCCCTTGATTCGAGAACAGGCAATGGCAGCGTTGAGTGAAGCTAGTGCAGCAGTATTAGTGGTGGATGGTCAAGCAGGACCGACAGCTGGAGATGAAGCGATCGCGCAATGGTTACGTCAACAACATGTGCCAGTGGTGCTAGCTGTCAATAAATGTGAATCGCCCCAGCAAGGAATTATCCTAGCCTCCCAGTTTTGGGAACTGAATTTAGGAGAACCCTTCCCGGTCTCAGCAATTCATGGCAATGGTACAGGAGAATTACTAGAGAAGCTGGTTACCTACCTGCCCAATGTAGACACTATCCCAGAAATCCCAGAGATTAAAGTCGCTATTGTCGGACGCCCCAATGTGGGAAAGTCGAGCTTATTGAACACCCTCACTGGGGAGAATCGCTCGATTGTTAGTCCAATTTCTGGCACCACTCGTGATGCCATTGATATGGTAGTAGAACGCTCAGCAGACCCGAACAAGGGTACGGAGGCCCAAACCTATCGGTTGATTGACACCGCTGGCATTCGCAAAAAGAAAAACGTTACTTACGGACCCGAATTTTTTGGTATTAATCGTGCCTTCAAAGCCATTCGCCGCTCAGATGTAGTGCTACTGGTGATTGATGCTATAGATGGCGTGACAGAGCAAGACCAAAAACTGGCAGGACGTATTGCTGATGAAGGGCGTGCTGCGATAATTGTAGTCAATAAGTGGGATGCCATAGAAAAAGATTCCTACACTATCTATGACTACGAAAAACAGGTTAAAGACCGACTGAGTTTTATCGAGTGGGCTGAAATCATCTTTGTCAGTGCCCTAACAGGTAAGCGGGTCGAAACAATTTTGGATTTAGTTGACACCGCTGCCAATCAACATCAACGTCGTGTCTCTACCTCTGTAATTAATGAAGTCTTACAAGAAGCCGTTAGCTGGTACACTCCTCCCACCAATCGCCAAGGACGTCAGGGCAAAATCTACTACGGTACCCAGGTAAAAACTAAACCCCCCACGATTGCCCTGTTTGTCAACGACCCCAAACGCTTCAAAGAGAACTACCGTCGCTACATAGAGCGTCAGTTCCGCCAACAATTAGATTTCACTGGTACACCAGTACGATTACTGTGGCGAGGTAAAAAAGTCCGTGATGGAGAAGAAGCTCAAATCAACCTCAATCGAGCTACCCGCGTGTGACAACTAACCCCCTCGACTACTGCCCCACTCAGCACTCACCACTAACATCATGGACTTATTGCGATCGCTTCCCATCGGACTTTACTTGGAACAACCCGTCACCTGGATGCATCACCTCGACTCCAGGGTAAAGATGTTTTGGTTGACCAGTTTTCTGATCGCACCCCTGTTGGCAAATCCCTACTGTCGGCTCGGGCTATCCTCGTTACTGATTCTAATCACCTTATCAGCTAGGATTCCCTGGCGGGTGTGGCGTCAGCAAATGGGTTGGTTGTTGATGGTAGCATGTTTTGTCTTCCTGATCACTACGATCGCTCCAGATGGTATGGCCATTGACCATCAAGTCAGACTACCTCCAGAACCTCAAGAGCTCACCCTACCTCAACCTAGTGACTACCGTTATGTCATCTGGAGTGGTAAAGCGTTTACTATGATTAGTGTTACTATTACTCGTCGCTCAATAGATTTAGCGGTCCGGATCAGCACAACTATATTTATCCTAGTTTACAGTTCCAGTCTCTTTCTGCTTACCACAGCACCAGAAGAAATTACCGCAGGTTTAGAAAGCTTAATCAAACCTTTACGGCGTTTGAATGTTCCGGTTACCGAAATTCTGCTGACCTTAACCCTTTCCTTGCGGTTTATCCCCCTAGTGCTCGAAGAAGTACAGAATTTAGGTCGTTCCATACGCACTCGTGCTATCAACTGGAAAAAACTCGGTCTGAGCCGAAGCCTACAAGTTTGGTTAATGGTTGCGGAAAAGCTTCTGGAAAATCTGCTGTTACGGGCTGAGCAAATTGCTAGTGCCATGACTGTCAGGGGATTTACTAGTCCCAATGAGCATCAAGTGCAGTGGCATCAACTGCGCTTACGCTGGTGTGATTGGTTAGCACTGGCAAGTTTACTAGTATTTTGGGGAGTAAGATTAACCTGGGGTTGGAAAATTTGAATGTTTTGCGAAAAACATAGCTATGGTTTAATCATGGTAACTTAAAGCAATCCCTAGGCTTGAAAACCGGGGAGAGCAGTCAAGATGTGTATCTCAGCCATCACTGTCAAGAGCTTGTGAGTATGACAAATCAATCACCGTCCGAGCGGACATCACCCCCAACACCTCCTCAGCCAAGCCGCAAACCGATTCTAGAGTTAGATGAATTACTGGCAATTATCGTAGCCTTTGCCACTATTGGTCTAATTATCTTTTGGGGCACGAGGGGCAACCGGGGAAAATTTAGCTTAAAATCCCTTGAGTCTGCCATAGCATCATCTGAGTCAACTGAGTCAACGGGAGAACTATCACTATTCCCAAGTGTTAAATCAATCACGGGTGGGGATAAGTCATCATCTGCGCTCTCCTCATCCTCCAAATCAAGAACGAGTTCTTGGTTCAGGGGATATTCACCTGATTCAAGCACCGGTTTAATGCTCGGGTCAGCTCAAGATAACTCACTAGAGGAGTCAGGAACTAATCCATTCCTGGGACTATTCTCATCGGGGTACTCATCCACAGGATATCCCGACCGCACCATGGCTAAGGGCAAAGCCGGATCAGATGGCGCTACTGAAGGTAGCACAGGTCCTGACAAAGCCGGATCTTCATCACAAACTATCCCTATAGATGTTAGCGATTTCCGCTCGATTCAACTAGCAGAGGTTCCTAATAATCATTGGGCAAGTCCTTTCATGATACCTCTAGCTAGGGACAAGGTATTAATTATCTTACCTAATCAGAAATTTCAACCCAACAGACCGGTGACACGGGCAGAGTTGGCTGCTCAAATTCAAAAAGTGTTTAAAGAGCAGAAGAAGCGACAACGAGTAAATTACAAGGATAGACCTACTGATCAATCAGCCTCTAAAGCAATTGATGAAGCTACTGAAACTGGCTTTATGTCAGGATATCCTGGAGAGAAGTTCCGTCCTGGGCAAAAGGTTCCTCGTGTACAGGTTTTGGTTAGCCTGATTAGTGGTCTTAATCTTCAACCCTCATCCGATCCAGCAAAAACCTTACAGATTTACCGAGATAAGGATCAGATTCCTGAGTGGGCGATTGAGAAAGTAGCAGCAGCAACAGAAGCGGGTATAGTTGTTAACTACAGTGACAAAACCTTACTCAGACCCAATGAACCTGCTACTCATGCTGAGATGGTGTCTATGCTTTATCAGGCTTTGGTCAAATCAGATAGGGCTCAAGGGGTTTCCTCTCCATATATTGTAGCTCCACAATGACATCCTCCCTCGTTAAATCGGAGATTATAACGTTCGCGTAGCGGCTCCTACGGAGCTGGGATTCCTAAACCTCACGACTTAGGTTTACTGCTTTTGCGGCACTTATCTAGGCTGTTACCAACCCCTGACAGTACGCCTACACAGTCAATTTCATCTACGACCTGCCCGACCGCAGCGATACCGCGTTGACAAATCACTTGGGCTGCTGCAACATCTCTATCTGATTCGTAACCACATTCAGAACATATGTGAACCCGTTCAGATAAGTCTTTCTTGCCTGAATGGGTTCCACAGTTTGGACAAATTTGACTGGTGTATTTGTAGTCAACCTTGTCAAAATACACCCCCCTTTTCCAGCACACCCAAGCCAGAATATGAAAGAACTGACCAAACCCAGCATCAAGGGTGTGTTTCCCTAACATCCCTTTTGCCCAAGTTCTAAAATCTAAGTCCATGTCCTTCGGACAGGCTTCGCCAACAACAAATATCATGCCAGCTTGGTCACATAAATGATGAGCCAGTTTAAAGTGAAAGTCTTTTCGGGTATCCGATATTTTTTGATGGTGTCTGGCAATTTTATGATTGAGTTTGTGTCTATTTGCAGACCCTTTTTTCTTCAACTTCAATCTACGTTGTAGCAATTTCAGCTTACTGTGTAGTTCGTTCAAGAATCTAGGACGCTCTATCAACTCATAATCAGAAGTTGCTAGAAACTTGTTTAACCCAACATCAATCCCCAATGGATGACCCCATGCCGGTGTATCAGGAACACTGATATCACTCTGGAGTGCCAACATGGCAAAATAACCACTAGCTCTTCTAACTACCCTGACTTGCTTGATTTTGAATCCCTCTGGAATTGATCGTGATAATCGCATCTTAACCCTTCCAATTTGGGGTAACTTAATCCAATCATTACTAACAGGATTAGTTTTGAACTGAGGAAAAACAAATGAACGCATTCGATACTTATTTTTGAATCGAGGCAATCCATGTCCTTGCCTTTTCATGCTCGTGAATGCTTTGTCCAGTGTCTTAAGCACTTGTTGTAGGACTTGTGCATTGATACTTTTTAGTTCGGGGTTATACTTTTTAGCTTTGGTTAAACTTGCTGACTGTTTTTTATAACCTGGATATGTGTTATCCGCTGGAATAATGTACTCTTTTTCAAGAGAGCAATAATTTAGTGAACACTTCCTACTGTTGTGCCAGTCCTTTCTTTCACGTAATGCAAAATTCTACACCTTTCTACAAACCGCCAACATATCCTCAATGATGGCGATTTGTTCTTTTGTCGGAACTAGCTTGTACTCGTAGTTTAGTGTCAACATAATTCTAGTTTAACATAAGTCTATCGAAATGTTGCTACTTTGTTAGAATCACAAAAACCTAAGCTTTCAAAGGTAACGCTATCGCGTTGTTAATTTATTGGTCGTGATTCATGAGGGGCTGTCGCTGGAATTTACTTCCAGGGTTTATAAGCCCCGTCTCACCGCTATAATCTTTGATTTAGCGGTGAGATGAATCACGACATTACAGATAGAATTATCCGATCACAGATCAGGTATAGCACTACGCATTCAGATGTTTGACATTGTCTTGATGCAGTCGCTCATGGGGGTTTCCCCCAAGACCGCGCTGCATCGCTCCTAAACTCCGAAACCTAGTCCTAGCTTACTTTTGAGTTCTGACGCAAGAACCTTGCTGACTTGCGCGTAGCGCTATAATTAGGCGATCAGG
Organism: Moorena sp. SIOASIH; assembly: GCF_010671925.1. Taxonomy (GTDB): domain Bacteria; phylum Cyanobacteriota; class Cyanobacteriia; order Cyanobacteriales; family Coleofasciculaceae; genus Moorena. The sequence goes on along the minus strand of NZ_JAAHIH010000003.1, from coordinate 116,580 downwards.
GAAGGTTGACCTGAAATCTTGCACTTATCCCAATAACCAGCCAGGAACTTAGAGCCCACCGCAAGTCAATTCAGTCCTCTTGCCTAGAAATCATCTAATGGAGTTTATTGATTAGCCCGGAGTTAAAACTCCGGGCGATATTTTTTATGGGAATAGAGGGAACAGACCACAGGGAAAAGAGCACTGGAAAAAAATCCTGTGTACCTCATAACTATCAGAAACTCTTGTCAACCATCAAGGCAACCGTTAACTATCAACCATTGTGTTAATGCAGTCGTTGATGGTTTGAGTTCTGTATGCGATCGCACCTTGTCAGCCCCCTGGAAATCCCCACAGGTAGGCGCACCCGTCGCTACCACAGTGCTCTGACAGGTATCCCAATTGGGGTTCGAGGAGGAGTTGTCACATTTGGCTGTACAGGAGTGGAAATGAAAGTTCTCCGAATACGGTTGATCCGTTCGATACGCCTCTGTTGGAGAGACTCTAACACCTCGGTAACACTACTGGTAACCCTGCGAGTCTCTGAACTCGCCAAATCACTTGAACTAACCACATTAACGATACGATTCCCAGCCATCAAGACTTCCTTACCTTCTGTCAAATGCAATTGCCTGAGCTTGGAAGTCGGTAGCCAAACAGTTTTGCTGTCACCGTTGTCAAGCTTAACCTTTACCATATTGCCAACGATACTCTTGATAGTACCTTTGTCAAGCTCTTGCCCCCGATCTTGTTTGAGGATCCGGTTTTGGGCTTGTTCACCCATTGGGTTAGCCTTAGCGGGAGCCATAGCAAGGGTACACAGCAGCAGTGACAAAGTAGTCCCTGTCCAGACATTCAAGTTTTTAATTTTGAGCATCAACTTAATTGATATTTCTGTTAATCGAAGAATTTCAAATTAACGAATCTACTGTAAAATCTACGGAAATCATAGATTTTTTCCGGAATAGTTTATCAGTATATTTACTAATATTGGTTTATCCAAACATCACTCATGGCCTGAGTGTTAAAGTTTTTGCTAATGTTGCTTTTCAAGTATATTAAAGTGATGTTATAAAGTTGTTATAACTAAAAAATAATTAAGAATGGTGAGAGGTAAATTGCTATCTCGGAGCTTAATGCTACTCTGCTTGAGTATAGTAATTCCAATACTTCATGAGCAACAGCAGGTAGCTGCCTCTGAAAAAACCAGTAGTCCTGACGCTACTACCAAAGAGGTTTTACATCAAAATCAATTGCCTGGAATTGAAACCCCAAAATTGCCACCCCTTGGAGACCCGGATATATATCTTCCTCTAGAAGAAGACATCCCAGCAGAGGCTACTCAAATTACTCGTTTGGTAATTAAATTGAGTGAACGTCGTGTTTATGTCTATCAAGCGGCTCAAGTGCTAAACACTTACCCAATTGCCATTGGTAAAGCGGGTTGGGAAACACCAACAGGCAATTTTGAAGTGATCCAAAAGCTTCAGGATCCAGCTTGGGAGCATCCCTGGACAGGTGAAGTAATTCCTCCAGGGCCGAATAATCCCCTTGGCGATCGCTGGATTGGTTTTTGGACAAATGGGAAGAATTATATTGGATTTCATGGAACAACTGCTGAGGAACTCGTCGGACAAGCTGTTTCTCACGGTTGCATCCGAATGCTCAATAAAGATGTCCGAGATTTATTTGAAAAGGTGGCTATAGGAACACCGGTAATCGTACAGCCTTGACATCCTCTGCCGGAATAGGTTAATCCCCATAATATCAAGTCAGGTTGAATACCCATAATTAGAGGGAGGGTGGGAAGTTTGGGAAGTGTGGGGAGATGGGGAGATGGGGAGATGGGGAGATGGGGAGATGGGGAGATGGGGAGATGGGGGAGATTTTTATTAAGGGTAATTATCCCGACATGATATAACTAGAGAGTCGAGCCCCTAGCTCTTCATAATTAATTATTAATTTTTAAGATAGCGATTAGTTAAATAGAACCCACGCTTAGGGCACTCCCAATTGATTTGCGCTCAACTAACCAATGGTGAAATTATTGGCCCTCTCCCCCGACTTCTGGTCTGTTGCTCCACTTCCGGTGTTGGAGAGTTTCACAACTCAAATCCGATTGTTATAGTTATGATGGTGTAGGTTAAACTAACCGAAAACTATCTAGAGAAACTATCTAGAGAAAATATTAAGGTCAGCACCCCCCTGTTGCCTAGACGGGGCTTCAAACCTCCGAGGCTAGGTAGCAGGGTGAAAACCGCACTTGACGTTCGTTTTTCCGACCCGGCCCCCCATAAAGGGGGTTTCCAAACTTCAAACTTGTTTTTTATGAGTAAATCAATAATTGAGTTAGTTGATGAACTGTCAACAGATAGCCTAACCGTAAAAATCCTGAACGCACTGGATTTTGTGATCCCAGGTGAGTGGGAAAACCTAGTGGGGTTTAACCACACCATTCGCAAGCTAACTGGGGAAGAGGATTACGAGGTGATTACGAAAATTCGCGATCGCGCCCTCGCCATCTACGAAGACCCGAATGAGGGATACCAAAAAGCCGTTGGGATTTATCAAAAGTTTGACAGAACTGACAAAGCGATCGCAGCAGCAGCTTTAGCTGACAAAGTCGGGGATGCCTTTAGGTGGATCCCGTTTTTAGAGAAACTGACTCCTAAAGCGGACAAGCTTCAGGGGCTTGACTTGGGTCTGAAATTGGTGGGGGAACTACTTGCCCATAGCAAAATTCACAAGGTTGGCTTGAATCCCTTTGAATTTGCCAGTTCTATCCAGGAGAACTATGATAAAGCTGCTCTGATGCGGATGGTAGCTTTAGTGTGCATTGATGGGGTAATCCCTCTTGGTGCAGACTTCGTGTCTAAAGTACGAAATACCCTGGAAGAAGGAGATCAATCATCCTTTTCCAATAATGATGAGTTTGAAGCCATCAAGGACTCAATCCCAGATGACGATCAACAGGGATTCATTACTCAAACCTTTGATGCAGTTGGTGGCTGGATGGATAATCTAGTATCCTCTGTTGGATTAAGCCGTGATTCACTCTCCGACAGTCTCGGGGGTTTTGTAGAAATTGCTGATGACAAGTTAGACTATGTGGCGGCATTTCTAGACGCTAGTACTAACTACTATGAGCATACTGGCATTCAAACCGTTGCGCGTCATTTAATTCTTCGTGCTGCTGAAGAAATTGACTAGGGTAGTGGTAACTGCTCACCCTAAATGACCAGTGATTAGTATAGACGTTCCATGGAACGTCTATACTCAAAAAGGTGCAAAATGTTCAATAGAATAGTACTAGAATAATATGTACTAGAATAATACTTATAATACTTGAATAAAATTTTCATCCCATCAAGTTGAGTACTGACCTTGAAAATGCTGCAATACAAAGTTTCTAAGCTAACTGAATCCCCTAACTTTGTATTAGTTGCTGCTGGATTAATTATTGCTTTAGCGGTAACAGGCTGTGAGCAATGGCATTCATCTGACGGGATAAGTAGACCAACACCAGACAATTTTCCTACTCGTACCTTACCGAGACCGAACCCTAGCCAGTCGCCGCCAGGGATAAAGCAAGTTTTGTACGTGGATTCTGAGCAGGGTACAGACACCGAAAACGCTGGTCTAAGCACTGCTAATCCCTTCAAAACCATTACCTATGCCTTAAAGCAAGCTCGTCCCTTAGCTACTATCCAGGTAGCGCCAGGTCAGTACACCGTTGAACAGGGAGAAACCTTTCCCCTTAAACTCAAACCTGGCATGATTCTCCAGGGAAACAAGTCCGCTAGAGGTGAAGGAGTAGTGATAATTGGTGGGGGTCTTTACCTCAGTCGCACTTGGGCAGGTCAGAATGTAACGATATTGGCAGCTCAAGATGCTCAGATTCTGGGACTAACTATTACTAATCCTAATACCAGAGGGAGTGGTGTGTGGGTAGAATCCACCAATCCCATCATTAGTAACAATACCTTTATCAATAGCCATCGGGAAGGAGTGTTTGTTAGTGGTAAAGGAAACCCTCTGATTGAAAATAATCGTTTTGCCAATAACCAAGGAAACGGTATTTCTGTAACTCGGGAAGCAACAGGAGAAATCCGGGGCAATATTATTGAGCAAACCGGTCATGGTTTGGCGATAGGGGGCAACAGTTCACCCTTGGTAGTAAATAATCAGATTCGTGACAACATTGACGGGGTAGTGATTGAAGGGTCTGCACGTCCTGTGTTGCGCGAGAACCAAATTATCAACAATAGTAGGGATGGCTTGGTAGCGATTAGCCAATCTCAGCCAGATTTAGGCACTGCTAGTACTCCTGGAAATAACCTTTTTGAAGGCAATGAGCGTTATGACATTTACAATGTTACTGGCAAAAAGCTATTAGTAATTGGTAATCAGCTCAAAGGGGATGGGGTTGCTGCACTGCTAGAAGCTCAACCAAGTTCTCCTGAATTTCCTGTAGACTTTGACGTTAATTAGTTTGGCTCAGTATGCTCCCTAAGCAAAGCCGATTAGATTAGGGTTATTGTAAGCATATGCCCTACAGATGGTGCTACTTGATGTGCCGTCAGCTGTCAGCTGTCAGCTTTATGAATCCCTGACATCAGACCTAACAGAAATTAAACTTTTGCTTACCTGTTTTATTCAAAAGCACCTCAAGTAGCGTGCCCAAGCCCCCATAATATCAAGTCTGGTTGAATACCCATAATTAAGTGGCGGAGGGTGGGGAGATGGGGAGATGGGGAGATGGGGAGATTTTTATTAAGGGTAATTATCCCGACATGATATAAGCACCTCAAGTAGGGTGGCCTTCGCGTAGCGTGGCCAAATGCCAAGGCATTTGGCTAATAGCTGATAGCTGATAGCTGATAGCTGATAGCTGATAGCTGATAGCTGATAGCTGATAGCTGATAGCTTACGGATTATGTTCATACTTTCTTCACAATTGACATTTATAATTGTGTATGTTTTCGTGAGAGAAGTTTATAGTTAAAAAAACTGAAAATGGGTCAATCAATTATTGAATTAGTTGACGAACTTCCAACGGATAATATAACCGTAACAGTACTGAATGTCCTGGATTTTATTGTTCCGGGGGAATGGGAAAATCTCGTCGGTTTTGACAATACAATTAGCTCAGTTACAGGGGAAACAGATCCAGATGTGATTGAGTCAATTCGCGCCCGCGCCCTTGAGCTGTACGAAGACCCTGATCAGGGATACCAAACAGCTATCTGGATTTACCAAACTCTTGACAATACTGACACAGCGATCGCAGCAGCAGCTTTAGCTGACAAAGTCGGGGATACCTTGAGTTGGATCCCATTCTTAGACAAACTGACTCCCAAAGCTGACACCGTTCAATCTGTTGATTTGAGTATAAAACTCGTCGGAGAACTGATCGCTCATAGCAAGATTCACGGCCTTGGCTTTAATCCGGTAGATTTTGCTGCTTCTGTGACAGAAAACTATCATAAGGAAGCTCTGATGCGGATGGTAGCCTTAGTTTGCATCGATGGTCTAATTCCTCTCGGTGTTGACTTCATCTCTAAAGTCCGAAATAGCCTGGATGAAGGAGGGGAGTCCGCTCTAGCAGATAATCCTGCCTTTGAAGCCCTCAGTGACTCAATTCCTGAATCCGATAAACAGGGATTTATCAGTAACACGTTTGACGCAGTTGGTGACTGGATGGATAATTTAATTTCCTCTACTGGGTTAAGCCCTGAGTCACTGTTTGAGCGTCTGGGTGGCTTCATAGAAGTTGCTGATGACAAGTTAGACTATGTAGCGGCATTTCTAGATGCTAGCACCAATTGTTATGAGCATACTGGGATTCAAACTGTTGCTCGTCATCTGATTCAGCGGGCAGCTCAAGATATTTGAGATTAAGTGCAACATTTAACCTCTCTAAACCTACCCATCAGCAGGAATGATCTGTATAGCACCAGGTGAAAACCTGGTGGTTGTTGCCGACAAAGCGCGGATCATTATGTTCCGCGCGCCATTCCAATCCCGTGGTAAAGAGAAGCCACATTTTGGGCATTGGAATTTTTTACTGCCGCCTAATTTTTCGTGAATTTGACCACATTCTGGGCAAGTTTTACTAGTGTAAGATTCGTTAACTAAGACAACCTTTACATCATGACGATCTGCCATTTGAGTTAAGTGCTGGCGAAATTTGTAATGACTCCAGGTCAGCATATTGCGAGCTGTTTTCTTGTTTAACTTTCTGGCTGACTTGACGACCATTTGAGATGTTTCAAATGTCGGCAAAAAGATAAGTTTGTAATTGTTAATTAGAAAAGAAGCTGACTTGTTATGGCAGTCCTTAACGAGGTCTTGAATCTTTTGACGTAAACGATGGGCAGCTTTCCTCATTGCTGCGCTTTGGCGCACGCTTCGCGAACGTCTCTGCCTTTTTGCAGAGCTTAAGTCAATGCGACTCATTAACCGATCTAGTTGCTGGCAAAGTCTTTGGATTCTACCAATGTCGCTCCTACCTATCTCAATATAGTGTTCACCATCAAACCCAGTAAGGAATGTTCTAATACCTGGATCTAAGGCTATGACCTTATCCTCTTCAGTAGGAGTAGGTTCAATGTATTCAGGAAAAATTCCGTACCATTTACCTTTCACCCAAACTAGTTGAGTACCGTAAATGCACTCACTAGGGAAACCTTGAGGTGAACGGAATGACAAACCCTTAACTTTTGTTGGGTACCAGTAGCCTTTTTTGAAGTTTCCGGCCTTGAATTTAATCACCTGACTTGTTTCTCGGCAAGACTTGAATTTAGCGAAACCTCTGTTAGCTTTAGCTTGCTTGACTGCGTCGATCGCATCTGCTACAGCTTCTTGTAACTGATGGCCAGGTAATGTTTTCACCCACTCGGGTCTATCAGCCTTCCTGGCTAGTTTCTGTAAGTCATAGGCACTACCTTGGTAGCCGTTTTTGATTGTAGCTATTGACCAGTTATAGATCCAACGATAAGCATTGAGCCAATTTTTCCAAACTTTATGAAGTTCTTTAGATGGAAACACCCTGATCTTCAAGACACTGTTTGGTGTCAACTTCACTGTCTGGTTCCGAGGTTTTTTCTTGTACCGCTTTCGTGACTTGTTTTTGGTATTTTCGGAGTCCGTAAAGCCTAGCAGAGAAACAGTGGAGGATGGACAAGATATCTTCAACGAGCTCTTGTTCTGGGGATAACTTGCGTTCATTGAGAACCACGAGCTTGACTCCACTTTTTTGACATAACCATTCAAGTAACGGGAATCCAAATCTGACCGCTCTGTCTGAATAGGCCACGACAAATGCTGAGATATCAGAGCAGTATATTCGTTCCAGTACTTTGAGGAACTTTCTCCGTTTAAAATTGAGTCCCGATCCAACTTCTGTAACAATTTCCGCGTCTGGGTATTTTGAGCGTAGAAATTGAGCTTGTCTGTCGAGGTGATCTCCCTGGGAATGGGTAGAGACTCTTGCATAACACACAATCGGCTTACTTTGCGGAGCTTCTCCTTCGACGCAGAACCTTCGTTGGTTTCCTTGAGTTCTGATGCTGTCGAGCTTACCGTCTGTGTCCCATCGTCTAAGGGTTGTGATCGAGACCCCGTAGTGCTGAGCCGCTTCCTTTGGGGTGACATACTTTTTCATGAGTCTTTAACCTCTACAAACCTAGTCTATCTTAGTTGATGATTATTGACAAGGTTTGCCGAGATATTAGGCTAATAGTTACGCCTCTGGTTAATCACTTATCAAATAATCCCTAAATTTTGGGTAAGCAGTCAGCTATCAGCTATCAGCGTGTCGCGTATCAGCTATCAGCTAATGGCCTACAGATGGTGCTACAGATGGTGCTACAGATGGTGCTATCAGCTATCAGCTGACGGCTGCATGCTTACTACCGAGACTTTGAATTCGATAAAATCTCGAACTATTAGGTGGGACCCGTGGTGAATTTAATTCTTAATGGGTCAAGCGCACCTTTAAATTCTCCCAAATGAGGTTTATTTTAAGCTGACCGCTGACCGCTGACTGCTTACAATTTTGTTAATTGGGATGAGGTAATGGGGAATCAATAAGATGACCATTATTCCCCATTGCCCCAGTATCCATTATCCATGAAATATAGCGCTACGCGCAAGTCAGAACTCAGAAGTCAGAAGTCAGAAGTCAGCTATGACTAAGTTTCGGAGTTTAGGAGCGATGCAGCGCGGTCTTGGGGGAAACCCCCATGAGCGACTGCATCAAGACAATGTCCTAATCTGAATGCGTAGTGCTATATAAAGATTATTTTTGAATTTATTTTTGAATTTATTTTTGCCTATTTATTTTTGTTTGTGGCGTCTATGGTTTCTTTTACGGGTTAAATTCAAACGTTTCACCATTCTATCGACTGTAGAACGACCAATTAAAACTCCCGTTTCTTCCGCTAACCAAATCCGGAGTTCATCTAAGGTAGCATCATTGTTTTTGATGACAAGATCTCGGAGAATAGCTAATTGATCTGGGGTAAGTTTTATCGGAGTTTGTTTAGTTCGAACTTTGGGAGCAATATTTCCGGTTTCTCGATACTGTTTGAGTAATTTTTGAACAAAGCTTAAGGCAACATTAAACTGTTGAGCAAGCTTACGTTGAGAGATATTGCCTTGATTATAAGCATCAATAATTTTTTGTCTAAGATCAACAGAGTAGGCTTTCATGGTTCTTGAGCAGAATTATCTGAGGTATCCTCATTGTACCTGACTAGCTTGGGAAACGCCAGCTCCGATTGCCTTAACATTCGAGGCTGGTAAGCATTCAGCCGTCAGCTGAATGCTTACCAGCCTTTGAATCAGCGATGCAGCAAGGGAACAGGGGAGGTCACATTACCTGAACTTGCTAATGGTGCTTGAGATGACCGTGAGCCAGTGCCGACCTGTGGGGGTTCCCCCCATGAGCAACTGGCGTGGTTTCCACGGGGCAAACAGCGGTGCGGACGCAGGTGACCCACACAGACCCAAAACCACTCGCTATTGGATCAAGACAACAGGTAAGCATTCGAATAATGCTGAGTTACGGAATGCTAACGGCTTAATGCTGACGGCTGAATGCTGATGGCTGAATACTGACGGCTGAATGCTGACGTTGTAAAGTAATGTAAAAGTAGTTAGATGATCAAAGAGCAGACACTAGCAGCTGGGTGGTTCAAAGCACGTTTATGATGCAATATCGAAGATTTGGGCGTACAGAGTTACAGATGCCAGTCTTTTCCTGTGGTGGTATGCGATACCAGTTCAAGTGGCAGGATGTTCCCAAGGAGCAAATTCCCCGAGATCATCAACAGAATTTGGAAGCAACAATCCGCCGTTCTCTAGAGCTTGGCATTCATCACATAGAAACTGCTCGTGGCTATGGTACTTCTGAGATGCAATTAGGAGAGATTTTGCCCAAATTTCCCCGAGAACAACTGATTGTTCAGACTAAAGTTACTCCTAAGCCTGACCCCAAAGAGTTTCGCCGTAAGTTTAATCAATCCCTCGCTTTCCTACAACTTGACTATGTTGACCTACTGGGAATCCATGGGATTAATACCCCTGAGTTGCTAGATGACACTATCCGTCCCGGTGGTTATTTAGATGTGGCCCGACAGCTTAAAGCAGAGGGTAAGGTACGGTTTATTGGCTTCTCCACCCATGGTCCTACAGATGTAATTGTTAACACCATTGAAACCGACCAGTTTGACTACGTTAACCTGCACTGGTATTACATTAATCAATCAAATTGGCCTGCTATTGAAGCCGCTACTCGTTACGATATGGGGGTGTTCATCATTAGCCCTTCCGATAAAGGGGGTATGCTCTATAAACCACCACAACGGTTAGTGGAACTTTGTGCTCCCCTTAGCCCAATGGTGTTTAATGATTTGTTTTGTTTGAGCCATCCCCAGGTCCATACCTTGAGTCTAGGCGCATCTCAACCATCAGATTTTGATGAACACCTCAAAGCTGTAGAACTTCTGGAGCGCTCAGAGGAAATATTAGCACCGATTTTAGAGGGTTTGGAGTCAGAAGCGATCGCAAAATTGGGAGAAGACTGGTTCCGAAGTTGGCACATTGGTTTACCCACCCATTCAGAAACCCCAGGCGGTATAAATATTCCAGTGATTTTGTGGTTGAGGAATTTAGCGATCGCGTACGATCTGGTAGAGTATGCGAAAATGCGGTACAACCTCTTAACTAATGCGGGTCACTGGTTTCCTGGTGCCCCAGCCAATCGGGTCAGAGAATTAGACCTGAGCCAATGTTTGCGTAAAAGTCCTCATGCTGATCTAATACCAGCTTTTCTGGAAGATGCCCATAACTTATTAGGGGGTGAACCAGTCAAACGCCTATCTCAACAATAATTAATGGGTTTTAACAACTCTAGCGCTATAAAAGTGTCAACTAAAAAGCCGTCCTAGAAGGACGGGGCTTTAAACCCAAAATTTTTGGTAACCATTCAGCGTGTCGCGTATCAGCTATCAGCTAATGCGCTACAGATGGTGCTACTTGAGGTGCTTATGGGCTATGGGCACGCTAATGTTCGCGCAGCGTGCCCATAGCCCATGTTTTTGAATAAAATAAGCTGAGTGCTGACCACTGACGGCTGAATGCTTACTTAATTTTTAAGTGTTAATTGGCTATCAACCTAGAAATATCCAGAAAGATAAGTATTCAAACTGACACGACCTTAATTTTTTTGTGTAGATTTTTTAAGAACTTTCGGAATCTCTGTGATCACTCGTGAAGCAATCTGTGGTGGAGTCTCCCCAGAATATTCACAGATGTGAAGGTCAGCTAATTCATAAAGACTCCGTCTTTGGTCAAGAATTTTCTGCAATTCTAAACCAGGATCAGGTTTCTGTAATAAGGGGCGAGTGGTATCCTCTTGCAAGCGTTCGATTAACATTGCCACAGGTACATCCAACCAGACCACCAGACCATAATGCAGATAACTCCAATTCTGGGGTTTCAGCACAATACCGCCTCCTGTAGCAACGATCAATTGCTGATAAGCCGATAGTTCCGATAGTACTTGAGTCTCTAGCTGTCGAAAGGTCTCTTCACCGTCGTCAGCAAATATCTGGTTAATCGTTTTACCTGCAATTTGCTCAATCAGGGCATCGGTATCACAAAAACCATAGCCTAGCTCACTAGCTAGTAAACCTCCAACAGTAGTTTTGCCAGCGCCCATCATGCCAATCAGAAAAACATTGATGCCCTTCAACAAGTCATTCACGCATGCCCTCCCCAGTTTAATCAGTGATTACCCTTAGTTCACCTAATCAACCGTACCACTATAGGATTCCCACTGCGAGACAGCCTTTCACATTTATGCTACTATTTACAATAGCTTCATCTAAACTTCATCCCAAAAAAAGCGATGTACCGTGGTTTTGCGGAGCCAGTGAGGCCAAAGGGGGTGCCCACTGGGCTTACTAAGGTGCTCCCGTAAGCCTTAGCACACAGCCCCTCCCTATGAGCGACTGGCGTGGTTTTCCTCATCTGCGACTGCATCCAGAAAACGGGAGCTTGGAAACCGTCATCATTTATGTGGCTATGTGGCGGAGGAAGCAAGACAAGGCGGTTAAAACCGCCGTGATTATAAAAGTAGCCAGAAGCTTAGGCTTAGGCCTAAGCAGACTGGGTAAGCGGTGTTTGACCACCGTAAGCCTGGTCATGCTTTGGACTGCATGCAAGTCCAAGCTTGGCACGAGGGTAAAATAATCCCCGGTTCTTTAGACCAGGGAGACTCAAATATGTGTAACACATAGTTTCTAATCCCTGGCACTCAACTACCTGATGAAGCAGCTGATTTCGGTGTCTCACAAAACTATCCCACTAGTGAAACAGATAGTTAAACCGATCTACTGGTTTTCACTAGTGGTCACTCCATCTAAAGTAGGGGTAACAAAGTAAATGTTGCTAATTCGTGACATTGTCAAACAAGCTCTCACCACCGGTTATCTAACCATAGAAGCCGAGGATAAATTACGCAGGATGCTCCATCAAAAACATAAAAAGTACGATTTGGCAGATCTTGATGCCTTTATGGCCTTACAGGAAGCCGCTATGACTGGTCGCGTGAGGCAACAATCTCGCGAACAAATGAATCATTAGCCAAATGGATCATTGAGTAATTATCTAACAATGACAGCCAAGGAGTGACCTTTCACTACCTTGGCTGCTATTGTATTGCTAGTTATAAAAAAATCAACCGTCAGTAAGGCTTGTGACAGTTATTCAAAGTCTTCATCATCCTCAAACCCCCAGTCCTCTTCTTCTTCATCCTCTTCAGACTGCTTAGCTACCGTCTTGTAAGGTGGATTAATTACTCGATACTTGGCATCGTAAACTGTTTCGGATTTACCAACACCTGAATTGCCAGGTTTCCGATAACTATAGGAATAAACAGAGTCACTTTGCTCACTACTTTCGGGTTCTTCGCTCAGGTCATAGCTAGCGGGATCCCCTTTAGTGGTGTGTGAGGTCGAATCTTGCTTAACCCCTTGGCGACCTGATGAAACTCGATCTGAATTCTGATCTTCCTCAAAGTCCCACTCTTGACTACTACTTTCTTCCCAATCTGAGACCGGATCATCTTTTGACTTTTGTTTCGAGGCCGGACGCTTACGAGTTTTATCCTGCCTCATCTCGGTTTGATAACTTTCACGACGGCTATATTCAGAAAATAATGGCTCGTTGTCTGGTGATTCAGAATTTCGACGAGAGTAACCCCAAGCCAGGTAATTGGGGAGTCGTAGGCTGATGCTGGTTAGAACCCCAGCTCCAACCGCACCAACAATCCACAAGGCTAGAGGTAGAGGTGGTGTCTTCATGTTTAGAAAGACTAACGGTAGCACTGGCAACCAATTATCAACAACAAACAGTGCTAATCCACCTATTACCAAACATAAGAATATAATAATCCTAAACATAAACCAAGGGCTTGAAGGTTACAGGTTAAAGGTTGAGGGGTGATGAAAATTTATCAGCATAGGTCCGGCTCAAGGCAGAAAAGTCTGACGATTTATCCTCCTACTACTTCCTCTTTGAAATCTGCCCTATTTTCCCCATCTTTCCGATATCTTTATGTGCTTACCTATCATGATAACTATGTTGAAGCTAATCAGTACTTCTGCCCTGCCACCGTTTTAGGGGAATGCAGTCAATGTCTAACTGGTCTAAAGCACGAGCTACCACAAAATCCACCAAATCTTCGATGGTTTGAGGGTTATGGTACCAAGCCGGGATAGCTGGCACAATTCTAACTCCTGTTTCTGCTAACCTGGTAAGATTACGCAGATGGATTAAGCTAAAGGGTGTTTCACGAGGTACGATTACTAGCTTACGCCCTTCTTTAATTTGAACATCTGCTGAACGCTCCAGCAGGTCAGTACTGAAGCCCGCAGCCATTTTCGCTACGGTATTCATACTACAGGGCATGATCAGCATTCCTAAAGTACGGAAAGAACCACTAGCAATGCTGGCTCCCACATCCCCCCACCGATGACAAATGAGTTTGCCTCCCTGATAGACTGCTGCTTGCTGACGCCAGAATTGTTCTTGTAGATCGGGTTCTGGAGGCATACGAATATTTTGCTCTGCCTGCCAAACCATATAGGTAGATTTTGAGGCCACCAGTTCAATAGCATAGTCAGCCTCTAGTAAATATTTTAAAGCCCGTACAGCATAGATTAGCCCAGATGCACCGGTGACACCAATAATTAAAGGAGTTGTCATTAGTCAGTAGTCAGATCATGTCCGGTTGGTAAGTATTCAGCCGTCAGCTGTCAGCCGTCAGCCGTCAGCTGACGGCTTAAATTAAACCTCGTTCGCGTAGCGTGCGCATAGCGCTAATCGCTGACCGCTGATAGCTGATAGCACCTCAAGTAGCGTGCGCGTAGCGCATATGCTTACTCTGGTTGAATACTTATCATTGAAGGGTGTTCGTCAATTGTTAATTTAAAATTGTGAATTTCAAATTGTTAATTAACAAAAAGGAATTAACCCTATTATCATCAATAATATTATAAGTGATTAACCGGACTTAATATCATTTCATTGGTAGGGTGAATCTCATTTTTTCAATTAGGCAAACATTCTCATAAAATTACCGCGCCCGGGCCCCACACATCCCTTTTTTTACAAATATGAGATGCACCCTCATTGGTAGTGAGTAGTGAGTGGTTAGTGGTTAGTTAACCTTCTAGTAACCTACTAACCACTCACTAATAATTTACTCCTCTAAATCTTCGTTACTAGCAAAACTACCGCCGCTTACGGTTACCAGGTCAATTTGTTGACGGTAATAATCCACACTCTTGACTTGGACTTCAACGCGATCGCCTAAGCGATAGGCAGTGCGATTTTTGCGACCCACTAGGCAGGCGTGACGGGAGCGATACTCGTACCAGTCATCCTTGAGAGAGCTAACGTGAACCAATCCTTCTACTAACAAGTCTTCAATTTCGACAAAAAAGCCGTAGGATTGAACCCCAGTAATCAGCCCACTGAAGATATCTCCTGTACGCTCTTTCATCTGTTCAGCTTTCTTTAAGCCCTGTAAATCCATCTCTGCATCCATGGTGATTTTTTCACGGTCATTGAGATGGGGAATTAATGTAGTTAACTGATTTTCTAACTCTTGGTGAATTTCTGGTGGTAAAACATTCCAGTTTATATTACCTTGACAGCTGCTATGATTCAGATTTACCCGGTCTTTGGAACGGGTAGAACGACGGTCTCTTCCTTTTTCAAATACCAAATGTAGTAACTGTTGTACCCATAAATCCCCATAGCGCCTCAGTGGTGATACTCCGTGAGTATAGCCAGTATCCAATGCTAGACCAAAGTGAAATCCTGGTTTAGAACTATAACCTGTTGGTTTTAAGGTTGATAACAACAAATAGATCAATACTTTAGGTGCTATGGATTTGGCAAATAGCTGGGTAAAGCCCTGATAGTCTTGAGGGGTAATAGTTTCCTCTTGCTCAAGCTGCATATCTAGCTCTAGATTTGTGCCCAACCTAATCAAATCCTGAAGCCCATCCCAATCCGGTAGCCCCTGGACACAGTAAATCCCTGGCAAAGCTAGGGCTTGGATGTGGGTAGCTATGGCGTGATTGGCTAAGATCACTAATTCCTTCAACAAAGACTGCATTGGTACTGTTGAAGAAACCTCCAGAGCCCCCACTCTTCCTTCATCTTTATAGGGGTATCGAATCTGGGACAAATTTAGGTCAAAGGCACCCCGTTGCTTTCGTTGCGCCCTGACTGCTGGACTCAAGGTAAAAAACAGTTCCTTGAGTATGTCCACCACAGGTGCCAATTCTGAGTCAGCTTCCTCATGTCCCCCCAGAAGGGACTGAGCCTGCTCATAACTGAGCTGGTAGTGTACCTGGATTATGGAAGGTTGAATCTGATATTCTACTACCTTACCAGCTTCGTCTAGAGTGAGTAGTACCGACATGGTTAAGCGGTCTTGACCTGGTACTAGGGAACAAAGCTGGGTAACAGCTTCCGGTAGTAAAGGCAATATCACATCGGACAGATAAACTGCTGTACCCCTTTTTCTGGCTTCATCCGCCAAGGGAGAGTCTTGAGGGACAAAGTAAGCCACATCAGCAATATGTATCCCCAGTTGCCACTGATTTGTTTCAGTTTTTTCTAGAGTAAAGGCGTTTTCTACAACTACCTTTTCTGAGTTAGCTAGCTTATCTTCAATGGTAATGGTCAGAACCTTTCGCAAATCTAGGCGGTCGCTATAGTCGGATTTTTTCAGCTTTTTCGGTAAGTTATCAGCGGCTAGAAGTACCTCATCAAGGAAGTTAGAGCGTAAATCGTGCTTACAACAGACAATGTCGGTGTCAGCTGCATCTTCTGCATCACTTCCTAAAATACGGGCAACTTTTCCAACGGGAGGGTTTTGTCCGAGGGGGTAGCGTAGCACTTCTACATGAACCAGATGATCCACTGCTCTGTCTAAGGTTTCCTCATCCGGTTCAAGATCTAGTTCAAACAAGAGTCGGTCATCAAGGGGAAAGGCTCGGTAACCATTACCAATTTCCTTGACTCGCGCTAGCACTGAGGGATTGACCCGTTCGAGAATTAACCGCACTTCTCCTTCAGGAGAGCGGCGTCGGCTACCTTCTTTGGTAACTTTCACTAGGACGCGATCGCCATTCCAGGCAGTACTGAGATTGCTCTCCCGAATGTAAATATCATCGGCTCCCTCGACTTCTTGGATGGCAAAACAAAAGCCTTTACTGGAACACCGCAGCTTGGCTTCCACCACGTCTTCTTCATAAACACGCCGATACCTGCCGCGATCTTTGACCAGAATTCCTAATTTTTCCAGTGCATCCAGGGCAATCTGGAGTTTTTTGAGACCGTCTTTGTCTTGGCAACCAAGTTTTTTTTCTAAGACTTTGGGTGCCACTAGTTTATCATCAGTAAAATTAGAAAGTAATGTAGCGATTGAAAATTCCATCCAACAATCCTTTTTGTCTGATCGTGGTTTTTGCTTGTTGCCCTTAAGACTATGCGATCGCTAGGGTAGGACAGTCCCTGATGCGATCGGGTCATCGGCTGAACATTGAAAGGCAAGCCAGGTGTAGACTTCCCCAGCAGCAGAGAATAGTGCATCAGTATTCCCGGGTAGCTGAACTTGTTCCACCCCTTGTGTTTCTTTCCCAGGAAAGGGTATCCACTGATGGTTTGCCTAAACTGGTTAACCGACTCTGTTGTTTTTGTTCCGAAGCAAGACTAAGGTCAGGGTAACTTTTTAGGCTAATGACTCACCTAACAAAGCCTGCAGGATTTTTGAGTCAGAGGTTGGTCAATAGCCAGTGATTCAAACGCCATGGCACCTTCTTTGAGTTACGGTTTGAGGCTCCAGGACGATTGTTTCGTTGGCGAAGTTGTGATCAAACGGGTACTAATCAGGCAGTTATGTATAAGAAGCAACCGATTCCAAGAGCAAGAGTGAGAATGTCCAATGCCACCCAGTTTCTTTGGCTAGAACTCTTATGTTCAGACACTGCAATACTCGGAACCATTAAGCTTGCTGGTAACTTAGTCCCCTTGCTTTGCCGATGCTTTAGCCCCTGGGGCAAAAGAAGCTTAGCTTAGTCTGGTCAGCCTCGGAACTGTGTCCAAATTCCGCAGTTATATCTACTAGTCTACCTATTGGGCAACCGATTGGTCACGCTTACGCCCTAAATTCAGATTTGCTGAATCGTCATACTGACTTGCGTAGGCTAAAAGGCAACGGACTACATCAGGAGATAACAGCTCTTGTGGAACATAGTAGGTGTGGGCAACGAGGGGAACTTGGAGGTACCCGCCCTCTGATTTCCTGTTCCTAGAGCGCCTGGGAAAAAGACACTTTTGTTTTATTTAGCTGTACTGCTCGACTGGATCAGGAACACCACTGAAATTCCTTTCTCCTACGTCTGTTGAAGATTTGAACCACAGAAGGCTTTAGCGCGAGCTTACCAAAGATATTTTTATTATATAGCAAAGGGAGTCGGGAGTCGGGAGTCGGGAGTCGGGAACAAAAATTCTCACAATTCCGACACTGATTGCTATATTATATTAATGCAATAGATAAGCTCAATTTTCCTAGGGGTAAAGAACTTGGCAGGTGCTCCCAGGAATAAACTACAAAGACTAGAACCCATTGCACGAGGGGGATTGCCTGTAGACGATCAGGTGCAGGCATCCTACCTGGAAGCAGGAATAAAACCTCAAACTATTCATAAATGAATGTTTTTATTGATAGCAATCCGTATCGTAATTGAGATAATTTTGATGCCATATTCCCTGTTCCCAGATCCGCTGTTCCCAGATCCGCTGTTCCCTCTGCTACAGTTCTCGGGTCAAGCTATGCTATGATGTAATGCTTAGATTTGGGCAGGAAATGGTTTTATGTTTACTCAGTTCCGAGATCGTTATCCTCAAGGCAGCTTGATCAGCGATCTGATCGCGATTGACCATGGTCAGTACATAGTACGTTGCTCCGTTAAAGTTGAGGATACCATTTTGGTCACTGGTCTAGCTGCTGCCCAAACCGTTGAATTAGCAGAAGATCAAGCCAGACTTAGAGCCTTAGCTGCTTTAGGTATGGATAGCACCAAAGGGATTGATCAAAACAAGGATAATCCCAGAGCAAAGCGTGAGGTAAATCTGCCGCTGCAACCATTGCCTCGCTATGATGTTGGCTCGACCTCAGCAAGTCAGGAACAGACCCAACCCAATCATCATTTTACTCAAGCTACTCGAACCGGTGACACCAGTAGTTACTCTTTCTCAGAGTCAAGAGCTAGAGAGGTTAGGGAAACCGCTGCCAATATCCCATCAGTAGAACCAGCAAGGAACTTTAGCAATGATTCCTTCTCAAGGGAAGTAGAAACCTCCTTGCCAGCTGACATCCCTAAGAAGAGGGAGCCAATTAGCTACCAGACCCCACAACCTGATCCTCCAATCCAGTCATATTCTCAACATACCATGGATACTAACACCAGTGACATGGGATCATCGAGTCTTCCGATTATTGACCATTCTGAAATCATTACTAAAACCAATGTAGAAATGAAGCGTCTCGGTTGGACAACTCAACAGGGGAAAGACTATCTTCTACAAACTTACGGTAAGCGATCGCGTCAGCTGCTCAGTGACGATGAGTTAATGTCTTTTTTGAGGTATCTAGAATCCCAGCCAATACCTTCAGATTCGTAAGTTATTAGCTATAGGAAGGGGAACAGGGAACAGGGAACAGGGAACAGGGAACAGGGAGCAGGGAGCAGGGAACAGGGAACAGGGAACAGGGAAAAAATCCTATGTAACTCATAGGTAACAAAAACGCTGTAAGTAACATTATATTAACAACAAAAGCGATGCTCAGCAAAGAGTATCGCTTTTGTTTATTAACCTGATATCGTCAGCTATCAGCATTCATCATTCAGCTGACATTTTTCTAATTAAATTATCTGCAAATTGCTATAAATATTGTTCCTGAAATTATAACAATCATCAAATATTATTACTATTCCCTGTTCCCTATTCCCTATTCCCTATTCCCTGTTCCCGATTCCCGATTCCCGATTCCCGATTCCCGATTCCCGATTCCCGATTCCCGATTCCCGATTCCCGATTCCCGATTCCCTGTTCCCTATTTAATCCCTCTAATTATAACGTTCCAATTAATTGCAACTTCTCCATAAAACCCCAAAAAAAATTTTTTCAAAACCCTTGACATTTTTATTTGTAATCATTATGATTATAGTTATAACGTCGAGTTCAATAGTTCAAACATGTCAACAGAATTTAACCCAAACCTAAAAAAATACCCTGTTGAGCACACTCTGAAAGGCTCTCGTAAAGCAGTAATCTATAGTATGCACACCCTCTATGTATTTGGGTATGCAGAGATTTGCGAGTGGAGCCCTCTGGAGCCGACTGAAGTTCCAGGGGAAGTAATGACTACCATGATGAAGTATTGGCTGTTGCCATAACACCTTAAATTTCTGGGGGGGTTTCCCCCCTAGCAAAGGCTCCTGGTCTTATAAAATAAGATCACATCAGGTTTGGTTTGGAATCTGACTGACATGACAATTTCAATCCACTTACTGTGGCATTGAAAAAGCCGTAGACATAATATCTACGGCTATTTTTTTTTATTTTTAGACTTATTGCCTATTGCCTATTGCCTTTTGCCTATTGCCTAGGGCGTGTTTTCAAAGTTTTCCGCAAGATTTAGATCCCCCCCAGCCCCCCTTAAAAAAGGGGGGAGCCATACTCAAAGTCCCCCTTTTTTAAGGGGGATTTAGGGGGATCTCCGAGTTTGAAGACACGCCCTAGTCTTGCCTTTTTCTCAAAATATCTTACTAATCAAAGCTGGTAATTCCTTACATATAGTAACCAGATTAGCAGTAGGAGACAAAGCAGCAGCAGTTCTGATGTAACTGCTCACCGCAATAAAGATGCTCTATTGACAACGGAGAAGCCAAATTGAACACTTGGGTGTATATAGCAATCCTAAATAGGATGTAATAAGTGATCGGCTAAAACCCAGGTAGAGCAAGGATCGAATTTCAGAAATTACCACGACCTATTAAGGAATTGCTATATTGGCTCTTATGACTCACCGTTCGCTCACCCTTGGTGAGCCATTCGGAATCACAATGTCAAAAAGCTACGACATAAGGGTTGAAGGAGATATTGGGGTTTCCCAAGACTGGGATCGCGAATCTCAAAATGCGTACGCGAATCTCAAAGTGCGATCGCAAATCTCAAAGTGGGTTGGCAAATGAACAAACAGTGAGATATGAGTCATTGTTAGCGGACAATATCCGCTTTCGAAGAACCTGAGGACTGGAATAGCTTTACCATTCGACCCATGAAAATAAAACTATGGTTTACTCTAATTGTCAGGAAAACTCCAAGCCTGGGGGACTTCGACCAGCCAAAGACAATAATTCACATAAAGCAGCGATGTTCCAAAAGAACCGCTTCGCGAACGCATTATTTCCTTGTAACCGCATCGTTTCCAAAAAACTAAACATTTGGGCGACTAACTGTGCCCCCCAATCGCTTCTTGCCCCACCACTGACTTTGCGATGTATCACAATTGGGCGTAAAGCTCGCTCAGCATCATTGTTATCAGGTTTGACCTCTGGATGAGACAAAAAAGTGAACCACTCATTCCAATGACGCTGTAGTCGTTGAATCAATCTCAAAGTATCTGAGGGAGGGCTTTCCTTGAGTGTCTCTTCTAAGACTTTTTTAAGAGAAGCTTCTACACTTTCTCGTTGGTCATTGAGAGTTTGGCAACTAAGTTTTCCTTCTTGATAATCCTGATAGCAACTGCGAGCTTGCCACAACACTAATTGCACTTTGCTCGCAAACTGTCGATTGCCTTCAAAGCGACTGGTTAAGAGGGCTTTTAAGTCTCTCTCGAGATGGGCTAAACACTTCTGCTTGGCCTGAGCTGCTTGTGGAGAGTAGGCACTAAAACAATCAAAGCGTGAGTATTCCCTCAAACTCAGCTCCCAGTAATTTCTCTAGTTCAGCACTACTGCGTGTGGGTGCTAACATCAAGGCACATACCTGGTCACTGGTAGCTACCCACAACCAATACTTAATGCCATCTATACAGTAGGTCGTTTCATCCACACACCTGACCCCTGGCTGTCTGACGTAGGTTAGCCATTGTTGGTAAGAAGGCTCCAAACTCTCTTGGAACCAGCGTTGCATTTTTGCCAGACTTCCCTGAGAAATAGGAACCCCCAAGACATATTCGACAAAATATTCCTGTTTACGCCACGTCAAGTTGCCCCCATACCCTAACCAGCCCACAATGCTACAGAGTCGTCCCCCATAGCTGAATCCTTCTTTGACTCCCCAAGGCATAGAGCTATAACCAGACCATCCACAATTGGGACAATTGTATAGAGGGCGGCGATATTCTCTGATTTCTATTGGTTGCTCGACTACTTCAGCTACTTGCTGGACTTTTTGTGGAGCTTCTTCTACTACCTCTAAGGAAGTAGCGCACATGGGACAGCTTTCTAGCTCGATAGTCACTATTTCGTCAGGAGTGCCAAATCCGTTACGGGTTTTTCCTTGATGATTATACGAAAGGACCGCGCTTTTTCCCCTTTTTGCGCTTACTTTTGTTGCTGGGCTTTTGGAGTTGGTCAGAGGAAGGAGGGACTGAACTATTTTTCGAGGAGCGGTTTTTGAGCTTGTCTCGCTCCTCCTTTAATTGTTCTATCTCTTGCTGCTGCCCAAAGATTTGTCTTTGCTGCTGTTCAATCACTCGTTGTTGAAGGGATAGTTGTTGTTGCAGCTTCACGAGCCACTCAACCAGCAGTACATTGGTCACCAACTGTTCGGAGGCGACGCTGATGACGGACTGGGAATTCTCGGTGGCGGTTGGAGTCATAAGAACCAATATACATCCAAGTGTTCAATTTGGCTTCTCCGTTGTCAATAGAGCATCTTTATTGCGGTGAGCAGTTACGTTCTGATTAGCATTTTCATAGCCTTGTTGGCTATTTTCTTGACAGTACTATCTTCAGAATTAGTTAAAGCAGAAGCGATGTCTTCAATTTGTTCTAGGGCTTCTGCTTTATCGTCATCATCCAAATCTTCTGCTAAGACTGCGCTTTGCAGTTGACTGAGTAATTCCTTGAGTTGTTTTTTATCAGACTCAGGCTCACCATCAAAGCTAGGTAACTGGTTGATAGTATTGGTAACCTTACCACTAATATCACCTAAGTTAAACCAACCAGCACTACTACTTGTAACTTTAGCGTTGCCAGATATGTTACCAGATCCAGATATATTTATTTTGGAACTTTCATCGTTACTATTAGCCATGATTTCAGAAAAATCTCCATAAATATTACCTTGTTGTGATAATAGCAAGAATAATTGTTGAATATCGCCTTTAACCTGAATTGATTTATTAATATCTTGTTGATCGTTAGATATTAACTGGTTCAAACCTATTATATCATCAAGTAAACTCAGAACATTCACCATCTGATAGCTTTCTTGACATTGAATGGTGTATTGCTGGTCTGCTATAAATTTTCGCAATCTTTCAAAGGGATAAAAGAATGGTGACTGACTGTCTTTACACGTAGGACAATTACAAGGTATTAACTTACTGTACTTCAATCGGTTATAATAAGCATTTATTCTATCTAGTTCGTAAGCAACTATGGTTAATAATTCCCGCTTATGTTTACCATAAACCTTAATTTGAATCTGGCGTTTGCCGTAATATTCAATCACTTCAGCTTTGGTTTTGTCCTTAGTTAAGATGACGCCACTTTTCCAAACATATTCTTGTTGGTCAATATACTGGTGCATCACCACAATAAAGCGAGTGATAATACCCTTGGGCATAAAATCAGGATAAGTGTAGCGTAAAATCAGATTGTGGGATGGATTCCAGTTATAGTCTGGTTGGTTATCGCTGAGGAGTTGAGGGGCGATCAACGTATCTTTGCAATCAGGAATTTCATAGCAAAGTTGGAATTTCTTCATTAGCTCTAGTAATTCTCCTCTCCTAGAGGCATACTTGTCGTCTTTCCAAATACGTTTTAAATCCTTGCGGGTAAACTTTCCTTTGTTATTTTTAACGTTAGGATTATCTAGCACTTTGTAAACCGCATATGTACCCCATTCAGGTTTAAGAATGGCTGTTTTATATAACAACGAATCTTCTTGATCCTGGAAATGAAGACATACCCCTAAATCATGGAGATATCCGCTTAACTGTAATTTATCTTCTAGTAAAGTAAATCCATTGGTTTCACAGATATCTAGATATTCCTCAAGAGAGATATAATCCCGGGAATCGTTTTCTAAGGCTTGACGAACCTTTACCCAAGTTTTGGGTAATGCTTGTCCCACGTGAGGTAAATTTTGAATGTGATATTGAATAGCACCGATAATCTCTGGTAACCCTCGGTCAGTTTTGAGGTTAGTAGCCAGAGTTTTTTCGAGATTGGTAAACTGTCCTCGCAAAGCTCTTTCGTTAATTTCCCTTCGGCGGTCTTGTTTCTCGTTTTTAATAATCAACAGGGGGCTATTGTCACTAAATTGTTCTACACTATTGAGCCAATAATAAAAATCCGTATCTTCTTTCCGACTATCCGCCACTAAAGTATAGAGAGAACGTTTAGTCAAGAAAAACTGATGAGTAGCATGATAAATTTCTTGCCCGCCAAAATCCCAAATATTAACCTTAAATTCTCGTTCGTTATCTAGAGGGAAACTCCATTTAATAACATCAATGCCTTTTGTAGACTTTTGATTGTCTTGGAGTTGGTATTCGCAGTCTTGAATTTTTTTAGCTAAACTAGTCTTGCCTGCTCCGGCCTCGCCGACAATCAACAACTTAGCTTCATAGATATAATCTTTTCCTTCTTCCCTTAATTGGCGCAAATATTGTTTAATGGCATCTACCCCTTTACTGACAACTTCTGGTGGTGGGACAACCAGGGGATTACCCGATAAATCTAACTTGGTTAAATTGGAAAGATTGCCAAGAGATTCGGGGAGATGGGTTAGTTGATTTTTCTCTAAATCTAGCTCGGTTAAATTGGAGAGATTCCCAAGAGATTCCGGCAGTTTGGTTAGTTGATTAATCGATAAATCTAGGTTGGTTAAATTGGAGATATTTCCAAGAGATTCCGGCAGCTTGGTTAGTTGATTAGTCCTTAAACTTAGCTTGGTTAAATTGGAGAGATTCCCAAGAGATTCCGGCAGCTTGGTTAGTTGATTAGTCCTTAAACTTAGCTCGGCTAAATTGAATAGATTCCCAAGAGATTTCGGTAGATTGGTTAGTTGATTATGCCATAAATATAGCCTGGCTAAATTTGAGAGATTCCCAAGAGATTCCGGCAGATTGGTTAGTTGATTACTCGATAAATATAGCCTGGTTAAATTTGAGAGATTCCCAAGAGATTCCGGCAGATTGGTTAGTTGATTAGCCGATAAATCTAGCTCGGTTAAATTGGAGAGATTCCCAAGAGATTCTGGCAGGTTGGTTAGTTGATTATCCGATAAATCTAGCGTGGTTAAATTGGAGAGATTACCAAGAGATTCTGGCAGATTATTTAGTTTATTTTCCGATAAATATAGCTCGGTTAAGTTGGAGAGATTCTCAAGAGATTCTGGCAGGTTGGTTAGTTGATTATCCGATAAATCTAGCGTGGTTAAATTGGAGAGATTACCAAGAGATTCTGGCAGGTTTTTGAGTTGATTACTTTGTAACAATAGCAAGATTAAATTGGAGTAATTACCAAGAGATTTCGGCAGGTTATTTAGTTGATTTCTCGATAAATTTAACTCGGTTAAATTGGAGATATTTCCAATTGAGTCCGGCAGTTTTGTTAGTTGATTAACCGATAAACTTAGCAAGGTCAACTTGGAGAAATTTCCAAAAGATTCCGACAGGTTAGTTAGTTGATTCCTCGATAAATCTAGTCTGGTTAAATTGGAGAGATTCCCAATAGATTCCGGCAGCTTGGTTAGTTGATTAAACGATAAATCTAGCCTGGTTAAATTGGAGATATTTCCAATAGATTCCGGTAAGTTATTTAGTTGATTACTCCATAAATCTAGTCTGGTTAAATTGGAGATATTTCCAATAGATTCCGGCAGGCTAGTTAGTTGATTACTCGATAAATCTAGTCTGGTTAAATTGGAGATATTCCCAATAGATTCCGGCAGCTTGTTTAGTTTATTATCCGATAAATCTAGCTGGTTTAAATTGGAAATGTCATTAATATTATCTGGCATTTAATATATTTGGTTGCCGCTTAATTTTAAGAATTTAATATGTTTTATTTCAAAAAAGTACTCTGGAATCTTGTTCAATGGTTGGTCTCGATATGCATTACTCAAATCCAGTATTTCAAGTTTTTTTTCTTGCTTCTTTTATTCTTTATCGGAAGCGTGTTGGAATACTATCTTCGCTCATATAGGAATTGTTATTGGTCTGAAATACAAAGCGTATGGTTTGAAGGCAATAGGCTTTTAAGGTAATCAGCGTCAAAAAAGACTGTACCTCATAAGTGCGATAAACGCTTTATTATCCCTGACCCAACAAATCTATTTTAATGTTTCCTGTAGAAAAGTGATGTGGCATCACTGGTTAACTGCAACGATAAGTATTTATACTCAAAAACCGGGCTGGAAGAATTTCCTTCTTTGATTCAGCAATGCAAAAAATCCGGTGTTGCATAAATGCAGGATGATTTTAATAGTAGACTTCGCGGCAGTTGTCGGGAACAGGGAACAGGGAACAGGGAACAGTGGACAAGAATTGACGTAAACACTATCAGAAAAATCCTTTTGCAAGAGGTCTAGTTTAGTAGAATAGGCATCTTGGTAGAATAGGCATCTCAGTGGAATAGGCATCATGGTGAAATGGGTATCTTGTGTGGAATAGGCATCTTAGTAAAATAAGCATCTTGTGTGGAATAGGCATCTTGCCTGTTCCACCCAAATCAACCTACTCCCCACACTCCCCACACTCCCCACACTCCCCACCCCCCCCACCCTTACCTTGCTCGGATCCTCTAGGATGACAGATGAAGCAGGAAAGTCCTATCGTGAGGGTAAAGCTAGAGCTATATTCCTTCCGGATTAGTCTCAGTAGTTGCGTAACCTGTAGATTCACATTAAGCTCATTGTTCTTCGAGGCTGTACCGTGCCTAAACCTATTCCATTACTATCTATTCTTGTTCTGATGGGTTTGATGAGTTGGTCAGCACCAGTTGCTGGACAAGCACTCATTCCCTATACCCTAAAATTGGATTCAGAGGAACTCGAACAGCAGGGCTTAACTCTGGCTCAAGAGGCCATTCAGTTAGTCCGCTTTCAACAATACGACCTGGCGCTGCCTAAGGCCAAGTTAGCCACTCAACTTGCTCCCAACATCTATCAAACCTGGTTTATCTTGGGAACTTTGTACGTACAGTCCCAGGAGTTGGATCAAGGCATTGAAGCCTTGCAAAAGTCTTACTCTCTGGCACCAGATCAAGCTGGGGTGCTGTTCACCTTGGGGTCAGCCTATTTTCAAAAAACCGAATATAGAAAAGCGATCGCTCAGTTGAAAGCGGGATTAAAACTCAAGCCCGATGTGCCAGAAGCCCTGTTTGACTTGGGCAATTCTTACTATATGCTCAATCAGTATACTGAAGCAATCGATGCTTACAACCAAGCTGTTGACCAAGACAAAAGCTTTTGGCCAGCCATTAACAACATTGGGTTGGTCAATTATGAACAAGGAGATGTGGAGAGTGCTATTCAACAATGGGAAGCAGCAATAGAGATTGATAAAGAGGCCGCAGAACCTCAACTTGCGATCGCTGTGGCTCTGTATGCCCAAGGGGATATCGAAAAGGGGCTACTAATGGGAGAAGCGGCAATCCGCCTAGATAGCCGCTATGCTAACTTAGAGTTTCTTAAGGAAAACCTGTGGGGTAAGCGCCTGCTTTCTGAAACCGAAAAGTTTCTGGAAAATCCCAGAATCCAAGCCACCATTATCCAGAGTCAAGGTCTACCCTAAGCAGCCCAACTCCACCTGTCATGGGTGACTCCTAAAAACAGTGCTTGATCTCCATCAATTGCCAATAGGGGAGGGATCGCAGCCAAAGATGGGCAATCATCTCAAGGGCGGTGGTTTAAGATTGGCAATTTTCAAGAAAGGAATTTAATTGTCCTGGGGCAATAGAGCCATGATCTGATTAACAAACTGTTGATGGTCAACAACGGGTTTGGAGATGTAGTCATCGGCACCACTTTGCTTAAGGAAGTTTTCTCGATCCCCTTCCATCGCATGAGCAGTGACCAGAATAATCGGCAGTTGGGACGTTTCAGCATCAGCCTTAAGCATTTGGGTAATCTTAATGCCGTCTACTGATTTACCCTGATAAACACTATGAGCTAAGGAAACATCCATCAAAATAATGTCTGCCTCCCCAGCTTGGGCTATCTGCATTACTTCTTCTACATCTTCAGTATGCTTTACATTCAAACCGCCCCGCTTACTGAGAATCTTGGAAAAAACACGAGCATTAATCGGATCATCTTCGACAATCAGAACGGTTTTCATGGGCGTTGCATCAAGAGAGTCATTTTTGGCAAAAGTGTCATTTGATCATAAGTTTGACAGGGAATCGGTCATGTTGCTATTTCAAATGCAAGATGTTATTTTATCAAGTCTAGTTTCCCCACATGCTTAGCCAACTAGTAATGTTCATTGGACTGATACAGGTGATAGGCTGCTTAATACCAGGCAAGCTGACGCTCCTGGAAAAAGCCTTCCCTAACTGCATCCAAACCTACATTATAGTGTCTTGGGGACAGTGGGCACAACGGCTTGTTAGAAGCGAAGCTTCTGGCTGGTTAACCTTGAGCCTATTTCTTTGAGTCGTGCCCATACTTTAGCTTGGCTTAACCAACACTATCTTAAGGCGGGAAATCGGCTTTGGAACCAGATGCTCACATTTTATGGTGTAAGCATATGCGCTACGCGCACGCTGCGCGAACAGCGGTCAGCCGTCAGCCGTCAGCCGTCAGCCGTCAGCCGTCAGCCGTCAGCCGTCAGCCGTCAGCGGTCAGCCGTCAGCCGTCAGCCGTCAGCTGAGGTAACAGAGATTAAAGCAATGCTTACTTGTTTTATTCAAAAGCTGATAGCTGATAGCTAATAGCTGATAGCTGATAGCTGATAGCTGATAACTGATAGCTGATAGCTGATAGCTGATAGCTGATAGCTGATAACTGATAGCTAATAGCTGATAGCTGATAGCTGATAGCTGATAGCTGATAACTGATAGCTGATAACTGATAACTGATAACTGATAGCTGATAACTGATAGCTGATAGCTGATAACTGATAGCTGAATACTTACTTAGGGTGAGCTAGTGTCTCTGTTTTTCTATATGCATCACCTATATGCAATAGTCACCCTCGTTAAGCTGGATGCTAGAGCAGATGGAAAGATCAAGGGGACTCGATTAGGTGAAGAAGAAATTATCTTCTCCTGATCTTCCCTATCTTTTCGAGTACCGTAGCCTTAACAAGCGTGCAATTTCCCTATACCCTAAACCCCGATCACCCTTTGGTCAATTCTGCCTTGGAGGATTTTTGATGGCAAAACAGCTGAACCTAATGGGAAACAGTAATGTCATTCCCACAGCCCTACATTTGGAGATGCAACGGTCATATCTTGAATATGCCATGAGTGTGATTGTGGGGCGTGCTTTACCTGATGTCCGTGATGGGCTTAAGCCCGTACATCGACGTATTCTATATGCGATGCACGAATTAGGGTTAACCCCAGATCGACCATACCGCAAATGTGCTCGTGTGGTTGGGGATGTGTTGGGTAAATATCACCCCCACGGTGACCAAGCGGTGTATGAAGCCATGGTGCGGTTAGTCCAAGACTTTTCGACCCGCTATCCCCTCCTTGACGGTCATGGCAATTTTGGTTCGGTGGATAATGATCCACCAGCAGCCATGCGTTACACTGAAACCCGACTCTCTCCGGTGGGCGCTCAAGCCCTATTGTCAGAAATTGGGGAAGCAACAGTTGATTTTATCGACAACTTTGATAGCTCCCAGCAAGAGCCAGTGGTACTCCCGGCACAATTACCGGTCTTGTTGCTCAATGGTTGCTCTGGCATTGCTGTGGGCATGGCAACCAATATTCCTCCTCACAATTTGGCAGAGATAGTAGATGGCTTGATTGCTCTGATTGACCGTCCCAATTTAGCAGATGAAAAACTTTGGGAATTAATTCCCGGACCCGATTTTCCCACTGGGGGGGAAATTGTTTCAGCTGAGGGGATTCGGGATGCCTATACTACCGGTCGTGGCAGTATACCGATTCGAGGCATCACCAAGCTTGAAACCATTCAAGTCGGTCGAGGGAAACGGGGGCAACGTAGGGCAATTGTAGTGAGTGAGTTGCCCTATCAGGTCCATAAGGCAGCTTGGATTGAAAAAGTAGCAGCTTTGGTCAATCAAGGGCGTATAGAAGGGATTAGCGATATCCGAGATGAAAGCGATCGCGAAGGGATGCGGGTGGTGGTGGAACTCAAACGAGATGCTCAGCGATCAGCGGTGCTCCAGCAGTTGTATAAGCAAACTCCCCTGCAAACAAACTTTGGTGCTATCCTGCTGACCTTGGTAGACGGACAACCCCGACAACTTACCCTGCGGGAGTTGTTAGAATCATTTATTAGCTTCCGAGAACAGACTCTAACCCGCCAATATACCTATGAGCAGTCCCAGAAAGAAAGACGTCTTCACCTGGTAGACGGGTTACTGGCTAGCCTCAATCAGCTGGATGCCATGATTGACATTCTCAGAAATGCTCCTGATGGTACCACCGCTAAGCTTTCCCTGCAAAACCAGTTAAACTTAAGTGAAATCCAGGCTGAAGCAATTCTGGCCATGCCCATGCGACGGCTAACTGGCTTAGAACGAGAAAAGTTACAGACCGAGCGTGATCAACTTTCGGAGCGCCTGGAACAGCTGCACCAATTACTCAATGATCGGCGGGAATTGCTCAAAGCCCTCAAGAAAGATTTGCGATCGCTTAAACGGAAGTACGGTGATCCTCGCCGTACCAGAATCAACTCTATTGCTTTAACTGAAGAACAGTTAGAACAACCAACAGACCCTCAACACAGGAGTAGGAAATCTGCTCAACCCCAAAAAACTGCTGATCTCCTACCTAATGCTCCAACTGAGCCAGAACAAACACTTCTAGAATTTAGCTACCAAGGGTATGTACAGCGGCAGAGTGCCACAACACAGCCAAAATTACCCCAGTCAATTAAACAAGGGGAGGACTTTGTAGTTGAGGCTAAGCTGTTGCTCACTACACAAGAATTAATGGTAATCACTGGTTCTGGCAAAGCCTACCCAGTCAAAATTAGAGATATTCCACCAGCAGCTGGACGCAAGCAGGGTATTCCCTTGGTAAAGTTGCTGCCAAATTCGGTTCAATCAGAAACAGTTGTGGCTCACTTTAGGCTGCCAGATGACCTAGAAAACTTCACCCTAGTTTTGCTGACTCACCAAGGTAAAATGAAGCGTGTCTTAGTGTCTGAGTTGACAAAACTAACGAACCGTGGTATGTTGCTTACCAAGTTCAGAAATGACGATCAGCTACAGTATGCCAACCTATCTACTACAGCTGCACAAGTGGTGGTAGCAACCAGTAATGGAAGGCTGTTGCGCTTTGAGATTAATGACAAACAGTTACCGATTATGGGACGCAGTGCTCAAGGAAATCAAGCCTTGCGCCTCAAGGGTCAAGAAAAGCTGGTTGGCTGCGTTGTTCTAGGGGAAGAAGAAAACCTCTTACTGGTGTCTGAGCAGGGCTATGGAAAGCGCCTCCCCGTGCAGGCGATCAGGTTGGCTAATCGGGGAGACCTGGGAACTCAAGCACTACAGTTTAAGACCGCTAAAGATGTTTTGGTCAGCATGGTCAGGGATTCCATCGCTAATGAGGTCATGGTAGTGACTTCCGTTGGCGGTAAGCGTTTAGCTATGGAATCGGTGCCGATTTGGGGAAAAGATGGCACAGGCGATCGCATTGCCCAACTCAAGCCCGAGGAAAAAATTATCAGTGTTACTCCTCTGGTTCAGCACTTAACTGTTTAAGGCGATAGCCCACACTGTGAACGGTTTCAATCAAATCTCTGGGTGCACCAGCTAATCTCAGTTTGCGCCTCAAACTTTTGATGTAAGCGTTGACCGTCTCCTCTTCGGGAGGGTTTTCAAAAGACCAGACATGCTCGATAATCACGCTACGAGTCAGTACCCGCCGACCGTTGCGCAGGAAAAATTCGAGTAAACTATACTCCTTACGGGTAAAGTGGATAAGTTGGTGATCATAGCTTACTTCATAGGTACTCGGGTCAAGACGCAAATCCCCCCACTGAAGCACTGGTGGTGCGATAGATTGACCTCGGCGCAGCAGAGCCCGAATCCGAGCAAATAATTCTGGTAAGTCAACTGGCTTAACTAGATAATCATCAGCCCCTGCATCTAGACCCTTGACTTTATCATTAGTGGTATCGCGACCCGTCAACATTAGAATCGGCATTTGATTGCCTTGGGCTCGCAATTTTCGACAAACACCAAAGCCATCAAGCTTGGGCAGAGTCAGATCTAGCACCATCAAGTCATAATCAAGCATTTGGGATTGCTGGCAAGCAATTTCCCCATTGGTAACCATATCAACCACGTAACGCTGGTTGGTGAGGGCTTCGGATAAATTTTCAGCAAGGAGAATATCATCTTCCACTAACAAAATTTTCATTGTAGAAGTAGTTTTTTGTTAAAAATGACTGATAAGAGTACATAGGTAAAGTCTAAAAGACATTGGAGTGGCGATTCTACGTCAAGACTAACTTATGTTACTATCGTTCCTCCAGTTTCTACCTAGATCAGGAACAGTTAAGTTGACAGCAGTCGCAACCACTGTTCATAATTATCAGGTGGATAAACTTTAGCATTCAAAATAAACCCTTGGCTAACGTTGTTGTAATTGGTGCCCAGTGGGGCGATGAAGGAAAAGGCAAAATAACAGATCTGCTGAGTCGTTCAGCAGATGTAGTCGTCCGTTACCAGGGGGGCGTCAATGCTGGGCATACGGTTGTTGTTCAAGGTCAAACGTTTAAACTGCACCTGATACCTTCTGGAATTTTGTATCCGGATACAGAGTGTATTATTGGCTCCGGTACAGTTATTGACCCAGAAGTTTTAATTGCCGAACTTGACCAACTTGAAGCACTGGGCATTTCCACTAAAAATCTGCTGATTTCAGACATAGCCCATGTCACGATGCCTTATCATCGATTGATTGACCAAGCATCGGAAGAGCGCCGGGGTAGGCAGAGAATTGGTACCACGGGTCGTGGGATTGGTCCGACCTATGCGGATAAATCGGAGCGTGCTGGTATTCGGGTCATTGACCTGATCGATCCGGAAGTATTGGTAGAAAAGTTAACCTGGACGATTAATTACAAGAACGCTATTTTAGAGAAGCTCTATAATTTACCGCCCTTAGACCCAGCAGTTGTGATCAAGCAATACCAGGAGTATGCTGAACGGCTAGGCTCCTATGTGGTCGATAGTTCCTTGAAGATTTATGAGGCGATTGAGCAAAAACGCAATATTCTGTTTGAAGGCGCTCAAGGGACACTGCTAGATTTAGATCATGGGACGTACCCCTATGTAACCTCTTCCAATCCAGTTGCTGGGGGAGCTTGTGTGGGTGCTGGTGTAGGACCGACAATGATCGATCGGGTGATTGGTGTGGCAAAAGCTTACACAACCAGAGTCGGAGAAGGACCGTTTCCCACAGAGATTCACACTCGAGAAGGAGAGTTACTTTGTGAGCTAGGATCAGAATTTGGGACAACCACCGGTCGCCGCCGCCGTTGTGGCTGGTTTGATGCCGTCATTGGTCGCTACGCTGTTCGGATTAATGGTCTTGACTGTCTAGCGATCACCAAACTGGATGTACTCGATACCTTTGAAGAAATTAAGGTCTGCGTCGCCTATGAAGTTGACGGTGAACTCAGTCGGGAATTTCCTAGCAGTACTAGCGTATTTTCCCGATGCCAGCCCGTTTACAAAACCCTATCCGGTTGGCAAAAATCTACTGCTGAATGTCGGTCTTTAGAGGATTTACCCACCGAAGCCTTGGATTATCTTAAATTCCTGGCAGAACTGATGAAAGTTCCCATTGCAGTGGTTTCCTTAGGAGCCAGCCGTGACCAGACAATTATTGTGGAAGACCCAATCCACGGTCCAAAGCGAGCACTATTGGATGCTAGCGGTACACCGATAACTTCGGGAGTTTGAGGGGGTCAGGGTGTCAGGGCGTCAGGGTGTCAGTCGGAGAGTTTGAATCTCACCAGTTTCCGATTCGATTCAACACCCTGACTCACAATTGAGGTCAGCACCCCCCTCGGTGGCGGAATCGACCGGTAGCTGACCAGTAATCGCCATTAATTGGGCTATATTATCTCGAAGAGTTAAATTCCTAGCGATGAATGTTACTGTAGAATGTCAAAAGCGACCAGAAGGTAGTAAGCCGAGAGCTTTACGCCGTTCTGGCTTGATTCCCACCGTACTTTACGGTCACAATGGTGCAGAATCTGTATCCTTAACTATGACGGCTAAAGCAGCAGAAGACTTGCTTAAAACAGCCTCGGTTAATAATACCCTGATAGAGCTCTCTATTCCTGACCTTTCCTGGAATGGTCCAGTGCTCCTG
The DNA here is from genome assembly GCF_010671925.1 of Moorena sp. SIOASIH. Taxonomy (GTDB): domain Bacteria; phylum Cyanobacteriota; class Cyanobacteriia; order Cyanobacteriales; family Coleofasciculaceae; genus Moorena. Next base: position 82,732 of record NZ_JAAHIH010000003.1, on the reverse strand, counting down.
CGGGAAATACAATCTCATCCTTGGAAAAATTCCCTTTACCACCTCAGTTTTTTCTCAGTGGCTTCTCAAAATAAAGTAGAGGTTGTTGTACCTCTTAAGCTAGTGGGAGAAGCCGTAGGAGTTAAGCAAGGTGGAGTTTTGCAGCAAAGGCTTACAACAGTGAAAGTGCAATGTCCCCCAGATAAAATTCCCGAAACCATTGATATTGATATATCAAATTTGGAACAGGGTAAGATGTTCTACATTTACGAGTTAGTCTTGCCAGAAGGGATCCAGGTTATGGATGATCCTAAATTAAGTGTTCTTGCTATCACTTCTAAATAAAGCGTTACAGAATACAGGTAAGCATTAAGCTATCAGCCGTTGGCTGATAGCTTACCTTAAATCCTATTTTTTTAATTGCCGATTGACCAGTGAGAATTTTCACTGAGAATTTTCAATGTTCAATTTTAAATTGACGAATAATGTTCCATGATAAGTATTGAACCGAAAACAATATCATTACTTTAGACAGCAATGATAGGTTGGTTATAGTTGTCTGATTAAGCCAGGGCAGAGTTAAAATTTCCCTGGCTTTTTTGTGAATGATTAGTTGGATTGGAAGAAAATGACAGAAAACTCTCAACAGTCAAGACCTATTGATGTCTTTGGTGTCGGAAATGCTTTAGTAGATATTCTGGCACTGGTGGATGATGATTTTATCCGGGAACATGACCTGAATCGAGGGGCAATGACTTTGATGGATGCCCAAAAGCAGGCTATGATTCTACACAATCTTGAGCATCAGCATGTGTCTGTGGAACTAAGCTCAGGAGGCTCGGCTGCTAATACTATGATTGCGATCGCTCAAAGTGGTGGTAAAGGCTTCTATTCCGGTAAGGTCTCTAGAGATACCAATGGGGAATTTTACCGACAAGACTTATTGGAGGCAGGGATTGACTTTGATGTGCATCCAGCTGAGCTATCTAATGGTCCGACTGGTACCTGTGTGGTTCTAACTACGCCTGATGCTGAGCGTACTATGTGTACTCACCTGGGAGTATCTACTACTTTGGCTCCTACTGATATTGATGTGGAACGACTCAGCCAATGCAAATATAGCTACGTTGAGGGCTACCTCTGGACGGGGGATGACACTCGCAAAGCTTGTATTGAGGCGATGGAACAGTCCAAGCTTAAAGGAGTAAAGAGTGCTTTTACCTTTTCCGACTTCTTTCTAGTAGAGAATTTTGCTGATGATTTCCGTCAGCTGATGACAGATTATTGTGATGTGATCTTCTGTAACGCGGCAGAAGCACGCCATTTCTGTGGACTGGAATCCTTGTCTGATTGTGCTGGTAAAATTAGTGAGTTAGTGGATACAGCTTTTATCACTGATGGTCCTAATGGTTGTTTAGTGGTGGAAAATAAAACAATTTTCCAGGTGCCTGGATTCCCAGCTAAGGCCGTGGATACCGTAGGAGCTGGTGATGCGTTTGCCGGTGGTGTGTTGTTTGGACTCACCAATGGTTTGACCACTAAGCAAGCGGCACGTTGGGGAAACTATTTTGCTTCAAAAGTAGTACAAACTCATGGTCCGCGTCTGGAGAAATCTCAGGCTGAGTTGGTCAAGGAAGTTGTTGGTAGCGATTAAGCTATTGTGCAAACGCAGCTTTCAATTGGGTGAGGTACTTTCTTCTTGGGTTTTAGGGAACAGGGAGTAGGGAGTAGGGAGTAGGGAGTAAGAGTAAGAGTATGGGGAGTGCTAGATCCGGGCGTGGGGAGGGGCGGAGTCGAAAAAAATTCTGTGTACCTCACTCGTGATCAAAATTGCTATATTTAATTCGCAGCTTTTGATCATTTAACTTGCAACTGTTAATTAATTGCTATTTGTTAACAGTTGCAAGTTTACTGTTTATTTAATTAAAGGGTTTCTCATAGTAATAAGGTACACAGGATTTTTTCCTTCTTCCCTTTTCCCTATCACCTATTCCCTCCCTACTCCCTACTCCCTACTCCCTACAACCTAGGATGAAAGTACCTAACCCAATTGAAAACTACTTTATGACACAGACAGATATTCCCAGTTTAAGGAATAGGGGAGTTTGAGGGGTCGAAATTCCCCATCCTTCTTAAGGTGTTGAAGTTACCGTAAGGATAGGGTCGCCTTTATGGTTAGTCGGTTATGCGTAAAAGAGGTGCGACCCGTGGGGAATTTAATTACGGGTCAAGCGCACCTTTGGTTAAAACTTTTTGATTAAGGCGACCTTATCTATCGGTTTCGTCTCTGGGATGGATAGACCGACTGGCTTTCCGAGAATTAGCGATCGCAAAAGCTAACCGCTACCAGTTACCGATACAAAATATTTACGCTCTGCGCACCAGAAGCTGTGTTATGCGTTCGCGTAGCGTGGCCTACGGCCAATCGCTTGTTATCTCGTAGTGGGGATGTGTCTGATGCTACCAAAACATCCTGAAACGTGAGAGCCCTGTGTCTAATGACCGGGGGTGAAACGGAGAGACGGGGTTTACCCCCTTAAAGTGTCCCTTTAGTCTTTATTTATTTCAGATAATGCCCAGTTCTCTACAAACTCCCCGACACTGGTATTTGCCTCTTTAGCTGACAATTGAAGCCACTTCCATGTAGCCCCAGTCAACCAGATGGTATGGGGCTTTTTTAGTTGATCGTGATGTCCGGGCACCCCCCGCATTCTTTTTCTGGTTTTTCGTCCATTTGTTGTTGACATATTTAGAATCAACGTCTACAATAAAAGTTTTATAGCAAAACAAGAGAGTAACAGCAAGTGTACAAGACTGTCCCAGTCAGAGCTAATTTTTCAGACGAAGAGAAAGCCTTCTGGGAATTTCAGTGCCAACAGGCAAATAACCTATTCAATTCTGCTGTTTATTACTCAAGACAAAAACACTATGATTGGTTAAAACAGCAACCAGAAGCTTATACAACATATTGGAGAGATGATTTACTTCGACAGGGCTGGAAAGCTTATAAATGCAGTGTCAAATATTCTGAGCTTTGCCGAGAACTAAAAGAAAGTCCTAATTACAAGGCGATGGCCGCTCAGTCAGCACAACAAACTCTCAAAACCGTGGCTGAGTCAATCACTGGTTATAACCAACTGGTTGGGTTGTATTACAAAGGTCAAGTAGATAAACCAAGACTTCTTAGATACCGAAAGAAAGGCGGACTATCTGCTGTTACTTTTCCTAGGCAAGCTCTCACTTACAAAAAAGGACTATTTTATCCGTCAGTAAGCAAAGAAAGTAAACCTGAAATGCTTACTGAAATCAATTTAGAGGTTCCAGGTTTTATAGATCCAGATTGGGTAAAAGAAGTTACCATTCGTCCGTGTTATGGACAGTTATGGATAGATTGGGTTATTGATGACGGAAGACAACCATTAAAAGAGAACAAAAACCTGGATTATTCCCAAGCATGGAGTTTTGATCATGGTGTAACTAATTGGTTGACCGGAGTCTCAACTCAAGGGAAGAGTCTAATAATTGATGGCCGCAAGCTCAAGTCCATGAACCAAGGATATGCTCGCTTGGTTGCAAAATATAAAAGCGGCAAGCCCGATTTTTACTGAGATTCTAATCTCGACCGCGTTCAACGTAAACGCAATAATCAGATGCGGGATGGCATTAATAAAGCAGCTAGGTTTATTGTTAATCGTTGTCTAAGCGATCGTATTGGCAATTTAATAATTGGCTGGAACGAGAAGCAAAAAAATGGCTCAAATATGGGGAGACGGAGCAACCAAAACTTTGTAGTTATCCCAACGAAAAGATTAATCAATAGGCTTGAACAACTTTGCCCTGAGTACGGTATCAAGTTGACAATTACCGAAGAATCTTATACCAGCAAAGCGTCTTTCCTTGACGACGATCCATTACCAAAATATGGTGAAAAACCCAACGGATGGAAACCGTCAGGATGTCGGGTAAGACGTGGCTTGTATAAAACTTCCAACGGATACCTAGTTAATGCGGATTGCAATGGTGCCGCAAATATTGCTAGGAAAGTAGCCACACAGTTAGGTGTTGATCTGACCAAGGTGGGTAGCGGGAGCTTGACACTCCCACATCGATACGATCTGTTCAACTCTGTGTCTAGATCTTATCGAACAAGTTGTGAAGCAGTACGGGTTTACCCTACTGCGTAACATCCTTGTAGAATCCCCCTCTTTTAAGTGGGGGAGATGTCAAGGTTGATTTGCTTAAGGATCAACAGGCTGCATTTGAAGGGTTTACGGAAGAGGAACAATCGTTGGTAATTAGGTTGGATACTAGTCAGGATTGGGAATCCCACTTGTTAAAGTATGAAGTATGAACAAGGCATCAAGTATCAAGTATCAATTATGAAGGGTTAAGTATCAATTATGAACTATGAAGGGTTAAGTATGCAGGGTAAGAGCATCTCAATTAGGCTTGATACAAGGAGTTATATTAATCTAATCTATGGTCAATGAAACTTAAACTGAGAACTTGAATCATGTAATCATGATCCATACTGATAATAAAAATAACAGTCACAAATGGGAGCGCTCTGATGTTATCGCTGCCTTGGCTTTAATAGTATCAATTTTGACTTTTGTATTTAGCTCTTCAGGACAGAGAGCACTATGTTCCATTGGACTTGAAAATGAAACCTGTCCTGAAATCCCACCTTGTGTTGTGGGTACAGGTGATACTTGTAATTGCGCGGATTTTCAAAGTCAAAGACAAGCTCAATTATTACTGGAAACCTATCCCGGGGATATTCACAACCTTGATGGTGATCAAGACGGTATAGCTTGTGAGAAGCTCTTAAAAATCCAAAACTAAAGATGTACTTGGATGACTTACTTAGGCGTTTGATTGACTTCAGGTTATAGCCAAGGTTCAGAAACACCTGTTACCCAAGAGCTGGCGACCAATGCCAGTCGTTCATCTAGTAGTTTATCGATTACGTGGCCATTGAGGTTCCCTCGCTGTAAGTGATTCTTATTCTCGGCTTATCTAATGATATATGGGATATAGGGTATGTATTTACAAATTGTTAAGCTGTAGGTGTTGATGCCCTAATGTGTTATAGTTAAGTTGTAGAGAAAAATACAAATATGGGCTTATTATAAAGAAAAGAAGTTATTTATAATAAGGGATAAAGGTCTTCTTTGTGGTATCAAAGGCGAAAAACATCTATCATACCAAATTTTAGCTAAAATCAGCAATCAGCTATCACGTTCTTGAGGGTTGGGTTGTTCAGGATAACTGATGTACTCCCGTCCCTCAGTTAAATACCTAAGTTTTCCTTGATTAAACAATTGACTATATAGCACTCCCCATTCAGATTAGGACATTCCTAAACTCCGAAACGTAAGTAATCGCTTACTTTTGACTTCTGACTTCTAACTTCTGACTTGCGCGTAGCGCTATAAGTACCCGCAAGGGTACTGTCAAGCCTACTGCAACCTTGCGATTATGTAAATGGAAAGAACATTCAATTGAGTTCTTTTTAGTAGTTAATTGTAAGGATAATAGTTATGTCAGAAACTGAAATAGTTTCCAATCAAACCAACCAAGAAAAGGAAATAGAACTGAACAATCAGCAGCTCCATGAAATCACTTCCAGCGAAACTCCATCCCAGTCAATAGATACCGAAGACCAATTTGAGGGAATGATGGGTCGCGGTGAAATCGAAGCAGTACCCGAATTCAATAAATCCCGAGCTCTTAATGAGGGTTTTGATTTCCAGGAAAGAATGTTGGTCACAGAGGATATGGAAAATCTTCCAGATGCTGGTGCTGGAGAATTCCAAAGGCCGGAGTCAGTATGTGGTAGTGACGACCGCACCCGCATTTCTTCACTTACTAGTATGCCCTGGCGATGGATTTGCCAGTTAATCATTACCAAAGCTAATGGGAGGCGGTCTCTGTGTACTGGCTGGTTGATTGGACCACGGACAGTAATGACTTCTGGACACTGCGTCTATAGCCATAGTGCTGGTGGTTGGGCCAGGAAAATTGAGGTCTTTCCCGGTATTGATGAAAACGAAGCTCCCTTCGGCTCCCAAGTTAGCACATCCTTCCGCAGTGTAAAAGGCTGGACACAAGAACAAGATGATGACTTCGACTACGGAGCAATTATTCTACCGGATGACACCCTAGGGAACCGAGTCGGCTGGTTCGGATTTGCCAATCTATCCGACGACTTACTCACAAATCTACTGATAAATAACTCTGGCTACGCTGGTGACAAACCATTTGGCACACAATGGTTCAATGCTGGTCGAATTACCATAATCACTAGTGGCAAGCTCTCCTATATGCTCGATACCTATGGCGGTCAAAGCGGTAGCCCAGTCTGGCGCTTGCAAGATGGTCAACACCATGTAGTGGGAATTCACGGCTATGGTGGCTGTCCTAACAGTGCTGTCCGCATCAATAAGTCTGTGTTTGATAACATGTCCGCTTGGAAAAATGTCTAATATGTCCGGGACTAATCAGCCGTCAGCTATCAGCCGTCAGCTATCAGCTTACAGTGATCAGCTTAAAGTGATCAGCTTTCAGTGATCAGCTTTCAGTGATCAGCTTTCAGTGATCAGCTTTCAGTGATCAGCTGACGGCTGATAGCTAACGGCTGACGGCTGACTGCTAACGGCTGACTGCTGACGGCTGATACCTGAATGCTTACAGATAAACTAACAAAGGACAAAACCGTCAGATGACTACTAAACTACAAATTCGTTTTAAGTCTTTTGCTTTGAGCAGTCTGATCGGATTATGCCTGCTCTTTTCCGCTTGTAGCGCTCCGCAACCAGACGTTCCATCGGAAAACAATCAGGGTAATAATCCAGATAATAATCCAATAGAAAGGTCAACTGATGAACAAATGATTATCGAAGGTAAAATTGTCGCAGTTATGGAAAGCTTCCCTCTACAGTTAAAGGTAGAGACGAAGTCTGGTTCCTATAGTGTACAACTTCTTTCCGATACCAAAATCACTCGTCAAGGAGAAACTGTTGACCCAGGAAAATTAAGTCCTGATCAGAAGGTTCGGATTAAAGGTCAGAGTTCTGGTTCCAGTAAGTCTGCTATGACTGCTCAAACTATTGAAATCCTTTAGTAAGCTATCAGCGGTCAGCGGTCAGCGGTCAGCGGTCAGCGGTCAGCGGTCAGCCTTGGCCTTTGGCCACGCTACTTGAGGTGCGGTCAGCCTTGGCCTTTGGCCACGCTACTTGAGGTGCAATCAGCGGTCAGCCGTTGGTGAAAGCACCTCAAGTAGCGTGCGTGGCACAGGCTTTGGCCTTTGGCCACGCTGTGCGAACGACGCTGGGAGGTAGCGCATAAGCTAATAACTGATAACTGAAAGCTGATAGCTGATAACTGAAAGCTGATAGCTGATAACTGAAAGCTGATAGCTGATAGCTGACCGCTGATTGCTTACATAAAATCACCTTTGTTTGTCTAACAAAGGAGCTGCATCTAGCAAGGTTCTAGTGTAAGGATGCTCAGGATTAGTAAACAGGTCATGAGTTGGTTTCTTTTCAACAATCTGACCTTTGTTCATCACAGCGATACCATCACAGAAAAATCGTGCTACCCAGAGGTCATGAGTAATAAACAAATAGGTAAGATTAAAGGCTTCTTTCAAGTCCAACATTAATTCTAATACTTGAGTTTGGACACTAGCATCCAGCATACTCACTGGTTCATCACAAATCACCAAACTAGGATGAGTAATCAATGCCCGAGCAATAGCAACCCGTTGTTGTTGTCCTCCAGAAAGGTCAGCAGGATATCGATTATAGTAATCCTCTACAGGAGTTAATCCTACCCGTTCTAGCATTTCCTTGACCTGGTTTTTGGCTGCTGTTGGATTAGCAGCTAATTTATGAATAAATAAGGGATCGGCAATACTTTCTCCCACAGTCATTAAAGGATTAAGACAAGCATGGGGGTCCTGAAATACCATTTGGATTTGACGACGAATCTCTTGTAGGGAATGTCGATTGAGTTTAGCTAAATTTGTGCCTTGAAACTCAACTGTTCCAGCCGTAGGACGAACTAATTGCAAGATAGTGCGAGATAAAGTACTTTTGCCACAACCGGATTCTCCTACTAGTCCTAAAATTTCACCAGGATATAAATCAAAGCTGACGTTATCGACAGCTTTGATAACGTTTTTTTCTTGAGACACCAGTTGCTGAATAAAATTGCTTTCTAAGGTATAATATTGCTTGAGATTAGTAACCCTTAGCAAAGGGGTAGGAATGGCAGAGCTGGAATTTCCATCAGTGTCATTAGTGTCATTGTGGTCTTTAACTGCCTGAAGATGTAGAGCCGCTTCTAATAGCGATCGCGTATAGTCATGGTTAGGTTGCCAGAGAATCTGTTCCACTGGACCAATTTCCACCATTTGCCCACCATACATGACCGCAATGCGATCGCAATATTCACCGATCATGGCCAAATCGTGAGAAATCAGTAACAGTGCCATGTCCCGTTCTCGACATAGCCTGGTTAATTCTTCTAATATCTGTGCCTCTACCGTAACATCCAAGCTGGTGGTGGGTTCATCTGCCACAATTAGCTTGGGATTGAGCAACAAGGCTAATGCGATCGCAACCCGTTGCCGCATCCCGCCACTAAATTCATGGGGATATTGAGAGAAGCGATTGGCGGGAATTTTCACCGCATCTAGAGTTTCTAATACTTTTGCTTTACTCTCACGTCGTGATAGCTGGGGTTGGTGAGCTCTGAGGGTTTCTAGGCAGTGTTCCCCTATACTCATTAAAGGGTCAAGGCGAGTCATCGGGTCTTGAAAGACTAGCGCTACTGCTTCTCCCCGAAACTGGCGCAACTGGCGAGGGGTTAAGTCAAAGACCGACTTTCCAGCAAACCTTACTTGTCCTTTCACTCGGGACCGTTGCGGTAACAACTGCATGATAGCTCGTCCCAAAGTAGACTTACCGCAGCCTGACTCACCGACTAATCCCAGTCGCTCCCCTGAATCTAGCACGAAGGAAACATCATCTACTGCCCAAGTGGGTTTTTCCAGGGATTTGCTGCTAGGATAGGCCACCTGCAAGTTTTCGACACAAAGTAGCGGTTCACTCATGGATTAAATTTTCCTCCCCTAAGAATATAAAAACTTTGATGCCATAACCATTAAATTTTGATTAAAATTTGTAAAGCTATAGTAATTCCTATCTACCTCAACTGCTGTGATCGACTTAATCAGGCCAGCAGTTGGATTGAGCAAAGTTATCCTATAAACATCTTTTTGACATCTTTTTGTCAGGGCATCACCATGGAACCTATAAATCCTCAAGTGTCTAATCACTATCAGCCAGAGTCAAATTCCCAAAGCCAGGAAGAAACCAAAGGCAAATCCTCTGCATGGCTACTCACAGTCCTGTTTTTGGTAGGAGGTATAGCTTTGTTGCAAATCTCGACAGTACCAGAACCCCCTGTAGCCCAGACGAAAACCAAACAGACACCGCCGCGACCTGTAGAAACTATTCCCCTGACCTTAGGTAAAGGAGTTAAACGGATCCAGTTACTGGGTGAGGTAGAGGCAAGTGAAAAAATCACGATTAAATCTCAGGTAGATGGTGTGATACAACAAGTCAAAGTCCGAGAAGGCGATCGCGTTACACCGGGCATGACCATTGCTATTCTTGATGGTGCTGACCAACAGTTAGCCCTTGCCCAAGCTAAGGCAAGGCTTGCTCAGGAAAAAAGTAATCTCGCTCGATTACAAGTGGGAACCCGTCCAGAAATTCTTGCCCAACGGCAAGCAGAACTGGATGCTGCTAAAGCTCGGGAACAAGAAGCAAAGGACAACCTTGATGGTATGATAGCCGTCCAACCCAATTTAATTGCCCAACGGCAAGCAGAACTGGATGGGGCTAAAGCTCGGGAACAAGAAGCAAAGGACAACCTTAAACGTATTGAAGCCCTAACTCTGGAAGGAGCTCTCTCTGAACGAGCAAAAGTGGAAGCCGAAAAATCGGCTGATGCAGCTACCAGTGAGCGCTTACGGGCTGAAGCTGCCCTAAGTGCAGAACAAACTAAAACCCAGCAAGAGATTGCTGAAGCCAAAAGTACCCTTGATGCCACCATCAGTGAGCGGTTGCGCATTGCAGCTATGTTAGCGGAAGCCCAAGTCGGACCAACCCAGGAAGAAATTGATTCCCAGAAAGGGGTAGTAGCAGCAGCTCAGGCAGCGGTTGAGCAAGCTAAACTAGCATCAGAACGAGCCACGATTAAAGCGCCTATAGCCGGAGTTGTGCAATCCCGTGAGGTTGACACTGGCAACTATGTTGAAGGTGGCGATGCCATCATTACCTTGGTTAATAATGCTCAATTAGATATCTTTCTAGAAGTACCAGAAAAGTTTACTAATCAGGTCAAACCAGGGATGTATGTGGAATTAACTGCACCGCGAAGTTTACCTAACTGGCAGCAACGAGCAGAGATTACCAGCGTTGTGCCTACAGCCAATGCCAACTCACGGCGACAACTAGTAAGGGTAAATCTCAAAAATCCCCCAAAAGACTTATTAGCTGGAATGGGAATTCAAGCCACCTTAGACTTACCCATTGATGTAGAGCCCAGTTTTGTTATCCCCCGTGATGCCATCATTAAACGGAAAAACCAATCCCTAATATATACCATTTCCCAAGGAAAAGCACAACAGTTTACCGTAGAAATACTAGCGGACATGGGGGAAAAAGTCCTGATCACTAATCAAAATTTACAAGCCAATCAACCCCTAGTTGTGTCAGGCGGTGAAGGACTAAAAAACGGCGCACCAGTCAAAATTACTAGTCCTTAGTTTTTAATCATCAGACCTCTTGCAAACTTTAAAAACTAGTACCACTGTGCGGAATTCAAAATTCAAAATTCAAAATTCAAAATTATTACATGTTTACTTATTAGAGGTTTAGTATATAAGAGTTTTGCTCTTTTTGAAAAGTATATTGATTTCCGCCGTGGTGTATTAGTCTCTAGAATCCTTGCCTATTGCCTATTGCTGTAAGCATTCAGCCGTCAGCCGTGAGCTAAAAGCTCACGCTACTTGAGGTGCCGTCAGCCTTGTGGCACAGGCTTTGGCCTTGGCCTTGGCCTTTGCCTTTGGCCACGCTACGCGAATGGCCACGCTACGCGAATGGCCACGCTACGCGAATGGCCACGCTGTGCGAACGACGCTGTGAGGTAACTCAGATTAAATTAATGCTTACTTGTTTTATTCCAAAGCTGATACGCGACACGCTGATACGCGACACGCTGATACGCGACACGCTGATAGCTGAATGCTTCCCGATTCCCGATTCCCGATTCCCGATTCCCGATTCCCTGTTCCCTAGTTCCTAAGTTGCCGACTTCGGCTAAATTTGATGAAACTTATCGAAACAGCTGTCCGCTGGCGACACGGAACATTTGTTCTGTTCTGCCTCCTAGCCCTATGTGGCATCTTAGCCCTATTCCAGCTTCCCCTAGAACTTCGACCAGGAGGTGATACCCCAGAAATTACCATTAGCACCTCCTACGCTGGAGCAGGACCGACTGAAGTAGAAGACCTGATTACTAGACCGATCGAAGAAGCGGTCGAAGAAGTCACAGGAGTTAAAGAAATTACCAGTAGCTCTCGCTCTGGACGCAGTCGCATTTCTCTGGAATTCAATTGGGGAACAGATATTGATGCTCGCTTAGTAGATGTCTTGAGCAAATTACAGCGAGTCTCCTCTCTACCCCCAGAAGCGGGAGACCCCTCTGCTGAAGTGGTCAGTGGTGTTAGCCGTCCGATGATGTGGATTGTCCTAATGCCCAAAGAAGGCTATGATTCTGACCCAGACCATTACCGTGACTTGATTCAAGATGCCATCGTACCCAAGTTACGGCAAGTGGAAGGAGTGGGTCAGGTTATTACTCCCGGGGGACGGGAACGGGAAGTGGAGGTGATTGTAGACCCGAAAGCCTTAGCTGACCGCAATCTAACCCTGTCTAATGTCGTGAATGCTTTGCGCAATAATAACCGCAATATTCGCGGTGGACCGATGGTAGTGGGAAGACGGGAATACCGAGTCCGCACCGTCAGTCGCTCTGAGGATGTGAAGGAGTTGGAAGGGTTTGTGTTGCGCCGAGACCAATCAGGAATTGTCTATTTGGGAGATGTAGCTGATGTCAAAATTGGTCGCAAGCTTCAAAGTACAGTTTTTGTATCAAATGACCAACCAACCGCTGGCATTGGTATCGAAAGACGAATTGGTGGCAATGTCCCAGAGATATCTAAGGGGGTCAGAGCTGTACTCAAGGAACTAGAAGCCCAACTGGAACAGCAAGGGGAAGCTGTCCAGTTCTTAATTAACTACGACGAGAATGGCTATATTAACCAATCTATTGCCTTAGTGCAGCAAAATTTGATCATAGGTGCAATACTAGCATCCCTAGTGTTGCTGTTGTTTCTGGGGTCATTGCGCACCGTAGCAGTAATTGCCCTCACTATTCCGACTACTATTATTACCGTCTTTATTGTCTTAGCCTTGCTGGGTCGCTCTCTGAATGTGATTAGTCTGGCAGGATTAGCATTTGCGGTCGGAATGGTCGTAGATAATGCCATTGTGGTGCTAGAAAATATCTTCACCCACATGCAACGGGGAAAAAATCCGATCCGAGCTGCTATTGACGGTACTCAAGAAGTGTGGTCAGCCATGCTAGCCTCTACTCTGACTACCGTAGCAGTATTTGCTCCCATTGTTTTAGTCACAGGGGAAGCAGGACAGCTGTTCTTTGATATTGGTATTGCTCTATCGACATCGGTATTGTTTTCCCTGTTTGCAGCTCTGACCCTAGTGCCTATGCTATCGGGACTGTTTCTTAATCAAGCGGAGGCGCAACAGATTTTGCAGGGGATGGGGGATGTCGACACCCAAGGTTTAGAGCCAGAAAGCTTACGCCCAAAAGCCTTGCGCCCACAGCAGTGGAGTATGGCAGCCAAAATCCAACTAGCTGTAGCCAAGACTTCAGCAGTGTTTCGAGTGTGGCAAGGCAAGCTAGAGGGATTGTTATTAAAAACCGTGCGTTGGTCTCTTGGTGGCAAACGGATCGGAAGGCGTTTAGCTGTGTTGTTGATTCCTGTAGTATTGCTCTTTGTCAGTATTCGGTTACTCCCCCCCATGGATTACCTACCAGAAGGGAACCGTAATTTAATTATGTGGTTAACGGAACCCTTTCCAGGCACCAGTATTCCAGAATTCCTACGGCTATCCAAACCGGCCAGAAAGTTCTTGGCACAGCAGCCGGAAATTGACCGAACCTTGGTAATAGCAAGCTCGCGACGGAAAATGATTTTAGTCTATCTCAAGCCAGACTTAGCTACTGGTAGGAATCTCGATGACATGGTGAATCGGATGGGAAAGGTAAAGTCCAATTTCCCTGGTTATCGCTTTGTGGTTGCTAGGCGCACTAACATTTTTCGTAATCCAGGCAAATCCTATACCGTCCGTGTGGTAGGACAAGACCTGGATCAATTAAACCAGTGGGGTCAGGATATTATTAAGCAATTGCGCCAACTGGACGGTGTGCGCAATGCTCGTTCCAGTTTTGTTACTGGTGCACCAGAATTACAAGTAATTCCCAATCGGGTGCGACTGGCAGAAGTGGGCTTGTCAGAAGCTGACTTAGGGAGAATGGTTGAAGCTGCTCTCGGTGGGATTAGAGCCTCAGAATTCGTCGATGGTAAACGGGAACTGGATGTGACCGTTGAATTACAACATACCGTTGTCAAAACCCCAGAGCAGTTGCGTCAGTTAGTGATCTATACTCCCAATGGTGGGAAAGTACAACTAGCTGATGTCGCTGAAGTAGTAGATACCACCGGACCCGATCGGATTGACCGAGTGGATTTACAGCGTTCTATTACCCTAACCGTTAGTGTCAAGCGCTCAGCTCCCTTAGGAAAACTAGTTGAACAGACAGAGCAGCAGATTCTCAAACCCTTCCGGCAAAACCTACCTGCTGGCTATCGTGTCGAATTAGCTGGTTCAGCAGATTTGCTATCAGAAACATTAGTTCAGTTGGGGTCAATCTTTATTCTGTCTTTAGTGATTACCTATCTGCTGCTAGTAGCACTCTACCGTTCTTTTCTCTATCCCATCGTAATTATGGCAACAGTACCGATAGGATTAACCGGAGCGTTGTTGAGTTTGGTGATAGTCAACAGAATTCCTGGTGTTGTGGTACCGCTGGATATGATTACGGGGTTGGGATTTGTGATTCTGACTGGAGTTGTGGTGAATAATGCCATCCTTTTGGTAGACCGAGCCTTGCAATTACAGCAAGAAGGAATAGATTACGATACATCGTTGTATAGAGCAGTATGCGATCGCTTACGACCAATATTCATGTCTGCTGGAACTACAGTACTAGGAATGTTACCGCTAGCAGCAATACCAGGGAAAGGAGCTGAATTATATCAAGGATTAGGGATTACCTTAACTGGGGGATTGGCTTTGTCTACATTACTGACACCTACAGTAGTTCCAGCATTGATGGGATTATTAGGAGACTTTAGGGGTCAAAAGCCGAAACCCTCTGAGGTGAATCAGAAGGAAGAATCCCGTGAAATGGTTAGAGTTGATTAATCTGACGTTGCTGATTCAGCAACGCCCATATCCTCGTCCTGACTAGGCGTTTGCTACCATCTGGAATAGAAACCTGATAAAGTCTATGACTCTAGCAATTGCCCTTGAACCCGCACCTATAGAGACAGATGCCCATGGTGTTGTACGAGTTGCCAAAACTCGCGTCACCCTAGACACTGTCGTGACTGCTTTTCTTGAGGGATGCACGCCAGAGGAAATCGCAGAGCAATATCCATCGCTACAACTACCAGATATCTACTTGGTTATTGGTTACTACCTCAGACATAGAGATGAGGTTCATACCTATCTTGTAGAACGTCAACGTCAGACAGATGCAATTCAGCAGGAGGCTGAACAACGCTTTAATCCCATTGGAATACGCGATCGCTTACTAGCTAGACGCAATCAATCCAGGTAATCCCAAATGGCTCGATTCCTGGCAGATGAAAATTTTAATAACCAAATTGTCCGAGGTGTTCTTCGCCAAAGTCCAGATATTGATATTGTGCGTGTTCAAGATGTGGACTTATCAGGAGCAGATGATCCAACTGTTTTAGCATGGGCTGCTCAAGAAGGACGAATGGTTTTAACTCATGATGTTGCTACGATGATAACTTTCGCATACGAACGTATCCAAGCAGGATTATCTATGCCTGGGTTGTTTGAGGTGAGTCGTCGTGTCCCAATCGGGCTAGCGATAGAGGAAATTATCTTGATTGCTGAGTGCAGCCTTGAGGGAGAGTGGGAAGGACAAGTAAGATTTCTACCTCTACGGTAAATACGAGTAGTTGCTGCTACCATTACCGTTAAATTACTCAAGTTTCCGAACGGAACGGAGGTGCTAAAATCTCCAATGGTGCGGATTGACGTGCAGCTTAGCTGGGTTTTTAGGCTAAAGACTGGGTATTTTTGTTAACTAGAATAGAAGAAACTCTTTTGTGCGGGAAGTAGAGATCGCCATGAAAGTAGCCACCACAGCTGTTGAAACCAATCCCATTGTGTTGAGGATGCCCCCGGCATGGGCTATGGATGATGACCAATTTTTTGAGTTTTGTCAGATTAATCGAGATTTACGAATTGAGCGCACATTAGACGGAAAAATAATTGTTATGCCCCCCACAGGAGGTGAAACATCTCAAAAAAATTCCAACATTAATTTTCAGCTACAGTTGTGGAATCGCCAAACAAAGCTAGGCAAGGTATTTGATTCTTCTGGTGGCTTTAAGCTGCCCAATGGTGCAGAACGTTCCCCTGATGCTTCTTGGGTCAAAAAAGACAGATGGGAAGCCCTAACGCCTCAACAAAGGAAAAAGTTTATTCCTCTGTGCCCAGATTTTGTGATTGAGTTGCGCTCTCCCAGTGATAGGGTGAAGAGTCTTAAGGAAAAGATGGAAGAGTACAGGTCAAATGGCGCTCTGTTGGGGTGGTTGATTGAGCCAAATAGTCGTCAAGTATATA
This sequence comes from Moorena sp. SIOASIH, assembly GCF_010671925.1. Taxonomy (GTDB): domain Bacteria; phylum Cyanobacteriota; class Cyanobacteriia; order Cyanobacteriales; family Coleofasciculaceae; genus Moorena. The sequence goes on along the minus strand of NZ_JAAHIH010000003.1, from coordinate 66,644 downwards.
TTTACCGTCCTGGGGTAGAAGTGGAGCAGTTGGACAATCCAGCTACGGTGAAGGGGGATGAATCAGTGCTGCCTGGTTTTGTCATGGTCATGGAAGAAGTTTGGGAAGGGTGAACAACGTTTTAATCCCATTGGAATAAGCGATCGCTGAAAGCAGGACGCGCGTCCATCGCCTAATAGCTAGGCGCAATCAATCCGGCGTTGCTGAATTAAGGAATGAATGCGGGATCATCTGGTTTTGGTCAAGCCCCCGTGGGTCCCCCGAGCGAGCAATCCCTCGCTCGGGGGACTTGTCTTGATGCAGTCGCTCATGGGGGAAACCACGGCAGTCGCTCATGGGGGGAACCCCCAAGACCGCGCTGCCTTCCCAAGACCGCGCTGCATCGCTTGAAAGTCTTGTTCCCCCCAAAATTGGGGGGCTAGGGGGGCTTGACCATACCCATAATCAGCAACGCAATAAATCCAGGTAATCCCAAATGGCTCGATTGCTGGCAAATGAAAATTTTAATACCAAAAGATTAGTTGCTTAATCGATAATGGGTAATGGGTAACTGACCTAACTATACTTGAAATGATTCCTAAAAAAAAATCGTGTAGGTTAAACATGTGTTCAGTAGAGTCATCATGTTGCACCAACTCCTCACCTGGATCATAGCCCTAGCCCTAACCCTCTCCACTACCTTACTACCCATTGCTCCTGCCTCGGCTAACCCAGTCCAAACCGAGAATGTCGAGGTGCAATTAATCAGCGAAGTCATCAACATTCAACCTGGAACCCCCTTCTGGGTAGGACTACACTTCAACATCAATCCCGGCTGGCACACCTATTGGCGAAACCCTGGTGACTCGGGTCTCGGAGCTACCCTTAAGTGGACCCTACCCCCCGGCTTTGAAGTGGGAGACATCGTTTGGCCCTATCCCCAGCGGCTACCCCTTGAGCCATTAATGAACTTTGGCTATGAAGAAGAGGTTACCCTACTCAGCCAAATCACACCCCCAGCTAACCTAGCTACTCCTGATTCTCTGCAACTCCGAGTAAAAGCTGATTGGTTGGTCTGTGAAGTAAACTGTATTCCGGAAGAAGGCACCCTCAACCTCACCTTACCAATTACCTCTAGACCTCCCTTAGTCAACCAACGGTGGGCAAACTTATTTGAGCAAGCCCGTCAAGCTCTACCCAAACCCTCCCCATGGCAAGTCACAGTCACTATTGAACCAAAAGACTTAACCCTGCAAGTTGAAGCCCCCGAAATGGAAGAGGCTCAAATCCAAGAGGTGACCTTTTTCCCACATCAAGACGGTATCATTAGCAACCCAGCGCCCCAAAACGCAGAACTTAATCAAGATGGAATCACCTTGCGATTGCAGCGAGGCTATCTTAGGAAACTCGACCCAATCACTGGAGTGTTAGTAATTCGAGAATCCCTAGACAACCAATCTGTAGTCCAAGCCTTCACCATTGAAGCCGCAGTAAGCAATGAAATAGGCAAAACCGCCCCAACCCCAACCCAACCCCGATGGCAATTGCTCCTGCTAGCATTACTCGGAGGCATAATCCTAAACCTGATGCCCTGTGTCTTCCCAGTGCTATCTCTCAAAGCACTCAACATAGTCCAAAAATCCCAGAAAAGTCCCAAGCAAGTGAGACGCCATGCGATCGCATTTACTGCAGGCATTCTCGTCAGTTTTAGCGTAGTCGCCAGTGTGCTATTAATTTTGCGATCGCTAGGGCAACAAATCGGTTGGGGATTCCAGCTACAATCCCCCGTTTTCGTTACCTTAATGGCATATCTAATGTTTGCCGTTGGCTTAAGTCTATCGGGAGTCTTTATCTTCGGTGCTTCCATCATGGGAATTGGGCAACGATTAACCACTCGCTCAGGATACATAGGGGAATTTTTCACAGGAGTCTTTGCCACCGTAGTAGCCACTCCCTGCACCGCACCATTCATGGCAACCGCCCTGGGAGTAGCCCTGACCCAATCCGTACCGATAGCGATCGCAATTTTTGAAATGCTCGGTCTCGGGCTAGCCCTGCCCTACCTAGCCATTAGCTTCACCCCAGGATTGCAACGTATTTTACCCAAACCAGGAGCATGGATGGAAACCTTCCAACAGCTTCTGGCATTCCCCATGTACGCCGCCACCGCCTGGTTAATCTGGGTATTAGCCCAGCAAACTGGAACCAACGGTTTAGCAGCCGCCCTAACAGGACTAATCCTAATTGCCTTTGCCACTTGGCTGCACCAAAAAACCCGCCTACTCCCCCCTCTAGGAAAGCATTTGGGCTCAATCTGCGCCTTAGTCGCCCTAGGATTTTCCCTGAGCTTAGCCCAAATCTCCACCACCACTCCTACTGCAGTGACCCATAATCAAAATCAGGGCATCAAATGGCAAGCCTATACAGCTCAACGACTAGTAAAACTAAGGCAATCAGGAAGCCCAGTATTCCTGAATTTCTCAGCATCCTGGTGCATTACCTGTCTAGTTAATGAGCGTGTCGCCCTCAACCAGCCAGAAACCATAGCCGCCTTTGAGTCTAAAAAAATTGCCTTACTCAAAGCAGACTGGACTAATCGTGACCCAGCCATCACCAAAGCTCTAGAATCCTTTGGGCGCAGTGGCGTACCCCTTTATGTATTGTATCCAGCAGACTCTGAATTTACACCGCCTATTATACTACCTCAGATTCTATCCCCAGATCAAGTTCAACGTGCCATCAAAAACCTATAGCAAAGGGAACAGGGAGTAGGGAGTAGGGAGTAGGGAGTAGGGAGTAGGGAGTAGGGAATATGGCATCAAAAATTATCACAATTCATTTAGGATTCCTATATAAAATTTAGGTATAATTTAAGTAAATGGAAAATAACAAGCAACAAGTGACAATTAACAAGTAATAATCAACAATCAACAATCAACAATCAACAATCAGCCATCAAAAAATATGAACAACTTTATCAAAGTTAACGGTCAGAAAATCACCACCACTGGATTAGTAGCCCTAGCCCTAATTATCACCGGATGCCAGAATCCTCCCCTCACCAAAGATTCTAAAACTACAAGTCAAGTATCGACCGCAATTGCAGCATCATCACCATTACAGATTGATGGAAAAGCACCAGAATTCACTGGAGTTGACAGCAACAACACCACCCACAAGCTCAGTGATTTCAAAGGGAAAGTCGTAGTATTAGAATGGACTAATCACCAATGTCCCTTTGTCCGCAAACATTACAGCAGCGGTAACATGCAGAAACTTCAGAAAGAAGCCACCAGCAAAGGAGTAGTGTGGTTATCAATAATCTCCTCAGCTCCAGGACAGCAAGGTCATGTCACCCCTCAAAAAGCCAATGAATTGATTAAGAGCAGTAGCGCTAGTCCCACAGCAGTAATTATAGACTCCGAAGGCACCATTGGTCGTCTATATCAAGCTCGCACCACACCCCATATGTATGTTATTGATACTGATGGAGTCCTAAAATACATGGGCGCAATTGATAATAAACCCTCAGCTAATCCAGCGGATGTAGAAACTGCTACCAACTATGTCCGAGCTGCTGTGGATAGTGTTATTACTAATAAACCTGTAGAAACAACAGTTACTCAGCCTTACGGTTGCTCGGTGAAATATAATAGTTAAAGGTGTAAGCAATTAGCAATCAGCAATCAGCAATCAGCATATCCTTAGATGGTCAAATACCCAGACTTTCTATTATCATTAATCTCGAACTATTAAATTCTACCAAACGAAGTTTATTTTAAGCTGACAACTGACAGCTGACGGCTGAATGCTTCTTGACAAAGAAAGTATTATTCACACATCAATTATATTCGCTGTATCTCGAACAACTTGTAAAAATTGCTCAAGAGTAGGACAAGGATTAGTAATACGCCATGCGATCGCGCTCCACAATCTCTGCCGTAGAAGGTTCTACTGACCGATACACTACCCCATCTCGACGAAAACGTCTGATCGAATTGGGCAATAGAGCAATTCCCATACCTGCTGCCACAAATCCCAACATCAGTTGGGTTTCATTGGTTACCGAAAAAATTGGGTTTAAAGCCCCGTCCTTATAGGACGGCTTTCTTTTTAAGCTAAAACTTGACAGTTTTCACAGAGCGTGTTAGGATAAAAACCATTACAATAAACTAAAAATATAGATAAATACTATCTAAAAATAAGTAGGCAACGTAAAAAATATGTAAGAGATACATATTGCGTAATTTGGTCTAACGACTTAAACGTCTATGAAAAAAATTAGATTAAAAAAGTATCTATCTATATATAAAAAAAGCGATGCAGCGCCTTCATGCGGGGGTTCCCCCCATGAGCGACTGCATCAAGACAAGGTACGGTGGGGCACATCGGAACCTGGGTCATAGGCCCGTTCGCGCAGCGTTGGTTTCCCCGAAACGCTTATGGAGATTTGGCCTCTACTCTTCTTGGTTCCGACCAGGTTGAGCAAGTCGAATCTGTGAAGTAAGAATCCCCGTGTCTAATGACCGGGGAGTGTCAATTGACTCACCTCAGGAGTAAAGCCAGCCTGGTGACAAACACGAATTACCGCCGAATATAAACCACATTGATCAGTATTTAATCCCAGAATAAACGGTTCATCCTGAAGTTGCTGTAGTTGCACCTGATCTTGACTAGCTAGGGGATGAGTTTCAGATACCGCCAACACCAACGGTTCTCGCAGAATCGTTTCCACCATCAGTGATTCATCTACCTTGCGAGGCACAATAAAACCCAAATCAATCCGTTGCTCCAACAATGCCTGAAGTTGTTCCCCAGTTGACATCTCCTTCGCCACAATGTGTACATCAGGGAATTGCTGCTTATAAGTTTGAATCGATAGCGGGACAATATCAGCTGAAGAAAATCCCTCAAACCCCAAGATAATCTGACCAATTTCCCCACGACTAGCTCGCTGAGTCACTTGGACACCCAAATCCACCTGCTTGAGGATTCTTCGCGCCTCTAACACCAACGCTCTACCAGCTTCAGTTAGTTGAATCTGGGGCTTGGTACGGTGAAAAAGCTGTACCCCCAAGCTTTCCTCAAGGCGTTTAATTTGACGACTCAAAGGCGGTTGAGCAATATGAAGCCGCTCTGCAGCTCGCCCAAAATTCATTTCTTCCGCCACCACTAGAAACGTCTTAAGATGATTAAGTTCAATGTTCGATAGCATCAGTCATACCTTTAGAGGTATCAAGCACCTCCAAAAATTATATTAGACAAAATTAGCATTACTACTTAAGCTAGTAATATAAGCTTCTATGGAGTAAAAACATGAAATAATTTATAGCATGAACTACGTTACTAAATTAGAGAATTAGTAAGGGTAATATCTCCTAGTTAATAGGTAAGTTATAAAACTATAGTTGAGATAATAAAGGTAGTAATTAACTGCGAATAAATTGCTTATTTATTCAACATCTATCCAAGTTTTGCTTGGTATTGATATCTAGTTTGACTGGGTGGTGTGTTACGGGACGGGCTTTCCCAACGCTTACGAGCAGGCGGAAAATGAGTTCGAGCCCTTCGGTGGTGCGTTACGGGGCTATTGGCTACGAAGTTGAATATGATGGCAAGGCGCGCCCCTAACGCACCCTACACACCCTACTAATATTAACCGTCAACCGTCAACCGTCAACCTGTCAACCTGTCAACCTTCAAACCGTCAACCTTCAACCTTGGCCTTTCGGCCACGCTACGCGAACAACCAAATAACCTTCAACCAGTCAACCTTCAACCTTCAACTAACTAACTATGACCACAGAACTATCACCATCAATGGGATTAAAAGAAGCAATAGAACAGCGTCGTGCTGCCCGTTCATTTCGTCCTGATCCAATTCCCAAAGAAATCTTAACAGAAATTTTTCGCTTAGGAGTGCGATCGCCTTCCGGTTTCAATTTACAACCTTGGCGCTTTATAGTTGTACAGGAGCAAGCTAACAAAGAAAAGTTAAGAGCCTGTGCTTTTAATCAGCGTCAAGTAACAGAAGCTCCAGTTGTATTAATTTGTTGTGGCGATCGCCGAGTGACTCAAACCGATTACATTGAATCAGTGATTCAACTTGGTAAAGATGTTGGTGGAGTCAATGATGCTTATGCAGATATTATGCGTAACTCAATTCCTCAAATGTTTGAGTATCATGCCTCCTTTCAATCCACTGAAGCCTGGACAAATCGTCACACTATGTTAGCGGTTGCTCATTTAATGATTGTGGCAAAAAGCTTTGGGGTTGATACCTGTCCAATGGAAGGATTTGTGTCTGCTCAGGTTAAAGAAGCATTTAACATTCCTGCTGAAGTAGATGTGTGTTGTTTACTCCCCATGGGATACGCCGGTGAACCATTTAAACTCTATGGTGGACGGTTTGATATCGAACAAGTTTACTATGGCGAGAGCTTTGGAGAATCATTCCAAGTCTAGTATAGCGGTTTTCAATTTGGTAGGGAGTAGGGAGCAGGGAACAGGGAGCAGGGAGCAGGGAGCAGGGAGCAGGAAATAGAGGGCAGGGAACAGCGATAATCTCTTTACCTCATAGTTATGAAAAATCCTGTAATCACCAATCACTAATTACCAATTATAGCGTTTTCCATACTTATCAAGTAGATTCAATTTTGTTACCCCTACTCCCTACTCCCTACTCCCTACTCCCTACTCCCTAACTGTCAAAACCATGAAATTTAAATGAATACTAATTTACCAATAACTACTCAAACATTTGGAAGCAAACCCAATGACTGTAACCACAAACAATCAAAAAATAATCAAAATTCGTAAATCCTCTGAAAGAGGACACGCTAATTACGGTTGGCTCGATTCTTACCACACCTTTTCTTTTGCCAACTATTACGACCCCGCTCATATGGGATTTCGCAAACTGCGGGTAATTAATCAAGACCGAATTCAAGGTGGAACTGGCTTTGGAACTCACTCCCATAGAGATATGGAAATTATTTCCTATGTCCTAGAAGGAGCCCTTGAGCACAAAGATACCCTTGGCAATACAACAGTTATTCGTCCTGGTGAAGTGCAACGGATGAGTGCAGGAGAAGGTATTGCCCACAGTGAGTATAATTATTCAGCCACTGACATCGCCCATTTTTTTCAAATCTGGATTTTACCGAATCAAACCGGATTAACACCAAGCTACGAGCAGAAATTTTATGCACCAGAAGAAAAGCAGAATCAATTAAGACTAGTTGCTTCAGAGGATGGACGGGATGGTTCTGTGAGCATTCATCAAGATGTTAATCTCTATGCCACAAACCTGGATGCTGGTGCATCAATAGTAACCCATGCTAATCAAGATCGTCATATTTGGGTACAAGTAGCACGAGGTCAGGTGAAGTTAGATAATTACTTGCTACAAGCTGGTGATGGTGCTGCTATTTCTCAAGCAGAATCTGTGATGTTAGTGGGTCAAGAGCAAGCAGAGGTATTGCTGTTTGATTTGGCCTGAATCCAGAGATCTCAGCATCTGTAAATCTGAAGTTACCGGTTTTCTATTGGCTAAACCCTTGATTTTTACCGAAAAAATTGGGTAATCGCGCCCCATTAGACGCGCGCCTTAGAATAGGGTCGCCTTTATAGGGGACTGGCTATGAAAAAAAGGTTAAAACTTATTAAATAAGGCGACCCTATTCTTACGGTAACTTTAAATCCTGATAGGACGGCTTTATTTTTCAGCTAAAACTTGACAGTTTTCACAGAGCGTGTTATGATTATATGATAAATAAGAAACTAAAAAGCTAGATAAATACTATCTAAAAATAAGTAGGCAACGTAAAAAATATGTATCAGATGCATATTGCGTAATTTGGTCTAACGACTTAAACGTCTATGAAAAAAATTAGATTAAAAAAGTATCTATCTATCTATATAAAAAAAAGCGATGCAGTGGCCTCACGGGGGTTCCCCCCACTCGCGCAAAGCATGGCTGACAAGGTACGGTGGGGTTTGAAGTTACCGTAATCAGAGGGTCGCCTTTATATTTTTAGGGTTATTCATAATAGGGATCAAGGTTTTGTACTAAGGCGACCCTCTGATCAGGTTTCGTTTCCGGCACACCGAAACCTGGGTCATAGACCAAATACGCTTGGGGAGAGGAGACCTCTATTTTTCCTGGCTCCGGCCTGGTTGAACAAGTCATCTCGTTGAATCAAGAATCCCCGTCCATAAGCGGGCGGGGAGTGTCAATTTCACTTGGGACTATTAATCCAAGCTACTAGAGCAAAGCGGGTTCCTCGTGTAACCGGCTGTACCTGGTGAATCCAACTGGATGGGAAGAGTGTTGCTGAGCCTTGCTCTGTGCTAGCCACTTGTCCAGCTTTCCTAAAGATGAGACTTCCCCCCTCATAGTCTTCAGGTGGGCTAAGTTGAACGACAATGCTGATACGGCGTCCACCAATTACACCTTTGTTGACATCAGTATGTTCCTTATAATGACCTCCGATCCCGTAACGTAGGAGAAAAATTGGTTCTGAAAATTCCCTCTCAATGTTGAAGTTGAATACCTCGTTAGCCTGATCTGCACATGCGATTAGGCGTTGATAAAGCCAACTATACTCAGTTAATTGAGGGATGTTGAGAAGATGTGCCCATCGATAAGAACGGTCAATTACTTGCTTAGAGTAGTCATGACCGACACGAATTTTTGCTTCTTCCAACTCGTGCTTCGCTGCATCTTCAACCAGATCAACACACTCTCTGATAGAGAGAACTCCAGGGAAGGTCATTAAATGTTGATGAGGGGGTTGAGGGCTTACAACAATAGACATCAGATAATTTCCTATGGGAGAATTTAATGTTTCATAGAGAGAAAAGCTACAAGAGTCCGTCGTTCCCCTCGGACAACAGGAGTCACCTCGTGGAGTAGATCACCTGCACTGATTACCATCTGAGTTGACAAAGGATGATATACATTGGTAGACCCTCCTTCATCATAAACAACTAGATCACCACCTTCATCAGCTTCCTGAAGATGAATAATAATTGGTGACAGCTCCTACACTGACTCTTTGAGTTCAGTGTAGGCAACAAGCGCCAATCCGGGCATCCCTTAAGAGGCGCTGGGCTTTAAGAACGGACTGCCCTGCCGCTCTGTTTTTTATATTTATTGCTGCATTATGGTCACGATTGGCCGTAGGCCACGCTACGCGAACGAGACTACACCCACAATGAGGACAATCGTGCCATCGTACATGCAACTTTTTAGGAACTTTTTTACCGCAATTGGAACAATTCTGTGAAGTATTTTTGGGACTTACTGGAACCGCCAACAAGCCAGCATTCTCGGCTTTGCTTGTCAGGATTGTCAGAAAGCTTGACCACCCAGCATCTAACACAGATTTAGCCAATCGGGATCTGGAAAGTCCTTTGACGTTTAGCTTTTCGTGAGCAACCACATCATATTTTGACAGCAAGTAATTGGCGGTTTTAAAGTGGAAGTCTTTCCGCTTGTCCGCTACCTTTTTATGCTGTAAACCGAGCTGTTTGATAGCTTTAAGTCTGTTACTTCCTCCTTTCTTCCGTCTAGAGACCCGCTTTTGAATAACCCTTAATCTTTTCTGAGCCTTTCGGTAATATTGGGGAATTTCAACAGACTCCCCGTCAGAAGTGGTCAAAAACTCCTTAAGACCAACATCAATGCCAACTATTAAGTCAGGATTAATGTCAGGCTTAATTTCGGGGATTGTCTTGTCTTCTAGGGAGAATATCAGGTAATAACCATCACATTTTTTAGTAACAGAAGCAGTCTTAATCTTGAATCCATCAGGGATAGGGCGATGTAGTACAACCTTGACTTTACCTATTTTAGGTAGGTTAATTACATTGCCTTCCAAGCACCATTCCTTCATTTGAGGATAGGTAAACGTACGGTAGCGGTGTTGTTTTTTTAATCTAGGTTTTCCACTTCGCTTTCCGTTACTATCTCCCTTAATAAATCGATCAAAAGCTAATTTTACTCTTTTTACTACATCCTGGAGTACTTGGGAGTGTATATCCTTGTACCAAGGGTGAGTCTTTTTGAGATTGGGTAAAGTTTTCTTTTGGCTGTAATAGTCAGGATTGTTTCTTAGTTGAGGAAGGTGACAAACAAGAGGACAGGCATTTACTGGACATCGATTGTTTTCGTACCAATTGAAGCGATCTGCCAATAAATAATTATACTGAGAGCAAAGCATCGAAAGCCAGTGATCTATCTTAGCTCTTTGCTCTTTTGTTAGCTTTAATCGGTATTGGTACGCAATTCTCATTTTGCTTGTCCTCTAGCTTATCGACCTGTTACTATTCTAGTATACAGCTAGTCAAACCCCCAGTCATAATGAAAACAATAAAAATGACAATTAGACTTACCGATTTTGAGAAAAAGCAATTAGAGCAAGAAGCAGAACGAAGGGGAATGACTCAGTCATCACTACTTAGGAGCTTGATAACTCGTTTCCCCGTTCGCGTAGCGTCGGCTGTGCCGAATCCGAGAGACTCTGTCCGCGATTCATCCCACACTCATGCTGCACATTGAGATGTGGGGCTTCTCGCGGTTTCTGCTAAATGTCGCAGTGGATCGGAATCATTATCATAGTGAGCACCAATATAGCCTCCAGGTCTCATAACATTCAACTGAATGCGTCGAATTTCCAGAAATTTAGCAGAGGTTATGAACTGAAAAAAGGCCTTCATTGGCTCCTTCAGGAGGATATTTTCAATCACTGGGGCAGTAGAGGTAAGAGTTTGTAGATAAGGTGTATCGGTCTTCAGACGACCCACTTCTAAGTTATGAGTTTCGCCTCTGTCACCCACAGAAACCGAGCGAGTAGGAGTCTTGCAGGAAATATTAAGAATACATTGATAGTCTTCAGCGGTCATTGGAGTTTCATTTAGGGTTATAACCAAGACTCCATACTTGGCAAACTTATAGCGCAAATCACTATACTGAGAACTAAGCTCCAACATCTAAGTTTCTTCTAGCCTCTAAAAACTCTTTCTTGAACACCAAAACCTCCAGGAGGGTTAAGCTGAAGATGCAGAGCATAAGACTGATAGCATAAAATCCATTCTTCAGCCAACTTTCCCCCTGGCTTGATCATACAATCACTAGACTGATAGCATAAAATCCATTCTTCAGTCAACTTTCCCCCTGGTTTGACCATACAATCACTCAATAGACCTCTTGCATAAGTCTGATCAACCTGGGTGAAGACAAGGCAAAAGGCAAAAGGCAAAAGGCAAAAGGGATAGATTTTGATTTCATATTTATTTTTGCAAGAGGTCTAATATTCCTGGGCATCACTATTGAATCATGTTTCGGTAAAACCCAAAATCTGGATTTTACCGAGTCAAACAACACAACTGAGATGCACCCATTCTTGATAGCGGTAAACACAAATAGTTTGTAGGAAACATTTCTGTATTCCTACAAACTATTTGTTATTCATCTTGTCTATTTATCGATTCACAAGATAACTACGAATACGACTACGTTCTGGTAATAGGTAATGGGTAATAGGTAATGGATAATGGATAATGGGAAATAGTAAGCCAATTACCAATGACCAATTACCAATTACCAATTACCAACCAACAATTTGTAGCCTTCTTTTCCCTCAGTCTTATTACTAGGATTTTTTACCTTGCCGCTTCTTTACTGAGGTTAACCCCATAACTCCGAAGGCAAACAGCGTACCCACTATAGTTCCTGGTTCTGGTGTGGATACACTTCCTGATGGTGAGCCCGGTGGTGTGTCTGTGAGTCCCTTGACAACAAAGACAACATCGTTAAAGTCTTGATCTCCTGACTCATGGGCTTGCTGGGATATCCAATCGTCTTCAAATCCTAGCATCACAAACTTATCCCCTCCAAATTCAACTTCATAACCCAAGAGATGATTGAATCCGTCGGGGTTTTCTTGGGGATCGAAACCAAAGTAGTTATGACCACCATTGTACCCATCGGAAAGTAGGAAAAACTCAATAAAGGTGTTACCGGCAAAATTACCCACATTCACACCTTGACCAAGTGCCAAAGGACCATCGCCGTTAGGGAGAATGCTCAAGGGAGAGGAAACATCATCAAAAACTATTTCTTTAATGTTACCACCATCCACAGAATAAAATAGTTGATTTCTGAAACCGGCTCCTTCGTTGATAAAAAAGACTTCCACATCGTTCGCACCACTTTCCCAGCGCAGATTATCAAAATCGATTTCAGGCAAATCCAGTTGATCTATCCTTACTCTTTCAGGATTCACGATATCGTTAAAGTGTTGCCACTCCTCATAGGTTAGTTTTGGTAAGTCATTCCCTGAATTGCTATACTGTTGATCGTATTCTTGCTGAGATACATCAGATCCATTTGTGCTTGCAGATGCTTCATTGGCCGAACACAAAACTCCTAAAACAGTAGCGGTCGCCATTAATCCAGAAAGCAGTTTATATTTCATTAGATTGACTTACCTGATAGAGACTTAGTGGTTTTAGAGATTAGGGAGTATAGAGCGGTTTTTTCTGTGCATTCCCTGTTATTTATCAGTGTCTCTATCCGATGTATGCGATCGCGTTTATGAAGATTTGATGTCAGGTTTAACTTTTGTATAAATTTATAAGCATTCAGCGGTCAGGGGTCAGGGGTCAGGGGTCAGCGGTCAGCCATCAGCCGTCAGCCTTTGGCTGATAGCACCATCTGTAGCACCATCTGTAGCCCAAAATCGCTGATACTTGAGGTGCTGATACTTGAGGTGCTGATAGCTGATAGCACCATCTGTAGCCCAAAATCGCTGATACTTGAGGTGCTGATAGCTGATAGCTTACGGTAGGAGTATTATGGTTGTTCCTGAGATTGTTGCAACCACCCTTGGCAGTACTGAATCAGGGTCTGAATGCGATCGCATATTCCCTTCTGCCTTAATTTGGCTGTCCTAGGACTCCGGGATGCCTGCAGAAGCATCAGGTCATTTTCCAATAATCGCATCTGTTTGTAAATTTCCGTTTTTAGGGACTGCCATCGAGAGACATAATCCAGAGGTATGTCTGAGGCACTAATACTAGCGATCTGACTGATGAACAGCCCCTTTAGTGCTTGAAACTGCTCCTGAATTGCTGATCGGGGCAAATCATCAGGGTCAACTTGGCAGTACATCTGTTCTAGGGCTTGTTGGAATTCCCGTAATGCTTGATCATGTAATTCAGATAACATTGTGAGCCGTATTAGCGTAAAATTATAAATGTAAAGAATTTTTTCTTTTTAAAGACAGCGGTGCGACCCGAACGCGCCCCGCGTCGGCTTTGCCGATAGGCGCGACCCAAGGCCGTGAGCAATCCCTCACGGCCTTGGAACACGCACAAAGAGGTGCGACCCAAGGGCGCGAGCAATCCCTCTCGCCCTTGGAGGCGCGCACCTATAGCGAATTTAATTCGCCAAGGTCAAGGGCACCGGGGGCAGTTACCAAACCAACAATTTGGCTGTGCCACTTAAATATTGGATAAATATTGGAGCAAGCTTCCATCTCTTTGAACTTGAGCATCCGGACAGCATTCTGGCTTGACGAAAAAGGAGGGTGAAAGGAAGCTTTACTGACACTGATTGCTTGCTCAGAAGGGTTTGGCTGCATGGACAGCCTTGCCACCCTTCTGAGTCAGTACTCTTTTTGCATTACTTCGGTTTTCCTAGACTCCGGTATCTATTTTTTTCTCTGAGGGGCAAATAATTATGGACGCGATCGCCACATACTCTATTTTGAATTTTAACGTCAATATCCCTGACTGGCTGCAAGATTGCCTAAAAGCAGCCTCATCAGCGGCAGATGAACCAGTCGGTGATCATACTTTGTTAATCGCTGAGGCATTTAAATTTGCTTACCAACTCCATGAAGGTCAGTACCGCAAATCAGGAGAGCCTTACATTGCCCATCCGATTGCAGTGGCTGATTTATTAAGGGATTTGGGAGGCAACTCTACTATGATAGCGGCTGGATTCCTGCATGATGTAGTTGAAGATACGGAAATTACTCCAGAAGAAATAGAATCTCGGTTCGGAGTCGAGGTAAGAAATTTAGTAGAAGGGGTAACCAAACTATCTAAATTCAACTTCTCCAGTAAAACTGAGCGTCAAGCCGAGAACTTCCGCCGGATGTTCCTCGCCATGGCAGCAGATATTAGGGTAATCGTTGTAAAACTGGCAGATCGATTACATAATATGCGGACCTTGGAATACTTGAAGCCAGAAAAACAGGGTCAGATTGCCCAAGAAACCCGAGATATCTTTGCCCCCCTAGCCAATCGCTTAGGAATTGGTCGCTTTAAGTGGGAACTAGAAGATTTGGCATTTAAGTATCTCGAAAGGCATGCTTATCGGGAAATTCAGTCATTGGTAGCAGAAAGACGCTCAGACCGGGAACAGCGGCTGAAGGAAGTTTCAGAACTGTTGCGAGAGCGCATTGAGAAAACCGGTGTTCATTGCGTTGATATTAGTAGTCGCCCCAAGCACCTTTATGGAATATATCAGAAAATGCAGCGGCAAAACAAGGGGTTTCATGAAATCTATGATATTGCTGCCATGCGAGTGATTGTGGAAACCAAAGAGGAATGCTACCGAGCCTTAGCTGTTGTTCATGATCTGTTCAGACCAATTCCAGGTCGGTTTAAAGACTATATTGGTTTACCCAAACCCAATCGCTATCAATCTCTCCATACGGGAGTGATTGGGTTTAATGGTCGCCCGATCGAAGTCCAAATTCGCACCCTGGAAATGCACCATGTGGCGGAATGGGGTATTGCTGCTCACTGGAAGTATAAGGAAACCGGTGGCTCTAATACTACCAAATTCACGGCTGATGATGAAAAGCTGACTTGGCTGCGGCAGTTATTGGAATGGCAGAAAGACCTGAAAGATGCTCAGGAATACATGGAAAACATCAAAGATAACTTATTTGATGAAGATGTCTATGTATTTACACCAGATGGTGATGTAGTCGCTTTGAGCCGGGGAGCAACTGCCGTAGACTTCGCCTATCGGATTCATACCGAGGTGGGAAACCATTGTGCTGGTGTACGAGTTAATGGCGAATGGCGGGTACTAGATTGTCCTCTAAAGAATGGGGATATCGTAGAAATTCTCACTACCAAAAACGCTCACCCCAGTCTAGATTGGCTCAACTTTGTGGTAACAGCTAGTGCCAGAAATCGTATTCGGCAATGGTTTAAGCGATCGCATCGGGAAGAAAATGTGGCTCGGGGTCGGGAACTCTTAGAGAAGGAACTTGGGAAAAAAGGATTTGAAGCCTTGCTCAAATCAGCACCAATGCAAATTGTGGCGGAGCGCTGTAACTACCACAAAGTAGAGGATTTACTGGCTGGTTTGGGTCACGGTGCAGTGACACTCAACTTTGTAGTGAAACGACTACGGGAAGAACTACACGCTGGTTTAGACAATGAGCCAGAAGAAAGTGAAGTGGTTCAAGAGTA
Organism: Moorena sp. SIOASIH; assembly: GCF_010671925.1. GTDB lineage: Bacteria > Cyanobacteriota > Cyanobacteriia > Cyanobacteriales > Coleofasciculaceae > Moorena. Next base: position 51,164 of record NZ_JAAHIH010000003.1, on the reverse strand, counting down.
TTCTAGCTCTACCCCCATTCATCCCCAATCCCAACTTCCTGGTAAGAAGCATCCTATTGCTGGTGTAGAAGGACTAATGTATCGCCTTGCTGCATGTTGTAACCCCTTACCGGGAGAATCTATCATTGGGGTAGTCACTCGCACTAAGGGGATTTCCATTCATCGGCAAGGATGTGTCAATGTGGAAAATGTTTTAGGAGAAAGACTAGTACCGGTCAGCTGGAATCCCACTGATATCGATAACGGACGTCCCCAAACCTACCCAGTAAATCTGCAAATTGAAGTGATTGACCGGGTTGGTGTCTTCAAAGACATTCTATCTCGCCTAAGTGACCAAAACATTAATGTCCGTAAGGCTCAAGTCAAAACTCAGTATGGCAGACCAGCTCTAATTGACCTGTGCATTGATATTCTCAATCACCAACAACTCAAGCGCAGCTTCGCCAAAATCCAACAAATGAGCGATGTGTTAAATATCCGGCGTGTTTCTCAGGTGGAGGAATGTCATTGAAGGTAAGAAGGTTTGGAGGTTAAAGGTTAGGAGGTTAGGAGGTTGAAGGTTGAAGGTTGTTCGCGTAGCGTGGCCGAAAGGCCAAGGTTGAAAGTTAGTTAGAAGGTTAACATTCAACAGTCAAGATTCAACTCAACAGGTAACACTCAACAGTCAAGATTCAACAGTCAAGATTCAACTCAACAGGTAACACTCAACAGGTAACACTCAACAGTCAAGATTCAACAAACCACTTCTTTTTCTTCTGAACGTCGTCTAGGTACCTCATAGGTGAAGAAATCATAGGCTAAGATGGTATTTGGGAAAATTGCCCGTGCTTCTTGAAGCAAATCATCTAACCTCAGGGGGTTTCCTGGAGCATAACGAGGACTGAAATGGGTCATAATTAGCTGTTTGACTCCTGCACCAAGGGCAACTTGAGCTGCCATGGTAGACGTAGAATGTAAGCGCTCAATAGCCATCTGAGCGTCTTGATGGGCAAAAGTAGCTTCGTGAATCAACACATCCCCATCCTTTGCCAGTTCAATGGCCTGCTCACAGAAGATAGTATCGGTACAATAAACTACTTTACGACCAGTTTCGGGTGCTCCACACAATTCAATGCCCTTAATCTCACGGCCATTAGGTAGGGTAATCGTTTCTCCCCGTTTGAGTTTACCGTAAAGGGGACCCGAGGGAATTCCTAATGCGATCGCTTTTTCTACATTAAACCTGCCCGGTCGGTCTTTTTCACATATTCGATAGCCAAAGGCTGGCACACGATGCTCCAGGGGTAGACAGCTAACGGTAAATTCCTGGTCTTCGTAGAGTAAACCAGGTTTGATCGTGTGAACTTTGAAGGGGAATGCCAAATGGGTGCGAGAGTATTTTAGGCAAGCTTGGAGATAACTATCTAAACCCGGTGGTCCATAAATATCAACCCTGTCGATGTTTCCCGCTAAGCCACAGCTTGCCAACAGACCTGGGATACCAAAAATATGGTCGCCATGGAGGTGGGTAATGAACATTCGTCTGATCTGGCTGGTTTTCAGGTCACTCCGCAAAAGTTGATGCTGAGTACCTTCGCCACAGTCAAACAGCCAGACTTCTGCACGCTGAGGTAAGCGCAGCGCTACACTGGACACATTGCGCGATCGCGTTGGGACTCCGGAGCTAGTTCCTAAAAATGTAATTTCCACGCAGCCTGTTTTTGAATCTTCTTCTATATATAGTACACAGCCTGAGTCTGATCATGCTTAATGTGCAATGCCTTTGAACGTATTTAGGGAGTAGGGAGTAGGGAGTAGGGAGTAGGGAGTAGGGAGTAGGGAGTAGGGAGTAGGGAAGTTGGAAGTCGGAAAAAATCCTATAGCGTTTATCGTAGCTATGAGGTACAGATTATTTTTTCCCTCTTGCCTCTTCCCTCTTTTCTCTTATCTGCTCCCTGCTCCCTGCTCCCTGCTCCCTGCTCCCTGCTCCCTGCTCCCTAAAACCCAGAGATTTGTACCTCATGGGTATAAGACTTGCTATATATACCTTATAGTTTTTAAAAACGCTGTATTTAGGATTGCTATATTACTAAATCAACAAACAAATCAAAAAATAAATTTAGTTTTTAGCATTGGTACTATTATACTATTATTGTTACTGTTGTGTTCTGGAGATATAATTACAAATAGACCAGGAGTGATGGATATGTTGTCATTAATTTGGTAGCGATAAAAAGTCTCTAAGTGATAGGATACATCTGAATCTTGACGACTTTTAATATCATTTTCAGCTAGTCTAGGGGGCATTCCAAAAACGAAACCTAATTCATTGCCTTCTTTGCCTAAATCGGGAAATGCCATGGTTATCGCCCAAGTCCAAATATCAGCTTTAGCCCCCTTTGAGCCATCCAAACCACTTTGGCGGGGAGAGGATTCGGCGTTGGCATTGATATAACTAAGCCAACCCCCAAGGGTAAAACCAGGACTAAATCGATATCTCGCTTGTAAACCAAACCCATTAGCGGAGGTAGCGGTTTGATCACCAAAGGGTGCTTGGGAAAATTGACTGCCAGTACTGCCAGTGACATCAACTCCTGAGTTGGGTTCAGGAGAATAGTAATGGACATAATTCAATCCAATCCCTAAACGCTGATTTGGTGTTAAGGTTAGCTGAGTGAAAGCACCAAATTGACCATTAAATAGCCCATTACCTTCGGTGGGATTAGAGATACTAGCGGCACTACCTAAATAAGCTACACTGATTCTAATTGAGTCATTAAATTGATAACGAATAGCAGCTCCACCACCTTCAGCTAGGCGATAAACTGGGTTATGTACTCCAAAACGGGAGAGGGCTGAGACGGGATTGAGGGGGTCTGTAATCTCATCGGCTGACAGACCGGCTGCTGCAATATGAGCTTGAATGCGATCGCTAATCGGGAATCGATAATATAGTTCGGTTAAGACAAACTCCTGGTCAGTATCTGTCTCAAAGTCATAGAGAGTCATGTCTGTGCCATCAAGGGGGTTATTCAATTCAGGCACATCTGAGCTATCGATTCTAGTGCGTAACAGGTCTTTACCGGTGAAACTGGTATCAAAGGATAATAGGGCTTGACCTGTGAATGTAGTGGTGAGACTATCGTCTTGAGTAGGGCTACTGCAACAAGGGGCAGCTTTATTATCAGTGAAGTAGTCAATTAGGATAAAGTCTACTTCGCCATTGAGCTTAGTCGTGGTGGAAAACTCAGTTATTTCCACTTCAGCAGTACGAGCGGTGACAGCATCGAGGTTACCACGCAGTCGAGCTAGTTCCACGGTAAACTCTCCTTGCAAACGCTTGATTGCGTCTAGATCTTCTTTAAAGTAGGAAGATGACAAATCGGGAGCAGCAATCACCTTACTGAGCTGATCGAAACAGGTATTGAGAGCAGCAGCAAATTCATAACGGTTGAGGGGACGATTGCCACGATAGCTACTGTCAGGATATCCTGCCATGCAACTGTAGCGCTCTACGATAGATTGTAAGGCTTGGAATGCCCAATCTGTGGGCTGCACATCCGATAACTGGAATACTGATGTGACCTGAGCCATCGGATCATCGATCGGTTCGATATTGGGTTCGATATGGGGAGTTAGTTCATGGTCAAACTCTTGTGTACTTGTTGGTAATTCTGTTATTGGTGACCCTGGTAACAACTGGGAAGCAGGTGTCACCTGATCCATCACGCCCACAGAGATGGGGGGAAGTAACTCTACTGCTATGGATAATTCCTGGGCGGTTGTTGACTTTGGTTGAGATTCATTGGCTAGACCATTGGGAGTTAGTAGAAACGCTGCAGCGATCGCAGCTGGAGTTACATGGGGCAAGCTCCAAGTCAGTTTGGGCATTGGTTAGATAGTTCACTTTTCACACCGAAACTATTATATTGGCGCAAATTTCAGCAATTTGCCCAGTAGGGTGGTGCTAACAGGGGTAGTTTTTTAGATTAGGGTTAAGCGGGAAGTGTCGGAAGTGTGGGGGGAGAGGAGTTAGATATCCAACCGCTGTTGTTACACTCAAATTGATTCGAACTGGCTTATACCGATTGTCTTATGAATAACCGCTTACGTCAATTTTATCAATTTTTTTTAAATAATGTAGTCTTAGCTATAGTGGTAGGACTCTTAACTAATGCTATTGGAGCTTGGATAGCCGAATTATTAAATGATCAAGAATCGCTTAAGCAGTATAAAGCCCTTAGTATGTTGGTTTTTATACTATTTACACCCATAGCTAGTAAGTATTTATTTAAAAAATTAAATTTAGGACTGAATAAAATAGCGTCAGTTAGCTTAGTCATATTATTGATGGTAGTGGAAGCCAGTCTATTTAGCGTTCTTCCCACTAAAACAGGAAAGTTACCTGAAAACTTTGACAATTACCCAGAAATCGCCAAAGTTTTTGAAATCAAAAATATAGGTAACCCTAATAGTTTGAAGAAAGTCTCGATACATAAAGCGGAAGCAAGAGGTATAATTAGAAAATCACTGCTTCAACCTAATGAATTACACTTGTTGCTTAGTGATGTGGAATTTATCAAGTACGAAAAAAACTTAAGAAGAGTTATCGATAGAAACTATCGAGGATATATCCAATACAAGATTAATTATAAGCCTGATTGTAGTGGAAATTTTGAAATGGAATCTCAAATAGTTGACTATTCATTTAGACCTGGTAGTGGAATCTTATCCTTTGTGATAGGATTTATAGAAACAGAATATTTGGTGCCTCGACAACGAACTTATGTTATTAATATAATAGAAAAAATTATTAGAAATAACCAAGTTTTAAAAAAGCTAAAATAAATATGAATAAGCTTTTAAGCATTAATAACTAACAGCTTAACAAATTATTCAAGGGTTATGGTCTTAGGTAAATCAATTACAAAGTTCAGCCCTTGTGGAGTGACATCGGCGTTAATAGAAACACCAGCCTTAACGAGTTTATCTAGGGTTAATCCATAGGGTTTCAACTTGTTATCAACGCCCGCATCTTTAAGATAGTAAATCAAATTGACACCATCAAAATTTGCCAAACCCTTCTTGATCGCTTTAACTGTTTGATTGCGAAATAGACTTTCAAAAAGAGTCAGAGCATCAGAATACCATCCCTCTCCACGAACATTGTGGTTACGGTAAGCAACTTGTAAATCGTTATTACGTATAGCAATACCAAGACTCACATCACCACTAGGTGTTACAGAAAACAAGCGAGTACACTTCCTGCCAACACCTGGAATCTTGATGCATTCATACTTACGCAAATTGACGGTAAAGGCAAATGTTGCTCCACCATTGTCAATAGACTGAAGATTAATATCGTTGATCTTCCACTTGTTATAACGAGTATTTTTGATGTAATACCCATCATATTGATTGATAGATTTAACTAAATCTTCCCGGAATTTTTCAATTGGCAACGTTCCTCGAATTTGTGCTTTAGTTAAGTCTATCTCAATTGGAAATCCAATCTGATTGGTCAATACGTCTAGAGACTGGGCAACGAAGGGAACATTAGCATCATAAAATTGATTTTGTGCATGAAGGTAACCAGTCAAAGCGATGGTTAAACCTAAAGAGATCGAAAAAGCAGTAAAAATAGCTGCTAGATTTTTATCCAACATACATCCTATCCTTTGTCGGGATCAGCTAGTGTTTATTGGTATTTTTTAAATTACGGAGACTAAAATTAGCTGAATGCCTTTATATCACAAGCCAAGATTTTCCTGAGCTTTAATTTTTTTTTAAAATAGCAAAGGAAGAGTCAATCAATAGATGCCCATTTACTGCTCAGGCTTCGAGTTAATTTTGAGCCTAGTTATTTTCAAATACCACTATTTATTTCTCAGTCAAAGTTCAGGAGATTATGCAGTGCTTAACAAAAGTTAATAGTATAGTGAAGTATAGTTAGGGAAAGGGTAATAGACAAGAGCGGCTCTGGTAACAAAACTATGTCTTAAGCTTTACTGCGACTGCTATAACAGTAAACTTTAAACATTAAACCTTCAATATTAAACCTTCAACATTAAACCTTCAATATTAAACCTCCAACCTCCAACCTCCAACCTTGGCCTTTGGGCCACGCTACGCGAATGGCCACTAAATTTCACAAATCAGATAGGATTGGTATAAAGGTTTACTAAACCTTTATAAATTGAGATTTTTTCTTCATTTATTTTTCTAAAATTGCTTAAGTTTTTTCTTCTATAATCGCCTTGTTCGTAATAGCGGAAAGCGCTGACGAAGCTGGGCATAAGATGGCACTTTTGTGCTTATTGATGAGTATGTCAAGCCAACTTGATTAATTACAACAAAAAAACTGTACTATTAAGACAATGATGAACTTGAAATTTGACCGTATCAATATTTTGGCAATCGCAACTATTTCTCTGGGGATAAGTACCTCTTTGCTACAACCAGAAGTTGCTCAAGCAGTTGTGTTAGGAGATTCGGCAACAGTTGTGAACACTTTTGAGGACTCTGTTATTACAGGTGGAGTTCAGACTTTTTTCGGCATTTCCAGCCCTGAAACTATCACCGATGATGTCGAATTTTCTAACTTTATTGGCTTTTATGACATTGATATCAGCGACACCTCCCTCGCTCTTACCCTGGTGGATAATTCCGGTGCGACGGATCCGATTGTTCCTGCGGGTCGATTTGATCGCAATTATTTCAAGTTCGATAACAGCATCATTACCTCCGCAAGTCTGGATGGCTCAGACGAATTAAATGCATTTGCCAATGTTCAAGTTTTGGCACCAGGTTTTTCCCTGGACCCTGCTGATGTATTTGGCACCGGTATTGCTGGACCCATCGAGTTTGAGAACGGCGGTTTACTGATAGAAATTGGCGAGGGTAGTGACTTTACAAATATAGGTGTCTCTGCGAAGGTCAACTTTACAAGCAAATCTGTAAGCGAATCTATCCCAGAACCCCCAGCAACAGTTTCTGTTTTAGTGATAGCTGGGCTAATGGTTAGTGGCTCTTTTGCTCGTAAATACCGCTAATTGAGCTAGTTCGATATTGACCTCAACACAGGAGCATGTCACAAATGCCGAACATTTGTACTAAATCTCTAGCCCCCTCATGGGTTTTAGCTTGCTCTGATGGTACATAGTTCATTTGTTCTGCAACGCCAGACCTGCTCCTGTGTTGAGGTCTTGAGAGACCCAAGTTAGTCTAAACTCCAGTTAATAAAAAATAAGCATTAGGGATAGTAGAAAGGAATTATAGACATTAAAGTATAGTTAGGGAAAGGGTAATAGGTAATAGATAAGAGCGGCTCTGGTAACAAAACTATGTCTTAAGCTATTCTTCGACTGCTATAACATTCAACCTCCAACATTCAACATCCAACCTTCAACCTCCAACCTCCAACATTAAACCTCCAACCCTCAACCCTCAACCGAATAAACCCTTCCTTTCCAAGCCCCCCCCTTTCCTTGCCAATGTCGCCATGCTGAATCTATAGTCATCAGGGTATAGAGCAACCCGATCCCAGGTAAGCAAAATCCCAGCAGAGGAGAACATTGATATAGACGCAGTGTGGGTAAGTAAGCTAAAGCCATCAGTAACCATGTCACCAGAGATGCGATCGCACTCAGCCAATGTCCAGTCAAAACACTAAGGATCAAACCAATCGGGGCTACTAGATAAATTAAGGTCATTCCCATCACCGTACCTACTAATAGCCATGGGGAATACTCTAGTTGGGTAAAAGCCGTGCGAGCAATCATATTCCAGATACTGGCTAAAGAAGGATATGGTCGTAAGCTGCGGGTTGATTGACTTAGCCCTAACCAAATGCCACCAAAGCCAGGGCGTTGCTGATTGGTTTTGCTAAAGCCCCCTAAATCCCCCAAAATTGGGGGACTTTGAGAGTTTTGTACCCCCCAAAATTGGGGGGCTAGGGGGGCGAAACTTCCTGTATTACTAGATTTAACTGCTTGAGCGAGGGCGCAATCATCGATTAATGCTTGACGCACCACCTCAATCCCACCGATGCGGTTTAAGGCTTGATGGCGAATTAAAATACATCCTCCAGCGGCAGCCGCAGTAGATTTTGTGGGGTTATTGACCCAAGCAAAGGGATACAGTTTTTGAAAGAAGAACACAAAAGCAGGAATAAGTAGTCGCTCCCAAAAGTCTTGGCATCTGAGCAACACCATTAGGGAAACTAGATCCAAGTGTTCCATCTCGGCTTTGGTAACCAGTTGACGGAGATTGGCTGGATCATGCTCAATATCAGCATCAGTAAATAAAAAATAATCTGGAGCAGGGTTTTGCTGCTGCCCATGACGAATCCCTTGTTCTAAGGCCCAGAGTTTACCAGTCCAGCCAGGGGGTAACTCTTGACCGGATAATACTTCTAGTTGGAATCGTTCGGAGGATTGGTTGCTTTCCTGGGCAAGGGCTTGAGCAATGGTGCAGGTTTGATCGGTGCTTTGGTCATCCACTAGAATCACCGTCAAGCAGCCAGGGTAGTCTTGAGCTAAAAGCGATCGCAATGTCGTGGGGAGCAACTCAGCTTCATTACGAGCTGGAATTACAGCACAAACCTTGGGTAAGGATTCCCCTTGACCTAGAGACCCGGTAGGGAACGTCTCTAGAACCAGCCGTTGGTCTGCTCGCCAAAACTGACCCCGAAATCCTAGTAATCCGATCCAAATCCCTAAGGATAGAACAGTGATTCCTAATCCGATTGTATCCATTTGTATTGATACCTATTGCTAATTCTCCACTACAAGTAGCAAAATAGCGTAACCAAAGGTGCGCGCACCTTTGAATCTGGTGTGTGAAGTAGAACGGTAAAACATGCAAACCCAAGACAGGATTGTACACTCAGGGGTTACAGAAGCGATCGCAAATAGCCAAAGCTATCTACTCGCTCAGCAATATCCCGATGGTTACTGGTGGGCAGAACTAGAATCGAATGTCACCATAACGGCGGAAATTATCCTACTCCATAAAATTTGGGGAACTGACAAACAACGACCTTTACATAAAGCGGAAGCCTATCTGCGTTCTCAACAGCGGAAACACGGTGGCTGGGAACTTTTCTATGGCGATGGTGGGCATTTGAGTTGTTCGGTGGAAGCTTATATGGCACTGCGCCTTTTAGGGGTACCCGCCAGCGACTCCGCTTTGGTCCGAGCCAGGGATTTTATTCTCAAACGGGGTGGGATCAGCAAAACCCGGATTTTCACCAAATTTCATTTAGCCTTGATTGGCTGCTATAGCTGGCGCGGGATTCCCTCGATTCCCCCCTGGATAATGTTGTTTCCGCAATGGTTTCCCTTTACGATCTATGAAATGTCTAGCTGGGCAAGGGGAAGTACAGTTCCTTTATTAATTGTCTTTGACCAGAAGCCAGTATTTCAGATTCAGCCAAGCATCAATCTAGACGAGTTATATACCGAAGGAGCTGATCACGCCAAGTTTGAGCTACCGCGCAATTCCGATTGGACAGATTTATTTGTACTGCTTGATCATGGATTTAAGTTAGCAGAAGACTCGAATTTAGTTCCATTCCGGAAGCAGGGACTGGCAGCAGCGGAAAAATGGGTCTTGGAGAGGCAAGAAGCCACAGGAGACTGGGGGGGAATTATTCCAGCAATGTTGAATTCCCTGTTAGCCTTGCGTTGTCTCAACTATGATCTTGCTGATCCGGTCGTGCAACGGGGACTCGAAGCGATTGATCGGTTTGCCATTGAAACCCCTGACAGCTACCGAGTTCAAGCCTGTGTTTCCCCAGTTTGGGATACAGCTTGGGTATTGCGAGCGATGGTGGAATCTGGTTTAGAACCGGATCATCCAGCCTTAGTTCGGGGTGGAGAATGGTTGTTGCAGCAGCAAATACTAGACTATGGGGATTGGGTGGTCAAGAATCCCCAAGGGAAACCAGGAGGATGGGCCTTTGAGTTTCAAAACCGTTTCTATCCGGATTTAGATGATTCCCCAGTGGTGATTATGGCCTTGAATAGCTTGAAACTGCCTAATCAGAAACTAAAGCAGGCAGCCATGGCTCGTGGCTTGGCTTGGATAGCATCAATGCAGTGTAACCAAGGGGGTTGGGCGGCGTTTGATATTAATAATAATCAACACTGGCTCAATTCTCTGCCCTATGCTGACCTGAAAGCTATGATTGACCCTAACACAGCGGATGTCACCGCACGGGTCCTGGAAATGCTGGGTTCGTGTAATTTATCCATAGAATCCCAGCAGTTAGAGAAAGCGATCGCATTTTTGATTCAGGAACAGGAAGCCGATGGCAGCTGGTTTGGTCGTTGGGGAGTTAACTATATCTATGGCACCAGTAGTGCTCTTTCCGCCTTGTCAAAGATAGCGCCTCACACCCACCAACGTAGTATCGAACGGGGTGCGGCTTGGCTAGTTAAATGTCAAAACCTTAATGGTGGTTGGGGTGAGACCTGTCTTAGTTACGATGATCCCAGTCTTAAGGGACTAGGAATCAGTACTGCATCTCAAACTGCTTGGGCTTTAATAGGTTTAATGGCAGCAGGAGAGGCTACTGGTAACTGGGCAATGGATGCCATTGAGAAGGGAGTCAACTACTTAGTGTCAACTCAGGAGCCCGATGGCAGTTGGAATGAAACCGAGTTTACAGGCACAGGTTTTCCCAGTCATTTTTATTTGAAGTACCACTTCTATCAACAATATTTCCCCTTGTTGGCCTTGGGACGGTATCAAATGTCTGTTTCAAGTTGAAGGTTGTTGGTCAGAATGAAGAATTAAGAATGAAGAATTAAGAATGAAGAATGCAGAAGGCAGAAGGCAGAAGGCAGAAGGCAGAAGGCAGAAGGCAGAAGGCAGAATTCCCAATTCTTAATTCTTAATTCCCAATTCTTAATTCCCAATTCTTAATTCTTCATTCTTAATTTCCACGCATCCTATTTATTGCTGATGCTCAGCTAACCATACCGTCAAATCTGTGATGGTTTCAAAATCCAACAACGCCTCGCTCAACTCCTCCAATTGAGCAACAGAAAGCTTTTGGATCCCCTGTTGTAGCTGATCGTCAACATTACCAAACCGACGGGTGATCAGACGTCTAACGATTGAGTAACCTTGCTCTTGCTTTCCTTCGAGTAAACCTTCCCGTTTTCCTTCGAGTAAACCTTCCCGTTTTCCTTCGAGTAAACCTTCACGTTTTCCTTCGAGTAAACCAAGTTTATGTCCTTTTTGAATTATCTTCTGATAAATTACAGACTCTTGCATCACGTCCTCCGGAAATAATTCTGTGATCAACCGTTGGTCAAACCGCAAACCAGCTAGTAACTGGGTACAAGCGGATATGTTAGTAAAAGCTAGTGGTTCTTCAATCCTATCTACTGCTGCCGCCACTTGCTCTAATAATCTGGTTGGAGACTCACTGAATGCCAGAGTCGCAAAGGGCAATAAGGCGGGATTGGTCAAAAATAGCTCAGGGTCTTGCTCCCACATCCTGATTACTCGATAGCGATGACTGGTGTTAGTATCGACCAACTGGTTAGTATAAACTTTTTCTGAGCGAGTGAATTTCAGAAATATCACCACCTGCTCTATGGGACAGTTATACTTTTCTTTGAGTCTGACCCAATACTTGAGCATCCGCAATGGTAGGGATGGCTTGGAAGCCGGTAGGGTTTGAAATTCCCACTGCAAGATTTGATTAGGGGTTTGCAGCAGCGTCAAGGAATCGGCGTGAATCGGTTCGGTATTTAACTCAGTTTTTAACACCGATATTTCAGTCACCTCAATACCATGAAGCCACCTGACCAAATCAGCTGGATAGTTTTCGGCGAGATATTTACATATGTTATCGTATGCCAAAGTAGTTATCTGTGGTTAAGACTACCTGGCCGAGTTTACAGGATTTGGTCAAAAAAAGCGATCGCTTTTAGCGTGGCCGTAGGCCAATCGCGTTCGTGTAGGGGCTCTTTGAGAGCATCGCTTTTTTTATTGCTGATGCTCAGTCAACCATACCGTCAAATCTGTGACTGTCTCAAAATCCAACAACGCCTCGCTCAACTCCTCCAATTGAGCAACAGAAAGCTTTTCAATCCCCTGTTGTAGCTGGTCGTCAACACTACCAAAACGACGGGTCAGTTGACGTATCACGATTGAGTAACCTTCCTCTTGCCTTCCTTCGAGTAAACCTTCCCGTTTTCCTTCGAGTAAACCTTCACGTTTTCCTTCAAGTAAACCAAGTTTATGTCCTTTTTGAATGATCTTCTGATAAATTACAGACTCTTGCATCACTTCCTCCGGAAATAATTCTGTGATCAACCTTTGGTCGAACCGCAAACCAGCTAGTAACTGGGTACAAGCGGATATGTTAGTAAAAGCTAGTGGTTCTTCAATCCTATCCACTGCTGCCGCCACTTGCTCTAATAATCTTGTCGGAGATTCACTGAATGCTAAAGTGGCGAAGGGCAATAAAGCAGGATTGGCCAATAATGGTAATGGGTCTTGCTCCCACAGCCTGATTACTCGATAGCGATGACTGGTGTTAGTATCTACCAACTGATTAGTATAAGCTTTTTCTGAGCGAGTGAATTTCAGAAATATCACCACCTGGTCAATGGGACAATCATACTTTTCTTTGAGTCTGACCCAATACTTGAGCATGCGCAATGGTAGGGATGGCTTGGAAGCCGGTAGGGTTTGAAATTCCCACTGCAAGATTTGATTAGGGGTTTGCAGCAGGGTCAAGGAATCGGCGTGAATCGGTTCGGTATTTAACTCAGTTTTGAGCACCGAGATTTCAGTCACATCAATACCATGAAGCCACCTGACCAAATCCCCTGGGTAGTTTTCGGCGAGATATTTACAGATATTATCGTAAGCCAAGGTAGTTATCTATGGTTAACAGTACCTGGCCCAGTTTACAGGATTTGGTCAAAAAAACCTAAGCAACTAAGCTAGGTAGAAATATAGTCATCGAAAATTGGTTTTCTTGTAGCCCACCAATATTGGATAGTATTACCAGGCCACAAAGCAAATACTCTGCCATCTTTATTTTGATACCAACTCATACAGTTTTCTTTTGTCCACACCCTCTTTTCCATAGTTTTCCATAAATCCTGATAATAACGTCTCATTGCTTCCTCCTTCACTTCCAGAGATTTCCAGTCTTCTCTGAGCATTTTATTCAAGCAGCCAATAATATAATTAACTTGGCACTCTACCATTAAGATTACCGAGCTATGACCCAAACCAGTATTCGGTCCTAAAAGACTAAAAAAGTTAGGAAAATTGGGAACAGAAATACCAAGATACGCTTCTGGTTCGTTGCCCCATATCTCCGCTATACTCTCTCCGTTTTTACCACGTATATCTATTTTTTTGTAGGACAAAGAGTTAAATCCTGTAGCATAGATAATAGCATCAACTTTATAGTCTTTTCCTGGTTCGGTAACCAGACTATCAGTAGTTATGCTTTCTATGTTATCTGTAATCAAGGCTACATTTTTTCGGTTTAGGCTTTGATAAAAGTCGTTATTAATTAAAATTCGTTTACAACCTGGTTGATAGCTGGGCATAACCGCATCCCTTACTTGGTAGTCAGCAATTTCCTGGTGTATGCGTTTTTCCAATTGTTTTCGTAGGTACTTACTAATAAAACTTCCAGTAGTGAATAGGGAAAAACTGATTAAGTCATTACGTAAGTATAGTAATCCCCGGTGGAGTTGCATCAGAATAGGTAAATTTTTAAAATACCATTGCATCTGGGCTGAATAAGTCCGATCGTCTCGGTTAGTAATCCAGTTAGGAGTTCTTTGAAAAATGAATAGTTGTTTGACTTTTTTGGCAACTTCTGGGATAAATTGAACTGCACTGGCTGCAGTTCCTACAACTGCCACCGTTTTATCAGTTAAATCAAAGCTGTGGTTCCATCTAGCTGAGTGAAACGAGACTCCTTTGAAGGTTTCCAAGCTATTCAAATTCGGTAATTTTGGTAAATTTAAACCTCCCCAGGCACTAATCAGTATATTAGCTGTTATGGTTTCCTTCTCAGCTGTGTTAACATACCAGAGACAATTTTGGCCATTGAAATTGGCACTAATAACTTCTTGATTAAAACGGATATGGGGATAAATATTGTATTTACTTGTGCAGTGTTCTAAGTATTTAAATATTTCTGGCTGAGAGGGATAAACTTGGTTCCAATCATGTTTCATCTCAAAAGAGTAGCAATATAAATGAGCTGGAATATCACAGGCACATCCTGGGTAGTTATTATCCCGCCAAGTCCCTCCAATTTGAGATGATTTTTCTAGAATAACGAAATTTATTTTGGCTTTTTTAAGTTTAATAGCCATGCAGATACCAGACATCCCGGCACCGATAATAACTACTTGCATTTTTCCTATTTTAATAGGATACTTACTGGTAATTATTCGTTTTATTATTTAGTTCGATATTTCCCTTGATCGATAATCGACTAATAGAGATAAATAGTAACCATAAAATTTCCAAACAATGCTAGCATGAATTAATATCAATATCAAAAAAAATCATTATGGGAAGCCTTTAGCAATAATCGATATTTAGAGATAAATTTTAACCATAAACTGTTAAAAATATGTTAACATGAATTAAGTCAATATCAAAAAAAGTAATTATGGGAAGCCTTGAAGGTAAAATAACCTTAGTCACGGGTGCCAGCCGTGGTATTGGTAAAGGAATTGCGATTGGCCTTGGCGAGGCAGGTGCTACGGTATATATTACTGGTCGTAGTCTCGACAGTTCCAATGTCACAGAGGGAGTTTCCGGTAGTCTTAGGGAAACCCAATTAGCTGTGGAAGATGCTGGTGGGATTTGTATTCCGGTCATGGTAGATCATAGCGACGACCAACAAGTGCGCTTACTCTTTGAACGGATTCAAGACGAGCAGAAGGGACAACTGGATCTGCTGGTCAATAATGCCTTTTCAGGAGTGCAGGCATTGAAGGATGGATACGAAAAACCATTTTGGGAATGCGCTGAGAATCTTTGGGATCCTGTCAATGATGTCGGTCTCCGCAGCCATTATATTGCCAGTGTTTTTGCAGTTCGACTGATGATTCAGCGTCAGCAGGGGCTGATTTGCACCATCTCATCTTGGGGGGGGATGTCTTACATCTTTGGTGCCGCCTATGGAGCGGGTAAAGCCGCTTGTGATCGACTTGCTGCTGATATGGCTGTTGAACTGAAGCGATATAATGTAGCGTCCCTTTCGATTTGGCCAGGCATAGTTGGTACCGAGCATATTTCCAGTTTGGCTTTGCAAATGGCAGAAGATAAACCTGGCAATCAGCAAAGCCGACTGATCTCTCAAGGCTATAATTGGGAAACTCCCTTACTAACAGGGCGCGTTATTGCTGCCCTTGCTGCAGACCCAACTGTAATGCAGTTTACAGGCCGCGTTCGAGTTGTTGCAGAACTGGCTGAGCACTATGGGATCATAGATCAAGACGGGTTACGTCCGGTATCACTACGCTCTCTACGTTTTATAGCTCCAATGTTTTGGCCACCATTAATAAAATATGCGTCGCTGATACCTAACATTAATGTACCCTGGTTTTTATTACTATGGGGAATTCTCCAATCTCCTAAAATTTAACCGATAGCAAAAATTGAGAACAATTAGATGAGCAATCTCCATGGAGCTGTTGTACTGATAACCGGTGCTGGCGGTGGATTCGGTCAGGAACTGACTCGGCAATTATTAGAAGCTGGTAGCCGTTTGATCCTCACTGATCTTGATGAAACTCTTCTTAAAGAGCGTGCCGAGGCTATTCAACGGCAGGTTAAAACTGGGGATATACTTGCTCTTCTCGGGATTAATCTTTCTGAACGTGACGGATGCGAAACCCTTTATCAGCAGGTTAAAGACCTGGGAATACCAATCGATATTTTGATCAACAATGCTGGCATTGGGCTTTTTGGTCGCATGGACGAAGTGCCTGCGGAAAAATGGGAAAGGCTGATGCAGGTAAATCTGCTGGCACCAATGCGATTAAGTTCTCTATTTGCCGCCGATATGATTAGGCGTCGCCAAGGTCACATCGTTAATATTTCCTCTGCTGCTGGCTGGATAGCACCGGCGGGAATGGCCCATTATACTGCTAGTAAATTCGGCTTGCGAGGATTCAGCGAAGGGCTTTTAAATGAAGTTAAAATTTATAACGTCAAGGTTACAGCTGTTTATCCCTTTTTCAGCCGTACCCCCATTCTCCAGTCGGAACAGTATGGAACCCTTGCCAAAGAAAATCAGGGGTTGCCTGACTTTATAATAACTGATCCGGCTAAGGTCATCGGCGAAACGATTAAAGCAATCATTGATAATAAACCTCAGATTTTTCCTGATCGAATAGCAAAAAGTATCTCAGTTATTAAACGTTTTTTTCCCCAATTATTAAACTTGATTTTTAATGGGTTCAATCGGAAGCCAAAAGCCGATTTATAGCATTTATATAGCAAAGGTAACAGGGCACAGGGAACAGGAAACAGGCAGTAGGGAATAGGCACAAGCAAGGGCTGGGTTTGGCGAGAAGCCCACACTTAAAAGAGGTGCGACCCGTGGGGAATTTAATTCTTAATGGGTCAAGCGCACCTAGGTAGGAAGTGTGGGAGCATGCCAGTGAGCTTGGATGTGTACGCATCCTGTTTATTGCTGATGGGATGCCAACCACACAGCTACATCTGTGACGGTCTCAAAATCCAACAGCGCCTCGCTCAACTCCTCCAATTGAGCAACAGAAAGCTTTTGGATCCCCTGTTGTAGCTGGTCGTCAACATTTCCAAACCGACGGGTCAGTTGACGTATAACTATTGAGTAACCTTCCTCTTGTTTTCCTTCGAGTAAACCTTCACGTTTTCCTTCGAGTAAACCTTCGCGTTTTCCTTCAAGTAAACCCAGTTGATGTCCTTTTTGAATTATCTTCTGATAAATTACAGACTCTTGCATCACTTCCTCCGGAAATAATTCTGTGATCAACCTTTGGTCAAACCGCAAACCAGCTAGTAACTGGGTACAAGCGGAGATGTTAGTAAAAGCTAGTGGTTCTTCAATCCTATCTACTGCTGCCGCCACTTGCTCTAATAATTGTTTAGGAGATTCACTGAATGCTAAAGTGGCAAAGGGCAATAAGGCGGGATTGGCCAAAAATTGCTCAGGGTCTTGCTCCCACATCCTGATTACTCGATAGCGATGACTGGTGTTAGTCTCCAGCAACTGGTTAGTATAAACTTTTTCTGAGCGAGTGAATTTCAGAAATATCACTACCTGCTCTATGGGACAGTTATACTTTTCTTTGAGTCTGACCCAATACTTGAGCATGCGCAATGGTAGGGATGGCTTGGAAGCTGGTAGGGTTTGAAATTCCCACTGTAGGATTTGATTAGCGGTTTGCAGCAGGGTCAAGGAATCGGCGTGAATCGGTTCAGTATTTAACTCAGTTTTGAGCACCGAGATTTCAGTAACTTCAATACCATGAAGCCACCTGACCAAATCAGCTGGGTAGTTTTCGGCGAGATATTTACAAATATTATCGTAAGCCAAAGTAGTTATCTGTGGTTAAGACTACCTGGCCCAGTTTACAGGATTTGGTTAAAAAAAGCGTAGGCATTTTTTATTGCTGATGCTCAGTCAACCATACCGTCAAATCTGTGATGGTCTCAAAATCCAACAGCGCCTCGCTCAACTCCTCCAATTGAACAACAGAAAGCTTTTTAATCCTCTCAAGTAGCTGCTCCTCAACATTACCAAACCTACGGGTAATCAGACGTCTAAGGATTGAGTACCCTTCCTCTTGCCTTCCTTCACGTTTTCCTTCCAGTAAACCTTCGCGTTTTCCTTCGAGTTTTCCTTCGCGTTTTCCTTCCAGTAAACCCAGTTGATGTCCTTTTTGAATTATCTTCTGATAAATTACAGACTCTTGCATCACTTCCTCCGGAAATAATTCTCCTATCAACCCTTTGTCGAACCGCAAACCAGCTAGTAACTGGGTACAAGCGGAGATGTTAGTAAAAGCTAGTGGTTCTTCAATCCTATCCACTTCTGCCGCCACTTGCTCTAATAATTGTTTAGGAGATTCACTGAATGCTAAAGTGGCAAAAGGCAATAAGGCGGGATTGGCCAAAAATTGCTCAGGGTCTTGCTCCCACATCCTGATTACTCGATAGCCATGGCTGCTGGTGTTACCCTCCAGCAACTGGTTAGTATAAGCTTTAGATGAGGTGGTGAACTTCAGAAATATCACTACCTGCTCAACGGGACAGTTATACTTTTCCTTGAGTCTGACCCAATACTTGAGCATTCGCAATGGTAGGGATGGCTTGGAAGCTGGCAGGGTTTGAAATTCCCACTGTAGGATTTGATTAGCGGTTTGCAGCAGGGTCAAGGAATCGGCGTGAATCGGTTCAGTATTTAACTCAGTTTTGAGCACCGAGATTTCAGTAACTTCAATACCATGAAGCCACCTGACCAAATCAGCTGGGTAGTTTTCGGCGAGATATTTACAAATATTATCGTAAGCCAAAGTAGTTATCTGTGGTTAAGACTACCTGGCCCAGTTTACAGGATTTGGTTAAAAAAAGCGTAGGCATTTTTTATTGCTGATGCTCAGTCAACCATACCGTCAAATCTGTGATGGTCTCAAAATCCAACAGCGCCTCGCTCAACTCCTCCAATTGAGCAACAGAAAGCTTTTGAATCCCCTCAAGTAGCTGATCCTCAACATTACCAAACCGACGGGTCAGTTGACGTATAACGATCGCGTACCCTTCCTCTTGCCTTCCTTCCAGTAAACCTTCGCGTTTTCCTTCGAGTAAACCCAGTTGATGTCCTTTTTGAATTATCTTCTGATAAATTACAGACTCTTGCATCACTTCCTCCGGAAATAATTCTCCTATCAACCCTTTGTCGAACCGCAAACCAGCTAGTAACTGGGTACAAGCGGATATGTTAGTAAAAGCTAGTGGTTCTTCAATCCTATCCACTGCTGCCGCCACTTGCTCTAATAATCGTTTAGGAGACTCACTGAATGCTAAAGTGGCAAAAGGCAATAAGGCGGGATTGGCCAAAAATTGCTCAGGGTCTTGCTCCCACATCCTGATTACTCGATAGCCATGGCTGGTGTTACCCTCCAGCAACTGGTTAGTATAAGCTTTAGATGAGGTGGTGAACTTGAGAAATATCACTACCTGCTCTATGGGACAGTTATACTTTTCTTTGAGTCTGACCCAATACTTGAGCATGCGCAATGGTAGGGATGGCTTGGAAGCTGGCAGGGTTTGAAATTCCCACTGCAATATTTGATTTGCCGTTTGCAGCAGCGTCAAGGAATCGGCGTGAATCGGTTCGGTATTTAACTCAGTTTTCAAAACCGATATTTCAGTCACATCAATACCATGAATCCACCTGACCAAATCAGCTGGGTAGTTTTCGGCGAGATATTTACAGATATTATCGTATGCCAAGGTAGTTATCTATGGTTAACAGTACCTGGCCAAGTTTACCGGGTTTGGTCGAAAAAAGCTTACGCGATTAGGCTTTTGGCTTCCCCCTGTGATCAAAATCTGCTCCAATCACCAATTCTCTTTTTCCCAACACTATCGACGGCGCTGTTGCAATTTCCGATAAACATCCGGTACATCAACCTGATGGTAAGCCATAGCAACTAGGGTGTGATAGAGCAAGTCCGCTACTTCAGATGCGATCGCATCCGGGTCATCATCCTTACACGCCATTACCACTTCTGCCGCTTCTTCCCCAATTTTTTTAAGAATCTTATTATCCCCACCGTTCAACAACTTACAGGTATAGGACCCTTCTACGGGATGGTCACGGCGATCGCAAATTATCTCAAACAACTGAGACAAGGTATCTGCTGGAGGGTCTACTTTCTTAGCCCCCACTCGATGGAAACAGCTACGCTCACCGGTATGGCAGGCAATATCACCAATTTGTTCCGCCGTCACCAGTAAAGCATCACTGTCACAGTCGTAGCGGATAGATTTTATCTTTTGTAAATGCCCAGATGTAGCACCCTTGTGCCACAATTCCTGACGAGAGCGACTCCAAAACCAGGTTTCTCCTGTATCGAGGGTTTTTTGCAATGACTCCCGATTCATCCAAGCCATCATTAGTACCGTACCATCTAGGTAATCTTGGACAATGGCTGGCACTAGTCCTTGATCGTTGTAGCGAATTTGGTCAACTGGGATAGCTTGGTTAATCGAAGTCGGTTCAGATACTGACATAGTTTTAGGGCAACAGATTGAAACACCCAGCGGGTCAAACAGCTTTAATGAGATACACCCTACAAGATACCACCCCTGACATCCAATTGATCACTAAATCTGCATTCTTTCTTTACAAAGTTAAAAGGGATCTGGCTCCATAGGATAATAATCTCTTGTCCAGTATTGCCCCTGAGCCGAAGTTCCCTGAGCCGAAGTTCCCTATTGCCCTGTTTAAGGGGGGTAATGGGGTGATCGCCTTTTCCCTTATTTTCAACTAACCCGTACACTATTAATATTAGGAGACTATTTTGGTTAGCACTACCTCGTTTAAAACCACCAAATCACAAGAAATTTTCAGCGCTGCCCAGGAGCTAATGCCAGGAGGGGTCAGCTCCCCAGTCAGAGCCTTTAAATCAGTAGGGGGAGAACCGATTGTATTTGACCGAGTTGAAGGAGCATACATCTGGGATGTAGATGGAAACCAATACATTGACTATGTAGGTACCTGGGGACCAGCCATTTGCGGTCATGCTCATCCGGAAGTTATTGGGGCATTGCACGAGGCTCTAGACAAGGGTACCAGTTTTGGAGCTCCCTCCGCTCTAGAAAACGTGCTAGCAGAAATGGTGATTGACGCCGTTCCTAGTATTAAAATGGTGCGGTTTGTTAATTCTGGCACCGAAGCCTGTATGGCAGTGCTGCGCCTGATGCGTGCCTTCACAGGACGGGACAAAATTATCAAATTTTCCGGCTGCTACCATGGTCACGCTGATATGCTGCTGGTACAAGCTGGTTCTGGAGTGGCTACTCTAGGTTTACCGGATTCCCCTGGTGTTCCTAAGTCGGCCACTGCTAATACTTTAACCGCTACCTATAATGACCTAGAGGCCGTTAAAGCTTTATTTGAACAATATCCCAATGAGATTGCTGGGGTCATCCTAGAACCTGTGGTGGGGAATTCTGGTTTCATCACTCCTGTACCTGGTTTTCTTGAAGGCTTGCGGGAAGTGACTCAAAACCATGGTGCTTTACTGGTGTTTGATGAAGTCATGACTGGCTTCCGGATTGCCTACGGTGGTGCTCAGGAAAAATTTGGCATCACTCCTGACTTGACTACCCTAGGGAAAATTATCGGTGGTGGTTTGCCCGTGGGAGCCTATGGCGGACGAAAGGATATCATGTCCATGGTGGCACCAGCAGGGCCAATGTATCAAGCCGGAACCCTTTCTGGGAATCCTCTAGCCATGACAGCAGGCATTAAAACCCTGGAGTTACTGAAGAAACCGGGTACCTATGAACAGCTAGATAGTATTACTAAAAAGCTCTCCGAGGGATTACTGCAAATTGCTAAAGATGCTGGTCATGCCACTACTGGTGGTTACATCAGCGCTATGTTTGGCATGTTCTTTACTGGTGTTCCTGTTCACAACTTCGATGATGCCAAAACCTCTGATTTAGCCAAATTCACTCCTTTCCATCGGGGCATGTTAGAGCGTGGGATCTACCTAGCACCCTCACAGTTTGAAGCAGGATTTACTTCCCTAGCTCACACCGAGGAGGATATTGACCGCACATTAGCAGCAGCTAAGGAAGTCATCTCTGGTATCAAGCCATAGTAGTCTAGAGTTTAAGCATTCAGCTATCAGCTATCAGCTATCAGCTATCAGCTATCAGCTATCAGCTTATGCCTCCCAGCGTCGAAGCCTGTGCCACACTACTTGATGTGCTTTTGAATAAAATAAGCTGACAGCTGACGGCTGACAGCTGACGGCTGACGGCTGACGGCTGACGGCTGACGGCTGATAGCTGAATGCTTACTTAGCGATAGTTAGTAAATTGCAAAGCAATCGGCAAATCTTCTTGCTTCAACCGCTGGATGATATCTTGTAAGTCATCCTTAGATTTGCTAGATACTCTAACTGAATCACCTTGAATCGAGGCTTGTACTTTTTTAAATTCATCTCGAATCAATTTGGTGATTTTTTTACTATATTCTTGGCTAATGCCTTTTTTTAGCGTGATTTCTTGGCGGACACGATTACCACTAGCTGATTCTACTTTACCATAGTCGAAGATTTTTTGCGAAAGTTCCCGTTTCGCGGCTTTGGTACGAATAACAGTATGCACAGCATCTAGGGTGAATTCACTATCAGTATTGATGGTGATAGATTCTTCTCCTAATTCAACAGTGGTTTTAGTATCTTTGAGGTCGTAACGACTTTTGATTTCACGAATAGTTTGATCCACAGCATTGACCAACTCTTGTCGATCAAAGTCACTAACAATATCAAAAGAATAGGTACTAGCCATAATTAATAACGGTCAGCGGTAGGCCGTGAGCAATAGTGACTCACTATCTAACAGCTTAAAACCAAAATGGAAATTTGTTGCACCCTATACAAAATTTTTAAACCTATTGATATCAAGCCCGGTAGCATCAGTCTTGAATAAGCCCATAAGTCTTGGGGAGGTGGCTCAACCTGGTGGCTCTCAAGACAAATGACCAACAACCAAAACTATCAAGGCCCGAAGCAAGTGGACTTGATCTGGTCTAGCCACTGACGCTGCTTAGACTCAGAACAAACAGAGTACCAGTGGAAAGAGAGCCGATGCCAAACATCAGCGATCGCCCCAAGGGAATATCGAGAATGTAAAACACCGAGTAGAAGACTCGGGCAATTACAAATGCGATCGCACACCCGATGGCGAGGGTTGAATTCTGACCCGTTATATAGGCCATCAAAGCGGCTGCGCTAAATACAATAAAGGTTTCAAAGGAGTTCTGATGTGCCCAATTCGCTCGTTGGGCATAGGGCGGTAGCTTATCAAACATGGCGCGAGGGGCACTCTTGTCATAGCCTAGTTTGAAACGGCTGTAGCCAACTACCAGAAATGGTAGATAGATTAAAACCGTTGCCCCCACAATACAGTAAAGTAAAATTCCCGAACCGGATAGATGCATAGTCTAGCTCACACTAATCAAAATTAATCAAAATTAATTACAATTAATCAAAATAGAACAGAGTAACAACCTTGCTTTGCTGTTCCGCCTCCTTACAGGTGTTCAGGAGGGTACGGCTATCATGGAATGCGAAACAAATCAACTGCTGACACCGGGCAACAATTTCGGCATTACACAAGGCACTAGCTTCAGCGAGAGACAAGGTATCATTTTGGGGGTTTTCCACCAAATGCATTACCTTCTCCAAGTATTTTCGGGATTCCAGTGGTTGTCGCTGAAGACTTTGGGGCAAAATTACCGTTAGCAATGAGGGATCGGCTCGCATAGCACCTCGAATGGCAGCTAAGTTGGTTCCAGTGGCACCAGAGGTAATCAGACGATTACCGGCTTGCACTAAGGCATAGCTCATCATCTCAATTAGATTCTGATGGGTGATCGGAACGTGACGTGAACCCAACAAGGCAATTCGCTTAGAACCAGTTTGCTGTATGGCTGCGAGTTCCTGGGCTAATGTATCGATACTGGCGGTCTCTATTGGTTGACTCAAAGATAAAGATGCTGGTAAAGGCTGAACGACCAGGATATTTTAGCAGAACTAATCTGTCATGTCCTCCTTCAAAAGAATTTGAAGGAAAGGCAAGAGGCAAGAGGCAAGAGGAACCCACCCCTAACCCCGACCAGGAGGGGAAGGCAAGAGGAACCCACCCCTAACCCCCTCACAGGGGTAGGTTTTTTACATTTGGGTCGGGAGTCGGGAATCGGGAGTCGGGAATCGGGAGTCGGGAATCGGGAAAAGCGGGAAATGGGGAGAATTATCCCGGAAATAATTGTGTATTTTAATACATATTTTTAGGAATTTATACTTAATAAAAGTACATACTCGCCCCTTTGTAAAAAACCTACCCTTGTAAGCCCCTAACCCCTCCCAGGAGGGGAAGGCAAGAGGCAAGAGGCAAGCTAGCAATAGGCAAGCTAGCAATAGGCAATTTCCCTCAAAGGTTGCTGAGAATTGCTATATTGTAAATGTGTGGTATAATAATAAATGGTTTGGACGCATAGCTCAGTTGGTTAGAGCACCACGTTGACATCGTGGGGGTCACTGGTTCGAGTCCAGTTGTGTCCATATTTCTTTAACTCCCCATATCCCCATCTCCCCACACTCCCTATCTCCCCATCTCCCCACACTCCTTACTCTACCGAGACTCCCAGGCTCGCATTTTACCGGGATTCATCAATCCATAGGGATCAACTATTTCCTTAAACCGCAACTGTTCTATATCAACGGTTTTCATACCCCCATCTTCTAAGATGTAGGTGTGGGGATTAGCAATCATAGCGCCATACTCTTCGTGATAGCGAATAATCTCATTTAAACGGTCTTCAGAACTATACCGAACGATTTGTAGTCCCACTGGTATGAGTTGTCCTGCCACTCGCATGAATTCTAAATGCATGATCACTTCATCCCCAAAGTGCTGATAAAAATGCTCCACCTGTTCCAGATTCACAAATGAGGTTTGTAAATAGGTGAGGCTGGGATCAACACTACGGGCGTGTAAGGTGGTATGATTCCAGGTGAACTCTGCTAGGCTGACTCCCTTACTGGCTTCTAGGGCAGTCTTCTGGTAAGTGACTTCTCCACCATACTCCCGAACTAAATCCTGGAATGGTTCTAGGGAAGATTCTGCGATCATCAGCAAGGCACAGTGCTTAGCTTCGGGAAGGTAGTTGCTGAGAGCGGCAAAGTAGGATGGAATTGGCCAAGCGTGAATGCTAATCAGTTTCTTAATCAAGCCATCGGCATCACCTAAGGCTTGACCAAATCTCGCAGCAGTCATAAAGTCATCAAAGACTACAATCACTTCAGCCCAAGGATAAACTGGCCCTAGGGGTATTTCTAATTCAGTGATAATGCCATTGGTGCCATAGGCGTGATTGACCTTCTGTACCTGATCTGACCGTAATTCGATCACACGGGGCTGGTCTTCGAGGGTGACCACTTGCACAGCATGAAGATTTCCGCGATCGCGTAATACTCCATAAGTAATGGAACCAATGCCGCCACTCCCGCCACCAATAAACCCACCAATAGTAGCGGTACGATAGGTAGAGGGAGCCATGCGCAATTCCCAGCCAATTTTATGAGCTTCTTTGTCAAAGGCGGCTAGCTTGACCCCAGGCTGAACAGAGGCTAAACCCGGTTTAATCCAGTTAATCTGATTCAGGCGAGTAGTATCAAGAATCAGACCACCGTTGAGGGGGATACACTGACCATAATTACCAGTGCCTGAGCCTCTTACGGTTAGGGGAGCTTTGTACTTAACGCAAACCCTAGCTATTTCCAGGACTTCCGCCACCGTAGTGGGACGAACTACCATATCCCCCCGTTTATCCTTAAGCTGGGATTCCAGTACGGGACTGAAGTGGTAGTAGTCTAGGGATAATTTAGCGACTTGGGTCGGGTCATTAATAATTTCTATTTCGGTAAGTTCCGAGGCTAGGGAATTCCAGTCAATAGCTTGTGGGGTTGTCATCACAGGTTTGGGGCGGGGGCGCGGGGCGGGGGCGCGGGGAGTGTGGGAAATTTTTATTAAGGGTAATTATCTTGACATCATATCAGATCAAGTTGCTTGATATTGAAAAATTATTTAGTACAATTCGCATAAAAGTGCCACCAACTACAGATATATATAGTAAGAAACTGTCAAGTCACCGGTGTGTCTATGATTACTTACTCTACTATTTCTGTATTCTGTCTCAAGGTAGCTAGTGCTACCTTACTGTGCCTGCTCTCACCGATCTTAGCTCCAGAAAATCTGGGAGTTGCTCCAGCAGTGGCACAAACGACTCCAGACCAAGCTCGGGAATTTGTTGAGCAATTTCATACCCTGAGTCGAGAAGAGGGTTATCAATATCAGGTTAGTGCAGCCCTGATCTTGAAGGGAATACTGTATACTGCTCAAGCGGAATTGGATAAAGCGCTAGAAACCCTGGAGCTTGGGTTAGCCATTACTAAACCAACTCGGAGTCGGAGATTAGAAGATACTCTCTTGTTTCTGATTGGAAGGATTTACAACGACAAAGGAAAGTATCTCAAAGCTCTAGAGGTTTACCAGCAATCCCTAGGGATTCGGCGAGAATTGGGGAAACGTAAGCATGAAGGAATTGCGCTGAATACTATTTTGGTTGACTATAAACAGAAACAGTATGACCAAGCCATTGATTATGATCAGCAAGGGTTAGCTATTCACCGGGAAGTTAAGAATCAGGCTGGGGAAAGCACCACCCTTGTTAATCTTGGTCAGGTTTATGAAAAACAGGGAAAGTCTCAGCAATCGAGAGACTATTATCAACACGCTTTAGCTATTTCCCCAAAACATGAAAATCTGACTGTAAAAGGTCTAAATTTTTGGGAAATTGGGGTAGCTTATTTTAAAGTTGGCAAGCATGAGCAAGCCATAGACTACTACCAACAAGCCTTAGAGATTTTTCGAGAACTTAAAAATTACCCCCATCAAGCAAGTCTCCTGAGAGTGCTTGGAGTAGCTCAAATCAGACAAGGAAACTATGAGCAAGCCCTGGAGTATTATCAGCAACTCCTAGCCATTGCCCGACAAATCAAAGAGCCTTATCAAGAAATAATCGCTCTCAATTTTCTTGGGCAAATTTCCAACTATCAGGGAAAGTATGACCATGCCCTAGATTACTACCAGCAAGCCTTGACCATTACTAAAAAAATTGATGACCAGAAAACTAGTGCAAACCTCCTCAATAATATTGGGGGATTTTACAGCAATTGGGGAAAGTACAACCATGCCCTAGATTACTACCAGCAAGCCTTAACCATTAGCAAAAGGTTAAACGACTCCTTAGGAATTGCGACTACACTCAACAACATTGGCTCAATATATCAGAACCAACGGAAGTATCCCCAAGCTCTAGACTATTATCAGCAAGCTTTAGGGATTAACCAAGAGTTGGGCGATCTTGGTCGTGTACGTGTTGCTACTAACCTCAATAATATTGCCTCAGTTTACCAGAGTCAGGGTGAGTATGACCGAGCGTTAGACTACTACCAGCAAGCTTTAGCCATTGCTGAAGACATTGGTATACGCTCAGGGTAAAGTACTACCGTCAATAATATTGGGTAAATCATCATGTCTAGACCGTTGCTCATCTAACTCCCCATCTGCCCACACTTCCCTCTCTGCTCCCTGCTCCCTGCTATATACCGGTTTTCAATTGGGTGAGGTAAAAATTTTGGGTTAATGGGAGCAGCAATCCCCCAAAGCCGAGTAAATTACCAGCATAGTACGCCATCCTCTTGAAGTGTTATAATAACCTAACTCTCTCGATTAGGGATTTTTAGGCAGAGATAGTATTTTTTTATTATAAACTAATTTGTAATCTGGAAAAATAACTAAAATCATGAAAAAAGTAGTTAATAAAATTAAAATGAAGCAACAAAAAAGCGATTTTAGCTACTGGCGAAAACAGTCCTATAAAAAACGCTTAGAAGCCCTAGAAATAATCCGTAAGCAATACCACCAATATCAATATAACAATGCTCAACCAAGACTTCAAAGAGTTTATACAATTATTAAAAGATAATCAAGTAAAGTATTTAGTGATTGGTGGTTATGCAGTAGCCGTACATGGTCATCCTCGCTATACCAAAGATATTGATATTTGGATAGAAATGAGTCCAGAGAATGCTCAAAAAATGATGGTAGCATTAACCCAATTTGGTTTTGGTAGTTTGGGGTTAGCTGCTGAAGATTTCCAAACACCAGACCAAATTATACAATTAGGTTATCCACCTAATCGAATAGATTTAATTACTACTCCAGATGGGATAGATTTTGAAACCTGTTATCAGGCTAAAATCGAGGTAATCATTGACGATATATCGGTTAATTTTATTGATTTAGACAATCTTATAAAAAATAAACAAGCATCAGGAAGGTTACAAGATTTAGCTGATGTGGAAAATTTACAAGATTGAACATCCATCCTGTTAAAATTCAGTTTGACCCTTCTGACTCCCCATCTCCCCATAGCTACCACACTTACCACGCCTCCCTCCCTACTCCCTACTGCCTACTCCCTCACCCAATTTAAAACTTTTTTAGTACAATTCGCATAAAAGTACCACTACCTAAGGATATATAGTAAGAAACTACCAAGTGGCTGATTTTTCGATGGGTACTTACTCTACTATTCCTGTATTTTGCCTCAAGCTAGCTAGTGCTACCTTACTGTTATTGCTCTCACCGATCTTAGCTCCAGAAACTCTGGGAGTTGCTCCAGCAGTGGCACAAACGACTCCAGACCAAGCCACTCAAGCGGAGCAGTTATTCGATCGGGCAAGGTCAGAGTTTGTAAAAGGTCAGTTGCCTCAAGCCAAGGAGAGTTATCAACGAGTGTTAACGATTTATCGGGAATTGGGAAACTCTTCCGGTGTTGCTAAAGCTCTTAATGGCCTAGGACAAGTTTACAATCTATTATCTCAACACACCAAAGCCCTCGAAGCATTGCAAGAAGCTCTAAAAATCCGTCAAGGTCTAGGGGAGCGAAAGGAAGAAGGGGAAACCCTGACCCATATCGGAACAGTTTATTCAAGTCAGGAAAACTATGCTAAAGCTCTGGAATTGTTGGAGCAAGCCCTAACTATTAACCAAGAAGTAGGTAATCAGCTTGGGATTGGTTATGCACTGGTTAATCTTGGCTCAGTTTACTCCTCCCAAGGAGAGTATGACAAAGCCTTAGATAGGTTAGAGCAAGGTCTGAGTATTATCAAAGAAGTAGGTAAGACTGGCAAAAGCGATGCTCTGAAAGAGCCGCTACGCGAACGCATTCTAGCACGCTACTATCAAGCCTACGCTCTCAATGTTATCGGCTCAGCTTACATCCAGTCAGGGAAATTGAACCAAGCTGGGGAGTTTCTGGAACAAGCTCATGCCCTGAGTCGAGAAGAAGGTTATCAATTACGAGAAGGTGTAGCCCTGACCTTGAAGGGAATACTGTATAACAATCAAGGGGAATTGGATCAAGGGCTAGAAACCCTGGAGTTGGCATTAGCCATTACTAAACCAACTGGTTTTCGGGGATTAGAACAGAATATTCTATTTTTGATTGGAGGGATTTACAACAAAAAAGGGGAGTATGTCAAAGCCCTGGAGGTTTACCAGGAATCCTTAGCTATTCGGCGAGAATTGGGTAAGCGTAAGCTGGAAGGAATTGCGCTGAATACTATTGGCGTGGTTTACGATAAACAGCAACAGTATGAACAAGCCCTCAATTATTATCAGCAAGCCTTAGCTATTCACCGGGAAGTTAAGAATCAAGCTGGGGAAAGCACCACCCTTGGTAATATTGCTTACCTTTACCAAAAGCAAGAACAGTATGACCAAGCCCTAGATTACTACCAGCAAGCTTTAGCTATTCACCGGGAAGTTGAAAATCAAGTTCAGGAATGGATTACCCTTACTAATCTTGGAGATGTTTCCGTTAAACAGGGAAAGTATCAGCAAACCATAGACTATTACCAACAAGCCTTAGCCATTTCCCAAAAATTTGAAAATCCTACGGCAGAAGGTGCAATTCTTCGGATTATTGGGCAAGCTTATTATGAATTGGGCAACCATGACCAAGCCATAGACTATCACCAACAAGCCTTAGAGATTTACCGCAAACTTAACAATACCTCGGTTGAAGCAAGTATCCTGGGAGAGCTTGGACTAGCTCAAATCAGGGAAGGAAAGTATCAGCAAGCCCTGGAGTCTTATCAGCAACTCCTAGCCCTTGCCCGAGAAACCAAAGACCGCTCTGAAGAAATAAATGCTCTCAATTTTAGTGGGCAAGTTTACGAATTTCAGAGTAAATATGACCAAGCCCTAGATTACTACCAGCAAGCCTTGACCATTGCCAAAGAAATTAATGACCAGCAAACTACTGGAAGAATCCTCAATAATATTGGGGGAGTTTACAGCAATTGGGGAAATTATAACCAAGCCCTAGATTACTTACAGCAATCCTTAACCATTAGCAAAAGGTTAAACGACTCCATCTCAATTGCGGCTCAACTCAACAACATTGGATTGATATATGACAACCAAGGGAAGTATAGCCAAGCTCTAGACTATTATCAGCAAGCTTTAGCCATTAACCAAGAGCTTGGCGATCACGGTCGTGATAATGTTGCTCCTAATTTCAATAATATTGGGAGAGTTTACCATAGTCAGGGTGAGTATGACCGAGCATTAGAATACTTCCAGCAATCTCTAGCTATTTCTCAAGAAATAGGCGATCGCTTAGGGGAAGCTTTTACCCTCAATAATATTGGGGGAGTTTACAATAGTCAGGGTGAGTATGCTCAAGCATTAGAATACTTCCAGCAATCTCTAACTATTTTTCAAGACATTGGACACCGTTCAGGGGAAGCTATTACTTTGGCCAGGATCGGAAGCGTTTACAGTAGCTGGGGAGACTATGCCAAATGCTTAAACTATCATCAGCAATCTCTAAAAATTAGTCAAGACATTGGTAACAAGGGAGGAGTTGGTGAGACTCTCCACAATATCGGAACAATTTATAGTAACCAAGGGGAGTATGACCGAGGTTTAGAATACTTACAGCAATCTCTAGCTATTTTTCAAGACATTGGCTCCCGTTTAGGGGAAGCTAATACCCTGGGCAACATGGGAATAGTTTACAGTCACTGGGGAAAGTATCCCAAAGCCCTAGAATATAATCAAAAAGCCCTAGCCATTCGTCAAGACATTGGTGACCAAGCTGGTATTGGCACCACCTATAACGCTATGGGCGGAAATTATCTGGATTTGGGAGATTATCCCCAAGCCTTGGACTACTTCAACCAAGCTAAAGCCATTTTTACCAAAATTGGGGCTAAGGAAGGGATTGTGCAAACCCTAACTAACATCGGAGAAGTTTACCAAAAACAAAAACAATATCCGAAGTCTCTCCAATTCTATCAGCAATCCTTGGCTATTTCTCAACAGATTGGTCATCGCCTATATGAAGCTATAGCCCTGAATCGGATTGGAAGAGTTTATGAAGAACTGGGAGAGTATACTAAAGCCAATGACTATCATCAGCAAGCCTTAGGGATTAATCAAAAAACTGGCTTCAAAGCCGGGATTAGCGATACCTTGTACCATATGGGAATAGTTTACACTAACCTAGGAAACTATCCCCAGGCTTTAGCAGCTTATCAACAAGCATTAGCCCTTTCCAGAACTCTTGGCACTCGCTTAACGGAAGGGAAAATTCTGGCTGGTATGGGTAAGTTGTATGATACCCAAAACCAATCGGAATTAGCGATTACCTTCTTCAAACAATCGGTTAATGTCCGAGAAGGAATCCGCAAAGACTTAAAAGTTCTTCCGGTTGAACAACAACAATCTTTTACCAACACTGTTGCCCAAGACTATCGCCGCTTGGCTGATTTACTGACCCAACAAAATCGCAACTTAGAAGCCCTACGGGTGCTCGATTTACTGAAAGTCCAGGAGTTGCAGGATTACCTGAGTAATGTGCGAGGGGATGATAATACCGTTGATGGCATTACAGAACTGACGGAAGAACAGGAAATCATCGAGGGTACCCAACCGATTATCGACCAAGCCATTGCCTTGGGTCAAGAACTCAGTGAACTGGAAACTATTGTTAGGGATAAGCGCACCCAAACCCAGCAACAGCGAATCATTCAACTTAGGAAAAATCAAGCTAAGCTAACCAAAGATTTTCAAGACTTCCTGAAGAGTCCAGAAGTAGAAGCTCGCTTGGCAAAGTTGAGGGAAACTACAGAAGCAGAAAACTTAGACTTAAAGAAGTACGATCGACGATTACGAGAGCAACTCCAGCAATTGGAACAGGATGCGGTTATTCTCTATCCCCTAGTATTAGAAGACCGTTTGGAATTAGTCCTAGTCACCCCTTATGCTCCCCCAATTCGCCGCACGGTTAAGGTAAAACAAAAAGACCTGGAAAGAGCGATTACAAACTTCCGCAGACTCCTCGCCACTCCGATCCGTAATGCCAGACCTCCCGCCGAGCAATTGTACGACTGGCTAATTAAACCGATTGAAGCTGACTTAGCCAAAGCTAATGCCAAAACTATTATTTATGCTCCTGATGGCAAATTGCGCTATATTCCCCTAGGGGCACTTTATGATGGCGAGCAATGGCTAATTGAGCGTTTGAGAGTTAATCAGATTACTGCTCTGAGCCTAACATCCCTAGACAATAAACCGACACCACAGTTAGAAGTGTTTGCGGCAGCGGTCACCAAAGAGCATACTATTGAGATCGGGGATAAACGGCATGAATTTCCAGCCTTAGCGTTTACCAAACCAGAAGTTGAGGGTCTGGCAGAAACCTTTCCCAACACTAAGCTATTCATCGATAAACAGTTTAATGAGGATAGCATTTATCAGATGAATGACTATTCCATTGTGCATCTAGCCACCCACGCTGTGTTCGAGAAAACTAAACAAGATTCATTTATTCTGTTTGGTGATGGCACTCACGTTACCATTGACCAGGTGGAACAATGGAATTTCCCCAATGTAGATTTAGTAGTGCTCAGTGCCTGTCAGACCGGCTTAGGGGGAGAATTGGGAGATGGCAAAGAAATCCTCGGTTTTGGTTATCTGATGCAAAATGCTGGTGCAGATGCTGCGATCGCATCCCTGTGGTCAGTGGATGACCAGGGTACCCAAGCCTTGATGAATAAATTTTATCAGGTCTTGAAACAGGGGAAGGTTACTAAAGCCGAAGCCCTCCGACAAGCTCAAATTGCTTTAATTACCAACAAGGTAGGGGATGATTTCGGACATCCCTTTTATTGGGCACCATTTATTTTAATTGGTAATGGATTATGAGGTTAACAGGTTGAAGGTTAACAGGTTGAAGGTTAGGAGGTTAGGAGGTTGAAGGTTAACAGGTTGAAGGTTAATAGGTTGAAGGTTAATAGGTTGAAGGTTAATAGGTTGAAGGTTAATAGGTTGAAGGTTAACAGGTTGAAGGTTAACAGGTTGAAGGTTAACAGGTTGAAGGTTAATAGGTTGAAGGTTAATAGGTTGAAGGTTAACAGGTTGAAGGTTAATAGGTTGAAGGTTAATAGGTTGAAGGTTAACAGGTTGAAGGTTAACAGGTTGAAGGTTAACAGGTTGAACGCGATGGACGAAGTCCCGCTTTCAGCGAACGCGTGGCCAAAAGGCCAAGGTTATGGGGTTGTTCGCCTTTGGCGTTCGAATAGGGTAGGTTGAAGGTTCAGAAGATAACCTGCTAACCTTCAACCTGCTAACCTGCTAACCTTCAACCTGCTAACCTGCTAACCTTCAACCTGCTAACCTTCAACCTGCTAACCTGCTAACCTTCAACCTGCTAACCTGCTAACCTGCTAACCTGCTAACCTTCAACCTGCTAACCTTCAACCTGCTAACCTGCTAACCTTCAAGCTGCTAACCTTCAACCTGCTAACCTTCAAGCTGCTAACCTTCAAGCTGCTAACCTTCAAGCTGCTAACCTTCAACCTGCGAACCTTCAACCTGCGAACCTTCAACCTGCGAACCTTCAACCTGCTAACCTCCTAACCTTCAACCTGCTAACCTGCTAACCTGCTAACCTTCAACCTGCTAACCTTCAACCTGCTAACCAAGTCCCTCACCCAATCTAAAACTTCCTTAGTACAATTCGCATAAAACTGCCACGACCTACAGATATATATAGTAAGAAACTACCAAGTCACGGGTGTGTCTATGGGTACTTACTCTACTATTCCTGTATTCTGTTTCAAGCTCGCTAGTGCTACCTTACTGTGCCTGCTCTCACCGATTCTAGCCCCAGAAACTCTGGGAGTTGCTCCAGCTGTAGCACAAAGCACTCTAGACCAAGCCACTCAAGCTCAGCAGTTATTGGATCGGGCAAGGTCAGAGTTTGTTAAAGGTCAGTTGCCTCAAGCCAAGGATACTTACCAACGAGTGTTAAAGATTTATCGGGAATTGGGAAACTCTTCCGGTGAAGCATTTGCTCTTAATGGCCTTGGACAAGTTTACAATCTATTATCTCAAGAAACCAAAGCCCTGGAAGCATTGCAAGAAGCTCTAAAAATCCGGCAAGGTCTAGGGGAGCGAAAGGAAGAAGGGGAAACCCTGACCCATATCGGAACAGTTTATTCAAGTCAGGAAAACTATGCTAAAGCTCTGGAATTGTTGGAGCAAGCCCTAACTATTAACCAAGAAGTAGGTAATCAGCTTGGGATTGGTTATGCACTGGTTAATCTTGGCTCAGTTTACTCCTCCCAAGGAGAGTATGACAAAGCCTTAGATAGGTTAGAGCAAGGTCTGAGTATTATCAAAGAAGTAGGTAAGACTGGCAAAAGCGATGCTCTGAAAGAGCCGCTACGCGAACGCATTCTAGCACGCTACTATCAAGCCTACGCTCTCAATGTTATCGGCTCAGCTTACATCCAGTCAGGGAAATTGAACCAAGCTGGGGAGTTTCTGGAACAAGCTCATGCCCTGAGTCGAGAAGAAGGTTATCAATTACGAGAAGGTGTAGCCCTGACCTTGAAGGGAATACTGTATAACAATCAAGGGGAATTGGATCAAGGGCTAGAAACCCTGGAGTTGGCATTAGCCATTACTAAACCAACTGGTTTTCGGGGATTAGAACAGAATATTCTATTTTTGATTGGAGGGATTTACAACAAAAAAGGGGAGTATGTCAAAGCCCTGGAGGTTTACCAGGAATCCTTAGCTATTCGGCGAGAATTGGGTAAGCGTAAGCTGGAAGGAATTGCGCTGAATACTATTGGCGTGGTTTACGATAAACAGCAACAGTATGAACAAGCCCTCAATTATTATCAGCAAGCCTTAGCTATTCACCGGGAAGTTAAGAATCAAGCTGGGGAAAGCACCACCCTTGGTAATATTGCTTACCTTTACCAAAAGCAAGAACAGTATGACCAAGCCCTAGATTACTACCAGCAAGCTTTAGCTATTCACCGGGAAGTTGAAAATCAAGTTCAGGAATGGATTACCCTTACTAATCTTGGAGATGTTTCCGTTAAACAGGGAAAGTATCAGCAAACCATAGACTATTACCAACAAGCCTTAGCCATTTCCCAAAAATTTGAAAATCCTACGGCAGAAGGTGCAATTCTTCGGATTATTGGGCAAGCTTATTATGAATTGGGCAACCATGACCAAGCCATAGACTATCACCAACAAGCCTTAGAGATTTACCGCAAACTTAACAATACCTCGGTTGAAGCAAGTATCCTGGGAGAGCTTGGACTAGCTCAAATCAGGGAAGGAAAGTATCAGCAAGCCCTGGAGTCTTATCAGCAACTCCTAGCCCTTGCCCGAGAAACCAAAGACCGCTCTGAAGAAATAAATGCTCTCAATTTTAGTGGGCAAGTTTACGAATTTCAGAGTAAATATGACCAAGCCCTAGATTACTACCAGCAAGCCTTGACCATTGCCAAAGAAATTAATGACCAGCAAACTACTGGAAGAATCCTCAATAATATTGGGGGAGTTTACAGCAATTGGGGAAATTATAACCAAGCCCTAGATTACTTACAGCAATCCTTAACCATTAGCAAAAGGTTAAACGACTCCATCTCAATTGCGGCTCAACTCAACAACATTGGATTGATATATGACAACCAAGGGAAGTATAGCCAAGCTCTAGACTATTATCAGCAAGCTTTAGCCATTAACCAAGAGCTTGGCGATCACGGTCGTGATAATGTTGCTCCTAATTTCAATAATATTGGGAGAGTTTACCATAGTCAGGGTGAGTATGACCGAGCATTAGAATACTTCCAGCAATCTCTAGCTATTTCTCAAGAAATAGGCGATCGCTTAGGGGAAGCTTTTACCCTCAATAATATTGGGGGAGTTTACAATAGTCAGGGTGAGTATGCTCAAGCATTAGAATACTTCCAGCAATCTCTAACTATTTTTCAAGACATTGGACACCGTTCAGGGGAAGCTATTACTTTGGCCAGGATCGGAAGCGTTTACAGTAGCTGGGGAGACTATGCCAAATGCTTAAACTATCATCAGCAATCTCTAAAAATTAGTCAAGACATTGGTAACAAGGGAGGAGTTGGTGAGACTCTCCACAATATCGGAACAATTTATAGTAACCAAGGGGAGTATGACCGAGGTTTAGAATACTTACAGCAATCTCTAGCTATTTTTCAAGACATTGGCTCCCGTTTAGGGGAAGCTAATACCCTGGGCAACATGGGAATAGTTTACAGTCACTGGGGAAAGTATCCCAAAGCCCTAGAATATAATCAAAAAGCCCTAGCCATTCGTCAAGACATTGGTGACCAAGCTGGTATTGGCACCACCTATAACGCTATGGGCGGAAATTATCTGGATTTGGGAGATTATCCCCAAGCCTTGGACTACTTCAACCAAGCTAAAGCCATTTTTACCAAAATTGGGGCTAAGGAAGGGATTGTGCAAACCCTAACTAACATCGGAGAAGTTTACCAAAAACAAAAACAATATCCGAAGTCTCTCCAATTCTATCAGCAATCCTTGGCTATTTCTCAACAGATTGGTCATCGCCTATATGAAGCTATAGCCCTGAATCGGATTGGAAGA
Organism: Moorena sp. SIOASIH; assembly: GCF_010671925.1. Lineage (GTDB taxonomy): Bacteria > Cyanobacteriota > Cyanobacteriia > Cyanobacteriales > Coleofasciculaceae > Moorena. The sequence continues at coordinate 14,294 of NZ_JAAHIH010000003.1, read as the reverse complement.
GTTTATGAAGAACTGGGAGAGTATACTAAAGCCAATGACTATCATCAGCAAGCCTTAGGGATTAATCAAAAAACTGGCTTCAAAGCCGGGATTAGCGATACCTTGTACCATATGGGAATAGTTTACACTAACCTAGGAAACTATCCCCAGGCTTTAGCAGCTTATCAACAAGCATTAGCCCTTTCCAGAACTCTTGGCACTCGCTTAACGGAAGGGAAAATTCTGGCTGGTATGGGTAAGTTGTATGATACCCAAAACCAATCGGAATTAGCGATTACCTTCTTCAAACAATCGGTTAATGTCCGAGAAGGAATCCGCAAAGACTTAAAAGTTCTTCCGGTTGAACAACAACAATCTTTTACCAACACTGTTGCCCAAGACTATCGCCGCTTGGCTGATTTACTGACCCAACAAAATCGCAACTTAGAAGCCCTACGGGTGCTCGATTTACTGAAAGTCCAGGAGTTGCAGGATTACCTGAGTAATGTGCGAGGGGATGATAATACCGTTGATGGCATTACAGAACTGACGGAAGAACAGGAAATCATCGAGGGTACCCAACCGATTATCGACCAAGCCATTGCCTTGGGTCAAGAACTCAGTGAACTGGAAACTATTGTTAGGGATAAGCGCACCCAAACCCAGCAACAGCGAATCATTCAACTTAGGAAAAATCAAGCTAAGCTAACCAAAGATTTTCAAGACTTCCTGAAGAGTCCAGAAGTAGAAGCTCGCTTGGCAAAGTTGAGGGAAACTACAGAAGCAGAAAACTTAGACTTAAAGAAGTACGATCGACGATTACGAGAGCAACTCCAGCAATTGGAACAGGATGCGGTTATTCTCTATCCCCTAGTATTAGAAGACCGTTTGGAATTAGTCCTAGTCACCCCTTATGCTCCCCCAATTCGCCGCACGGTTAAGGTAAAACAAAAAGACCTGGAAAGAGCGATTACAAACTTCCGCAGACTCCTCGCCACTCCGATCCGTAATGCCAGACCTCCCGCCGAGCAATTGTACGACTGGCTAATTAAACCGATTGAAGCTGACTTAGCCAAAGCTAATGCCAAAACTATTATTTATGCTCCTGATGGCAAATTGCGCTATATTCCCCTAGGGGCACTTTATGATGGCGAGCAATGGCTAATTGAGCGTTTGAGAGTTAATCAGATCACTGCTCTGAGCCTAACATCCCTAGACAATCAACCGACACCACAGTTACAAGTGTTTGCCGCAGCGGTCACCAAAGCCCATGAACCCTTTCCGGCCTTACAGTATGCTCAACCGGAAGTAGAGCGTCTGGCAGAAACCTTTCCCAACACTAAGCTATTTATGGATAAACAGTTTCACGGGGATACCATTTATCAGATGAATGACTATTCCCTAGTGCATCTAGCCACCCACGCTGTGTTCAAGAAAACTAAACAAGATTCATTTATTTTGTTTGGTGATGGCAGTCGCGTTACCCTGACCCAGGTAGAAGAAAAATGGGATTTGTCCAATGTAGATTTAGTGGTGCTCAGTGCCTGTCAAACGGGCTTAGGGGGAGAATTGGGGGATGGCAAAGAAATCCTCGGTTTTGGTTATCTGATGCAAAATGCTGGTGCTGATGCTGCGATCGCATCCCTGTGGTCAGTGGATGACCAGGGTACCCAAGCCTTGATGAATAAATTTTATCAGGTCTTGAAACAGGGGAAGGTTACTAAAGCGGAAGCCCTCCGACAAGCTCAAATTGCTTTAATTAAAAACGAGGCAGGGGATGACCTGCTGGCACATCCTTATGTTTGGGCACCGTTTATTTTAATTGGGAATGGATTATAGAAGTTTTCAATTGAAAGAGGTACAAATAATTAGGTTTTAGGGAACAGGGAACAGGGAACAGGGAATAGTGTGGGGTGTGGGGTGTTTGGGAAGTCTGCGATCACCTCCCACACTTCCCTCTCTTACCCCTACTCCCTACTCCCTACTCCCTACTCCCTCTGCTATCCTGCTAACCTAGAAGACAGAGCTGATCGGAGGTGAAGGGATGCCGTCAATCTTTCCCGGTATGGATCCGTATTTAGAGCATCCAGATTTATGGCCAGAAGTACATCACTGGTTGATTAGTTTAATTGCTGAGTGTTTAATTCCTCAGGTACGTCCGAAGTATAAAGTAGCTATTGAAAAGCGGATTTATCAAATTAATAAAACTAACCAAGATGACGTCTTATTAGTTGGAATTCCTGATGTTACTGTTAAACGTCAACCCAATACTGAAGATTCTCTGACCTCTAACGTTGCTGTTGCTCAACCAACCACAAAACCGGTGACAGTAATGGTTCCTATGCCTGAAGAAATCAAGCAAGGGTATTTGGAAGTAAGAGATATGACTACTGGTGCTGTGGTAACCGCTATCGAAGTTTTATCTCCAGTTAATAAGCGCTCTGGTGACGGTAGAGAAACTTACCTGAAAAAACGCCAACGGGTGTTAGGAAGCTTGACCAATTTAGTGGAGATAGATTTGCTACGAGCCTGGAAACCAATGCCACTCTTAGATAATACTATTGAGAGCGATTATCGGGTTTTGGTTAGTCGAGAAGAGCGTCGCCCACGAGCCGAGTTATATACTTGTAATCTCCCAGAGCAACTACCAGCTTTTTCCCTACCATTACGTCCAGAAGATTCTGAACCGATAGTAGATTTACAAGCTATAATTAATAGCGTTTATGATCGAGGAGGTTATGATTACCAACTCGATTATGACCAAGAGCCAGTACCAGCTTTATCTGATAAAAATCGGATATGGGCGCAGGAGTTGTTGAGAACTACTATCTAGCAATTCTCATAGTCATCAGCATTCTACTTGGTGGTGCGTTACGGTGCGGGCTATTCTAATACTGGCGCTCGAAGTGGAAAATTAGGGCTCGCCCGCCCCTAACGCACCCTACATTCTCTTGCCCCGACTCCCTAAATTCTTAATTCTTAATTCTTAATTCTTAATTCTTAATTCTTAATTCTTAATTCTTAATTCTCTAACTCATCCAACTCAGCATAATCCGGCAACCTAGTATCAATTGACTTACCCTGACGCAAGATAATTCGGTCATGCTGGGGACGGGACAAAAGTTCACTGAAATGGCGTCCCTTAAACAAAATCAAATCTGCCGGGAGTCCCACCCCAATCCTACCCATCTCGGGTAAACCCATTAAATCAGCGGCTGTCTTGGTTACAGCACAGGGCCAATCACCGATGGGCATATCTAAATGGGCAATCCGTACCGCTTGGGTAAACACTTCTAATACATCATGATCTCCAAATCCATAAAAGGGGTCTCGACAATTATCACTAGCCAAGGTTACCGGAATACCCTGTTGTTTAATTTCATGTAGCCTGGTGACTCCCCGCCAGGACGGTGTACAGTTAGCCTGTCGATCTTGTAGATAAAGATTGCACATCGGTAAGCTAACAATAGCAATTCCTGCTGCTTTGACTAACTTGAGAGTTTCCGCAACCTCCTCTAAGGGTTGCACTGCTAAACTGCAACAGTGACCACAAATAATTTTTCCGGTAAACTGATGACGAATCGCAGCTTGGGCAATGTGTCGTAAGCAATGGGAATCGGGATTACCGTTTTCATCAGCATGGAAATCTAGGTTGAGGTTTCTCTCCTTAGCTAGGGAGAAAACAGTATCGAGTTGAGCATCCAGGTCTTGGTTGCTATAGGCTACCCCCCCAAGTATGCCTCCGATTTCAGCAATTGTGTCGGCTAAGGTAATGCCAGCGGGAGTTTGATAGTAATCTAGTGTAACTAGAGACACCGCTTGTAGGGTAATTCTGTCTTGCCATTCCTTCTGGAGGGTTTGGAAAACGCCTAGGCTAATCGCACTTTGTTCTCCAACCCAGTCAATGTGGGTGCGGATAGCTTTGGTGCCATGAGCATAGCTACATTTGAGTCCAAATTCCATGCGCCGATATAAATCTGACCGTTGCCAATAGGTTTCCGCATCAGCATCTCCGGTCAGACAGGCACTATTAAAGGTACCATCAGGATTGGGAGACCTTTCCCAAATATGACCTTTATCCAGATGGGTGTGTATATCAAGAAAACACGGCCATACTTGTCCTTGCCTGAGATTTATACTGGGTATGTGACTAGGTATGTTACTGGTATCTGTGCTAGCTTCAACACTACTGTTTGCGTTCACGTAGCGGCTCTTTTCGACCATCGTGTTTTGCTCCCCCTTGGGAACAATCGCCTTTGGCACTATCGCAGCAATGGCTCCCTGATTAATTTCAATATCAACTAAGCACAAACCCTGCTCGTTGCGATCGCAAACGTTGCTGTTTTCCAGTAGACAAAATGGTACATAGGCATTTGTGAGCCAGTATCGTTCGGCTGTGGGAATCATTAGGGAGTAGGGAGTAGGGAGTAGGGAGTAGGGAGCAGGGGGCATAAAATTGACTGTACCTCATAAGTATGATCAACGCTATACAAACTCTGGAAATTACCACTACACATCAATTTCATCTCCCCATCTCCCCATCTCCCCATCTCCCCATCTCCCTATCTCTCCATCTCCCCACACTTAGAGCCTCTAAGCAGGCTTCAGTAGCTTCGGGATTTAAAGGTTTAGAAAACCAATACCCCTGTCCATATTGACAACGCCAATCACAAAGCTGTCCCAATTGCTTTTCGGTCTCCACTCCCTCTGCCACTACATGTATACCGAGGTCGTTTGCCAAGTTCACCATGCACCGCAAAATTTTCCCATGTTTGTGATCATCACTCATGCCTTTGACAAAAGAGCGGTCAATTTTTAATATATCTATGGGAAAATTTGGCAAGTAACTGAAGCCAGAATAGCCAGTCCCAAAATCATCAATGCACAACTGAATCTGTCGCTGTTTGAGTTTCTCCAACAGAACCACTGCAGTGGTTTCAAGCAGTACACTTTCTGTGATTTCCAGTTTCAAACTCTTGGCATCCAGACCAGAATCCCACAATATTGTGTCGATTTTACCAATTAGATCTGGTTGGGATAATTGTAAACTAGAGACGTTAACGCTGATGGTTAAATCCTGATATTGGGGAAACTGTTGTTGCCACTGGCACATTTGTTGGCAAGCCTCCCGTAGTACCCACCAACCCAATGGCACAATCAGCTTTGTTTCTTCTGCCACCGGAATAAATTCTGCTGGCAACAGCAGTCCCCGTTCCGGATGCTCCCAGCGCACCAGTGCTTCAAAGCCAGCCAGCTTATGGGTTTCAAGAGACACAATTGGCTGGTAATAAAGCCGCAATTCTTGGCGCTTAATACCCAAGCGTAAACTATCTTCTAACTCCAACCGCTCTACACTCCGGGTGCGCATGGCAGGGGTAAATAGCTCATAGCCAGTGTTACTCTCCATTTTGGCTCGATAAAGAGCTAGACTGGCGTTGTCAAGAAAAGCAGAGGGTTGGTAATCATCCCTGTCATTGCTAGCAATTCCAATATTGGCACTCAAAAAGATGTCATGGTCATCAATTGAAAAAGGCGTCCGCAGGCTAGCGCAAATCTGTTCTGCTACCAAGCATGCTTCACTGACATCGTTAATGTTTTCGAGCAAGATTGCTAATTCATCTTCGGACCACCGCGCCACTGTATAGTTAACGGTATAGTTAACGGTATAGTTAACGGTATAGTTAGAGGTAGAATTCAGGGCATCAGTCAAGCGAGAATCAAAAGCCTGTAGCAATTTTGAGCCCACTTGCCGTCCCATACTAAACTGAATGACTTTGAAACGTTCCAAAGCCACCAATAAGACGGCGAATCGATAACCCTTATACCACTTTGACCTCTGGATTACTTGCCTCAACCGTCTCCTCAAACTATCTGGGTTGAGCCAGGGAATCAGGAGGTCATTAAAGGTAGAATCCTGAAACCTTTCTACAGGTTGCTGATCATTGTTACTTCTAGCGAACACCTACTTTCTCTATCACCCTGAATTAGCTCAATTGAGTTACTCATGGATAATTGAGCCAAAAAGGAAACCGGAAAGGCAAAAGCTGTGGTATAGTAAACGTTTTGCCATATTCTTTAAGCTCAATTTTGTTAATGTTTGTTAACGATGAACATCCTTCCTGATGGTTTTACTAAGCAAATCAATAACGCTGTTTGGCATCATCCTAAGTTGCGGTTATACCGTTTAAATCAGAGGTGGGACTGTTGAATGTTGAGTGAATGTGGACCATAAACAAGCAACGGCCAACTGTCGAAAACCCAACTTCCATAGAACGCTAGCCACTATCGATCACTACCGTGGATCAGTGATGGAACATCTTAGTTAACCATTAGTTAACCAGGGAAAACAAAATAGAGCATGGAGTAGGGGTAAATCCCATGCCCTATTCTTGGATGCCCACAATTACGAGGTAGTTTTAACTGTTACCCTTTAACCCTTATAGGTAGTTTTTAGATGGCTTAATTGCGTAAGCCTGCTTGACTAGGGAAGCTGATCCCCCTTGAAGTAGGTAGCCAGCGATCGGCTATTGATCGCTGGCTTGGCGTTAACCCTAAAGGACGATTTGCGATCCCTGTATTTAAGGTAAATCGGCAATGTGGCTTTGTCTGTGAGAAAAAGTAATAAATAATTCTAATTGATTACATAATAAAAAGTAATGAGTGTTGAAGAAGCATTGGCGATGGTAGATACGGTCATCAAACCCGAACGCTTAAACGCTGTTCAAGAACTGGTGCTCCGCCAATGTTGGTCAGGACAAACTTATCAAGAGATTGCTGAGGGGTCTGGTTACGACGCCGATTACATTCGGGTGGTTGGCTCCCGGTTGTGGCATATCCTCTCAGAGGTGTTTGGAGAGAAGATCACAAAAAATAACATTCGTTCTGTTCTTAGGGACCGATTACGAGAGGTCGAGCTTGAGCAGTTGCCAGAGGTCGAGCTGGAATTACCTACAGAGATGGAATTACCTAGAGGTGTGGTGCCTCTGAATTCCTCTTTTTATATCGAGCGTCCCCCCAATGACTCTCTATGTTACGAAACAGTGTTGCAGCCAGGGGCATTAATCCGAATTAAAGCCCCTAGACAGATGGGTAAAACCTCCCTGATGGTGAGGGTTCTCGATCACGCTAGAGCATCTGGCTTCCGCACAGTTGCTCTGAGCTTGCAGCAAGCCGATGCCAATGTCTTTACGGATTTAGAACGATTTTTACAATGGTTCTGTGCTACAGTCACTCGTAGCCTAGAATTACCAAATCGACTGACTGATTATTGGGATGATATCTTTGGCAGCAGTGGAAATACCACAGATTACTTCGAGAATTATCTATTAAAAGAAATAGATACACCGATGGTATTGGCATTAGATGAGGTCAACCTGTTGTTTAATTACCCTGCCATTGCCACGGATTTCCTGGGTTTGTTGCGAGCTTGGTATGAAAAAGCCAAATACGGTGTAACCGGTAGCACAATTTGGCAAAAACTGCGCTTAATTATTATACATTCTACTGACGTTTATATTGCGTTACATATCCACCAATCCCCCTTTAATGTGGGATTATCTATTGAATTGCCAGAGTTTACTAAGGCCCAAGTGCAAGAATTAGCCCGTCGCCACGGAATCGATTGGGGTAGTGATGATTCGAGCTTCAATCACGTGTCATTAATTATGGCTAAAGTAGGAGGAAATCCTTGTCTTTTAAGGGTAGCGTTATATCATCTTAGGCGCGGTGACGTTACCTTTGAGGAGTTATTGAATTCAGCAGCAAGCGAATCGGGAATTTACCATGATGACCTTCGACGACAATGGTGGAATCTACAGCAATATCCACAACTGGTCGCAGCCTATCGAACAGTAGTGAAGTCATCCCAGCCAGTGGAATTAGAGCAAAAGCTAGCCTTTAAGTTGCAAAGTTTAGGATTAGTACAGCTCCATAAACAGGGGGCTGTGCCTAGTTGTGATTTGTATCGTCAGTACTTTAGTACTCACCTGGGTTAAAACCCATGGATGCCTATAAATCATGAAAAAGCACAACTATCAAGTTGGCGGGAGTTTACCCCCTGATACCCTCTGCTATGTGCGCCGTAGAGCAGATCAGGATTTGTATCAGGCTCTGGTAGCGGGTGAGTTTTGCTATGTCCTTACCTCCAGGCAAATGGGTAAGTCTTCTTTGAGGGTGCAAACTACTCACCGATTACAAGGAATAGGCATCCACTGTGGAATCGTTGATTTGACGGAAATTGGTACCCAAGATTTGACAGCAGACCAGTGGTATGCTAGTATATTACGCTGTCTGGTGAGCAGCTTCAACCTCCAGGTCAATTTACGCGCTTGGTGGCGCTCACGCTCTTATCTATCCCCAGTGAAGCGTCTTAGTGATTTTATTGAGGAGGTGCTACTGGCAGAGGTTGAGGGAAATTTGGTGATCTTTATTGATGAAATCGATAGCATTCTCGGTTTATCGTTCCCCATTGAAGATTTTTTTGCCCTAATCCGAGCCTGTTACAACAAGCGCACAGAACAGCTAGCCTACCAACGCCTCAGTTTTGTTTTGTTAGGGGTAGCCACTCCCTCGGATTTGATCGTAGATAAGCAACGGACTCCGTTTAATATCGGACGGGGGATTGAGTTATCTGGATTTACTCTGGAAGAAGCCGAAACTCTAGCGCTAGGATTTAGTGACAGCGTTAACAATCCCAAAGCCTTACTTAGGGAAATCTTGGCGTTTACGGGAGGACAGCCTTTACTGACTCAAAAGCTATGTCAGCTGATTCTAGAGGATATAGAGCATTGTACTAGACTTCTTTCACAAGAGGAAACTTCGGATCCCGCAACAGGGAACAGTGGAGAAGAATTCACCACTACAGTATCAAAAACAGTATCAAAAAAGTACTTTGGCAAGAGGTGTACTGTCAATCCCACATCGATTGAGTACCTTGTGGGTAGGCGAATTATCGACAACTGGGAAGTCCAAGATGAACCAGAGCATCTGAGAACCATACGCGATCGCATTCTCAGCAATCAGCAACGGGCTGGACGGTTATTAGGACTTTATCAGCAAATTCTGCAACAGGGAGCAGTAGCCGCAGATGACAGTTGGGAACAAATGGAATTGCTACTGTCAGGATTAGTGGTCAAGAGTGAGGGAAAGGTTAGGGTTCGTAACCCCATTTATGCTGCTGTTTTCAACTGTGATTGGGTCAGCAAGCAACTATCAAATCTTCGTCCCTATGCCACAAGTCTAAGAGCTTGGTTCAATGGTGATTGTCAGGATGAATCGAGACTATTGCGAGGTCAAGCATTACTAGATGCCCTAGCTTGGGCAGATTCCCGTAGCCTGAGTGACCAAGATTATCAGTTCTTATCGGCTAGCCAAGCTTTGGATAAACGGGAAGCTCAACGGGCTGAAGCCGCACGAACTAAAGCCGTGGCAATACAATTGACCAAAGAAAAAGAAATTTCCCGACTGCAAAAGCTCCTGCTGGCTACAGTGAGCACAGCATTTCTAGTGTCCGCTAGTTTAGGTCTGATCGCTTTCCGGGAGTACCAAAATGCTGCCATTAACGAAATTAATGCGATCGCTAAATCCTCTGAAGCGTTCTATGCCTCCAATCACAAGTTGGATGCCTTGATCTACGCCATTAAGGCTTGGAAAAAACTGCAACAGTTAGCTGGGGCAAAGACAAATACCCAGACTCAAGTTGAGAAAGTTGAGAAAATGCTCTGGCGAATCATTTATGAGATTAAGGAGTACAATCGCTTCTCAGGACATCAGGCTGCAGTTTACGACCTGGTTTTTAGCCCGGATGGTGAGATGATTGCCTCGGCTAGTGGTGACAAGACCGTCAAACTCTGGCAGCGGGACGGCACTCTATTAAACACCCTAGAAGGCCATATCGAGCAAGTTAAGGGAGTGGCTTTTAGCCCAGATGGTAAGATGATTGCCTCCGCTAGTGCCGACAACACTGTCAAACTTTGGACAAAAGACGGCATCTTGCTAAACACCTTCACTAACAATAGTGCTGGGTTTGAAGCAGTAGTCTTCAGCCCGGATGGTAAGCTAGTCGCCTCCGCTAGTGAAGACAACACTGTCAAACTTTGGAACCTAGAGGGCAAGTTACACAAACTCCTGACAGGGCATAGTGCAGGAGTTGAAGGAATAGCGTTTAGCCCCGATGGTGAGATGATAGCTTCCGCCTCTGAAGACAATACTGTCAAACTCTGGACTATCGAGGGTAGGTTGCTTAGAACCTTGACAGGCCATGGGAGTGGAGTTGAAGCAGTAGCGTTTAGCCCCGATGGTGAGATGATAGCTTCTGCCTCTGAAGACAATACTGTCAAGCTCTGGGCTAAAGACGGTAGGTTGCTTAAAACCTTAACAGGACATCGGGACGAAGTTTATGGAGTTGCTTTCAGTCCCGATGGTGAGCGAATTGCCTCCGCTAGTGAGGATAATACCATTAAAGTCTGGACAAAAGAGGGCAGGTTGCTCACTATCTTAGAAGGTCATCGGGATGAGGTAGAGGGAGTAGCATTCAGCCCCGATGGTAAAATAATTGCTTCTGCTAGTGAGGACAATACCATTAAGCTTTGGAAACAAAACAGTACCTTGTACACAACCCTTACTGGTCATTGCAATGGGGTGAGGGCAGTGGCATTCAGTCCCGATGGTAACCTGATTGCTTCAGCCAGTAGCGACAAAACTGTCAAACTCTGGCAACCAGACGGCACCTTGAAACTTACCAGAACTAACCATAGCGCTATAGTTACGGGAGTAGCATTCAGTCCCGATGGTGACATTATTGCTTCTGCAAGTACTGACAAGAGAGTGAAACTCTGGGATAAACATGGCACCTTCCTAGCTACCCTGAATAACCATTCCGCTGGGGTTGAGGGAGTAGTGTTCAGTCCCGATGGTCAGATAATTGCTTCAGCCTCTGAAGATAAAACCATTAAACTCTGGCAGCGGGATGGTAGCTTGCTAACTACCCTAGAAGGTCATAGCAATGAGGTGGAGGGAGTAGCGTTCAGTCCCAATGGTAAGATAATTGCTTCAGCCTCTGAAGATAAAACCATAAAACTGTGGAAGATAGATAGTACCTGTACAGGGCTTGCAAAACCAACTCAAAACAGCAATTTACTACCGGAATGCTGGAGCAATAGTTTCTATACTCTCACAGGCCATGAGGATGAGGTGAAAACAGTGGCAATTAGCCCTGATGGTGAGCTAATTGCTTCCGGTAGTGAGGATAAGACAGTCAAAGTTTGGCAGGGGGACAGTAAAGACTGGAATCTGACCAAACCAAAACTGCTACATACCCTGACAGGACACAGTGACCGGATTACGGGAGTGACCTTCAGCCCCGATGGTAACCTGATTGCTTCTGCCAGTGCTGACAAGACTGTGAAACTTTGGCAGCGGGATGGTGGTACCTTGCGGACTACCCTCACCGCACATCAGGATGAGGTAGAGGGAATCGCCTTCAGCCAAGATGGGAAAATCCTAGCCTCCGCTAGTGCTGATAGTAATGTGATTTTGTGGAATGTGGATCAAGTCCTCGATCTTGATCAAGTCCTAACCTATAGTTGTGATTGGCTCCAGGATTATTTGAGCACAAATGCTGAGCTAGAAAAAAGCGATCGCACTCTTTGTGATCAGATTAAGGAATTGAAAAGGGAGTAGGGAGTAGGGAGTAGGGAGTAGGGAGTAGGGAGTAGGGAGCAGGTAAGAGGCAAGAGGCAAGAGGCAAGAGGCAAGAGGCAAGAGGCAAGAGGCAAGAGGTGAAAAATATTGTGTACCTCATAGCTATGATAAACGCTATAATTATAACTTATCTAAATAATTAAACTTATATCATTTCAGGATAATTATCCTTAATAAAAATCTCTCCATCTCCCCATCTCCCCATCTCCCCACTCCCTATTTTAATGATGAACAAAATTCCCATCCTCCAACCTGACAAATCTTATACCTTTAGAAGTTATTTTGAGATGGTCGTTGAGCCAGAAGACATTCTGGCTGAATTTGGCTATACCTTGAAGCGAAGCTCTTTGCATTTAGAAAAGTCTACGACAAAACTAGACCGACTTTATAGTCTCAAATCCAGAATTGAAGAAAGCTTACCCTATGTTAGTTTAACCAGTGAAGCAGCTCGACGGGAATTACTAATCGCTCCCATCTTACTTGATTTAGTCCACTATACTCAAGCCCAGCTAAGAATCGAATATCCCCTCACTGTTACAGAATACTTGAAAGGTTATCTAGACTATTATCTTTATACAGATAGTAAACTGCTGGTAATAGAAGCAAAAAATGCTAATATCCAAAGAGGCTTTACCCAACTTGCGGTAGAACTAATTGCCCTGGATCTATGGAGTGACAATGAGCAATTGATTTTAGAGGGTGCTGTTTCTACAGGGGATATCTGGCAATTTGGACTTTTGCACCGAGAGCATAAACAAGTTACCCAAGACCTAAATCTGTACCGTGTTCCAGCTGATTTAGAAGAATTGTTCCGAATTTTGGTAGCTGTTCTTGGTGATAGCGGTGCGGGCAGGGAATAGGGAGTAGGGAGTAGGGAGTAGCTCACAGGGGTAGGTTTTTTACATTTGGGTCGGGAGTAGGGAATCGGGAATCGGGAATCGGGAATCGGGAATCCGGAAAAGCAGGAAATGGGGAGAATTATCCCGGAAATCATTGTGTATTTTGATACATATTTTTAGGAATTTATACGTAATCAAAGTACATACTTGCCCCTTTGTAAAAAACCTACCCTTGTAAGGTAGGGAGTAGGGGAGCAGGGGAGTAGGGGAGCAGGGGAGCAGGGGAGCAGGGGAGCAGGGGAGCAGGGGGAGAAAGATTTTGTCTGGATATCGTAAGTGTGGACAATTATCCGGATTTGATATAAATTAAGATTTTTTTAAATATCAACAATCAATGATTTTAAATATTTTTTTTTTTTTTAGACAGTATTTTCTCTAGATTTTTAATCTGTTATGGTGCAACAAATAATAATATACAAGGGATATATAGCCTTGATAAATATATTATCAAACCCAATGCTTAGTTAGCATAAAAAAAATGGGATATTTTGACTACTGTTCCCTGTTCCCTGTTCCCTATTCACTTTTACCTGTTCCCTGTTCCCTTTTAGCTGTTTATTTGTTATATTAATCCTAGGTTTACATCTCAAATAAAAATGCTATACAATATTAATTGTATGCAAATTTACTAATTATAAACGTGGCTAATTTAACAGATTATGAACCATTTCACCTAATACAAAAACCATTAAAAAAAGAAATAGAATTAGCATCTCCTGTGCTAAAATGGGCAGGAGGCAAGACTCAGCTTCTGCCACAACTTCGAGAGAGATACTCACCAAAGTTACGCAAGGGAACTCTGACGACTTATATCGAGCCCTTCGTGGGAGGAGGTGCAGTTTTTTTCGATATTGTCAACAGTTTCGATATCCATAAAGCTTATCTATTCGATACCAATCCTGAGCTGATTATCCTGTATAAGGTTATCCAACAGGATGTTGAATCCCTGATTACAGAACTGTTAAAGCTTAGTAATACATACCTGCCCAAAGATGATCAACGTCGGAAAGCATTATACTACAAATATCGTAACAAATATAACACCTTTAATAAACAAATAGATGCTAACTCTTACGCTCGCAATTGGATCAAGCGGGCTGCCATAACCGTTTTTCTGAATAAAACTTGCTTTAACGGTCTGTATCGGGTCAATAGCAAAGGAGAATTTAATGTGCCAGTAGGACGATACAAAAATCCTAAAATTCTGAATGCCAATAATCTGCGAGCTGTCTCCAAGCTATTCCAAATTGCTGAAATAGAACAAAGGGACTTTAGTCAAGTTCTGGAATATGCTGATCATAGCACCTTTATTTACTATGATCCTCCCTATCGTCCGATCAGCAAAACCTCCAATTTCAATTCCTATCATTCCCTGGAATTTGATGATAATGAGCAGCGTCGTTTACGGGATGTGTTTGTGAAAGCTGATCAGGCAGGAGCCCATCAAATGCTCAGCAATTCCGATCCAACTAACTATGTTAATGATTTGTTTTTTGATGAGTTATATCAAGGGTTGACTATTGAGCGAATATTGGCATCCCGTAGAATAAACTCAAAAGGAAATAGCAGAGGGGAAATTAGGGAACTTCTCCTTCCCTCTCTTGGTGCGCGTTCACGCTTAGCTCTCTTGGTGCGCATTCACGCTTAGCTTTGAAAAAGCGCGGGGTCGCACCGCAGGTATTTGATGGAGACTGAGCTTCTTTCCATAGCACCGAA